>NZ_BOOH01000048.1 GCF_016863135.1 Planobispora longispora
AGGTGCCCGGCTAACGGCACGGTCGCCGGCACGGCCTACGCCCACTGCGGCACCCAGTGGTGGAGCTACGACACCCCGGCCACCATCGGCGGGAAGATGGGCTACTCCAAGAACCAGGGTCTGGGCGGGGCGTTCTTCTGGGAGCTGAGCGGCGACACCTCCAACGGCGAGCTGATCAGCGCGATGAAGAACGGCCTCGGCTGATTCCCTAGGCATACCCCATTAGGCGACATGTCCTATTAAGCAAGACACAACTGACATCTCGGTCACCGTCCTCGTTAGGCTGGGGCGGTGACCGAGATCAATCCCCTGGACGCGCTGACACTGGAGGCTCTGGCATCGAGGGACGGGATCAAATGGTCCCTGCCCGGCCCCGGTGTGATCCCCGCCTGGATCGCCGACATGGATTTCCCGGTCGCCGCCGCGGTGCGCGAGGCCCTGACCCGCCGGGCCCACGGGGACCTCGGCTATCCCGGCTGGATCGAGCGGCCCGGCGGCCCGCTGGCCGTGGCCTTCGCCGAGCGGATGGAGAGCCGGTACGGCTGGCGCCCCGCCCCCGACCACGTGCGGTCCTTCACCGACATCAACCAGGCCCTCCAGGTGATCCTGCACCTCGCCACCCGGCCCGGGGACGAGGTGGCCGTGCACGTCCCGGCCTATCCCCCCTTCCTGGGAACCCTGGCCGAGATGAACCGGCCGGCGCTGCCGATCCCGATGGAGCCGGCCGGCGACTCCTGGGGGTTCGACACCGGCGCCCTGGCCGCCCGGCTCGCCGAGGGCCGCTGCCGCGCGCTTCTCCTGGTCAACCCGCAGAACCCGACCGGCCGCGCCTTCACCCGCGAGGAGCTGACCGGCCTGGCCGAGCTGGCCGAGCGCCACGACCTGCTGGTGATCTCCGACGAGATCCACGCCGACCTGGTCCACGCCCCCGGCGGGCACATCTCCTTCGCCACGCTGCTGCCGGAACGCACCGTCACGCTCACCTCCGCCACCAAGGCGTTCAACCTGGGCGGCATCCGCTGCTCGGTGGCCCATGTCGGCTCGCCCGCCCTGCGCGCGACCCTGGCCGCCCAGCCCGCCCACCTGTACGGCGCGGCGCACGTCTTCGGGGTCGAGGCGACCGTCGCGGCCTGGCGGCACGGCGACGAATGGCTGGCGGAGGCGATGGCGGTCCTCGACCGCAACCGCCGCATGATCGCCGAACGGCTTCCCGGCGGCGTCGGCTACCGGGTCCCCGACGCCACCTACCTGGCCTGGCTGGACCTGTCCGGGCTCGGGCTTCCGGAGGATCCCGCCGCTTTCCTGGAGCGCGAGGCCAGGGTCATGCTCAGCGCCGGCCCGCTGTTCGGCCCGGGCGGGGAGGGCTTCGCCCGGCTGAACTTCGCCACCTCCGGCCCGGTCCTGTCGGAGATCCTCGACCGGATCACGCGGGTCGCGAAGACGTCCTCCTGACCGTCCCCCCGCCCCGCTCAGGAGGTCGGTGTGGGAACCGGCAGGCGGCTGTCGACCGCCGTGGGGTCGGCGACCGCTTCCAGGTCGCGGGTGAGCAGCATCCGGTGCGCGAAGGAGGCCGGCGCGTCCGGGGCGAGGGTGAGGGTCGCGCGCAGGACCGTGAAGTTCCCGCTCACCACCTCGTCATGCTTGATCTCCTCGGCATGGTCCCCGTACAGCGTGCCCTGGGTGGTCGGGGCCGCCGTGGTGAGCTTTGCGGTGAACGCCTGTCTCACCGCGGGGATCGCGCCGCTCCGGGGCGCGACGCAGATCACGTTGACCGGCGTGTCGCCCGGGGACGCGGGACGGCGCAGCCCGACCCCGTAGAGGGCCACCGCCCCGGAGTTCTGCGGCACGGTGAGCACCGCGGTGACGACGTCGCCGAGGCAGTCGGCGACGGCGGCGTGCGAGGAGACGTCCGCGAGGGAACGATCGCCGCCGAGCACGGCGGAGACCGGCGCGGCGGCCGATCCCACGGCGACCGTGGAGCCGGTGACGACGACCTTGTTGAACTGGTTCACCAGGCCGAGATCGATCAGCGGTCCGTCCGGGTCGAGGGCGTGGTCGTCGGCGAGCGACAGGCCGTCGTGGTCTCCGATCTTGCCGGGTCTGCCGCCCAGCGCGGTCAGCTTGGCCCTGACCGCCTCGGCGTCCACGCCGCCGTCGATGCGGACCGCCGTGTCCGGCGGCACGCCGATCGAGACGGCGTGGTCGGCGGCGTAGGGGGCGATTCCGGTCCGCTCGGTGAGCGGCTGCCCCGCCCGGACCAGTTCGCCCAGGCCGTACCCGATGACGGACAGCCAGGTCTTGTCCCGCCCCGGCCCCTGATCGGTGGCGACGCCGATGTCCCGCCAGTGGGCCAGGTCGCCGTACTCGAAGTTGAGGGCGGCGGGCCCGTCTCCGGAGACCCCGGCCATCGCCGCCCGGAGCCCGGTCGCGGCGGGCGCGGAGGCCGTGGGGGTCCCGGAGCTCGCGGGGGCCGCCCGGGTCTCCTCGGGCCCGGGGTCGGCGCCGCCGGAGCAGCCCGTCATGACCAACCCGCCCGCCAGCAGGAACGCACCGATACGTCGCATGATGGCACCCTAAGCGGCATCCCGGCCGTTTCCCTTGCAACCGGCTGGGATGCCGGGCCTCGGTTCGGGGACCGCGACGGCCGGTGAACCGGCACGGCGGGAGGCGGGGGCCGGTCCGGCACGGACCGCGGGCCCCCGCCTCCCGCGATGGCGCTAGGGGACGATGTTGACCAGCTTCGGCGCGCGGACGATGACCTTGCGCGGCTCGCCGGACAGGAAGCCCTGGACCTTCTCCGAGGCCAGCGCCAGGGCCTTCAGGTCGGCCTCGGAGATGTCCGGGGAGACCTCCAGCCGGTCGCGGACCTTCCCTGCGACCTGCACGACGCAGGTGACGGCGTCCTCGACCAGCAGGGCGGGCTCGGCGACCGGCCAGCCGGCCGTGGCGACCGAGGCGGAGCGGCCCAGGCGCTCCCAGCCCTCCTCCGCGGTGTACGGCGCGACCAGCGACAGCATGACGGCCAGGGTCTCGGCGGCCTCGCGGACCGCCGGGTCGGCGGCGCCGGGGCCGGAGTCGATGGCCTTGCGGGCCGCGCTGGTCAGCTCCATCATGCGCGCCACCGCGACGTTGAACCGGTGGCCCTCGACCAGCTTGGTCACCTCGTCGACGGTCTTGTGGACCGTCTTGCGCAGGCTCAGGTCACCGGCGGCGAAGTCCGCCCCGGGGGCGGAGGCGGCCCCGGCCTCCACCATGACGCGGAAGGCACGGGCCAGGAACTTCTGCGAGGCGGCGGGCGAGACGTCGGCCCAGTCGATGTCGTCCTCGGGCGGGCCGGCGAAGATCATGGTCAGCCGGACGGCGTCCACGCCGAAGGCGTCGATCTGCTGGCCCAGGTCCACACCGTTGCCCAGGGACTTGGACATCGCCTTGCCCTGGTTGATGACCTGGCCCTGGTTCAGCAGCCGGGCGAAGGGCTCGGTGAAGTCGACCATGCCCATGTCGTGCAGGACCTTGGTGAAGAACCGGGAGTACAGCAGGTGCAGGATGGCATGCTCGACACCGCCGACGTACTGGTCGATCGGGCCCCACTGGCGGACCTTCTCGACGTCGAACGGGCCGTCCTCGTAGTCGGGGTCGACGTAGCGCAGGTAGTACCACGAGGAGTCGACGAAGGTGTCCATGGTGTCGGTGTCGCGCCTGGCGGCTCCGCCGCACTTGGGACACTCCACGCTCACCCAGTCCTCGGCCGAGGCCAGCGGGGAGACGCCCTTGGGCGCCAGGGCCTCGCCGCGCAGGTCGGGCAGGGCGACCGGCAGCCGCTCGTCCGGGACGGGGACCTCACCGCAGTCGGGGCAGTGGATGATCGGGATCGGGCAGCCCCAGAAGCGCTGGCGGGACAGCAGCCAGTCGCGCAGCCGGTAGTTGACCGCCGCCTTGCCGGTGCCCCGCTCGCCCAGGATCTCGATGATCTTCCGGATCGCGGCGGCCTTGTCCAGACCGTCCAGCGGGCCGGAGTTGACCAGGGCGCCGTCGCCGGGGGTCGCCACGCCGGTCTCGCCCGGGTCGGCCAGGCCGGTGTGCACCACGACCCGGACCGGCAGGTCGAAGGCGCGGGCGAAGTCCAGGTCGCGCTGGTCGTGCGCGGGTACGGCCATGATGGCGCCGTGCCCGTAGTCGGACAGCACGTAGTCGGCCGCCCAGACCGGCATGCGCTCGCCGTTGACCGGGTTGACGGCGTACCGGCCCAGGAAGACGCCGGTCTTCTCCTTCTCGGTGGACAGCCGGTCGATGTCCGACAGCTTGGCCACCTCGGCACGATAGGCCTCGAAGGCCGCCCGCTGCCCGTCGGAGACGATCTCGGCGGCCAGCGGGGCGTCCGGGGCGACCACGAAGAAGGTCGCGCCGTACAGCGTGTCGGGGCGGGTGGTGTAGACCGTGACCGGCTCGTCGCGGCCCTCGATCACGAAGTCGACGTCGGCGCCCTCCGAGCGGCCGATCCAGTTGCGCTGCATGCTCAGCACGCGCTCCGGCCAGCCGCCTTCCAGCTGGACCATGTCGTCCAGCAGCCGGTCGGCGTATTCAGTGATCTTGAAGTACCACTGGGTCAGCTCACGGCGGACCACCTCGGCCCCGCAGCGCTCGCACCGGCCGCCGACGACCTGCTCGTTGGCCAGCACCGTCTGGTCGTTGGGGCACCAGTTGACCAGACCGCCCTTGCGGTAGGCCAGGCCGCGCTCGAAGAAGCGCAGGAACAGCCACTGGGTCCAGCGGTAGTACTCCGGGTCGCTGGTGTGCAGGCGGGTGGACCAGTCGAAGGAGACGCCGTACCGCTTGAAGGAGGCGGCCTGGGTCTCGATGTTGGCGTAGGTCCACTCGGCCGGGTGGGCGTTGCGCTTGATCGCGGCGTTCTCGGCCGGCAGGCCGAAGGAGTCCCAGCCGACCGGGTGCAGGACGTTGTAGCCCTTCTGCACCCAGTAACGCGCCACGACGTCGCCGATGCCGAACGCCTCGGCGTGCCCCATGTGCAGGTCGCCCGAGGGATAGGAGAACATGTCGAGCATGTAGCGCTTCTCGCGGGTGTCGGCGGGGTCGCCCGCGGCCCGGAAGGGGTCCAGCTCCTCCCACCGGCGTACCCACTTGGCCTGCAGCGCCTGCGGGTCGTAGTGCTGCTCGTCGCTCTGCATGTCGGCTCGCTCGCTCACGTTTTCTTCCCTCGGTGTCCGTCCGCACAGATGATCTGGATCATCCGACCCAATAGAAAAACCCTCCGCTCAGGCGAAGGGCAGCCGCACCGGTGGGGCGTCTAGCGCCGGGAAGGCCGGTGCGGCCCGGTAAGCAGCAGGGTCGCGGCACGCATATGCAAAGCCTATCGCAGTCCGCAACGCTTTTCATGAACGCCGGACGCGGCCGGTACGGGGACGGCCCGGCCGAATCCGGGACGCCGGAGCCGGAGGGTCGGCACAATGGTGGGACGTCACGTGCGGAACGGCCGGCGCCCCGGGCCGGTAGATCCGCTGTGACCTCGACCGTCCCTCCCGTTTACCCTTTTCACCGTGGCACACTCAGCAGCGCCGGGGCAGGGCCCTGATCCCGGGGAGACGGGCCTGCCGATGCAGGATCCTCCGACCGATCCCACTGGACTTCAGTTCAGGGGGGCGTTCTCCCGTTTCCCTGCCGATCCCCCCGCCTCACATGAGAGCATGCCGAATACTCCCAATTCGGGCACCCATACGAGAGGTAAGGAACCCATGGCCCCGGATGATTCCAGCCGGCCCCACTTGCCTCCGGCATGGGCATCGACTCCCGAACCCCCGCCGGCCTGGGCGAACGACCCGCTCGGAACGGGTGGCACCGGCCCCCGCCTCCCCCTCCCCCCGCAGGGCCCCGCCTCCGGCGGCACCGATCCGCGGCTCCCGCTCCCGCCCCAGGGATCCGTCCCGGGCAACCGCTCGTGGCAGCAGATGTTCGAGACGCAGTCCTCCACCCCGGCGACCCCTCCTCCCGCCTCCCCGGCTCCCGGCCCGCAGGCCGGCGGCGGTTCGCCGTACGGCGCGCCCGGCCAGGGCAGCTGGCCGCCCGTGCCCGCGGCCCCGGCCCGGGGGCCGGAGAACGGCGGATGGGGCCCGTCCGCCGACCCCTTCGCCAAGCCCGACCCGCTGACGTCGGCCGATCCCTTCGCCAGGCATGACCCGCTGACGTCGGCCGACCCGTTCACCAAGCCCGACCCGCTGACGTCGGCCGATCCGTTCGCCAGGCATGACCCGCTGACGTCGGCCGACCCGTTCGCCCGGTCCACGCCCTTCGCCCAGACCTCGACCTTCAGCGTCCCCGCGCCCGCCGGCACGGGCCGCCCCGGCGACGGCGGGCACCCGGGCAACGGCGCACCGATCGGGAACGGCGGACCGGCCGGAAACGGCGGGCACCCGGGCGGCGGCGACCGGCCCGGCCAGGGGCGCCCGCAGTCCCCGCAGCTCCCGCCGGGCGGCCACCTGAGCCGCGACCCGTCCGACCCCAACCGGCCGTTCGTCACCGCCGGCCAGATCAGCGGACCCAAGACTCCGCCGCCGGAGCGCCAGCAGGAGCTGTGGAACACCGTCTTCGGCGACAACTACCAGGCCATCGGCGACGAGAACGAGCTGGAGGAGGCCGGCAGGCCGGTCTGGGTCTTCGCCCTCGCCGGGTCCGCGGTGATCGCGCTGGTCGCCGCGCTGATCTGGGCCTTCCTGGCCGGCCCCCTGGCCTCCGCCGACGAGACCACCGAGCCGGTGTCCGAGGCCAAGCCCTCCGCCGCGCCGAAGAAGACCGCCAAGCCGAAGATCGGCCGTCTGCCGAGCTATCCGGGCGAGGGCTCGCCGGTCGCCGGCACCCTCACCGACGCCGGCTCCGCCCTCTCCCTCGCCCGGCTCGGCGCTCCGTGGCGGCAGGACACCCGTCCGACGATGCCCACGACGTACGGCTTCAACACCCGCCAGTACACCCTCACGGGCCAGGACTCGAACGGCAAGAACCAGTACGCCCAGGTGCTCTCCGGGCCGCTCTCGCCCCGGCTGCAGAAGCACTACGCCTCGCCGGAGAACCTGGCGCCGGTGATCAACGCGGTGGCGAACGCCGCGCGCAACAAGTTCTTCCCCGAGGGCAACAAGGCCAGCAAGGTCGCCCAGCAGACCCTGAAGGTCGGCGACCTCCCGGCCCAGCTGGCCGCCTACGAGATCACCTCGGGCATGGACAAGACCACCATCGTCGTGGCGGCCGTGAGCACCGGCGCCGACCTGCCGTCGATCGTCTACATGTCGGTGCCGGCGAGCGCCACGGAGCTGCTGCCCGACATCAACACCGTCTTCAAGTCGATCAAGGCGGCCGCCGCCGGGTGAGGCCCGGGGACGGGCCGGGAGCGGCGCTCCGCCGGCCCGTCAGAAGCGGCACTCCATGTGCTTGATGCCGTTGATGAAGCTGGAGTAGAGCCGCTCGGGGCTGCCGCCCTCGATCTGGGGCACGCGGCGCAGCAGCTCGCGGAACATCACCGTGATCTCGCGGCGGGCCAGGTGGGCGCCCAGGCAGAAGTGCGGGCCGGGGCCGCCGAAGCCCACGTGCGGGCCCTCGGTGCGCAGGATGTCGAAGCGGAGCGGGTCGGTGAAGACCGCCTCGTCCCGGTTCGCCGACCAGTAGTAGAGGACGACCTTCTCGCCCTCGCGGTAGAGGGTGCCGTTCATCTCGTGGTCGCGGGTGAGCTTGCGCCGCATGAAGTTCACCGGGGCGGCCAGCCGGACGATCTCCTCGACCGCGCCCGGGGCGTGGCCGTCGATGTCGGAGAGCCAGAGCGCGCGCTGGTCGGGGTTGCGGGTCAGCAGGCGCAGGCCGTACGAGATGGCGTTGCGGGTGGTCTCGTTGCCGGCCACCACCAGCAGGATGAAGAACGAGCCCAGCTCCTGGGCGGTGAGGTTCTCCCCGTCGATGTTGGCGTTGACCAGGGACGAGGTGAGGTCGTCGGTGGGGTGCTCGGCGCGGTGGGCGGCGAGGTCCTGGACGAGCTGGTTGAGCTCCAGGCCGGCGGTCAGCAACCTCTCGGCGATCTTGGTCATGTCGTCGCCGCCGTACTCGGGGTCGAAGCCGCCGAGGATGATGTTCGACCGGTCGAAGACGAAGCCGTAGTCCTTCTCCGGGATGCCCATCATGTCGCAGATGATCTTCAAGGGCAGCCGGGCGGCGACCTCGGCGACGAAGTCGCAGCCCGGCCCCTTGGCGAGAAGGTCGTCGACGATCTTCGAGGCCGCCGCGTCGACGTCGGCCTCGAACTGTTTGATCATCTTCGGGGTGAACGCCCGGGAGACGATCCGGCGCAGCCGCGCGTGCCGGGGGTCGTCCATGTTGATCATCGAGCCGAAGTACTCGGTGAACTCCGGCGGCATGTCCGGGATGTTGGTGGCGCCGCCGTCCCCGGAGCAGAAGACCTCCGGGTGCCGGCTGGCCTCCAGGATGTCGGCGTGCCGGACCAGCGCGTGGTAGCCCGGCCCCGGCGGGGCGAAGTCGATCTCCGGCTCCCGGTAGAAGACCGGGCGCTCCAGGCCCCGCAGGAGCTGGAAGGCGTGCTCCCGCTCGCGCATGGGCCTGGCCCAGAAGTCGTAGTCCGACAGGTCGAAGTCGGCGACGGAGACGATCGGCCTCCGCTCGGCTGGCGTCACGCTCATGACATCGATCCTTTGCGGAAGCAACCACTTACGTCAATGGGATGATTCAGAACTCGCAGGTCAGATGCTTGATACCGTTGATGAAGCTGGAGCGCAGGCGGTCGGGCTCGCCGACGGAGCGGATCTGCGGGAGCCGGGTGAACAGCTCGCGGAACATCACGGCGATCTCGCGGCGGGCCAGGTGGGCGCCCAGGCAGAAGTGCGGGCCGGGGCCGCCGAAGCCCACGTGCGGGCCCTCGGTGCGCAGGATGTCGAAGCGGTAGGGGTCGGTGAAGACGTCCTCGTCCCGGTTGGCGGCCCAGTAGAAGAGCAGCACCTTGTCACCCTCGCGGTAGAGGGTGCCGTTCATCTCGTGGTCGCGGGTGACCGTACGGCGCATCCACGCGACCGGCGAGGCCAGCCGGACGATCTCCTCGACCGCCCCGCCGATGCGGCCCTCGAAGTCCGACAGCAGCAGCTCCCGCTGGTCCGGGTTCTCGGTGAACAGGTGCAGGCCGTGGGAGATGGCGTTGCGGGTGGTCTCGTTGCCGGCCACCACCAGCAGGATGAAGAACGAGCCCAGCTCCTGCATCGTCAGCTTCTCGCCGTCGATGTTGGCCCTGGTCAGCGCGGCGATGAGGGTGTCGTCGGCCAGGGTGTCCGAACCGGCCAGGGAGGTGACCAGGTCCTGAAGGCGCTGACCGGCGCCCAGCAGCAGTTCGGCGGCCTTGCTGACGTCCTCGATGAACTCCGGGTCGCCGCCGGAGAGGATGACGTTCGAGGCGTCGAAGACCGTCCGGTAGTGCTCCTCGGGGATGCCCATCATGTCGCAGATGATCTTCAGGGGCAGCCGGGCGGCGACCTCGGCGACGAAGTCCCCGCCCGGCCCCCTGGCGATGAGGTCGTCGACGATGCGGGTGGCCTCGGTCTGGACGTCGTCCTCGAACTGTTTGATCATCTTCGGGGTGAACGCCCGGGAGACGATCCGGCGCAGCCGCGCGTGGCGGGGGTCGTCCATGTTGATCATCGAGCCGAAGTACTCGTTGAACTCGACCGGCAGGTCCTGGACGCTCGTCGCGCTCCGGCCCGAGCAGAAGACCTCGGGGTTCCGGCTGGCCTCGACGATGTCGGCGTGCCGGACCAGCGCGCGGTAACCGGGGCCCGGCGGGGCGAAGGGGACCTCCGGCTCGGCGAAGTGGACCGGCCCCGGCTGCGCGCGGAGCACGGCGAAGGCCGCCTCCCGCTCGGCCATCGGCCGCTCCCAGAACGTGATGTCGGACAGGTCGATCTCCGACAGCGGGATCTGCAGTCCGGGCTCCGAAACCGTCACGCCAGCCTCCATTAGAACCGAGTTCGGTTTCTTGCCGATCCTGCCATACGGTCACCGTCCCAACCAGCCCAGAATCAGCGCGTTCACCTCTTTGGGCCGCTCCAGGTGCAGGAAGTGACCGGCGTCGGGAACACGTTCCAGCCGGGAGCCCGACGACAGGAAGGCCGGGGCCGTCACGGCCAGGCCCGGATCCAGGCAGCCGTCGCGCTCCCCGTGCAGATAGAGGATCGGCACCTCCCCGACACCGGCGTTCTGCTCGGCGGCGTAGCGGCCGGTCGGCGGCACGGCGCCGAGCATGGCCCGGTAGTAGCCGATCGCGGCGGCCAGGTTGGCTGGGTCGGCCAGGCTCCGCCGTACCTCCGCGACGTCCCACGCGGCGTCGTAGCCCGGCGACCAGTCTCGCCAGAGCCCTTCGACGAACCCCTCCTTGGCGGCGACCATCTCGGCCAGAGGAGTCTGGAACAGGAAGATATAGAAGGAGCGCTTGAGCTGCTCGTAGTCGAAGAAGGCCGAGACCATCGCGGCCGGCGGGGGCACCGCCATGGCGACCCCCTTCCGCCAGCGCTCCGGGGCGAAGGCGGTGGCGCCGTACACCGGGAACGCGCCCCAGTCGTGCCCGATGAGCACCGCGTCGCCGTCGCCGCCGAGCGCCTCGTGCAGGGCGCAGGCGTCGGCGACCAGCGCCCCGGGCTCGTAGGCCCCGTCGGCGGGGATCGAGGTGGGCGCGTAGCCGCGCATGAACGGCGCGACCGCCCGGTAGCCGCGATCGGCCAGCGCGGGCAGGAGGTGCCGCCAGGTGTGCGCGGTGTCGGGGAAACCGTGCAGGCAGAGCGCGAGCGGCCCCTGCCCCATCTCCAGATAGCCGAAGTCGATCTCGTTGGCCGTGACCGTCCTGATCTCCATGCCCGCGAACCTAGCACTAGCTTGGCACCGTACGGCGGGCACGCTCCCCCAACCATCACTCTTTCGACGTCGTCGCCGTGGCGGAACGGCCGGAGGGACGCGGTCTCGCCGATCCCCAGGTGCTGGAACTGGCGATCGGGGAGCTGCGCTGCCTGCTCACCGAGAACGTGGGTGATGCCGTCCGGTCAGGTCGCGTAGGGCAGGTGCTTGATGCCGTTGATGAAGTTGGACAGCAGGTAGTCGGGTTCGCCGGTGGAGCGGATCTCCGGCAGGCGGGTGAACAGCTCGCGGAACATCACGGTGATCTCACGGCGGGCCAGGTGGGCGCCGAGGCAGTAGTGCGGGCCGGGGCCGCCGAAGCCGACGTGCGGGTTGGGGTGGCGGGTGATGTCGAAGGCGTCGGGATCGGCGAAGACGGCCTCGTCGCGGTTGGCGGAGTTGTAGAAGAGCAGGACCTTGTCGCCCTTGCGGTAGTCCATGCCGTTCATCGTGTGGTCGCGGGTGAGCGTGCGGCGGAACTGGATCACCGGCGTGGAGTAACGGATGATCTCCTCGACCGCCCCGCCGATGCGGCCCTCGAAGTCCGACAGCAGCAGCTCCCGCTGCCCGGGGTGGTCGGTGAGCAGTTTCAGCCCGTGGGAGATGGCGTTGCGGGTGGTCTCGCTCCCGGCGACCACGAGCAGGATGAAGAACGAGCCCAGCTCCTGGGGCGTCAGCGACTCCTCGCCGTTGACCAGGAGGCTGGTCAGGTCGCCGGTGGAGTTACCCCGGCGCTCGCGGCCGAGCCGGGCGGCCAGGTGGTTGAGCGAGCGCCCGGCGTTCATCAGCTTGACCAGGCCGCGGGCCACGTTCCAGCGCTTGAACTCGGGCTCGATGCCGGTGTACTCGGAATCGGCGTTGCCCAGGATGATGTTGGTCGCCCGGAGCACCCGGTCATGAAATTTCGGGGGGATTCCCATCATGTCGCAGATGACCTGGACCGGGAGCCGGGCCGCGATCTGGGTCACGAAGTCACCGGGGCCGTCCGCGATCGCCTCGTCCACGATCCGGGTGGCCGCCCGCTGGAGGTCCTCCTCCATCTTGGACAGGATCCGTGGCGTGAACGCCCGGGAGACGATCCGGCGCAGCCGCGCGTGCCGGGGATCGTCCATATTGATCATCGAGCCGAAGTAGACCGCCAGCCACCGGGGCATGTCCACGATGCTGTTGGCCGTCGGCTCGCTGCTGAAGATCCCGGCGTTCCTGCTGGCCTCGGAGACGTCCGCGTGCCGCACCAGCGCGTAGTAGCCGGGCCCGTGCCCGACGAAGGGAACCTTGTTCTCCTTGACGAACACAGGCCGGTCCAACTCGCGGAGGCGCCGGAAGGCGTCCGCGCGCTCCGCCTGCGGGAGGGCCCAGAACGGGATCTGCGACAGGTCGATATCCGCCACGCTCACGGTCATTAACCCAGATTTGAGCAAGTGCTCACTTACGTCAAGTGTGAGCCGCGACACACCGCCCGCAGGCTGTCCGAGGTCTCCCGACCTGATGGCCGGTCACCGCAGCCGCAAGCGTGCGAGGTGACCGCGCCGCGCTCACTCGACGCCCGGCGGGGGCGCGGTGACGGGTTCGAGCAGCGCGGCGGCCGCCGGCCGGTGCAGGTGCCTGGCCCAGTCCAGCGGGGTCGCGTCGAAGCGCTGATCGCGGAGGCCGGGATCGGCGCCCAGGTCCAGCAGCCGGCGGATGAGCTCGACGTCGCCGTTCGCGGCGCCGTGATGCAGCGCCGTCTCCCAGGCCTCTTCGACCGGCGCATCACCGCGCCCGTAGGCGTTCACGTCGAAGCCGAGCTCTGCCAGCAATGTGACCGCCTCGACGGAAGCCTGGGCCGCGGCCCACACGATGAGCCCGGGACGGCGGCGGCGGGCTTCCGCCACGGCGTCGGGATGCTCGGCGCGGACGCGGTTCAGCGCGGACCGGTCGGCGCGGAGTGCCCCGGCGATCAGCTCACGCACCGGGTCGGGGCCGGGCGGCGCGGCCCCCTGGGCGAGGAGATATCCGGCGATCTCGGTGTCGCCGTTCAGCTGGGCCAGCTCGACCGGCGTCTGACCGTCGCCGGGACTCCACGGGGGCCCGTCACCCTCGAACGGCGAGCGGAAGTCGACGCCGTGCTCGACCAGGAGCCGCACCCGGGCGGGCTGGTGGTGCTCGACCGCCCAGCGCAACTGGACGCGCAGCAGCTTCGCAGGCTCGCCGAGCTCCTCGATCCGCCTCTTCCACGGGCCGCCCTCCCCGGTGCCGAGCCCGTAGGCGAACAGCAACTCCAGGTGCGAGTCGTCCGGCTCGAACATCCGGTTGTACAGAGTCTGGGCGTCGTTGGGATCGGCGCCCGCGTCGAGCAGCAACCGGCCCAGCGCCCGCCAGTGGGGGTGCGGAGGCTGGCGCCGCCGGCCCAGCTCGCCGTGGCCGAACACCCCCGTCAGCAACGTGAACGGCGACGGCAGGGCGTCGAAGAGGTAGCCCTCGTTGGGGTCCGCGCCGGCGCCGAGCAGTTGCCGGGCGACCGCGAGAACCCGCTCGGCCGGCACGGCAGGGTCGAATCGCGAGTAGACGAGATAGTAGAGCGGTCGCCAGCGGAACGGGCCGCCCCGCTCCGCCGCCCGCCGCGGCTGCTCGGCGAGCAGCCGGCCGACGTCATCCGGGCGGGCGGCGGCCGCGGCGGCCCAGATGTCCCCCGTGGTCAGGCCGGGGTGCCGGGCGAGCAGTTCACGGGCTCGCGCCCAGCGCGCCGGTCCGTCCTCGCGGCTGTACGTCAGGCAGGCGAGGCGGCAGAACTCCTCCGCCGGGTCGGCCGCGGGCGCCGCGCCGAGCCGGGTGTCCCAGCCGTGTTCGGCCGCGGTTTCCAGGTACCGCGTGAGCCGGGGCCAGCTGGCGAACCCGTATTCGCGGGCGACGACGAACTGCGCCGCGCTGAGCCGGAAGCCGCCGACGTCGTCCGGCACTCCACCGGGATGATGGCGGGCCAGCCGCGCGACGGCGTCGGGGTCCCCGGCCCGAACGGACCGCTGCAGGGCACGGGCCTGGCGGCGGAAGCGGTCGAGGTGGGGGTGGTCGGGCATGCCCAGGGTCGGCACAACGGCCTCCTCTCGTCTGCCTGATGTCCGCTTGGTCAGGCCGAAAGGAGAACGATGGTGACACGTGGTGCGCACGCCAGGTGGGCTGAGCCCATTCCCGCGGACCGGAGGCGTCCTGAAGCCACCGTCATTATATCCGGATGGTCCGGTCACGGGGGTGGCGAGCACGCATGGGGCTCTTCCCGACGACGTCCGGCACGGAGGCCGCACGGCTCCGCCCGGGAGGCCGTACGGTTCGCTCAGGGGGCGGTACGGTTCGCTCAGGGGGCGGTACGGTCCGCCGTGATCAGGTCGGCCGCCTTCTCGCCGATCATCACGGCCGGGGCGTGCGTGTGCCCCCGGTTGATGACCGGCATGATCGACACGTCCGCGACGCGGAGCCCGGCGATCCCCCGCACCCGCAGCGCGGGATCGACCACCGACCCCGCGTCGACGCCCATCCGGCAGGTGCCGACCGGATGGTAGAGGGTCTCGCTGCGCTCACGGATCCAGCGGGCGAGTTCCTCGTCGCTCTCCGGCCCCCAGTACGGGTCCATCGGCGGGCCGGCGAACGGCTTCAGCGCCTCGGTGGCGAACAGCTCCTTCGCCTTACGCAACCCGGCGACCTGCCGCCGGAGGTCGGCCTCGGCCGTCAGGTAGCCGGGGTCGATCGTCGCCTCCCGGCCGTTGAGGGAGATCCGGCCCCTGCTCTCGGGCTGGAGCAGGATCGAGGCGATGGTCAGGCCGTGCCCGGACGGAGGCGTCATGCCGTGGTCGATGAACGGGCCCGGCGCGAAGATCAGCTCGATGTCGGGGGCGGGCTCGTCCGGGCCGGTGCGGATGAAGGCCACGGCCTCGCCGACGTTGGAGGTGAGCATGCCGCGCCCGCGCGTCAGGAAGCGCAGCAGGTTGGCCGTGGAGTCGGCGCCGGCGAGCGTGACCGGCCGGGGGCAGTTCAGGATGACCCCCGAGGCCAGGTGGTCCTGGAGGTTCCGGCCGACCTCGGGCAGGTCGCAGACCGGCTCGACGCCCTGCGCCCGCAGTTCGTCGGCGGGCCCGACACCGGAGAGCATCAGCAGGTGCGGGGAGCCGATCGCGCCGGCCGAGAGGATCACCTCCCGGGTCGCGCGGGCCACCGCGCCGGCGGCGGAGGCGGCCCCACCGCCCGGACCGCCGTCCGGGCCGTGGCCGTACTCCACGCCGATCGCGCGGCCGTCCTCGACGATGATCCTGCGCACGTGCGCGGCGGTGACCACGGAGAGGTTGGGACGTTTCATCGCGGGCCGCAGGTAGGCGTCGGCGGCGCTCCAGCGGCGGCCCCGGTGCTGGGTGACGGGCGTGGGGCAGTACCCCTCGTTGGAGGGTCCGTTCAGCTCGTCCAGCCGGGTCAGACCGAGCTCCTCGCAGGCCGTCAGGAACGCGGTGGTGGTGATGTTGGGGCTGCGCAGCTCGGAGATGTAGATCGGGCCGTCGGCGCCGTACACGCCGCCGCGGTTGCTGCCGACGCGGCGCTCGGCCCGCTGGAAGTACGGCAGGACCTCCTCGTAGGACCAGCCGGGCACGTCCCAGCCGTCGTAGTCGGCCCGGTGCCCGCGCACCCACATCTGGGCGTTGAGAGAGGAGGACCCGCCGAGCACCCGGCCGCGCGGCCAGTAGAGCTCCCGGCCGGACATCTCGGTCTGCTTGGCGGTGGTGAAGTCCCAGTCGTACTCGGTCTTGAACAGCTTGGCGAACCCGACCGGCATCCGGATCTCCAGCTTCCGGTCCGATCCGCCCGCCTCCAGCAGGAGAACCCTCACTCCCGGATCGGCCGACAGGCGGCCGGCGAGGACGCACCCCGCCGACCCGGCGCCTACGATCACGTAGTCGTAGTCCATGTTCCACTGACCCTTCCTCACGAGGTCGGTCAGCTCGCCTCCCCCGTAAGCGGGCTCTTACCTGCATACTTCCGGTGGTTATCCCTGTCAATTCGTGACCTGGGCTACCTACCGGTCGGTATGCTCCCCCTGTAAGGATGGAGCCGTCAGAGTTTGTTCGGACGGAGGACCCATCCATGCTCAACCTGTCGATCGTGCTGGAGGACAGCGCCCGGGAGGCCCCTGACCGCGCCGCACTCGTCTTCGGCGAGTTGCGCGTGCCGTACTCCCTGGTCAACACCGTCGCGAACCAGGTTGCCAACCTGCTGGTATCCCGGGGGATCGGCAAGGGGGACAAGGTCGCGCTGGCCTGTCCGAACCTGCCGTACTTCCCGTTCGTCTACTACGGCATCCTCAAGGCCGGAGCGACGGTCGTCCCGCTCAACGTGCTGCTGCAGTCCCGGGAGATCACCTACCACCTGGAGGACTCCGAGGCCAAGGCGCTGTTCTGCTTCGAGGGCTCCCCCGAGCTGCCGCTGGGCGAGCGGGGCAGGGCGGGCTTCGAGGGCGCCGCGGGGACGGAGCACTTCTTCGTCCTGCCGGCCACCGCGTTCGCCACCGAGTCGGAGTACGGCGAGACCATCTGGGCGGCGCTGGACGGCGTCTCCGCGGAGTTCGAGACGGTGCAGACCGCACCCGACGACACCGCGGTGATCCTCTACACCAGCGGCACCACCGGCCGTCCCAAGGGCGCCGAGCTGACCCACATGAACATGCTCGTCAACGCCATGGTCTCGGACGAGATGTACCCGCGGGCCGAGGGCGGCGACGCCTACCTCGCGGTGCTGCCGCTGTTCCACTCCTTCGGACAGACCGTGGTGATGAACGCCGGCTTCCGCCGCCGCGCCACCCTCGTCCTGATGCCGCGCTTCGAGCCGGGCCCCGCGCTGGAGCTGATGCGCAGGGAGAACGTGACGCTGTTCGCGGGCGTGCCGACCATGTACTGGGCCATGCTCACGAAGATCCACGCCGACGGCGACGAGGTGCCCACCTCGCTCGCGACCGCGGTGGCCGGCGGCGCCTCCTCCCCGGTCGAGGTGCTCAAGGACTTCGAGACGACCTTCGGCGTCGGCATCCTGGAGGGCTACGGCCTGTCCGAGACCTCTCCGGTGGCCAGCTTCAACCAGCTGGGCAAGCCCGCCAAGCCGGGCACCATCGGCACGCCGATCTGGGGCGTGGAGATGAAGCTCATCGACAACGACTGGAACACGGTCGAGGGCGAGGGCCCCGGTGAGATCGCCATCCGCGGCCACAACGTGATGAAGGGCTACTACAACCGGCCCGAGGCGACCGCCGAGGTCATGCGGGACGGCTGGTTCCGCACCGGTGACATCGCCACCCGCGACGCGGACGGCTACTACGCGATCATCGACCGCGCCAAGGACATGATCATCCGTGGTGGATTCAACGTCTACCCGCGCGAGCTCGAAGAGGTCCTGATGACCCACCCGGAGGTCTCCCTCGCCGCGGTGGTCGGGGTTCCCCACGACTCGCACGGCGAGGAGGTCAAGGCCTACGTCATCCGCACGCCCGGGGCGGCCCTCACCGAGGAGCAGCTGGTCGGCTGGTGCAAGGAGAACATGGCGGCCTACAAGTACCCCCGCATCGTCGAGTTCCGCGACGCCCTGCCGATGACCGCCACCGGCAAGATCCTCAAGCGCGAGCTCCGGTAACGGGCGCCCGGTTCCCCGCTCGCGCCGGAGAGCGGGGAACCGGATTCCTCAACCCGGGGCCCGTCCTGCCGACAGGACGGGTATGACGGCCGTCAAATCCTGGGCTTTCCTCATCGCAGCGGGCGTGGTCTCGGCCGTGACCGCTGCGATCTACGCATCCGTGTCGGGGCAGATCCTCTACTTCTCCCTGTACGGCGTGATCTGCGCGCTGGCCTGGTGGGCCGCGCTGCGGCTGATGCCCGCGCCGGACCGGCGGCCGTGGGTGCTGATCTCACTCGCCCAGACGCTCTGGGTCACCGGTGACGCGATCGAGCTGGCGTTCCTCCATCTCACCGGCGAGGTGCCGCCGGTCGGGGTCAGCGACGCCTTCTGGCTGAGCGGCTATCCCCTGATCGCGGCGGCGCTGACGCTGATGGCCCGCCGCCGGGCCCCCGGCCGGCTGCGCGGCGGCGTGCTCGACGCGCTGACGCTGTCCACGGTGGCCGCGCTGGCCGGCTGGCAGTTCCTGATCCAGCCCTACCTCGGCTCCGGGCTCAGCCCGACGGTCATCGTGCCCGCCCTCTATCCCGTCGGCGACATCGTCCTGCTGGCGGCTTCGCTGTTCCTGGCCCTGTCACCGGGCGACCGCGGCGCCCCGACCCGGCTGCTGCTCGCCTCCGTCTCCACCTATCTGGCCGTCGACCTCGGCTACAACGTGCTGCCGATGCTGGAGATCGACTACCTGTACGTGGAGAAGCTCGGCGCGGGCCTGCTGCTCGGCCACGCCCTGCTCGTCACGGCCGCGCTGCACCCCCACCGGGCCGAGCTGACCCGGTCCGGCACGGACGTGCGGGCGCTGCACCCGGCCCGCGTGGTCTTCCTCGGCATGGCGCTGCTGGGCACGCCGGCGCTGGCCCTGCGGTACGCCGGCTTCAGCGAGCAGGAGGTGGCCACCATCGTGGCCAGCGCCGCCTGCGCGGCGTTCGTGCTGGCCCGGTTCACCGGGGCGGTCCGCGAGCAGGAGCGCATCCAGGCGCAGCTCGCCTACCAGGCGCGTCACGACCCGCTGACCGGGCTGGCCAACCGGACGGTCCTGCACGAGGCCCTGGAGCAGGTCATGAGGGGCGTCCCGGCCGGGGAGCCCGGCGCAGCGGTTCTCTACCTCGACCTCGACGGCTTCAAGGAGGTCAACGACGTCCACGGCCACGAGGCCGGGGACGCCGTCCTGCGCGCGGTCGCCGGGCGCCTGGCGGCCGCGGCCGGCGGCGCCGGCCTGGCGGCCCGGCTCGGCGGGGACGAGTTCGTCCTGCTGTGCCGGGGCGCGTCCCGGCAGGACGCGGTCCTCCTGGCCGAGCGCGTCCTGGAGGAGATCACCGAGCCGGTGCCCTTCCGGGGACACCGGCTCGGCGTCGGGGCCAGCATCGGCATCGCCGTCCGCGACGGCGACTCCGGGGGCTCGCCCACGGAGATCCTCCGGGCGGCCGACGTCGCGATGTACTCGGCCAAACGTCTCGGCAGGGGCCGCTGGGTCGCGGCCGGCGACACCGGTCCGCTCATGGCCGCCTGAGGGACACCGGCCCAGCCCGGATCATGGCCGTCTGAGAACGGGCTGTCCCTCCCCCTCTCCCCGCCGGTCCCTCATGATCCGCCCCGGCCGGCCTTCACGGCCAGTCGCGGGAGGGCCGCAGCGGCATGCGGGAGCCGCCCTGCGGGTCGAGCTTCGTGGCCAGCACCTGGTGCAGCTGGATCTTGTTGCGCTCGAAGCCGACGATGCAGCCGGCCATGTAGAGCCGCCAGACCCGGGCCGTTCCCCGGCCCACTTCCCGGACCGCCTCGTCCCAGTGCTCGTCGAGGTTGTCGCACCAGTGGCGGAGGGTGCGGGCGTAGTGCTCGCGCAGGTTCTCCTGGTGCCTGATCTCGAAGCCGGCGTCCTCCATCTGCCGGATGAGGTAGCCGACCGACTCCAGCTCCCCGTCGGGGAAGACGTAGCGGTTGATGAAACCGCCGGCGTTGAAGGTCTTCTCCTTCCCCGTCGGCCGGGTGATGCAGTGGTTGAGCAGGCGTCCGCCGGGCACGAGCTTGTTGTACAGGAAGCGGAAGTAGAACGGCAGCTGCTCCTTGCCGATGTGCTCGGTCAGGCCGATCGAGCTGACCGCGTCGAAGCCGGTCTCCCGGACGTCGCGGTAGTCCATGTGCCGGATCTCGACCAGGTCGCTGAGTCCCGCCTCGGCGACGGCCTTCTGTCCCCACTCGGCCTGCTGGCGCGAGAGGGTGACCGCGAGCACCTTCACCCCGTACTCGCGGGCGGCGTGCATGGCCATGCCGCCCCAGCCGCAGCCCACGTCCAGCAGCCGCATCCCGGGCTTGAGCCCGAGCTTCCTGGCCACCAGGTCGAACTTCGCGGCCTGCGCCTCCTCCAGCGACGACTCCTCGGCCGGGAAGACCGCGCAGGTGTAGGCCATGGACGGGCCGAGCACCCACTCGTAGAAGGTGTTGGACACGTCGTAGTGGTGGTGGATCACTTCCGCGTCGCGCTGCTTGGCGTGCCGGCTGCCGAGCCGGGCCATCACGCTGCGCCGTACTTCCTGGGGAGGAGGGGGAACCGGAATCGTCAGCGGCTTGAGCCCCAGGGCGCGGATCGTGTCAATCTTGTCACGCAGCGGGATGTCGTTGACGGTCAGCGACCACATCCTCGACAACAGGGCGTACATGTCCCCGTGGACGTTGAGGTGTCCGGAGACGTACGCCCGCGCCAGTCCGAGCTCTCCGGGAGCCTGCGCCAGGTAGGACACCGCGACGGGGGATCTCACCTCCAGGGTGACGTCCGCCTCGGAAGGACCTGCCTCGCTCCCGTCGTAGGCGGTGAGGCGGATGCCCGCCTCGGGGCCGATGACCTTCTCGAAGATCTCAGCGAGCCTCACAGAATGTACCTCCTTAACGCCCCCGTACACACTTGTCGTAGAGGTCGAGCAACCGGCCGCCCGGGTCGTAGTCCCGTTTGACCGGCCAGTAGGCGTCCCCGTTGTAGAGGCGCCAGAATTCGTCCCGGGGGTAGAACGACGTGGAGTACAGCGACTTGTGCCCGTCCAGCGTGTGCACCTCGTGCTCGATGAGACGGTTGTAGTAGCCGTCGAACTGGCCTCTGGGCAGCGGGACGGTCCCCCAGAAGCCGAAGTTCACATACAGCCGGCCCGGCTCCAGCGGGTAGAGCGGCCACTCGCTCGCGGCCTTGAGCGGGCACATCCAGACCGGCGTCATGCCGACCTTCTCGTGGAAGAACTCCAGGAAGTCGGCGCCTCGCTCGACCGGCACCTCGATGTCCTGGATGACCGATTCCTGCACGGGCTGGTTGCGCCACCGGTCCAGCCGGGCGATCACCCCGTACCTGCGGTCGAGGCCGACGAGCCTGCGGTAGACGTCCGAGCGCATCCACCGGCGCGGCATCAGCGAGCGCATCAGCGGCTCCTGCACGCCGAAGGCCCGCGAGCACCAGAACCAGTCGGTGTCCCAGCGCCACAGGTAGTCGCGCACGGTCAGCCAGTCGCGGGTCCTGGTCCGGATCGACTGGTAGTAGATCCGCATTCCGGTGTAGTCGGAGACGTACGGCGCGCGCCCGGCGAAGCGGCCGAGGGTGACGTAGAGCTCCCCCGGCTCGAAGAACGTGCCGTCCACGAAGTCCACCGGCTCGCCGTCGTGCTCGCCCGTCTCGCAGATCTCCTGCATGGCGAGCATGCACTTGTGGGCGTCGGTGAAGCGCACGTGGGTCAGCCGGACGTACGGCTGGACGGGCTTGAGCTTGATCCGGATCCGGAGCGCGTAGCCGAGCGTGCCGTAGGAGTTGGGGAACGCCCGGAACAGGTCGCGGTGCTCGTTGTCGTCCCGCGCGACGACGATGCGGCCGTCGCCGGTGAGGATCTCCAGTTCCTCGACCGACTCGTGCGGCAGCCCGTCGCGGAAGCTGGTGGACTCGATGCC
The DNA here is from genome assembly GCF_016863135.1 of Planobispora longispora. Classification (GTDB taxonomy): domain Bacteria; phylum Actinomycetota; class Actinomycetes; order Streptosporangiales; family Streptosporangiaceae; genus Planobispora; species Planobispora longispora. The sequence goes on from NZ_BOOH01000048.1 coordinate 21,532, forward strand.
GAGCCCGGTCACCGCGCCGCCGAGGGTGATGGTCTTCAGCTGCGGCACGACGTACGGCATGAGCCCGTGCGCGAGCGTGGCGTCCACCAGGTTCTCGTAGGTGGTCATACCCTGGACCTCGGCGGTCATCGTGACCGGATCCACCTCGATGACCCGGTCCAGGTCCCGGGCCGAGAGCGTGGTGGTGCGCGCGCCGTGCCGGAAGCGGAACAGGTTCGTGGTGGCCTTGGCCAGCCGGGGCGGGGCGTCCTGCGGAATCGCGGCGTACGACTCCCTGATCTGCTCGACCGCCCGCCGGTGCACCGACATCTGCGTCGTGGCCGTCACAGGACCTCACCCCCAGGGCTCTCGGTCAGAAAGATCGCTTCTAGAACGTTATATCCCGGATATCCCATAAGCGAGGAGGGGCGCGTTAAACCCCGGTTAACAGCCCTGAGACGACGGCCGTCACATGCTCTCCGGCCTGCGAGAACATGGTCGAGTTGCCGAAGATTTCCGCTTCACGTCGCGGACAGTGACGATAGCCGTCCGGTCCTGGGGATCGGCTCCCGCGGAGAGAGAAGCCCGTTCCGGCGAAACCTCCCGTTCAGAGGGCGGCGCGGTTCTCCGCCGGAAGACGGCAAGCCCTCCCCGTCAGGAGATGTCGCCCGAGATCTCGAAGGTGTCGAACACCCCGCGCGCCATGTCCGGCAGCTTCCGCCATTCGTCCGCGGGCACCACCCAGGTCAGGACGGCGGCCTCGTCCCCCACCGCGATGAACCGCCGCGTCTCGTGGTAGACGACGCCGGGCGAGGCCCAGTCGGACGAGGCTCCCTCGTTGAGGCGCCAGGTGAACGCCCAGTCGAGCGCCTCGTTGGAGCTCTCGGAGACCCGGGCCGACTCCTCGGACAGGATCGTCGCCCCCTCCCGGACGACCTCCCTGGCGCTGTCGCGCATCGACTCCAGGTTGAGGACCAGGTTCGTCCCGCTCACCGACATGAACGCGCCCCCGCCCGGGCGGCTCCACCGGATCGTCTCCTCGTCCGGGATGCTCTCCATCCAGTCGGCGGGGCGCTGGATGGACCAGCCGCCCTCATCCGAGACGTACGGCCCCAGCTCCGGCTTGGCCACGATGGGCCCGGGATCGCTGGGCTCCGGGGTCGGCGAGGGCGCGGGAGCGTCCTTCTTCTTCTCGGACTTCCCCGCCTTCTTGCGGCCGGTCGGCGAGGCATCGGGCTCCGCCGGCGCCGTGGTCGCGCCGTCGGCGGTCGTCTTCTCCGAGCCGCGCGTGGCCCATACGGCCGTGCCCGCGCCGGCCAGGAGCACCACCACCAGCGCCACGATCAGCGCGACCGGGCTCCGCCTCGGCTGCCGCGGGGGCGGCGGCAGCGGCCGTCCCGGCCCCTGCCCGGGATGAACCGGCCCGGCGTGAAGCTGCCCGGCGTGAAGCTGCCCGGCGTGAAGCTGCCCGGGGTGAGTGTGACCGCCGTGGGTGCGCCCCGGCTGCGCGTGACCCGGATAGGTCTGCGCGGGCCGGACCTGACCCGGGTAGCCCTGCCCCGGCTGCCCGTGGCCGGGAAGGGCGTGGGTCGAGTGGGTCTGTGCGGGAACGGCCTGGCCGGAGTAGGCCACGGGCATTCCGGGCGACGGGTTCTGCCCGGTACGGCGGGCCGTCGCCGCCGGGTCTCCGCTCGCCTCGGCCAGCAGCAGGTCGGCCTGCTCGGCGGTGAGACGGTGCGCGGGCTCGCGCCGGAGCAGGCCGGAGAGCACCTCGTACATCTCCGGGGGCACCCGGCCGAAATCGGGCTCCTCGGTGAGCAGCGCGCCGAGGGTGGCGATGGCGTTGTGGCGTTCGAAGGGCGCCTGGCCCACCAGCATCGCGTACATCGTGGCGCCGAGCGCCCACAGGTCCGACCAGGGGCCGGCGGCCGCGCCGGTGGCGCGCTCGGGCGCCAGGAAGCTGGGCGAGCCGGTGACCATGCCGGTCTGGGTGAGCGAGACGTCGCCTTCCACGGTGGCGATGCCGAAGTCGGTGAGCACGGCCCTGCCGTCGGAGGTCAGGAGGATGTTGCTCGGCTTGACGTCCCGGTGCAGGATCCCGGCCTGGTGTGCGGTGTGGAGGGCGGAGAGCACCTGGCGGCCGATCTCGGCGACCTGGCGCACCGGCAGCGGGCCGATCTGGTCCAGCCCGCGCGCCCTGACCAGTTCCATGATGATCCAGGGACGGCCGTCCTCCTCGGCCACGTCGTAGACCGCCACGATGCCCCGATGGCTGAGCCTGGCGGCGGTCCTGGCCTCCCGGGAGGTGCGGGTCAGCTGGCGCTCGTGCTCGGCCGGGGAGAGGTTCGGCGGGAGCAGCACCTCCTTGACCGCGACCGGACGGTCCAAGAGCGTGTCGTGCCCCTCCCACACCACGCCCATGCCGCCCCGGCCGAGCTCGCGCAGGAGCCGGTAGCGGCCTGCGATCGCTCGTTCCCCGTGCGGATGTGCCATTCGTGCCCCCAGATGCCGATCCATCGAGTCGCAAGTTTCCCACAGGTGCCACCCGGCGGGTGGGGCGTCTTGCCAGCCGAAGCCGAATATTGTTCTACTTGCTTCCGAGGAAGGCCCGAGGCTACCAAGCGATTGCTTGTTTACGCGGTGCCGGGCTACAGTCGAGACCGCATCGAGGAGAGCGCCGAATGGATCAGAGGAAAGGCCCGCTGGCCGGAGTCCGCGTGCTGGAGCTGGCCGGTCTGGCCCCGGGGCCGTTCGCCGGGATGATGCTGGCCGACCACGGCGCCGAGGTGCTGCGGATCGACCGGGTCTCCGCCGTGGCCTCCGCGGGCGACAAGCCGCGCGCCGACGTGATGGACCGGGGCAAGCGGACCATCGGCCTGGACCTGAAGTCCCCCGAGGGCGTCGCCGCCTTCAAGCGGCTGGCCGCGTCCGCGGACGTGGTCGTCGAGGTGTTCCGGCCCGGGGTCGCCGAGCGCCTCGGCATCGGCCCCGCCGACCTGCACGCGGTCAACCCCCGCCTGATCTACGGCCGGATGACCGGCTGGGGCCAGGACGGGCCGCTGGCGCCGACCGCCGGGCACGACATCGACTACATCGCGATCTCCGGCGTGCTGTCGATGCTCGGCCGCGAGGGCGGCAAGCCCACCCCGCCGATCAACATCCTCGGCGACTTCGCCGGCGGCGGCCTGATGCTGGCCTACGGCGTGCTGCTGGCCCTGCTGGAGCGGGAGCGGACCGGTGCGGGCCGGGTGGTCGACGCGGCCATGGTGGACGGGGCCGCGACGCTGTTCGCGATGTTCTACCACGGCGTGCAGAGCGGCTTCTGGGGCCCGCGCGGCACCAACCTGCTCGACACCGGCGCGCCCATGTACGACACCTACGAGACCGCCGACGGCAAGTTCATGGCGGTGGGAGCGCTGGAGCCGCAGTTCTGGGCGGAGATGGTCGCGCTGATGGGCCTGTCGGACCTGCCCGACCGGAACGACCGGGCCGGCTGGCCCGCGCTGCGCGAGCGGCTGGCCGAGGCCTTCCGGTCCAGGACCCGCGCCGAGTGGGAGGCGGTCTTCGAGGGGTCGGACGCGTGCGTCTCACCCGTCCTGGAGATGTCCGAGGCCGCCGACCACCCGCACAACAAGGCGCGCGGCACGTTCGTCGAGGTCGGCGGGGTACGGCAGCCCGCGCCCGCGCCCCGCCTGGTGGGCGTGCCCGAGCAGGACCTCTCCCCCGCGACCCGGCTGGCCGACCTGTCCTCGTGGGGCCTGCCGGAGGAGACCGCCGCCGAGCTGCGTGAGGCGGGAGTGCTGGCCTAGACAAGAGGGGAAGCCCGTGGAGAACGCCGAAGGCGCCGCAACCATCGACGACGCCGTCAGGATCGACCTGCTCGACGGAGACATGTACGCCGGGGATCCCGGCCCGGTGTACGCCTGGCTGCGCGAGCACGCCCCGGCCTACTTCGACGAGGGCAACGGCCTGTGGGGCGTCTCGCGGCACGCCGACATCTCGGCGATCGAGCGGGACGCCAGACTCTGGTCCAGCACCGGCGGCTACCGGCCGCAGCTGCCCAGCGACCCGTCGATGATCGGGATGGACGACCCCGAGCACGCCGAACGCCGCCGCCTGGTCTACCGGCGCTTCACCCCGCGCCACGTCGCGGAGAAGTACACCGACAAGGTCCGGGCCGTGGTGACCGAGCTGATCGACGTGGCGCTGGAGAAGGGCGCCGTGGACGCCGTCCCGGCCCTGGCCGCGCCGCTGCCCGGCCGGATGATCGGCTGGCTGCTGGGCTTCCCCGACGAGCGCTGGCCGGAGCTGGTCCACTGGTCGGAGACGACCATCGTGGCCGGCGGCGGCCTGCGCTACGTCACCCACGACGCGGCCGTGGCGGCGGGCGAGTTCGCCACGGCCGTGCTGGAGCTGGCCGCCGAGCGGCGCAGGTGCCCGCACGACGACCTGACGTCGCTGTGGGCCGGGCGGCCGGACTACGACGACGAGCACCTTGCCAACGAGGCGCTCCTGCTGCTGGACGGCGGCGCGGAGACCACCAGGACCGTCATCGCCACCACCGTCGACGCGCTGATCAGGCACCCGGAGCAGTGGGCGCTGCTGCGGGAGGACCCGGGGCTGATGGAGAACGCGATCGAGGAGTTCATCCGCTGGACCACCCCCGTCCTCAACATGTGCCGCAGCGCCACCCGGGACACGGTCCTGGCCGGCCAGGAGATCTCCGAGGGGCAGCAGGTCCTGCTGATGTACGGCTCCGCCAACCGCGACCCGGAGGTCTTCACCGACCCGGACGCCTTCGACGTGACCCGGCCCGCCGGCCGCCACATCGCCTTCGGCCTCGGCACGCACTTCTGCCTCGGCGCGGCGCTGGCCCGGCTGGAGCTGCGGATCTTCTTCGAGGAGTTCGTCCGCCGGGTCGGCTCGGCCGCCTGGGCCGACGACCGGGGTCCGCGCATCCTCCCCAACGCGTTCGTCCGGGGCGTCACCTCGTTCCCGATCGTCCTCGAACCCCGCTGACGCCTGGTGAGGCCCGCGGGAATCCGCCGGCCTCACCGGTGCCCCGAGCGCCCCGCCGGGACCCCGCGAACCCCGGCGGCGTCCCCTTCCCGGACATTGCAGTGATCCCGCAGTGATCCACAAGTGGCTTCCCATCCGGTTCGGAAAGCATGTGCCCCTTCCGATCATGAAAGGGGTGTGATGTGAGATCTCCAACGTTTCTGCTGAGTCTGGGAACGGCCGCCGTCCTGTTCGCGGGACTGCTGGCCGGCTCCGCCGGCGCCGCGACCGGCCGGGGAACGGCTCAGAGCACGGTCACGCAGGAAGCCGCCGCCCAGGGCACGGCGGCCGCGCCCAAGGTCAGGGTGGCCGTGGGCAAGGCCAAGGCGAGCCCGGCCCGCCACTCCGGGGAATGCCCCGTCACCGTCGGCTTCTCCGCCGTCATCGCCACCAAGGGCGCCGGAACGGTGAAGTACCGCTGGGTCCGCAGTGACGGCAGCCGCGGCAGCGTCAAAACCCTCAAGGTCCGCAGCGCCGGGATCAAGAAGACCGTGGTGCGGGACCGCCAGAGCTTCGACTGGGACACCCGCGGCTGGCAGGCCGTCGAGATCCTGGGCAGGAAGGGCCTGTCCGGGAAGGCGCACTTCAGCGTCTCCTGCTCCGGCGGCAAGCCCGTCGTCTACAACGGCGTCAACCCGCTGCCTCCCGCTCCCCAGCCGCAGGAGCCCACCCGCGCCGCCGCCTCGGTCGCCGTGACCCCGCCCGCCTACACCGGCCCCTGCCCCGCCGCCGGCCAGCCGGTCCGCTTCGACGCCCTGATCCAGGTCAACCGGGTCCCGGCCCGCGTCGCCTACCAGTGGATCGACAGCGCCGACGGCGCGGGCCCGGTGCAGTACCTCGACTTCGCCGCCGGCGGCCCGCGCAGTCAGACCGTGGCGCTGACCCACCCGGTCAAGGTCACCACCACCGGCTGGAAGTCGGTGGACATCGTCAGCCCCGCCGGCAGCGTGGACTCCCTGCGCGGGAACTACAGCGTCACCTGCGACGAGCCCGAGCCGGAGCAGAAGATCACTCCTGCCGCCGCGGTCGACAAGCCCGCCTACACCGGCTCCTGCCCGGTCGCGCTGACCTTCACCGGCTCGATCACCGTCACCAGGGTCCCGGCCAAGGTGCGCTACCAGTGGCGCGACAGCGAGGGCGGCGTCGGCCCCGAGCAGGAGCTGGAGTTCACCGGCGAGCCGGGCAGCAAGCCCGTCGCCCCGCACACCATGACGATCGGCTACGACCGTGAGGTCCCCACCGTCAAGGGCGCCGGCATGCTGCGCATCCTGTCCCCGGAGACCGATCCGGACGTCGCCGAGGCCGCCTTCACGGTGAACTGCACCGGCGGAGGCAGCCAGCCGCCGGCCCCGGTCGTGTCCGTGTCGGACATGAAGGTCAACCCGGCCTCCTACACCGGCCCGTGCAGGAAGCCCGCCGACGTGGCGCGCCACGTCTCGGCGAAGATCACGGCTGCCAAGCCGATGACCGTCAGGTACCAGTGGGTCGACGAGCAGGGCCGCCCCTGGTTCGGCTCGGGCCCGTTCTCCACGACGTTCTACAGTGCCGGGAGCAAAACCGTGGCCAACGGCTTCAGCTCCGTCGCGACGGCCAGGGGCTCCGTGCGCCTCAAGATCGTCGAGCCCGCCGGCGGCCCCCAGACCGAGGCCGTGACGTTCAGCACGGTCTGCGTGAACCCGTCGGTGTCCGACGCCGGCAAGAGGCGCACGGATGAGAACGAGGAGTGCGGGAACGACCGGCCCGCCGAGTTCGCGCTCAGCGCGAAGCTCACCGTGGCCGACGGCCCCGCCTCGGTCGGCTACCGCTGGTACCGCAAGAGCACCGAGACCCGCAACCAGTGGGTGTTCGTCGGCGGCGGGACCGCGTCGTTCACCGGCACCGGGAAGCAGGAGCAGACGATCACCGGGCGGTACGCCACGCAGCGCTCGGAGACCGGCTCCTTCAAGGTGGTGCTCACCGACCCCTACGAAGGGGGGGACTACACCACCTTCTCCGTGACCTGCCGGTCGAAGCACGACCACTGACCGGAAGACTCTCACCGCGGGGCGGTACACCTGTTCGAGGTGTACCGCCCTTTGTCGTACAGGTCAGACCATAGGCAGCAGAGCTTTACTCAGATGTAGCACATGTACTACATTCATTCCTATGAGTACTGCGGTGAGCGTTCGCGGACTGCGGATGTCGTACGGCTCCGCCGAGGTGTTGCGCGGGGTGGACCTGGAGATCCGCCAAGGTGAGATCTTCACCCTCCTCGGCCCCAACGGGGCGGGGAAGACCACCACGATCGAGATCCTGGAGGGCTTCCGGAAGCGGTCGGCCGGAGAGGTGAGCGTGCTCGGGACCGACCCGGGGAAGGGCGCCGACGCCTGGCGGGCCAGGCTCGGGATCGTGCTGCAGAACTGGCGCGACCACGCCAGATGGGGCGTGCGGGAGCTCATCGTCCACCTGAGCGCGTTCTACGACCGCCCGCACGACCCCGACGAGCTGCTCGCCGCCGTCGGGCTGACGGAGCAGGCCGGGCAGCAGATCACCCGCCTCTCCGGCGGGCAGCGCCGCCGCCTGGACGTCGCGCTGGGCATCGTGGGCCGGCCCGAGATGCTCTTCCTGGACGAGCCGACGACCGGCTTCGACCCGGAGGCGCGCCGGGAGTTCCACCGGCTGATCGAGAAGCTGGCGGCCGACGACGGCATGACGGTGCTGCTCACCACCCACGACCTGGTCGAGGCCGAGAAGCTGGCGCACCGGACCGCGATCCTGGCCGGCGGCCGGATCACCGTCTGCGGAACCCCGGCCGAGCTGGCGCAGGCCGTACAGGCCCCGTCGCGGGTGCGCTGGGTGGAGGACGGCCGCGAGCGGGCCGTCACCACGCCGGACCCCTCGCAGACGGCGTGGGAGCTGCACAGCAGGTTCGGCGGGCCGGTGCCGGGGCTGGAGATCCGGCGGCCGTCCCTGGAGGAGAGCTATCTCGAACTGGTCGGGAGGAACGCGTGAACGCCAAGGCGCTGCGCATCGGGATCAAGCGGGGCTGGACCGAGCACACGCACCTGCTCAAGACCCGCAAGGAGCTGGTCGGCACCCTCATCGGCACGGTCGGGGTCTTCGCCGCCCTGACCCTGTGGATGGGCGACTCCACCATCGAGGGGACGGGGGTCTCCAGGATCACGTTCATGATGGTGGGGTTCCTGGCCTACACCGTCTTCGGCACCGCGCTGATGACCCTGCCGATGGCGCTGGTCACCGACCGGGAGGAGGGCACGCTGCTGCGGCTGCGCGCCATCCCCGGCGGCATCCCCGCCTACCTGGCGGGCCGGGCGACGACCGCCCTCTGCCAGATCGCCGTGCAGAGCGCGCTGATCGTCGCCACCGGCGTCCTTCTGGGCGGCGCCCCCCTGCCCCACGACTGGCCCACCCTGGCCTGGGTGCTGCTGCTGGGCACGGTCGCGACGGTCCCGCTGGGCGCGGCGATCGGTTCCGTGCTGCCGAGCAGGAACGCGGTGGGAATCGCGACCCTGCCGATGATCGCCCTGATGTTCACCTCGGGCGTCTTCTTCCCCGTGACGATCATGCCCGAGGCCGTCCAGTGGGTCGCCCAGGCGTTCCCGCTCTACTGGCAGGGGCTGGGGCTGCGCGCGGCGTTCCTGCCCGACGCGATGCTCGCCGCGGAGATCGCCGGCAGCTGGCGGCTGCCGTACGTCGCGGCCGTGCTGGCGGCCTGGGCCGTGGCCGGAATGCTGCTCGCGCCGCCGCTGATCCGCCGGGTCACCCGGCGGGAGTCCGGCTCGCGGCTCGCCGCGCGGCAGCTCGCCGCTCAGCGCTCGTGACACATCGGGCTGGGATGCTGCTGCGATGAGCGCGGAAGAGGTCTACAACCGGATCCCGATGCTGAGGGCCGAGCGCGGCGTCTCGCGCAAGGAGCTCGCGGCCGCGCTCGGGGTCCACTACCAGACGGTCGGCTACCTGGAGCGGGGCGAGTACAGCCCGAGCCTGCACCTCGCCCTGCGCATCGCCGAGTATTTCGAGGTTCCCTTGGAAGTGGTGTTCTCGTTGAAACCGTTCCCCCGGCTGGGCAGTGAGGTCAGGCGATGAGCGAGCGCAAGAGCTTCGGGCAGATGAGCTGGGCCGAGCTCAAGCGGATGAGCTGGGCCGAATTCAGGCAGGCGGGCGGCTGGGCGGAGCTCGGGCGGATGAACCGGGCCGACCTCATCCAGCTGGACATGCTGCCCGCCTGGTACGCCACCCGGGAGCGGCGGCGATGGCTCGCCGGGGCGGGAATCTTCGCGCTGGCACTCCAGTGGATCAACGCGGCCGTCTCCTGGGCCGTCGGGCCCGACGACGGAGGCAGCCGGATCATCCTGATCCTGGTGGCGATCATGATGGTGATCTACCTTCCGGCCGTGACGCTGATGAACATCGCCACCCGGGGCCTCGTCGAACTGGCCGAACGCCACCTGGACGAGCGGCAGGTGGGCGAGCGGCTGCGCGCCACCACCATCGCCCACCGCATCACGACGGGCCTGCTGACCGCCTGCTTCGCCGCGGCGGTGGTGGCGGGCATGGGCGGCGGGGACGACTACGTGGTGCCGGAGAGGGCGGTCGTCATGCTGGTCATCGCGTTGGCGCTGACCCACTTCGTGCTCCCGCTGATCGTCTCGACCTGGCGGCTGCCCGACCCGCTCCCCGACAACGAGGAGTGAGACCCCGGGAAGCCCGGCGGCCGGTCAGCCCATCGGCGGGAAGACGGCGATGTAGAGGTCCACGCCCTCGGGGTGGTGGACCTCCAGGTCGGTGGTGAAGGCGCGGGGCGGGGTCCCGCCCGACTCGGTGTGCTTCCACAGCTGCTGCCACGACTCGATGAGGGCGCCCGGCATCGGCCCGCGGGCCTCCAGCCGCAGCGCGGGCACGCCGGGCACCCGCACCGCGACCATGCCGTCGGGCAGCCGCGGGATGCTGCGCACGGCCACCCCGACGATCTGCGTGTAGGCGCCGTGGTGATCGCTCTCGTAGTCGGTCAGGACGGCGTACAGGTTCTCGTCGATCCGTCCCGGCACGTGCGCGAACGCCCCCGGGGCCCCGGCCCGCCGCCACAGCGCCGGCAGCTTCGCCCGCGCGGGGTCCATCTCCTCGGCGTTGGAGGTCCGTACGGCATGGCCCACGACGAGCGCCTCCGGCCGATCAACAACGATCACAACGCCTCCCCACAACTAATCCGATAAAAGGTGCGAATCGGATCTTAGTCCCCAGCCTGACCGGCGAGACCCGGTGGTCGGGGCGCAAACGGGGAATGAACACTCACGACCGTTCACCGATAAGGTAGATGCACGTGAAGTTTCTCAATGAGGCGGTTCCGCCCTACGACCTGACCTACAGCGACGTGTTCATGGTCCCGTCGCGCTCCTCGGTCGGATCCCGGCTCGCCGTCGACCTGTCCACCTCCGACGGCACCGGGACCACGATCCCCGTCGTCGTCGCCAACATGACCGCGGTCGCCGGGCGCCGGATGGCCGAGACCGTGGCCCGCCGCGGCGGGATCACCGTGATCCCGCAGGACATCCCGATCGACGTCGTCGCCGACGTCGTCGACTGGGTGAAGAAGCGCGACCTGGTCCACGACACCCCGCTCACCCTCACCCCGCACGACACCGTCGGCGAGGCGCTCAACCTCCTGCCCAAGCGGGCCCACGGCGCGGTCATCATCGTCGACTGGGACAACCGCCCGATCGGCGTCGTCACCGAGGCCGACTGCCACGGCGTGGACATGTACACCCAGCTGTCCAACGTCATGTCCGACCACCTGCTCGCCCTGCCCGCCGGGCTCGACCCCCGCGAGGCGTTCGACCGGCTCCACGAGGGCCGCCACCGGCTCGCCCCCGTCGTCGACGGCGACGGCCGCCTGGTCGGCATCCTGACCCGGACCGGCGCGCTGCGGGCCACCCTCTACACGCCGGCCGTCGACTCCCGGGGCAGGCTCCGCATCGCCGCCGCCGTCGGCATCAACGGCGACGTGGCCGCCAAGGCGAAGGAGCTGCTGGAGGCCGGGATCGACTGCCTGGTCGTGGACACCGCGCACGGCCACCAGGAAAAGATGATCTCTGCCCTGAAGGCCGTCCGCGCGCTCGACCCCGGGGTGCCCGTCGCCGCGGGCAACGTCGTCACCGCCGGCGGCGTGCGCGACCTGGTCGAGGCGGGCGCGGACATCCTCAAGGTCGGCGTCGGGCCGGGCGCCATGTGCACCACCCGGATGATGACCGGCGTCGGCCGCCCGCAGTTCTCCGCCGTGCTGGAGTGCTCCGCCGAGGCCCGCCGCCTGGGCCGCCACGTCTGGGCCGACGGCGGCGTCCGCCATCCCCGCGACGTGGCGCTGGCGCTGGCCGCCGGGGCCGCCAACGTGATGATCGGCTCCTGGTTCGCCGGCACGTACGAGTCTCCCGGCGACGCTCGCACCGCCGCCGACGGCCGCAAGTACAAGGAGAACTACGGCATGGCCTCCGCCCGCGCCGTGAAGCTCCGCACCGCCGAGGACTCCCCCTTCGACCGGGCCCGCAAGGCCCTGTTCGAGGAGGGCATCTCCACCTCCCGGATGTACCTCGACCCGGTGCGGCCCAGCGTCGAGGACCAGATCGACGCGATCGTGGCGGGTCTGCGGTCCTCCTGCACCTACGCGGGGGCCGCGAGCCTGGAGGAGTTCCACGAGCGCGCCGTGGTCGGCGTGCAGAGCTCCTCCGGCTACACCGAGGGCATGCCGCTCCACCAGAGCTGGTAGGGCGCGCCGCCCCGCCGGCGTCGCGCGGAGGCGGGTCCCGCCGGGGACGGCGGCCCGTCTCCGCAACGGAAAGAGGACCTGCGGCCCGCCTCCGCGGCGGAAAACCGCGCCCGGGTCGCGCATTGTCGTGCACGCCCCGGGTAGCCGCCCTTGTCGAGCACTCCCACTCGGAAGGGCGAAAGGACATGACACAGCTCCCCTTCGGCCTGGACACTCCGGTCACCGTCGACCGGAGGGCCCTGGTCGGTTACGACAACTACCTGGCCGCGCAGCGGACAGTGGACACGCTCTCGGACGCCGGCTTCCCCGTCGAGCACACGGCGATCGTCGGCAGCGACCTCCGGCTGGAGGAGACCGTCACCGGCAGGATGACCAACGGGCGGGCCGCGCTCGCCGGAGCCGGCAGCGGCGTGCTCTTCGGCCTCGTGGTCGGGGCGTTCCTCGGCCTGTTCACCTCGACCACCCTCTCCTTCTTCGTGCTCATGCTCTGGGCCGGCCTGTGGGGCGCCGTGATGGGCGCCGCCTTCGGGTTCATCAACCACTACTTCACCCGCGGCAAGCGCGACTTCGCCTCGCGCAGCGCCATCGTCGCCGGCCGCTACGACGTGCTGGTCGCCACCTCCCACTACGACCACGCGCGCGCCGTCCTGGAGGGCGCCCCCCGCCAGGCCGACACCGTGGTCGTCGAGCCCCCGCCCTCGGCGGGCATGTACGACCCCGCCGGGACCCGGCCCGCCGCCCCGGCGCCGTCCGTCACCCCGCAGCAGCCCGTCACCGAGACCCCCGTCGCTCCGGCTCAGCGTCTCCCCGAGGACTCCACCGCCCCCGCGCAGTCCATCCCCGAGCAGCCCGCCCCCGAGGAGCCCGCGGCCACGCCGCGCAAGCGCTCCTGAACCGGCGGAGACAACCCCGGCCCCGTCCTCGGCCGGGGTCGCCCGACGAGCGGGACGGGCGGGCTCGGCGGAGCCCGCCCGTCCCGCCGGGACACCCCGCCGGGGCCCGCCCACGCAGGCGCCGGTCAGACCGGCGCGGTCAGGCGGGCACGGTCAGACGGACTCGCGGACGACCAGCTCGGTCGGGAGGATGACCGGGTCCTTGGAACCCCCGGAGAACAGTCCGAGCAGCAGACGGACCATCGCGGCGGCCTGCTCGACGATGGGCTGGCGGACCGTGGTCAGCGGCGGCTCGGTGTAGCGGGCCGCCTCGATGTCGTCGAAGCCCATCACGGCCACGTCGTCCGGGACCCGCCGGCCCGCCTGGCGCAGGGCCTGCAGCGCGCCGACGGCCATCAGGTCGTTGGCGACGAAGACCGCGTCGAGCTGCGGGTCGTCCTCCAGCAGCTGGCGCATCGCCACCGCCCCGGACTCCCGGGTGAAGTCGCCGACCGCGATGATCGAGCGGCGGTCGGAGCCGCGCATGACGTTCCGGTAGCCGGTCAGGCGGTCCTGCCCCCCGATCATGTCCTGCGGGCCGGCGATGGTGGCGATCCGGCGGCGGCCGGAGTCGATCAGATGGCGTACGGCGAGCTCGGCCCCGCCCACGTTGTCGTTGTCGACGTAGGGCAGGTCCACCGGGACGGCGGGCCTGCCGTACGAGACCACCGGGACGCGCATCCGGGCGATCGCGGCGGGCAGCGGATCCGCGCCGTGCATCGAGAAGAGCATGACGCCGTCGACGTGACCGCCGGCGATGTAGCGCTCCACCCGGGCGTGGCTCCTGGCCGACCCGGCCAGCATCAGCACGACCTGCTTGTCGGCCGCCTCCAGCTCGGCGCTGGCCGAGCGGATCACCGTGGAGAACATCGGGTCGTCGGAGAAGACCCGGGTGGGCGACTCGGAGACCACCAGGGCGACGGAGTCGGTGCGCTGGTTGACCAGGGTGCGCGCCGCCGCGTTGGGGACGTAGCCGAGCTCCTCCACCGCGCGCATGACCACCTCGCGGATGCCGGGAGCGACTGTCGGCTGGCCGTTGACCACGCGCGAGACAGTGGCCCGGGAGACTCCCGCGCGGGCGGCGACCGCCTCCAGGGTGGGGCGTTTCATCGCGCTCCTTCGGAACAGGAATTGCCATGACGATAACCCATCCGGGCCGGCGTCCGCGGGGAACGGGCGGCGGCCCGGTCGACCGGTCCTCGACGCCTCGGCCCCGGGCCCTCGGTGATCCCCCGGCCCCGGGCCTTCGGCGTCTCAGCCCTTGACACTGCCCGCCAGCAGGCCCCGGACGAAGTACCGCTGCATCGACAGGAAGACGATCAGCGGGACGGTCACCGAGACGAACGCGCCGGCGGTCAGGCGCTGCCACTCGTTTCCCTTCGTCCCGGCCATCTGTGCGAGCCGGACCGTCATCGGGGCCGTCTCGGATGTGCCGCCGGCGAAGATCAATCCGACCAGCAGATCATTCCACACCCAGAGGAACTGGAAGATGCCGAAGGTGGCCAGTGCGGGCACCACCAGCGGCAGGACCAGCCTACGGAAGATCACACCGTGGGTGGCGCCGTCCACCCGGGCCGCCTCCATCAGCTCTCCCGGCAGCTCCGACATGAAGTTGTGCAGCAGGAAGACGCCCAGCGGCAGGGCGAAGCACGTGTGCGCGAACCAGACCTGCGCGAAGCGGGCCGGGCCCTCCAGCTCCCAGGCGGGCGTGATCTGCACGCCGAAGACCGAGACGCCCTCGGAGAAGAACGACAGCAGCGGCACCAGCGCCATCTGCAGCGGCACGACCTGGAGCGCGAAGATCCCGATGTAGACCCAGTTGCGCCCCCGGAAGGGCACCCAGGCCAGCGCGTAGGCCGCGAAGGCGGCGAAGGCCAGCGGGAACAGCACCGACGGGACGGTGATGACGATCGAGTTGATCAGGAAGCCGGCCATCTGCCCGGAGGACGAGGAGGTGCTGAACAGCACCTCCCGGTAGTTCTCCAGGGTGAGCTCCGGGGCGGAGAAGAACGTCCACCAGCCGGTGCCCTTGATCTGGTCCTCGGGCCGCAGCGACGACAGGAACAGGCCGAAGGTCGGGGTGGTCCACAGGACCGCGATGACGATCGCCACGGCGCTGGCGGTCCTGCTCGTCAGGCTCCTGCGGACCCGCCGGGCGGCGCCCGCGGCGCCGGGCCGCACCACCGTGACGGTGCTCGGAACAGTCGTCATCGGACAGCCTCCCGGCGCTGGCGGATCTGGTAGACGACGATGGGCGTGACGAGGACGAACAGGAAGACGGCGAGCGCCGCCCCCTTGCCGGTCTCGCCGTACCGGAACGCCTGGTTGTACATCTCGTTGGCGATGACGCTGGTGTCGAACTGGCCGCCGGTCATGGTCCGGACGATGTCGAACAGCTTGAGCGTGCCGATCGACTGGGTGACCAGCACCACGAGCACGGCCGAGCGGATGCTGGGCAGCGTCACCCGGAAGAACATCTGGACCGGCGAGGCGCCGTCGAGCCTGGCGGCCTCGACGATCTCGGCGGGGATGCCCTTGATGGCGGCCGACAGGACCACGGTGGCGAAGCCCGCCTGGATCCACACCATCACCGCGATGAGGAACAACGTGTTGAGCGGGGGTTCCAGCAGCCACTGCCGGGGCGTGCCGCCGAAGGCGACCACGATCTGGTTGAGCAGGCCGATCTGGTCGCTTTCCTCGGGCCGGTAGGCGTAGACGAACTTCCAGATGATGCCCGCGCCCACGAAGGAGATGGCCATGGGGAGGAAGACCAGCGACTTGGCGAGCGACTCGAAGCGGGTGCGGTCGACCAGGACGGCGTAGAGCAGACCGACCGCCGTCACCAGGACGGGGACGAGCGCGACCCAGATGAGGGTGGTGCGGAGCACCGTCACCGCTTCGGGCTGGGTGAACATCCAGACGTAGTTGTCGAGCCCCACCCACGCGGTGCCGTCGCCGCTCATGAACGACAGCAGGGTGGTGCGCGCCGCCGGCACGACCAGGCCGATCGCGAGCAGGATGAGCGCCGGGGCGAGCAGGATGGCCGCGTGCAGCCGCGCGCGCTGCCGCATCGGCGCGCGGTCGAGCGCGAGCAGAAGCACGGCGACCACCGCGCAGAACGCGACGACGCCGAGCAGCAGCTGCACCAGCTTCGGCTGCTCCGCGGCGAGGTCGAAGTCGAGGTTCATGGGAGGGCTCCCGGAAGGGTCGTGCGGTACGGAAACGTCCGGCTCCGCCGGAGGCGTCGCCCCGTGGCCGGGGTCGTCGCGCTCACTGCGGGGCCGGACGCCGCGGGACGTCCCGGGGCCGGGCCGGACCTGAGCCGGGAGGCGGGGACGTCCCCCCTTCCGGTCCGGCCCCGGGACCGCCTCAGGACGTGGGCCAGGAGGACTCGACGAAGTCGAGGACCGTCTTGGTGTCCTTGCCGTTGATCCAGTCGGTCATGCCCTTCCAGAAGGTGCCCGCGCCGACCGCGGCCGGCATCAGGTCGGAGCCGTCGAACCGGAAGACCGTGTCCGGGTCCTGGAGCATCTTGATGGACAGCTCGTCGATCGGGTTCTGCGCGTTGGCGATGTCGACGCCCTTGTTGGCCGAGACGTAGGTGGCCAGCTTCATGCGGGCGTTGGCGAAGTCACCGGTGGCCAGGTACGCCTGGACGGCCTGCACCTCGGGGCGGTCGGCGAAGGCCGCGACGAACTCGCCCGCGCCCAGCACCGGCTTCTCGGCCGGGTCGTTGCCGGGCAGGTAGAAGGCGAACACGTCGCCGTCCTCGGCCACCTCGGTGCCCTCGGGCCAGAAGTTGGCGTAGAAGGAGGCCTGGCGGTGCAGCGCGCACCTGCCCTCGGTGATGGGCACGCCGCCCTCCTGGAAGGCGGTGGTGGCGATGCTCTTGACCGGGCCGTAGCCGCCGTTGACGAACTTGTCGTTCTTCAGGATCGCGCCGACCTTGTCGACCGCGGCGACGACCTTGGGGTCGTTGAAGGGGATCTCGTGGGCCACCCAGTCGTCGTAGCCCTCGGGGCCGAGCTCGCGCAGGAGCACGTCCTCGATCCAGTCCGTGGCGGGCCAGCCGGTGGCCTCACCGGACTCGATGCCCGCGCACCAGGGCTTGATCCCGGCGGCGGCGATGGTCTCGCTGAGCTTCATGAGCTCGTCCCAGGTCGTGGGAACGCTCCAGCCCTTCTCCTTGAACATGCCCGGCGAGTACCACACGAAGGACTTCACGCTGGCGCCCAGCGGGGCGGCGTAGAAGGCGCCGTCGACCGTGCCGTACTTCACCCAGTCCGGCGACCAGTTCCGCTCGGCCAGCTTCTTCACCTCGGCGGGGGCGGACTTGATCTTGCCTGCCCTGGCGAAGCGCTCCAGCAGGCCGGGCTGCGGGAAGAAGGCGAGGTCCGGCGGGTTGCCGCCGTCGGAGCGGACCTGGATCTGCGCCTCGAACTCGCCGGTGCCCTCATAGGTGATCTTCATCCCGGTGCACTTCTCGAACGGCGCCCAGGCCTGCTGGAACAGGTCGGCCTCGACATCGCGGATCGGCGAGTAGATCGAGACCTTCTTGCCGTCGTGCTTGCCGAACTGCGCGAACGGCGCGCAGTCGGCGGCCGCGCCGCCGTTCGCCGTCGAGGTGCCCGGCGTGGCCGAACCGCATCCGGTGACGACCAGCGCCAGACCCATGCCGCCCGCGACCAGGGCGGCACGAGCGGGACGAGAGAGGAGTGACATGGACCCTTCCTCCGTTACTTTGCCGGGTCGGACCCGCCCGGCGGGGCCGGCCGGGCGGCCCCGCGGCGTCCGCGCAGGCCGTCGCGCGAGCACGTTTCCGCCGTGGTGACCGAGCAACTCACAATGCGAGAGCGCTCTCTGAGCTTTGTGGGGCGCCTGACACCATGTCAACGTCCGTGACACTACGGTTACGGACTTGATAAACCAGGGTTTCGGTCAGCCCGTATGAGGAAGAGGGCGGGCCGGAGCGGCCCGGCGACGAGAACGCTCTCGATCATGCGTCGGGCGGGACCCCGTGCGACCCCGCCCGACGGTGCGCGGCATGCCGTACGGCGAAGATCAGATCAGTTCACCGCGGGAGTGGTCGGCCTGGTTCTCCAGGGAAGGAGCGGGTACGCTTCCAGAGGCGTGGGAGCGCTCCCAAAAGCGGGGACGGCACTGGGAGAGACCGCCGAACGGGACCACTTTAGAGAGCGCTCTCCATCCCAGGAAGACGATCGCGCACGGGCGTCTCATCGGCATGTTCTCCCCGGAATTCCACCGGGTTGTGGATCATCGCCTTGACATGCCCGTCCGAGTGACACGATGCTGTCTGAGAGCGCTCTCCGCCGTTCGGGGCGAGGCGGATCGACGGCGAGGCGAAAGGGGCGGTGAGGAATGAGCCTGTCCGCAGGAATGTCCACTGATCTATCCGCGGAGACTTCGGGCGAGCCCGCGGGCGACCTGACCTTCCCGCCGGGCTTCTTCTGGGGGACCGCGACCGCCGCCTACCAGATCGAGGGAGCGGCACGCGAAGACGGCCGCGGCGTGTCCATCTGGGACACCTTCTCCCGCACCCCCGGCAAGGTCGTCGGCGGCCACACCGGCGACGTGGCCTGCGACCACTATCACCGCTACCGCGAGGACGTGGCCATGATGGCCGACCTCGGGATGCAGGCCTACCGCTTCTCGGTCGCCTGGCCCCGCATCCAGCCGGACGGCTCGGGCCCGGCCGACCCCCGCGGCCTGGACTTCTACGACCGGCTCGTCGACGAGCTGCACGGCCACGGCATCACGCCCATCGTGACGCTCTACCACTGGGACCTGCCGCAGACCCTGGAGGACCGGGGCGGCTGGGCCGGCCGCGAGACCGCCGAGCGCTTCGCCGAGTACGCCGCCGTCATGTACGGCAGGCTCGGCGACCGGGTCCGGACCTGGACCACCCTCAACGAGCCCTGGTGCTCCTCCTTCCTCGGCTACGGCTGCGGGATCCACGCGCCCGGCCGCACCGAGCCGGACGCCGCCTTCGCCGCGGTCCACCACCTGCTGCTGGGCCACGGGCTGGCCGTCGCCGAACTGCGCGCCGCGGGAGCCGAGCAGGTCGGCATCACCCTCAACCTCGCCCCCGTCAGCGGTCCCGACCCCGAGGCCGTCACGATCATCGACGGCCTGCACAACCGGATCTTCCTCGACCCGATCCTCCGCGGGGAGTACCCCGCCGACGTCGTCGAGCGCGCCCGCAGGTTCACCGACTGGTCCTTCGTCCGCGACGGCGACCTGGACCTCATCTCCGCCCCCATCGACCTGCTCGGCATCAACTACTACAGCCCCACCAGGGTCGAGACGCGCGCCGGGCAGCCCGCCAGCCCGGTCCACCCGGGCAGCGAGGGCATCGCGTTCGTCCAGGGCGAGGAGGAGAAGACCGCGATGGGCTGGTCGGTCGTGCCGTCCGGCCTGACCGAGCTGCTGACCAGGGTCGCCCGCGACTACCCGGGCGTCCCCCTGGTCATCACCGAGAACGGCGCCGCCTTCGACGACGTGCTCGCCGACGGCCGGGTCGCCGACGAGCGGCGGACCGCCTACCTCGACGGCCACTTCCGCGCCGCGCACGCCGCGATCGCCGCCGGCGTCGACCTCCGCGGCTACCTGGTGTGGTCGCTGATGGACAACTTCGAGTGGGCCGAGGGATACGCCAAGCGCTTCGGCCTGGTCCACGTCGACTACGCCTCCCAGCGCAGGGTGCCCAAGGACAGCGCCCTGTGGTACCGCGAGGTCATCCGGAACAACGGCCTGCGGGCCTGACCCGTCCGACCCGTCCGGCCCGGCATGTCACGACCCGGCATGTCACGACCGGGCCTGTCACCGCCGGCCGGACGCGCCCCGCCGCACGGTCCCGGCGGGGCGGGCTCAGATCCTGCGCCAGCCGCCGCCCGCGTGGATGCCGCCGTCGACGTGCAAGGTGGTCCCGGTGACGAACCCGGCCATCGGGCTCGCCAGGAACACCACCGCCGCGGCGGCGTCCGCCGGGTCGCCGAGGCGGCCCAGCGGCGGCAGCCGTACCGGCTCGAAGGGCAGCGGATCGGCCAGCATCCGCTCCCGGACCGCCTCCTCCCCTCCGGTGGGCAGGGCGTCGGGGGCGATGGCGTTCACCCGGATCCCCCGCGGGGCCAGCTCCAGCGCGAGCGACCGGGTCAGGTTCTCCACCGCCGCCTTCATCGCCGCGTAGACCGCGAACCCGGGCGCCGCCTGGTGCGCCTCGCTGGAGGTCACGTTGACGATCGAGGAGCCCTCCCCCAGCAACGGCAGGAACTTCCGGATCACGGCCGTGACCTGGGTGAAGTTCTCCTCGATCAGCATGGTCTCCCCACGCGGCGAGACATCGGCGAAAGCCGCGTGGAAGGTGCCGCCCGCGTTGTTGACCAGCACGTCCACCCGCCCGAAGCGCTCCTCCACCGCCTGGGCGAACACCTGCAGCGCCACCGGATCACGAACGTCCATCGTCATGGTGAACGCGTCGTCGAACCCGTTGATCGGCTTCCGATCGCAGAGCGCCACCTCGGCGCCGAAGTTCCGCAGGGCCTCCGCGATGGCCCTGCCCAGTCCCCTCGCCGCCCCGGTCACCACCGCGACCTTCCCGGTGACCAGAATCTCCTCCGGCTCGTACGGCGTGCGCATCCCGCCTCCTCACGATCTCCATGAGCGTACGACGCCGAACCCGGCGCGTCCTCCTGCCACCCGTACGGGCCGCGGACCCCGTAGAGTCGTCCGGCCGGTCGGAACTCGGCCGGCCTGTATCGATCAAGGAGAGACCACGTGGCACTGGAGAAGCCGGAGATCGACTTCCCGGAGGGCGACGCGCCCAAGGATCTGCAGATCATCGACATCGTCGAGGGGACCGGCCCGGAGGCCAAGCCTGGTCACCAGGTGAGCGTGCACTATGTCGGCGTCGCCTTCTCCACCGGAGAGGAGTTCGACGCCTCCTGGAACCGGGGTGAAACCTTCGAGTTCTCGCTCGGCGGGGGCCAGGTCATCGCGGGATGGGACCAGGGCGTCGCGGGCATGAAGGTCGGCGGCCGCCGCCGCCTCGTCATCCCGCCCCACCTGGGCTACGGCGACCGCGGCGCGGGCCGCGTCATCAAGCCCGGCGAGACCCTCATCTTCGTCGTGGACCTGCTCGGCGTCCGCTGACGCCCGGGGTGCCCGGCCACCGTGCCGGGCACCTCCCCCTTCCCCTCTTCCCGGCCTCCTTCCCCCGCGCTTTCCCCGCCGCCGTACGGTGAGCGGGCGATGAGAGATCATCCGTACGCTTTACGCTGTAGATCGAGAAGGAATCCCGGGGCCGCTCTCCCGGATTGTCGCTCCCAGCTCATAGGCTGATTCCTGTGCTGTTGATCGATCTCGCGCGCACCTCCGCGGCCGTGGCCGCCGACTCCGCCCGGCTGGCGAAAATCCGTCACCTCGCGGAGTTGCTCGGCAGGGTGGAGCCCGGCGAGGCTGAGATCGCCATCGCCTACCTCTCGGGCGAGCTCCCCCAGCGGCAGATCGGTGTCGGCTGGACGAGCCTGCGCGACCTGCCCGATCCCAGGCTCGCCGCCACCGCGACCCTGGGCCAGGTCGACGACCTGCTCAGCCGGGTCAAATCCCAGGCCGGTCCGGGTTCCCAGACGGCGCGCAAGGCCCTGGTGACAGAGCTGTTCGCGGCGCTCACCACTCCCGAGCAGACCTTCCTGTCCCGGTTGCTCCGCGGCGAGCTGCGGCAGGGCGCGCTGGAAGGGGTGATGATCGAGGCCATCGCGAAGGCGGCGGGAGCACCGGCCGCCGAGGTGCGGCGGGCCCTGACGCTACGGGGCTGGCTGCCCGCCGTGGGCGCGGCCGCGCTGAGCGGCGGCGTCGACGCGCTGCGGGCCTTCCGCCTGGAGGTGGGCCGCCCGGTCGCGCCGATGCTGGCGCAGAGCGCCACCTCCGTCGCCGCCGCGCTGGACAAGCTCGGCGGTCCGGCCGCCGTCGAGTGGAAGCTGGACGGCGTCCGCATCCAGGCGCACCGCTCCGGCGACACCGTGTCCGTGTTCAGCCGCACCCTCGACGAGATCACCGCCCAGGTGCCCGAAGTGGTCGAGGCGGTCCGCGCGTGTCCCGCCACAGACCTGGTGCTGGACGGAGAGGTCATCGCCCTGCGTGCGGACGGCCGCCCCGCGCCCTTCCAGATCACCTCCGGCCGCGTGGCCAGCCGGACCGACGTGGACAAGGCCCGCCGGACCACACCGCTGAGCGTGTTCTTCTTCGACGCGCTGCGGGTGGACGGCGCCGACCTCCTCGACCTGCCCGGCGAGGAACGCCACGCGGCCCTGACCCGGACCGTCCCCGCCGGACTGATCGCGCCCCGGCTGGTCACCGGCGACGCCGCGAGCGGCGAGGCGTTCTTCGCCGAGGTGATCAGGGGCGGGCACGAAGGCGTGGTGGTGAAGTCGCTGCAGACCCCCTACGCGGCGGGACGGCGAGGCGCGGGCTGGATCAAAGTGAAGCCCCGGCACACGCTTGACCTGGTCGTCCTCGCGGCCGAATGGGGCAGCGGCCGGCGCGAGGGCTGGCTCTCCAACCTCCATCTGGGGGCCCGCGATCCGGACGGCGGCGGCTTCGTCATGCTCGGCAAGACCTTCAAAGGCCTGACCGACGAGTTGCTCACCTGGCAGACCGAACGCTTCCTGGCGCTCGCCGAGGGCCCCACCGACAGCTGGACGGTCGCCGTCCGCCCCGAGCTCGTCGTCGAGATCGCCTTCGACGGCGTCCAGCGCTCCAGTCGTTACCCCGGTGGCATGGCCCTGCGCTTCGCACGGGTCATCCGCTACCGGCCCGACAAGACCGCCGACCAGGCCGACACCGTGGAGACGGTCCGCTCCCTGATGGTCTGACGCCCTTCCGGCCCGAACCCTTCCGCCCGGCCCGAGCCCTTCCGCCCGGCGATCGATCCCCGGGCGGTCACCCGGCGGGGTGGGCGAGAACGAGCACGAGCGCGTCCAGGAGGCGCTGCCAGTCGCGCTCGGACAGTTCGTCCCGGTGGAGGGCGCGGGCGACGGCGGCCAGCGCGTCCAGCAGCCGGGCCCGGACCTGGTGCGGCTCCTGCCCGAGGAGCGCGGCCAGCTCGCCCGCCGCGCGGCGGAAGGAACGGGTGCGGGCGAAGGCCAGGAGCGTGGGCGGCGGGACCGGTTCGGCGGCGTCGCCACCGGGCTCGTCGAGGGTGACGGTCAGGCGGGCGCCGAGCGCGGCGGCCAGCCGGTCGAGGGCGGACAGGGTGGGGTTGCCCCGGCCGTTCTCCAAGTTGGCCACGTACGGCACTGACAGTGCGGCGTCGGCGGCGACCGAGGCGACGGTCCGGCCGAGCGCGGCTCGCCGGGCGCGCAGGCGCCGGCCCAGATCGGCGTGATCCATGCTCTTATCTTGACAGAATAATTCGATCGAGATTCTATCCTCACAGGAAAGAGTGAGGGGAAGCATGCTGCGGGCCCTGCGAGTGCGAGACTTCCGGCTGCTGTGGACGGCACGGCTCAGCGCCACTCTCGCCGCGGGGCTCCTGGTCGTCGCGGTTCCCGCCCACGTGTACGCGGTGACCGGTTCGGTGCTGGTGACCGGTTTCACCCTGGCCGTGGAGTATCTCCCGGTCCTGCTGCTGGGGCCGTTCGCCGGAGTCCTGGCCGACCGGTGGGACCGCCGGCGCCTCATGACCGGTACCGACCTCGCCCGCGCGGCAGCCGTCTGTCTGATCGTGTTCGCCCGCACCCCCGACACCGTCGGGCTCATCTACCTGGCGGTGCTCGCCGAGGGAACGGCGGCGGTGCTGTTCCGCCCGGCGGCCCAGGCGCACACCCCCGCCGTCGTCGGCACCGGATCCACGCTGGCCGCCGCGAACGCGGCCAATGCCGTCGCCTCCGGCGTCATCGGGCTGGGAGCGGCCCCGCTCGGCGCCGCGCTGTTCTCCGCCTTCGGCATCGGCGCCGTCGTCACGGTCGCCGCCGTGGGCTATCTGGTCTCCGCCGTGACGATCGCGTCCA
The DNA here is from genome assembly GCF_016863135.1 of Planobispora longispora. Classification (GTDB taxonomy): domain Bacteria; phylum Actinomycetota; class Actinomycetes; order Streptosporangiales; family Streptosporangiaceae; genus Planobispora; species Planobispora longispora. The sequence continues at coordinate 45,288 of NZ_BOOH01000048.1, forward strand.
CCCGGCCGCATCCCCGCGGCCGGCACTCTCACCGGCGTCCCCTGGACGAACTGCGCGACGGGCTGCGCCACCTCCACCGGTCCGCCGCCACCCGCGCCCTGATGATCACCGGCGGCCTCTACCTGGCGGCGAACGCGGCGCTCACCGCGCTGCTGGTGCCGTTCGCGGCGACCTTCCTCGGCGACGGCACGCAGGTGGGCTGGATGTTGTCGGCGCTGAGCGCCGGTTTCCTGCTCGGCGCCCCGGTCAGCCGGAGGATCGTCGACCGGTTCCCCGCGCGGACCACGATCACAGGCGGCCAGGTCCTCGTCGCGATCGCGTTCTTCATGATGTTCAACGCCCGGTCGCTGCCCATGGCGCTGACCGCGGCGCTCCTGCTCGGCGTCCCCGGCGTCACGGTGCTGGTCGCCCTGCAGACATGGCTGCAGCGGGTCAGCCCGCCCGCGCTCCTCGGCCGCGTCAGCGCGGCGTTCCTCACCGCCGAGGCCGCCGCGACGATGGCCGGCGCGTTCGCCGGCCCCGCCCTGGGCGAGCTGGCGGGTCTGCCCCTCGCCCTCAACGTCGCCTGCGCCCTCACCCTCGGGGCGGCCGCCGCGGCTTTCCTCCTGGTGCCGGCCTCCCCCGCGGCGGCGACATGACCAGGAAGCGGGGCTATTTCACCAACCGCACGGTGAACGGGTAGCGGAACCCTCCCTCTCCGAGGGCCGCCACACCGCCGACGATGGACAGCACCACACCCGCGACCCAGAGCACGGGGATCAGCACGGCTCCGACGAATGTGATCCCGAGCAGTATGGAGGCGCCGATCAGGGTCAGCTGGAAGTTGAGCGCCTCCACCGCGTGCTTGCGGATGTAGGGGGAGGTCTTGCCCGCCGCCAGCAGCATGATCAGAGGTCCGAATACGACCAGGCCGGTCAGCGGGAGCAGGTGAGCCGCCGCCGCGCCCACGCGGTCTCCGCCGCTGTCCGCCCGCGCCCGGCCGCATCCGAGACCGCCGCCGTAGCTGGAGGCCGGGAGCGCCGAACTCCGCGGGGGCGGGTACGGCGTGGGCTGGCGGGAGCCGTACAGCTCGTGCATGATCGGCATGAGGTCGCCGTGGACCCGGGCCGTCATCGCCCGCTCCAGCCGGTCGTCGAACTCGAGCTTGTCCAGCCGCCCTTCCGCGTAGGCGGCCTTGACGTGCTCGACCACCTGCTCACGGTCCTGGTTGCTCACCCTGAGATCGGCGTAGCCCGGCCTCGGGCCCGCTGCCGGAACGCCCCCGTGCCATGGGTTCACCGGCGGTGTCGCTGTGCCTGCCATGGGACCGAACTCCCTTTCGTCGCTGTGACCTCCATGTTCGTCTCACGTGGGTGTCCGGCACATCCGGGTTCTCCCCTACCTGTCCCCTAGAGTCCTCCCTGGAGTCCACCATGGAATCCGCCATGGAATGCCTTAGGGATGTATAAAAAGGAGCATGAGATGGCGGGATCGCTATGGTTTGAGGCGTCTGCGTGGGCCGAAGATCGCCAAGTTCGATCGTGAGGCGAACGACGCCGACATCGAGGCGCTCATCGCCTTCGCGAAGTCGCGGCGGGGTGTGGAGTTCTACGTCGAACCGGAGACCTTCGCCACGGACACCACGGCTGTCGCCGTGGCCGACGACGGTGAGTGGACCCGGCGCCGAGTCGGCTCCCCCGCGGTGATCAGCAAGATCGCCCGCGGCCTCGCTCTCCCGGTCTACGACGTGCAGCTCACCGGTTATCCGCCCCGGATGCGGGCTTACAACGAGCGCCGCAAGCGCGAAGAGAGCTGATCTCCGGCCGGACGCCCAGAGAAGCTGAGGTGCCAGAGAAGCCCGGAGTGCCAGAAAAGAGGGGTGTCCGCGGGCCACGAGCCGCCGTACAGGAGCGTCTGGACACGGTGGCGTCATCCGGCCAGCGAAATCGGGCCCGGGGGCGACTCTCTCAACAGGGCCGCCATCGGAAGCAGCCAGGAGGCTCTGGGGTCGCCCATCTCCTGATCCAGCTCTTCCGAGTTGGGCATCCTGTCGTTGAGCGCGCTCGGCGGGAGCATGTGGTGCAGGGCCTGCGTGAGCAGATTGGCCATGGAGTAACCGGGATCGGCGTCACGGGCCCGGGCCAGGGCGATGCCCGCCAGGGCGGAGTCGCCCCGGCACCAGGCGGCCATGGCGAGCAGGGATGCGGCCGGGGCTGCGAATCCCGGCTCCAGCCGCCGGGTGAGGTCGTGCCAGAGCCGGTGGTGGACTTCGCGGTCCTTCTCGGCGATCAGCGCCCAGGCCTCGTCCCGGACCCGGATCACCGCGAGATCGATGCCGAGTCTGGCCGCTCGCTCGTCGTCGAGCCGTCCGCCCGCGGCATAGGCCGCGACGGCCTCGCGCACCCGGGCTATCCCGTCCGCGACGAACTCCGCCGCGAACCTGTCCGCGTCGCCGCATTCGGCGAGCCGGCCGCGCAGTTCTTCCAGCACACGGGCGGTGACCCGGCTCATGGCCACCCGCTCAGGACCGCCGAGGGGAGCCAGCGAGCGCTCCAGCGCGGCACGATCGGGCAGGGCGACCAGCCCGTGCACCGTGGCCTGGGCTGCGATCACACTGTTCTCCCGGTCGTACGGCAGGCCCGCGGGCGGGCAGCAGTCGGCGCGCGAGCAGAGGTAGGACCAGTAACGTCCGTCCTCCACCCGGAGCACGTCGAGGAGCGTGATCCGGCTCTCCCGGAACGACGTGATGACCGCGTCGGCCGCCGGGGTCACCAGCGACCCCGGGCCGTAGCCCACGACGACGGCCCTCGTGATCTCTTCCTTGTCGAGCAGTGACACGATCCGGCCGGAGCCCGGGACGGCCAGCGGCAGGTCCCATCGGGCGGTGAGATGCAGGCGGCCTCGGGGAGGCGTGCCCTTCAGGCCGATCACGACGAGGCTGTCGGCGGGATGGAACCCCAGGAGATAGGGCACCGCCCCGAGGAGGTCCTCCGTGGAGCCGAGCAGGAGGCCGGGCCATGCCGCCGGGGCGTTCGAGGACGGAGCACTCAGACCCGGGGCGTGCCGATCAGAGGAAGGCGGATCCGGAACCGGCGAATCCGCGGCCCGCAGGTCAGGCGCCTGCGGATCATGAACTTGAGGATCATGAGCTGGCGGGACGGGGGCCCGCGGGTCAGGGGTGTCGGTTGCCATGGCCGGAAGTCTGGCCGAATCCGGCCATGGCGTTTCCCCGTTCCGGGGGCCCTGTGGACGATCGGCAGCGACTCAGCGGCCCTGTGGAAAAGCCCCCGGCGGGAACTGCCCGGGCGGCACGTTCCCGGGCGGGCGCTGTCCGGGCGGGACCGTGCCCTGCGGGAGATGCCCGGGCGGCACACTGCCGGGCGGGAACTGTCCGGGCGGGATGTTCCCCGCCGGGCGCTGTCCGGCCGGGAAACGCCCCGGCGGGAGATGCCCCGGCGGCAGAGCCCCGGACGCGGCGGCGGCGGGCGCCAGCCGTACCCGGACCATGATGGCCGCGCCCGCGACGGCGGCGGGCATCGCGATCACCGCTCCCAGCGGGATGAGGAAGAGCAGGAAGAGGATGACGCCGAACCCGAGAGCGAAGGCCCTGTTCGCGCGGAGCACGGCGAAACGGTTCTTCCGCGCCAGTCCCCTGCGCTCCATGGCGAGGGCGGTCAGCTCCACGGTCAGGAAGAACCCGGAGACCATGGCGCCGAGCACCGGCACCACCGTCTGCCCGATCACCGGCACGAACCCGAGGAAGAACAGCGGGATCGTGAACAACAACAGGTAGCCGAGGGTGACCAGGCTGTCCTTGATCGACCTGAGGATCGACCGCCACAGCGGCAGTTCGTGGCCCCGAGGCACCTCGCCGTAGGTCTCCTCCACCTTTTCGGAGAGCTTCTCGTAGAACGGCTCGCCGAGGACGAGGGTCACCGCGGCGAAGGTCACCACGGCCAGCACGAGCCCGGCGCCGAAGAAGACCACGCCGATCAGGAACCGGAAGGTGGTCCTGGCCGCCTCGGCCCATCCGTCGGCGAAGGGTGTCGCCCACTCGGCCAGCCCGCCCGCGTTGACTCCGAGGAAGTAGAGCCCCACGGCGTACAGGACGAACACGATCAGCGCCGGGACGAGCCCGAACAGCCACCACCGGGGGTGCCGTGCCACCCAGCGCAGTCCCTGGAAGAAAAAGCCGATGCCGTCCTTGAAGGAGCGGATTACACCCATGTCGTGAAGGCTATCGGGATCGGCTGGTCACCGCGCGACGGCGCCGGACGCCACCGCACCGCGACCCGCCGTACCGGCGCCGGAGGGGCGGACTGGCGGCGGGAGGGGTGGGGGCGTCAGGGGCGCTGCCAGAGGGAGGGGACGGTGACGTCCAGGGCCGCGAAGAGACGGCGCAGGAGGGGGAGGGAGATGCCCAGGACGTTGCCGTGGTCGCCGTCGATGCCGTCGACGAACCAGCCGCCGAGGCCGTCCAGGGTGAAGGCCCCGGCGACCTTGAGGGGCTCTCCGGACTCGACGTAGGCGGCGATCTCGTCGTCCGAGGGGGTGCCGAAGCGGACGGTCGTGGCGGCGACCTCGGAGACCTCCCTGCCGGTCGAGGTGTCGATCACGCAGTGGCCGGTGAGGAGGCGGCCGCTCCGGCCGCGCATGCTCCGCCAGCGGGCGACGGCGTCCTCCGCGGAGGACGGCTTGCCGTAGGCCCTGCCGTCGAGTTCCAGCATCGAGTCACAGCCGATGACCAGGGCGCCGTCGAGATCCCGCGCCACGACCGCCGCCTTCGCCCTGGCCAGGGTGAGGCAGAGGGCGGCCGGGGTGTCGGCGGTGACGGCTTCCTCGTCCACACCGCTGACGATCACTTTGGGGTCGATCCCGGCGCTGCGGAGCAGGGCGAGGCGGGCGGGGGACGCGGAGGCGAGAACGATCTGGGTCACGTCGGCCCAGCTTACCGATGGGCGCCGTTCCCGCCCGCCGGTTCCGGGCCGCTCCCCGCCCCGTCCGGGTCACGTCGGGCTGATCGACGCCCCGTCCGGATCAGATCGGGCTGATCGACGCCATCGCGGTGTTGATGTCGCGCCAGCGCGCGCGCTGGGAGTCGGGGATCGTCATGAAGACCAGAGCGGGTTTCTTGCCGGAGACCTCGGTCAGCGCGACGGCGGCCATGGAGGAGCGGGTCTTGCCCTTCACCTTGTACACGACCTTGTAGGCGAGCAGCCAGCCGTCCTCGGTCGGCTGGGAGGCGACCCAGCTGATCCGGCCGCCCTCCGGGTGGTGGTTGAGCGTCCAGCGGGCCGCGAGGAGCGCGGTGTCCTTCGGCGTGGCCTGCACCAGGGTCGGGACCGGGCAGCTCACCAGCATCGCCCGGTGCCCGGCGCCGCGCGCCGCCGGCAGCACCTGCCGGGTGGCGAAGGGAGAGGCGCCGTAGGGCTTCCACGGTTTGCCGAACCGGATCAGCGACACACCGGACTTCTCGTCGCGGACGCGGCTCTTGGTGGAGTACGCCTTCCCGGGGAGACGGCCGAGCCGCTTGTCGGCGGGCAGCTCGGGCACCCGCGGGTCGGCCAGCGCCGCCTTCACCGCGCTGCCGTCCGGCGTGGGACTGCTCTCCGGCGTGGGACTCGCAGCCGTGGGGCTGGCCGCCGCCGTGGTCGTGGCGGCGGACGAGGCGGGACCGGACGAGGGGGCCGCGGTAGATGGCGCGGCGATCTGCCCCGGCCTCTCCTCGCCCGGTTGCTCCGCGGAGCCGGACCACACGAGTCCGGCCACGACGGCGGCCGCCGCCACGACCAGCGCGACGGCCACCGCGAGAATGCGGTAGATCACCTTCATCCGCAGGTCGCCGATGAAGGAACGCTTGAGAGGCGCCCCCGCGGCGGGCGCAGGAGGTGTCCTGGGAGGGGTGCCGGTCATCTCGGGTTCGCCGGTCCCGGCAGCTTCATCTGTCGGAGCGACATCCGTCCCCCGAGTCCCCTGAGTACCGCCCGACCCATCCAGCACGCTCGGGAGCGTACGACAAATCCCGTTTTCGCGCGCGCCATCCCCATCACACTTCGGGAACGAGTGCCTTCCTCATCCCCTGTTCCCCATGGTCAGGACGATCGCAGCGGCCCGGACCCCGCGGGGCGGAAGCCCTCTCCGCGCAACCACGGGGCGTCCGCGACGACGGTGCGCGAGCCGGGCTCGATCTCGGTGAACCCGGCGTCCCGCACCGTCGGGAGGTCCATCCCGCTCAGCGCGGCCCACTTCTCCGGGGAGGCGGTCCGTACGGCGAGCGCGAACCCCCGCTCCCGCCACTCCCGTCGCGCGTCCTCACTCCCGGCCCACCAGGCGAGCTGAGCCGCGTGCCCCGCCTGGGCCATGGCCTTGCCCGCCGACATCGACAGATCCGGGTTCAGCCAGAGCACCACCTCACCGTCCCCGGGGAGGCCGGGCGCGGCGGAGTCGGCCAGGTCGGTCCCGGAGACCTGGAGCCTGGCCAGGTCCCTGGGCCAGGCGTCCAGCGGGATCGGCGGATGGACGTGGACCTCCGCGGTGCGGTGCGCGACCGTGATCCCCGGCAGGTCGAGCGCCCGCCGCCATTCGGCCCCGCGGGCCCGCCGTACGACCTTCCTGATCCCGATGTTCTCCCAGTCGCGCACCGCCCCGGCCCATTCGCCGCCGTCCAGCGCCCGGGGGTCGGCCAGCAGCGACAGCACGGCCAGCGCCGCCGCCTCCAGGGCGTCGGTCCTCTCGGGCGGGGCGGCCCGCTCGATCCGCACCACCAGGGGGAGCACCTTCTGAGCCGCCACGCCTTCACGCTGATCCGTCATGCCTCCAAGGATGCCCATGCCGGAGGGGGCCCGGGGCACCGGCCACCGGCGCCCGGAGGCGGGAAGGCGGCCGCGAGCCGGGCGAGGACCGGCGGGGAAGAGAGGACCGGCGGAGGGAGAAGACCGGCAGAGGGAGATATGCGGCATGGTTCCCACAAAAACCCGACACATAGGATGATTCCACCATTAACCATCGACCATACCCTTGCTTGGCGCGAAATTGCTGCCAGAAGGCCCTTTCAGGGGTTTCTCCATACCCACGGGCGGCAGCGCGACGAAAGCGCGCCCTCCTGGAGGGCGAAAAGCCGGGCCCGCACCCTCTGGTCACGGAGCGTCAGGAATGATCCGCCCGTCGCCGGAGGTCCCGGCGATGAAATCACTGCCCAGAGCGCGAAGATCATCACCGTGCATCCCTGCTAAACTACTCTCTGTCATCTCAAATACTGGGACGATTCGGGCAAACGTTACGTTTTTCCTGATCCTCACCTATTGCGGTGTTTCAGGCTTCACGCCCGAGTTTGTTACAGGTTGGGACGCTGCCGGTCTCAGGTCTGCAACACCCCTGTCGTCCTACTTGTCCAGAACAGAGTCATGGTGCTCAGCTTTGTTCGACCATAGCTGGCGGCTGACCTCAAACCGGATAATTGAAGGAGTGCTGCCGTGTTCCACACGCGGACATCTGGCAAGTTTCTAGCAGCGGTTGCGGGAGGTGCACTCCTCCTCACCGCATGTGCGGGCAATGACAACAACGCGGCCAACCCGAACGCGTCGGGCTCGGCATCGGCTCCCGCGGCGGCGACGACCGTCACCTACGCCTACGACCAGGAGTTCAGCTCCTACAACGGCAACACCGGTGCGGAGAACGCCGCTCGCAACAACGGCCCGCTGCAGCGAGTGCTGACCGGTTTCTGGTACTTCGGCGGCGACGGCGCGGTGACCCCCAACAAGGACTTCGGTTCTTACGAGAAGGTCTCCGACGACCCGCTGACGGTCAAGTACACGATCAACCCCGCCGCCGTCTGGTCGGACGGGACTCCGATCGACTGTGACGACCTGATGCTCGCCTGGGCCGCGAACTCGGGCAAGGTCAAGGGCTTCTCCACCGCCGGCACCACCGGCTGGGACCTGACCTCCACCCCCGACTGCGAGAAGGGCGGCAAGGAGATCACGCACACCTACTCCGAGCCGTTCGCCGACTGGCACGGCGCCCTCTACGCCCAGGGGCAGATCATGCCCGCCCACGTCGTGGAGAAGAAGGGCAACATCTCGGAGGAGGAGTTCATCGAGGCCGTCAAGAAGGCCGATGACAAGAAGCTCGCCGACGCCATCAAGTTCTACAACGACGGCTGGGTCATGAAGGGCGGGCTCCTCAGCGAGGACCTGATCCCCTCGTCCGGCCCGTACAAGCTCGCCAAGTGGGACGTCGGCCAGTCGCTCACCTTCGCCGCCAACGACAAGTACTGGGGCACCAAGCCGAAGACCCAGACGATCGTCGAGCGCTTCATCGCCCTGGACCAGCAGGCGCAGGCGCTGCAGAACGGTGAGGTCAACATCGTCTACCCGCAGCCGGGTCCGGACGTCCTCAACCAGCTCAACGCCCTGGAGGGCGTGACGGTCAAGAGTGGTGACCAGTTCTTCTACGACCACCTCGACTTCAACTTCGACTCCAGCCCCTTCAAGGACCGCAACCTGCGCGAGGCGTTCGCCAAGTGCGTGCCGCGGCAGCTCATCGTGGACAACCTGATCAAGCCGATCAACCCGAACGCGAAGATCCTGCAGGCCCGCATCACCGCCAGCACCCAGGCCCGCTACCCGGAGATCGTCGCCGGCATCGGCGGCGAGGAGAAGAAGTACGACCAGGTCGACATCGAGGGCGCCAAGGCCCTGCTGGAGAAGGCCGGCAAGACCGGCCTCGAGGTCAAGATCGGCTACCAGAGCCCGAACCCGCGCCGCACCTCCGTCGTCCAGCTGATCGCCGACTCCTGCAACAAGGCCGGCTTCAAGATCAAGGACAACGGCGCCGAGGACTTCTTCGGCAACGGCCTGGCCAACAACACCTATGACGTCGCCCTCTTCGGCTGGATCGGCTCCGACCTGGTCAGCAGCAGCACCTCGACCTACGTCACGCCCAAGAAGTGCGACAGCGAGAACAAGGGCAACAACAACGGCTGCTACTCCAACAAGAAGGTGGACGAGCTGCTGAACAAGGTCAACGTCACGACCGACCAGGCCGCTCAGGTTCCGCTGCTGGCCGAGGCCGAGAAGCTCATGTGGCAGGACCTGGCCACCATCCCGCTCTACGAGAACCCGAACCTGACCGCGTGGTCGGAGGGTGTCACCGGCGTGGTCCCGAACCCGACCCAGGCGGGCATCGCCTGGAACATGGACCAGTGGGCCATCAGCTAGATCCGGATCGGACCATCAGCTAGATCCGATTCCCCGCTCCGCCGGCCGCCCCTCAGGCCGGCGGAGCGCGACGGACACCCGGGGCCGGGACCGAGGGGGCCACAAGCCCTCCCGATCCCGGCCCTGAGCCACGTAGTCTCCTCTTCACAAGAACGGGAGGTGACGAAGTGATCGTCTTCATCGTGCGGAGACTGGTCATCTCGTTCTTCGTCCTCCTGGCGGCGACCTTCATCATCTACGTCCTCACGGCGCTCGCGGGCGACCCGTTGGAGGACCTACGCCAGGACAACAGCCCCAACAAGGCGCAGAAGATCGCCGATCGGAGCGAGCGCATGCAGCTCGACCTCCCGATCCCGCTGCGCTACCTGAACTGGCTCGGCAACCTCGCCCGCGGCTCCCTGGGCGTGAACCGCGACGGCCAGGACGTCGCCACCCTGCTGGCCGACGCGCTCTCCGCGACGCTCCAGCTCGTGCTCGCCGCCACCGTGCTGGCGATCACCATCGGCATCGTGGTCGGCATCACCTCGGCGCTCCGCCAGTACAGCGGTTTCGACTACACCGTCACTTTCGCAGCCTTCGTCTGCTTCTCGCTACCGCTTTTCTGGGTGGCGGTAATGCTCAAGCAGTACATGGCGATCGAGTTCAACAACTGGCTGAAGGACCCGGTCATCCCCCCCACCGTCATCGGGATGCTGGCGCTCCTCGGCGGCCTGATCTTCGGCGCGCTCACCGTGGGCGAGCGCAAGCGGCGCCTGTTCGCCTTCGGCATCGGCTTCCTGATCAGCGGCGCGCTGTTCACGCTCCTGTCGGTGACCCGCTGGTTCGCCGACCCCGCCCTGGGCCTGCCCCTGATCCTCGCCTTCGGCCTGGCCGCCGCCGTCGGCTTCACCGCCCTGGCCGCCGGGCTGCAGTACCGCGGCCCGCTGTACGCGACCCTCGCCGCAGCGGTGATCGGCGCCCTGTCCTCGCAGGTGCTGTCGCCGATTCTGACCAACCCGACCTGGCTGGAGATCGGCGGGCTGGTGCTGCTGACCGTCGCGGTCTGCGTCGGCCTGGGCTACGCGTTCGGCGGCCTGCAGCGCCGTCAGGCGATCACCGCGACGGTGCTGACCGGATTGTTCACCGGCGGGATGGTCTTCCTCGACCGGATGCTCCAGTCGTTCGCCTCCTACAGCGCCTCCGTGCGGGGCCGCCCGATCTCCACCATCGGCGCCCGCACCCCCAACTACAGCGGCGACTTCTGGCAGACGAGCCTGGACTCCGCCGGTCACCTGCTGCTGCCGAGCATGGCGCTCATCCTGATCTCGCTGGCGACCTACACCCGCTACAGCCGGGCGAGCATGCTGGAGGTCATGAACCAGGACTACGTCCGTACGGCCCGCGCCAAGGGCCTGCCGGAGCGGACCGTCGTGGTCAAGCACGCCTTCCGCAACGGGCTCATCCCGATCACCACACTGATGGCCTTCGACTTCGCGGGAGTGATCGGCGGCGCCGTGGTCACCGAGACCGTGTTCGGCTGGCGCGGCATGGGCTTCCTGTTCACCAAGGGGCTGTACGAGGTGGACCCGGGGCCGGTGATGGCGTTCTTCCTCGTCACCGGTACCGCGATCGTCGTCTGCAACATGATCGCCGACATCCTCTACGCCTACCTCGACCCGCGCATCCGGCTGTCGTGAAAGCATCGGAGAACCACCCATGACACTCAGCGCGCAGGCACCCGAGTCGAACACCGGAGCGGCTCAGGGCATGACCATCGTCGCCCGCACCCAGGCGCAGATGGTCCGCCGCCGCTTCTTCCGGCACCGCGCCGCCCTCGCCGGAATGATCATCTTCGGTCTCGTCCTCCTGTTGTCGTTCAGCTCGATCGGCTTCCTGGGCGTCTCCGGATGGTGGGACAAGAGCTATCTGGCCACCGGCGCCCTGGTGAACCAGGGCAAGCCGACCCTCAGCGTGGTCCCCGAGTTCCTCGGCGGGAGCGGCATCCGTCTCGGCGAGCACCCGTTCGGCCAGGACGACATCGGCGTCGACTACTTCGCCAAGACCATGCGCGGCGCCCAGCAGTCGATCATCGTCGCCTTCCTGGTCGCCGTCGTCGCCACCAGTGTCGGCACTCTCGTCGGCGCCGTGGCCGGCTACTACCGGGGCAAGACCGAGTCCGTCCTCATGCGCTTCACCGACGTGATGATCACCATCCCCGTCCTGGTGATCGCGGCCGTCGTCGGCCGCCGCTTCGGTGACAGCGGCGTCCTGCTGCTCGGCACCTTCATCGGGCTGGTGATCTGGCCGAGCATGGCCCGGCTGCTGCGCGGCGAGTTCCTCTCCCTGCGCGAGAAGGAGTTCGTCGAGGCGGCCCGCGCGGTCGGCACCTCCGCGTCCCGGATCATCTTCCGTCACATCCTGCCGAACACCGTGGGCGTGATCATCGTCGCCGCGACGCTGTCGGTGGCGAACGCGGTGCTGCTGGAGTCGGCTCTGTCCTTCCTCGGTCTCGGCGTCCAGGCGCCGGACACCTCGCTCGGACAGCTGATCAACGAGTACCGCACCGCGATGGTGACCCGTCCCTGGCTGTTCTGGTGGCCGGGTATCTTCATCATCGCCATCGCACTCTCGATCAACTTCATCGGCGACGGCCTGCGCGACGCCTTCGACCCCCGACAGACCAGGGTGCGTGCCTGATGACGACTCCTCCGAACGTGCCGATCGAGCCCCACGCGGTCGACCCGCACGTCTTCGACGACCCCGCCGCCGCGGCGGCGTCCGGCCAGATCCTCGACTCCGCCGAGGAGGTGCACGTCGGCCTGACCCTGGACGCCGTGCGCCCGCCCTCGCACGAGGAGATCCTCCGGGTCGAGAACCTGACCGTGGAGTTCCCCACCGAGGACGGCGTGGTCCACGCGGTCCGGGGCGTCTCCTACGGCCTGCGCGAGCGCGAGGTGCTCGGCATCGTCGGCGAGTCCGGCTCCGGCAAGTCCGTGTCCTCCCTCGCGGTCATGGGCCTGCTGCCCAAGAGCGCCCGGATCAAGGGCCGGATCCTCTTCCGCGGCGACGACATGCTGAAGATGTCGCCGCGCAAGCAGCGGGGCCTGCGCGGACGGAAGATCGCGATGATCTTCCAGGACCCGATGACGGCGCTGAACCCGGTCCACACGATCGGCGACCAGCTCGCCGAGGCGGTGCTCGCGCACGAGCTGATGCCGCGCAAGACCGCGCTGGCCCGGGCCAGGGAGATGCTCGACCTGGTCGGCATCCCGCAGGCCGAGGCGCGGCTGCGCAGCTACCCGCACGAGTTCTCCGGCGGCATGCGCCAGCGCGCGATGATCGCCATGGCGGTCATCAACAACCCGGACATCATCATCGCCGACGAGCCGACCACGGCCCTCGACGTGACCGTCCAGGCGCAGATCCTGGAGAAGCTCCTGGAGGTCAAGGACGCGGTCAACGCCGCCATCGTGCTCATCACGCACGACCTGGGCGTGATCGCGGGCATGGCCCACCGGGTGCTGGTCATGTACGCCGGGCGCCCCGTCGAGCTCGGCGACACCGACCCGGTGTTCGAGGAGCCCCGCATGCCGTACACCGCGGGCCTGCTCGGTTCGATCCCGTCGCTGGAGGGCGGCGGGTCACGGCTCCGTCCGATCAAGGGCACTCCCCCGTCGCTGATCAACCTGCCGACCGGCTGCCCCTTCTCGCCGCGCTGCCCGCTCGCCACGGACATCTGCCGGACCGAGGAGCCGCAACTGGCCGAGACCGACAGCGGGGGGCACTTCGCGGCCTGTCACCACTGGGACAAGCTGGCCGCGGCCGAGGACCCCACCGTGTTCTTCCGTACCGAGAGCGAGACCGTGGCATGAGTGTGAAGACCGAGGAGACGCCCGCGCCCCAGCGCGAGCCGGACACGGGCGACCACCTGCTCAAGGTCCAGGACCTGGTGATGAACTTCCCGGTCCGCAGCGGCGGTTTCCTGCGCCGGGTGGTGGCCCAGGTCCAGGCCGTCAGCGGGGTGTCCCTGCACGTCGACGCGGGTGAGACCCTCGGTGTGGTGGGCGAGTCCGGCTGCGGCAAGTCCACGACGGGCCGGGCGATCCTCCAGCTGCACCAGCCCACCGCGGGCTCGGTCCGCTTCCAGGGCAAGGAACTGGTCGGCCTGTCGGCCAAGCAGATGCGGCCGGTCCGCCGCGACATGCAGATCGTCTTCCAGGACCCCTACGCCTCGCTCAACCCGAAGCTGCCGGTCAACGACATCGTCGCCGAGCCGCTGAAGGTCCACGACCGGTGGAAGGACGGCGGCCCGGAGCGGGTGGCCGAGCTGCTGCGCCTGGTCGGGCTCAGTCCCGAGCACGGCAACCGGTACCCGCACGAGTTCTCCGGCGGCCAGCGCCAGCGCGTCGGCATCGCCCGCGCGCTGGCGCTGGAGCCGAAGCTGCTCATCCTGGACGAGCCGGTCTCGGCGCTGGACGTGTCGGTCCAGGCCGGCGTGGTGAACCTGCTGGAGGACCTGCAGGACCGGCTCGGCCTGGCCTACGTGTTCATCGCGCACGACCTGTCGGTGGTCCGCCACATCTCCGACCGGGTCGCGGTGATGTACCTCGGGAAGATCGTCGAGACCGGTCCCCGGGACGATCTCTACGACCGGCCCGCCCACCCCTACACGCAGGCGCTGCTGTCGGCCGCCCCCATGGCCAACCCGAAGGAGGAGCGGGCCCGCGAGCGCGTCATCCTCACCGGTGACGTGCCCAGCCCGCTGAACCCGCCGAGCGGCTGCCGCTTCCGCACCCGCTGCTGGAAGGCTCAGGAGATCTGCGCCGTCGAGGAGCCGGCCCTCGTCGACCGCGGCAACGGCCACCCGGTGGCCTGCCACTTCGCCGAGGTCGTCAGCCGCTGACCCACCACCGGACGAGCCGTGCGGGATGCCCTCCCGCACGGCTCTCCGCGTTTTCCTGGACCGTCCTCCCGGGGCGCTACCGCGCGTCTCCGGAGCCGTCCTCCCGGCCGGGACGCCGTGGCACGAAGACCCCGGCCCGGGCGGCGGCCAGCGCGGCCTCCGCGGCCCGGTGCGCCGCGGGCTCGTCGAGGGGCTCGCCGGTGACGAACAGCCGGTAGTACAGCGGGGCGCAGGCGGTGCGCACGACGTCGGCCCCGTCGGTTCCGTCCGGGGTCTCCCCGCGTGCCACCGACCGGGTCACCACCGCGGCGGCCTGCCCGTGGCGGGCCTCGAAGAAGGCGGTCAGCGCCTGGCGCCCCTGGGGGGAACGGAGCGCGGCGAGGATCACGTTCCGGGGGGTGACGCCGTGGCCGGGATCGGTGAAGCCCGCGTAGACCTCATGGGTGATCGCGCGCAGGTCGTCCCGGAGCGAGCCGGTGTCGGGGACCTGCCAGGGCTGCCCGGCCGAGCGGGAGAGCACGTCGGCGACGAGCCCGTCCACCCCGCCCCACCTGCGGTAGAGCGTCGCCTTGTGCACCCCCGAGCGGACCGCCACGGCCTCCACGGTCAGCCCGTCGTATCCCCGGCCCGTCAGCTCGGCCAGGGTCGCGTCGAGTACGGCCGCGCGGACGCGGGCGCTGCGTCCGCCGGGACGTTTGATGGGCGTCTCCGACACGGCCGTCTCCGTCACGTCAGTGGGCACCGTCCGACATGGCCATACTAATGCGATTCGCATCGCGTTAGCGGGGCCGGCGGAGAAAGGCCCCCCTGCCCCGGAGGCGACGTGCGATCTCCCGTCGCCTGAGAGAATCCACCCTGTGTGGTTCGGCGTTCTGGGGCCCTTGGAGGTCCGGCTCAGCGGGCGGCCCGTCACGGTCGGCGGGCCGAGACTGCGCGCCCTGCTGGCCATGCTGCTCCTGGACGCGGGCCGGGTGGTGGCCGCCGAGCGGCTGGTCGACGGCCTGTACGGCGAAGCCCCGCCGGGCGGCCCCGGCGGCGCGCTCCAGGCCCTGGTCTCCCGGTTGCGGCGCCTGCTCGGCGACGGGGGCGGGCTCATCACGCACCACCCCGCGGGCTACCTGCTCGCCGTCGACCCCGACGACGTCGACGTCCACCGTTTCGAACGGCTGGCCGCCGCGGGACGCGCGGCCCTGGCCACCGGAGACCATCTGCGGGCCGCCGACGCCCTCGACGAGGCGCTCGGCCTCTGGCGCGGCCCGGCCCTGGCCGACGCCGGAGACGCGCCCTTCGCCGCGGCGCAGGCCGTACGGCTGGAGGAGCTGCGCGTCACCGCCGCCGAGGACCACGCGGAGGCCGGACTGGCGCTCGGCGGGCACCGCGATCTCGTGCCGCGGCTGCGGGAGCTCCTGCGGGCCCACCCCCTGCGGGAACGGCTGGCCGGTCAGCTCATGCGGGCGCTGTACGGCTCCGGCCGGCAGGCCGACGCGCTCGCCGTCTTCGACGACTGCCGCAGACGGCTCGCCGAGGAGCTCGGCGCCGACCCGTCCGCCGAGCTGGCCGCGGTCCACCTCGCGATCCTGCGGGCCGACCCCTCCCTGAAGGCGGCGGCCCCGGCGGACCCGTCCCCCGCACCCCCGGAAGCCCCGTCCCCCGCACTGCCGGAAACCCCGGCGGGCCCGTCCCCCGCGCCCCCGGAAGCCCCGTCCCCGCCCGCGGTCTCCCGGCGGGGAGTGCCCACCCCCCTCACCCCGCTGATCGGCCGGGCGGAGGAGCTGGAGCGGATCGGCGCCCTCCTCCGCGGGGGAAGGCTCGTCACTCTCACCGGGCCCGGCGGCACCGGCAAGACCCGGCTGGCGGCCGAGGCCGCCGGGAACCATCCCGGCGACACCTGCTTCGTGGAGCTGGCGCCCCTGGGCGGCGGGACGGAGGTGCCGCAGGCGGTGCTCGGCGCCCTCGGCGTCCACGAGACCGGCGTGCTCACCGGGGCGGGCGCGCAGCCGAGCGCGCCCGACCCGGTGGAGAGGCTGGTCGCGGCACTGACCGGCCGGGAGGTCCTGCTGGTCCTGGACAACTGCGAGCACGTGATCGACGCGGCCGCCGCGCTGGCCGACCGGCTGCTGGGCGCCTGCCCCCGGTTGCGGATCCTGGCCACCAGCCGCGAGGCGCTGGGCATCACCGGCGAGAGCCTGCGTCCCGTCCCGCCCCTCGCCCTGCCCGAGCCGGGCGAGGCCCCGGAGCAGGCCGCCGCGGTGCGGTTGTTCGCCGAGCGGGCACGGGCGGTGCGGCCGGACTTCACGCTGGACGCGGCCGCCGCCCCGACCGTCGCCCGGATCTGCCGCGCCCTGGACGGGCTGCCGCTGGCCATCGAGCTGGCCGCGGCCCGGCTGCGCTCGCTGACCCTGGACGAGGTGGTGTCCCGGCTGGACGACCGGTTCGGGCTGCTGTCGCGCGGCAGCCGGACCGCCCAGCCCCGGCATCGCACCTTGCGCGCGGTGGTGGAGTGGAGCTGGGAGCTGCTGGAGGACGAGGAGCGCGCGCTGGCCCGGCGGCTGACGGTCTTCGCCGGAGGGGCCACGCTCGCGGCGGCCGAGCGGGTGTGCGCGGTGGGCGACACCGACGGGGTGCTGGCCTCGCTGGTGGACAAGTCGCTGGTGGAGGTGGCCGGGGGCCGGTACCGGATGCTGGAGACGATCCGCGCCTTCTGCGCCGGGCAGCTCGCCGCGGCCGGGGAGGCCGAGCGGCTGCGCCGGGCGCACGCCGACCACTTCCTGGACTTCGCCGAGACCGCCGACCCGCATCTGCGCCGGGCCGAGCAGCTGGAGTGGCTGGCCCGGCTGGACGCCGAGCGGGACAACCTGCACGCCGCGCTGCGCCGTACGGTCGGGGACGCCGACGTCGGCCGCGCGCTGCGGCTGATGTCGGCCCTGGTCTGCTACTGGTGGCTGCGCGGGCTGCGCAGCGAGGGCGTGGCGCCGGCCCGCGCGCTGCTGAGGATGATCGGCTCCGTCCCGCCCCCGGATCTCGCCGACGAGTACGCGCTATGCGTGATGACCGTCGCCGCGGGCGGTGACCACGGCTCCGAGCTGGACGCGCATCTGGCGGCCACCCAGAAGATCATGACCGAGCGGGAGGCCATGCCCCGGCAGCCCTTCGTCAGCGTCTTGTGGGCGATGGTCGCCGGCCCTCCGGAGCGGCAGACCGCCCTGGGGCTGATGGACCGGTGGGAGCAGCTGAAGATGGAGCCCTGGATGCGGGCGATCAGCCGTTTCGGCTGGGGCTACTTCCAGCTCTTCGAGGGCGACCCGGTGGCGGCCGAGCACGACTTCGCCATCGCCCTCGCGGACTTCCGCGCCATCGGTGACCGCTGGGGCCTGGCGCAGACGCTCTCCGGGATGGCCGACCTCGCCGACTGGCGGGGAGACCGGGCCAGGTCCGTCGCGCTCGCCGACGAGGCACTCGGCCTGGCCGAGCAGATCGGCGCCACCATCGACGTGGCCGAGCTGCTCCGGCGCCGCGCCGACGGCCGGGCGCGGGACGGGGACCTGGAGGGGGCCCGCGACGACTACGAGCGGGTGGAGGAGCTCGGGCGTCAGGCCGGCGCCTGGGAGCTGGTGGCCGGAGCGTGGCTCGGATTCGGCGAGCTCGCCCGCTTCCGCGGCGACCTGCGCGAGGCGCGCCGCCGGTGCGAGGCGGCCCTGGAGAAGTGCTCGGCGGGGTGGTTCGACGCCGACCAGACGCGCCTGCTCGTGTACGTCGGGCTCGGGTGGATCGCCGTGGCGGAGGGCGACGCCGCCGAGGCCCTCGCCTGTCACCGACGGGCGCTCGCGGTCGGGTCCGGCGACCGCAACATGGCCGTGACGGCCCGCGTCGCCGAGGGCCTGGCGGGGGTGGCGATGCTGAAGGACGACGCCGAGCGGGCGGCGCTGCTGCTCGGCGTCGGCGCGGCGCTGCGCGGCTCCCAGCTCGCGGGGGATCCCGACGTGGCCCGGGTGAGCGCGTGGTGCCGCGACCGGATCGGCGAGACCGCCTGCGACGCCGCCCGCGCGCGCGGCTCCCGACTGGTCCGGTGGGACAGGAGCGCTCTCGGCGGCCCGCCGCAGCCGGCGCTGACCGTCATCGGCGAGCAGCTGTCAGCGCTCGGTGAGTGATCGGTCAGCACCGCCGGCGACGCTGTGGTCATGAGAAACGACTCCCGCAAGTGGGGCACGCTGGTGATCGCGTGCCTGGCCATGCTGATGCTCTCCGTCGACCTGACCGTGCTTCACCTGGCCACGCCCATGTTGACCGCGGACCTGAACCCGTCGGCGCCCCAGCTGCTGTGGATCGCCGACGTGTACGGCTTCGCGCTGGCCGGACTGCTGGTGACCATGGGCAACCTGGGCGACCGGATCGGCCGCAGGCGGCTGCTGCTGATCGGCACCGCCGCGTTCGGCGCCGCCTCCCTGGTGACGGCCTACGCGCCGAACGCGGAGCTGCTGATCGCGGCCCGGGCGCTGCTCGGCGTGGCGGGCGCCACCATCATGCCCTCGACGCTCTCGTTGATCCGCAACGTGTTCACCGACTCCAAGGAGCGGACCACCGCGGTGGGCGTCTGGAGCAGCATCGGCGCGGCGGGCTTCGCCCTGGGTCCCGTGGTGGGCGGCGCGCTGCTGAACGAGTTCTGGTGGGGGTCGGTGTTCCTGGTCAACGTGCCGGTGGTCCTGGTGATCCTGCTGACCGGCCTGGCCGTGCTGCCCGAGTCGCGCAACCCGAACCCCGGCCGGATCGACCCGGTGAGCGTGCCGCTCTCCGTCATCGGCGTGATCGCGTTCATCTACGCGCTGAAGGAGGCCGCCCACGGGGGCGTCGGCCAGGCCCCGGTGATCGTCGCGACCGTGCTCGGCGTCGTCACGCTCGCCGTGTTCGTCCGGCGGCAGACCCGGCTGGCCGAGCCGCTCATCGACGTCCGGCTGTTCCGCAACCGCGCCTTCTCCGCGTCCGTCGGCTCCGCGATGATCGCCATGTTCGCGATGCTCTCGATGTCGCTCATCTTCGCCCAGTACTTCCAGCTCGTCCTGGGCTGGTCCCCGCTGACCGCGGGGCTGGCGGGGCTGCCCGGCGGGGTGGGGGCGGGCATCGGCGGGGCGGCCGCGGCTCCGCTGATCTCCCGGCTGGGCCGGGCCGGGGTGGTCGCGCTCGGCATGGCCCTGGCCGCCGCGGGGTTCGCCCTGTACAGCCGGACCGGCCTGGAGCTCGACTACGCCTACCTGGTCGTCGCGATGATCATCACCAGCACGGGCATCGGCCTGACCTTCGCCGTGGTCAACGACACCATCATCGCCAGCGCGCCCCGGGAGCGGGCGGGCGCGGCCGCCGCCATCTCCGAGACCGCCACCGAGATGGGCGGCGCCCTGGGCATCGCCGTCCTCGGCACCGTGCTGAACAGCGCCTACAGCGCCGGCCTCACCCTCCCCGCCGGTCTGCCCGCCGGCGTCGCCGTACCGGCCGGGGAGACTCTGAGCGCCGCCCTGAGCGCCGCCGCGACGCTCCCGTCGGACCTCGCCTCCGCCCTCACCGCGGCGGCCCGCCAGGCGTTCGTCGACGGCATGCAGACGACCGTGCTCACCGGCGCGGGCATCCTGCTGGTGCTCTCGGCGGCCGCGCTGTACGCCCTGCGGGGCGTGCCGAAGGAGATCCCCGAAGAGGTCGCCGAGCCCGCCCACGCGTGAATCCCCGGGGAGATCGCCGCGGAGCTCCGCCTGACCCGGCCGGGTCAGGCGGGCGGGGTTTCGAGATCGGCATCGTGGACGTAGCGGGCCACCTGGACGCGGTTGGTGACCTCCAGTTTGGCGAACACGTTCCCGACGTGCGTTTTGACCGTCGCGACGCCCATGTGGAGCGAGTCGGCGATCTCGCTGTTCGCGAGCCCCTCAGCCGCCGCGAGCCGTCGGCCGGCCTGGTGACGGTCGCGATGAGGCGGCTCGTGACGCTGGGAGAGAGCAGCGGCCGAGCGCTCGCGCAGCCTGCGGGTGGCGGTGAGGCCGTCCATGTGGGGCATCCGGATGTCCATCAGGACGACGTCGGGCCGCTCGCGTGCGACGACGTCGAGCGCCTGCCGGCCGTCCGACGCCTCGGCCACCACGTCGATGTCGGGCGCGTCGTCGAGGATCATCCGCAGCCCGGCCCGCACCAGGGGTCGTCGACGACGATCACCCGCACCCTCGTCACGCCGGCCACGGCAGCCTCGCGTGCACCGCGAACGACCGGTCAGGCCGCTCGCCGTACTCGAGCTCGCCACCGGCCAGGCGCACCCGCTCCGCCAGGCCGGTGAGGCCGAGCCCGGCCGATGACGGGGCCGTGCCGGCCGCGGGGCGTCGATCCGGTTGATCGCGTTCGCGCTGCCCGACGTGCCCGGGCTGGTCCGCGATGTCGTCTCGCTCCCGACCGCCGCCGCCGAGTTCGGCCTCATGCTGTATCTGATCGTCCGTGGCGTGCGCACGCCCTCACCCGTCGCACACCACACGTCGTGAAGGCCCGGCCGCGCCGAGCCGGATCCCGGGTCTCTCGCGGTGAACGGCGAGATCCCGTCCGATCGAGGCGATCGGACGGGATCTCCTCAACCTGCTTCAGGTTGACCCTCCCCCGGGGGGAGAGACGACGGTGAGCGGACCAGGATGCGATTGGGGTTGACGATGGCTCAGCTGGTGCTGATCGGTGCGTTCTCGGCCATGACCCGGCTGTCGGTCAAGGCGTTGCGCCTCTACGACGAGCTGGGCCTGCTGCGGCCGGCGAAGGTCGACGCCTCCAACGGCTATCGCTACTACGCGCTCAGCCAAACGGACAAGGCGGAGACGATCCGCAGGCTGCGGGCGCTCGACATGCCGATCGAGGAGATCAAGCGGGTGCTGGCCGCCTCCCCCTCGGACGTCTCCGTCCTGCTGTCCGCGCACCGGCGACGCCTGCGGGCGCAGCGCGATCGCCACGACCGCATGCTGGCCGCCATCACCCGATTGATCGACGGCGAGGAGAGCCTCATGAACTACACGATCACTGTCGAAACCCTGCCCGCGCAGACCGTGGCCTCGGTGCGCCGCCACACCGATCTGACCGGCGCCGGCGCAAGGGTCGCCGAGGGCTTCGGCGTCCTCGTCGAGGTCCTCACGCAAGCCGGCGAGCACCCGGCCGGCGCCCCCTTCCTGGTGCTCCACGATGTCATCGACGCCGACAACGACGGCGACATCGAGATCTGCATACCGATCACGTCACCCGTCGCCGCGGCCTCTCCCGTACGGGTCGACCGGCGGGCCGCGGTCACCGCCGCGGCCACCACCCACCGGGGCCGCCACGACGAGATCACCCCCGCCTATCGCGCCCTGACCGCCTGGATCACCGAGCACGGCCACGAGATCGCCGGGCCGCCCCGGGAAACCTACCTCAACGACCCGGCCGTGACCGCCGAGGCCGACCTGCTCACCCAGGTGGCCTGGCCGATCCGCCCATCGAACGCGGTGGACGCCGGTGATCTCCCAGACGAGTGAGTTCTAAGGCTGAGAGCGGGTACGGCGACGCGTATCGATCGGTGAACCCACCCGTGCAGCGCGTCCGTGGTGGGCCGGGTGTTGCCCGCCCGGGCTGCGCCTCACGGGAGATGAGCCCGGCCGGGTCGTCCACCCCGGCCGGACCCGCGTCACGCCGTCAGCGCTGCAGTGTCAGCACACCGGGCCGGTAGGGCAGGAGGCCGTAGTCGCCGCCGGAGTTGGGGCTCCGTCCCTGGTAGAGCAACTGCAGATTGCAGGGATCAACCGTCATGGTCTGATCGGGGTTGCTGCGGACCAGCTCCCCGTGGCTGATGTCGTTGGTCCAGGTGGCGCCGCTGTTGGCCTTGCCGGCGAAGGGATTGCCCTCCGTCGCGGCCTGCGGTGTCCACGAACCGTTCAGACTGGTGGCCGTGAACGAGCGGAAGTAGCGACCCTGCGAGCCGATCGCCTCGACGATCATGAGGTATCGGTTCTGGCCCTGGAGCTTGTAGACCTGAACGGCTTCGAACAGGTTGTTCGTCGTGTCACTCATGATCACCGTCGACGTGGTGCCGAAACTCCCCGGGAAATTTCCGATCGGCATACTAGCCCGGTAGATCTTGCCGTTGTCGCCGGCGAAGAACAGGTACATGTTCGTGCCGTCACCGATGAGCGTCTGGTCGATGGGTCCCGTTCCGGAGCCGGAGATGCTTCCGGAGAAGAGCACCTGCTCGGACGACCAGCCGTTCGGGTTGGCGGGGTCACTCGACGTCCGGTAGGAGAAGGCGGTCCTGCCCCACTGGTAGGCGAGCACCCAGATGTTCTTGGGGGCGAAGTAGAAAAGCGTGGGCGCGACAGCGGAGAAAGACATCGCGTTCTGGCTGGCCGAGGCCATGTCGGACCAGTTGGTGAAGAGGCCGAAGTTCATCGAACCCCATCTCGTTCCCGTGTCGTGCGTCGTCGCGTAGACGAGGTGCCTGCCGTTGTAGGGGGCGATGGTGAAGTCCTTGAGCGAGACCCAGCCCGACCTCGGCTGCGCCAGCGGGCCCGTCGATGTCCAGCGGTACGTCGACGGAAGATCGCACGTGCCGGGGTTGCCGCCGTCGACCTTGACGAGCTGCCACTGCTGGTTGGCGCCGCCCCAGTCGTCGTACTGGACGATGTTGGCACCGTCAGCGGTGGAGCCGCCCTGGACCTCCAGGGCCTTGTTGCTGTGGCGCGAGATGAACCTCACATGGCCGTCTGGGCTGTCGGCCAGCCGCCACTGCTGGTTGTTGCCGTTGAGGTCGGCCCACTGGACGATCGATCCGCCGTTGGCGGTGGAGAAGTTGTAGACGTCCAGCACCTTGCCGGAGTGGCGGGACTTGATGCGGTAGTAGCCGTTGCCGGAGTCGACGAACTGCCACTGCTGCTGGTTCTGGTTGTTCCTGGTCCACTGGGTGATGCGGCCGCCGTCGGCGGTCGAGAGGTTGTAGACGTCCAGGGCCTTGCCGCTGTTGCGGTTGACCAGGACGTACCAGGCGTTGGTGTCGACGGTGGCCGCGTTGGCGGGCTGAACCTGCATGGCGACGAACAGGCTCGCCAGTAAGGTGGCGACCGTCGCGAGGACGGCCAGGGATCTGGATTTCACAATGTGCTCCGATTCATCCGATTCAACGGATCGGGTCGCGCCGGACAGGGCCCTGCGCCCAGCCGGGCATCTGCGCGTGCCACAGCAGGGCGCGACCGCGGATCTTCACGCCGCGCCCGACCGCGTGGTTCACAATCCGGTCGTGTTGGGGTAGGTGAAGGAGTTCCGGAACGGCTCGGTGGCGTCCCGCTCCACCTCGTTCTCGGCGGTGACCGAGTTGAGCTCCTTCCTGTGCCGACGTGTTCTGTCAGGGGGTGGTGAGGTCGAAGCGGCGCACGGTGACCGCTCCGCCGAGGGACTGGGTGGCGTAGTTGAAGATTCCGAAGCGGTAGCCCATGAAGAACTGCCAGGCGTTGTTCAACGTGAAGGCCGGGCCGAGACTGATGAAGTTCGTCCCGTCGGTGCTGTAGGAGAAGCGAGCCTGCCTGCCCGGACCCGGGCGGATGTCGGCACCGACCCGCAACCAGATCCGGCCGCCGGAGACGTTCGCGCTCGCCGCCTCGGTACCGGTGCCGGTGGTCTGCCACGAGCTGTTCATGGTCAGCCTGTTGGTCATCACGACCCGGTACGCGCCGTTGTCGCGTTTGACGCCGATCCAGGCCGACTGGTCGCGCAGCATCGCCAGACCGGCGCGGTCGCCGTTGGCCATCTGGGAGTAGTCGAGCTCGATCGTCGCCGTCGAGGACGGGCCCTGGATGCGGTGGGTCAGGGTGTTGCGGGCGTTGTAGAGGTCGCCGGTGACCGTGGCGGTCTGCAGGCGCAGGCCGTTGCCGGTGGAGAAGCGGCTGGTGTCGGGGTTGTGGTTCCACTCCCACCGGTGGCCGAGGCTGCCCGAGGTGAAGGTGTCCGGGCCGATCATCGAGGCCACCGTCCGGTTGGTCTGGATGTTCGGCCGCGGGTAGCTCACGCCCCAGCCGCCGTTGACCGTCTGCACGGTCGGCCAGTCGTTGGTCCAGGTGATCGGGGCGAGTGCCGGGACCCGGCCGCCGGGGTAGGCGTCGACGAAGGACATGTAGTACCAGTCGCCGGCCTGGGTCTGCACGAGCCCGCCCTGATGCGGGACGCCGCCGCCGGAGATCGGGCCGGGCATGTCCAGCAGGACCTGGCGCATCTCGTACGGACCCCACGGCGAGGTGGAGCGCAGCACGTACTGGCCGTTGGCCGGGCGGGTCAGCCAGATGTAGTAGTAGTCGCCCCGCTTGTAGAAGCGGGCGCCCTCCAGCGTGCCGACGCTGCTCGGGGTCTGGAAGACTTGCTGGGCGCGCACCTGGCTGAGCCCGTCGGCCGAGAGCTGGGCGACGCTGATGGTGCCGTTGCCGTAGGCGACGTACATGGTGTCGTTGCTGTCGATCAGCAGGCCGGCGTCGTAGTAGCAGTTGTTGATCTGCGAGCGCTTGGTCCACGTGCCGTCCACGGCGGAGGCGGTGTAAACGTAGGTCCGGTTGAACTCGACGCAGCCGATCCAGTAGTAGGTGCCGTTGCCGGGCCGGTAGTTCAGGGTCGAGGCCCAGATGCCCTTCACGTACGCCCGGCCGCCGGTGAGGTCGTAGGCGCCGGAGCCGAAGTCGAGTCTCGGGACCGAATGTCCGGCGTATTCCCAGTCGACCAGGTTGTAGGAGCGCAGGATCGGCGCGCCCGGCGAGTAGTGCATCGTCGAGGCCGAGTAGTAGTAGGCGTCACCGACCCGGATGATGTCGCCGTCGGCGAAGTCCTGCCAGGCGACCGGGTTGGTGTAGGCCCCACCCGGGTTTTGGGGGGTGCCGCCGACCTTCACGAGCTGCCATTGCTGGTTGCCGCCGCCCCAGTCGTCGTACTGGACGATGTTGGCGCCGTCGACGGCGGAGGCATTCTGGACCTCCAGGGCCTTGCCGCTGTTGCGGTTGATCAGTCGTACGTGGCCGCCGGCCGAGTCAGCGAGTCTCCATTGCTGGTTGGTGCCGTTGTGGTCGGCCCATTGGACAACGCCGGCGCCGTTGGCGGTGGAGAAGTTGTAGACGTCCAGCACCTTGCCGGAGTGGCGGGACTTGAGCCGGTAGTAGCCGCCGCCGGAGTCGACGAACTGCCACTGCTGCTGGTTGCCGTCGTTGCGGGTCCACTGGGTGATCCGGCCGCCGTCGGCGGTGGACAGGTTGTAGACGTCCAGGGCCTTGCCGCTGTTGCGGTTGACCAGGACGTACCACGCGTTGGTGTCGACCGTCGCGGCCGACGCCTCCTGGGCCGTGAGGAACACACCCAGGAAGAGCAGAGCCGAGAGAGCCGGGAGCACGCGCCTCACAGGAATCTCCAGAGGTTGTCGCTCGAGCCGTTGTCGGCGGTCGACATGTTCTCGACGCCGAGCACCCTGCCGTTGCGCACGTTGCGGAACCGCAGCGCATTGCCACCGATCTCAGCTCTGACCGAGGGCGGTGCGGCCAGGGCGGGGGATGCGCCGGCCGTCTGGCCGGTGACCGTGAGCGCGGCGGCCGCGCCTGTGGCCTGGAAGAACTGACGACAGCTCAAAGACATGCGGGGCTCCTGGGAGATGGGGGGTGGTGACCGGCTGCCGGTCATGCGTTCAGCGGGTCGGCATCTCGGGGGTGCCTGTGGTCGTCGGTGCGGAGACACCGTCCCCGGACAAGTGTTATCGCTAACATTCCCTCTTGGAGAGATCCCGCGGAGAGCTGCGCGATCTGGTGCCACCTACTCCGTTGAGCGCGTTGTCGCGGAGTACATCCAACGGTCCCGTCCGGCGTCGACGAGGGATCGCCTCGCACGCGAAGGCAGAGTGACGTACACGGAGCGGCCTTGGGCGTGTGGTGTCGCCCAGGCCTGACGACCTTGCGCGTCCCATGGGCGGGGATCCATGTTAGCGCTAACAATGTGCGGTGCGACCCTCCTCTCGACACCCCGCCGTCTTGGTGGTGATGGCGGCGAGTAAATACGGCGGACCCAGACGCCGTCAAGAGGGCTGCGGCCCGTGCGCGGCCGCGCCGGACAGGTATCGCTCGCCTGTACAGGCAATCTCCCTTGTTCGCAACTTGCGAATATGGTGTGAAATTTTCATTGTCGATATCGGAGGATTTTTACCATCTTGCTCCGCACCGGCATCTTACGACTCCAGTGCATCGATTCTCGATCATCGGTTCCGAGTCGATCATTCCGAAAGTTTCGCTTAGGTGTTGACATGTTTCGGTTGCGTTTCCACACTGATCTCCGATGCGGTCGGCTCCGTCTGATGTGGTGATCGGCGGGGCCGCCGGTCATGACGCCACCGTGGTGTGCGCCCGCGATCCGGGGCGCGGCGTCGTTCGCCGGGTTGCCGCATGTCCCTCTTCCGTGATCTCACTATGGAGTCAGGCATGGGCATGAAGGCTTTACCTTCATCCGCGTACAAACGTCTCGGCGCCGTCCGGGGCCTCGTGGGAGCCGTGAGCGTCGCGAGTGTCGTAGGCGCGGCGCTGATAGTGGCAGTTCCCGCAGAGGCGGCGGCGAGCACGCTGGCCGCCGCCGCCCAGCAGAGCGGCCGGTACTTCGGCACGGCCATCGCCGCCGGCAGGCTGGGCGACCAGACGTACACGACGATCGCGAACCGCGAGTTCGACATGATCACCGCCGAGAACGAGATGAAGATCGACGCCACGGAACCCAACCGGGGGCAGTTCAACTTCAGCGCCGGCGACCGGGTCTACAACTGGGCGGTGCAGAACGGCAAACGGGTACGCGGCCACACCCTCGCCTGGCACTCCCAGCAGCCGGGCTGGATGCAGGCGCTCTCCGGCGGCGACCTCCGCCAGGCGATGATCAACCACATCAACGGCGTGATGAGCCACTACCGAGGCAAGATCTACGCCTGGGACGTCGTCAACGAGGCCTACGCCGACGGCAACTCCGGCGGCCGGCGCGACTCCAACCTCCAGCGGACCGGCAACGACTGGATCGAGGTGGCCTTCCGTACCGCGCGGGCCGCCGACCCGTCCGCCAAGCTGTGCTACAACGACTACAACATCGACAACTGGAACTGGGCCAAGACGCAGGGCGTCTACAACATGGTCCGCGACTTCAAGCAGCGCGGCGTGCCGATCGACTGCGTCGGCCTGCAGTCGCACTTCAACAGCAACAGCCCCTACAACAGCAACTACCGCACGACCATCCAGAGCTTCGCGGCCCTGGGCGTCGACGTGCAGATCACCGAGCTGGACATCCAGGGCGGCTCGGCCACCACCTACGCCAACGTCGTCAACGACTGCCTGGCGGTGCCGCGCTGTACCGGCATCACGGTCTGGGGAGTCCGCGACAGCGACTCCTGGCTCGGCGCCGGCGCCAGCCCGCTGCTCTTCGACGGCAACGGCAACAAGAAGGCCGCGTACAACTCCGTCCTGAACGCGCTCAACAACGCGAACCCGAACCCCTCACCCACGCCGACCGTGACACCCACGCAGAACCCCGGTGGCTCGGGACAGATCCGGGGGGTGGCATCCGGGCGGTGCGTGGACGTGCCGAACGCCACGACGACCGACGGCACGCAGCTCCAGCTGTGGGACTGCCACTCCAACTCCAACCAGCAGTGGTCCTCCACCTCCGCACAGGAGATCCGCGTCTACGGCAACAAGTGCCTGGACGCCGCCGGAACCGGCAACGGCGCCAAGGTGCAGATCTACTCCTGCTGGGGCGGTAACAACCAGAAGTGGCGCCTCAACTCAGACGGCTCCATCGTCGGCGTGCAGTCGGGGTTGTGCCTGGACGCCGCCGGAACGGGCAACGGCGCCCTGCTCCAGCTCTACTCCTGCTGGGGCGGCAACAACCAGAAGTGGACCTGGAACCGGGGCTAGGGGGTCGGATCATGAGACGGCACCAGCCGGTGCCGATCGGAGCCGGGACGGTGATCTCCGCGGTGGCCGCTGTGGTGATCACCATCCTGGCCGGTCTCGTCGCCCTGGCACCCAAGGCGAGGGCGGCGACGCTGACCCAGATCGGCGACTTCGGAGTGAACCCCGGCAACCTCCAGATGCATCTCTACGTCCCCGACAACGTGGCCGCGCGCCCCGGCATCCTGGTGGCGATGCACGGCTGCAACGGCCGGGCGACCCACTTCCACCAGCAGACGGAGTTCGCGTCCCTGGCCGACCGGTACGGCTTCATCGTCATCTATCCGCAGGCCAACAAGAGCGCCAACGGCCTGTCGAACTGCTTCGACGTGTGGTCGAACGAAGCGCTCCGGCACGGGGGCGGCAGTGACCCCGTTTCGATCGTGTCGATGGTGAACTACGTCGTGCAGCGCCACAACGGTGACTCCGCGAGGGTGTTCGCCACCGGTTTCTCCTCCGGCGCGATGGAGACCGTCAACCTGCTCGCCACCTATCCCGACGTCTTCAAGGCCGGCGCCCCCTTCGCCGGTGTGCCCTTCGGCTGCCTCGGCCCACCCGGTTGCAGCGACCGGACACCGCAGCAGTGGGGCGACCTGGTCCGCAACGCCTACCCGGGCTACACCGGTCCCCGGCCCCGGCTGATGGCCTGGCACGGCACCGCGGACGACGTGCTGAACTTCAGCATGTTGCAGAAGGAGGCCGACCAGTGGACCAACGTGCACGGGGTGAGCCAGACTCCCACCTCGACCACCAGCCCGCAAGCGGGCTGGACGCGGAGGATCTACGGGTCCGGCCAGGTCGAGGCCTACACCATCAGCGGAGCCGGGCACAACCTGCCGCACCCCGGGATGGCCGTCCACGCGATCCGGTTCTTCGGCCTCGACAGCACCGGCGCCACGCCCACACCGACGCCCACCCCTGCCGGTAGCCGCCAGATCAGGGGCGTCGCCTCCGGACGCTGTCTGGACGTGCCGAACTCGAGCACCGCTGACGGCACGCAGCTCCAGCTCTGGGACTGCCATGGCGGCACCAACCAGCGGTGGACCCTCACCTCATCCCAGGAGCTGCGCGTTTTCGGCAGCAAATGCCTCGACGCGGCGGGTACCGGCAACGGGGCCCGGATCCAGATCTACTCCTGCTGGGGTGGCGCCAACCAGAAGTGGCGCGTCAACCCGGACGGGACGATCACCGGTGTGCAGTCGGGGTTGTGCCTGGACGCCGCCGGGACGGGCAACGGCACCCGCCTCCAGCTCTACTCCTGCTGGGGCGGCGACAACCAACGATGGACCTTGGGCACCACCTGACGCACTCCCCGGTCCGGGCGGCAACTCGCGAACCGCCCTCTCAGAGACGCGAAACGGCGGCATCCCGGAGGACACCGCCGTTGAAAGGACCTCGGCGTCACTCCACCACCGCCCTTGACGGGCGGTGGTGGAGTGACGCGACGTGGGTGGAGCTATGGGGATTCGAACCCCAGACCTCTTCCATGCCATGGAAGCGCGCTACCAACTGCGCCATAGCCCCTTATGTGCCCGTCGCGGCGTTCACCCCTGCGGCACCCCGCCAGTGTATAGGACAACGGCCCGCACCCCGTAACCGTCGGGCCGATCCTGACCGGCGTTCCCGCTCCGGGAGGAACCGGCCCGGGGTCTCATCGCGGGAGCCGTCCGCGATGAGACCCCGGGATCCCGCCCGGCCGGGTGGTGCCAGGTCGTGGCCGGCGCTCTTAACCGAGTGCCGTGGCCCGGCCGATCAGGTCGGCCAGCTCGGTCACCATGGGGTCCTCGGTCGCCGCGGCCAGGCGGGTGGCGTGCCCGGGGAGGTCCAGGAGGCCGACGCCGGTGAGCGGCTCGCGGGTGCGGAGATACTCGGCGAACGTCGCCGCCACCACGTCCACCTGG
Source organism: Planobispora longispora (assembly GCF_016863135.1). Taxonomy (GTDB): domain Bacteria; phylum Actinomycetota; class Actinomycetes; order Streptosporangiales; family Streptosporangiaceae; genus Planobispora; species Planobispora longispora. The sequence continues at coordinate 75,238 of NZ_BOOH01000048.1, forward strand.
AACCTCGGCGAGGTCCCCTCCCAGGGGGACCCGGCCAGGGCCCGGGTCTCCAGCGACCTGCCGGCCTCGGCGGGCCGGCGGGTGTCGGGGTCCTGCCAGCGCACCGTCGCGGTGGCCAGCTGGCCGGAGGCGCCGCTGCGCAGCCGTACCCGGTACAGGGCCGTCACCGAGTGGCCGGGGCCGATCTCACCGCCGTCCTTGGCGTCGTCACGGAAGTCCTCGGCCGCCAGCGCGCGGTTCTCGTAGCCGATGAGGTGATAGGACTCCACCACCGCGGGGTTGAACACGACCTGCGCCTTGGCGTCGCGGGCCCGCAGGTCGAGGGTGGTGCCCAGGCGCTCGACGAAGACCTTGCGCGCGTCCTCGACCGAGCTGACGTACACCGCGGCGCCGTCGCCGTTGTCGGCGAGCTGCTCCATGAGCCGGTCGCCGTACTCCCGGCCGACGCCCACGCAGAGCAGGGTGATCTGCCTGCCCGCGGACTCCGCGACCCGGTCCAGGATGCCCTGCCAGCTCGTTTCGCCGGTGTTGGCCAGGCCGTCGGAGAGCAGGATGACCCGGTTGGTGGCCATCGACCGGAACGCGCGGGACGCCTCGGCGTAGCCGGTGGTCAGGCCCGCCTCCAGATTCGTCGAGCCCTGTACGGCCAGCCGCTCCACGGCCCCGTGCAGCGTCTCCCGATCCGTCGCCGGGGTCATCGGGAGGACCAGCTCGGCCTCGTCGCTGAAGGTGACGATCGAGATCTGGTCTCCCGGCCCCAGCTGGTCGACGAGCTTGTGCAGGGCTTCCCTGACCAGGTCGAGGCGGCCGGGCTCGGCCATCGAGCCGGACACGTCCACCACGAAGGTCAGGCTCGCCGGACGCCGGGCCTCCGGGTCGTCCCGGCGGGTCTGCAGGCCGACCCGGAGCAGGGCGGTGCCGTTCTCGGGCGTCCGGGCGCCGTCGAGGTGGACGGAGAAACCGTCGTCCCCGGGTTCCTCGTAGTCCTGCCGGAAGGAGTTGACGAACTCCTCCGGGCGGATGTGGGCCGGGTCGGGCATGCGGCCCTCCTGCAGGGTCCGCCTGGCGTAACCGTAGGAGGCGGTGTCCACGTCGAGGGCGAACGTGGACACCTGTTCCGCGGTGGTGTCCCGGTCCTCCTGCTCGGCGGCGGCCCGGTCCTCCCCGGCGGCGGGGGCTTCCTCGTCCTCCCGGCCGGTGGAGGCGTCTTTCTGCCCGGAGGCGTAACGCCCGCCCCCGTCGGGGGACGGCGCGCCCCGGCCCTGGTTCGCCGGTCCGTCGGCGGGTCTGGTGTCCCCGCCGTCCATCCCTCCGCCGCCGCAGGCGACGGCGGAGAGCAACAGGGCGATCACGGCGAGAGCGATGAGGATCGGACGCGCCCGCTGCGTCCGCCGTGTCCGCGGTCGGGTCCGCGGGCCTGTCCGGTGACATGTCTGGGGGGAAGTCTTCATGTCGCGCCTCCGTAGGATGCGTGTCATCCCCTACGACGACGCCCTCGCGGAACCGGCTCAGTCCTTGACCCAAGCGAGCGCCAACCGTGCCCGACGCGTGATCAGGGTTTCCAGGCCGGGTCCCGTCCCGTCAGCCCGAGGGCCCGGTCGAACGCCGGGGCGTCCTCCGGCACGGCGACCTCGTCGCCGAAGACCCCGTTCTGCCGCGCCATCGGCGCCATCTGCTCGACGTAGATCCGCATGGCCTCGGCGGTGTCGGGGTCCACCTCGTAGTCCTGCCCGGTGGCCCGGGCCAGGTCCCACCCGTGGAAGACCAGGTCGCCCAGGCCCATCTGGAAGACCACGGTCATGGGGAGCTGCATCATGGGGCTCTCCCCCTCGAACGCCTCCTGGTGGGACCAGCCCTCGACCATGCCCCGTACCCGGGTCTCCAGGGCATCGGGCTCGTTGTCCTCGGGCGGCATGGGCTCCTTGCGGGCCAGCGCCTCGAACAGCAGCGCCACCCAGGACAGGTGACCGAGCAGAGTCCGGACGTCGTACTCGGAGCAGGGGGTCGGCAGGTCGTACTGGTCCTCCCGGATCCCGCGGACCACGTCCACCGTACGGTCGGCAGCACGCGACAACATCTCGTTCATACGGGTAATCATTCCTTTCCCGTTCCGTCTTGTCCCAAAGAAACGCGACATAAGATCCATGACCATGCGCGTTTATCTCGGCCTGGCGGCCAAGGACCCGGCCGCGGCGATTCCCGACGCGGTGCTGCACACCGTCAGGGGCGCGATCGAGGCCGCCTTCCCGGTCCCCGCCGAGGTCATCCGGGGTCGCGAGTGGCACCGCCCCAGCATCTCCCTGTTCGCCTGGACCAACGAGCCCGACGATTCCCGGCAGCCTCCGCTGCTGGTCACCGGGGCCGATCGGGCGGCCGGGATCAACGGCCACCTGGCCGAGCCCCGGGACGTGGAGGGGCTCGCGCACGCGGCCGGGCTCCGCACCGACGCGGTGGGCGGGTGCTTCTCGGTGTTCCGGGCGACCGGGGACGAGCTCTCCGCCGCCACCGCGATCAACCGGGTCTGCCCGGTCTTCCACGCCGAGACCCCCGAGCTCCACGTGATCGGCAGCCGGGCGCTCCTGGTCCATCTGGCCTGCGGCGGCGACCGGGTCGAGTGGGACGTGCTCGCCCTGCAGACGATGATCCGCCAGGGGTTCTTCGTCTCCGACGAGACGCCCTACGCCGGGGTGAGCGCGCTGCCTCCGTCTGCGACGATCACCGTCCGGGGCGGCCGCCGTACGGTCACCGAGACCCCGCTCCCCGCCGCCGGGCCCGCGCCCGCCTCCGGCCGCCGGAAGAAGGCGCTCATCGGGGAGCTGGCCGAGGCGCTGCTGGCCACCGTCGCACCGCTGCGCGAGGCGGGCGAGCCGGTGAACCTGGCGCTGACCGGCGGCCGGGACACCCGTGTCCTGGCGGCGCTGCTGCACGCCGCCGGCGTCCCGTTCCGGGCGACGACGAACGGGCTCGACGACCACCCGGACGTGGTGATCGCCAGGATGATCGCCCGCGCGCTCGGCGTCGAGCACACGGTGATCCCCCCGGCCCGCGCCGAGAAGAAGGACGCGGTCGTGGTGGAGCACCCGCTGATGCGCGCCTACGAGACGCTGCGCACCTGCGAGGGCATGACCTCGGCCTACGAGTCGATCGTCACCTACCTGCCCTACAGCGCCAAGCCGACCATGTCCGGGCAGAGCGGGGAGACCCTGCGGGCCGGGAGCCTGCTGCTGCTCCAGAGCGACCTGAGCCCCAAGGCGCTGCGCCGCAGGATCGACACGACCTTCTTCCTGAAGGACGTCCCGCTGTTCACCGACGCCGCCAACGAGCACGCGCGCGAGCTGGCGCGGCCGTGGCAGGAGCGGGCCGACGCCATGGAGGCGCTCGACCACATGTACGTCTGGTACAAGGTCGGCCGCTGGCAGGCCAGCGCGCGGGCGGGCTCGCTGCGCCGGGGCGACCCGGTCCGCCCGTTCCTCGACAACCGGGTGGTCCGGGCCGCGCTCAGCCTCGACCAGTCGTGGCGGCTGTCGGAGGAGGTCATCCACGAGCTGATCACGACGTTCGCCCCGCGGCTGCGGAACGTGCCGATCGAGGGCAAGCCGTGGCGTTTCACCGCCGACCGGAAGTACTACCCCTGGCAGCGCAGGCCGGAGTTCCTCACCGCGCCGAAGACCGGGGGCGGCTGGAGCTGGCGGACCAGTCCGGGAGAGACGCTCAGCGCCGTGCTCCGCGACCACGTCCTGGACCACCTCGACCTACTGGCCCCCATCGTGAAGCCGGACGAGGTGCGCAAGCTCTTCGCCGACCCGGTGGTCAAGAAGCCGGGTACGGCCTGGCACCTGTACACGGTGGCCTCCATGCTCAGCGGCGTCCACCCCGGCAAGGCCCCCGAGGGCCTCGACCCGGTCCACGTCCCGATCCCGTCGTGAGCCCGTCCCGGGAGTCGTGAGCCCGTCCCGGGATCGGCTGGGGCGCGGTGATCAGCAGGCGCAGGCGATGCCGGAGACGGGGGCGGTCAGGGGGTCGATCGGGCGGTGGGAGACGCCGCTCGCGGTCTCGATCGGGAAGCCTTCGCGGGCCCAGTACTCGAAGCCGCCCAGCATCTCCTTGACCGGGTAGCCGAGCTTGGCGAACTCCAGCGCGGCGCGGGTGGCGCCGTTGCAGCCCGGGCCCCAGCAGTAGGTCACCACGGTCGCCCCCGCCGGGACCACCTCGGCGGCGCGGGCGGCGATCCGGGCGGTGGGCAGGTGGACGGCGCCCTCGATGTGGCCCTGGTTCCAGCTCTCCTCACTGCGGGAGTCGATCACCACGATGCCCGGGACCCCGGCGGCCAGGTCGGCGGCGACGTCGGACACGTCGGTCTCGAACGCCAGCCGGGCGGCGAAGTGGGCGAGCGCGGCGGCGTTGTCCGCGGCGGGGACCGCGGCGACGGCGCCGGAGACGGGGACGGCGGGAGCCGCGGAGGCGGCGGGAACGGCGGGGGCGGCAGGAGCGACAGCGGGGGTGGCGGACATCTCGGGTGGCCTCTCGGTCGGGAGTCGGTCGGATCGGTCAGTTCGGGCGGGAATCGGCTGGATCGGTCGGATCGCTCGGGTCGGGTCGGGCGGATCTGCTCGTCTGGCGGGGCCGGTCGGGTCGGGCGGATCTGCTCGTCTGGCGGGGCCGGTCACTCGTGAGCGGCGGTGACGGAAGAAATGGTGCCCGGACCCGGTGGGCGCTCAACAGTGGCGTGAATGCCGCTTATCGCTAAGATTTCGCCATGCTGCTCCCGCTCCCCGTGCCGCGCGCCGCGCGCCGTACCGTCTCCGTGCTCGCCTTCGACGGCATGGCTCCCTTCGAGCTGGGGTGCGTCGTGGAGATCTTCGGCATTCCCCGTCCCGAGCTGGACGCGTCCTGGTACGAGCTGGCCGTCTGCGCCGAGACCCGCGACGACCTGCGGGTCGTGGGCGGCTTCAGCATGCGCGCCGAGCACGGCCTGGACGTTCTCGCCGCGGCCGACACGGTGATCGTCCCGGGGGTTCCGGATGTGCGGGGCGGGGTCTCCCCGGCGGTGACGGCCGCGCTTCGGGCGGCGCACGACCGCGGTGCCCGGGTCGTCTCGATCTGCTCGGGGGCGTTCGCGCTGGCCGCCGCCGGGCTGCTGGACGGGCGGGAGGCGACGACCCACTGGAAGTACGCCGGCCTGCTCCAGGAGAGGTTCCCCCGGGTGCGGGTGAATCCGGACGTGCTCTACGTGGACGGCGACGACGTGCTGACCAGCGCGGGCAGCGCGGCCGGGCTCGACCTGCTGCTCCACCTCGTGCGCAAGGACCACGGGCCGGGCGTGGCCAACACGGTCGCGCGGCGGCTGGTCATCCCGCCGCACCGGGAGGGCGGGCAGGCGCAGTTCGTCCAGGCGGCCGTCGCCCCGGTGGAGGACGACGACGCGGTGGCCGCCGCGATGGCCTGGGCCCTCGACCACCTGGCCGGGCCCATCGCGGTCGCCGATCTGGCGAGGGTCGCGCACATGTCGCAGCGCACCTTCATCAGGCATTTCAGCCGCCAGACCGGGACCAGCCCGCTGCGCTGGGTGATCTCCCAGCGGGTCGCGGCCAGCCTCGCCCTGCTGGAGTCCACCGCCGCGCCGGTCGAGGAGATCGCCGCCGCGGTCGGCTTCGACAGCCCGGTGACCTTCCGCCACCACTTCACCCGGGCGATGCGCACCTCCCCCTCGGCCTACCGCAGGGCCTTCCGCCCCTCGGCGTGAGCGGCGGCCCTCACGGCTCGATCTCGAAACGGGCGAAGAGCCCGTCCAGATAGTCGAGCAGGTCCTGACGGCGCTCGGCGGCTCCGGGGTAGGCGGAGCCGTCCCCCGCGCGCAGGCGCAGCGCCTCAGCGAGGATCGGGAGCGGGCCGAACTCCTCCTGCGCCCACCGGCCCGCGCCGCTCTTGGAGGTGACCAGCCCGGTGGCGAGGGTGTGGCACAGGCGGGTCGTGCCGAGCACGGTCCACACCACGGAGTGGTCGTCGACCTGCTCCGGGGTGCTCACGGCGATCAGCTCGCGCCAGCCGCGCCAGTAATCGCGCAGGTTGCCGCGGGTCCACCCGGCCAGCCGCTCCGGGTCGGTGTGGACGTGCGGGGGCCCACCGCGCAGGACGACGGGGCACTGGGCGAGGGTCCGCCAGACGGCGGGGTTGGTCTCGAAGCACTCGCCGACCTTGAACGCCCCCTCGAAGGCGTACGGCCGCGCGCCGCACCGGCCGGAGTCGTCGCGCAGGTCGGCGGCCGTCACGTAGACGCCGTCGAAGGGCATCGGCGGGGCCAGCTCCGCGTGCGCGCGGCCGAGGGCGGCGACCTGCTCCCCGGTGGGCTCGGCGGACATCCGGGCGACGAAGTCGATGTCGCTCCGTCCGGGGCGGTAGTCGTCGAGGGCCAGCGATCCGACGAGGTAGAACCCGTCGACGAGCCCCGGCGCATGGGTGTCGGCGAGGGCGAGGTAGCGGTCGGTGACGGCGAGGACTTCTGCGGGAAGCGCGGTCATGCCCGGTGATCGTAATCGGCTCCGTCCGGGAGCGGGCGGGAAGAACGCCGGTTCAGGCACGGGACAGCGGGGCGTCGCCCTCGAGAGCGGACGCGCAGCTCCGGTTCAGGCGCGGGCGCGCAGCGCGCCGGCCAGCCAGGCGAAGTCCTCTCCGTGGGACGGCTTGGGCGGCCGGCCCCTGACGACGGCCACCAGCCGGCGGTAGTGCTCGGCCTCGGAGTACACGCCCGTCTCCAGCCGCCGCAGGACCGCGGTCCGCCCCGCCTCGTCCATGTCTCCCAGGAGCCGGTCGAGGACGCCCGCGGCCTCGGGCGAGTCCGGGGTCACGCCGCGTTCCCGCGCCTCCCCCACCAGCCGGACGATCTTCTTGGCGAACCACACGGACGCCTCCGACTCCCGCTGCGGCCCCTCCCCGGCGCGTTCCCGGGTGTCGTTCTCCACCATGTCGCGCATCCGCCGCCGGAAGTCCGGGCGCCGGACCAGCCCGGCCAGCTCCACCCATGCCTCCACCTGCTCGGGGGTGGGATCGTCGGGCAGGTCCACGGCCGTGTGCCGCGTCCGCGCCCCGATATCCGGATCGACGATGTCCGGATCGGCGTCCACGCCGCCGAAGACCTCGGCCACGAAGTCCTCGATGATCCGCCTGCGCTCGTCGGCGGACAACCGTGCGAGATCGTTCAACAGTTTCGTCTCCTCCGTGCCGGACCGCCGCCTGGCCACGGTGCCGAGCACCGCGCGCCGTAGCAGCAGCGTGCGGATCTGCGCGTCCAGCGCCTTGACGTGAACGGCGGCGACGGCGGCGACGGTGGTCTCCCGCTCCAGGATCCGGCGCACGTCCTCCAGTCCGAGCCCCAGCTCCCGCAGCGTGCGGATCAGCTCCAGCCGGGCCACGGACGCGGCGTCGTAGAGGCGGTAGCCGCCCTCGGTACGGCCCGCCGGCGGCAGCGCGCCGACGTCGGACCAGTAGCGGATGGTGCGCACCGGCATCCCGGTGCGCTCGGAGAGCCGTCCGATGGTGAGCGGCTCGGGGCCGTCGTCGTCCATACGGCCGAGTCTGGACCTTCCACCGGCTGGAGACTCAAGCCCCGCAGGTGCCGCAGGTTCCGCGGGCGCACGCCGTCCGGCGAGAACGGCTCGCCGCCGGCTGTGACGTCCGGGGCCCGGTGCCGGTCGAAGTCCCGGTCGTACGGCCCGGCTAGGCGGGCGTCAGCAGGCGCTCGCGCTCGACGGCCTCCAGCAGCAGCGTCTTGTAGCCGACCTCGTCGAACAGCACGGTGACGCGGTCGTTCTCCCGGCTCATCACCATGCCCGGCCCCCACTCGCTGTGCCGTACCCGGGCGTGCATCGCGAAGGGGCCGGTGTCGTCGGGGGCCTCCGCCTCGCCGGCCCGGCAGGTGTCGCAGGTGCCGCAGAGGCGCTCGTACGGCTCGCCGAAGTACTCCAGCAGGAACCGGCGGCGGCAGCCGGTGGTCTCGGCGTAACCGCGCATCATCTCGACGCGGGAGGCGTCGACGCGCCGGCGGATCTCCTCCAGCTCGGCGGCCCGCTCGACGGCGCGGGCGGGGTCCGGGCCCCCGGCGGCCCCGCGCAGGTCGCCCCGGCCGGTGACCTCGATCGCCCCGGCGCGTTCCAGGAGGTTCACCGCCCGGGTCAGGCGGGCGGCGCCCACCCCGAGCAGTTCGCGGAGCTCGCGGGCGCGGACCGTGCCGCCGTGCTCGTTCAGCAGCGTCGCGACGCGCAGCAGGAACTCCTCGTCGGTCCGTCCTCCGGTGAAGAAGCGGCGCAGCCCCAGATCCTCGGGCCGGTAGAACAGCACCGCCGCGGCCGGCTCCCCGTCCCGTCCGGCGCGGCCGATCTCCTGGTAGTAGGAGTCCGGGGACTCGGGCGGCGCGGCGTGCAGGACGAACCGCACGTCGGGCTTGTCGATCCCCATGCCGAACGCCGAGGTCGCCACGGCGACGTCCAGCTCGCCGTCGCGGAACATCTCGTGGACGCGGTGCCGGTCGGCCGCCCGCATCCCCGCGTGGTACGGCTCCGCCCGCCGCCCCGCCTCCCGCAGCGCGGCGGCGTACTCCTCGGTGGCCCGGCGGGTGGCGGCGTAGACGAGCCCGAGTCCGGCGCGGGAGGCCGCCTCGTCCACCAGCGCCTGCCGCAGCTCGTCCGCGGCGACGAAGCGGCGCACCTCCAGCTCCAGGTTGGGCCGGTCGAAGCCGCGCACGACCTGGCGGACGTCCCGCAGGCCCAGCGCCGCCACGATCTCCTCGCGCACCGCCGGGGTCGCCGTGGCGGTCAGGGCCACCACCGGCGGGTGGCCGAGCCGCTCGATCACCTGGCAGAGCCGCAGGTAATCGGGGCGGAAGTCGTGGCCCCAGGCGGACACGCAGTGGGCCTCGTCGATCGCGATCAGCGAGGGGCGGGCGGCCCGCAGCCGCTCCACGATCTCGGGCTTGGCGAGCTGCTCGGGGGCCAGGAAGACGAATTCGGCGCGGCCCGCGTGCACCGCCTCCAGCGGGTCGTCGCCGCCGGTCTGCGCCGAGTTGAGCGCGACCGCCCCGCCCGCGCCGAGCTCCGCCAGCCCGGCGACCTGGTCACGCTGCAGCGCGATCAGCGGCGAGACGACCACCGTCGGGCCGTCGAGGAGCTGGGCGGGCACCTGGTAGACGGCCGACTTGCCGCCGCCGGTCGGCATGACCACGAGCGCGTCGCCGCCGCCCACCAGGTGGCTCATCGCCTCGATCTGCCCGGATCGCAGGTCCTCCCAGCCGAAGACCTCGCGGGCCACGGCGCGCAGCCGTCCCGCCCGCGATCCGGGGAAGACCTTGCGGGCCGCGGCGCGCAGCCGTCCCGTCCGTGATCCGGATCCGTTTCCCATGTCCGTTCCCTCCGACTGCGGCCCTGGCCAGGTCCACCAGGTACCCCCGGATCAGGGCCGTAGTCGGAGTGATCAGCGCCTGGCTCTGCGGTAGCGGCGCGCGGAGAGCGGCGCGAAGATCGCCACGATCACCACGGGCCAGACCACGGCCATGAGCGTCGCGTTCTGCGCGATCCAGGAGTCGCCTCCCAGGCCGGGGTTGCCGAACAGCTCGCGGACCGCGGCGACCGTGGAGGAGAGCGGGTTCCAGGCGGCGACGGCGCCGAGCCAGCCCGGCATCATCTCCGGGGCGACGAAGGCGTTGGAGATCATCGTGAGCGGGAAGAGCAGCGCGTAGAAGTTGCCCGCCTGCTCCGCGTTCTTCGCCACCAGCCCCATGTAGATGCCGACCCAGATGAAGGCGAACCGCAGCAGCAGCAACAGGCCGACCGCCGCCAGGGTCTCCCCGATCGTCCCGTGCGCCCGCCAGCCCACGATCAGGCCGCAGCCGACCAGGATGACCAGGTCCATGAGGGAGTTGATCATGTCGGCCGCGCTCCGGCCGACCACCACCCCGGAGCGGGCCATCGGCATCGACCGGAACCGGTCGGTGATGCCCTTGTCGGCGTCGGTGGTGACGCCCATCATCGTGTTGCCGATGCCGAACATCATGGTCATGCCGAACAGGCCCGGCAGCAGGAACTCGCGGTAGTCGCCGCCTCCCGGCACCACCATGGCGCTGCCGAAGACGTAGCCGAACAGCAGCACCGAGACCATCGGATACATCAGCCCCCACACGATGTAGGAGGGCTCGCGCACCCAGTGGATCAGGTAGCGGCGGGTGATGGTCCAGCTGTCGGCGATCGTCCAGCGGACCCGGGACAGGGCGGACGCCGGGATCGGCCGGGCCGGCGCGGCGGGTGCGGTCGTGGTCATACGGTCGTCTCCTTCTCCACTCGGCGGCCGGCGGACGCCGCGCGCGCTCCCCCGGATCCCGCTCCTTCCTCCCCGCGGCCGCCGGGCGCCGGGCGCCCGCCCGCGAGCTCCGCGAGCTCCGCGAGCTCCGCGCCCTCCCCGCCGGCTTCCGCCCGGTGCCCGGTGAGCCGGAGGAACACCTCGTCCAGGGTCGGCCGCCGCAGGGCGATGTCCTCCACCGCGATCCCGGCGTCGTCCAGGGCGCGGACGGCCTCGACGAGGACGGTCGCCGCGAGGGCGGTGGTGCGGTGCCGCACCGGGGCGGTGATCCCCCGGGTGTCCGGCCGGACCTCGGGTTCGGCCCCGCAGACGCCGGCGACGATCCGCGCCGCTCCGGCCAGCTCGGCGGCGTCGGCGACGACCAGGTCGAGCTGGTCGCCGCCGATGGTGGACTTGAGCCGCTCCGGCGACCCCTCGGCGATCATCCGGCCCCGGTCGAGGACCACGATCCGGTCGGCGAGCCGGTCGGCCTCCTCGAGGTACTGGGTGGTCAGCAGGACCGTGGTGCCCCCGGCGACCAGCGAGCGGATCGCCTCCCACACCTCGATGCGGCCGCGCGGGTCCAGGCCGGTGGTGGGCTCGTCGAGGAAGAGCACCTGGGGGGCCATGATGAGGCTGGCCGCCAGGTCGAGCCGGCGGCGCATGCCGCCGGAGTAGTGCTTGACCGACTTGCCCGCGGTGTCGGCCAGCCCGAACCGCTCCAGCAGCCCGTCCGCCCGGCGGCGGGCCTCGGCCGCGCCGAGGTGGTAGAGCCGCCCGAACATCTCCAGGTTCTGCCGGCCGGTGAGGATCTCGTCGACCGCCGCGCTCTGCCCGGTCACGCCGATCCGGTAGCGCACCTGCGCGGCCTGCCGTACGACGTCGAACCCGGCGACCTCGGCCCGGCCGCCGTCGAACTCCAGCAGCGTGGACAGGATCCGCACCGCCGTGGTCTTGCCGGCCCCGTTAGGACCGAGCAGCCCGCAGACCGAGCCCTCGGGGACGGTCAGGTCGAACCCGTCGAGGGCTCTGGTCTGCTTGTACTCCTTCCGCAGTCCTTCGGCGACGATCGCCGCTCCGCTCGGGGCCATGACGGCCTCCTTACTGGGTACGGTGTACGAAGTTATGCGTACAGCATACGCAGTCCTATGATGAGCGCAAGATGTCGACGGAATACAGCGGCCGCGGAGACCTGTCGTTCAGCCTCAAAGTGATGTGGGGCGGCGGCGAACGGCCCGCGCGCGGACCCAGACCCGGGCTCAGCGTGGAGCGCATCGTCAAGGCCGCGATCGAGGTCGCCGACGCCGAGGGGCTGACCGCGCTCTCCATGCGCCGGATCGCCACCGCGCTCGGGGTCGGCACCATGTCGCTCTACCGCTACGTGCCGGGCAAGGCCGAACTCGTCGACCTCATGCTCGACGCGGTGTACGGCGAGGACCTCGATCCCGGGCAGGATCCCGGGCAGGAGGCCGGACGCCTGCGCGCCAAGGGCTGGCGCGCCGGGCTGGAGGAGATCGCCCGCGGGTCGCTGGCGCTCCACCTGCGCCACCCGTGGATCCTCCAGGTCTCCCAGGCCCGGCCGGTGCTGGGCCCCAGCTCCATCAGAGGGCTGGAGGTCGCCCTGCGCCTGCTCGACGGCATCGGCCTGGACGCGTTCGAGATGATGAAGGTGATCACGCTCGTCGACGGTTACGTGACCGGGTTCGCCCGCCTCATCGTGGAGGCGGGCCAGGCCGCGCAGCGCACCGGGGTCAGCGACGAGCAGTTCTGGCAGGCGCAGGGGCCGTTCCTGATGCGCTTCCTGGACGACGGACGCTTCGCGACGCTCAGGCGCGTCGCCGACGCGGGCGTGTTCTCCCCCGACAACGACGACGACGGCTTCGAGTTCGGCCTGCAGCGCGTGCTGGACGGCGTCGAGGTCTACGTGGCGGCGGCCGTGCGGGATCGCGCGACGCCCGGTGACACGTGACGCCGGCCGTACGGGATCGCGCGGCGCGGGACGGCACGTGACGCCGGACGGCGGGAAGGCATCGCCCGGGGGGATCCGCCCCGGGCACCCGGGGGGATCATGAATGTCGATGTGCGGGGCCGGCTGGAACGGCTGGCGCTCATGGGGCCGTCCATCGCCCAGTGCGCCGTCGCCGCCGCGCTCGCGTGGGTCGTGGCCAAGGACGTGCTCGGCCACGGCCGCCCGTTCTTCGCGCCGATCGCCGTGGTGATCTGCATCGGGGTGGCCGTCGGCCAGCGCGTGCGCCGCCTGGCCGAACTGGTCGCCGGGGTGAGCCTCGGCGTGGGGATCGGCGACCTGCTGATCCTCCAGATCGGCTCCGGGCCGTGGCAGATCGCCCTCGTCGTCGCGCTGGCGATGAGCGCGGCGGTCCTGCTGGACAGCGGGTCGCTGATCGTCCTCCAGGCGGGATCGTCCGCGGTGCTGGTCGCCACCCTGCTGCCGCCCACCGGCGTCGGCGGCCTCGACCGCATGGTCGACGCGATGGTCGGCGGGGCGCTGGGCATCGCCGCCGTCGCCCTGCTGCCCACCGGTCCCGCCGCCATCGTCCACCGGCACGCCGCCGCCGTGCTGGAGGCCCTGGCCGCCGCCCTCCGCGGCGCCGCGGACGCCGTCGCGGAGCGCGACCCGGAACGCGCCGCCGACACGCTGGAGGAGGTCAGGGGGACGCAGCAGGCGGTGGAGGACCTCGACGACGCCCTGAAGACGGGCAAGGAGATGACGACCATCGCCCCGCTACGGCGGCGGCTCCGCACGCGGCTCGGAAGATACGAGACGGCCGCCCCGCCGGTCGACCGCGCGCTCCGCAACACCCGGGTGCTCGTCCGGCGCGCCGTGGCCGCGCTGCACGCCGGCGAGACCCCGCCCGCCTCGTTCTCCCCGGTCCTGCGGGAGCTCGCCGCCGCCGTCCTGACCCTCCGCGACGAGCTGGCCGCCGGTCACCCGCCCGACGGGGCCAGGGCCGCGATCATGGAGGCGGCCGCCCGGCTGGACGGCGTCCCCACCGCCCTCGCGGGTTTCTCCACCGCCGCGATGATCGCCCAGCTCCGGTCCATCGTCGTCGACCTCCTCGAAGCCACCGGGACCGACCGCGAGACCGCCCTCGCCGCGCTCCCCCCGCTCACCCGCCCGGCGGACGGGCACTGATCTCAGCCCTCGCAGTGGGTCTCGCACGGGACCTCGCCCGCCGTGAGCATGCGCCGGAACTCCGGGCACTCGAAGAAGTCCTCCGCGGGGCACGCCAGCACGTGCTCGATCATCTCCATGGAGGTGCGCAGCCGATCCATCCGCAGGGCCAGCTCGGCCCGGTGCCGGGCGAGGATCTCCCGCCTGCGCGCCCCGTCGCCCGCGGTCACCAGCTCGCGGATCTGCTCCAGCGAGGCCCCGGCCTCCTTGGCGCGCACGATCAGCGCGACCCGGGCGTCGTCCTCGGGCCCGTAGCGGCGCCGGCCGTTGGCCCGGCGGGCGGGGGTGAGCAGGCCCATCGCCTCCCAGTGGCGCAGGACGTGGGTCGCCAGGCCGTACCGGCCCGCCAGCTCGCCGATCTCGACCGTCTCCGCGACACTTGACTTCATGTTCACATTAACCTGCAGATTGGGGCGAAGGTCAACATCGGAGAGGACGTGATGGGATGTCGTATTTCGAGGGCCGGAGCGGCGAGCGCTACGACCGGCGGGCGGCCCGCCTCAACCGCCCCCTGTTCCGCAAGATCTGCCGGGAGATCGCCGACGCGGCCCCGCGGGACGGCGCGGTCCTCGACGCGGGGACCGGCTCCGGTCACCTGCTGCTGGAGCTCGCCCGGCTCCGCCCGGACCTCCGCCTGAGCGGCATGGACCTGTCGAAGGACATGATCGCGATCGGCCGCCGCCACGTGCGCGACGCCTCCCTGGAGGACCGGGTCGCCCTGGACGTGGCGGACGTCGCCGCGCTGCCCTACCCGGACGGCGCGTTCGACCTCGTCGTCTCGACGCTCAGCATGCACCACTGGGATCGGGTGGACCGGGCCGTGGCCGAGTTCGCCCGGGTGCTGAAGCCGGAGGCGCCCCTGTGGATCTACGACTTCCGGTTCGTCTCCGCCCGGGGGCTCGCGGCGGCGGCACGGGAGCGTTTCCCCGGGCGGCCGATCCGGCGCACGCTGGTGCGCGCCCTGCTGCCGTTCCCCGCCTTCGCCGGGTACGCGATCTGACGTCCTGACGTCCGGCCGGGCGGCCCGCGAGCGGCACGGTCGGTGAGCCGTACGGCCCGCAGGCCCGTCGAACCCGCAGGCCCGTCGAACCCGCGGGCCCGTCGAACCCGCGGACCGGTGAACCCGCGGACCGGTGAACCCGCGGACCGGTGAACCGCAGGCCCCCCGCGGACGTTTGAAGGGCATGAATCGTCGCGCGTTCGCTCTCGGCCTGCTGGCCGTCGCCGCCCTCGCCGCGTGCGGGGGCGAGCCCGCGGCCCGTGTGATCACCGCCGAGGGGGTGAAGCGGGAGACCCCGGACGGCGCCCCGGTCAGGAACCTGCAGCCGGCCCTGGCCGCCTTCGGCCACACGCTGTTCACCGCGGTCGCCGAGCCCGGGACCAACACCGTGCTGTCCCCGCTGAGCATCGCCTACGCCTACGGCATGGCCAGGGCGGGCGCGGACCGGGCGACCGGGGCCGAGCTGGACGAGGTCTTCGGCTTCCCGTCCGAGGGACCGCACTCGGCGTTCAACACGTTGTCCCGCGTGATCACCACGATCGACGGGCCGCCGCCCGTCCCCGACCGGGACGCGGTGCGGGACGCCCAGGACGCGGGCGGCGAGCCCGAGCCGCCGGTGGTCAGCCTCGCGAGCGGCCTGTTCGTCCAGGACGGCCTGGCGGTCAAGCAGGAGTTCCTGCGCACGCTCGCCGCCAAGTACGGCGCGGGCGCGCGCCAGGTGGACTTCACCGGGAACGCCTCCGACGTCATCGACGCCTGGGCCGAGAAGCAGACCGCCGGACGGATCAAGAAGGTGTTCGACCGGCTGGACCCCGGCACGAAGCTGGTCATCGCCAACGCCCTCTACCTGAAGGCGGACTGGGCCACCCCGTTCACCGACCCGCCGGAGGAGAACGCCGTCTTCACCCGCGCCGACGGCACGACGGTGAACACGGCCCTGATGCGGCAGGAGGCCGCGTTCGGCTACGCGAGCGGGCCCGGCTGGCAGGCCGTCGAGCTGCCCTACGCCGAGAGCGGGCTGGCCATGTGGATCCTGCTCCCGCAGGCGGGCGGCTCCCCCGCCGACCGGCTCTCCCCCGAGGCGCTCACCGAGACGGCCGGGGGACTGAAGAAGACCAGGGTGCGGGTCGTCATGCCCCGCTGGGACTTCTCCACCGGCCTGGACCTGGGCGAGTCGCTGGCGGGGCTCGGGCTGAGGAGCACGGGCTACTCCGGCATCTCCGACGGGCTCTTCCTGCAGCAGGCCGCGCACAAGGTGAACATCACCGTGGACGAGTGGGGCACCGAGGCCGCCGCCGTCACCGGCCTGGCCTTCGCCGTCTCGGCTCCGCCGCCCGCCGAGGCCGAGCTCCGCGCCGACCGGCCGTTCGCCTTCGCGATCGTCCACCTGCCGACGCGGGTGCCGCTCTTCATCGGCCAGGTCGCCGACCCGACCGCGACGGACTGACCGTGACGGACTGACCGTGACGGACCGGCCGGTCCCGCCGGCGATCGGGTGACCGGCCCGGACCTGACCCGCGGCGCCGGACGGGCGTGACCGGCGCCGCGGGTCAGCCGCCGACGTTCAGCAGGCCCGCGTTCACCACGCCGCGGCCGAAGGTCCGGGCCAGCTCGGCCAGGCGGGCCAGCTCGTCGTCGGAGAGCGCGGCGTAGGCGGGCAGGGCCAGTTCGTCGGTGCGGTCCTCGATCCGCTGCCGCAGCGCCCGCCCCTCGGCGGTCAGCTCGTCGCCCGCCAGCAGCCCGCGCTCGCGCAGCCGCTCCTCGGTCGCCAGCCACTCCTCCTCCGGCCAGGCCCGACTGATCTTCAGGAAGATCACGGGCAGGCCGGAGCCGGCGGCGCCGTGCAGGACCAGCGCCTCCAGCGGCCCGACCCCCTCGGCGAGCAGGGTGGCGACGTGCCCGTCGCCCCGGAACTCGCGCAGCAGGGTCTGGGCGTGCCACAACTCCAGCAGGGGGTCGTCCGACGGCCAGGGCAGCGCGGCGTGCGCGGCGAACAGCGGGCGGCCCTGGGGGTGCTCGCAGGCGCGCTCGGCCGCCCGCCTGGCCAGCGCCGCCGTCTCGGCCAGGCCGGGCAGCTCGTGGATCCCGCCCCGGCGCAGGGCCGCGTCGGCGGCGTCGTAGCGGGCCCGCAGGACCTTCTCCGGGGTCGTGCTCTCCCAGGCCGCCGGGAGCGCCTTGCGGACGAGCGCCGGGCAGAAGTTGTAGAAGGTGGCGATGACCAGCTCGGGCGAGGCGGCGCCGAAGGCCGCGGCGCGGGAGGCGAAGTAGCCCGCGTGCTTGTCGAGCCCGAGCGCGGCGTAACGCTCGGCGGCCTCGGGGACGAAGTAGATCATCCCGTGGAGGGGCTCCAGGCGGCGCCAGGACTGCCGGGCGAGCTGGACGTCGGTCATCGTTCCTCCGCGGGATCCGCAACTTCTAGAATGTATGTCTAGAAGGTATTTCTACCCGTCGGTAACCGTCAACGGCGGCGCAGCACGAAGACGCCCCAGCCGAGGTACCGCCTGCCGTACTCCACATGCGACCTGCGGCAGCGCTCCAGGAACGCGCGCACCTCCTCGACCTCGGGGTCGCCGGGGTTGGCGCGCAGCCAGTCGCTCAGCGTCCACCACTGGCTCGCCACGTAGCGGTCCCAGCTGCCGGGGTCGGCCAGGACCATCTCCAGGACCTCCGTACCGGCCGCCTCGAACCGGTCGAAGGTCCCGGCCAGCGAGGTGAAGTCCGCCGGCCCGAAGCCGAACGCCTCGTAGGCCCCGGCGGGCGGCTCGGAGATCCAGTACGGCTCGCCGACGAGGAGGATCCCGTCCTCCTTGAGCGCCGGGAGCATCAGCTTGACCGTCCCCTCCACCCCGTCACCGATCCACGTCGCCCCGAGGCACGACACGACGTCGAAGGAGCCCGGCTCGGCCGGGTGGGCCCCGGCGTCGCCCCGCTCGAACCGGATCCTCCCGGCCACCCCCAGCTCCACCGCCCGCTCGTGCGCCGCGTCCAGGAAGACCTCGCTGATGTCGACCCCCACCCCCTCGATCCCGTGCTCCAGGGCCCAGCGGCAGAGCATCTCCCCCTTGCCGCAGCACAGGTCGAGCAGGCGCATGCCGTGGCGGAGCCGGGCGACCTCGCCCAGCAGCGCCAGCTTGTCGTCGGTGAACGGGTTGAGGATGCGGTGACCGCCCTCGGCGATCTCGTGGAAGCGCAGTGACATGCCCGCCATGCTGCTCCGCCGGCGTCCTCGCGCCAACCGATTATCCGCGCGCCCGCCCCTTCCCCGCCGCCCCCGCCTTCCGGGAGCCTTGACCCTGACACCGTGTGAGGCCCTACACCTGGAAGCATCATGTTCAGCATCGGAGACTTCGCCCAGCTCGGCCGCGTGTCGGTGCGGATGCTGCGCCACTACGACGCGCTCGGGCTGCTGCGGCCCGCCCGCGTCGACCCGGCCAGCGGCTACCGCTTCTACCGGGCCGCCCAGCTCTCGCGGCTCAATCGCATCATCGCCCTGAAGGACCTCGGCTTCACCCTGAACCAGATCGCCTCGATCATCGAGGAGAAGGTGAGCCCGGAGGAGCTGCACGGCATGGTACGGCTGCGCCGCGCGGAGCTGGAGGAGCGCATCGCGGCGGACACCGCCCGGCTGCTCCGGGTCGAGGCGAGGCTCCGGGCCATCGAGACGGAGGGTCTCATGAGCACAGAGGAAGTCCTGGTCAAGCGGGTCGCCCCGGTCCGGGTCGCGGAGCTCAGAGCGGTGGCGGCGAGCTACGAGAGCGAGGACATCGGCCCGGTCATCCAGCCGCTCTACCAGGAGCTGTGCGCGCGGCTGGAGCGCGCCGGGGTCGTGACCACCGGTCCGGGCATCGCCTGCTACGAGGCCGAGGAGGACGGCAAGGTGATCGTGCGCGCCGGGATGGAGGTCGCGGCGGCCCCGGAACGGGAGCACGACTTCGCCATCGTGGACCTGCCGCCGATCGAGACGGCCGCCACGATCCTCCACCGGGGCCCGATGGAGGAGGTCGGCCCGAGCTTCCAGGTCCTCGCCCAGTGGGTCGAGGAGAACGGCTACCGCGTGGTCGGCCTCGCCCGCGAGGTCTACCTCGACTGCCCGGAGGACCGGAGCCAGTGGGTGACCGAGCTGCAGATGACGGTCACCCCCGCATGACCGGGCCGCGGACGACGGTCACGCCTTCGTGACCGGGCCGCAGATGACGGTCACGCCTTCGTGACCGCGGGCTCCCGGCCGGTCCCGGCCTTCTCCCCGGAGGGGGCCGGCCGGGAGGGCTCCTCCTCGGCGGGGGCCGGCCGGGGGGCGCGGAGGACGAGGCCGCCGGGGACGACCTCGGCCTTGAGCCGGGTGACCGTGCCCTTGGCGCCGCCGTCCAGCTCGTAGGACATGGCCCTGCCCAGCTTGACGGTGACCTTCCGGGCGCGGGTCATCCGGACGAACGGCGAGGAGTCGGAGCGGCTCACGCTCATCCGGCCGAGCGTGCGGGCCCACTGGATGGGCCCGCTGGCCGTGGTGACGCCGACCTCCAGCCAGCCGTCGTCGGGGCGGGCGTCGTCGAACGCCTCGATGCCGCCGGTGATCGTGCCCACGTTGCCGAACAGCACGCAGCTGGCCTCGCCCTCGAACCAGGGCGTCCCGTCGATCTTGATCTGCATCGTGACGAGCTCGCCGCGGACGTGCCGCAGGCCGGTCCAGAAGTAGGCGGCCCGGCCCATCCGGTCCTTCAGCCCCCGGTCCGCGTCCTTGATCATCTCCGCGTCGAACCCGACCCCGGCCATCACCGCGAAGTGCTCGCCGTTGACCCTGCCGAGGTCGAGCTTGCGGTCCTCGCCGTGGAAGGCGATCCGCACGGCCTCCGGCAGGTCCTCGGGGATGCCGAGGTTCTTGGCGAACATGTTGGCCGTACCGGCGGGGATGATCCCCACCCGCGTGCCGGAGCCCGCGAGCGCGTCCACGCACCGCTGCACCATGCCGTCGCCGCCCCACACGATGACCAGGTCGGCGCCCTTCTTCACGGCCTTCCTCGCCTGCTTGGGCGCCTTCTTGCTCTTGGGCACCTCGTACCAGAGCAGCTCGTCCACGCCCTCGTCGGCCAGGAGGCGGCGCAGCTCGTCCAGACCGCCGCCGAGCGACTTGCGCTGGTGGGCGATCACGGCCACCGTGCCGGCCTTCCCCTGCTTCTTCGTCATGGTGACCTCCCGCAGCCATCCGTCCCGCGATGACCAACGGCTGCCCCGGCCGGCAAGATCCAAACGCCGGACGATCAGTCGCGCCCCGGACCGGGCGGGCGCGCCGGGCCGGGACGGCCCCCGCCGACGGTGAGGACGTCGCCCTGGCGGGCCACCTCGGCGACGCCCGCCAGTTCCTTCGCCAGGGCGTCCAGCTCGTCGTCGGTGCGGCCGGGGGCGTGGTGGGTGAGCACCAGGCGGCGGGCGCCGCAGCGGGCGGCGAAGGCCACCGCGTCCGGCACGGTGGCGTGGCCGTACCGGTCGGCGACGTCCTGCTCGCAGGCGAGGAACTGGCCGTCGTGCAGCAGCAGGTCCACTCCGGAGGCCAGCTCCTCGGCGGCCGCCGAGCCGAACTGCGGGGCGTGGTCGGGCAGGTAGGCCAGGGAGACGCCGTCGCACTCGACGCGGGTGCCGACGGTGACGCCCCCCTTGTGGACGATCTCGGCCTGGGTGACCGTGCAGCCGCCGATCCGCCGGGGCCCCGCCGTCGCCGGCAGGAAGCGCCAGGCGCCCAGCAGCCCGCCCGGAGTGATCGGGAAGTGCGGCGGGGACATCGCCCCGGCCAGCAGCGCCTCGGGCTCCGCCGGCTCCGCGGGGACGCCGGGCAGCACGAGGTCGACGCGGGCGCCGGGATGGTCGACGGAGCGGCTGAACGGCAGGCCCTGGACGTGGTCCCAGTGCAGGTGGCTCAGGAGGATCGTGCCGCGGAACGGCGCCCCGTCCAGGTGGCGGCCCAGCTCGCGCAGGCCGGTCCCGGCGTCCAGCACCAGGACGGGCGCGGGCTCCCCGCGACCGGACAGGACGGCCGGGATCCCGGCGCATCCGGCGGACGTCGCCCAGCGGTCCCGCCCGGCGGCGCGGCCGGCGGGCGGGTGCTCCGGGATGACGGCGACGCAGCTGGTGTGGCCGCCGTACCGGACGAACTCGGCGCCGGGGGCCGGGGTGGACCCCCGCACGCCGAGCAGCGCCACCCTCACAGACCGGACCTCTCGCGGCGGTGGCCCTCGGCGAGACGGACCAGGAACGACCGGTCGATCGCGTCGGCCGGGGCCTCGGCCACCCGGACGGGGGTCACCGCGGTGAGCGTGGCGGTACGGCTCCCGCCCTCCAGCAGGGCGCGCTCGCCCAGCACCGCGCCGGGCCCCAGCTCGGCCAGGACGCCGCCGCCCACGTCCACCGAGACCACCCCGTCCAGCAGCAGGAACAGGGAGTCGCCCGGATCGCCCTGGCGGACCAGGACCTCTCCCTGGCGGAGCTCGCGGACGACCGGCCTGGCCCCGCCGTGCATGAGCCGGGTGGACAGCTCCCGCTCCAGCGCCGTCTCGGCGGCGGTGACCACCACCGGGGAGTCCTCGGCGCCCCAGGGGGTGGCGATCTGCCCCGCCCACGCCTTGAAGTCGGCCACGCCCGCCTTGAGGCAGAGCCGGTCGGCGGAGTCGTACACCCAGTGCCGGGGGAAGGGGCTGGCCCCGACGAGTCCGACCGCCGAGCGGCCGTCGGCGTGCAGGGTGAGCGAGAGCGTCGTCCAGACCAGCGGAGCCTGCCAGCGGACGAACGGCGCCCTGGCGAGGGTGCGGGGGAACGGCAGCGCGGTACGGCCGCCGGCGGTCTGGGTGAACCGCACCCAGCCGTCGCCCGTCTCGGCCGGGGCGCGCAGATCGGGCAGGGGGACGGCGGCGAACGTGGCGCCGAGCCTGCCCAGCCGGACCGTGGTGGACCCGATGACCACGCCGCCCTCGACGCCGTAGTCCACCGGCCGTCCCCCGGAGAACTCGGCCCAGGCGTGGATGCGGTTGGCGAACCGGTAGGCGTCGGCGTCGCGCATCCCCTCCAGATCGTCGAGCACGTCGGGCGGCGGGGAGTCGTAGTGGGAGATTCCTGCGGCGAACATCGTCCGGGTGTAACCCTTCACCGCTTCGGACGGAATCCAAGACAGGGACGTCGCATGGGATTCGATACGCATCGCCGCCTCCTTTTCGGCTCGATTCGCCTCGACGTTAGGCCGCGGACCGGCCCTGCCCGAAGGGCGCTGCCCACCGGGTCAGGGGGGTGCTAGCACCCCCCGCCCGTAGGGCTCAGCCCTCTTGGCCGGGTATGCCGGAAGGAGGACATTCGGATCGTGGAACGCATCACCGTGCTGCTCGCGGACGACAACCTGATCGTCCGCGAAGGGGTGCGCGCGCTGCTGTCCAGGGATCCCGCCCTGGACGTGGTCGGCGTGGCGGCCGACTACGACGAGCTGGTCTCCCGGGCCG
The DNA here is from genome assembly GCF_016863135.1 of Planobispora longispora. Taxonomy (GTDB): domain Bacteria; phylum Actinomycetota; class Actinomycetes; order Streptosporangiales; family Streptosporangiaceae; genus Planobispora; species Planobispora longispora. Next base: position 97,229 of record NZ_BOOH01000048.1, read on the forward strand.
TGGAGCTGCGCCCGCAGGTCCTGGTCACCGACATCCGGATGCCGCCCACCTTCCAGAACGAGGGCATCGACGCGGCCCGGGAGGTGCGCGGGCGGCTGCCCGGCACCGGCGTGGTCGTGCTCAGCCAGTACGACGACCCCGAGTACGCGGTCGGGCTGCTGGCCGGCGGCGCCGACGGCTACGCCTACCTGCTGAAGGACAGGGTCGCCGACTCCGGCCTGCTGGGCCGGGCGATCCGCGAGGTGGCCGCCGGGGGATCGATGCTCGACCCCGTGATCGTGCGGGAGCTGCTCTCCCCCGCCCGCGCCGACGGCGAGCTGTCGGCCGAGGACGACGACCTGCTGGGCCAGATCGCGGAGGGCCGCTCGGTGAAGGCCGTCGCCGCCGCCCGCGGCGAGCCGCCGGAGGCGGTCAACGCGGCGATCGAGCGGCTCTTCCTCGGCCTGGCCCGGGACGCCAGCGTGGGACGGCAGAGCGCGCTGCGCCGGCTGCGCATGCTGCACACCGCGATCCTGCGGCGCGAGGAGCACGGCGAGAAGTTGTCGCGGCTGCTGCCCAGCGGCGTCGCCGAGCGGCTCCGCAGCGGCCTGGGCGAGCACACCGAGCGGCTGGTCGTCACCGTGCTCATGTCGGACGTCCGCGGCTACTCGGCCATCGCCGAACGCACCGACCCGGCCGTGCTGGCCGGTCAGCTCAACGCGCACCGGCGTGCCATGAACGCCGCCATCCTCAGCGGCGGCGGCACCGTCATGCAGTACGTCGGGGACGCGGTGATGGCCGTGTTCGGCGCCCCCTCCCCGCTGGAGGACCACGGCCCGCGGGCCGTACGGGCCGCCGCCGGCATGCACCTGCGGCAGCGCGAGCTGAACCGGGAGTGGGCGGCGCGCGGCGCCGCCCCGTTCGACCTGGGCATCGGGCTGTGCTCCGGCGAGGTCGCCGCCGCCCTGCTGGGCAGCGAGGAACGGCTCGAATACACGCTGGTCGGGGACACGGTCAACCTCGCCCAGCGGATGCAGGACCTGGCCCGGCCGTACGGCACGGTGGCCGCGGAGAGCACGGTGCGGGCGGCCGGGGACGCCTGGCCGTGGAAACCGCTCGGCTCCCGCGTCGTCAAGGGCCGCACCACCCCCGTCACCGCCTACCACCTCCTGGAGACCCCCGATGACCACCGAACCGACCCGACAGGATCTGGCGACCACTGAGACGGCCGGGCCGGGCCCTGTCACCGCAGGGGTCACCGCCGGGGTCACCGCCGGGCCCGACCTCGCGACCGCCCTCGGGGCGGAGTCCGGGGTGGGGTCCGGACCGGGCCCCGCGGTCCGGATCCGCGGCGTCCGGCGCACCTTCGCCGCCGAGCTGGCGCCGGTGCGCGCGCTGCGCGGGCTCGACCTGGACGTCGCCGCGGGCGAGTTCATCGCGGTGACGGGCCCCTCGGGCTGCGGCAAGTCGACCCTGCTCAACGTCATCGCCGGTCTCGACCGGGTGGACGAGGGCGGCGTCGAGGTGGCCGGGGAACGGGTGGACGGCCGGGACGAGGACTGGCTGGCCCGCTTCCGCCGCCACCACATCGGCTTCGTGTTCCAGTTCTTCAACCTGCTGGACGGGGTGTCCGCGCTGGACAACCTGGTCATGCCGGGCGTGCTGGGCGGGATGCGCCGCCGGGCCGCCGAGTCCCGCGCCCGCGACCTGCTGGACCTGCTCGGCCTGGGCGACCGCGTCAGCCAGGTGCCCGCGGTGCTGTCCGGAGGTCAGCGCCAGCGGCTCGCCATCGCCAGGGCCCTGGTCAACCGGCCGACCCTGCTCCTGGCCGACGAGCCCACCGGCGCCCTGGACAGCGAGGGCGGGCTGGAGGTGCTGGAGCTGTTCCGGCGGCTGCACGACGACGGCCAGACGATCGTCATGGTCACCCACTCGGCCGAGGTGGCCTCGGGGGCCTCCCGCATCGTGCGGATGCGCGACGGCAAGATCGACACCCCGTGATCCCCGCGCGCTCCGGTTCCCGATCCGGCTGCGCGCCGCCGACCCGCTGAGGAGCGAGGAGATGACCGCGATCTGGTTCCGCCTGGAACTGCGCCGCCGCCGGCGCTCACTGATCGTGCTCGCCCTGCTGGTCGCCCTGGCCACCGCCACCGTGCTCGCGGCGGCCGCGGGGGCCCGCCGCGGGCACACCTCGATGGACCGGCTGCGCGCCGTGACGCTGCCGGGGGACGCCGTGGTGCTGCCCAACCAGCCGGGCTTCGACTGGGACCGGGTCCGCGCCATACCCGGCGTCATCGCGGTCGGCACCTTCCCGGTCTCCGGTTTCCACGTCGAGGACCTGCCGGGCGGCCCGCTGCCGGTGTGGATCCCCGGCCCCTCCGACACCGAGATGTGGCACACCATCGAGCGCCCCGTGCTGCTCGCGGGCCGGTTGCCGGCCCCCGGGCGCGCGGACGAGATCGCGGTGTCCGCCCGGTTCGCCGACGCCTACGGCAGAGGCCCCGGCGACACCCTCGCCCTCCGCCTGGCCTCCGCCGAGCAGTTGCGCAGCGTCCCGGACGCGGCGTTCGCGGTGCCGCAGGGTCCCCGGATCACCGTGCGGATCACCGGGATCGTCCGCTCCCCCTGGTTCCGGGACCACATCGGGCAGGGCGGGGTCCCGTTCGTCTCCGCCGCCCTGTTCCAGCGCTACCGCGCCAACTTCATGGGGAGCGGGCGGGAGCAGCTGTTCGTCAACGCGCTGGTCCGGCTGGCCGGCGGCACCGACGCCCGGTCCCTGTCCCGGTTCAAGGAGGACCTGGCCAGGGTGACCGGACGCTCCGACATCGACGTGTGGAACGCGGCCGAGGACGTCCGGCACATCGGCGAGGTGCTGGACTACGAGGCGCTGTCCCTGCTCGCGTTCGGGCTGGCCGCGCTCGCCGCGGCCACCGTGCTGACCGGCCAGTCCATCGCCCGGTACTGCTGGGCCGCGGCGGCCGAGCTCCAGGTGCTGCGCGCCGTCGGCCTCGTCCGGCGCCAGGCGGTGGCCGCGGCCGCCCTTCCCGTGCTCGCCGCCGTCGCGGCGGGCGCCGCGCTGGGGCTGGCCGGCGCGGTGGCCGCCTCGCACTGGACGCCGATCGGCATCGCCGCCGACCTCGAACCCGCCCCGGGGCTCGACGCCGACTGGTGGGTCCTGGCCCCGGGGGCGCTGCTCGCGGTCGCACTCGGCGCTCTCGGCGCCGCCGTGTCCACGTGGCGGGCGCTGCGCGGTCCCCGGCCGGCCGACATACGGCCGTCGGCGGTGGCGACGGCCGCGGCCCGGGCCGGCCTGCCGGTGCCGGCCGTGCTGGGCGCCCGCTTCGCCCTGGAACGCGGCCGGGGCACGGTCCCGGTGCGTCCCGCGCTGCTGGGAGCGGTGGTGGGCGTGCTCGGCGTGCTGGCCAGCTTCACTTTCGCCGCCGGCGTCTCGGAGGCCGCGGGCAATCCCGTCAGGTTCGGCCAGACCCACCAGCTCGAAGCCATGATCGGCCTCAACGGCAAGGGGGACGATCCGTCGCGGACGCTCTCCGCGATCGCCGCCGTGCCGGAGGTCGCCGGGATCAACGACGGCCGGATAGCGGTCGCCCAGGCGGGAGACGTCGCGGTCCCGGTCTTCAGCCACGCGCCCGTCGGCCGGGCGGTGCCGGCCGTCCTCGTCGAGGGCCGGATGCCCGCCTCGGACGCGGAGGCGGTGCTGGCGGTGAGCACCGCCCGCCGCCTGGAGGCCGGGGTCGGGGACAGGGTGTCGCTCACCGGGCAGCGCGGCACCCGCGCGTTCACCGTCACCGGGATCGGCTTCGTGCCGATGAGCCCGCACAACGAGTACGACGAGGGCGCCTACCTCACATCCGCGGGATGGACCTCGCTGTTCGGCTCCTTCAAGTACCGCATCGTGCAGATCCTGCTCCACCCCGGAAGCGATCCCGCGGCCGCCGCGGAGCGGATCGGCGCGGCCACCGCCGAAGCTGGAATCCCGGTCGAAGCCGGACCGGTCCTGCCGCCGAGGCAGCTGGCCGAGCTCAGGGACGTGGAGGTGCTGCCGGTGCTGCTGGGCGGGTTCCTGGCGCTGCTGGCGGTCGGCGCGGTCGGCCACGCCCTGGCCACCGCCGTACGGCGCCGCCGCCGCGAACTGGCCGTCATGCGCGCCCTGGGCCTGACCCGCCGCCAGGCCGGGCGGACCGTCACCGTCCAGGCCGCCCTCATCGCCCTGACCGGCCTGATCTTCGGCGTCCCCCTCGGTCTGGCCCTCGGCCGCGTCCTGTGGCGGGCCGTCGCCGAGCACACCCCGCTGCTGCACCACCCGCCGACCGCCCTGTGGACGCTGGTCCTCATCGCTCCGGCCGCCCTGCTCACCGCGGCCCTGCTCGCGGCCTGGCCGGGCCGCACCGCCGCCCGGCTGCGCGTCGCCGACGTCCTGAGGAGCGAGTAGATGACCGCGATCTGGCTCCGCCTGGAACTGCGCCGCCGCCGGCGCTCGCTGATCGTGCTGGCCCTGCTGGTGGCCCTGGCCACGACCACCGTGCTGGCGTCGGTGGCCGGGGCGCGCCGGGGGATGTCCTCCGCCGAGCGGCTGCTCGCCGAGACCCTGCCCGGGCACGCGGTGGTCCTGCCCAACCAGGCCGGTTTCGACTGGGACAGGATCCGCGCCCTGCCGACGGTGGAGGCGGTGGCCACGTTCGCCCTGTCGGGCTTCCACATAGAGGGCATACCGGGCGGATCGATGACCGACTGGCTGCCGACCATCGCCGACGACCAGAGCTGGCGCACCATCGAGAGGCCGCTCGTGCTGGAGGGCCGGCTGCCCGCCCCGCACAGCACCGACGAGCTGGCCGTCTCGCCCTACTTCCTGAAGCGGTGGAACCTCCAGGTGGGCGACACGGTGACGGTCCTGATGCCCAGCCCGGAACAGATGGACGACCCCATGCGGAACCCGGCGGCCATACGGCCCGCCGGGCCCCGGTTCCCGGCCAGGATCACCGGGGTCATCCGGTCCATGTGGTTCTCCGACCAGGTGGACGGCGAGGGTTTCGCCCTCGGTTCGTACGGCATGTTCACCGAGTACCGCGCCAACATCATGGGCTCCCGGGAGAGCGTGAACATCAACGCGCTGGTCCGGCTGCACGACGGCACGGACGGCATCCCGGCGTTCAAACAGGAGCTCGCCCGGGCGACCGGCGACAACAACATCGACGTCTGGGACATGGGCCAGGAACTGGAGCACATCAACCAGGTGCTGGCCTTCGAGGCGCTGTCGCTGCTGGCGTTCGCGCTCGCCGCGCTCGCCGCGGCGGCGATCCTGATCGGCCAGTCCATGGCCCGCTACTGCGCCGCCGCGGTCGCCGAGCTCCAGTCGCTGCGCGCGGTCGGGCTCACCCCCCGGCAGACCGTCACGGCGGCGGCGCTGGCCCCCGCCGTCGCAGCCGCCGCGGGCGCCGGGCTGGGCGTGGCGGGGGCGTTCGCGGCCTCGAACTGGATGCCGATCGGCATGGCGGCGCTCGGCGAACCCTATCCGGGCCTGGACGCCGACTGGCTGGTGCTGGCCCCGGGGTGGCTGGCCGTGACCGCCCTGGCCGCCCTGGCGGCGGCGGGGTCGGCCTGGATCGCCCTGCGCGGCTCCCGTCCGGCGGCGCGGCCGTCGGCGGTGGCGACGGGCGCGGCCCGGGCCGGACTGCCGGTGCCGGTGGTGGTCGGCGCCCGTTTCGCCCTGGAACGCGGACGCGGACGCGGGCGCGGCGCCGTCCCGGTCCGCCCCGCCCTGCTCGGCGCGGTCGTCGGCGTCCTCGGGGTGCTGGCCGCCCTCACCTTCGCCGCAGGCGTCTCCGACGCCGGGCGCAACCCGGCCCGCTACGGCCAGACCCACCAGGTCAACGTCTACCTGGGATTCGGCGGCCGGGGCGTCGGCGCCGACCGGGTGCTGCCCTGGCTGGCCGGTGACCGCGACGTCATCGGGGTCAACGAGGGCCGCAACGCGGTGGCGCAGTCCGGGGAGATCGCGGTCAGCACGTACTCCTACGCCCCGGTGGGACGGCCGATCCCCACGGTCGTCAGCGAGGGCCGGATGCCAGCCGCCGACCACGAGGTGATGCTCGCGGTGAACACGGCCCGTCTGCTGAAGGCCGGGGTGGGGGACGCCGTATCGCTCGCCGGGGAGGACGGCACGGCCCGCGGGTTCACCGTGACCGGCGTCGGCTTCGTGCCGATCGGCTCGCACAACGGCTACGCCGAGGGCGCGTACGTGACCGCCCGGGCGTGGGACGCCCTGTTCGACACCTTCAAGTTCCACATGGCGCACGTCGCGCTGCGCCCGGGCGCCGACCCCGAGGCGACGGCCGCGCGGTTCCAGTCGGAGGCCGGGCGTCTGCGGCTGCAGGTCGTGTTCGAGGCGACGGAACCGCCGCCGGAACTCGCCGAGATCAGGGACGTGGAGGTACTGCCGGTGCTGCTGGCCGGGTTCCTGGCGCTGCTGGCGGTCGGCGCGGTCGGCCACGCCCTGGCCACCGCCGTACGGCGCCGCCGCCACGAACTGGCCGTCATGCGCGCCCTGGGCCTGACCCGCCGCCAGGCCCGCTGGATCGTCACCGTCCAGGCCACCCTCATCGCCCTGACCGGCCTGATCTTCGGCATCCCCCTCGGCCTGGCCCTCGGCCGCGCCCTGTGGCAGACCGTCGCTCACCACGCGCCCCTCTTCTACCACCCGCCGGTGGCCTTCTGGGCCCTTCTCCTGGTGGGCCCGGTCGCGATCGTGACGGCCAACCTGCTCGCCGCCTGGCCCGGGCGCCTCGCGGCCCGGCTCAGGCTCGGCGACGTCCTGAGGACGGAGTGATGACACCGTGAACCCGAGGAGCGGCCGTACGGGGAGGGCGGGGTGATGGGCGCCGCCTCGGCGGTGGCCGTCGCTCTGGCCGTGGCGTGGGCGGCCGTCGCGCTGGTCCTGGCGCCCCGCCACGACGCCCGCGCGCTGGCGCGCGGCGCCGGGCTGCTCGCGGCGGCCCAGGCGGCCGCGGCGGCGTGGACGGCCGCGGTCCCGGTCGTGATCGGAGGCTGGTTCTGCCTGGCGCTCGAACTGCCCGGCGGGCGGCTGGGCTCGCCGTGGCGGCGGCTGGCGGCGGGTGCGGTCCTGCTCGGCGGCGGCGTCTGGACGGCGCTGCTCCTGCGGGACGGCGACCCCGGCTCCGGGCTCCGGTTCGGCCTGGCGTTCGCGGGCTGCGCGGCCGTGGCGGGCCCGGCGATGGCGCTGCGCTGCATGCGCGCCTCCGCCCGGGAACGCGCGGCGCTGCAGTGGACCGCGGCCACCGCGCTGCTGGCGGGTGCGGCCACCGCGGTGCTGCTCTCGCTGAGGCTGCTGATGGGCGTCCCGGCCGACCCGCTGCCCTGGGTGCTGGCGACGCTGTCGCTGATCCCGCTGGGGGTGACGCTGGGCGCTCTGCCCGCGACCGCCCGGGCCGGGGAGCGGGCGCTCACCGAGGCGGTCGTGGTCTCCGGATTCACCGCCATGATCGCCGCGGTGTACCTGGTGATGGTGATCGGGCTGGGCCGCGTCCCGGAGGAGGGCGAGCGGGACATCCTGCTGGCCGGCATGGCCGCGGCGGGCGTGGTGGCGGTGCTCGCGCTGCCGTTCCGGGCCCGGATGACCGCCACCGCGCACTCCCTGATCGGGCGCGCCGAGGTGCCGCCCGAGGAGCTGCTGGCCACCTTCGGCGCCCGGATGAGCCGCGCCGTGCCGTTCGACGAGCTGCTGCTCCAGCTCACGGAGTCGCTGCGGGCGACGCTGGGCCAGGCCGGGGCGGAGGTGTGGGTGGGATCGGACGGCATCCTGACTCGCGCGGTGAGCGTGCCGGACCGGCCCCAGGAACGGCTGGAGCTGGACGAGCGGGAGCGGGTGGTGGTGGGCAGGACGCGGGTGTCCGGCGCCGGCTGGCTGGCGATCTGGCTGCCCGGGCTGCTGGCGGGGCACCCGGACGGGACGCCGATCAGGGTGGCGCCCGTCTCCCACCTGGGCGAGCTGCTCGGGCTGATCATGGTGCGCAGGCCGGGCGACGGCCTGCCGTACACCGAGGAGGACGACCGGGTGCTGGTCGAGCTGGCCCGCCAGGTCGGGCTGGCGCTGCACAACATGCGCCTGGACTCGGCGCTCCAGGCGTCCCTGGACGAGCTGCGGCGGCGCAACGAGGAGCTCCAGGCGTCCCGGCTGCGGATCGTGACCGCGGCCGACGCGGCCCGCCGCGCCATCGAGCGGGACCTGCACGACGGCGCCCAGCAGCACCTGGTGGCGCTCTCGGTGAAGCTGGGACTGGCCACCGAGCTGGCCGACGAGGACCCGGACCTGGTCAAGGCCCTCCTCGGAGAGCTGCGGGAGGACGTGCAGCAGACCATCACGGCGGTGCGGGAACTGGCCCACGGCATCTACCCGCCGCTGCTGCGCAACCACGGCCTCGGCCAGGCGCTGAACTCGGCGGCCAGGCGTTCGCCGCTGCCGTGCGCGGTCGAGGTGGACCTGCCGGGCCGGTACTCGGAGGAGATCGAGGCCGCGGTGTACTTCTGCTGCCTGGAGGCCATGCAGAACGCGGGCAAGTACGCCGGCGACGGCGCCGCCGTCACCGTGGAGGTGTCGGTCGCGAACTCCTCGCTCCGCTTCGAGGTGGCCGACGACGGCGTCGGGTTCACGGTGGAGGAGCGGGGACACGGGTTCGTCAACATGCGGGACCGGCTGGGCGCGATCGGCGGCAGGCTCGCCGTGGAGTCGCGCCCCGGCGCCGGAACCCGGATCCGGGGGGAGGTGCCGCTGCTCAGACCGGCGCGGAGGACATGACGACGGCGGGACGGGAGTGGAAGGGTGAACGGGAACGGCTCCGGCGGCGGGAGGGGGACGCGAACATGAGGGCGGACGGGTTCGACGCGGTGGTGGTCGGCTCCGGGCCGAACGGCCTGGCCGGGGCGCTGACCCTGGCCGGGGCGGGACGCCGGGTCCTGCTGCTGGAGGCCGCGGAGCGCTTCGGCGGCGGGCTGCGCAGCGAGGAGCTGACGCTGCCGGGGTTCACGCACGACGTGTGCGCGACGGCGCTGCCGATGGCCGCAGTCTCGGCCGCGTTCCGTTCGCTCGCCCTGCCCGTCGACTTCGCCCACGCCCCGCTCCCGGTGGCGCACCCGCTCGACGGCGGCTCCGCCGTGCTGGTGCACCGCGACCCGGCGCAGACCGCCGCCGGACTCGGCCGCGACGGGCGGGCCTGGCAGGCCGTGATCGGGGCGACCGCCCGCGCCGGGGACCCGCTGGTGGACACCCTGCTGGCGCCGCTCGGCCTGCCCCGGGCGCCGCTGGCCGCCGCCCGGTTCGGGGTGCTCGGGGCGCAACCGGCGACGGTGCTGGCCCGGCTGGCCTTCCGCACCGTCCCGGGGCGGGCCGCGCTGGCGGGGATGGCCGCCCACTCCATGCTGGACCTGCGCTCCCCCATCACCGCAGGCTTCGGGATGACGCTGGCCGCCCTCGCCCACCACGCGGGCTGGCCGGTGGTGCGCGGCGGCTCGCAACGGCTGGCCGACCTGATGGTGGACCGGCTGCGCGAGCTGGGCGGCGAGACCGTGGCCGGGCACCGGGTGACCTCCCTGGCCGGCCTGCCGCCCGCGCGCACGGTCCTGCTGGACGTCACGCCGCGCCAGTTCCTCGCCATGGCCGGCGACCGGCTGCCGCCGCGCTACGCCCGCCGCCTGGCCCGCTACCGGTACGGGCCCGGCGTCTTCAAGCTGGACTGGGCCCTGGACGGGCCGGTGCCGTGGAAGGATCCGGCGGTCGGCCGGGCCGGCACGGTCCACCTGGGCGGCACGCTGGAGGAGATCGCGCTCAGCGAGGCGCAGGTGGCCCGGGGCGTCCACCCCGCGCGGCCGTACGTGCTGCTGGTGCAGCCGTGCGTGGCCGATCCGTCCCGCGCCCCGGAGGGCCGGCACACCCTGTGGGCCTACTGCCACGTGCCCAACGGCTCCGCCGTGGACATGACCGCGGCGATCGAGGACCAGATCGAGCGCTTCGCCCCCGGCTTCCGCGACCGCGTCCTGGCCAGGCACGCCCTGGACTGCGCCGCCATGCAGGAGCGCAACGCCAACTACGTCGGCGGCGACATCGGGGCGGGCCTCGCCGACGTGCGCCAGTTCGCGGGCCGCCCGGTGTACTCGGCGCGCCCCTGGCGGACCCCGCTGCCCGGCGTCTACCTCTGCTCGGCCGCGACCCCGCCGGGCCCCGGGGTGCACGGGATGGGCGGCTACCAGGCCGCCCGGCTGGCCCTGCGCGCCGGTTAGCCGGAAGGGCCGGGCCGGCGGCGGGGAGACCGGCGGGGGCTCCGGGTCCGGCGGCGGGGAAACCGGCGGAGCGGCGGGAAGGCCGGTCAGGCGGCGGGGAGGAACTCGCGGAGCCGGGACGGCGTCAGGTGGTCCTTGCGGATGTAGCCGGCGGCGCCGCAGGTGCGCGCCTCCGGCGGCAGGTCCTCGGCCGCGTAGGTGGACACCAGCACGACCGAGATCCCGGGGTGCTCGTCCACGATCCTGCGGGTCGCCTCGATGCCGCTGATGCCGGGCAGGTTGATGTCCATCAGGATCACCTCCGGCCTGGCCTCGGCGACCCGGGCGAGCGCCTCCTCCCCCGACACCGCCTCGCCGACGACCCTCCAGCCGGCGACCAGCCCCACCAGCCTCCTCGCCGCCGCGCGGAACGGGCCCTGGTCATCGACGATGAACACCTCGACCACCCCCTCAGGGTGCCCCGCCGGCCGCCGGTCCGCCAGGGGTGTTATCCCTACCGCTGCCTCACTTCGCCTGCCGCTCCGACAGGTACAGCAGGACCGCGAGCACGCGGCGGTTCACCTCGGGGGCGGCCTCCAGGCCGAGCTTGGCGAACAGCACGTTGATGTGCTTCTCCACCGACTTCTCGCTGAGGAACAGCGCCCGGCCGACGGCGGCGTTGCTCCTGCCCTGCGCGATCTGGGCCAGCACCTCCAGCTCCCGCTGGGTGAGCGAGGCCAGCGGGGAGGCCTTGCGGCGCAGCGAGTCGGCCAGGATGGCGTCCACCACCACCGGGTCGATCACCGAGCCGCCCCTGACCACCGCCAGCACCGCCTCCACCAGCTGGCCGGGCTCCCCCACCCGCTCCTTGAGCAGGTAGGCCCGGCCCGCGCTGCCCTCGGCGAGCAGCGGCGCCGCGTAGGCGGGCTCGGCGTACTGGGAGAGCACCACCACGCCGGTGCGCGGGTGGCTGCGCCGCAGCCGGGTCGCCGCCTGGATGCCCTCGTCCGTCGAGGTGGGGGGCATCCGCACGTCCGTCACCACGACGTCCGGGCCGTGCTCCTCCACCGCGCCCATCAGCTGGGGCAGGTCGGCGCACTCGGCGACCACCTCGATGTCGGGGTGACGGGAGAGCACCCGCTGCACGCCCTCGCGGACCAGCAGGGAATCCTCGGCGATGACGACCCGGACAGTCACCCGGGCAGCGTAACCGCTCGGTGGACCGTGCGCATCGGCCGGCGCCGTCCCGGTGCGAGAGTGCACGGCCGCCGGGTCGCCGCGGTCCGCAGGAGCGCGGGACGCCGGGTCCGGGGTCACCCGGCGGTGAGCTTGCCGAAATCGGTGGCGTAGACGGTCATCCAGTGCGGGTGCAGCCGGTAGTAGACCACGTCGTCGTCCCAGTCGAAGGCGTCGTGGCCGTAGAAGTCCTTGAAGTACGCGAGCAGGTCCGGCCAGTCCGCGGCGGATTCGCCGTCCCGGGGGTTGAGGATCTCCACCGTGCCGTGCGTGAACACTCCCAGGTCCTCGCCTCGCATGTGCGCGACGCTGGCGGCCGGGCGGGCGGCGAGGTGGCGCGCCTTGGCGGCGCCGCGCGCCGTGCCGAAGTGCCACCTGCCGTGCAGGAAATGCCCGTCCGCGCCGCTGATCCGCGGCTCGCCCTTCGCCGTCACGGTGGACAGGGCGAGAGTGCGCATGCCGGTCAGGATCCGGGTGAGCTGCTCCGCGGTCAGGGTGCGCCCGCCGACGATCGAGCGGAGGTGCGGGGTGGAGCGGGAGAGGGAGGCGTCGAGAAGGGTCTGGAGCTCTTCGAGCTCTTCTGGCGTTTCGCGCATGGGGTTCCTTGTCTATCCGTACGCCCGGCCCGCGTCTGCCGTCGGCGCCGGCCGGTGGAGCCATGCTCCACCTGAAACCCGACACCCTGTGTCATGTTTCTGACGGCACCGCATGTTCGGCACTCCATTGACGGCAGTCACTAAATTGCTTAACTTTCTGGGCAACATTGTGATGTGCGCCATACGCGTGGCCGTCCGGCGCCGGCCACCTGACAGACAGGGCACCGCCATGTCAGACACTCACGCACTCCAGCCGTCAGCCACCCAGCTCAGGCGGGCCGTACTGTCCAGCTACCTCGGCAGCCTGATCGAGTTCTACGACTTCCTGCTGTACGCCACCGCGGCGGCGACCTTCTTCCGCCAGGTCTTCTTCTCCAACCTCGATCCGCGCGTCGGGACCGTCGCCGCACTGGGCACCTTCACCACGGGCTACCTGGCCAGGCCGCTGGGCGGCATCCTGTTCGGCCACTTCGGCGACCGGCTGGGCCGCAAGCGGATGCTGGTGATCACCATGACCATGATGGGGGTGGCCAGCACGCTCATCGGCCTGCTCCCGACCTACGGCCAGGTCGGCCTCCTGGCGCCGGTCCTCCTGGTGCTCCTGAGGATCGTGCAGGGCATCGCGATCGGCGGCGAGTGGGGCGGCGCGGTGTTGATCTCGGCGGAGCACGCGACCTCGCGGCGCGGCCTGTGGGCCGGGTTCACCAACGCCGGGGCCCCCAGCGGCATGGTGGTCTCCTCGCTGGTCCTGGCCCTCATGGCCGCGGTCACCACCGAGGAGCAGTTCCTGTCCTGGGGCTGGCGGGTGCCGTTCCTGCTCAGCATCCTGCTGCTGGCGCTGGGCCTGTTCGTGCGGCTGAAGGTCGAGGAGACCCCGGTGTTCGCCCGCGCCCGGCGGGGCGGGGTCGAGCGCATGCCGGTGGTGGAGGTGTTCCGCCGCCGGCCCGGGACCCTCGCGCTCGCGGTCGGCGTGGGCTTCGCGGCCTTCGTCACGCAGGCCACCATCACCACCTTCGTCATCTCCTTCGCGGTGGAGGAGGCGGGATTCACCCGGCCGACGGTGCTGAACGCCCTCACCCTGTCCTCCGCCCTCGCGGTGGTCGCCATCCTGGCCTTCGCCGCCCTGTCCGACCGCGTCGGCCGGCGCCCGGTGGTGCTCGGCGGCGCGGTCGCCATGGCCCTGCTGAGCTTCGCGCTCTTCCCCCTGATCAGCAGCGGATCGGCCGCCCTGCTCACGGTCGCGGTCGTGCTCGGCCAGTCACTCGCGCACCCCGCCATGTACGGCCCGCTGGCCGCCCTCTACGCCGAGATGTTCGCCACCAGGACCCGCTACACCGGCGCCTCGCTCGGCTACCAGATCGCGGCCACCGGGGCCGGGTTCGCCCCGCTCGCCTTCGCCGCCATCCTGGAGTCGGGCGGCTCCACCGTGATCATCTCCGCCGTGATGGCCGCGTGCTGCCTGGTCACGGCGGTGTCCATCCTCGTGACGCGGGAGAGCCACCGGGCGGATCTCAGTGAGGAGCCCGCCACGGCGCGGACGGCCTCCTGACGGCGGCGCGGAACCGCCCGCCGGCGACCGCGTGGGACCGCCCGGTCAGCCCCAGACCTCCCGGGCGGTCTCGGCGATGAGGGCCAGTTTGGCGAACTGCTCCTCCTCACCGAGCACGTTGCCCTCGACCGTGGAGGAGAAGCCGCACTGCGGCGACAGGCACAGCCGGTCGCCGTCGACGAACTTGGCCGCCTCCTCGATGCGGCGCTTGAGGGCGTCCTTGGACTCCAGCGCGCCGCTCTTGGTGGTGACCAGCCCGAGCACCACCGTCTTGCCGGGCGGGACGAAGCGCAGCGGCTCGAACCCGCCGGACCGCTCGTCGTCGTACTCCAGGAAGAAGCCGTCCACGGCCAGCTCGCCGAAGAGCGCCTCGGCGACGAAGTCGTAGCCGCCCGCCGCGGCCCAGGAGGACCGGAAGTTGCCCCGGCACATGTGGGTGGTGACCGTCATGCCCTCCGGCCTGGCGGCCAGCGCGGCGTTGATCTGCTTGATGTACCGCAGGTGCAGGTGCTCGGCGTCGTCGCCGCGCGCGGCGATCCCGGCCCGCTGCGCGGGGTCGTTGAGGTAGGCCAGGCTGGTGTCGTCGAACTGCAGGTAGGCGCAGCCCAGCTCGCCGATCCGGCGGACCTGCTCGGCGTAGGCGGCGCTGAGGTCCGTCCAGAACTCCTCGACGTCGGGATAGACGCCGGGGTCGATCGAGGCGGGGCCGCCGCGGTAGTGGACCATGCTGGGCGAGGGGATGGTCAGCTTGGGGGTGGCCGTGGTGACCGTGTCGCGCAGGAAGGCGAAGTCGTCGGCGAAGATCGTCTCGTCGAGCCGGATCCGGTCGTGGACCCGCAGCGCGGCGGAGGTGAACTCGAGCCCTCCCCGCGCGTTGACGAACTTCACGGCGATGCGCTCGTCGGGGTTCGGGGCGACGCCGCCCAGCCGGTAGATGAAGTCCATGTGCCAGGACGCGCGGCGGAACTCGCCGTCGGTGGCCGACCGCAGGCCGATCTCCTCCTGCCTGCGCACCGCCTCGCGGATCGCCTCGTCCTCGATCTCGCGCAGCCGTCCGGCGGGGAGCCTCCCGGCGGCGTGGTCGTCCCGGGCCCGCAGCAGCCGCTCCGGGCGCAGCAGGCTGCCGACGTGGTCGGCGCGGAAGGGGGGTCTGGTACGCATCTGCATCACTTCTCCCACATCGGAACTTCTCCCACATCGGACGGCCGCGGTCGCGACGGGCCCGCCGAAGGCGATCACGGTGCTCCGTACACCGTTCTGAGCTGTCCCTTCAGCACCTTGCCCGCGGCGTTCCTGGGTAATTGGGGGACGAATTCCACATATTTCGGGATCTTGAAGCGGGCCAGCCGGCCGTCCAGGTAGGCCAGCAGGTCGGCGTGCTCGATCTTCACCTCCGGGCGCAGGACGACCAGGGCCTTGCCGACCTCGCCCCACGTGCCGTCGGGCACGCCGATCACCGCGCACTCCGCCACCGCCGGGTGCCCGTACAGCGCGCCCTCCACCTCGGCGGGGTAGACGTTCTCCCCGCCAGAGATGATCATGTCGTCGATCCGGTCGGAGATGCGGACGTACCCGTCGTCGTCGGCGACGCCGACGTCGCCCGAGCGGAACCAGCCGTCGTCCGACAGCGCCTTCGCGGTCTCCTCGGGACGGCGCCAGTAGCCCGGCGTCACGTTCGGCCCCTGCACGTGGACCTCCCCCGGCTCCCCCGGGGCCGCGGGCGCGCCGTCGGGCCTCACCAGCCGCACGTCGGAGAAGAAGCACGGCACGCCGGCCGTGCCGGCCTTGGCGACGGAGTGCTCGGCCCCCAGGAACAGCGCTCCCGGCGACGTCTCGGTCATCCCGTACCCCTGCAGGAACGTCAGGCCGCGCTCCTGGTAGATCCTGATCAGCGGCTCGGGGACCGGCGCTCCCCCGCACAGCAGGTAGCGCAGGCTGGACAGGTCGGCCCCGGGCCAGCGCGGGGACTGGGCGAGGAAGGTGAACATCGCCGGGACGCCGAACATGACCGTGACCCGCTCCGACTCGATCAGGTCGAAGGTCCGCCCCACGTCGAAGGCCGGCTCCAGCACGGCCGTGCCGCCCTTGAGCACGGTGGGGATCAACGTCTGGGCCAGCGCGGCGATGTGGAAGAGCGGGGCGCTGATCAGGGTGACCTCGTCGTGCGCCAGCGGGACGTCGACCAGCAGATTGAAGGTGTTCCACGTGAGGTTGGCGTGGGTCAGCATCGCGCCCTTGGGGCGGCCCGTGGTGCCCGAGGTGTACATGATCAGGCACACCTCGTCCCGGTCCACGGGCTCGTCGATCGGGGCGGGGTCGCCCGCCGCCGCCAGCTCCCCGTGGTCGGCCGGCCGGGCGGAGAGACCCGCGGCGAGCTCCGCGTGCTCGGCCCCCGCCAGGAGGACGGCGGCCCCGGCGTCCCGCAGGATGTAGTCGAGCTCCGGTACGGCCAGGCGGGTGTTGAGCGGCACGAACACCGCGCCCAGCGTCCCGGCCGCGAAGAAGGTCTCCACCAGCGCCGGATGGTTCGCCCCGAGGTACGCGACGCGGTCGCCGCGCCGTACGCCCAGATCGCGCAGGGCCGAGGCGAGCCGGTTCACCCCCGCGTGCAGCTCCCGGTAGGTCGTCCGGCCGCCGCGATGGCTCAGCGCCGTCCGGTCCGGCGTCATCCTCGCCCTGCGCGCCGGCCACGAGCCGAGTCCCTGATTGCGCATCGGCGCTCCTCGACGGACGAGTCATCCCGCCCTCAAGTTAGGCCAATGTCTCACCGCTGTCACCATTGTGCCGAACATTGTCCGGGACGACGTCGAGCAGACCGGCCACGACCTCCGCGGCCCCCGGGCGGAACCGCTCGTGCAGGGCGTGGCACACCCGCTGCGCCTTCTCGGCGGGCCAGCCGCGCGGAAGGTGGCGGACGGGCAGCCGCGGATCGGTCCTGATGATCCGCAACCACTCGGTGAGCATGGGCAGCGAGCGGGCCAGGTCGCACGCCTGGATCCGGTGGAGAAAGCGGCCGGAGGCCGTGTCAGCGGCCGTGTCAGCACGGCGACGGCCCGGTATCAGCGCGCCCGGCGATCGTGAATGCCATGAACGGTTCAGCCATTGCGGCCTCGGGGCTGCGGAAGGCCTACAAAGACAAGCCCGTGCTCGACGGCATCGATCTGGACGTCCGGACCGGCACGATCTTCGCCCTCCTCGGGCCGAACGGCGCCGGCAAGACCACGACGGTGAACGTGCTGACCACGCTGCTGACGCCGGACGCCGGGAAGGTGCTCGTCGCCGGGCACGACGTGGTCACGGAGGCCAAGGCGGTGCGCGCGGCGATCGGCGTCACCGGGCAGTTCGCCTCGGTGGACAACCTGCTCACCGGCAGGGAGAACCTGCTGATGATGGCGGATCTCCTGCACCTGCCCAAGACGGAGGGCCGGCGGATCACCGACCGGCTGCTCGACCGGTTCGACCTGGTCGAGGCGGCGGGCAAGCCGGCGGCGTCCTACTCCGGCGGCATGCGCCGCAAGCTGGACCTCGCCATGACGCTGGTCGGCGGTCCGCAGATCATCTTCCTGGACGAGCCCACGACGGGACTCGATCCACGCAGCCGCCGCACCATGTGGGAGATCATCCGGGACCTGGTCGCCGACGGCGCGACCATCTTCCTCACCACCCAGTATCTGGAGGAGGCCGACCAGCTCGCCGACCGCATCGCCGTACTCGATCAGGGACGGCTGGTCGCCGAGGGCACCGCCGGCGAGCTCAAGCGCCGGATTCCCGGCAGCCATGTCCGGCTCCGGTTCACCAGCCGGCCCGAACTCGACGCCGCGGCGCGAGTCCTGCACGAGTCCACCGAGGACGGCGATGAACTGACCTTGCGGGTACCCGGCGACGGCGGGGTGAAGTCACTTCGCGCGCTGCTCGATCGGCTCGACGCGCACTCCGTCGAAGTCGAGGAACTGTCGGTGCACACACCGGACCTGGATGACGTCTTCCTCGCGCTCACCGGTCACGGAAACAAGGAGGTCAACGCACGATGAACGCCATCTCAGCTTCCCTGACGGATTCCGCGACCATGATGCGGCGCAGCTACCGGCATACGATGCGGAATCCGCTGACGCTGCTCAACGCCATCATCATGCCGATCTTCCTGATGTTCCTCATGGTCTATGTGCTCGGCGGCGGATTCAGCGTCGGTACGGACTACGTCGACTACGCGACGCCAGGGTTGATCATCATGACCATCGGCTACGGGATCGGCCCCACCGCGACCGGGGTGAACGCCGACATGACGACCGGATTCATCAACCGGCTCCGCGTCATGCACGTGTCCCGGGCCGCGGTGCTGAACGCGCACGTGGTCGCGACCATGCTCCGGACCCTGGTGGCCATCGCACTCGTCGTCGGGGTCGCGTTCCTGATGGGATTCAGCCCGTCGGCGGGCTTCCCGGAGTGGCTCGGCGCGATCGGCGTCGTCGTCCTGGCGACACTGGCGATCAGCTGGCTGACCATCGCGGCCGGTCTCGCGGCGAAGACACCGGAGAGCGCGGGCATCCTCGGCGTCCCGCTGATGCTCCTCCCCTTCCTGAGCAGCGCGTTCGTGCCGGCCGACAAGATGGGACCGGGCGTGCGGGAGTTCGCGGAGTACCAGCCGTTCACCCCGATCATCGAGGCCCTGCGCGGGTTCCTGACCGGCACGCCGTCGACGGGCACGACCATCACGGCGATCGCCTGGTGCGCGGGACTCTCGCTGATCGGCTACCTGTGGGCGCGCAAGTCGTTCACGAAGCGAGCGTGATCCCGGCCAGCTCGCGCCAGTCCCGTCGCCGCCCGTCGCGGGTCGCCTCTGCGAACAGAGTTTCGCCGAGGCGATTCCGCGTCTCCGCGGTGATCCTGGCGACGTCCGGCAGCGAACGGTCCGGCGTGCCGCGCACGACGTCGCTCGCCGCGAGCAGCCGCACGGCCTGCTCGTACTCACCCTGGCGCAGCGCGAGATCCGCGATCCCGGTCAACATCTCGGCGATCGTCGGCGGATGTATGTGCTCCATGTCCGCGACCGAGTGGAACGCCTCGGCCTGATACGCGCGGGCCTTCTCGAGGTCCTCGGTGAGAGAGCCGTCCAGGAACATGGTCATGGCACGGATGGAGCCCGTCATCTCCGCGCCCAGAACCTCCCGCACCGCGGCCAGGTGCTCGCGTGCCTCGTCCGGCTCGCCGCGCCAGCGCGCCAGCTGCGCCTTCGCGAGCGCCAGCTCGGCGAGCGTGTCCGGCCAGGCGATCCCGCCCGCGCACCGCTGCGCGTCCGCCATGGCGGACGCGCTGGAGCGCTCATCGCCGAGCAGCCAGTACAGCTGGGCCAGCCGCGCCCGCATGCCGACCACGTCCTCGATCGCGCCCGCCTCGGTCAGCGCCACGACCGCCTCTTCGTAGTGCTCACACGCACGTGCGAACTCACCGCGCATGGCGAGCCGGTCGGCCAGGAAGGTCAGCGACAGCGAGATCCCCATCCGGTCGCCCAGGGCGCGGAACTCGGCGAGGGCGATCTCGGCGTCGGCGTCCACATCGGTCTCGTCGCCGCCGAGCATGAACCGGAACCGGCCGCGGCTGAGCCTGGCCTGCGCGCGCACCCACGGATCGTCGTCGGCGATGAGCGGTTCGAGCGCGGGCAGGAACCCCGTCGGGGCCTGCAGCATCTGCTCCAGCAGCCGGGCGAACCCGAGCAGCGGGTGGCGGGACCCGCTGAGCTGGGCAAACCGGTGAGCCTCGCGGATCCACTCCTGCGCCCGGTACTGGTCGCCGCCGACCCCGGAGGTCAGGAACAACGTCACCATGAGGTATGCCAGCGCCCTCACCTCATCGGGCACCTCACCGGGCAGCGAGGCCGCCGCGATGCTCAACTCGGCGCCCTCGGCCCGGTGCCCGCTCAGGTACCAGTACCAGCCCGCGGCCGCGACCAGCCGCATCGCCTCCGGGGCCCAGCCCTCGGCGATCGCCCCGCGCAGGGCCGCACCGATGTTGTCGTGCTCGGCTCTCAGCGTGGCCAGCCATCTCAGCTGCTCGGCCCGGCGCAGGTGCGGCTCGGCCGTCTCGGCCAGCTCGATGAAGCAGGCGAGGTGCGCCCGGCGCGCCGATTCGGTCTCCCCGGCTTCGTCGAGCCGCTGCGCCGCGTACTCCCTGATGGTGTTGAGCATCCGGTAGCGCGGCGCGTCCTCGCCGTCGGCGAGCAGCAGCGACTTCTCGATCAACGCGGTCAGCACGTCGAACACGTGCTCCCCGGCGACCCCGTTCCCGCACACCCGTTCGGCCGCCTCCAGGCTCGCCCCGCCGGAGAACACCGAGAGCCGCCGCAGCACGCCGCGTTCGGCCTCGGTCAGCAGATCCCAGCTCCAGTCCACGACCGCGCGCAGCGTCTTGTGATGGGGAAGCGCCGTACGGCTGCCGCCGGTCAACAGGCGGAACCGGTCATCGAGCCGGCGTGCCAGCTGATCGACGGACATGGTTCGCAGCCGCGCCGCGGCCAGTTCGATCGCCAGCGGGATCCCGTCGAGCGCCCGGCAGATCCGTTCCATGGCCGACAAGGTGTGCGCGTCGGAGCCGATGTCCTTGCGCACCAGCTCCGCGCGGTCCCGCAGCAGCCGCACCGCGGGCGAGGACCCGACCTCGGCGGAGTCCGCCCCCTTCCCGGGCAGCGCGAGCGGCTCGACCTGCCACAACACCTCCCCGGTGATACCGAGCGGTTCCCTGCTCGTGGCCAGGATCCGCAGCCCCCGGCACTCCCCCAGGAGTCGATCCGCGAAAGCCGCGGCCGCCTCGATCAGGTGCTCGCAGTTGTCCAGGATCAGCAGGATCGCGCGCTCGCGGACCGCGGCGATGAGCCGATCCATCGGTTCCCCGCCCCGCGCCTCACCCAGCAACCCCTGGTCACGCAGGCCGAGCGCGCTGAGGGCGGCCTGCGCCAGCTCACCGCCCGACTGCACCGAGGCCAGTTCGACCAGCCACGCCCCGTCCGGCAGCTCGGCGAGCATCGTCCGCGCGGTCTCGGCGGCCAGCCTGGTCTTGCCGGAGCCACCCGCCCCCGTCAAGGTGACCAGCCGGTGGTTCATGGCCAGCCCGGCGACCGCGCCGATGTCGGCGTCCTTGCCGACGAAGCTCGTCAGCTCGGCGCGCAGGTTCGTCCTGCGGTTCTCCGCCCGCTCGCCCAGCTCGCCGCGGAGCAGCGCGGTGTGCAGCGCGGAGAGCTCCGCCGACGGATCGGCGCCCAGCTCCTCGGCGAGCAGCTCGCGCGTCCGCTGGTACAGGGTCAGCGCCTCGTTGCCGCGCCCCGCCTCGGCGAGCGCCCGCATCAGGGCCGCCACGAACCCCTCCCGCAGCGGGTACGCGGCGACCAGCTCGGTCAGCTCGGAGACCAGCTCCGAGCCGCGGCCGAGGCGGATGTCCGCATCCACCCGGTCCCCGAGCGCGGCGACGTGGAGTTCGTCCAGACGCGCGACCGCGGCGTCGAACGCGTCGCTGTCCTGCAGCGCGATGTCCGCCAGGGCCGTGCCGCGCCACAGTGCCAGGGCCGAGCGCAGCAGATCCGCCCGCGCCGCGGGCTCGGCGGCACGGGCCTGACCGACCAGGCGCTCGAACCGGCTCACGTCCACGGCGTCGGGAGCCACGGCCAGCCGGTACCCGCCGGAATCCGCCTCGATCACCCCGTCCGGCAGCACCCTGCGCAGCCTGGACACCAACGCCTGCAGGGCGTTCACTTCGTCCGCGGGCGGCCGCCGCCCCCAGATCCAGTCCACCAGCCTCGCACGCGTGACGATCCGGCCGGGTTCGAGGGCGAGCGCGGCGAGCAGCGCGCGCAACCGGGCCCCGGGAACCTCCACCACGGCCCCATCGGGGTTCCGGACCTCGAACGGTCCCAGCAATCCAACTCGCACGCCAGTAATTGTGCCGAACCAGGACGACGACTGACGAACCCACTGCTGACGACTGATGAACCCACCGCTGCGGCCCGCGACACACCGCCGCGTCCGTCCCTCCCCACGCACCGCGGTTCCCGCGCGGCGTCCCCGGTGGCACCGCATCGCGAGGCGGTTCTCACCAGCCGCTTCCAAGGAGGGCACAAGCCGGCTCGAGCACACTGGCGAATCGTCGGCCCGTCGCCGTCCGGAGGCGCTCTCGGGTGACAGAGCATCCGCGACGGACAGGAAGGCCCAGGATGACGCTCCGCCAGGCATGGGAGGCCCCCGAAGCGTCACTGTGCCAGCCGTACTCGATGAATGATCTGGGTCTGCCCATCGAGGAGCTCAACCTCACAGTCCGCACCTACAGCTGTCTCAAACGCGCGGGCATCAACACCTTCGGCGAGCTGACCGCCCGCGAAGAGCGGCGCATACTGGCGATCAAGGGCGTCGAAACCGAGACTCTCGAGGAGATCGAGCGGCGGCTCGCCTCCTTCGACCTGACGTTGAAAGCCACCTGGGAAAGCTCGATGCGGGATCCCGTCCACTCCATCGATCACCTTCCGGCGCGACCGGTCTCCGCGGTGGCCTTCCACCCGGACGGCCGCCTGCTGGCCACCGCCGGCGCGGACGGCACGGCACGCCTGTGGAACATTGGCGACAACGTTCACGATGCGCCCGCGGAACACGTGACCCCCGCATCCGATCGGTGAGCACCGGGCAGGTCGCGAGTGCGAGAGATGCCGGGCCGTACAGCACGCGTGCTCACAGGGTGACCAGGAGAGTCAGACGGCCGCGACGTCCGGCAAAACGACGAGATCCCGTCCGATCACTCCGAGCGGACGGGATCTCGCCGTTTCCCCGGATGGCGGCGTGACCGTCGGCAGGCTCTTCCGATTGGCCGCTCTGCTGGCCGCGGCTCTGGCCGCACCGGATGCGATCACCGAGGTGGATCTGTCCGGCGAACGCCTGCACCGCCTCCCCGAAGCGCCCGGCACGTTGACCGGCCTCGTCCGGCTCACCCTGCAAGACACCCCGCTGACCGGCCTGGACGGGATCGGCGGCGCCCATCGTCTGCAGTGGCTGTCGATCAGGAAGACCCCGGTGGAGTCGCTGGCACCGCTGCTGACCCTGCCGCATCTGACCTACCTGGATGTGTCCTACTGCGCCGGTGTGACGGACTGGCCGATCCTGGCCGATCTGCCCGGACTGCAGACGGCGGTGGCGCACGGCTGCCGGTTGCCGGATCAGCTCCGCCGCGGAAGATCGATCTCAGCGAGTTCGGGGGCGAACGCCGCCGGCTCCTGGTCGCGGCCGTTCCTGAGACGGCTTGCAGGTGGACGCGGTGATCACGGTTCAGGACGAACCGATCGGCTCCAACGGAGTCGGTGTGACCTCCAGCACCACCGTCCGGCCGCTGTGCGCCCGCGCCTCCCACACGAGCCAGTCCTGTCCGACGGCATCGGCGGAGACGGGCTCGTACGACAGGTGGAATGCCTGCCTCGACTTCCCGTCGAGGAAGTTGACCGTGGGGGCGTCCGGGTCGGCCCTCACCCGCCGGTAGACCACGTCCAGACCGCGTTCGCGTACGTCGGCGAGCACCTGGGCCACAGTGCGACCGCTGACGGTTACGCCTTCCAGCGCCTCGCCCTCCGCGGTGGCGGCGGCACCCGTCTGGTACGGCTCGCCCGGCCGGGCCGGGCGGCCCAACTGGGCCCGCACTTCCCCGGTGAACCCGACGGGGATGCGGAAGGCCAGGTGGCAGCCGAGCGCACCGGGCGTGCATCCCTCGGGCTCGACGCCGGCGCTGAACTCACCGGCCGGCCCGGAAGGGCCGGGGGCACCGGGGTGGAACATGGGCACGACGGGCTGCCCGACCAGGCTGGGGGAGGCCGGCACCAGTTCCAGGGTGACGTCCAGCCCCAAGGACTCGAAGCCCTCGCGGTACCTCTCGTGCTCGGCCAACGGATCCTTGATCCGGGCCACCCAGTTCCCTCCCTCCTGGACGATGTCGATGGCGGCGCTGGCGTAGGACTTCGCGCCGGCGGCGCCACCCGGGACGAGGCTCGGACCGAGCACGGCGGCCATCACGGCCCCTACCAGGACCGCGGCGCCGGCCGCCACCCGCCACGCCGTTCCCGCGCGCATGGTGCCGATCAGCCCGGGGAGCCGCCGCCGGACTCCCCGAGGGGTTCGCGCGATGTGTCGGGTGGGCGGCTCCCACCCGACGGCCCGGGCCAGCTCGTCGGGGTCGCGCAGGGGGATCCGGGACCTCATCTTCTCCAGCACTTCGAGTTCATTCATCTGCGGGGTCTCCCATGGATCTGCGGATCTTGGTCCGGGCTCGGTTGACCCGTGAGCGCACGGTGCCCACGGGGAGGCCCAGGACGTCGGCGACCTGCTGGTAGGTCAGCTCACCCCAGGCGGTCAGGAGAAGAACGTCGCGGTCCTCCTTGCGCAGGCCCGCCAGGGCGGCTGACAAACGGACGGTCTCCGCAGCGGCCGTGACGCGGTCGGCGACCACGTCGGCGTGGCCCTCCAGCACCGGGTCGACGCCGGTACGGGCTAGCGCCCGGTAGAACCGGGTCTCCGATCTGTGGTGGCGGCGGATCAGGTTGGTGGTTATCCGCCACAGCCAGGCTCGCACGTCGCCCCGGGTGGAGTCGTATCCTTCCCGGCCGCGGAAGGCCTGGTGGAACGTCTCCGCCACGATGTCGTCGGCGAGGTCGCCGCCGAGGCGGCGGGCCGCGTACCGGTGCAGCGGTGGAGCGTGCCGCCGGAACAGCTCACCGAAGCAGCGGGGGTCGTTCAGGGACGCAGCGACCAATGATGCGTCGTCCCGTTCCTGGTAGGTCGCATCAAGGGGGGCCATGTACGCCTTTCTCATCGGATGTCACCCCCTACTAGCCCGAAACCGGGTGAGGAGTTCCAACCGCGCGGCATCGTGATCGCCGAACACGTCGTGGTGGGTCGAGGGGGCGTGCTCCTCGATCGGCCGTGCCCCGGTGATCTGGGAACGCCACTGGCCCTTGACCGTGTTCTTCTTGCTCTTGCCGATGGGACGGCCCGTACGCAGCTTGGTGCGCAGCTCACGCGGGATCAGCTTCCACCGGGTCGTGTAGATCACGCGGTAGATGCTCTCGTGGCTGATCCGCATGAGCGGGTTGCCGGCGTGCATCAGCCGTAGATGCCCCACGATCTGCTCCGGGGACCATTCGTTGCCGAGCAGTTCGATCACCAGCCGGCGCAGCACCGGATTGTCCTGCAGCGCCGACGGTTTCGGGCGACGTACCTGCTGTTGAGCGCGTTACTCGGCGGCGACCGCACGGTATTCGCTCGGCCGGCGCGATGCCGC
Organism: Planobispora longispora; assembly: GCF_016863135.1. Lineage (GTDB taxonomy): Bacteria > Actinomycetota > Actinomycetes > Streptosporangiales > Streptosporangiaceae > Planobispora > Planobispora longispora. Next base: position 122,171 of record NZ_BOOH01000048.1, read on the forward strand.
CATGGTGCTTCAGCACCGTGAAAACCGACCCCGGGGGGCTTGCCCAGTGCCCGGGAGATCATGCTGATGGAGTCACCGGCGCGCCACCGCCGACACAAGTCCTCTTTCATCGCGTCCGACATTCCCGGCGGACCCATCCGAGCCACGATCCACTCATCCACCAGCAGCGTTGCGTTGATCGTCTGAAGCTAAGCGTGCTGCGCCCGCAGTGACCGCACACCGCCGGCGCCCTTCTCCACGGCCGCCGCACCCGCTCGCAAGAGCCCGCCGACGGTCACACCATCCGGAGAAACGACGAGATCCCGTCCGATCGAGGCGATCGGCGGGATCTCGTCAACGTGCTTCAGACCATTTCAAGAACGGCCCGCTGTGGAGCTATGGGGATTCGAACCCCAGACCTCTTCCATGCCATGGAAGCGCGCTACCAACTGCGCCATAGCCCCTTGCGGTGGGTGACGCGCCCTCTGCGGAGCGCGGCACTGGGAAAATCCTAGCCGACTCCGAGCCCGTCTCGCGCCATCGATCCCGTGCCCGGCCGGTGCGGGGTGAGATGCCGGAGATTCCCGTTCCGGGACTGTGTCACGCCGAAGGGTCCGTGATACGTCTCTTCTTCTATGACCGTCGAGCGCTTCGAGGAACACCGTGATCTGCTGACCGGGGTCGCCTACCGGATCCTGGGCAGCGCCGCCGATGCCGAGGACGTCGTGCAGGAGGCGTGGCTGCGCTGGTCGGGTGTGGACGCCGACGCCGTCGAGAACGACCGGGCCTACCTGATCAGGGTGACCACGCGGCTGTCCGTCGACCGGTTGCGGCGGATCGGGGCCCGGCGGGAGTCGTACGTCGGGGAGTGGCTGCCCGAGCCGGTCGCCACGACCCTCGGTGTGGACGATCGGGTCGAGCTGACCACGTCGGTGGAGCTGGCGCTGCTGGTGGTCCTGGAGACGCTGTCCCCGCTGGAGCGGGCGGTGTTCGTGCTGCGGGAGGCGTTCGGCCTGCCGTACGCGGAGATCGGCGAGGCGATCGGGCGCGGCGAGGCGGCCGCCCGGCAGCTCGGCCGCCGGGCCAAGCGGCATGTCGAGGAGCGGCGTCCCCGCTTCGACGTGGACCGGGCCCGGCGCCGTGAGATCACCGAGCGCTTCGTCGGCGCCGCCGCGGGCGGGGACCTGGAGGGGCTCATCTCGATGCTCGCCGCCGACGCCACCCTGGTGGGCGACGGCGGCGGGAAGGCCAAGGCCCCGCTGCGGACCGTCGCCGGCGCCCGGAAGGTCGCGCGCCTGCTCGTCTCGATCGCGAGCGAGGCGGGCGCCCAGCGGTTCCTGGACTCCATCGGCGTCGCGGCGGCCGACGGCATCGCCGTGGAGTTCCCCGAGGTCAACGGCGCTCCGGCAGCCGTGGTGACCGCCGGCGGACGGCCGATCACGCTGTTCTCCCTGGTCATCAGCGACGGGCTGATCGAGACGATCTACCTCGTCTCCAATCCGGAGAAACTCGCCCGCCTCTGATCGCGAAACGATGTCACGAATGTCTCCGCCGGCTGCGTCGTGGGGGCATGAGACGAGAAATCACCATCATCGGTGGCGGCCTCGCCGGGCTGACCGCGGCCATCGCGTGCGCCGAGGGCGGCGCCGCCGTCACCCTCCACGAGGCCCACCGGGCACTGGGCGGGCGGGCCCGCTCGTCCGCCGCGCCGTACATCGCCAATGACGGCACGCACGTCTTCTACTCCGACGGCGGGCCGTGGCGCTGGATGGCGGCCCGGAAGCTGGTCCAGCCGTTCCGCAAGCCGACGCTCGGCGAGATCGCGCGGGCCCGGTTCCGGTACGGCGGCCGCCTGACCCTGACCCCTCCCTGGTCGCTGGTGAACGCGCTCACCAAGCGGAAGACGGTGGCCCCGGTGGACCGGGACTTCCGGAGCTGGGCCACGGAGCGGTTCGGCGCGGAGGCGATGCGGGCGGCCTGCGGGCTCGTCGGCGTCATCACCTACGACGCCGACCCCGGACGGCTGTCGGCCGCGTTCGTCTGGGAGCGGGCGCTGCGGGCGAGCTCGCCGCAGTACCCGGCCCCGCGCTACGTCGTCGGCGGCTGGCAGAAGGTGGTCGACCGGATGGCCGGCCACGCCCGCGGGCTCGGCGTGCGGATCGAGACCGGCGCGCGGGTGGACCGCCTGCCGGAGGACACCCCCGTGATCGTCGCGACCTCGCTGGACGCGGCCAGGACCCTGCTGGGCGACGAGTCCCTGCGCTGGGAGAGCGGCCGGGCGGTCCTGCTCGACCTCGGACTCACCCGGAGCCCGAAGGACGTGTTCATCGCCTCGGACCTGGACGAGGGCGGGTTCGTCGAGCAGTACAGCCTGGCCGACCGCACCCTCGCCCCCGCCGGGCACACGCTCGCGCAGCTGGAGATGCCGCTGCGGGCGGGTGAGACGAAGGCCGAGGGGCTCGCCCGGCTGGAGCGCCTGGCCGATCTCGCACTGCCCGGCCGGCGGGAGCGCACCACCTGGCGGCGGGAGGCCGTGTCCAACGGCCGCAGCGGCGCCCTGGACCTGCCCGGTTTCTCCTGGCGGGACCGCCCGGCGATCGACCGGGGCGACGGCGTCTGGCTGGCCGGTGACGCGGTCGCGGCCCCCGGCATGCTCAGCGAGGTCTCCACGCACAGCGCCCTGGCCGCGGCGCGGGCGGCGCTGCGCGCCGTCGGCTCGCCGGTGGCGGCCTGACCCTCCCCTCACCGGTGGCGGCCCGCCCTCCTCTCCCGGGCGCGCGGGTCAGGGCGGGGAGACGGTGGTGATCATGGTCAGCTCGGAGCCGTCCGCCGACAGCTCCAGGGTGACGGCGGCCGCGCCGAGCTCGGAGGTGCGGGACAGGTGGGTGCCCCCGCAGGGGATGGTCACCTCGCCCTCGGGCAGGCCGCAGTGCCAGGCGCGGCGCGCGGTCAGCTCGGCTCCCGGACTGTCGATCCGGACCGGGGCGTCGGCCGCGATCCACTCCTTGAGCCGGTCCCCGGCCCGCCGGGCGATCTCGGGGAGGTCCTCGGCCAGGCCGTCGGCGGTGAAGCCCTTGCGGCGCAGGGACTTGCCCAGCCGGTAGACGTCGCGGCTGCCGTACGGCTCGATCCGCGAGGAGGTGATGGCGGTCCGGTCGAAGTCGGGGCTGCCCAGCCCGTCGGCGGGCGCCTCCTTGCGCCAGCGGTCGGCCAGCGCGGAGTTGAGCGCGAGGGCGGCCAGGTGGCAGGCGGTGTGCCCGGCCGACAGGGCGCGGCGGCGCCCGGCGTCCACCACCAGATCGACCTCCCCCTCCAGGGGCGCGCCGGTGATGTGGACGACGAGCCAGCTCCAGCCGGGCTCGCCCCGGCGGACCGGGATGTCCGCGCCGAGGTGGACGGTCTCCTCGCCGTCCCGCACGGCCCCGGTGACGCAGTCGGCGACCGCGGCCCCGCCGATCGTGCCGGTGTCGGCGGGCTGGTCCGGCCAGGTGTGGTCGAGGGGGTGGAACGGGGTCTCGGCGACGATCACTCCGTACCGGTCCCCCACCGGCACGACCCCCACGACGGCCGAGCGCCCTCCGGTCTCCCCCGCGGGATAGGTGACCAGCGTCGATGTCTCGATCTTCATCTGCCCATCCTCTCAGCACGGTCCTCGCCCGACGCCGCTGCGGCCTTCCCCGACGCCGGTACGGCCTGCGTCGCCCCCGAGGAGACGCAGGCCGTACCACCGCACGGGTGTGCCGCTCCGGCGGACGTCAGCGGGACGGCGCCCGCTCGTCCTCCAGGTAGCGGGCGCGGCCGGCGTACAGGCCGACGGCCAGCTGCACCGCGACCACCGCGAACAGCAGTAGGAACGGCGCCGTCCAGCCGCCGGTCGCCTCGTGCATCACGCCGACGACCAGCGGGCCGGCGCCCGCGATGAGGTACCCGGCGCTCTGCCCGAAGGCGGAGAGCGCGGCGGTGGCCTCGGGGATCCGGGTGCGCAGCGCGAGCATGGTCAGCGCCAGCGGGAAGGACCCCATCCCGATCCCGACCAGGGCCACGAAGGCCCAGGCCCAGGAGACCGGGGCCAGCCACAGGCCCAGGAAGCCGGTCACGTAGAACGCCGCGAACGCCGCCACCGCGGGCCGCTGGTCGGCGAACCTGGCGGCCACCGACGGCACGATCATGGAGACCGGGATGCCGATCGCGGTGAACACGCCCAGCAGCAGCCCGGCCTGACCGGTGGTGAGGCCGCCGTCGATGAGGATCATGGGCAGGAAGCCGAACATGATGTAGGCCACCATGCTCTGGGCTCCGAAGTAGCCGGTGACCGCCCAGGCCAGCTTGCTGCGGACCAGCGCCCCCATGCCGAGGGTCCCGGCGCCGGAGCCCGCCTCCGGCGCGCTGCGCAGCAGGGCCAGCCAGGGGATCACGGCCACGGCGGCCAGCGCCGCCCACACGCCCAGCGCGACGTGCCAGTTGCCGTCGGCGGCCCGCTCGATCGGCACGGTCGCCGCGGCGGCGAGCATCGTGCCGACCGCCAGGGCCGTGGTGTAGACGGTGGTCATGGTCCCGGCCCGGCCCGGGAAGTGGCGCTTGATCAGGGTGGGGATGAGGACGTTGCCCACCGCTCCCCCGGACAGCGCCAGGGCGCTGCTGAAGAGGAAGACCTCGGCCGAGTCCACCATCGCGCGGATCAGCAGGCCCGCGCCGAGGGCGACCAGGGCGAGCAGCAGCAGGCGGTGCTCGCCGGCCCTCCTGGCCATCGCCGGGGTGACCGCGCCGACCGTGGCGAAGATGAGGACGGGCAGCGTGGTGAGCAGCCCGACCCCGGCGCCGGACATGCCCAGGCCCGCCGCGATGTGGTCGAGGACCGGCCCGACGCTGGCCACGGCGGTGCGCAGGTTCAGTGCGGCGAGGACGATTCCCAGCACGAGGAGCCAGGCGAGGGATCGTGTCCCTGTCGTTCCTTCCGTGCGGCCCCGGGTTTCCTGGGTGAGCACGCTCATGCGGGTTCAGTCCTCCGTCACAGATTCATGGGATGATTGGATGACGTTAACCATAACAGGACTGAAATGCTTGTTTGTTCCTGACCCGTGGTCGCGCGGCCGACTTCTGACAATGTGAAAGCCCGGGTCCCTCTCCACTGACAGAGAGGAAGCCCGGGCTCCCGGCGGACGTCAGATCAGAGCTGCCGGCCGGAGGTGGGCGGGAACTGGTCGCCGGGGAGCGGCCCGGACCCGCGGTCCTGCGGGCCGGGGACGTCCCCGCGCCAGCCGCCGGTCTCGGCGCCGCGCGCCTCGATGAACGTCTTGAACCGCTCCAGATCGCCGCGGACCCGGATGCGGACGATCTGCAGCCAGTCACCGGCCGTCTCGGCGAAGCCCTCCGGGTCGTACTCCAGCTGGAGCGTGACACGGGTCGTGTCCGGCGTGAGGTGGTGGAAGGTCACCACGCCCGACTGGTGCGGCCGGTCCAGCGACTTCCAGGCCACCCGCTCGTCGGGGTGCTGCTCGGTGATCTCCGCCTCGAACTCGCGGCGGACTCCGGCGATCTCCACGATCCACGCCGTGCGCGTGTCGTTCAGCTGCTTGACCGACTCGACGCCTTCCATGAACTCGGGAAAGCTCTCGAACTGGGTCCACTGGTTGTAGGCCGTCCTGATCGGCACGTTCACGTCGATGGAGTGCTCGATGCTGCTCACAGTCCTGCCCTTCCTGTTGGGATCGGGAAGGCAGCACTGCCCGGTTCGGCGCGGGCCTAACACCTCAGCCGCAACGCGCCCTCCATCGGCTAGCCGGCCCGCCGGCGCGACAACCAGAAAAGGCCGAGCAGCGGCAGGACGAGCGGGATGAACACGTAACCGCTCCCGAAGCCGGACCAGACCGTGGCCTTCGGGAACGCCTCGGGGTCCAGCAGGCTGAACGTGCCCACGACGAGCACCCCGGCCAGCTCGATGCCGCAGGCCGCCAGCGCCACCGTACGGTTCCCCCTGGCCATGGCCACCGCCAGCAGGAGGTAGACCACGGCCGCGAAGGCCGACAACGAGTAGGCCAGCGGGGCCTCGTCGAACTGCCGCGCGATCTGCACGGCCGCCCTGGCCCCGGCGGCGAGGGCGAAGACCCCGTAGACCGCGACCAGAACCCGGCCCGGCCCGGCGCCGACGGAAGGCGCGGCCTCCGCCGAGGAGCCGCGCTCGTCCACGCGCCCCTCCGCGTGCCCCTCCACGCGCCCGCCCTGCTCGTTCATGCGGTCTCCCCCGCTCATCCCAACCCCTGCCAGAGCTGCAACATCCGGCCGACCATGCCCGGAATCGCGAAACCCGCGACCGCGATCACGGCCGGACCCCAGCGGGAGCGCTCACCGACCCCCCAGAAGGCCGCGATCGGCGGGATCACCACGGTCCCCGCCGTATAACCGATCAGCGTGGCCGTCTCCGCCGGCCCCTCTCCCCGCACCAGCGCGGCGATCAGGAACCCCGCCTGAACGAGGAGACCGATCTCCAGCACGCCGAGCGCGATGAGGAGCACGTTGCCCATCGCCTTGTTCAGCGCCGTCGTCAGCAGGCTGACCACCGCGATCAGCAGCGCCAGGACGATCAGACCGGTCGCGAGCGGGCCGATCATCGGGACATCAGAAGGTTTGCGGACATGAGAGGTAGGGTACTGCCCGCTCTCCCCGCCCTCCGATCCGAGGCGCATAGGCTTGGACCATGGAGAGAATCCTGGTGAGCGCCTGCCTGATGGGGCGGAAGGTCCGCTACGACGGGGCCGCCAAGACGAGCGGCGACGCGCTGCTGGCCACCTGGCGGCACGAGGGCCGGCTGATCCCGTTCTGCCCGGAGGTCGAGGGCGGGCTGCCCGTGCCCCGCCCGGCCGCCGAGATCGAGGGCGGCGCGGACGGGGCGGCCGTGCTCACCGGCGCCGCCAGGGTGCTGACCGCCGACGGCGGCGACGTCACCCGGCCGTTCCTCGCCGGGGCCCAGGCCGCGCTCGCGGTCGCCAGATCCTCCGACGTCAAGATCGCCATCCTGAAGGAGGGCAGCCCCTCCTGCGGCAGCCTGACCATCTACGACGGGGCCTTCCGCGGCCGCCGCCTGCCCGGCCGTGGCGTCACGGCGGCCCTGCTGGAGTCGTACGGCATCGCGGTCTTCAACGAGGATCAGATCACGGAGGCGGGAACACGGCTCCGCGAGCTCACCGAGCCCGCGGAACCGGCCGAACCCGCGTAGAGCCCGCATCACCCGGACCCCGCGGAATCCGTGTGGAGCCCGCAGCGCTGCGGAGACCGGCGCCTTCCGCGGGTCAGTACTCCCAGGAGTCCGTGCGGTTCTCGTGACCGATGCAGAAGGCGGCCGAACCGTGGTCGCCCTGGACCAGGTCCACCCGGATCCAGCCGTCGTTCTGCGCGATCTTGGTCTGGTAACCGGCGTTGGGCGCGGCGGAGACCAGCCGGCAGACGCCGTTCTGGATGGTGAAGGAGACCGTCCCTCCCTTGACCCGCACCACCCGCACGTTCTGGGACGTCGCCGCCTGCGTGGTCTGCGTGGCCTTGGGGCTGGCGGTGGTCTGGGTCGGCTTGGGAGCCGCACTGGTCTGCGTGGCCTTGGGGCTGGCGGTGGTCTGGGTCGGCCTGGGAGTGCTCTGCGTGGCCTTGGCGGCCGCGGCGGTCTGGGTCGCCTTGGGACCGGCGGTGGTCTGGGCCGGCTTGGGGGCCACGGTGGTCCGCGTGGGAGCCGAGGTCGACTTGGCGGAGGTGGAAGACCGGCTGGAGGAGGGCCGGGGAGTGGCGGGGCCGCCGGTGCCCTGCGGCCCGGGCCGGGTGGCCTCGGGATCGGGCGAGGCGGTGCCCGTCGGACTCGAGGAGGAGGTCGGCGTGCCGACGAGCTCCACCGGGTCGATCGGCGGCCAGGAGGGCGGCGGCGCGGCGCCGTTCCTGCCGTCCGCGGCGCCGAGGGGGCCGATCGTCACATCGTCGAAGACCCCGCTGTGCAGCACGTCCCGGACGCCGAACCAGGCGATCGAGATCGCCATGACCGTAGCGCCGAACCACACCGCGATGAAACCAAGCGTCTGCCGCATGCGGTGAATTATTACCCCAAATGTCTCTTTATTCACTACGGTTACCTCTCATGGCGACCGTTCTCGTGGTGGAAGACGACGAGTATGTGCGCTCCGCGATCATCCAGGAACTGAGCAGGCGCCAGCATGCCGTGCGCAGCGCGGGGCGGGCTCTCGACGCGTTACGGGAGATCACCCAGAATCCTCCGGATGCGGTGATCCTCGATCTCGGCCTGCCCGATCTGGACGGGTCGGAGGCGCTGAAGATGATCCGCAGTGTCTCGAACGTCCCGGTCATCGTGGCGACGGCCCGGGACAACGAGGCGGAGATCGTCCGTCTGCTGGAGGCGGGGGCGGACGACTACCTGGTCAAGCCGTTCTCCGGCGACCACCTGAACGCCCGGCTGGACGCGGTGCTCCGGCGGGCGCGGAGCGCGAGTCCGCCGCAGGTGCTGCACGTGGGCGAGCTCGCGGTGGACCTGAACCGGCGTGAGGCCACCGTGAGCGGCGCACCGCTCACGCTGACGCGCCGGGAGTTCGACCTGCTGGCGTACCTGGCCGCGCGGGCCGACCGGGTGGTCTCCCGCAAGGAACTGCTCACCGAGGTGTGGAAGCAGTCCTACGGCGACGACCAGACCATCGACGTGCATCTGTCGTGGCTGCGCCGCAAGCTCGGCGAGAGCGCCTCGGCCCCGAGGTATCTCCACACCGTCCGGGGGGTCGGCGTCATGCTGGTGGCGCCGCCGTGAGACGGACCCTCGCCCTGCTCGCGCTCGCCGGGGCGTCGATGATCGCCCTGGCCTTCCTCGTCCCCCTGGGGATCTTCGTCAAGGAGGGCGCGACGGCCAGGGCCATGACCGAGGCCGAACGGCAGGCGTCCGCGCTCGTCCCGGTCCTGGCGATCACCGTGAACCCGGACCGGCTCCCGCACGCCCTGGCCAGCACCGGAGCGCAGGACCGCATCGCCCTGCACCTGCCGGGCGGCGGAACGGTCGGCACCGCCCGCGCCCCCGTCCAGACCGTGGCCGCTGTCTCCCGGCTCAACCGCGCCGTCACCGCCGAGACCGACAGCGGGTACCTCCTGCTGCGCCCGGTCGCCCTGGACGGCGACCGGACCGTGGTCATCGAGGTCTTCGTGCCCGCGCAGGAGCTCACCCGGGGCGTCACCTCCTCCTGGGCCGTCCTCACCGGGGTGGCGGTGGTGCTGGTCGCCGGATCGGTGCTGGTCGCCGACCGGCTCGGCATCCGGGTGGTGCGCTCGGCCCGCCGCCTGGGCCGGGCGGCGAGCGCGCTGGGCGCCGGGGACCTCACCGTCCGCATCAAGCCGGAGGGCCCGCCCGAGCTGGTCGCCGCCGGCGAGGCGTTCAACACCATGGCCGAGCACGTGGTCCAGCTGCTCGCCGCCGAGCGGGAGATGGCGGCCGACCTGTCGCACCGGCTGCGCACGCCGCTGACCGCGCTCCGGCTCAGCCTCGACCACCTGGGGCCCGAGGCGGAGCAGAGCCGGCACTCCCTCAGCCGGCTGGAGACCGAGGTGGACCAGATCATCGCGGCGGCCCGGGAGCCCTCGCGCGCGCCGGAGTTCGTCTCCTGCGACGCGGCCGAGGTGCTGCGCGAGCGGCTGACCTTCTGGTCCGCCCTGGCCGACGACCAGCACCGCCGGTGGGAGCTGATCGGCGCGGAGGCGCCCGTCCGGGTCCCGGTCGCGGCCACCGAGCTGAGCGCGGTGCTGGACGCCCTGCTGGGCAACGTGTTCCGGCACACCCCGCAGGGCGCGGCGTTCACCGTGACCCTGCACCAGGGCGCCGGCACGGTCGGCATCCTGGTCGCCGACGGCGGTCCCGGCATCCCGGACCCCGAGGCGGCGCTGCGGCGCGGGGCCAGCGGCTCGGGCTCCACCGGGCTGGGCCTGGACATCGCCCGCCAGCTCGCCGAGTCCTCCGGCGGCGACCTGCGGGTCGACCGCTCCTCCCTCGGCGGCGCCAGAGTGCAGCTGTGGTTCCGCACCGACCGCCGGGACCGCACGCCGCGCGCCACCCGGAGACTGGTCCGCAACCGGTGGCCGGGCGCGGCCCGGAAGCTGGGCCGTTCCCGCTGGTCGCGCGCGGCCCGGACTCCCTAGCCGATCCCGGGCGCCCGCATCACGGCGAAAACGCCTCGCATGCCCGGCTCTCGGGCGCGGGCCGCGGTCGCGAAGACCGGGGTCGCGGTCGGCGCTACGCGCCGAGCAGGGCGAGGGCCTCCTCGCGGGTCATCGACGCGCCCCGCGCGAAGGTCTTCTCGAACACCGCGTCACCGAGCCGGACGCGGGCCGCCGCCGTCAGCCGCGCCACATCGGCGTCCGCGACGATCGCCGTCCCGCGCAGCGCCGTCCCCGCCCCGAGCAGCAGCGCCGCGCGATTCCCGTCGCCGTCCAGCAGCGCGACGCCGGAGAGCGCCTCGGCCAGCGTCGCCAGCATCCCCATGTCCTGGTGCCTGGCGGCCGTGGTCCGCGCCCTGCGGTACCAGCTCAGCGCGGTGGCGGCGGTTCCCCCGGCCTCCGCCGTCAGCCCCAGCTCGATCATGATGAGAGCGCGGGTCTCCTCGAACCCGAACCAGCCCTCCGGACACGCCGCCAGAGCCGTCTCCAGCCATCGACGCGCCTCGGCGAGATCGCCCCGGGTCCGGGCCAGACGGCCCAGGACGCGCCCCGCCTGGGCGAGCGCGTCCGCCGCCCCCGCCCCGCGGGCGATCTCCATCGCGTGCTCGCCGTCCCGGCGCGCGCCCTCGTCGTCGCCGGTGCACGCGCGCAGGGACGCCCGCAGGCACAGCCGTTCCGCCACGTCGTCATCCGCGCCCAGCTCGCGAGAGGCCGCGATGCTCTCATCGACCAGGGCCAGGGCCCGGCCGAAGTCGCCGCGCATCTCAGCGATCCTGGCCAGCTCGGCGTGGGCCACCGAGAGACCCCACCGCTCTCCGGCCGCGCGGAACCCGTCGAGCGCCGTGGACAGCTCCCGCTCGGCATCGCCGACCTGCCCGCCGTACAGCAGAACCAGCCCGTCGCCGACATGACCGAGCGCCTGGCTCCAGGGGTCCGAGCCGACCAGGAAACGGTGATCGGTCACCGGGTTCAGGGAGTCGACGTCGGGGACGCCCATGGCCATGCCCCACAGCATGGTCACGAACGGCTGCCGGGGCGGTCGCCCGGCGGCGAGCACGGCGTCGACGGCGACGCGCAGATGGTCGTCGAACTCGGCACGGGACCCGCTCGAGGCGATGCTGAGGACGCACACGGCGTACTCCTCCTCCAGCCCCGCCGGGACCCGCGTGCCGACCAGCCGGGCGAGCTCCCGGGCCAGCGCCGCGCCCTCGCTGCGCAACCCGCGCAGCCACCAGTACGGCATCAGCGCGGCGAGCAGGCGCAGCGCCCGCTCGACGTCGGCGTCCTCGACCGTACGGCGCAGCGCGGCGTGCAGGTTGTCCCGCTCGGCGTCCAGCCGGGCCAGCCACTCCAGTTGCTCGGCGCCGAGCAGGTACGGCCCGGCGCGCAGCGCCAGAGCGAGGAAGTGGTCGGCGTGGGCCCGGCGCAGCCGCTCGGCCTCCCCGGCCGCGGCGAGCTGCCCGGCGCAGAAGGCGCGGATCGTCTCCAGCATCCGGTACCGGCCCCCGGCCACCTCCACCAGCGACTTGTCCACCAGCGAGGCCAAGACGTCATCGGTGTCGGCCATGCCATGGGGATCAGACGCACCATCCGGACCGGTCATGCCTCCGGAACCGTCCACACCGTCCGAATCGGCCACACCATCCGGACCGGTGATGCCGCCGGGACCGGCCGCGTCGTCGGCGTCGCCGGCCGCGCACACCGCCGTGGCCGTCTCCAGCGTGGCCCCACCGGCGAAGACCGTCAATCGCCGCGCCAGCCCGCGCTCGGCCTCGTCCAGCAGTTCCCAGCTCCACTCCACCACCGCGCGCAAGGTGCGGTGGCGCGGCTGGGCGGTGCGGCTGCCGCGTGAGAGCAGTCCGAAGCGGTCGTCGAGCCGGGCGGCGACCTCGGTCAGGGTCAGCGAGCGCAGCCGGGCCGCGGCCAGCTCGATGGCCAGCGGCAGGCCGTCCAGTGCCCGGCAGATGCGCACCGCGGTCCCGGCGTCGGCGCCGCGCAGGACGAAGTCCGGCCGGACCGCCGTCGCCCGGTCGACGAACAGCCGCACCGCGGGATAACCGAGCGCGTCCTGCGGGGACGCCCCGGGAGGCGGCAGCCGCAGGGAGGCGAGCGGGTAGAGGTTCTCACCGGTGATGCCGAGCGCTTCCCGGCTGGTGGCCAGGATCCTCAGCCGGGGGCAGGCGCCCAGCAGCCGGGCGGCGAGCGCGGCGGCGGCGTCGACCACGTGCTCGCAGTTGTCCAGTATGAGCAGGGCCTCCCGGCCGGTGAGCGCCGCCACCATCCGCTCGACGGCATCCGGGGTGGGGCGGCCGGGCATCGGCGGCGCGATTCCGGCCTCCCGCAGGCCGAGCGCGCCGAGCACCGTCTGGGGGACCTCGGCCCCGTCCGTGACCGCGGACAGGTCGGCGAAGCGGACCTCGCCGGACGCCCGTCCCGCCGCCTCCAGCGCCAGCCGGGTCTTGCCCGCTCCCCCGGGCCCGGTGAGCGTGACGAGCCTTCCCCCGTCGAGCAGGGCGCCGACCCGCGTCAGTTCCTCTCCTCGCCCGACGAAGCTCGTGAGCTGCGCGGGGAGTCCGGCACGCGGGCCGCCCGCGACCGCGGTCCCGCCCTCGGCCCCCGGATCACCGGCTCCCTCCGCGCCGGGACGCGTGCCCGGGGTGAGCGGGGCGGTCCCCGTCTCCGCGACCCGCTCCGCGCTTTCCGGCGCGGAGCCCGCCGCAGCCGCCCGGCCCGCATCACCCGGCGAAGGGCTCGTCCCGGCGACCGGCTCCCCGTCTCCCCGCGAAAACCTCACCTCGGCCGCCCGGTCCGCATCACCCGGCGCAGGGCGCACCCCGGCCGCCCGTCCCGCGCCGCCCGCGGGGGCGGCGAGCGAGGGGTCGGCCCGGAGCATCGCCAGGTGCAGGGCCGCGAGATCAGGCCCGGGATCCGCGCCGAGTTCCTCGGCGAGGGCCTGCCGGGCCTCCTCGTAGGCGGCCAGGGCCTCGGCCTGGCGGCCGCTGCCGTACAGCGCCCGCATGAGCTGCCCGCGCGTCCGCTCCCGAAGCGGGTGGGCGGTCACCAGGTCCCGGAGCTCTCCGACCAGCGTCCGGTGCTCGCCCATGGCCAGCTCGGCCTCGATCCGGTCCTCGACGGCGCCCAGGCGCAGCTCCTCCAGCCTCGCGGCGTGCCCTTCCGCGAACGGGGCCTCGCCTGCGTCCGCGAACGCCGGCCCCCGCCACAGGCCGAGCGCGTCCCGCAGGAGCGCCGCCGCGTCCGCGGGGTCGCCCGCGGCCAGGGCGCGCCGTCCCGCGAGCGCCAGCCGCTCGAACCGGTGGGCGTCGACGTCCTCGGCCGCCGCGACGAGCCGGTAGCCCGCCGGGTGCCCCTCGACCGCGCCGGCCCGCCGCAGCTGCTGACGGAGCCGGGAGACCTGCGACTGGAGGGCGTTGGCGGCGTTGGCCGGCGGCTCGTCGCCGTACAGGCCGTAGATCAGGCGTTCCGCGGTGACCAGCCGCCCGGCCTCGACCGCCAGCATCGCGAGCAGCGCGCGGACCCGGGGCCCGCCCACCGCGACCGCCTCGCCGTCGGCACCCCGCACTTCCACCGCGCCCAGAACGCCGAACCGCATGGCACCGATTATCCCGATTTATATAGGCATATCGCCAATCCCATAGATCATTCCGTTGCCGGAGGGGGGACGACCGGGGCGCCGAAGAGCGGGATCAGCCGCTCGGCGTCGAGGTAGGTGGTGATGCCGCCGATCAGCCCCTCGGACACGTCGAGGAGGACCAGCGCGAAGGGGGCGTAGGCGCCGTCGGGGCCGGGCCGCAGCTGCCAGAACGCCGGCGAGCCGTTCGCCGGGACCGGGACGAGGCGCGCGCCCGCGCAGGACGCCTCCGGATCCAGCAGCGCCGGCCTGATCCGGTCGCGGCCGCGGAGCCACCAGGCGAAGGGAGGCATCGACATCGTGGCGTCCTCGTGCAGCAGGGCCACGAGCGCGGCGACGTCGTGGCGCTCGAACGCGGCGCAGTAACGGGCGAGCAGCTCGCGCTGGGCCGGATCGGACGGCCGGAACGGCTCGCCCGGCACGGTGTCGATCGCCCTGAGCGTCGCCCTCGCCCGCTGCAGCGCGCTGGTCACCGACGCGACGGTGGTCTCCAGCAGGTGCGCCACCTCCTCGGCCTTCCAGGCCAGGACATCGCGCAGGATCAGCACGGCCCGCTGCCGGGGCGGCAGGTGCTGGAGCGCGGCGATGAACGCCAGGCGGATCGTCTCGCGCCGCACGGCCGTCTCCTCCGGATCGCCGTCCGCGGGCAGCACGAGGCCGTCCGGAACCGGCTGGACCCACGCCCCCTCCGGGAGCGGCGCGCCGATGTCCGCCCCGGCGTCCGCCGCCCGGCTGAGATCCATGGCCAGCGCCCGGCGCTGCGCGCTGCGCAGCATGTCGAGGCAGACGTTGGTGGCGATGCTGTAGAGCCACGTCCGCGGCGAGGCCCGCCGCTCGTCGTAGCGGCCGGACGACCGCCAGGCCCGCAGGAGCGTTTCCTGAACGGCGTCCTCGGCCTCGAACCCGGACCCGAGCAACCGGTAACAGTAACCGACCAGTTCACCCCGGAACGGCTCGAACCGGGCCGCTTCGCCGACCGCTGTCTCCACCACGCCCCGACCCTACGCGTCACCGCCGACACATCACGGCGGCGACCGACGGGTTCCCGCCCCACCGATGAGTTCCCGCCCCACCGATGAGTTTCCGGCTCCGCGCCCGTACCCAGGTGGAGGGCGCACAGCGGTCTGTGCGCCGGACAGGAGGCATGTGATGACCGAAGACCTTCTCCGGGCCGAGGTGGCGGCGGAACGCCGCGAGCAGGCGGACCTGCTCGCCGGCCTCCGGCCGGAGCAGTGGGACGCGCCCACGCTGTGCGACGGCTGGCGGGTGCGCGAGGTGGTGGCCCACACGACGATGCCCTTCCGGACCTCGCTCCGGCGGACGTTGGCGGAGCTGGTGAAGGCCCGCGGAGACATCAATCGCATGGCCGACCGGTGCGCGCGCCGCGACGCCGCCGAGTTGCCGCCCGAGAAGCTGCTGGCCTCGCTGCGGGACAACGTCGCGCACCCCTGGACCCCTCCCGGCGGAGGCGTCCGGGGGGCGCTCTCGCACGACGTCATCCACGGACTCGACATCACGGTGGGGCTGGGCCTCGACCGCCTGGTCCCCCCGGAGCGGGTCGCCGTGGTGCTGGCCGGGATGCGGCCGAAGAACCTCGCCTTCTTCGGGACCGATCTGACGGGGGTCGCGCTGCGGGCGACCGACCTCGACTGGAGTCACGGTACGGGGGCACCGGTCCGCGGCCTCGCGCAGGACCTCCTGCTCGTCCTGTGCGGACGGCGCCTGCCGCCGGGCCGCCTCGACGGCGAGGCCGCCCCGCGGTTCTCCCGGCGGGCCGGGGGGTGACCGGAAAACGACGAGATCCCGTCCGATCGAGGTGATCGGACGGGATCTCGTCGACATCCATCAGGCCGTCCGCGGGAACAGCCGGAGTGGAGCTATGGGGATTCGAACCCCAGACCTCTTCCATGCCATGGAAGCGCGCTACCAACTGCGCCATAGCCCCTGGTCACCGCTCCGAGTGCTCTCGTTGCGGCGCTCCGGAAGCATATAGGCACAACCGCCCGTTCACCTAATCGGCGACCGTACGGCCCGCGCCCGTCACCCGGGGATGCGAGCCGTGCGCGCGGTCAGGCCGGGGCGGCCTCGGGGTCGTCGTCGCTCTGGACCGGCTCCGGCAGGGTGCCGGCGTTGTGCTCCAGCAGGCGCCAGCCCTTGCGCCCCTCCTCCAGCACGGACCAGGAGCAGTTGCCCAGGCTGCCCAGGGCGGGCCAGTGCTGCTGGGGCAGGCCCATCAGCATGGCGATGCCGAGCCGGATCGCGGCGCCGTGGGAGACCACGACCAGCAGCCCGTCGGGGCCGACCTGCTCGGCCCAGCGGCGCACCGCCGCCGAGACCCGCTTGGCGACGTCGCCGACGTCCTCACCCCCGGGGGCCTCCCAGGCGGCGAACTCGCGGGGCCAGCCCGAGGCGATCTCCTCGCGGGTCAGGCCCTCCCACTCACCGCCGCCGCGCTCGCGCAGGTCCTCGTCCACGGCCACGTCGAGGCCGGTGAGGCGGGCCAGCGCCTGTGCGGTGCCGGCGGCCCGCTGGAGATTGGAGGAGACGATGAGCTCGGGACGGAGCGTGGCGAGCATCGAGGCGGCGCGGGCCGCCTGGGCCAGGCCGGTCTCGTCGAGCGGGATGTCGGTGTGCCCCTGGAAACGGCGCTCGACGTTCCACAACGTCTGCCCGTGCCGCAGGCACAGGACGCGGCGGCTCATGCTCCGCCCTCGCGGGGGCCCTCGCCGGGCGCCGGGACGGCGGCGCTCACCGGACCGCCGTCCGCGGTCCCGTCCTGTCCTCTCCTCACTGAGTGTCCCCCGGAGCGGACGTCCGGGCGCGCTGCGCGGCGACCTGGGTCACGCTGTCGGGCAGGGAGATGGAGGGGCAGTCCTTCCACAGGCGCTCCAGGGCGTAGAAGGTGCGGTCCTCTTCGTGCTGGACGTGGACGACGATGTCGACGTAGTCCAGGAGGACCCACCTGCCCTCGCGCTCGCCCTCACGGCGGACGGGCTTGGCGTCGGCCTCGATCCGCAGCCGGTCCTCGATCTCGTCGACGATGGCGCGGACCTGACGGTCGTTGGTGGCGGAGCAGAGAAGGAAGGCGTCGGTGATGACGAGCTGATCGCTCACGTCGTAGGCGAGGATGTCGTCGGCCAGCTTGTCCGCGGCCGCCTCTGCGGCGATCCTCACGAGCTGGACGGATCTTTCGGTTGCTGTCACGGTGTGGGTTAGTCCTCTGGTAGTCGGCCCTGTCATTCCCAAGGATCACCCTTAAGAATGCCCGGTGTGGCCCGTGTTGAAGAGTGGGCACGAGTACAACGCCTATGGTGTGCCACCCGATTCCACTCCGCAATCGAGAATCGGCGGGCCCGGGAGGGGCGTGTCAGGCGGCCGGGGTGTCGTGACTCTACCGGCAGGGGCGTGTCAGGCGGCCGGGGTGTTGTGGCGGCGCAGCATCGCGACCGCCGCGATCGCGAGCCCGGCGAAGACGACCGCGCTGACCGCCCCCACCGTGTTGAGCCCGGCGGTGAACGCCGCCCGCGCCTGCTCGAGCACCCAGGGCAGGTCGCCCGCCGCGCTCACCGCGACCGTGATGCTCTCGCGGGCCTCCTCCACCGGCAGGTGCTCGGGGAGCCGGTCCCGGTAGATCGCGGTGCCCAGGCTCCCCAGCGCCGCCACGCCCACCGCGACCCCGAACTCGCCGCTCGTCTCCGACAACGACGCCGCGGCCCCGGCCTTCTCCGCGGGGGCGGCCGTCATGATCACACCGCTGCCCACGCCCATCGGCAGCGCGATGCCCGCCGAGGCCAGGACGAGCCCCGCCACGACCAGCCCGGTCCCGCCCACGCTCGGCACCTGCGTGTGCAGGAACAACCCCACCGTGCCCAGCGCCAGTCCGGCCGCCATCACGTACGCCGTGCCGATCCTGCGGGCCAGCGCGGGCGCCAGGGTCAGCGCGACGATCATCGCCAGGTTCTGCGGGATCAGCCACAGCCCGGCCTCCAGCGGCGACAGCGCCTGCACCGTCTGCAGGTACTGGGTGGTCATCAGCGTGGTGCCGGCCATCACGATCCCGCCGAGCGACATGATCCCGAGCGTGGCCGCGAAGGCGCGGTTGCCGAACAGGCGCAGGTCCAGCAGCGGGTTCGCCAGCCGGCGCTGCCGTCCGACGAACACCGCCCCGAACGCCAGCCCCGCCGCGACGGCCGCCACCGGCACCGGCTGCCAGCCGCCCCGCGCGACCTCCTTGAGCCCGTACACGACCGGCAGAATGGTGATCAGCGACAGTCCCACGCTGACCGGGTCGAGCCGCCCGGCCCGCGGATCGCGGCACTCGGGCAGCAGCGACCGCCCGGCGGCCAGCAGCAGCGCCATGAACGGCACCCCCATCAGGAACACCGAGCCCCACCGGAACCGCTCGAGCAGCAGGCCGCCCACCAGCGGGCCGATCGCCATGCCCAGCATGAAGCAGCCGTACCAGAGCCCGATGGCGGAGCCCAGCTGCTTGGCGTCCGTGAACATGTTCCGTACCAGCGCCATCGAGGACGGCATCAGCGCCGCGCCCGCGACGCCGAGCAGCACCCGGGCGGCGATGAGCATCTCGGCGCTGACCGAGAAGGCCGCGAGCACCGAGGCCGCGCCGAAGGCCGTCGCACTGATCGTCAGCAGCCGGCGCTGGCCGACCCTGTCCCCGAGCGTCCCCATCGTCACCAGGAACCCGGCCAGCATGAACGAGTAGACATCCATGATCCACAACTGCTGCGGAGCGGAGGCGCCCAGGTCGGCGCTGAGGCGCGGCATCGCCAGGTAGAGCACGCTGCCGTCGATGGACAGCAGCAGGGGGACGGAGGCCAGGACGGCCAGTCCGGTCCATTCCCGCCGCCCCGCACGCGCGGCGGTGCCCGTCTCCGTGACTTTCGTCTCCATTGTGGTGTTCATCCCGGTCTCCCCTCGTGTTTCCACCACGATGCGGGAGCGGCCTTCAGGTGTTCTTCTCGCGCGCTTATGCCCACCCATAAGGTGACGAGCATGCGTTTTGGGGTGCTGGGACCACTGGCCGTCTGGACCGACGCGGGAGACCCCGTCGTCATCCCCGGGCTGAAGGTGCGCGCGTTACTCGCCGACCTGCTCGTACACGAGGGGCATCCCGTCTCGGCCGACCGGCTGGTCGACGACCTGTGGGGCGAGGAGCCGCCGGGCAATCCGGCCGGCGCGCTGCAGGTGCGCGTCTCCCAGCTGCGCAAGACGCTGGAGGACGCCGAGCCGGGCGGGAAGAACCTGATCGTCTCCCGCTCCCCCGGCTACCTGCTGCGCCCCGACCCCGGCGCGGTGGACGCGGTGCGCTTCGCCGACCTGCTGTCACGGGCCGAGGCGGCCGACAGCCCGCGGACCAGGGCGGAGTTGCTGGGCGACGCGCTGGCGTTGTGGCGGGGGCCGGCCTTCGCCGACTTCGCCGACGAGGAGTACACCAGGTCGGCGATCGTACGGCTGGAGGAGCAGCGGCTGTCCGCGCTCGAACAGCGCGCCGAGGCCCGGCTGGAGCTGGGCGAGCACGGGTTGCTCGTGGGCGAGCTGGGCGACCTGGTGGCCAGGCATCCGCTCAGGGAGCGGCTGCGCGCCGTCCACATGCGCGCCCTGTACCGGGCGGGACGCCAGAGCGAGGCCCTGGCCGGCTACACCGAGCTCCGCGAGCGCCTGGCCGAGGAGCTGGGCCTCGATCCCGGCCCCGAGCTGGCCGCGCTGTACCAGGCCATCCTCGGGCAGGATCCGGCGCTGAGCGTCCCGGCCGAGCGGCCCGTCACGAACCTGCCCGCCGCCGTCAGCAAGCTGATCGGACGGGACGGGGCCCTGGCCGAGATCTGCTCGCTGGCCGGGGACGAACGGCTGGTCACGCTCACCGGCCCCGGCGGCGTCGGCAAGACCCGGCTGGCGCTGGCGGCGGCCGCCCGGCTGGCGGACTCCTTCGAGGACGGCGCCTGGCTGGTGGAGCTGGACCACGGGACCCGCTCGCCGGCCGAGGCCGTCATGGCGGCGCTCGACATCAAGGAGGACGCGGGCCCGGCCACGCCCGCCGACCGGCTGGCGGACGCGCTGCGCTCCAGGCGGCTCCTGCTCGTGCTGGACAACTGCGAGCATCTCGTCGAGCAGGTCGCCGAGCTGGCCGAGCTGCTGCTGCGGGCCGTACCGGGGCTGCGCGTCCTGGCGACCAGCAGGGAGCCGCTGGCCGTGGACGGCGAGGTGCTGTGGGGCGTTCCGCCGCTGGACCTGCCCACCAGCGTGGACCTGACGGCCATGGCCAGGTCGGACGCCGTCAGGCTGTTCGTGGCGCGGGCCGCGGCCTCCGCGCGCGGGTTCGCGCTGGAGGCGGGCAACGCGCAGGCCGTCGCCCAGATCTGCCGGCGGCTGGACGGGATCCCGCTCGCGCTGGAGCTGGCGGCGACGCGGGTGCGGGCGCTCGGCGTCCAGGGCGTGGCGGCCAGGCTCGACGACAGGTTCCGGCTGCTGGCCTCCGGTCAGCGGGGCGCGCCGCCGCGCCAGCAGACGCTGACGGCGGTGATCGACTGGAGCTGGGAGCTGCTGACGGACGAGGAGCGCCGGGTGCTGCGGCGGCTGGCCGTCCACCGCGACGGCTGCACGCTGGAGGCGGCCGAGTCGGTGTGCGGCGAGGACGGGCTCGACGTGCTCGACCTGCTGGCCAGGCTGGTCGACCGCTCGCTCGTGGTGATGGTCGAAGGCGCGGCGGGCGTGCGCTACCGGCTGCTGGAGTCGGTGGCGGAGTACTGCCTGCGGCGGTTGTCCGAAGCGGGCGAGCTGGCTTCGGCGCGTGACGCGCACCTGCGGCACTACCTGGAGCTGGCCGTGACGGCGGAGCCCCGGCTGTACGGGCACGAGCAGCGGGAATGGCTGCTGCGTCTGGACGCGGAGGCCGCCAACCTGCGTACGGCACTCGACACGGCGGCCGGGCGGCCGGACGCGCTGACGATGGTGAACGCGCTGGCGTGGTACTGGTTCCTGCGCGGCCGGCTGGCGGAGGGCAAGCGGGAGCTGGAGGCCGCGCTGGCCGCGGCCGGGACGGACCGCGACAAGACGGACCGCGACAAGACGGACCGCGACAAGACGGACCGCGACAAGACGGACCGCGACAAGACGGACCGCGACAGGACGGACCGCGACGGGACGGACCGCGACGGGACACCGGACGCGCCCGGCGACGCCGCGGTCATGGCCGGCGACGCCGCGGGCGTGGCCGGTGACACCGCGGGCGTGGCCGGTGACACCGCGGGCGTGGCCGGTGACACCGCGGGCGTGGCCGGTGACACCGCGGGCGTGGCAGTCGGCGACGGGCGCGACCGGGCGGCGGCCTGGCACGCCGGGTTCGCGATGATGCTGGGCGAGGAGATCGACTGGGAGCCGGTGCTGGACAGGCTCCGCGACCCCGGGCAGAAGGCCAGGGCCGGGCTGTTCGTCTCCATGGCCGTGCCCGATCTGCCCACCGGCCAGGAGCTGGTGGACCGGGCGCTGGCCACGTTCCGCGGGATCGGCGACCGGTGGGGCATCGCAGCCGCGCTGAGCAGGCGGGCCCGCGAGTCCTTCACCCGGCGGGACTATCGGACGCTGGAGCGCGACGCCGACGAGAGCGCCCGGCTGTTCGCGTCGCTCGGCGACCGCTGGGGGCAGCTGCAGGCCACGGAGTGGCTGGCCGGGCTGGCGGAGACGACCGGCGACGGCGAACGGGCCATGCGGCTGTTCGGCGAGGGCCTGCGTCTGGCCGAGGACCTGGGACTGTGGTCCGACGTGGCGCGGCACACGGGCTGGCTGGGATGGACCTCCCTGCAGGCCGGCGCGTACGAGCGGGCCATGGAGTTCTCCGAGCGGGCCGGGAGGCTGGCCGCCGCGCAGGGCTACCGGGAGGGCATGGTCATGGCCGAGATGGTCCTGGCCTTCTCCGCCCGCCGTGCCGGCCGCCTGGATCTGGCGGAAACGCACCTGCTCCACCTGCTGGAGGGCGTGCCCAGGGATCCGGAGGCCGAGCCCTCGCTGCACCTGCCGACCGTGCTCATCGAGCTCGGCTTCCTCACCGAGCTGCGCGGCGACCCGGCGGCGGCCCGGGAACTGCACCGGGAGGCGCTGATCGCCGCCCAGCGCATCGGCGATCCCGGGACGGCGACGCTCGCCGTGGAGGGCGCGGCCGCCGCCGCAGTCGCCGCAGCCACCGGCGCCGCCAGGGCCGCCGAGACCGCGGAGACCGCCGCAGCCACCGGGACCGCCGAGACCGCCGCAGCCACCGGGACCGCCAGGGCCTCCGAGACCGCCGGGGGCGCCGGGGCGGACGCGGCCGGGCGGGCCGCGCGGCTGCTCGGGCTGGCCGCCGCGTCCCGCGAGTCCATCCAGGTGCCCGCCGGTCCGTCGGAGCGGGACGACATCGCGCGCGCCACGGCCCGGGCCCGCGAGGCGCTCGGCGAGGAGGCGTTCACCGCCGCGTACGAGGAGGGCACGCGTCTCAAGCTGGACGACGCCCTCGACCTGGTCTGAGCGGGCGGACCAGTCGGCATTCCCGGCCCGGCGATCCGTACGGCAGACCTCCTCGACGCACTCAGCTCAGCAGTCCGTACGGCAGACCTCCCCCACGCGCTCAGCTCAGCGATCCGTACGGCAGACCTCCTCGACGCGCTCAGCTCAGCAGTCCGTACGGCAGACCTCCTCGACCCGCTCAGCCCGGCGATCCGTACGGCAGGCCTCCTCGACGTGTTCGGCCAGGCGTTCGAAGAACTCGATCCAACCCGCCCTGGCCTGCTCGGCGTGCTCCCGGTCGGTGTTCACCCCGAACTGATGGAAGCGCATCTCCGTCACGCCGTCCACCTCCGCCAGGCTCAGCGTCACCACGGAGGCGGGCGCATCGCCGGGATTGTCCGGGTCGCCGGTCGTGAAGACCAGCCGCTCGGGCTCCGCGACCTCCCGGTACATCCCGTTCAAGGTGACCTCGAACCCCTCCTCGCCCACCAGTGTGGCGCGCCAGACCCCACCGGGCCAGGCGTCCAGGACGATCCGCCCGACAGGCGTGGCCAGCGTGCGGGGACCGAACCAGCGGGAGAAGCGCTCGGGCTCGGTCCACGCGGCGTACACCAGCTCGCGGGGCGCGTCGAAGGTGCGGATGATCTCGTACTCGGCGGTCTGGGCCATCGTGGCGTCCCCTCGCTGCTGCGGTTTGCCCGGTTGCGACGGTTCCACGGTGCTCGACCGGCCTTACGGTCTCCTTCCCATGCCCTTAAGGCCTCCGGTGCCCTTAAAACCTCTGCTGCCCTCAAAGCCCTCCGGCGTCATCCGGCGCCGCCCCGGTCAGCCGTCCTCGTCGCGCCGATGAACGGACGTGAGAGGATCGGCACCGTGTCGCGAGATGTCCGGCGTCTGCTGATCGTGCACCACACCGCCTCGCCCGCGCTGCGGGAACTCTTCGAGACGGTACGGCGCGGCGCCGCCACCGACGAGGTCGAGGGCGTGGAGGTGGTCGCCCGCGCTGCGCTGCGCGCCACCGCCGTCGACGTGTTCGAGGCCGACGGCGTCATCCTGGGCACACCGGTCAACATCGGTTACATGAGCGGGGCGCTCAAGCACTTCTTCGACACGGTCTACTACCCCTGCCTGGAGGAGACCCGGCGCCTGCCGTACGCGCTGTACGTGCACGGCAACAACGACGCGACCGGCGCCGTCCGCGCGGTGGAGTCGATCGCCGCCGGGCTCGGCTGGGAGCGGGTCCACCGGCCGGTGACGGTGACGGGCGCGCCGGGCAAGGAAGACCTGACGGCCTGCTGGGAGCTCGGCGCCACGGTCGCCGCGACGATCAGCCCCGGGTGACGGCGGGGTCCGGGTCCGGCCGTTTCCCGGCGCCGGCCGCCGGCGTGCCGCCCGGACCTCCCGCGCCGCGCCCGCCGGACGGGCCTTCCGCCTCGCGCCCGCCGACGACCCGGCTGCGGCCCCGAACATGATCTGCCGCTTGCCGGGCGGGAACAGCCCGCCCGGCAAGCGGCAGATGGGAGCGTCTCGTCACACCGCCGTCAGGACGACTTCATCGGCAGGGCTTCCTCGAACTCGTCGGCGCCGTCCGCATGCCCGCCCGCGCTGTCCGCGCGGGCCGGCAGGAGCAGGGCGGTGGCGATCACGGCCAGGGACAACACCGCGCCGATGATGAAGGCCAGCCGCATGCCGCCGAGGCTGGCGAGCGCCTCCGTGGCTCCCTCGGACTTCAGGGCGTCGGTTCGCGCGCTCATCACGGTGATCACGAGCGCGGTGCCGAAGGCCGCGGCGACCTGCTGCAGCGTGCTCAGGATCGAACTGCCGTGGGAGTAGAGCGGCGGGGGGACCGCTCCGAGCCCGAGGGTGAACACCGGGGTGAAGGTCGCGGCCAGGCCCACCATCAGCAGCGCGTGCAGACCGAGGAGCTGCCAGTACGGCATGGTCATCGTGACCTGCGTGAAGCCGGCGAGCGCGAGCGTGATCGCGATCGAGCCGGGGATGATCAGAACCCGGCCGCCGAACCGGTCGAACAGGCGGCCGACGGTCGGACCGAGCAGCCCCATCGCGAGGCCGCCCGGCATCACGAGGAGCCCGGTCTCCAGGGGGCTGAGCCCGCGGAGGTTCTGCAGGTACAGCGGGAGCAGGACCATCGAGCCGAGCATCGCCATGAAGGCCACCGACATCATGATCAGTGCGACCGTGTAGGTGCGGTGGCGCAGGGTGCGCAGGTCCATCAGCGGCACGCCGCGCTTCTGCAGGGACAGCTGGCGGACGACGAAGGCGGCGATGGCGATCAGGCCCGCGGCCACGATCGCGGCGGCGGCCCGGGCGTCACCGCCCTCGAACTGGCTCAGCCCGTAGACCAGGCCGCCGAAGCCGGCGGCGGCGGTCACCACGCTCAACCAGTCGATGGTGCTGAACTTGGGCTCTCCGACGTTCTTGAGCTGCTTCAGGCCGCTCCATGTGATCACGGCGGCGATGGGGAGCACCACGGCGAACAGCAGCCGCCAGGACCCGAACTGGAGGATCACCCCCGAGACCGCCGGGCCCATCGCGGGCGCGACCGAGATCGCCAGGGTGACGTTGCCCATCACGCGGCCCCGGTCCGACTCCGGCACGACCTGCATCAACGTGGTCATCAGCAGCGGCATCATCACGGCCGTCCCCGACGCCTGGATGATGCGGGCGCCCAGCAGCACCTCGAACGTCGGCGCGACGGCGGCCAGCGCCGTACCGAGCAGGAACAGGCCCATCGCGGTGGAGTATGCGCGGCGGGTGGTCACCCGCTGCAGGAACCATCCGGTGATCGGGATGACGGCGGCCATGGTCAGCATGAACGCGGTCGAGAGCCACTGCGCGGTCTGCTCGGTGATGTGCAGCGCGTCCATCAACCGCGGGATCGCGTTGATCATGATCGTCTCGTTGAGGATGACCACGAACGTGGCGAGAACCAGCAGCCGGATCACGGCCGGGGTGCGACCTGGACTGGCGGTCGCGGACGTGGCGGGTGAGTCAAGCTGTGCGGTGGACACGGCACCTCAATCAGGATTGTCGGGATACGACGCGGATATGGCTGACATCTCAGCCCTGGGCCTCATAAGAAGCTGTCGTCATGCAAAGACTGACAGGCACCACCGACAAAACTCCTCGCCCGCATCCAGCATTCCGACAAGCGACGTGAGATGTCATCCGGTTTTCCCGCCGACGACCGCATGGCACCGGGTCAGCTCGCAGGCAAACCAGTGCAGGCGGTGCCATGCGGCAGACACCGTGTCCTGACGCCCGCCGTGGAAGCGCACCACACGCGGCGGACGGACCTCGTACCGGTCGAAACACCGGCAGATCTCCTTGCCGGCCACACGTCCGCCTTGCCCGACGGAGCGGGGCCGCGGCAGCCGATCACCCCCGCCTCGTACGGCACGGGCCGCCGTCGGCTCCGTCTTCGCGGATGTGCCCTCGATGCGCCCTCCCCGCAGGCACGATGACGGACGCCCTGGTCAGCTGTCCTTGTCCAGGTAGAGGCCGCGCTTGTTGATGTACTGGACGATGCCGTCGGGCACCAGGTACCAGATGGGCTCACCCGCGGCGACCCGTTCCCGGCACTCCGAGGAGGAGATGGCCAGGGCCGGGATCTCCAGGAGGCTGACCTGGCCCTCCGGCAGGCCGGGGTCGTGCAGGTGGTGACCGGGGCGGGTGGCGCCGACGAAGTGGGCGATGGTGAACAGTTCGTCCACGTCGCGCCAGCTCAGGATCTGGGAGAGGGCGTCGGCGCCGGTGATGAAGTACAGCTCCGTCTCCGGGCCGTAGAGCTCGGCGATGTCCCGCAGGGTGTCGATGGTGAAGGTCGGGCCCGGGCGGTCGATGTCGACCCGGCTCACCGAGAACCTCGGGTTGGACGCGGTCGCGATGACCGTCATCAGGTAGCGGTCCTCGGGCGCGGAGACCACCTGGTCGGCCTTCTGCCACGGCCGGCCGGTCGGCACGAAGACGACCTCGTCGAGGTCGAAGTGGTGCGCGACCTCACTGGCGGCGACCAGGTGGCCGTGGTGGATCGGGTCGAAGGTGCCGCCCATGACACCCAGACGACGCTTACCCCGGCTGATCGGCGCGTTCATCATGGAACGGACCATACGCGCAAGCCGTACAGAGGTTTTAACCGCCCCCCGCGCGTGACAGGCGTACCCGACGTAGCATGCCGGACATGACCACCACCCCGGATCGCAACCGCGTGCAGCTTCCCGGCATCAGCTCCCGTGCCTATGAACACCCCGCCGACCGGTCCGCGCTGGTCGCTCTCCGTTCGCTCAGCGGGTTCGACACGGTTCTCAAGCAGATGTCCGGCCTGATCAGTGAGCGTCGTCTCCGCCTGATCTACCTCGCCTCGGCGGTGCGCACGAGCGACACCCAGTTCCGCGCTCTGCACGACATGGGTCGTGACGCGGCCTACGTGCTCGACCTCCACCGCATCCCGGAGGTCTACGTCCAGCAGAACCCGAGGGCCCAGGCCATGGCGATCGGCTTCGACGATCCGTTCATCGTCGTGAGCACCGGTCTGCTCGACCTGATGGACGAGGAGGAGCAGCGCTTCGTCATCGGTCACGAGACCGCCCACATCCTGTCCGGCCACGCGGTCTACCGCACCATGCTGGTCATCCTGACCCGCCTGGCCCAGCGCGTGGCCTGGATCCCGCTGGGATACATCGGCCTGCGCGCGATCGTGGCGGGCCTGGAGGAGTGGCACCGCAAGTCCGAGCTCTCCGCCGACCGGGGCGGTCTCCTCGTCGGTCAGGACCCGGAGGCGGCCCTGCGCGCGCTGATGAAGCTCGCCGGCGGATCGCGCCTGCACGAGATGAACATCGAGGCCTTCCTCGACCAGGCCCGGGAGTACGACACGGCGGGCGACGTCCGCGACGGCCTGCTGAAGGTCCTCAACCTGCTGGGCACGACCCACCCGTTCGCGGTCTCCCGCGTCGCCGAGCTGGACAAGTGGCGCCGCAGCGGCGAGTACGAGAACATCCTCCGCGGCGAATACCCGCGTCGCGCCGACGACTCCAACGCCAAGATCAGCGAGGAGATCAAGGCCGCGGCCCGCTCCTACCGCGAGTCGTGGTCGCAGTCGCAGGACCCGTTCATCGGCGTGCTGCGCGACGTGGCCGAGGGCGCGGTCAACGCGGGCGAGCGCATCTTCAACCGCTTCGCCCGGCGCGACAACTGATCCCGTCTCGTTCGCCAGAAAGGTCTGGGAGTTCATCTCCTGGACCTTTTTGCACGTTTACGGGGTTTGCCCTACTGTCCCGGGCCATGAGAATCCGTGTGATCGCCGCCCTGACCTGCGCCGCCGGGCTCCTCCTGACAGGTACGGCCCACGCCTATCCGATCAAGGACGAAGCCCTGACCAAGAACTCTCTCTACTCGGCAGGCGCGCTCGCCGAGACGGAGTGCGCCGAGAAGCCTGTGAAGGACGGCGACCGGACCTCGGTCAAGAAGTACCTGCTCGGGATCCTGGACTGCCTGAACACCTCGTGGCAGGCGCACCTCGAGGGAGCGGGCCTGGAGTTCACCAAGCCCGTCGTCAAGATCTACAGCAAGGGGCCGACCCGGTTCTGCGGCAGCGAGATCGGCAAGGACTGGGAGTCGTACCACTGCCCCCAGTCGAGGACGATCATCATCCAACTTCCCAAGTACGTGCTCGAGGACACCGGCGACCTCTACCTGTTCCACCTCATGAACGAGATCTACACCTACCACGTGCTGGATCTCGTAGGGATCGGCGAGGCCTACCGGGACGCCCCCTACCGGAACAAGACCGAGATGAACGAGCAGGTCCGCCGCCACTCCCTGCAGGCCGAGTGCCTGGCGGGGGCGTTCCTGAAGAGCGTGTGGAGCTCCCTCGACCGGCCGGTCTCCAACTGGAACCACCTGCTGAAGGTCGCCAAGGAGCGCGGCGACGTGAACGGCGGGGACCGCGTCTACGGCAAGAGCGGCAACGTCGCCTACTGGATCAAGCGCGGCTACACCACCGGCGACCCCGCCTCCTGCAACACCTGGACCGCCTCCGCGTCCAAGGTCGCCTGACGGCCTCCGCGGGCCCGCCGGGTCACGTGCGCGTGGATCAGAGGACCAGCGCGACGATCCGTACGGCCGCCGCGCACAGGGCGACGAAGCCGCCGAGGACGGCCAGCGCCCGCAGCCCTTCCTTGCGCAGTTCGGGCAGGCCGGAGCCGACCCGTTCGACCTCGCGGCCGATGATCCCGCCGCAGACGACCCCGAACACGACGCCCGCGACGGCGACCGGGGCGGGCCGCTGCCACCAGTCCTGGGGCAGCGATCCGCCCAGGGCGAGCCAGAGCGCGATGGCCGCCAGCCCCGCCGCCGGGAGTCCAGGCCAGACCACGGCGGTCGCCAGCGATCCGGTGAAGGTCACCGGGAAGCCGAGGACCCGCAGGACTCCCCGGACCCGGGCGGACTTGCGCTTCCTGACCAGCCAGTGACCGGCCCACCCGGTGCGGGCCAGGACGGCGAACAGCCCGGTGACGGCGAAGGTCGCCGGCGGCCAGATCACCGAGGCCACGACGCAGGGCACCGCCAGCAGCGCCAGCACGATCAGCGCCATGTTCCCCGCGGGCAGCGGTCCCGCCGCGACGGCGGGCACGGCCTCGGCGGCCAGGGCGCTGTCCGCCTGCCGCCCCCGGGGAGCCGTCCGCGCGGTTCTCGTCCCCGCCGCGGAGGGGCGCCGGGCCGCCTCCTTCGCCTCGTTCTCCGCCCTGTTCTCCGTCTTCGTCCCGGTTCTCCGGCTCCCCGCCCGCTCCGGGCCCGTCTTCTCGCCCGCGGGCTTGGCGGTCTTGGCACCGGGCTGCCTGGCGCCCGCGGGCTTCGGCGTGGACGGCTCGGCGGGAGCGGGTTTCCGCACGGTCCGGGCGCCGTTCTTGCCGGCCGCCCTCGTGAGCTGCGGCTGCTGCGTGAGGGCCGCGCGGGCCAGGCGCGCCAGGCGGGCGGCCAGGAGGGCTGCGGTGGGGCGCTTGGCGCCCTCCCGGTGCAGGGCGGCGCGCACCAGCGGCAGAAGCGCGGCCGGGACTCCCGCGAGGTCGGCCTGACCGTTCAGGACGGCGTACATCTGCGCCTCGGCCGTGCCTCCGCCGAAGGTGGGGCGGCCCGTGGCGGCGAAGGCCACGGTGGCCGCCCAGGCGTGCACGTCGGCCGGCTCGCCCACGTGCTCGTCCGCGAACAGCTCGGGGGCGGCGTAGCCGGGGGTGCCCAGGAAGGCGCCGGTCGCGGTGAGCCGGGTGGCGTCCAGGACCTGGGCGATGCCGAAGTCGACCAGGACGGGCTCACCCGACGGGCTGACGAGGACGTTGGCGGGCTTGAGGTCGCGGTGGACGACCCCGGCCGCGTGGATGACCGCCAGCGCGGAGGCCAGGCCCTGGGCCAAGATGATCAGGTCGGGGCCCCGCAGCGGGCCGCCGCGCCGTACGCACTCCAGGAGGGTGTCGCCCTCGATGTGCTCCATGACCAGGTAGGGCCGCTCACAGGTGAGGTCGGCGTCGACGACCCGGGCGACATAGGGGCTCTCCACCCGGCGCAGCGCGCGGACCTCGCGTTCGAGGCGGATGCGGGACTCGGCGTCGGCGTCGATGGCGTCGTGGAGCATTTTGAGCGCGACGTTCTCCCCCCGCCGGTTGGTGGCGAGATAGACCTCGCCCATGCCGCCCTTGCCGAGGCGTTCCACCAGCGTGTACGGACCGACGCGCCCGAGCCTGCCCACCCGCCCTCCACCCATAGGGGACCACACATTAGCGGGTGGGGGCGGTGAATCCCCGATGGCACGCCGTACCGGAGGCAGATCCGCGGCGCGGGAAAAGGCGGAGGGTCCGTGGACGGCGGATCCCGATGCCGGAGGGTCCGTGGACGGCGGATCCTAGCGCCGGCCCGCGGGCTCACGCTCCGGCAGGATCAGCAGGCTCTCCAGCTCGGCGACGGGCTCCTCCTCCAGCTGCGGGATCCCCCTGCGCCTCCAGTTCACATGCCCCCGGCTCTCCAGGAACAGCATCAGCCGGTCGGCGCCGAACAGCACCGCGGCGGCGAAGGACAACGCGATCACGATCTCCATGCGGGCCAGTCAAGCCACGCGCGCCGCGGCTCCGGTGCGCGACACGCGGTCATATACCTTGAGCGGCGAGACGCTTTACCAGATCGTCGATGAACCTGCGCAGCACGAACCCGACCATCGGGCCCTGCCCGGGCAGGCGTCCGTGGAAGCGCGAGCGCCAGCGGATCGTGGTCCCGCCGCCGGGGATCGGCTCCAGCGTGACGTCGGCCCGGTAGTCCCGGGCCGGGATGCCCTCCAGCAGCTCGTAGGCGAAGTGCCGGGAGCCGGGGTCGAAGACGATCACCCTCTCCCGGGTGACTCTGCTCCCGCGCCGGAAGAGCCGGACCGCCCCGACGCCGTCCCGTTCGGGGGCGCCGGGACGCTCCAGCTCCGCGGCGTCGAAGGCGGCCCACCGGGGCCAGGTGGACACGTCCGTCAGGACCGCCCAGAGGCGGTCGGGCGAGGCGGGCGAGTCGTGCGTGATCTCAATGCGCTGTTCGGCCACGCCCCACTGATATCGCGCCCGCCTTGTGTCCTACTTGCCGCAGACTTCACCTTCGCAGGAGGCGATGACCGTCCCGGTCGAGGTGCGCAGGTGGCCCTCGCCGGTGTAGACCCACTTGGTGGAGGTCAGCTCCGGCAGGCCCATCGGGCCGCGCGCGTGCAGCTTCTGGGTGGAGATGCCGATCTCCGCGCCGAAGCCGAACTCGCCGCCGTCGGTGAAGCGGGTGGAGGCGTTGACCGCCACGGCCGCGGAGTCGACCAGCGCCACGAACCTGCGGGAGGCGGTGACGGAGCGGGTGACGATCGCGTCGGTGTGGGCGGAGCCGTACTTGCGGATGTGGGCGACCGCATCCTCCAGGGAGTCGACCACGGCGGCGGCGATGTCCAGGGAGAGGTACTCGGCGCCGAAGTCCTCCTCGGTGGCCGGGACCACGGCGTCGCCGTAGGAGGCGATCCGCTCGTCGCCGTGCACCGTCACGCCCGCCTCGGCCAGCGCGGCCAGCGCGCGCGGCACGAAGGCGTCGGCGACGGCGGCGTGCACCAGGAAGCTCTCGGCCGCGTTGCACACCGAGGGCCGCTGCGTCTTGGCGTTGAGCAGGATCTCCAGCGCCAGGTCGAGGTCGGCCTCGGCGTCGACGTAGACGTGGCAGTTGCCCACGCCGGTCTCGATGACCGGGACCGTGGACTCCTCCACCACCGAGTTGATCAGCGAGGCGCCGCCGCGCGGGATCAGCACGTCGACCAGGCCGCGCGCCTTCATCAGCGTCTTGACCGACTCGCGCGTCTGACCGGGCACCAGCTGTACGGCTCCCGCCGGGACCTCGGTCCCCGCCAGCGCCTCCTGCATGACCTTCACCAGCGCCGTGTTGGAGGAGTAGGCGCTGGAGGAGCCGCGCAGCAGGGTGGCGTTGCCGCTCTTGAGGCAGAGCGCGGCGGCGTCGACCGTGACGTTGGGACGGCCCTCGTAGATGATGCCGATCACGCCGAGCGGCACCCGGAGCTGGCGCAGCTCCAGCCCGTTGGGCAGGGTGTTGCCCCGGATCACCTCGCCGACCGGGTCGGGCAGGTCGGCGATCTGCCGGACGGCGTCGGCGATGGCCTCGATCCGCCCGGCGTCCAGGGTCAGTCGGTCGATCATGTACTCGGAGATGCCGTTCTCCCGGGCCCTGGCCACGTCGGCGGCGTTGGCCTCGATGATCTCGGCGGACCTGGCCACCAGCGCGTCGGCGATCGCCCGGAGCGCGGTGTCCTTCGGCGCCCGCGGCAGCGGGGCCAGCTCGGCGGCGGCCTCTTTAGCCGCCAGGGCTACCTTCAGGAAGTCGGGCTCGGAAATCTCAGAAGTCGGCATGAGATTTCCCGACGAAACAGCCATGTCGCGCTCCATGGGCGGGAACTAGTGGGTGGGTTCCAGTATGACGATGTCGTCACGGTGGATGAGTTCGCGTTCATATTCCGGACCGAGGCTGCTGGCCAGCTCGCGGGTGGAGCGGCCGAGCAGGTCGGGGATCTCCGCGGCGTCGAAGTTGACCAGGCCGCGGGCGATGACGTGGCCGTGCGGCCCGCACAGGTCCACCGGGTCCCCGGCCGCGAAGTCGCCCTCCACCCCGGTGACCCCGGCCGGCAGCAGCGACTTGCGACGCGCCACGACGGCCTCGACCGCCCCGTCGTCCAGGTGGAGCCGGCCGCGGCCGGTGGTGGCGTGGGCCAGCCAGAGCAGCCGGGTGCCGGGGTGGCGGCCGCCCGGGTGGAAGTAGGTGCCGACGTCGACGCCCGCGAGCGCCTGGGCGGCGTGCGCGGCGGCGGTCAGCACGACCGGAACGCCCGCGCCGGTGGCGATCCTGGCCGCCTGCACCTTGGTGATCATCCCGCCGGTGCCGACCGCGCCGCCCTTGCCCAGCTCGACCCCGGCGAGGTCCTCGGGGCCGCGGACGTCGCCGAGCCGGCGCGCGCCGGGGCGGCGGGGGTCGCCGTCGTAGAGGGCGTCCACGTCGGAGAGCAGCACCAGCGCGTCGGCGCGGATCAGGTGGGCGACCAGCGCGGCGAGCCGGTCGTTGTCGCCGAAGCGGATCTCGTCGGTGGCCACGGTGTCGTTCTCGTTGACCACCGGGACGATGCCCAGCTCCAGCAGGCGGTTGAGGGTGCGCTCGGCGTTGACGTGGTGCGCGCGGCGCATCATGTCGTCGGCGGTGAGCAGCACCTGGCCGACGCGCAGGCCGTACCGGGCGAAGGAGGAGGTGTAGCGGGCGACCAGCACGCCCTGGCCGACGGAGGCGGCGGCCTGCTGGGTGGCCAGGTCGCGGGGGCGGGCGGGCAGACCCAGCGGGCCGAGCCCGGCCGCGATCGCGCCGGAGGAGACCAGCACGATCTGCGTGCCGGTCTTCCGCCGGGCGGCGAGCACGTCCACCAGGGCGTCCACCCGATCGACGTCGATCATCCCCTGCGGGGTGGTCAGCGAGGACGAACCCACCTTCACGATGAGGCGTGAGGCCGTACGGATCCGGTCGCGGGCGGAGGTCACGGGACGCACCTTTCACGGGGACTGGCGGAGGCCTTGGGATGGACGGGCGGGGGCAGACTATCCGAGCCGGTTGTCCGTGCCGCGCGGGCCCTGACGCACGGCCTCGGCGTTGAGCGTGGGCTGCCAGTCGAAGACGTAGCCGCCCTCCATCGAGCCGATGATCACTTCGGCGCCGGCCTTGGCCCCGGCCTTGGTGAGCTCCTCCTCCACGCCCAGGCGCTCCAGCCGGTCGGCGAGGTAGCCGACGGCCTCGTCGTTGGTGAAGTCGGTCTGGCGGATCCAGCGCTCCGGCTTGGCGCCGGTGACCTGGAAGGTGTTCTCGTCGACCTTCCGCACGGTGAACCCGGCGTCGCCGAGCTGCCGAGGCTTGATCACCAGGCGGGTGGGCTCGGCCACGGGGGCGGCGGCGCGGGCCGCGGCGACCATCTCGCCCATGGCGTAGGTCAGCTCCTTGAGGCCCTGGTGGGTGGCCGCGGAGATCGTGAAGACCCGCATGCCCCGCTCCTCCAGCATGGGCCGGACGATGTCGGCCAGCTCGCGGGCGTCGGGCACGTCCGCCTTGTTGAGCACGGCCAGCCTCGGCCGGTCCTCCAGCTTGCCGTAGGCCGCCAGCTCGGCCTCGATCGCCTCGTAGTCGCTGATCGGGTCGCGGCCCGGCTCCATGGTGGCGCAGTCGATCACGTGCACGAGCGTGTTGCACCGCTCGACGTGGCGCAGGAACTCGTGACCGAGGCCCTTGCCCTCGGACGCTCCGGGGATCAGGCCGGGCACGTCGGCGACGGTGAAGATCGTGTCGCCCGCGGTGACCACGCCGAGGTTGGGCACCAGGGTGGTGAACGGGTAGTCGGCGATCTTCGGCCGGGCGGCGCTGAGCGCCGCGATGAGGGAGGACTTGCCCGCGCTCGGGAAGCCGACCAGCGCCACATCCGCGACGCTCTTCATCTCCAGCATCACGTCGAGCCCGTCGCCGGGCTCGCCGAGCAGCGCGAAGCCGGGGGCCTTGCGCTTGGCGGAGGCCAGGGCCGCGTTGCCGAGCCCCCCGTGGCCGCCCTCGGCGATGACGTAGCGGGTGCCGGCGCCGACCATGTCGACGATGACCTCGCCGGTGGCGGCGTCCTTGACCACGGTGCCGTCGGGCACGGGCAGGATGACGTCCTCGCCGTTGGCCCCGTCACGGTTGGAGCCGGAGCCCTGCTTGCCGTTGTCGGCCTTGCGGTGCGGGCGGCGGTGGTAGTCCAGCAGGGTCGCGGTGTTCGCGTCCACCTCCAGGATCACGTCACCGCCCCGGCCGCCGTTGCCCCCGTCGGGCCCGCCCAGCGGCTTGAACTTCTCCCGATGGACAGAGGCGCAGCCATGTCCCCCGTCACCGGCCTTGATGTGCAGGATCACCTGATCCACGAAGTCCGGCATGTCTGCTCTCCTCCCCCATCTCCGGGGATCCCCGATCCCCGATCCGCGGAGATCGCCGATCGCTCACGGAGACCCCGCTCATCAACACGAACAGGGGCGGACCGCCGAACGCGATCCACCCCTGTCGTTGACGTCTTACGGTGCGGATCTACTCCGCGACCGGGACGATGCTCACTGCGCGACGACCGCGCTTGACACCGAACTGCACGTGACCGGCGGTCAGCGCGAACAGGGTGTCGTCACCGCCGCGGCCGACGTTGTCGCCCGGGTGGAAGTGGGTGCCACGCTGGCGAACGATGATCTCACCGGCGTTGACCAGCTGGCCGCCGAAGCGCTTCACACCGAGCCGCTGGGCGTTGGAGTCACGGCCGTTCCGAGTGGACGACGCGCCCTTCTTGTGTGCCATCTCGCAAAACTCCCGAAACTCAGGCCTGGTTGATGCCGGTGATCTTCACCTGGGTGTACCGCTGGCGGTGACCCTGGCGCTTCTTGTAACCGGTCTTGTTCTTGTACTTCAGAATGCGGATCTTCGGACCCTTGGTCTCGCCGAGGATCTCGGCGGCAACCGTGAACCGGCCCGCCTCGGTGGTCACGTCGCCGTCGTTGACGACGAGCACCGTCGGCAGCGTAACCGTGGAACCGACCTCGCCGGCGACCTTGTCCACCTCGAGGACGTCACCGACGGAGACCTTCTGCTGCCTGCCGCCGCAACGAACGATCGCGTACACCGCGGAACCCTTCTTCTGACTACATGCTCGCTGGATGCTGCGCCCCGCATCCGGCTATGGTCACTGGTTGACCGACGAACCGGGTAGGCGCGCGAACAGGGCGCGCCACGAGCGCACCGATTCTTTAGAGTACCGGACGTTGGTGTCCTGGTCGAACCGGGCGGAACGTCGGGTGCCGGCGCAGCCGAAGCGCGCCGGCGGTCGCCGGACCGGCTGGGATCCGTCCCGCGATCGCTCGCCGCGGGACGGACGCCTAGTCGGCCGGCTTGGCCTTGCCGCGGGAGCGTCGCCGCCCCCGGCCGGAAGCCTGTGTGGCCTGGGAGTCCTCCGCCTGACCGTCGTCAAGCGCATCGGTCACCGTATCACGTCCGGACGGGTCCCCCGCGGCGACGGCGGCCGGCTCCTTGCCGACCTTCTCCGCGACGGCCTTCTCCACGGCCATCTTCGCCTGGGTGCCGCGCGGCTCCGGCCTGCCCTCGACCGGCTCGGTCGAGATGTGCAGGCCGCGGCCGTTGCAGCAGTCGCAGACGGTCGAGAACGCCTCCAGCAGGCCCTGTCCGACCCGCTTGCGGGTCATCTGGACCAGGCCCAGGGAGGTGACCTCGGCGACCTGGTGCTTGGTGCGGTCCCGGGCCAGGCACTCCAGCAGCCGCCGCAGCACCAGGTCCCGGTTGCTCTCCAGCACCATGTCGATGAAGTCGATGACGATGATGCCGCCGATGTCCCGCAGCCTGAGCTGGCGGACGATCTCCTCGGCCGCCTCCAGGTTGTTGCGGGTGACGGTCTCCTCCAGGTTCCCGCCCTGCCCGGTGAACTTGCCGGTGTTGACGTCGACGACGGTCATCGCCTCGGTCCGGTCGATCACCAGGGAGCCGCCGCTGGGCAGCCAGACCTTGCGCTCCATCGCCTTGGCGATCTGCTCGTCGATCCGGTAGGCGGCGAAGACGTCGCCGTCCTCGTCCCACCGGGTCAGGCGGTCGGCCAGGTGCGGGGCCACGTAGCGGACGTACTCGTCCACGGTGGTCCACACCTCGTCGCCCTGCACGACCAGCGAGGTGAAGTCCTCGTTGAACACGTCGCGGACCACCCGGACGGTCAGGTCCGGCTCGGCGGAGAGCAGCTCCGGCGCGCTGGCCGACTTGGCCTTGCGCTGGATGTTCTCCCACTGGGCCGAGAGCCTGGCCACGTCGCGGCCGAGCTCGTCCTCCGAGGCGCCCTCGGCGGCGGTGCGGACGATCACACCGGCGTTCTCGGGCATGACCTTCTTGAGAATGCTCTTGAGGCGGGTGCGCTCCTTGTCCGGGAGCTTGCGGCTGATCCCGGTCATCGAGCCGTCGGGCACGTAGACCAGGTAGCGGCCGGGCAGGCTGACCTGGGAGGTCAGGCGGGCGCCCTTGTGCCCCATGGGGTCCTTGGTGACCTGGACCAGCACGGACTGGCCGGACTTCAGAGCCACCTCGATCCGCTTGGGCTGGCCTTCCAGCCCGGCGGTGTCGAAGTTCACCTCGCCGGCGTACAGCACCGCGTTGCGGCCCTTGCCGATGTCGACGAAGGCCGCCTCCATGCTCGGCAGGACGTTCTGCACCTTGCCGAGGTAGACGTTGCCCACGTAGGACTGGCTGGCCTCACGGTCGACGTAGTGCTCGACGAGGACGTCGTCCTCCAGCACCGCGATCTGGGTGCGGCCGCCGGTCCGGCGGACCACCATCACCCGCTCCACGGCCTCCCTGCGGGCCAGGAACTCCGACTCGGTGATGATCGGCGGGCGCCTCCGGCCGAGCTCGCGGCCCTCCCGGCGGCGCTGCTTCTTGGCCTCCAGGCGGGTCGAGCCGCGCACGCTCTGCACCTCGTCCACGGAGGTGCTGCGCCCGGCGCGGGGCGCGCGGATGCGCACCACGGTGTTCGGCGGGTCGTCCGGCGTCTCGCCGACCTCGTCGGAGCTGCGGCGGCGACGGCGGCGACGGCGGCGCGAGGTGCCCTCCTCGCCGGCGCCCTCCTCCTCGGAGTCGGAAGCCTCTTCCTCCTCCGACTGGTCGGCGGAGCCCTCCTCCTCGGAGTCCTCCAGGTCACGCGTCTTGCCCCGGCCGCGACCGCCCCTGCGGCGGCGACGGCGGCGCGAGCCGCCCTCCTCGCCCTCGGCCTCGTCGTCCTCGGGCTCCTCGGCGGTCTCGATCTCCTCCGCCTCGGCCTCCTCCTCCGCGACCGGCTGCGCCGGGGCGGGACGGGCCACGACCGGCTCGGCCCGGTACGGGTCGGGAGCCTGGAACAGCGGCTGGAACACCGCGGCGGGCGCCTGGAACGTCACCGAGGGCACCTCGGCGCGTTCCTGGGCGGTCAGTCCGAACGGGTCGGCGAACACCCCCCGGCCGCCCTCCTCGACGACCTCCTCGCCGGCCGGCTCGTCGTCCAGCGGCTCGTCGGCGGGCATCGTCAGCAGCAGGGACGCCGCGACCTCCGCCGCCTCGGCGGTGGTCAGGTCCAGGGGCGGCTCCAGCTCGACCGGCTCCGCGGCGACCGGCGCCGCTTCCTCCTGGACGGCCTTCCTGCGCGAGCGGGTCCGCTTGGCGGGCGCGGCGGGCTCAGCCGTCTCCTCCACGGCCGCGGCGGGCTCCTCGGCGGGAGCCTCCGACCGGGCCGGCTCGGGGGCCTCCTCGGGTGCGGACTCCGCCCTCCGCGCGCGGCCGCGCCGGGTGGCGGCGCCCTTGGCGGTCTTGGCCGGAGCGGCCTGCGCAGCCTCCGCGGGAGCGGCCTCCGCGGCGGCGGCCTCGGCCGACTCCCCGGTGGTCTCGGCGGCGGCGGCCTCCGCGGCGGCCGCGGCGGTGGTCTTGGCGGCGGCCCTGCGCCGGGTGGTGCGCTTGGGCGGCGCCTCCTCACCGGCGGGCGTGCCGACCTGAGCCTGCGCGGCGGCCGGCTCCGGGGCGGCCGCCTCCGGCTGCGTGGCCGCCGGGGCGGAGGCCTGCGCGGGCGCCGGCTCCGGATCCTCCGGCGGAGGCCCGGCGGGCCGGCTGGCGGCACGCCGCCGGCGCGTGGGCTGAACTGACTGTTCCGTTATGTCCCCGGCAGGGCCATTGGCCCCGACGTTGGGCTCGTTGTCGAGCATGCGGGCGCTCTCCCGTCAGCTCCCGGGCGCGTCTCCGCGCCGCGCGGGAGCTCTCGTCTCTCGCTGTCCGCCGGGCCGAGGCCCGGCGCAAGTCCTATAGGTCGCCGACGGCGTGCTCGCTCGCCGGTCCCGTGTCGCCGCCGCGCGTCATGTCGCGGTCCAGGTCGAGCGGGTCGGCGGGCGCACCGGTTCGCGAGTCCAGCGGCCCCTGCGCCAGCCTGGTCACCTCGGGGGGTGACGGCGGCGCGAAGTCGGCCACGAGACGCAATCCGGTGAGAACGTCGTCGGGTCGGACGGCAGGAACTGCGTGCCGTACAACCATGCGAAGTATGACACATGACTGACTGGACGCCTGACCTGCTGTTGTCTCGCTCCCTTCGGCAATGTCGAGGCTCAGCACCGCTTCCCGCGCGTCGAAGCGGCGAATCCCCTTCTTCGTCAGGCGCTCCACCTCGATGCGGTCGGCCGCCTTGAACCGCTCGACCGCCGCCCCGGCGAGGGCGGGATCGGCCCCGGGCAACCGCACCTGCCACACCGAGCACTCCAGCCGGTCGGCCAGGCTCCCGCCGCCCGCCTCGACGACGTCGAGCACGTCGAGACCAGGGGGGAGCGAGGCGTCCAGCGCGGCGCGGAACCGGCCGGGATCGCACTCCCTCGTCACGCTGATCTCGAGGTACTCGGCCTCGCTGGCGACTCCGGTCGGAGCGGCCGATCCCACGTAGGAGATCCTCGGGTGCGGCGAGAAGCCGGCGCTGAAGGCCACGGGGACGTCCGCGCGCCGTACCGCGCGTTCGACGGCCCGGGAGATGTCACGGTGGCTGGTGAAGCGCAGGCGGCCGCGTTTGGCGTAGCGCACGCGCAGGCGCTGTGCCACGGGTGCGGGCGCGGGCCCATCGGGAGCGGGTTTCAGAGTGGTGTCTTCCTTCCCAAATCGTGGCCGTCACCTTTTCGGATATGCCGTGCCTGAGCACGGCATATCCGTGACAACGGCCGGTGTCGAAAGCTTCTTCCCCCGGCCGGACACGCCTGACGCGATCTCCGCCGGTGAATCTTGCCGGCGGTCGCGCCGTCCCGCTGCCGGGAGGCGGCGTGACCGCCCGGGGCGCTACACCACGGTGAGCGGCAGGAGCTTCTTGCCGGTCGGGCCGATCTGGATCTCGGTGCCCATGGTGGGGCACACGCCGCAGTCGTAGCACGGGGTCCAGCGGCAGTCTTCGACCTCCACGTCGTTGATCGCGTCCTGCCAGTCCTGCCAGAGCCATTCGCGGTCGAGCCCGGCGTCGAGGTGGTCCCAGGGCAGGACTTCGTTCTCCTCGCGCTCGCGCGTGGTGTACCAGTCGACGTCGACGCCGGCCTTCTCCGCGGAGTTCATCCAGCGCTGGTAGGAGAAGTGCTCGCTCCAGCCGTCGAACCGGCCGCCGTCCTCCCACACCGCGCGGATGACCGCGCCCACCCGGCGGTCGCCCCGCGACAGCAGCCCCTCCACGGTGGAGGGTTTGCCGTCGTGGTAGCGCATGCCGATGGCCCGGCCGTACTCCTTGTCGGCGCGCAGGGTGTCCTTGAGCGCCTTGAGCCTGCGGTCCACCGTCTCGTGGTCGGCCTGGGCCGCCCACTGGAACGGCGTGTGCGGCTTGGGCACGAACCCGCCGATGGAGACCGTGCAGCGGATGTCGCGGGACCCGGTGGCCTCCCGGCCCGCCTTGATGACCTTCCTGGCCAGGTCGGCGATGCCCAGGACGTCGGCGTCCTCCTCGGTGGGGAGGCCGCACATGAAGTAGAGCTTCACCTGCCGCCAGCCCTGGGTGTAGGCCGTGGTGACGGTCCGGATGAGGTCTTCCTCGGTGACCATCTTGTTGATCACCTTGCGCATGCGCTCGGAGCCGCCCTCCGGGGCGAAGGTCAGGCCGGATCGGCGGCCGTTGCGGGAGAACTCGTTGGCCAGGTCGATGTTGAAGGCGTCGACGCGGGTCGAGGGCAGCGAGAGCGAGGTGTTGGTGCCCTCGTAGCGGTCGGCCAGGCCCTTGGCGATGTCGCCGATCTCGGAGTGATCGGCGCTGGACAGCGAGAGGAGCCCCACCTCGTTGAAGCCGGACGCCTTGACGCCCGCCTCGACCATGTCGCCGATCGTGGTGATCGACCGCTCCCGCACCGGACGGGTGATCATCCCGGCCTGGCAGAAGCGGCAGCCGCGGGTGCAGCCGCGGAAGATCTCCACGCTGAACCGCTCGTGCACGGTCTCGGCCAGCGGGACCAGCGGCCTCTTCGGGTAGGGCCACTCGTCCAGGTCCATGACGGTGTGCTTGTGCACCCGCCACGGCACGCCCGGCCGGTTCGGCGCGACGCGCCGGATCCGGCCGTCGGCGTGGTACTCGACGTCGTAGAACTTCGGGACGTAGACCCCGCCCGACTCGGCCAGCCGCATCAGCAGCTCGTCGCGGCCGCCGGGCGAGCCCTCGGCCTTCCACTCGCGGACGACCTCGGTGATCGCGATGGCGATCTGCTCGCCGTCGCCCAGCACCGCGGCGTCGAGGAAGTCGGCGATCGGCTCGGGGTTGAAGGCCGCGTGGCCGCCCGCGAGCACGATCGGGTCGTCGTCGCCGCGGTCGCCGGCCAGCAGCGGGAT
The DNA here is from genome assembly GCF_016863135.1 of Planobispora longispora. Classification (GTDB taxonomy): domain Bacteria; phylum Actinomycetota; class Actinomycetes; order Streptosporangiales; family Streptosporangiaceae; genus Planobispora; species Planobispora longispora. The sequence goes on from NZ_BOOH01000048.1 coordinate 163,446, forward strand.
GCCCGCCAGGTCGAGCGCGGTCAGCATGTTGGTGTAGCCGAGCTCGGTCGAGAAGGACAGACCCAGCACGTCGAAGGCCCGCACCGGCCGGTGCGCGTCGACCGTGAACTGCGGGACGCCCTCGGCGCGCATGAGCGCCTCCAGGTCGGGCCAGACCGCGTAGGTCCGCTCGGCCAGCGTCTCCGGCAGCTCGTTGAGGATCTCGTAGAGGATCTGGACGCCTTGGTTGGGCAGTCCCACCTCGTAGGCGTCGGGGTACATCAGAGCCCAGCGGACCGTGGCCTCGTCCCAGTCCTTGACGGTCGAGTTGAGCTCACCCCCGACATACTGGATCGGCTTCTGCACCCTGGGGAGCAGAGCTTCCAGGCGGGGAAACAGGGACTCGACAGGCATGGATCCAGGGTATCCCGTCAGAACGGGTGCCACGGGCGGTCGTCGCCCGCTCGCAGGGAGTCAAGGCGGTGCCGCAGCTCGCCCGCGGCGACGGGGTCGCGGTGGGCGTTGCGCAGCACGGCGGTGAGGGTCTGCAGCTCACGCATGTCGCGCATCACCGGGTAACCCTGCCAGGCGGTCAGGTCGTGGCCGTAGGCCCGGCTGAACCCGGCGCGCTGGCCGCCGGTCAGCCCGAACCGCACTCCCTGCAGAGTCGGGATCAGGTCGGTCTCCCGCGGCCCGGCGCACACCGAGTCCCAGTCGCACAGCAGCAGCCCGTCCGGGGTGCGGATCAGGTTGCCGCGGTGCGCGTCGCCGTGGATGAGCCCGTACGGCAGGGCGAAACGCACCCGCTCGTAGTAGGTCTCGGCCAGTTCCCCGCATCGCCGCAGCAACCAGGCCCGGTCGTCGTCGCCGAGCAGGCGCGCGGCCTCGATCGCCCGCAGCACCGGCCCGAAGGGGTCGTGGGTCGGCAGCTCGAACGGGGCCGGAGGCATCTCGTGCAGCAACCGCAGCATCGCCCCCAGCTCCGCCGGCTCCGGCCGCGGCCCGGCGTGCTCCTCGTGGTGCCAGAAGGTCACCAGGAACCCCTCGGCGGCGACCGGCTGCTTGATCTCCAGCGGCCGGACCGTGGGGAACCCCTGCTCGGCGAGCCAGCGGGTGACCCGGACGGAGGTCGTCAGCCGGTCGAACTTGCCCGGGGCCGCCCGTGCCAGCCGTACCACCACTCCTTCGGCCGGCAGGTGGTAGACGGCGTTGGCGAAGTCACGCAGCAGGGTGACCCCTCTGACGTCCAGCCCGGCCTGCCCGCAGGCCAGGCGGAGCGCCGCGGCGCACGCCTGGCCGAGGAGTTCCCCCTCGGCGGCGATCGTCATGTCATCGGCTCCTCTCGGAGGTCGTGTGCTCGAAAGATCGCGTGCCGGGCCCGCTGCGGCAGGCCCACCGCGCAGAAACCCTCGATCTGCCGCGCGATCCGCTCCCCGCCCCGCTGGGCGGAGACCAGCGCGCGGCCGGTGTTCAACGTGGCGCCCAGGCTGCTGATGCGCTTGTCGGGCGGGAGCGCGAGGATGGGGGCCATCGCCTCCTCGGCGCCGCCGGTGTCCCCCTCCATCAGGTGGGCGACGACCAGATGGGCGCCGGCCATCGACTCGCAGCCGTAGGAACGGTTCTCCGGCTCCCCGTGCGCGTAGAGGGCCAGCGACTCCCTGGCCGCCTCGATGGCCGCCTCCGGCTCGCCCAGGTGCAGGTGGGTGACCGCCGCGTAGTAACGCTCCTTGGCGGGACGGAAGGCGAACTCCCCGGCGATCTCGTCGTGCAGCTCGTCGGCGCCGGCCGCCCGAACGTCCGCCGCCCGGGCGAGCGCCTCGGCGGACTCCCGGTTGCGGCCCATCATCGCGTAGGACCGGGCCCGCAGCATGTGCAGCCGGGTGGCGCCCGAACCCGCGTGCAGGTGCGTCAGGCCCTCCTCGGCGTAGCGCGCCGCGTCGCCGTAGCGCCGGTCCCACAGCGCCACCGAGGACTGCATGCCGCGCGCCCAGCCCATCAGCACCGCGTGCCCGGCGACCTTGCCGTAGGTCCACGCCGCCCGGGCGAGGGTGTCGGCTGGGATGCGACGGTCCATGTCCATGCTGACGTTGGCCATCAGCCCGCACAGCGTGCCGGTGAGGAAGTACAGCTCCCGGGCCTGTCCGGGGTGGATGCGCTTGTCCAGCGCCCGGCGGGTGCGTTCCTGCACCTCCCGCATCTCCACGAACAGGGGCAGCGGGGGCTCGGAGACGTAGCGCTTGGCGATCCAGATCACCTGGGTGCGCAACCGCTCCAGCGCCCCGGAGCCCAGCTCGCTGGCCTCGGCCTGCTCGGCGTGGCTGCCCGCCTCGTCGGCGGCCGTGGCGATCAGGTCCAGAGCGGGCGGCGCGACGCGCAGCCCCTCGGGCGTGTAGTCCTGCGCGAAGCCGAGCTGGACGGGCCCGGTCTCGAACAGCCGGCACAGCAGGTCGGTGTAGTCGCGGTCGGGCCGCGCCCCCGCCTCCCACTCCCGCCAGGAGCGCTCGCTGAGCCCGCGCCGCTTGATGCCCTGCGCGTCGCACATGGCGTGGAAGCGCTCGATGGCCTCCTCGACCGTCCAGCCGTGCGCCAGCCGCCAGCACTTGAACCTGGTCTGCTGCGGCGCGCAGGCGTGGATCTCGTCCACCATCCGCTGGATGACGGCCGCGGACGGCAGGCCCGACAGCTCGGCCAGCGTGCGGTTGCGGATGATGGTCGCGTAGGCCAGCGTGGCGCGGTCTCCGCCACGTGAACTATGGGTCATCGGCTCTCCCGGCCGTGTCTGCGAGGGGTCGTCTCGACGCTAGCGCCCCGGCCCGGGCCGGGTGGACTGAGAGGCCCCCTCCGCCACGGGAGAGCAGGGAACCGGCGGCGCCGTCCCGTGAGGAGAAGGCGCCGTCCCGTCACTGGGCGCTGCCGTCCCGGCGGAAGGGGACGACCGTCCCGCCGTTGCGCAGCTGGGCCTGGAAGAGCTGGCCGCAGAGGCTTCCCGGGGTCCCGGCGAACCAGACCTCCGGAGGGCTGCCCGCCGACACCGCGGCCCATCTGCCCTTGCTGAACACGATCCGGTAGTCGGGGAACGCGGTGCGCAACAGCTCCAGCGCGCGCTGCCGCTCGGCGAGCTCCGATGTCACGGCCCCTCCGTCATCGCGAGTTCCGTCGTCGTTCCCAGAATGTTCGCTTGACGACGGAAAAGCCAGTGAGAGCCGGGGGCCGCTCACATGCGGGCGGCTCTCATGTCAGCCGTCGGGCCGGTGACGGGGCTTTCGCGGGTGCGTGCGGCGGCCGGCGGCCGGGCCCGCGGGAGGTGACGGGACCGTACGGCCAGGCGGGTCAGCGCCACTGCTCACGCATGTGGATCGCCTGGAGCACCCCGATGGCGATCATATTGGCGAAGGTGGCCGTGCCGCCATAGGAGACGAACGGGAGGGGGAGGCCCGTGATCGGCATGACCCCGATCGTCATGCCGACGTTGATGAGGGTCTGGAAGCCCAGCCAGCACACGATCGCCCCGGCCGCCAGCGTGCCGAACCGGTCCTCGCACCGGCGCGCGATGCGCAGCCCCCGCAGCAGCACCACCCCGAGCAGGACCACCACGGTCACCGAGCCGAGGAAGCCGAACTCCTCGCCCGCGACGGTGAAGACGAAGTCGGTGTGCTGCTCCGGCACGAACCGGCCCATGGTCTGGCCGCCGCCGAACAGGCCCTTGCCGAACAGCTCCCCCGACCCGACGGCGTTCAGCGACTGCGTGCTGTTGTAGCCGACGCCCCTGGGGTCGGTGGCCGGGTTGACGAAGGCGGTGAACCGGGCGACCTGGTACGGCTCCAGCACGTCGAGGAACCACACCGCCGCCCCGCCGGCGGCCACGGCGACGGTCAGGGCCACGATCCAGCGTTTGCGGATCCCGCTGAGGATGAGCGTCCCCGCCGTGATCACGCCGAGGACCATGGTGGTGCCGAAGTCGGGCTGGAGCATGACCAGGCCCATCAGGATCGCGGCCGCCACCAGCGCGACCACCACGTCCAGCCCGCGGGGCCGGTCGTCGCCCTCGGCGGGCTGGGCCAGCAGCATGGCGAGGATGAGCACCAGGGCGAGCTTGGCGAACTCCGACGGCTGCAGGGCGAAGCCGCCGCCCAGCATGATCCACGAGTGGGCGCCGTTGACCTCCGAGCCGACCGGGGTGACCACCAGGATCAGCCCGGCGACGGCGGCGACGTACACCAGCGGGGTGTAGGCCCGCAGCGCCCGGTGGTCCACCGTCGCCGCGGCGACGGCCAGGGCGGTCCCGATGCCGAGGTTGAGCAGGTGCTTCTTGAGCATGCTCGTGCCGTCCGCCGTCCAGGTCCTGGTGGACGACCAGATCAGCAGCGTGCCGATCAGCGCGAGGCCCGCCACCGCGACGACGAGCAGCCCGTCGGCCTTCAACACCGGCGCGGGCACGCCCACCGGCCTGCGGGCGGGCGGCCCGCCCCGCGACGCGAGCACCCGGGTCACCGCACCCTCCCCCGCTCCGTGACGATCTTCTTGGCGAGCGTGCCGTCCGGCAGGATCGCCGGCGGCCTGGACGCGGGCACCCCGCCCGGCAGCGCCGCCGGGGCCGGCTTGCCCTCGGGCGTGAAGCCGTAGATGCCCTCGTAGATCTTCCGCACGGCCGGCGCCGCGGTCTGGCTTCCCATGCCGCCCTGGGACACCATCACGACGATCACCAGCCGGGGGTCGTGCACGGGGGCGAAGGAGGCGAACCACGAGGTGTCCGCCTTGCCGTACACCTCGGCGGTTCCCGTCTTGCCGCCGATCGGCACCTTCTTCATCGGGAACTTGAGGAACGCCCCGGCCGCGGTGCCGTCGGAGGCCACCTGGCTCAGCGCCCGTTTGATGTAGGCCCGCTCGGACGGCGAGAGCGGCAGCTTCCCCCGGACCGGCACCTTGATCTCCTTGACCTTGGTGCCGTCCGGCCGCACCAGCATCCAGCCCACCCGGGGGCTGCGCAGCCTGCCGTCGGTGACCAGCGCCGCGTAGGCCGCCGCCAGCTGCAGCGGCGTCACCAGCACGTCGCCCTGCCCGATGGAGAAGTTGGCCGCGTCACCGGGGCGCAGCTGGTCGCCCTCCTGGCAGTTGTCCCGCGCCAGCGACTTGAGGAAGGAGGCCCGGCCGGGATCGGTCTTGGCGACCTCCGGATAGCCGATCTTGGCGCGCCGGCAGTTCACGTCCCTGGTGGCGGCCCACATCTCCTTCTTCCACGCCCGGTCGGGGATCCGGCCGGGAGACTCGCCCGGCAGGTCGATGCCCGTCGGGCTGCCGAACCCGAAGGCCCGCGCCGTGTTCGCCATGACCTCCTTGGGCTTGCCCCTGGGATGTCTCCCGCCGTCCTTCGTGTACTGCTCGAAGGCCGCCTTGTAGAAGATCGTGTCGCAGGACTTCACCAGCGCCGTGTGCAGGCTCATCACGCCCAGCGCCCGGCCCCGGAAGTTGTTGAACGACCGGCCGCCGACCATGTAGGAGCCGGGGCAGTTGTACCGGCCGTTGATCGGGTACCCGGCCCGGAGCATCGCCGTGACCGACGACATCTTGAACGTCGAGCCGGGCGCGAACTCGCCCTTGATGGCCCGCGACACCAGCGGCAGGCCGGCCTTCTCCGACAGCAGCCGCCGGTAGTCCTTCTCATCGATGCCGCCCGTCCAGACCTTCGGGTCGTAGGTCGGCGCGCTGGCGATCGCCATGACCCGGCCGGTCCTGGCGTCCAGCACCACCCCGGCCGCGCCGTCGGCGTCCGGCGCGCTCTTCATCGCCTCGGCCAGCGCCTTCTCCGTCACCGCCTGCACCTTGGCGTCGATGCTGGTGATGAGCGTGTCCCCGGGGCGCGACGCCACCTCGTGCTCGACGCCGAGCACCTTGCCGAGCCGGTCCACCTGCACGCGCTTGCGCCCCGGCGTGCCGCGCAGCTGCCGGTCGTAGACCGACTCCAGGCCGTCCCGGCCGGCCACGTCGATCCCGGAGAACTCCGCCTTGAGCCCCTCGCGCTTCTCCAGCTCCTCCTGGGTGACCGGCTGCAGGTAACCGAGCGCCTGCACCGCCGCGCTCTTGCCCGGATGTTCCCGGACGGCCTGCTCGCGGGCGGTGATGCCGGGGAAGTCCTCCTGCCGCTCCAGGATCTGCAGGGCCTGGCGGGGGGTGACGTCACCGGCCACCGGGGCCGGCTGGTGCGGTGAACCGGCCCAGCACGGGCGGGAGATCGCAGGGCCGCACGGCCGGATCTGCAGCAGCAGGTCCTCGGGCTCGCGGCCGAGCACCTTGCCCAGCCGCGCCATCACGGCCTCGCCGCCGTCCTCCATCCGCTCCAGGGCCGTACGGTCCACCGAGACCACCAGCGTGGTCCGGTTGCGCACCAGCGGCCGTCCCAGCGCGTCGAGGATCTGCCCCCGGACCGCCGGCACGACGACGTCCCGCGTGCGCGTCGCGGCCGCCGCCGCGACGTACCGGTCCCCCTCCATCACCTGGACCTGCCAGAGCCGCGCGCCGAGCAGCAGGACCAGCACCAGCGTCAGCGCCCGCAGGACGCTCAGGCGCCCCCGCACGCGGATCACGGCCGGCTCCGCAGGGGGCCGGCCACGCCGTACCGCACCCGGCTCGGCACCTCGAACTCCGCCCGCTCCGCGACCCGCGTCCGGCCCCGGAAGATCTTCATCACCGCCCACACCACCGGCGGCGCGGCCAGCACGTTGCACACCACCGCCGGGACCAGCCGGTCGGTCAGCACCGCCGGGCCGATCGGGAGGCCGCCGAACAGGCCGCCGGCCACCGCCGCGACCACCGGCCCGGCCGCCGCGCAGCCCAGCGCCACCACGGGGGCGGTGTCCGGCGCCTGCTCCATCACGCGCCCGGCCGCGTATCCGATCAGGCACAGCACCAGCGCGTGCTCCCCGATCAGGTGGACGGCGGGCGGCAGGACGTCGCCGACCAGCCCGGCGCAGAACCCCGTGATCGCCCCCGCCTCCGCCCCGTGCACCAGCGCGAATCCCACCACGGCCAGCAGCGCCAGGTCGGGCGCTATCCCGCCCGGGAGCGGCAGCCGGTTGAGGATCGTCACCTGGAAGATCATCGTCGCCACGGCCAGCAGCAGGGCCGCCGTCTCACGGCCTGTCATCCGGGCCTCCCTTCTTCCCCTGCGCGGGCGGCAGGACCGCGTCACGCGGATCGCGCGGCGGCTGCCGCACCACCACGCCGACCACGTCCAGCGCGGTCAGGTCGGCGTACGGCCGCGCGTAGGCGATCCTCGTCAGCTCGCCGGGCGTCGCCTCCACCCGCTCGATCACGGCGATCGGCACCCCCGCCACGTACGGCGCGCCGCGGTGGGAGCCGAAACTCACGATCCGCTGGCCGGGCGCGAGCGGGGCGGTGGAGTCGAGCAGCCGGAAGTGGAGCAGGCGGCCCTGCTCCCCGGCCCCGCTCACGACCCCGATCTCGTCGCTGCCCTCCAGCCGTCCCCCCGTCGCCGAACCGAGGTCGCTGATCAGCAGCACGGTCGAGGTGGACGGCCCCACCCGGATCACCCTGCCGACCAGACCGGCGCCGCTCAGCACCGTCATGTCCGGCCGAACCCCGTCGGATTCGCCCACGTCGAGCTCGACCGCCTCCTCGAACCCGGGCACGCCGCGCCTGGCGATCACGTGGGCGGGCACGATCGTGTAGCCGCCGGTCCCCGCGGTGCTCAGCAGGCCGCGCAGCTGCTCGGAGCGGCTGCGGTCGAGAGTCTGCGCGGCCAGGTCCTGCCGGAGCCGCTCGTTCTCCCTGGCCAGCGTCTCCATCCGCCGCTGCGCTCCGGGCGCGTCCACCAGCGCGGTGACGAACCGGGTCACCGGCCGCACCATGTCCGCCCCCACCTGCTCGGCGGCGCCGAACACGGTCGTCCCGGCCCCCTTGAGCAGGCCGAGCGGCGATCCCTCCCCCGTGCGGCTGTCCACCGTCATGAGCACCAGCGCCATGGCCAGCAGCAACCCCATGATCGCCCGGGTCCGGCGTGTGTCCTTCATCCGCGCCCCTTCATCAGCGCCGCTGTTCCGGGACGAGCACCTGCTGCAACGCCTCGAAGTCCTCGACGCACTTGCCCGATCCCAGGGCGACCGCGTCGAGGGCGTTGTCCACGCGGTGGATCGGCATCCCCGTCTCGTCCCTGAGCCGCTCGTCCAGCCCTGCCAGGAGCGCCCCGCCCCCGGTGATCGCGATCCCCCGGTCCATCAGATCGCCGGACAGCTCCGGCGGGCATCTGTCCAGCGTCGTCTTGACGACGTCCACGATCGCGCCGACCTGCTCCTCCGTCGCCGTACGGATCTCCGCCGCGGACACGACCGCCGTCTTCGGCAGACCGGTGACCAGGTCACGGCCCCGGATCTCGGCGTGCTTCTCCTCAGGCAGGGCGCAGGCGGAGCCGATCGCCATCTTGATCTCCTCGGCGGTGCACTCGCCGAGCATGAGGGAGTGCTCCTTCTTCGCGAAGGAGATGATCGCCTGGTCCAGTTCGTCGCCGCCCACCCGGATCGACTGGCTGGTCACCATGCCGCCCATCGAGATGACGGCGACCTCGGTGGTGCCCCCGCCGATGTCGACCACCATGTTGCCGGTCGGCTCGTGCACCGGGAGCCCCGCCCCGATCGCCGCGGCCATCGGTTCCTGGACGATGTAGACCTTCCGGGCTCCCGCCTGGTAGGCGGCCTCCCGCACAGCACGTTGCTCGATGGTGGTGATCCCGCTCGGGACCGCGATGATGATGCGCGGCTTGGCGAGGACACGGCGTTTGAACACGCGTTGGATGAAGTAGCGGAGCATGCGCTCGGTGACCTCGAAGTCCGCGATGGCGCCGTTCCTGAGCGGCCGCACGGCCACGACGTTGCCGGGAGTCCGGCCGATCATGCGCTTGGCCTCGATGCCGATCGCCACGATCTTCCCCGTGACTGTGTTGATCGCCACGACGGAGGGCTCGTTGAGGACGACGCCCTGGCCTCGCACGTAGACGAGAGTGTTGGCCGTGCCCAGGTCAACCGCCATGTCGCGGCCGAGGAACGCCAGCTTGCTGCCCATGGGGAAGCCTGCCTTCCTTCCGTCCGGTCACCGGCGGAAACTACGGAGTGGAGTGGAAACGTAACGTCACGTACCCATCTATCCGCATTATGAGCCGTCTTCCCCATAAAAATCTCCAGGCCCATGCATACATCGGGCCCCACCGTCCCCAGAGGGACGACGGGGCCCGATGGCGCCGGAGAATCCGGCCGGACTACTCCAGGCTAGAAGCGGTCCGGGAAGAAGATCTTGATCTCGCGGGCGGCGGACTCGGGAGAGTCGGAGCCGTGGACCACGTTCTCGCCGATCTCCAGGGCGTGGTCGCCGCGGATGGTGCCGGGGGCGGACTTGACCGGGTCGGTCAGGCCGGCCAGGGCGCGGAACGCCTCGACGGCGCGGGGGCCCTCGAGCACCATCGCGACGAGCGGACCGGAGGTGATGAACTCGACCAGCTCGCCGAAGAACGGCCGCTCGGAGTGCTCGGCGTAGTGAGCCTTGGCGGTGTCGGCGTCCAGGGTGCGCAGGTCCATCGCCACGACCTTCAGACCCTTGCGCTCGATGCGGGCGATCACGTCGCCGATGAGACCACGCGCGACGCCGTCGGGCTTGATCAGGACAAGAGTGCGCTCGGACACTGATGTTCTCCTTTGAACAGGAATGACTCGCAGACTGCGGTGAACGGGCGAAGTTTATCGCCCTTGGCAGGATCCCCCGCGGTCGGCGAGCTCACGCACCGCCCGGCCGGTCGCCGGCCGAGCTCTCCGGGGACGGCATCGGCGAGGGCACCACCGGCGTGGAGGCGTCCGGCCCGGACTCGGCGCCGGACTCGCGCTCCTCGGCCGCGGACGCCGGCGCCACGTCGGATCTCGCCGCCGCGCTCTCCGCCGCGTCGGGCTTCACTGTCACATCGGACTTCACCGTCGAATCGGGCTTCACTGTCACATCGGACTTCACCGTCACATCGGACTTGATCGCCACGTCGGACTTCGCCGCCGTACCGGGCCCGGCCGCCACCAGCGCGTCGGGCTTGACCCCGGAGCCCGCCCCTGAGGCGGACCCGGATGTCACCGCGCTTCCCGAGCCGGAGGCGGACCGCGCGGCGCGATCGCTCCCGGACGCGGGCTCTGCGACCTCCGCCTCCACGGCCCCGGCCTGCGCGGCCACGCCTTCCGCCGTCTCCGCCGCCGCGCCCCCGTTCACGGCCTTCTCAGCGCCTTGCACCGCATTCCCCGCCGGCTCCGCCTCTCCGGAACGGCGGGTCAGGATCGCGCCGAGGACGATCACGGCCACCACGAGGATGCCGCCGACCAGCGCCCACCAGTGCATGGCGCTCACGAACGCGTCGACCAGCTCGCGCGGGGAGCTCGCCTCCTCCAGGTGCATGAACTGGACCCCGCTCCCCAGCAGGAAGCCCGCGAGCACCCCGGGGAAGAACAGCGACAGCGCGAAGAGGGCGGTGCCCGCGGCGGACGGGCGCAGGGCCGACGTGAGCGCCACCGCCGCGCCGATCGCGAGCAGCGCGAACGGGATCACCAGCGTGGGCCCGTCGGCGGCCGGCAGCAGGAACCGCACGGCGCACAACCCGGCCACCACGATGACCAGGCCGCCCGCCGAGGCCATGGGCATGGCGGCGTCGGCCACCCGGTCGAGCAGCACCGCGGCGACGAGACCCGCCACCCCGGCGATCACGAACGCCGGCCAGAGACCGGACAGGCCGGGACCTCCCAGCCCGCGGAGCTCGACATAGGTGATCTGGGCCGCGGTGGGCAGCACGACCACCCCCACCGCCACCGTGGTGTAGGCGGCGACCCGGCCGCGCGTCCCCGCGAAGGTCCCGGCGGACGCCAGCCCCAGCAGCGCCAGGACGGACAGCAGCGCCGCGACCACCACGAGAAGCGGCGACCAGTCGAACGTGGTGCCCAGCGCCAGGACGGCGATGCCCACCGCGGGCACCGCGGTCATCAGCAGCCGCCCGCGCTCCAGGCCGTACAGGCCGGGCCTCGCGGCGTCCTCGCCGCTCTCGTCCCGCCTCAGCCAGAGCACGAGGTAGAGCGCCGCGAGCGCGAGGGCGGCTCCGGTCAGCATCGGGTACGGCTGCAGCGTGATCCGCCACGACGTGACCGCGTCCAGCGGCCACAGCGCCAGGGCCTGGGCGGCCAGCAGGCTCACCGCGAGCACCCCCGCCCACACCGCGCGCAGGATCCGGGGACGCTCCCACACCGCCACCAGCGTCGCCGGCACCAGCAGACCGGCGCCGACGCCGTGCGCGGCGCGCAGGAGGCCCACCAGCAGCGGGGAGTCGGCGTATCCTCCCGCCACGTCGGCGAGCGCGAGCAGCGTGAGCCCGCCGACCAGGACCGGCGCCGCCCGCATCCGGCGGACGATCACCGCCGCCAGCGGAACGGTCAGGACCATCGCCGGCAGCGCCAGCCCATGGGCCCGGATCATGTCGATCTGGGAGACGTCGGGCGGCAGCAGCGCGGCCACCACCGAGATCGTGTTCGGGATGGCGACGATCGCCAGCGGAAGCGCCACGGTGACGAGCAGCCCGAGGACGGCGTCCAGTGGCGAGAAACGCGGTGCACGTGCCGAAACAGCGGGCTCCTCGGCCATGGTCTGCTCCGGCTTCGTTGGGGGAACGGCCATGTAGGCCGACTTTAGCGGGAAGTCACTCCCTCGACACGGTGAGCGACGAATATCGCGGTAATCCACAGCGCGGCGAAGATCGCCCCGAGGAAGAACATGGTCGGCACCAGGAGCCCCGCGCAGATCGCGAGCACCTGGACGACGCTCCCCGCGATGTAGGCGAAGGGGCGCTTGAGCAGGCCGATGACCAGGACGCACAGGACCGCCAGGCCGAGGCCGACGGTCACCGCCACGGGGGGCTCGACGCCCTGGGTGTTGATCGCCACCGGGGTGATGAGCCCGACGACGATCGCCTCCATGCCGAGCACGCTGGCGCAGAGCCTCCGCATGCCCGGGGTAACCGTGATCATTCTCTGCCTTCCCGCCGTCCTCCGGCCGCCTGGCGGCCCCGCCTCGTCATCTCGCCTCGTCCACATTGAGCAGCAGGCGCGCGTCGCCCGCGGTGACCACCGACCCGGTGATCAGCACTCCGGCGCCGCCGAACTCCCCGGCCTCGTCGGCCAGCGCGATGCCGAGGTCGATGGCGTCGTCGAGCCGCTCGGTCCGGTGCACCCGCTCGGGATCGAAGATGTCCTCCGCGAGCGCGCCCAGCTCGGAGACGTCCATGGACCTGGGCGAGGAGTTCCGGGTCACCACGATCTCGTCGAACATGGGCTCCATCAGCTCCAGGATGCCCCGCACGTCCTTGTCGCCGAACACCGCCACCACTCCGATGAGCTTGGCGAAGCCGAAGGACTCGTGCACGGCCTCCAGCGTGGCCTGGACCCCTCCGGGGTTGTGCCCGGCGTCCAGCAGGACCGTGGGGCTCCTGCGGACCACCTCCAGCCTTCCCGGCGAGCGGACCTGGAGGAACGCCTGCCGCACCAGCTCGGGGTCGAGCGGGTCGTCCCCGGCCGTCAGCGCCTCGACCGCCGCCAGCGCGCAGGCGGCGTTACCCGCCTGGTGCGCGCCGTACAGCGGCAGGAGGATCTCCTCGTACTCTCCCTTGAGGCTCTTCAGGTGGAGCAGCTGCCCCCCGACCGCCAGCTCCCGGGCGAGCACGCCGAACTCCATGCCCTCCCGGGCCACGGTGGCCCCCACCTCCACGGCCCTGCGCATCAGCACCTCGGCCGCCGGAAGCTCCTGCTGGGCCAGCACGGTGGTCGCCCCGGGCTTGATGATCCCGGCCTTCTCCCCCGCGATGGTCGCGACGTCGGGGCCGAGGTAGTCGGTGTGGTCGAGGGAGACGGGCGTGATGACCGCCACGGCGCCGTCGGCGACGTTGGTGGCGTCGAAGGAGCCGCCCATCCCCGTCTCGATGACCGCCACGTCGACGGGCGCGTCGGCGAAGGCGGCGTAGGCCATCGCGGTGAGCGTCTCGAAGAAGGAGAGCCGCCTGCCCTGAGCGTCGACCATCTGAAGGTAGGGGAGGAGATCCTCGTAGACCTCGGTGAAACGCTCCTCGCTCAGCGGGGCCCCGTCGACGCAGATGCGCTCGCGCATGGAGACGAGGTGCGGGCTGGTGAACCGCCCCACGCGGAGGTTGCGCTCACGCAGAATGGCCTCGATCATCCGCGTCGTGCTCGACTTGCCGTTCGTGCCGGCGACATGGATCACGGGATAGTTGCGCTGCGGGGACCCGAGCAGGTCCATGAGAGCGGCGATCCTGTCGAGGGTCGGATCGAAGTTCCATTCGACGCCGCGTTCCATGATTGCCAGTTCAACCGCTCGATAGTCCACGCCTCCAGCCTACTGACCTCGGCGACGGGTTCCCGACAGGCCCGGAGAACGCCGAAGGGCCGCCCCGCCGGGACGGCCCTGTCCGAGCCCGGCGCCGCGCCCGCCGGGCATTCCTCTCCGGGATGCCTCGAAAAAGCCTCCAGAAAAGGCTCCGGAGAAACACACCGAGAAAA
>NZ_BOOH01000049.1 GCF_016863135.1 Planobispora longispora
GCGCCGTACCAGCGCAGACGTAGGGTCAGGAGTCGACGAAGCTCTGCGGGACCATCACGCGCAGGCCGTTGGGGACGGTCCTGATCGTGATGGGGGTGCGCAGGCGGACCTCGCCGTCGACGTCGGCGGCCATCGGGGGGTCGGTCTCCAGGTAGATCTCGGTGCCGATGACGAACGGGCCGCCCGCCAGGCTGCGCCAGCGGCCGGTGCTGGCCCGGACCAGGGTCTCCAGCAGCAGCCGCAGGCGCTTGCCCGAGCCGAGCTGGTAGGCGACCAGCATGCCGTCGTCGATGCTGATGTCGCGCGCGACCTGCCAGCCGCCGTGGAAGCGGCCGTTGGCGATGTTGAGCTGGTGGGTGAGCAGCTCGTGGCGCTTGCCGTTCACCGTGAGGAACGCCCGGAACGGCCGGTGGCCGGGGAGGATGGTCAGGGCGGTGAGCGGGTAGACGGCCCGGCCGAGGACGCGCTTGAGCCAGGGCTTGACCGTCCCGGCGACCTCGACCGAGACGCCGAAGCTGGTCAGGTTGGCGAACTCCCGGTCGCCCGCGATGCCCAGGTCGATGTCGGCGACCTTGCCGGTGCGGAAGACCCGGATCGCCCCGGCCAGGTCCAGCGGCAGGCCGAGGCTGCGGGCGAAGTTGTTGGTGGTTCCCAGCGGGAGCACCCCGAGGGCGACGTCGCGGTGGGCGACGTGCTTGACGGCGGCGCTGAGCGTGCCGTCGCCCCCGCCCACGACGAGCAGGTCGGGCTTGGCGTCCAGGGCCGTGTCCAAGGTGGCGCGCAGGCGCTTGGGGTCGTCCACCGGGAAGACGCCGACCAGGTCGAAGCCCTCGGACCGGAGCGTGCTGATCACCCGCGGGTAGCGGTGACGGCCGCGCCGGGACCGCGTGTTGACCACCACGCACACCCTGCGCTCACTCTGGATCGCCGCGGTGTGCTCGGCCTTGCTGCGAAGCTCGCTCACACTTCACCTTTTCATGGAGATGTTCCCGGTAAATGGTAGAGCCCCGCCGTCAGTCGACGGCGGGGCTCCACCCCTGTCCGATCATGTCCCGGACACCGGGTCAGGCTCCGTGCGGGCCGGGATCGGCGCCGGGGGTCACTTCGCGGGCGGGGTGACCTGGACGATGACGCCGAGGTTCGCCGGGAGCGGCGCGATCAGCTTGATCTGCACGCCCAGCGCCTTGCCCTCGTCACCGGGGTTGCCGGAGCCGAGGATGTGGCCGCCGCCGATGTCCGTGCCGTACATCTCGGTGGCGGGGGTGCCGTCGGGGTTGACGACCCGCGTGCTGTACGGCTGGGCGCCCTTGGACGGCACGACCGCCGAGGCGTCGCGGTGACGGTAGAACAGGCTGCCGTCGCGGACCTCCAGACCCGGGTACCAGGTCTTGGCGTCGCTGAAGGTCTTCACGCCGGGCAGCGCCGGGAACTTGGTGCAGTACTCGGTGAACGGCTCACCCTCGATGCACTCGGTGAACGGGTACGTCTTGCCGAAGGTGAAGGCCGCGTTGGAGGACTGCGGGCGCGAGGGGAGGTTCTTCAGCGCCGACGGGTCCTTCGCCGCCGCCTCGCCGGTCCGGCGGAGCGGCTCGTAGTGCGAGTCGACCACGAGGATCTCGCCCTTGGGGCCGACCGAGGGCAGCTCGAAGGTGTGGGCGTCGCCGTCGTTCTCCGGGTAGGCCGCGTCGCGGTACCAGACCAGCAGGCCGGGCGCGTTGTACTTGAGCTTCTCCACCTTCCAGGCGTTCTCGTGCGCCCAGGTGGTGTCGTAGGCGTACTGCAGGCCCTTGTCGAAGCCGTCGAAGGTGCGCCACTCGGCCAGGTAGTACTGGGCGCTCTGCAGGCTGCCGCTGTGGATGTTCCAGCCGATGCCGGAGGTGTCGGTGAAGGTGCCCTTGACGGCGGTCCAGCCGTTCTCGCCGCCCTCGACGTCGTCGCTCCACACCGTGGCGCCGCCGGCGGTGACGGAGAAGTCGTCGGAGAACCAGCCGGTCTCCTCGGTGCCGGCGTCGGTGGCGTAGCGCAGCCGCAGCTGGACGGTCTGGCCGGCGAACGGGGCCAGGTCCACGTAGTCGTGGCGCCAGCCGCTGGTCGCCCCGGTCAGGCCGTACTTCTTGTCGCCGTAGTCGTGCATCCGGCCGTTGGGGTCGGCGTAGCCGTCGTCGGTGGAGACCAGGGCGCCGGACTCGTCGTAGATCTTCTGCTCGGTCCAGGTGGTTCCGCCGTCGGTGGAGATCTCGACGAAGCCGTAGTCCCAGTCGGCCTCGATGGCGTACTGGTTCCACATCCAGAACCGGGCGTCGTCGCCGGCCGGGACCTGGATGGTCCGGGTCAGCTTGACGTCGGCCCAGCTCTGGTCGTTGCCCGACCACCACATCTTGCCGCCGCTGTGCGGGACCGCCATCACGACGGTCTTGTCCGGGAGGTTGACGCGGACGCCGTCGGCGGTGTGCTTGGGCGTGCGGGAGGCCTGGCCGACGGTCAGGGCCTTCTTGCGGTCACCCGGGTTGAGGATCTCCGGGTCGGCCCAGCCCATCACCCACTTGGCGTACAGACCCATGTGGGTCGGCATCGACTGGATGAGCGGGCCGGCGTGCGAACCGGAGGACATCAGGTCCCAGAAGTCCACGCTGGTGTCGCCGCCGCCGGTGGCGTCGTAGAAGTCCGGCAGGCCCAGGTCGTGCCCGTACTCGTGGGCGAAGATGCCGACCCCGGAGTCCTCCGGCTGCACGATGTAGTTGGAGATCTTCTTGTCGGTGCCGGGGACGGTGTAGCCGCCGGCCACCGCGCTGGAGTGGGCCCAGATGGCGTAGGTGCCCTCGGCTCCGCCGCCGCCGGACTTGTCGGCGCCGGCGTGCACGAGCACGAGGTGGTCGATCACGCCGTCCGGCTCGAGGAAGTTGCCGTCGCCGTCGGCGTCGGAGACGTCCTCGACGTCGTAGTCGGCCCAGGGGAAGTCCGGCTGCTGCTGGGCCAGCACGTTGACCGCGTCGATGGGGAGCGCGCCGGGGCCCGCCGGGTTGTCGGGGTGGCCGGCCATGTCCTGCGGCCGGGTGCCGCAGCGGCCGGCGCCGTACCAGGCCTCCGAGTGCGGGACCTTGATCCAGCCGATCGCCTGACCGGTGACGGTGTAGGCGCCCTTGGACATCTCCTCGTACATCTTCTTCATGGTGTAGCCGGAGATGTCGATGCCCTTCTTACCGTCCCGGGGGTCGGTGAGGTCCGTCCGGACGCGCTGGGTGATCCCCTTGTCCGAGTAGAGCATCTTGTTGTAGTGATCCGGGCTGAAGTCCGGAACCCACATGGTGTTGTTGTCCTTGCCCGCGCCGGAGCTGGCGGGGTTGGGGATGTTGTTGTGCAGCGGGCCGTTGAGCTTGGTGCCCGGCGGCTCGGTCACGCAGTCGTTGACGTCGTCGATCGACTTGGGCCGGCTGAACCCGGAGAAGTCGTCGTTGGCGTTCTCGTTGAACTCGACCAGGAGCGTCAGCAGCTTCGCCTGCTGGGTCTGGCCCGCCTTCTTGAAGATGAAGTCGAAGGGGTTCTTGCCCGTCCTGATCGCCCGGCTCTCGCGTGAGGAGAGAACCTTGGCGGCGACCGGGTTGCCCTCGGCGAACTTGCGGTCGATCTCCTGGGCGTGGGCGAGCCCCGACCGCGAGCGCTTGGCCGTCCCGGGCTGGAACCGCTCGTCGGTCGTGGTGGTGTCGCCCTGGACGTACGGAGGCGCGTAGTTGATGTAGTAGTCGCTCGCCGTCGGGACGTACCGTGCTGCCGAATCGTCGGCCTGGGCCGACGCGCCGCTCACGGACAGCCCCGTGGCGGCCAGCCCGAGCACGGGCACGAGCGCGAGCAGGCGCCTACCGGCGCCTCTGCCTCTGCTGGACAACGGAATTACCCTCCCTGCCCGGGTTCGCCGGGCGCGGACGTTCCCCGGCACGCCGGTATGAGCGCACCGTGCGGGACGTTAGAGGAGAAGGTAAAGGAGAAGTAAAGACGCCGACTTATGTTGTCAAAGTGTGATCAATCGTTTATGTCGGAGGGTGGGCGAATTTAGGCGTTCAGCCTGGCGTCGTACAGTCCCTGTGTGACCGCTATCGATGAGCTCATCACCGCTCTCGGCCCCGAGAAGGTGCTGACCGACCCCGACGTGACGGACTCCTACGCCCGCGACCGGACCTTCCTCGAACCCGGCAGGCCGCTGGCCGCCGTGCTCGCCGGGGGCCGCGACGACGTGGTCGCCGTCATGCGATGGGCGAGCGCCCACCGGGTGCCGGTGGTGCCGCGCGGGGCCGGCACCGGCCTGGCCGGCGGGGCGACGGCCGTCGAGGGGTGCGTGGTGCTGGCGCTGCACCGGATGGCGGCGATCAGGGAGCTGTCGCCCGCCGACGAGATCGCCGTGGTGGAACCCGGCGTCATCACGGCGGATCTGGACCGGGCGGCCCGCGAGTTCGGGCTGATGTACGCCCCCGACCCCTCCTCCTACGAGATCTCCACGATCGGCGGGAACCTGGCCACCAACGCGGGCGGGCTGCGCTGCGTGAAGTACGGCGTGACCCGCGACTCGGCACTCGGGCTGGAGGTCGTGCTGGCCGACGGGCGGATCCTGAACACCGGCAGGCGGACCGTCAAGGGCGTGACCGGCTACGACCTGACCGGGCTGTTCGTCGGCTCGGAGGGCACGCTCGGGGTGATCACGGCGGCCACCGTACGGCTGCGCCGGGCCCCGCTGGCCTACCCCGCGACGATCGCGGCGGAGTTCGGCTCGCTGCGGGACGCGGCGGCGGCCGTGGCGGCGATCATCGCGGACGGCTGCCAGCCCTCGCTGCTGGAGATGCTCGACCGGGCCACCCTCAAGGCCATCGACGACTGGAAGAACATCGGCCTGGAGCCGTCCGTGCAGGCGATGCTGATCGCCCAGTCCGACGCCGTGGACGGGCAGGCGGTGGCCGAGCGGATGCGCGGGCTGTGCGAGGGCAACGGGGCGTCGTTCGTCGCGGTCTCGGCCGGCCGGGAGGAGGCCGAGGAGCTGATCGGCCTGCGGCGCCTGGCCTACCACGCCAAGGAGCGGCTCGGCGCGTGCCTGGTGGAGGACGTGTGCGTGCCGCGCTCGGCGCTCCCGGACATGATCTCCGCCATCGAGGACATCGCCGCCCGGCACGAGGTGCTGATCTGCACCGTGGCCCACGCCGGGGACGGCAACCTGCACCCGGTCTTCGTCTTCGACCGGGGGCTGCCGGAGCCGCCGCCGCAGGTGTGGGCCGCGGCCGACGAGGTCTTCCGCGAGACGCTGCGCCGGGGCGGCACCCTCACCGGGGAGCACGGCGTCGGGCTGCTGAAGCAGCGCTGGCTGGCGCTGGAGACGGGACCGGTCACCGAGGAGATCCACCGGGGCCTCAAGCGGGTGTTCGACCCGCTGGGCATCCTGAATCCGGGCAAGGCCGTCTGACGCCCGGCGGGCTGGATGGGGCGAGACCGTTATCAACCGATCGTCCACACCTCAGCCCACGCTGGTAGCGTGCTGCCCCACGTGACCGAATTTTGCATGTTTGCCGGGGGGTAACGTGGTACAGCCGCTCGCGGCGGGGGATCCTCAGCGGTTGGGCGCCTTCGAGCTGACCGGCCGGCTCGGGGAGGGCGGCCAGGGTGTCGTCTATCTGGGGCGGGGGCCCCAGGGCGAGCAGGTCGCCGTCAAGCTCCTCCATCACGGACTCACGGCGGACCCCGACGCGCGCACCCGTTTCCTCCGGGAGGTGGCGGTCGCCCAGCGGGTGGCCCGGTTCTGCACCGCGCCGGTCCTGCACGCCGATCTCGAGGGCAGCCAGCCGTACATCGTCAGCGAGTACGTGCCGGGCCCGTCCCTGCGCCAGCTCGTCGACCGGGAGGGCCCGCGGCGGGGCGCCGCGCTGGAACGGCTGGCCGTCAGCACCGCCACCGCACTGGCGGCGATCCACCGCGCCGGGATCCTGCACCGGGACTTCAAGCCCGCCAACGTGCTGATGGGCCCCGAGGGCCCGGTCGTGATCGACTTCGGTATCGCCAGGGCCCTGGACGCCCCCGGCGTGACCGCGACCGGGATGGCCATGGGGACGCCCTCCTACCTGGCGCCCGAGCAGCTCGGCGGGGGCGAGGTGACGCCCGCGGCCGACGTGTTCGCCTGGGGCGTCACGATGGTCTTCGCCGCCACCGGCGCGCCCGCCTTCGGCCAGGACTCCATCCCCGTGGTCATGAACCGCATCCTGACCGTGGAGCCGGAGCTGGGCGGCCTGGAAGGGCCGCTGCGCGGCCTGGTCGCGGCCTGCCTGTCCAAGGACCCGGCGGCGCGGCCGACCGCCGAGCAGCTCGTCTCCCACCTCATGGCCGGCACGGCCCCCGCCGCCCCGGCCCTGCGGGACGCGTCCACCCTGCCGTCCGCCCCCGGCCTCGTCCCCGCCCCCGGCCCCGTCCCCGCCCCCGGCCCCGTCCCCGCCCCCGGCCCCGCGTCCGCGCCCGGCCCCGCGCGGCGGAAGCCGGCGCGCGGGTCGCGCCGCCCGACGGGCCTGCTGCTGGCCGCGGCGGCGGGAGCGGCCGCGCTCGCCGTGTCCGCCGGGACCGTGGTCGTCATCCAGAACACCGGCAGCGCCTCGGCCGCGCGGTCCCCCGCGCCGGAGGCGTCCGCACACCGGCAGGAGCAGCGGTCCGAGACCCCCGACCCGCAGCTCGTCCCCGACGATCCGCCCGCCGCGGAGACCTCCGCCGGCCCCGGTGAGGAGAACCCCGGACCGGAGGAGAGCTCCCTGGTGGCCCTCCAGCCCACGCGTGACGTCGAGCCCCAGCCGGAACCCCGGCCGGAGTCCGGGCCCGAGTCGTCCGAGCACGCGTCCAAGCCGGGGTCGAGCCACCGCCCGACGAAGAAGGCGCCGGACCCGGAGCCCTCCGGATCCGGGGACGGGCTGCTGGACCCGAGCGACGCGCCGTCGCAGAGCCCGACGAGCGACCCGCCGAGCCCGACGGCCAGGCCCACCACCGCCAAGCCCACCGTCAAGCCGACGGTGAAGCCCACCGTGAAACCCACCGTCAAGCCGACGCCCACGCCGAAGCCGAACCCGTACAGGGCGGCGGCGCTGTGCGGGTCGGGGTTCAAGCAGATCAACGCCCGCGCCCTCGGCGCCCGCGCGACCGTCCACCTCCTCTACAACGCCGCGACCGGGAAGAACTGCGTCGTCACCATGTCCAAGTACGTGGTCCCCCAGAAGATCAAGATGAACGCGGTCATCCAGGTGCAGGGCGGCGCGACGGCGAGCAACCCGGGCGCTTTCACCGCCTACGCGGGCCCGGTCCGGCTCGCCGCCGCCAAGAAGTGCATCATCTGGGGCGGCACGTACGGCACGGTGACCTGGAAGAGCGGCTGGAGCCACTGCGGCTGACCCCGGCCGTCCGGCGGCCCGGTTCCGTGCCCCGGACCGCCGCCGGGTGGAGAATCCGAAGGACATGCGCTGGCAAGGGAGACGTTCGTGAGCCGGTTGGAAACCTCCTCGGGCGACTACCCGGCCCGGCGTGAGGCGATGCTCGCCAAACTGGCCGAGCTGGAGGCCGAGCAGGCCAAGGCGGTCGCGGGCGGCGGCGAGAAGTACGTCGAGCGTCACCGGCGGCGCGGCAAGCTGCTCGCCCGCGAGCGGATCGAGCTGCTCCTCGACCCCGACTCGGCGTTCCTGGAGCTGTCGCCGCTGGCCGGGTGGGGCAGCGACTTCCCGGTCGGGGCGAGCGTGGTCACCGGCATCGGGGTGGTCGAGGGCGTCGAGTGCGTGATCGTCGCCAACGATCCGACCGTGCGGGGCGGCGCGTCCAACCCGTGGACCCTGCGCAAGACGCTCCGGGCCGCCGACATCGCGCTGGAGAACCGGCTGCCGCTGGTCAACCTGGTCGAGTCGGGCGGGGCCGACCTGCCGACGCAGAAGGAGATCTTCATCCCGGGCGGCCGGATCTTCCGCGACCTGACCCGCCTGTCGGCCGCCGGGATCCCGACGATCGCCCTGGTGTTCGGCAACTCCACCGCCGGGGGCGCCTACGTGCCCGGGATGAGCGACCACGTGGTCATGGTGCGGGAACGCGCGAAGGTCTTCCTGGGCGGCCCGCCGCTGGTGAAGATGGCCACCGGCGAGGAGGCCGACGACGAGTCGCTGGGCGGCGCGGAGATGCACGCCCGCGTCTCCGGGCTGGCCGACTACCTGGCGGCCGACGAGCACGACGCGCTCCGGATCGGGCGGCGGATCGTCCGCGGCCTCAACTGGGTCAAGCGCGGGCACGCGGCGGGCGCCGCGCGCGATCCCCTGTACGACGAGGACGAGCTGCTCGGGATCGTCCCGGAGGACCTGCGGATCCCGTTCGACCCGCGCGAGGTGATCGCGCGGGTCGTGGACGGCAGCGTGTTCGACGAGTTCAAGCCGCTGTACGGCGCCAGCCTGGTGACCGGGTGGGCGCGCCTGCACGGCTACCCGGTCGGGATCCTGGCCAACGCGCGGGGAGTCCTCTTCAGCGAGGAGGCCCAGAAAGCGGCGCAGTTCATCCAGCTGGCCAACCAGGCACGCACGCCGCTGATCTTCCTGCAGAACACGACCGGCTACATGGTCGGCCAGGAGTACGAGCAGGGCGGCATCATCAAGCACGGCGCCATGATGATCAACGCGGTCTCCAACTCGACGGTCCCGCACCTCACGGTCGTCATGGGGGCGTCGTACGGCGCGGGCAACTACGGCATGTGCGGCCGGGCCTACGCCCCCCGGTTCCTGTTCTCCTGGCCGAGCGCGAAGTCGGCCGTCATGGGGCCCGCGCAGCTGGCCGGGGTGCTGTCCATCGTGGGCCGGGCCGCGGCGCAGGCACGCGGGCAGGTCTACGACGAGGAGGCCGACGCGGCGATGCGCGCGATGGTGGAGGCGCAGATCGAGGCCGAGTCCCTGCCGTTCTTCCTGTCCGGGCGGCTCTACGACGACGGGGTCATCGACCCCCGCGACACCCGCACCGTCCTGGGCCTGTGCCTGTCCGCCGTCAACAGCGCCCCCGCCCCGGAGCCCGCGGGCTTCGGCGTCTTCCGGATGTGACCGCCCCCATGATCACTCGTCTGCTCGTCGCGAACCGGGGCGAGATCGCCCGCCGCGTCTTCCGCACCTGCCGCGCCCTCGGCATCGAGACGGTCGCGGTCTTCTCGGACGCCGACGACGGCGCGCCGCACGCCGCCGAGGCCGACCACGCCGTACGGCTCCCCGGGGCCCGGCCCGCCGACACCTACCTGTCGATCGAGAAGATCGTCGAGGCCGCCCGGCGCGGCGGCGCGGACGCCGTCCATCCCGGCTACGGCTTCCTGTCGGAGAACGCCGCGTTCGCCCGCGCCGTCCTCGACGCCGGCCTGACCTGGGTGGGCCCGGACCCCGCGGCCATCGCCGCCATGGGTTCCAAGATCGAGGCCAAGTCCCTGATGGCCGCCGCCGGAGTGCCCACCCTCCCCAGCCTCGCCGTCCCCGCCGCCGCCGGCGCCGTGGGCGCGGCCGGGGACTGGCCGTACCCGCTGCTGGTCAAGGCGTCGGCGGGCGGCGGGGGCCGGGGCATGCGGGTCGTCCGTACGCCCGGCGAGCTCGGCCGGGAGATCGAGGCGGCGCGGCGGGAGGCCGAGGCGGCCTTCGGCGACGGGACGGTCTTCGTCGAGCCGCTGCTGGAGCGCGCCCGGCACATCGAGGTGCAGATCCTGGCCGACGCGCACGGGACGGTCTGGGCGCTGGGCGAGCGGGAGTGCTCGATCCAGCGGCGGCACCAGAAGGTGGTCGAGGAGACGCCCTCCCCCGGCGTCTCCCCGGAGCTGCGCGCCCGGTTGTGCGAGGCGGCCGTCCGGGCGGCCCGCGCCATCGGATACATCGGCGCGGGCACCGTCGAGTTCCTGGTGAAGGACGACACCGTCGCCTTCCTGGAGATGAACACCCGCCTGCAGGTCGAGCACCCGGTCACCGAGTGCGTCCACCGGGTCGACCTGGTCGAGCTCCAGCTCCGGATCGCCGAGGGTGAGCCCCTGCCCCCGGCTCCCCCGGAGCCGGGGGGTCACGCCATCGAGGTGCGCCTGTACGCCGAGGATCCCGCCCGCGACTGGCTCCCGCAGAGCGGCGTCCTGCACCGCTTCGACGTCCCCGGCGTGGACGCCCGCTTCTCCCCCGTCACCCACGGCCTCCGGCTGGACTCCGGCGTCGAGGACGGCTCCGAGATCGGCGTCCACTACGACCCGATGCTCGCCAAGGTCGTCGCGCACGGCGTGAACCGCGCCGACGCCGCCCGCAGGCTCGCCGCCGCCCTCGCCCGGGCGCGCGTCCACGGCCCCGTCACCAACCGGGACCTGCTGGTGGCGGTCCTGCGTCACCCGTCCTTCCTGGCGGGCGAGACCCACACGGGTTTCCTGGACGAGCACGCCCCCGCCGCCTCCCCCTCCGGGGAGTACGGCCTCTCCGCGCTCGCCGCCGCCCTCGCGGAGGCCGCCGCCAACCGGGCGGCGGCGACCGTGCAGGCCGGGCTGCCCAGCGGGTGGCGCAACGTGCCGTCCCAGCCGCAGCGGGTCTCCTTCCAGGTCGACGGCGGGACGGGCGCGGACGTGTGCGCGGTCGCCTACCGCCTCACCCGGGACGGCCTGCGGGCCGACGGCTTCCCGGGCACCGTCCTGGTCGGCGCCACGCCCGGGACCGTGGTGCTGGAGACCTCCGGCGTGCGGCGCCGCTTCTCGGTCGCCCGCCACGACGGCGTGACGTACGTGGACTCCCCGCTCGGCGCGGTACGGCTCACGCCCCTGCCGCGCCTGCCCGAACCGGTCGAGACACTGGCCCCGGGCTCCCTGCTGGCCCCGATGCCCGGTACCGTGCTGCGCGTCGAGGTGAAGTCCGGGGAACCGGTCGCCGCGGGCCAGGTGGTCGTGGTGCTGGAGGCCATGAAGATGGAACATCGGATCATCGCGCCCGCCGGGGGCACGGTGGCGGAGCTGAACGCGACGCCGGGCCGCCAGGTCGAGGCGGGGGCCGTACTGGCCGTGATCGAGGAAGAACAGGCATGAACGCCGCGCGGAGGCAGGGAGCCTCACCCGCGAGGCGCCGAGGAGCGGAGTGGGTCAGGTGAGCAGAGACGGTGGCTGGCCGGTGGAGCGGCTGGTGCACAAGGAGGTGTCCGGCGGGGTCGCCACCATCACGCTGGACTCCCCGCGCAACCGGAACGCGCTGTCGGTGCGGTTGCTGGGCGATCTCGAGGACCGGCTCAACTGGGCGCTGGCCGAGGAGAGCGTCCGGGTGATCGTGCTCACCGGGACCGGGCCGGTGTTCTGCGCCGGAGCGGATCTGAAGGAGCAGCGCGTCGAGCCGGGCGAGGCGCACGAGGCGCCGGTGACCGCGTCGTTCCCGGAGATCATGAGCATGATCTGGAACAGCCCCAAGCCGGTCGTCTGCCGGTTGAACGGCACGGCGCGCGCCGGAGGGCTCGGTCTGGTCGCGGCCTGCGACTTCGCGATCGCCCCCGACTCGGCGTCGTTCGCGTTCACCGAGGTACGGCTGGGCGTGGTACCCGCGATGATCTCGGTGACCGTGCTGCGGCGGCTCGACCCGCGCGCCGCCGCCGAGTACCTGATGACCGGGGAGACCTTCGACGCCGCCCGCGCCCAGGAGATCGGCCTGCTGACCCGCGCCGTACCGGCCGGGGAGCTGGACGCCACGGTCGCCCACTACGCGGGCATGCTGCTGCGCGGCGGTCCCGAGGCGCTGGCGCTGACCAAGCAGCTGATCCGGCAGGTGCCGGGGCTCACGGTCGAGGAGGGCATGCGGCGGATGGCCGAGCTGTCCGCCCAGCGGTTCACCTCGGCCGAGGGCCAGGAGGGCATCGCCGCGTTCATGGAGAAGCGCCCGCCCTCCTGGATCCCGTCCCGGGAGGAGACCGCGGCCCCCGGGTGAGCCGTCCCGCGAAGACCGCACGGCACCGTCCCGCGACCACCCGGCCGAAGGAGGCCCGATGCTCCGCATCGCCAACTGTTCCGGCTTCTACGGCGACCGGCTCTCGGCCGCGCGGGAGATGGTCGAGGGCGGGCCGATCGACGTGCTCACCGGTGACTGGCTCGCCGAGCTGACCATGCTCATCCTCGCCGGGAACCGGCTGAAAGGCCGGCCCGGATACGCGCCGACGTTCCTGAAGCAGCTGGAGCAGGTCCTGGGGACCTGCGCGGACCGGAACATCAAGATCGTCGCCAATGCCGGCGGGCTGGACCCCGAGGGGTGCGCCGCGGCGGTGTCCGCGCTGGCCGACCGGCTCGGCCTGACGGTGCGGGTCGCCCACGTGACCGGGGACGACCTGCTCGGCGGAGGACCCGGCGAGTCGGGAGGCTCCGCGCCTTCCGGAGAACGGCCCTGGCGGGACGTCCTGGGCGAGGCGGTGAACGCGGACACCGGGGAGAAGCTGCCGGCGGCCCCCCTGACCGCCAACGCCTATCTGGGCGGCCGGCCGATCGCGACCGCCCTGTCCGCCGGGGCGGACGTGGTGGTGACCGGGCGCGTCACCGACGCGGCGCTGGTCACCGGGCCCGGCATCTGGCGGTACGGCTGGCGCCCGGACGACTACGACGCGCTGGCCGGGTCGGTGGTCGCCGGGCACGTCATCGAGTGCGGCTGTCAGGCGACCGGCGGCAACTACGCCTTCTTCGGCGAGGCGCCGGACCTCGCCCACTGCGGTTTCCCGCTGGTGGAACTGGAGGCCGACGGGTCCAGCGTGGTCACCAAGCATCCCGGGACCGGCGGCCTGGTCTCGGTCGGCACGGTCACGGCCCAGCTGCTGTACGAGATCGGCTCCCCCCGTTACCTCGGTCCCGACGCGGTGGCCCGGTTCGACACGATCCGGCTGGAGCAGCAGGGGCCCGATCGCGTCCGGATCTCCGGCGTGCGCGGGGAGGCCCCGCCGGACACGCTCAAGGTCGCGGTCAACTACCTCGGGGGCTACCGCAACACCATGACCCTGGTCCTGACCGGCCTGGACATCGAGGCCAAGGCCCGCCTCGCCCAGGACGCCGTCTGGGCCCGCGTTCCCCGGGACGCCTTCGAGCAGGTCCACACCGAGCTCACCCCCCTCGGGGACGCCGCCCTGCTCCGGATCACGGTGATGGACTCCGACCGCGCGAAGGCCGGTCGCCGGTTCTCCTCCGCCGTGGTCGAGACCGGCCTGGCGAGCTATCCGGGCTTCTACGGGCTGACCCCTCCGGGCGACGCCTCGCCGTACGGCGTCTACTGGCCCGTCCTGGTCCCCGCCGCCTCCGTCTCCCCCCGCGTCCACCTCGACGGCCGCGAACTCCCCGCCGCCACCGACCCCCTCCCCCCGGCGTCCGCCATCACCGAACGACCCGGCACCGTCCCCGCCTCCACCGGGCAGACCGCCTCCTCCTCCGCCACCACCGACCCCCTCCTCCCGGCGCCGGGTCGGCGGGAGGGGGAACGGCGCGGGGCGGCGCCCGTGGACGGCGACCCGCCGGTCGTCCGGGCCCCGCTGGGGGCGATCATGGGGGCGCGTTCCGGGGACAAGGGCGGCAACGCCAATCTCGGCGTCTGGGTCCGGACGGCCGAGCAGTTCGCGTGGCTGGCCGGCCATCTGACGGTCGAACGGATCAGGGAGCTGCTCCCCGCGACCGCCGGGCTGAAGATCGAGCGTTTCGAGCTGCCCAACCTGCTCGCCCTCAACTTCGTCGTCCACGGCCTGCTGGGACGGGGCGTCGCCGCCAGCCCCCGGCTCGACGCCCAGGCCAAGGCTCTCGGCGAGGAGCTGCGCGCCAGGAGCGCACTGATCCCCCAGCGGTTCCTCTGACCTCACGCCTCACATACGGACATGAGGTCATATCAGGCAACAAATCCCCCGAAAAGGATGGGTGCAATTTAACGATTGTTAGCGTCCGACCCCTCGCACCCTCTAATATTGCGCGCAATTGCAAGCCGATGTTGGATCGGGGAAGGAAGCAGTCATGCGTTTGCGGTTTCTCGGCTCCACGTCGGAGGCGGGCGCCTGCCCCTCCCTCTACGAGACCGACCGGGGCACCATCGTCGTCCAGGGGCTCCATGTCACGGACACCGAGGCCCTGTCCGATCTCCTTCACGTCCTGGACGGGGAAATCGCGGTCGAGGTCCCCCGGGAACTCCTGGTGGACATCGCCCGCGAGGTGCTGCGATAAATATTGATCACGATTAGGGCCGTCCCTATGGCCTGATCCACGCCTGCGGGTCTACTCTCGTGCGGCACCGTACGGGAGGTCGCGTTGAGTGGGTTCCAGCAGGCCAGGGCAGACCTCGGCATGCAGCTCAGGCAGCTGCGGGAGACCGCCCGGCTCTCGGGCAAGGATCTCGCCGAACGCCTCGGATGGCAGGCCTCCAAGGTCTCCCGGCTCGAGAACGCCCGGCAGACCCCGACCGAGGACGACATCGCCCAGTGGGGCCGGGTCACCGGCGCCTCCCCCGAGCTCGTCGAGGAACTGGCCGAACAGCTCGACGCCCTGATGGAACGGCAGGACTCCTGGAGACAGCGGCACCGCAGCGGCCTGGCCGCCCTCCAGGAGGACATCCGCGACCTGGAGGCGCGGACCACGACGTTCCGCGTGTTCGAGCCGGGCGTGGTCATCGGCCTGCTGCAGACCACCGAGTACGCCCGGAGCATCTTCACCAGGATCAAACGCCTCTACAACGCGCCCGACGAGATCGACGCGGCCATCCTGGTCCGCATGCGGCGCCAGGAGATCCTCTACGACCAGCGCAAACGCTTCCGCTTCATTCTTCCCGAGGCGGTTCTGCGCTACCGGCTGGCCCCGCTCGACGTGATGCGCGGCCAGCTCGACCGGCTGCTGGCGGTGACCGCGCTGCCGAACGTGGAATTCGGCGTGGTGCCTTTCGAGGCGACTCTCCCGTCCGCCCTTCTCAACGGTTTCTGGATTTACGACCAGGACCACGTCGCGGTGCCGACCCGGACGCGGGACCTGATCCTGCGCGACCCGGAGGACATCACCTTCTACGAGCGGGCTTTCGACGAGTTCTGCGAGGTCGCGGTTTTCCACGGGGAGGCCAGGGCGGTCATCATGCGGGTGCTCGACGATTTTTCTCGACAATCGAGAGACGAGTCTCCGCAATTGCTTGATTAAGCACCCAAGATCGTGCAATCCTCATCCGAGACGGAGGTGACGCACGATGCTGGACACGCTGTCTTGCCTGGAGAGATTCGCCACGGCGATCCGTTCGCACGCCGATCTGTCCGTGCAGAGCATGTCCTTCGGTGATCCCGCCTACGTGCGCGTGCGCAACCGCTTCAGCGAGACCCTCATCGAGACCGTGACGTGCTCGCCCGACGGCGGCTTCATCACCTCCTGGGGTTACCGCCTCGGCAGCGCCGACAACATCGAGGACGCCGCGGCGCGCCTGGCCTTCCTGCTCGCCGCTCTCCCCGCCTGAGTCCCCGGCCCCCTGAGCCCCCGAGCCTCCGGGCGCCGCCCGCTTCCGGGCCCGCGAACCGGCGATCCCCTCCGCCGTACGGCTACGGGGCGGCCTCGGCGGGGAAGGCGGACCGCTCCAGGCCGACCTCCCGGGCCGCGGCGACGCGCGCGTGCTCCAGCAGCCGGTCACGGGACATGTTGCCGGCCTCCAGGGTGTAGCGGATGGCCAGGCCGTCGAGCATGCCGTCGAGGCGTTCGGCCGCGCCCTGCGGGTCGTCGCAGACGAACTCGCCCGCGGCCACCCCCATGGCGATCACGTCCCTGAGGATCTCGATCCAGGCGCCCTCGAACTGCAGCAGGATGGTCCGGACGTGCTCCTCGCGCATCCCGACCGCCCAGGCGTCGAGCCAGAGGATCCAGCCCTGGTCGTCCCGGGAGGCGGGGATGCACAGGCGCAGGATGTGGTCCAGCCGCTCCACCGCGCTCTCCGGACCGTCGGCGATCTCGCGCAGCCGCTGGATCTCCGCCTCGCTCGTGCTGCGGAGCATCTCGGTGATGAGATCGTCCTTGGTGGCGAAGTGATAGTGGATCAGCCCGCCGCTCACATTGGTCGCCTTCGCGATGTCGGCCACGCGGGTGCTGGCCAGCCCCCGCTCCAGGACGACCTTCCGGGCGGCTTCGAGCAACTCGGCCCGCCGCTGGTCTGCCTGGTCGGCGCGACTGCCGCGCGATCCTCCTCCGCTGTGC
This sequence comes from Planobispora longispora, assembly GCF_016863135.1. GTDB lineage: Bacteria > Actinomycetota > Actinomycetes > Streptosporangiales > Streptosporangiaceae > Planobispora > Planobispora longispora. The sequence goes on from NZ_BOOH01000049.1 coordinate 16,181, forward strand.
ACGGCGCAAGACTACAGCAGCGCACCCTTCCGCCCCCCGTCGCAAGGTTGATCGGCTGTGCGACCGGTGACACGAGGGGACGGAAGGGACTCGTCAGCCGCAGCGGTAGAGGGACTGCCCGCTCTCCCGCCCGCCGTACTCCGACGGGGAGACCACGCCGCAGTTGGCCTGGACCCACGCGCTCACTTCGGAGTCGCCGCCGCCTCCGGGACCGCCCCGGCCGCCGCCGGGCATCACGTACGCGAGCTCGCCCGCCGAGACCAGCTCCCGCAGCCGGGCCACGGTCATCGCGGGGTCGCTCCCGGTGAAACCGCCCATCGCGATGACGGGCAGGCCGGTCGAGAGGATGATCGACGAGGCGCTCTGCGCGCTGCCCACCGCCACCAGCCAGGTCGCGCCGCCCCGGTTCGCCTTCAGGTACTCGACCATCTGCTCGCTCACGGTCCCGCCGGGACCGCCCCGCATCGAGCCGCGGGCGCCGTCCGCGAACCCGCCGTCCGCCGGGGCGCCGTCCCCCTGAGGTCGCTCCGCCGTACCGGACGCGCCGTCCGCACCGTCCTGCCGCGTCCCACCGGGGAAAGCCCCGCCGGGAAAGCCCTCCCGGGTCCCGTCCGGCGTCCCGCCGGGGCCGCGCATGCCGCCGAAGCCGCCGCTCCCGGCCGGGCCCGCGGTCGGGTTGGTGCCGTTGACGGCCGAGCCCAGCGGGGTCAGGGCGTAGGCGGCGGGCCCGGCGAGCCCGGCGACCAGCCCGGCCACCAGGGCGACGGCGGCGATCCGCAGCTTCACCCGCCGCCCGATCCGCGCCGCGACCAGCGCCGCAGCGGCTGCCACGCTCGCTCCGGCCACCGCCCAGGCCAGCCAGGGCACGAACTCGGGGGTACGGCGCAGCACCGTGAACGCCCACGCCCCGGTGGCCGCGATCCCCACCGGCAGCACCCACGCCCAGGCACGGGACTCCCGGTAGGCCCGCCACATCAGCACCCCGCCGATTCCGGTGAGGGCGGCGACGGCCGGGGCCATCGCGGTGGAGTAATAGGGGTGGAACGTTCCACTGGAGAAGCTGAACACCACGTAGTGCACGGCCAGCCAGCCGCCCCACAGCCACAGGGCCACGCTCGCCCCGCGCGAATCCCCGCGGGCCGCCGGGGCGTCGTCCCCGGATGCCGCGGACGCCTCGGCCGGTCGGGGTCGGCGGGCGGTCAGGACGAGGCCGCAGACCAGAGCGAGGACCGCGAAGGGCAGGAGCCAGGAGATCTGCCCGGCCATGACGTCGTTGAAGAGGCGTCCCGCACCGGCCTCGCCGCCGAACCCTCCGCCGCGCCCCCCGCCGCCGAAGATCCGGCCGAGGCCGTTGTAGCCGATGACCAGGTCCCAGACGGAGTTGTCGGTGCTGCCGCCGATGTAGGGACGGTCGGAAGCGGGCCACAGGTCGACGATCAGCATCCACCACCCGCTGGAGACCGCCAGGGCCGCGCCCGCCGCGAGCAGCCGGCCGAACCGCCGGAGCACCGTGCCCGGGGCCATGGCCAGGTAGACCGGCGCGAGGGCGGGGACCACCAGGTACGCCTGGAGCATCTTGGTGGTGAAGGCCAGGCCGACGAAGACCGCGGAGATCACCAGGCTGCGGGTCCGGCCGTCGCGCACGGCCTGCAGGCAGAACCATCCGGCCAGCACCAGCAGCAGCACCAGGAGGGTGTCGGGGTTGTTGTCCCGGTTGATGGCGACGGTGATCGGGGTCAGCGTCATCACCAGCGCGGCCACCAGCCCGGCGGCGTGTCCCGCCGTCCCCGGCAGCGAGCGCCGTACGGCCGAGTGGACCACGGCGACGGCCGCGACGCCCGCGGCGGCCTGGGGCAGGAGCATGCTCCACGTCCCGAACCCGAAGATCCTGGCCGACAGCGCCATCACCCACAGCGCCATGGGCGGCTTGTCCACGGTGATGAACGATCCCGCGTCCAGGGAGCCGAAGAAGAACGCCTTCCAGCTCTGGGCGCCGGACAGGACGGCGGCGGCGTAGTAGTCGTTGGCGTGGCCGTTGTTCCCGAGCGCCCAGGTGTAGAGCACCGCGGCCAGCGCCAGGACCGCCCAGAACGCCGGGCGGGCCCAGCGCGGGGCCGCGGAGGCCGGGGCCGGGGCCGGGGACGGGGCCGGGGCCGGGGAGATAGGGGCGGTCATCGCGCGGGCCCCTTCACCCGGCGCGGGTTGAAGACCCAGCCGCGCAGCAGCAGGAAGCGCACCAGGGTGGCCAGGGCGTTGGCGGCGATGACCGCGGCGACCTCGGCGGCCGTGGACGCGCCGGGGGCCAGCGAGTTCAGCAGGGCCAGCCCTCCGGTGCTCAGCGCCAGGCCGATGAGGAAGGCCAGGCCGCCTTCGAGCTGCTGGCGCAGGGCTCCCGCGCGGCCGGTGACGCCGAAGGTGAAGCGCCGGTTGGCCGCGGTGTTGGCGACCGCGGTGATGAACAGGGCCAGGGCGTTGGCCATCACGGCGGGCGTCAGCAGCCGCAGGAACATGAACAGGCCCAGGTGGGCCAGGGTGCTGATCACGCCGATGACCGCGAAGCTGGGCAGCTGGCGGGCCATGCCGGCCGGGAGCCGGGCGTCGCGCACGCGCGGCGGGATCGGGATCCCCGCCGGACCCGAGAGGGTCTTGCGCGCCACACGGGCCATGCCCTTCAGGTCGTCCTTGATGGTCTTGACGATGTCCACCCGGCTGTCGGGATCGTCCACCCAGTCCACCGGGACCTCGTGGATGCGCAGCCCGTGCCGCTCGGCGAGCAGCAGCAGCTCGGTGTCGAAGAACCACTCCTCGTCCTCGACCGCCGGGAGCAGCGCCTGGGCGATCTCCGTACGGACCGCCTTGAACCCGCACTGGGCGTCGGAGAAGCCCGCGCCCATCGTGGAACGGAGCAGCAGGTTGTAGGTGCGGGAGATGAACTCCCGTCTGGGCCCGCGCACCACGTTCGCGTTCCGGGACAGGCGGGTGCCGATGGCCAGGTCGCTGTGGCCGGACAGCAGCGGGGCCACCAGCGGCAGGAACGCGTCCAGGTCGGTGGACAGGTCCACGTCCATGTAACTGACCACGTCGGCGTCGCTGCCGGACCAGACCCGGCGCAGCGCCCGGCCCCGCCCCTTGGCCTCCAGGTGGACGGCCCGCACGTGCGGCAGCCGCTCGCTCAGCTCCACGGCGATCGGCCAGGTCGCGTCGGTGCTGGCGTTGTCGGCGATCGTGATGCGGAAGCCGTACGGGAACGTGGTGGCGAGGTAGGAGTGCAGGCGCCGGACGCTCTCGGCGAGCACCCGCTGCTCGTTGTGGACCGGGATCACAACCTCGACCAGCCGAGTGCGTGCCGGCGCCGTCAGCTGGTTCATTCTGCTCCCCGTGGATCGTGGCTCTGATCTGTCATGGCCTCAGGTTCGGCAAGCGGTCTTGGGCGATCCTAAGGCGATCATTAACACAGGGTGAGAAAACCGAGATTTCCTGATTTATCACTCGATCCGGGGAGCCCTGACGGCCGGAGGGCTCCCGGCGATCACACCCGCCCCGGCTCCATGACCGGGCCGACCCCGGTGAGGCGCTCGGACACCTGCCGCAGGCGGGCTTGAGTGCGGATGTCGTGCGAGGCGGAGCTTGAGGCGACACGGACGGGGAGCCCTTGAACCGGAACAAGCGTCCCGTTTAATATGCGGGACGGACGTCCCGGTTGTCTGCCGGGAACGCGGGACGCGATCAACCCGCCGTGGCCGTACCTCGCCCGCGCCCTTCCCCCCCACCGGCGTGTCAGCGCGCGACCGCGGAGCCGGGCAGGCTCTCCGGGGCGACGGCCCCCGGAAGCCGCAGCCGGGCCAGGGCGCCCCCGCCCGGGGCGTTCTCCAGGACGGCCTCTCCCCCGGCGTCCCGTACGGCCTGCGCCACGATGGCCAGGCCCAGCCCGGACCCGGGCATGCCGCGGGCCGAGGACGACCGCCAGAAGCGGTCGAACACGTAGGACAGCTCGTCCCGCGCGATGCCGGGTCCGTGATCGCGGACGGTCAGCTCGCCGTCGCGGAGCCGGACGACCACGGGGCCCCGCCCACCGGGACCGCCGTCCCCCGCGCCCTCGTCCGCCGCGCTCTCCCCCGTCGAGCCGCCAGCCGAGCCGCCGGCCGGACCGTCGGCCGGGGCCCCGGAGAACTTCACCGCGTTGTCGAGCAGGTTGACCACGGCGCGCTCCAGGGCGGCCTGGTCTCCCCGGACGTACCAGGGCCGGAGGTCGACCTCGATCGGGATGCTCCCCGCGCGCAGCCTGGCCCGGTTCACCGCGGACTCGACCACCTCGTGGAAGGCGACCTCGGTGTGCGGCCCGTGCTCCTCCTCGCCGCGGGCCAGCTGGAGCAGGTCCCCGATCAGCGTGGACATCTCCTCGAACTGCGCCTTGAGGCTGCCCAGCAGCCGGTGCCGGGCGGCCGGGGCCAGCGGCCGGCCGGTGTTCTCGCTGCGCAGCAGCAGGTCGACGTTCGTCCGCAGGCTGGTGAGCGGCGTGCGCAGCTCGTGCCCCGCGTCGGCGATCAGCCGGCGCTGCCGCTCGCGGGACCCGGCCAGCGCGGCGGTCATCGCGTTGAAGGAGGTGCCGAGCCTGACGATCTCGTCGGTGCCCTCGACCGGGATCCGGGTGCCGAGGTCCTCGGTCCTGGCGATGTGCTCCACCGCCCCGGTCAACCGCTCCACCGGCCGCAGCGTCGTACGGGCGATGAGCCTGCCGGCCGTCGCGGCGCCCACCACGCCGAGCCCGGCGACCCCGGCGAGGATCCCGGCCAGCCCGGTCAGCGTGGTCTTGAACTCTCCCAGCTCGCGGGCCTCCATCACCGCGTAGCCCGACCCGATGGAGCGGGTCGTCACCCGCACCTCGGCCCCGTCCGCGGTCACCCCGTCCCGGCGCGCGCGCGTGCCCTTCGGCGCCTTCGCCAGGGCGAGGTCCTCCGCGACGACCTTGATGGCGGTGTCGCCGACGGCGCACACCGTCCCCTGCGCGTCGACCAGCTGGATCGGCGGGAAGTTCGGCGGCAGCCCGGGCGGGAGAGCCCGGTCGTCCGCCCGCGGGCGGACGCCGTCCGGCACGGGGACGTCGCCGATCGCGGCGTCCCCGAGGCAGTGGCCGGCGACCCACTCGATCTGCCCTCGCCTGGAGCCCTCCAGGGAACGGTCCACCTGGTCCAGCAGCGCCTTGCGCACGATGAACCAGCAGGCCCCCGCGCACACCGCGATCGCCACGGCCACGGCCACCGCGACCAGCACGGTCAGCCGCGAGCGCAGGGAGCGGCGGCCCCTCACGGGGTGTTCCGCAACACGTAACCGACGCCGCGGACGGTGTGGATCAGCCGCGAGAACCCGGAGACCTCGGTCTTGCGGCGCAGGTACATGATGTAGACGTCCAGGGAGTTGGACGACGGCTCGAAGTCGAAGCCCCACACCTCGCTGAGGATCTGCTCGCGGGCGAGCACCTGGCGGGGGTGGACCATGAACAGCTCCAGCAGCAGATACTCGGTCCGGGTGAGCTCCAGCGGGACGCCCGCCCGGGTGACCTCCCGGGCCGCGACGTCCATCCGCAGGTCGCCGAAGGCCAGCACGTCGGACTCCTCCGACGCCGGGGCGGCCATGGCGCCGCGCCGCAGCAGCGCCCGCACCCGGGCCAGCAGCTCGTCCAGCTCGAACGGCTTGACCAGGTAGTCGTCGGCCCCCGCGTCCAGCCCCGACACCCGGTCGCCCACGGCGTCGCGGGCGGTCAGCATGAGCACCGGCACCCGGTTCCCCGCGGCGCGGAGCCTGCGGCAGGCGGTCAGCCCGTCCAGCCGGGGCATCATCACATCGAGCAGCACCAGCTCGTACGGCTCCCGCTCCAGGGCCTCCAGCGCGGCCTGCCCGTCGACGGCCAGGCCGACCCGGTACCCCTCGAACTCCAGGCTGTTCTGCAGCGCTTCCCTGAGCGCGGGCTCGTCGTCCACGACCAGCACACGCGCCGTCTCGCCCTCACCCATGCCCCCACCGTAAGCACCCTTCATGAGAGCCTCATGAAGGGCCCCGTGCGTTTCCCTGAGAACGCTCACCTGGAATATGCACGGACGCGTGACGTCCCCGGCCGCCCGGATGTTCAGGCCCCGCCCAGCACCGCCATGGCGGCGTTGTGACCGGGGATGCCGCTGACGCCGCCGCCGCGGCGGGCGCCCGCCCCGCACAGCAGGATCCGCTCGTGGCCGGTCTCCACGCCCCACGCGCCGGGCTCGCCGAACGGCCACGACAGGTCGCGGTGGAAGATGTGCCCGCCGGGCAGGCCCGCCTCGTCCTCCAGGTCCACGGGGGTCTTGGCCTCCAGGCAGAGGCTGCCGTCCGGGGCGCGCAGCAGGCAGTCCTCGATCGGCTCGGCGAGGACCGCTTCCATCGAGGCGAGGGTCGCGCGCAGCGCCCTCTCGCGGGAGGCGGCGGGGTCTTCGCGGAACAGGCGGGCGGGCATGTGCAGGCCGAACAGCGTCATCGTCTGCGCCCCGGCCGCGCGCAGGTCCGGCCCCAGGATCGACGGGTCCGTCAGCGAGTGGCAGTAGACCTCGGCCGGGGGCAGAGCCGGGATCTCCCCCCGCGCGGCCTCGGCGTGCGCGCGGGCCAGCTGGTCGCGGCCCTCGTTGATGTGGAAGGTCCCGCTGAAGGCCGCCGCCGGGTCGACGTCCGGATCCTTCAACCGGGGCAGCCGGGACAGCACCATGTTGACCTTGAGCTGGGCGCCCTCGGGCACGGTTTCCTCCGCGCCCAGCAGCCGGGCCAGTACGGCGGGCGGCACGTTGGCCAGCACCCGCTCCCCGGTGACCGCGTGCTCCCCGGCCGCGTCGCGGAAGACGACCTCGCCCGACGGGTCGACCGCCACGGCCTCGGCGCCGGTCGCGATCTCGGCCCCGGCCGCCCGCGCGGCGTCCGCCAGGGCTCCGGAGACCGCGCCCATGCCGCCGACCGGGACGTTCCAGTCCCCGGTGCCGTCGCCGATCACGTGGTAGAGGAAGCACCGGTTGGCCAGCAGGTCGTCGCCGCACGGGTCGGCGAAGGTGCCGATGAGAGCGTCGGTGAGCACGACGCCGCGCACGGTGTCGTCGGCGAACCGCTCGTCCACGACCTCGCCGATCGGCCGCTCGAACAGCTCCCGCCAGGCCTCGCGGCCCACCAGGCCGCGCATCGCCGTACGGTCCGCGAGGGGTTCCAGCAGCGTCGGCGCGACCGCCGCCGCCACCCGCGCGGTCATCGCGTAGAACCGGCGCCAGGCGTCGAGGTCGGCGGTGCCGCCGGTGACCCGGGCGAACGACGCGGCGGTGCGGGCGGCGTCGTCGTTGTCCACCAGCAGCCCGGTCCCGCCCACCGGCGTGTAGGAGGCGTACCGGCGGCGGCGCAGCTCCACGCCGAGCCCCAGATCTTTGACGATCTTGGATGGCAGCAGGCTGACCAGGTAGGAGTAGCGCGAGAGCCGGGCGTCCACCCCGGGGAAGGCCCGGGCCGAGACGGCCAGGCCCCCGGTGTGGTCCAGGCGTTCCAGGACGAGGACCCGGCGGCCGGCGCGGGCGAGGTAGGCGGCGGCGACCAGGCCGTTGTGGCCGCCTCCGATGATCACAGCGTCATAGCGGGAACGGAGCATGGCGACATCCAGGGTGAGACGTACGGGGAGCCGGAGGGAGCCCGTGGGTCAGAGCCCGGTCTGCCAGTGCGGCTCGGGGCAGAGCACGCCTGGCGTCTCGATCGCCGCCATGCCCGGCACCCTACCCCGGCACGGCCGGCGGTTCCACAGTCACCGGGGTGAGGCGGCGAGGCTGATGGCCAGCAGGGTCGCGGCGGGGCCGGTGGGAGTGCGTCCCCTACGCCAGATCGCGTGCAGGCGGCGCTCCAGATCGATGCCCTGGGTGGCCACCTCGACCAGGCGACCGGTGGCCAGCTCCGCCTCGACGGCGTAGCCGCTGAGCACCGCCGGGGCGGCGCCCTCGCCCGCGGCGCCCTTGACCGCCGCGTTCGAGCCGAGCTCCAGCCGGGGGGCCGCCGCGTCGTGACCGGCCAGCGCCCGGTCCAGGGTCTCGCGCGTGCCGGACCCCCGCTCCCGGACCACCAGCGGGGTCGCGGCCAGCTCGGCGGCGAGCAGCGGGGTGCGGCGGCGCTCCCACCGATGGCCCGGCGCGACCACCACCACCAGGCGGTCGGTGGCCACCACCCGGGAGGCCAGCCCCTGCGGCACCGACGGCCCCTCCACGAACCCCAGCTCGATCCCCCCGACCTCCTCGCCGACCAGCCGGGCCACCTCCGCCGAGTTCTGCACGTCCAGCCCGACCTGCACCTGCGGCTCGCGGCTCTGCAACTCCCCCAGCCAGCGCGGCAGCAGGTACTCGGCCACGGTCATGCTGGCCGCGATGTGCAGGTGCGCCGCCCGTGCGTGCCGTACGGCCTGCGCCCCGCGCATCAGCTCCTCCGCCGCCGCCAGCACCTGCGCCGCCCAGGCCACGATCATCGTCCCCTGCGAGGTGAGCGTGGAGCCGCGGGGCGTGCGCTCCAGCAGCGACAGGCCGAGGCGGCGCTCCAGGAGCGCGATCCGCTTGCTCGCGGAGGGCTGGGCGATGCCCGCGGCCCGGGCGGCCTGTCCGAGACTGCCCAGGCGGTCGACGTCGACGAGCAGGCGGAGGGATTCCAGATCGGGCAGGCTAGTCATAGCCCTAGGCTATGACCTGAGAGGGAGATGGCGTCTACCGGGCATGCGTCTCCCCGCGAACACTGCGCTCATGAGCGCTTTTCCCCCTTCCCGCCATCCGTGGCGGTGGCCGTCCCCTGCGGCACGGGCATGGGCTCGGGGGCGCCTGCCCAGCTGCTTCTCTCGCGGTACGGCGCCGCTTCCCTCACCGGCGGAAGGCATGTCGCGGTCCCGACGCCTTTACGTTGTAGATTTACTTCTCCCGCTCGTTCCGGGAACGGTCCTGGTGGCGGCGGCCGTCACCGCCGCGTTCTGGGTGAGCCGCACCCTGCCCGGGGTGAGCCCGGCGGCGGCCGCGGTGGCCGGCGGGATCGCCCTGGCCAACCTCGGCGGCCTGCGCGACTCCTTCCGCCCCGGCCTGCGCCTGGCGAGCCGCCGGATGCTGCGCCTGGCGATCGTGCTCCTGGGACTGCAGATCGCGCTGCCGGAGGTCCTGGCCCTCGGCGGGCGGACGCTGGCCCTGGTCGCCGTGGCGACCGGGGTCACCTTCGCGGTGACGCGGTGGGCCGGGCCGCGGCTCGGGGTGGACGCGCGCAGGTCGCTGCTCATCGCGACCGGCGTGTCCGTCTGCGGGGCCGCGGCGATCGCCGCGATGCACGAGGTCGCCGGGAGCGACGACGACGACGCGGCGAGCGCGGTCGGCGTGGTCGTCCTGTACGGCAGCGCCGCGATCGTCGTGCTCCCCGCTCTCGGCGGTCTGCTGGACCTGTCGCCCCACCAGCTCGGCCTCTGGGCCGGGGCTGCGGTGCACGAGGTGGCGCAGGTCGCGGCGATCGGCGCGGCGGCCGGGACGGGGGTCCTGGCGGGCGCGGTGGTGGTCAAGCTGGCCCGGGTGCTCCTGCTGGCGCCGATAGTGGCGCTGACCTCGGCGGGCCTGCGCCGCGCCGCCACCCGTCAGGCGCGCCGGGCGGCACTCGCACGGACCGGGGAGTCACGGGGAGCGGCCGACGCGCGGGGGGAGCGGACGCGGGAAACGGCGGGTATGCGGGCGGAGCAGACGCGGGAAACGGCGGGTATGCGGGCGGAGCGGACGCGGGAAACGGCGGGTATGCGGGCGGAGCAGACGCGGCAGGCGGCGGACACGCGGGCGGAGCAGACGCGGCAGGCGGGGGCCGGGCGGCGGCCGCCGGCGGTGCCGCCGTTCGTCGCGGCGTTCGTGGCGATGGTCGCCCTGCGCGCCACCGGCGCGGTCCCGGAGGCGATCACCCGGCCGCTCCCCGAGGTGACGGGGGTCCTGCTGGCCGCGGCGCTGTTCGCGCTGGGCGCCGGGGTCGACCTGAGGCGGCTGCTCCGCGGCGGGCGGGCGCTCCTGCTCGGCGGGGTCGCCACCGCCGTCATCGGCGTCATCTCACTACTCGGGGTCCTCGCCATCGGCTGATCTTCCGATGGACTCTTCGCGAGCCGGAACCTTAGCGTGCTCTTTTTAGAACGAAGATCTCTGTTTACACCGTTCTAATCAGGCAAGCATACGGTCCTGACCCGAGGAGACAGAACCAGCCCATGCGTACCACCCAGCAGTCGATCGGCACGCTTCTCCGTCCGTCCCAGGAGGTGTCAGCAGCTCTGGCGCAGAGCGCGCCGGTCGTGGCGCTGGAGTCCACGATCATCTCGCACGGCCTCCCGCAGCCGCGCAATCTCGAGGTCGCGCTCGAACTGGAGGAGATCGTCCGCGAGGCCGGAGCGGTCCCGGCGACGATCGCGGTGCTGGACGGGGTGGCGCGCATCGGCCTGGAGGCGGGCGAGCTCAAGCGGATCTCCACCGAGCCGGGCCTGCGCAAGCTGGGCTTCCGCGACCTGCCCGCCGCGACGGCGCTGCGGGCCAGCGGCGCGACCACGGTCTCGGCGACCTCGTTCCTGGCCGCGCGGGCGGGCATCCGGGTCTTCGCCACCGGCGGTCTCGGCGGCGTGCACCGGGGGTGGGCCGACAGCCAGGACGAGTCGGCCGACCTCGACATGCTCAGCCGTACCCGCGTCACCGTCGTCTGCGCGGGCGTGAAGTCGATCCTGGACGTCCCCGCCACCCTGCAGCGGCTGGAGACGCGCGGCGTCACCGTCGTCGGCTTCCGCACCGACGAGTTCCCCGGCTTCTACCTGCACAGCTCCGGCGAGCGGCTCGACTGGCGGATCGAGACGCCCGGCGAGGCCGCCGAGGTCATGCGGGCCCAGGACGCACTGGGCGGCCCGGAGACCGCGCTGATCGTGGCCAATCCGGTGCCGCTGGCCGAGCAACTGGACCCCGCCCTGCACGACCGGGTCCTCTCCGAGGCGCTGGCCGCCGCGGAGAGGAGGAAGGTCACCGGTCAGGCCATCACTCCGTTCCTCCTGGACTACCTGGTGCGCGGCACCGGCGGCGCCTCCCTCGAGGCGAATCTGGCTGCCGTCCGTGGAAATACCCACATTGCGGGACAGATCGCGACATCATGGAGCGAGGAAAGCTGAGGCACCCGTGACCGAAATGGGCCTGCTGGTCATCGGCGACGTCGTCACCGATGTCGTCGCGCTTCACGGTGGACCGGGCCTGGCCGGTCTGGAGATCGGGACGGACACCGCCGCCGACATCGCGCTGCGTCCGGGCGGCTCGGGGGCCAACACCGCCTCGTGGGCCGCCCGCCTGGGCGCAGACGCCCGGATCCTCACCAGGGTCGGCTCCGACACCAGCGAGTGGCACGGCGCGGAGCTGCGCCGCAGCGGGGTCCGGCCGCACCTGCGGGTGGATCCCGAGCGGCCGACCGCCGTGGTGATCGCCATGGTGGACGTGACCGGGGAGCGGTCCATGCTCACCAACCGGGGCGCGGGCGGGCACATCGGAATCGACGACTGGGACGAGGACCTGCTCGACGGGGTGGCCCACCTGCACCTGTCGGGATACACGCTGTTCGCCGAGCCTGGCCTGCGGCTGTCCCGGCTGGCCCTGGCCGAGGCGGCCCGGCGCGGGGTGACGACCAGCGTGGACCCCGCCTCCACCGGTTTCCTGCGGGCGTTCGGGCCCGAGCGGTTCGTCCTGGAGACCCGGGCCGCCCGGATCCTCATCCCGAACCGGGACGAGGCCCTGTTCCTGACCGGCGAGACCTCCGTCGAGCGGGCGGCCGAGCTGCTCAGCCTCGCGTACGGCGCGGCGGCGGTGAAACTCGGTCCCGGGGGCGCGCTGATGGCCCGCCACGGACGTGTCGTCTCCCGGGTCCCCGGGCTGCCCGCCGAGGTCGTCGACTCCACCGGGGCCGGCGACGCCTTCGCCGCCGGGCTGCTGACCGCCCTGCTGACCGGGGCGGACGACGAGACCGCGCTCGCCGCGGGATGCCGGGCCGGAGCCGAGGCCGTTACAGTCATAGGGGGTCGTCCGCGTATCCTTCAGTCGGATTTGGGTTCCAACCAGCTTTACCCTCTTACTACCAATTGATAGCTTGCGGCGTAGGCTGCACCATTAGCCACATGCGTCACTTTGGGGAGGTTGCGGTCCGCCGATGGATGCCGAGTCATCGATCTGCCTGAGTGATCTGGTCCCGGCCCTGCGCTGGAGCCGGCAGCAGCAGGTCGCCGAAGCCCTCGCCGACCCCCGCCTGCCCGCGGGCTGGTGGTCCTCCGTCACCCTGCCCAAAGCCCTCGGCACCGCCGGCCTGGACTGGATCTGCGATCGCCTGGCCCGGCTCTCGGTGTCCCGCTGGGACCACCTGCCGCTGAGCGACGTCCTGCCCGCGCTGCACGTGCACACGGTCGACCCCGCCCTCCCCGGCTGGTCCGAGCCCGCGCGCTCGGCCATCACCGGGCTGGGCGGCTGGTCCCGGCTGCGCCGCCTGACCGCCGGAGACCTCACCGGGCCCTCCGTGCCCGCCTCCCCCGAGGTCCTGGTCACCGCGATGTTCCGGGAGGTGCTCAGCCAGATCCCGCAGGCCGCCGAGCAGCACGCCCCGGCCGCGGCCGCCGCGCAGACCGCGCCCGCCACGCCCGCCGCCGTGAGCGCGCCCGCGCAGGCCGTCCCGGCCGCGCCCGGCACCCCCGCCCCGCCCGTCTCCCCCGGCGTCGCGCCCGGCACCCCCGCCCCGCCCGTCTCCCCCGGCGTCGCGCCCGGTGTCCCCGTCGCGCCCGGCATCGCAGCCGCCGCGCCCGCCGCGCCCGCCACCCGGCCCTTCCCCGCCGTCGCCGAGCCCCAGGCGCCGCCGGCCCCGGTCCAGCAGCCCGCGCCGCCCGCCGCCCCGGCCCAGCCCGATCTCAGCGAATACCCGCTGGTCCGCCTGGTGGACACCATGTTCCGCGACTGGGACCCGCTGGAGCGCGCGGTCGCCGTGGACCGCCTGTTCGCCGTCGACCCGATCAGCCTGCGCGCCCTCGCCCACAAGCTGAACGCCGACCTCAGCGCCCTGTCGGCGGCCCAGCGCGCCGCCGAGGAGCGCGTCCTGCTCTGGCTGCGCTCGTCGGAGTCCGCCCCGCTCACCGGCCACATGTTCGGCCTCACCGAGTGGCTGGGCGCCGCCGCCACCCAGGAACAGCTGATCGGCGCCGACCCCGCCCACCCCGTCGAGGTCCCCACGCTCCGCACCCCGCTCTGGCGGGTCCTGGTCACCCTGATGCCCGACCGGAGGCTCCAGGACGGCTGGCTCGTCGTCGGCGACCTGACCGGCCTGCGTGAGCGCACCCGGCAGCTGATGGCGGCCAAACCGGCCGACGCCGACATCGTCGTGCTGATGGAGCACCAGCTCGGCATCCGCACCCACTCCGCCCAGGCCTGGCTGGACGCGCTCGCCGCGGCCACGAAGCCCGAGACCGCCGATCCGGCCGCCGAGACCACCCGGCAGCTGCCCCGCCGTACACCCGGCGCGAACGGCCACCACCGCGGCGGTCAGCCGGTCCCCCAGGTCAGCACCAGCTCGATCGACCCGCGGGCCGCCCTGGCCACGCTCTCCGCGCTGTCGGGCAACAGCCGCCCGCATCTGATCACCAGCCAGCGCGCCCCGATGCCCCCGCCGACCAACCCGGCCACCGATCCCAGCCGCTGGCAGCGGATCGAGGTGACCAGCGAGCACCTGCGGGGCGCCCCGGTGGCCGTCCCGGAGGGGTACGCGACCCAGCTGGGCATGCGGCCCGGCACCCTGCTCTCGGTGACGGGCCCCGGCGACAACGCGGTGGTCCTCGTCTGGCGGGACCACCCGGTCTTCGACTCGCTCCAGCCCGTGCTGATGCGCCTGAACGCCCGCCCGGGCGACCAGGTCTACGTGACCGTGGACGGTTACCGCCTGGACGCCCAGCTGCCCAGCTGACGTCCGGCGTTAGGGTGGGCCCGTGACCAGATCATCCGCCTTCGGGAACATCGACCCGGAGACCTTCTCGCGGCGGGCCTCGTCGTTCGGCGGCCAGGCGGCCGCCTACGCCCGGGAGCGGCCCGGCTACCCCGACGCCGCCGTGCGCTGGGCCCTCGAACCGGTCTCCGGCCGCACGCCGCCGCGCGTGCTCGATCTGGGGGCCGGGACGGGGAAGCTCACCGAGTCGCTGGTCCGGCTCGGCGCCGACGTCGTCGCGGTGGAGCCCGACCCGGCGATGCTCGCCCAGTTCCGGTCCGCGCTGCCCGAGGTCGGGGCGCTGCCCGGGACCGCGGAGGAGATCCCCCTGCCGGACGGCTCCGTCGACGCCGTCCTGGTCGGGCAGGCGATGCACTGGTTCGACCTCGACCGGGCGCTGCCGGAGATCCGCCGGGTCCTCGGCCCGGGCGGCGTGCTGGGCGGGTTGTGGAACCTCGACGACGACCGGGTCCCCTGGGTCAGGGGGCTGAAGGAGATCGCGACGAGCACGGTGTCGTTCCGGCAGTGGGATCCCGGGAGCGACCGCCTCGAGGGGCGGGGCTTCCGCGTGGTCGAGCGGGCCGAGTTCCCGCACGGCCAGCGCAGGACCGCCGAGTCGATGGCGGCGACGATCGCCACCCACTCCCACGTGCTCACGCTCCCCGAGACCGAGCGCGCGGAACTGATGGCCCGGGTCGTCGGCTACCTGCGCTCCGTCCCGGAGACCGCCGACGGCGAGTTCGAGCTCCCCATCGTCACGGTGACGGTCCGCGCCTTCTGACCCCCGCGCCTCCCGGCCGCCCGCTTCTGACCCCTCGTCTTCTGACCTCCCTGGCCTTCCGCCCCCCACGTCTTCCGGCCTTCCACGGCGGGACCTCCCCATACCTCCCGGCCTTCCACGGCCCGGCACTCCCGCGACCGGGACGCGGTACGGCCCGCGCCCCGGCATCAGGACGCCGGGCGCGGGCCGTACGGGATCACCGGGGAGGTCAGGCGGCCGAGCAGCTCACCGCCGACGGGGCCCCGTTGCTCCCGGACCAGGCGCCGGTGAAGCCGAAGGAGGACGAGGCTCCTGCGGAGAGGTTGCCGTTGTGCTCGGCGTTCCTCACCGTGACGGCCGCCCCGCTCTGGGTGTGCCGGCCGTTCCAGAGCTGACTGACGGTCTGGCCGTTCGGGAAGGACCAGCCCACCGTCCAGCCGGACAGGGCCGCGCCGCCGGTGTTCTTGACCGTCACCTCGGCCTGGAAGCCGCCCTGCCAGGAGTTGACGATCTTGTAGGAGGCGGCGCACTCCTTACCGCCGGTCGGCGTCACCGTGGGCGTCACCGTCGGGGTCACGGTGGGCGTCACCGTGGGGGTGGGCTGGGGCGCCGCCATGGCCAGGTCGTAGGCCCGCTGCGGGACGAACTGCCCGGCCCCGGCGATGCAGCCGTCGGCCTCGCCCGGCAGCTTGATCCAGAGGAAGGCGTCGATCATGGAGTCGCCCGTGGCGGTCGTGCTCGGGGTGCCGATCGCCCGCCCGGCGGGGTCGCACCACTCGCTGCCGAGCGGGCCGTTGCCGTTGCGGCTGGTGTCGACGACCGCGCGCAGCCGGGAGACCCCGGTGGCGGAGATGACGCTCTTGGCGTACGCCACCTCGGTGGAGGTCCACCGGTAGTTGGAGACGTTGAGCGAGATGCCGTCCGCGCTGTCCGCGACGCCGGCGGCCCGCAGGCGGTCGGCGGCCTCGCCCGCGCCCAGCCAGCCGGAGTGCCCGATGTCGAAGTAGACCCTCGCCTGGGCGGAGGCCGCCTTCAGCTTCTTGCCCGCGTAGGCCATGGAGGCGTTGACCTCCTGCTGCTGGGAGGAGCTCATGCAGTTGGTCATGATCGGGAGCACGTCCGGTTCGAGGATGATCGAGGCCGGACGCCCCTGGAGGCCCGCGGCGAGCTCGTCGATCCACTGCCGGTAGGCCGTGTGGCTGGGGGCGCCGCCGGTGCTCGCGCCGCTGCAGTCGCGGTTGGGGATGTTGTAGACGACCAGGATGGGGGTCTTGCCCGCGTTCGCCGCCGCGCCGACGAACGCCGACACCTGGGAGCGGACCGTGGCGGTGTTGGTCGTGGTGAACCAGCGGGCCTGGGGCACCGAGGCGATCCGGTCGCGGATGACCGGGGCCCGGTGGTCACCGGGGTTGGCCGCGACCCACTTGGCCGCGCCGGTCTCCGGGTCGACGTAGAAGGACGAGTCGGCCGCGGCGGCGCCGGCGGCTCCGGCGGTCAGCGACACCGCGGCGCCGGACGCGACGACCAGCGCCGCGAACATCGCCGCCAGGACGGGCTTTCGTGACATGGGATGAACTCCTCGGGGGGCTTCAGAGAGCGCTCCCACGCTAACCGCCCGCCTTCTCCCGCCCCAGCCGAGGCCACTCCCCCGCTTCCCGATCACTCCGCTGAGCTGCGCGGACGCTCCGAGCGGGCGGTGAAAGTTTCACAGGACGGCCTTCGGACCGCCGACCCGCCCGGCGCGCCGCGCCGCCCGCGCGCGGAGGCGGCCTCACCAGGCGGCGTGCGGGTCGCCCCTGCCCGGTCGTTCTCCGCCCGTGAGCGGCACCGGCACGGTCGAGCCGTCGGCGAGGTCGACCCGGAAGCCCTGCCACCCGTGCGTGCAGAGCAGGTGCCCGCCGGTGCCGTCGAGGCTGAAACGCAGGGTCGCCGACGCCCCGGGCGGCATCGGAACCCGGGCGAGGGTCTGCGGTTCCCCGCCGCCGGCCGGGACGCGCTCGATGGTGTGGCCGGCCGAGTAGACCAGGACGTCGCCGTGGGTGTAGGCCACCGAGTGCAGGAGCGGGACGCCGCCGGCCGGGCGGACGAGGCGGGCGGCGGCGAGCAGGTCGGTGTCCTGCCGTTCGAGGTCGAGGACGCCGACGCCCCAGCCCATCACCACCAGCGCGATCCGCCGCCCGTCCGGAGCCCAGGAGAGACCGCTCACCACAGGTGAGACGCGCGTGCTCCAGTCGCGGCGCAGTCCGGTGGCGACGTCGACGACGGAGACCTTCGCCCCGCCTCCGACGACCGTGGTCGCATAGGCGATCCTGGTGCCGTCCGGGCTCACGGCGAGGGCGTGCCCCGGGGCCGACGCGTCGCCCTCGAACCCGGGGACGGGCACCGGCGCGCCCGGCCGCCCGTCATCGCCGAGGGTGACGCGGAAGAGCCGGATGGGAGAGTCCGGCCCGGTCCACCCCGAGAGCACGAAGGTGCGGTTGTCGGGCGCCGCCGCCAGGAGCTGCCACGAGGACCGCACCCCCTCCGGCAGCGGGATCTCGGCGACGAACCTTCCGGTCCCGGCGTCGTGCACGGCGGGTCGCACCGGGGTGAAGACCGCCTCCTTGGAACCTTGCGGGAAGCGTGCGAGCGGAGCCCTCGCGGTGACGATGAAGCGCGGCGGGCCCGTCACGGGCAGGGGTGAGGAGGTCGCCGCGGGCGAGGGCAGGGAGGTCTCCAAGGGCTGCGACGGCGGCGCGGCGTCCGGTTCCGACGGATGCCCTCCCGTGGCGTGCGGGGAGGGCGGCGCGGGCAGCGGTGAGGACGAGACCGTCGTCACGGCCGTGGGAGACGTCCGCCCGTCGAGCCGGACCCGCTCGGCGGCACGCCCGCCGCCGTCGTCACCGCAGGCCCCGGCCAGGATGAGGACGAGCGCTCCGGCCACGGTGACGCCTACGCGTGAGGGCATTAATTGATCATCTTCCGCCGCCGGGCCGGACGTCAAGATCCAATCCCGGCCGAGACCGCTCCCGCACGATCAGGCGGCGGGGCTCGGGAGGGGGCGGAGGACGGCGAGGACCGCGGCGGGGTCGTCGGCGAACAGGCGGATCTGGGTGACCTCGGTGCTCTCCCCGAGGGGGCGGATGACGGTGAGGGGTTCCGTCAGCTCCACGACCACGTTCGTCTGGGAGGAGACCGCCACGCCCAGCCGCCCGTCCTGCACGCTCACCATGCCGGACTCGTTGTAGTTGCGCGCCGTCCGCGCCGAGGAGATCAGCTCGCGGGGGACGCGCACGTCGAGGTAGACGCCGTAGCGGACGCGCAGTCCCGCGGGCGAGACGACGTGGGGCCGGGTGACGCAGGCCGCGGCGAGCGCCAGGGCGTACAGGATCCCGTAGAGGTCGAGCACCAGCACCGCGATCCGCAGCCCGTCCGGCGCCTCCAGCGCCCGCAGGAGTATCTCCAGGCCCACCGTCTCCACGACCATCGCGAACGTGAACATCGTCCACATCGTGGACTGCCCGCCCCAGTACGGCACCGCGGCGTCGCCGGGCGACACGCCGACCCGGCGGCGCGCGACCCACTGGAGGAGGCTGAGCGCGCTCTTCAGCTCGAACTCCATGATCCTGCGCACCTTCACGGGGACCAGCAGGTGCAGGGTCGCCCGCAGCGCCGCCCGCCGGTCCGCGCCGCCGCGGCGCTCGGCCCGGAACAGCCGCCAGGCGACCGCCGTCTCCAGGACGAACACCGCCGCCACGAGCGTCTCGGCCGCCACGATCACCGGGAGGGGAAGCGACACCCCCGACAGCAGCAGGACCGCGATCAGCAGTTCGGCGGGCAGGACGGCGAACATCGCGGCACGGGCGACCTTGAGCATCAGACACTCTCCTCGAGGATGACCATGGCCTGCAGGAAGACCTCGACCTGCGCGGGGGACAACTCGGCGGACAGCGCCTCCAGCCACGCCCCGCCATCGGCGTCGCGCGGGCCGGGCTGAGGCGTGGCGGCGCCGGCCGGGGATCTGAGATCGCCGGGCATGTGCTCGACCATCGCCGCCGCCATCTCCCGGGGGATGTGGGCGGCCAGGTCGGCGGCGAGCGCGGGGACGCGGGGATCGTCGGAACCGGCGCCGGCCAGCTCGTCCAGGCGCGCGTACAGCGCGTGCACCCGGGCCAGGGCCTCCGGCTCGGTGAGCGGGCGCATCACCTCCAGCAGCCACTCCCGCTCGGCGGGGCCGGCCGTGGTGTCCATCAGCGCCAGCAGCTCCCGGTCGATCGCGGCGAACGCCGAGCCCCCGGCGGACAGGTCGCGCAGCGCCGCCGCCACGTCCGGGGAGACCGTCGAGTCGGGATGCAGGTCCGCCTCCGCCAGCAGCACGGCCAGCCGGGCCCGCCGCAACGCGATCGCCTCCTGCTGCCTGGCCAGGTCGGCGTCCAGCTCCGCCAGCACCTCGCGCAGCTCCTTGCCCCGGTCGTCGGCGAGCACGTCGCGGATCTCGTCCAGGGACAGGCCCAGCTCGGCCAGTCTCCGCACCCGCGCCAGCATGACCGCGTCCCGGAGCCGGTACTCCCGGTAGCCGTTGGACAGCCGTACCGGCTCGGGGAGGAGACCCAGGTGGTGGTAGTGGCGCACGGTCCGGGTGGACACCCCGACCAGCGCGGCGAGTTCGCCGATCCGCATGCCCCCATTAGAAACGTTGACGCTACGGCAAGGTCAAACCGGCCGCGGGATGCCTGACCTCGTGCTCCGTCCGGGAGCCGCACCGGGCGAGCTCCTCCTCGGAGAGCACGAGACCGGCCGCGGCGGCCGAGTCGCGGATCGACCCGGGCCGGCTGGCGCCGGGGATCGGGATGACCACCGGCGACAGCGACAGCAGCCAGGCCAGGCACACGCGCTGGGGGCTCACGCCGCGCTCGCGGGCGATCTCGTGGAACGGCGTCCGGGGACCCGGGCTCGCGAAGGGGCCGTCCAGCGAGCTGCGGGAGACGCCGCCGAGCGGGCTCCACGGCAGGAACGCCAGCCCGAGCCCGGCGCAGAGCCGCAGCTGCGGTTCGTCGTCGCGCACGGCCGGCGAGAAACGGTTCTGCACGGACACCAGCCGGTCGCCGAGGATCTCCCGGGCGAGCAGGATCTGTTCCACGGTCACGTTGGACACGCCCGCCATCCGGATCTTGCCCTCGTCCAGCAGGTCGCGCAGGGCGCCGACGGAGTCCTCCCACGGCACCGCCGGGTCGGGTTTGTGGAGCTGGTAGAGGTCGACGGCCTCGACGCCGAGCCGCCGCAGCGAGCCCTCGCAGGCCCGCTTGAGGTGGCCGGGGGCGCCGTTCACGGTCCAGGAGCCGTCGCCCGGCCGCCCGCGCCCGCCCTTGGTGGCGATCATGACCTCGCGGGCGAAGGGCGCGAGCAGCTCCTCGTTGTGGCCCGTCTCGCCGGCGTGCCAGTGGTAGGAGTCGGCGGTGTCGATCAGCGTGACCCCGGCGTCGAGCGCGGCGCGGACGGTCTCCAGCGCCCGCTCCCTGTCCGGGCGGCCCTCGATCGACAGCGGCATGGCGCCCAGCCCGATGGGACTCACCCCGACATTTCCGATCATGCGCATGCCACGGCCTCCGGCAGCCAGTCCTCGACGCGGGAGAAGCGGAAGCCGAGCCCGGTGGCGCGGCCGTTGTCCATCGCGTAGTAGCGGTCGAAGGAGTAGGGCGACTCACCGGCCTGGTAGACCGGTGAGCCGCCCACCTGGGCGGCGATCGCCTCGCACAGGGCGTACACGTCGAGCTCACCGTGTGAGCAGGCGTTCACCGGGCCGGTGAAGCGGGCCCGCGCGGCCCACTCCAGCACCTCGGCGATCTCCCTGTCGCCGATGAAGCTCGCCGGTTTCGCGGCCGGGTGAACGCCTATCGGACGCCCCCGGCCGATGCGCTCCACGTAGTGGGCCAGCCGCCCGGTGAAGTCCCGCCCGCCGAGCACGTGGCCGCTGCGCACGCTGACGAAGTCGAACACGGGGTCCCGGGCGAACACCGCCTCGGCCTGCCGCTTGCCCTCGCCGTACGGCAGGCCGTCGCTGCTCCGCCGTACGGGCCAGGACAGCGGGTCCACGCTCTCCTCGGCCGCGGGCCGCGCGTGGTCCAGGTCGGCGTAGACCTCGACGGTGGAGGTCATGACGTACCTGCCGGTCCGGCCGCCGAACACCTCGCGGGCGATCCGCGCCTGCTCGGGGGTGTAGCACGCCTGGTCGACGACCACGTCGAAGGTCCGGCCGCCCAGGGCTTCCAGCAGCGACCCGCGGGAGTCCCGGTCGGCGACCAGGTGCCGGGCGCCGGCCGGGGGCCTCGACCCGCGGGTGATCACCGTGACGTCGGCGGAGGCCGACAGGGATCGCACGAGGTGGCGGCCGAAGTAACGGCTGCCGCCGATGACGCAAACGTTTCTCATGGGGCACCAGCCTGCTCGCCCGGCGCTTTAAGCAGAAGTAGTAACCTGCTTAACTCGCTTTAAGGAGAACTGATGATCGATGTCGCCCGCCTGCGCGTCCTGCGGGAGGTCGCCCGGCACGGCAGCTTCAGCGGGGCCGCCGCGGCGCTGCTGTTCACCCCCTCGGCGGTCTCCCAGCACATCTCCGCCCTGGAGCGGACCCTCGGCGTCCCGGTGGTCGAGCGCAGCACCCGCGGCGTGACGCTCACCGAGTCCGGGCGGCTGCTCGTGGAGTCAGCCGACACGATCTTCGCCGAGCTGCGGCACGCCCGCGAGCGGATCGACCGGCTGGCGACCGGGCGCACCAGGCTGACCGTCGCCACCTTCACCAGCGGCGGCCGCCGGCTGCTGCCGGACGCGCTCCGCCGGTTCGTCGCCGGGCATCCGGAGGTCGAGGTCAACGTCGTGGAGGCCGAGCCCGAGGAGAGCCTGCCCATGGTCCGCGAGGGGCGGGCCGATCTCGCCCTGGCCTACCACTTCGACGGGCCGCTCCCGTCGGCCGGCGGCCTGGAGTGGACGCCGGTGATGGAGGACCCGATGTCGGCCGCGCTGCCCGCCGGGCATCCGCTCGCCGGTCGGGAGAGCGTCGATCTCGCCGAACTGGCCGCCGACCCGTGGGTCATCGGCTGCAGCAAGACCGAGGCGTTCCTGCGCAGGTACGCGGCGCAGGCCGGGTTCGAGCTGAAGGTGGCGGGCAGCACCACCGACTACTTCTTCGCGCAGGCGCTCGTGGCCTCCGGGCTGGGGGTCGGCCTCATCCCCCGGCTCGGTCTGGATCCCTCGGCGGCCGACGCCGTCCTGGTGCCGGTCAGCCCGCCGCGTCCGGCCCGGTACGTGGGGATCGCCGTCGCGGGAACGCGCCGCTCACCGCTGGCCGACGCCGTCGGCGAGGCGCTGCGGCAGGCCGCCGCGGCCGTACGGTGAGCGCGCCGGCGTCGACGCCGCCCTCATCGGCCCGCCCGTCTCCGGGTCAGAGGTCGCCGAGGCCGAGCTGGCGGGCGATCAGCATGCGCTGGACCTCGCTCGTGCCCTCGCCGACCTCCAGGATCTTGGCGTCCCGGTAGAAGCGGCCCACCGGGTACTCGTTCATGAAGCCGTACCCGCCGAAGATCTGGGTGGCGTCGCGGGCGTTGTCCATCGCGGCGTTGGAGGAGACCAGCTTGGCGATGGCCGCCTCCTTCTTGAACGGCTCGCCGGCCAGCATCTTCTCCGCCGCGTGGTAGTAGGCCAGGCGGGCGGTGTGGGTGCGGACCTCCATGTCGGCGATCTTGAACTGGATGGCCTGGTAGTGGCCGATCGGGTGGCCGAACGCCTGGCGCTCGCGCACGTAGCGCAGGCACTCGTCCACGCAGCCCTGGGCCAGGCCGACCGAGAGCGCCGCGATCGCGATGCGGCCCTCGTCGAGGGTCTGCAGGAACTGCGCGTAGCCCCGGCCGCGCTCGCCGAGCAGGTTCTCGGCGGGCACCCGGCAGTCGGTGAAGGCCAGCTCGCGGGTGTCGGAGCAGTTCCAGCCGACCTTGGAGTACTTCTTGGCGACGGTGAACCCGGGCGTGCCCGCCGGGACCAGGATCGTGGAGATCTCGGGGCGGCCGTCGGCGCGCCGCCCGGTGATCGCGGCCACGCCGACGACGCCGGTGATGTCGGTGCCGGAGTTGGTGATGAACGCCTTCGAGCCGTTGATCACCCACTCGTTCCCGTCGAGCACGGCCGTGGTGCGCATGCCGCCCGGCACGTCGGAGCCGCCGCCCGGCTCGGTCAGGCCGAAGGCGCCCAGCATCTCGCCGGTGGTCAGCTTCGGCAGCCACTCGGCGCGCTGCTCGGCCGTGCCGAACCGGTAGATCGGCATGGCGCCCAGCGACACCGCGGCCTCCACCGTGATCGAGACGCTGGAGTCGACCCGGGCCAGTTCCTCCAGGGCCAGGCAGAGCGCGAAGTAGTCGCCGCCCATGCCGCCGTACTCCTCCGGGATGGGCAGGCCGAACAGGCCCATCTGGCCCATCTGGCGGACGATGTCGTAGGGGAACTCCTCGCGCTCGTACAGGTCGCCGATCACCGGGGCCACCACGTCGCGGGCGAACGCCTCGACGGTCTTGCGCAGGTCTTCGTACTCTTCGGTCAGCTTCATGGGTTCGAACTCCTAGGAGAGGGCCTGGACGACCCGGGAGGGACTGGGGCGGCCGAGCCGGGCGGCCAGCCAGGCGCTGGTCTCCACCAGCGCGTCGAGGTTCAGGCCGGTCTCCACGCCGAGGCCGTGCAGCATCCAGACCAGGTCCTCGGTGGCGAGGTTGCCGGTGGCGCTCTCGGCGTACGGGCAGCCGCCGATCCCGCCGGTGGAGGCGTCCACCACGGTGACGCCCGCGCGCAGCGCCGCCAGCGTGTTGGCCAGGGCCTGGCCGTAGGTGTCGTGGAAGTGCACCGCCAGCCGGTCGGGGCCGCCGAACGCCTCGATCAGGGCGGTCACGTGCCCGGGGGTGCCGACGCCGATGGTGTCGCCGAGCGAGAGCTCGTAGCAGCCGAGGTCGAGCAGCCTGCGCCCGACCTCGACGACCTGGGCGACCGGGGTCGGCCCCTCCCAGGGGTCGCCGAAGCACATCGAGACGTACGCCCTGACCTTCAGCCCGTGCTCCAGCGCCCGCGCGACGACCGGCGCGAACATCTCGAACTGCGAGTCGAGCGAGCGGTTGAGGTTCTTGGCGGCGAACGTCTCGGTGGCGCTGCCGAAGATCGCGATCTCGGTGACGCCGTGTTCGAGCGCCCGGTCGAGCCCGCGCTCGTTGGGCACGAGCACCGGGTAGCGGACCCCGGGGACCCGCTCCATCGACGTCAGCAGCTCGGCGGCGTCGGCCAGCTGCGGCACCCACTTCGGGTGGACGAAGCTCGTCGCCTCGATCACCCGGTGCCCGGCCGCCGCCAGACGGGCCACGAACTCGGCCTTGACCTCGACGGGGATCACCGCGGACTCGTTCTGCAGCCCGTCGCGCGGCCCGACCTCGTAGACCGTGACCCGCTCCGGCAGGCCCTCCATCCGGTACGGCTTGCGCGTCACGCCTTCCATCCGGCCCTCCGTCCGATCCCTCGTCCGGTACGGCTCCCGCCGCGCGTCCCGGCCATCACGCCTCCCCGTCCCGCCGGACGACGGCCAGGACCGCGTCCATGTCGACCGCCTGCCCGGCGCGGACCGGCAGTTCGGCGACCACGCCCGCGACGAGGGCGGTCACGGTGTGCTCCATCTTCATCGCCTCGACGATGACCAGCGGCTGGCCCTCCTCGACGCGGTCCCCGGCCGCCGCCTTCACCACGAGCACGGTGCCGGGCATCGGGCTGCGGACCACGCCGTCCCCGGCCCCGGCCGCGCCCGCCCGGTCCCCGGGGTCGCCCAGGTGGTGACGGGTGAGCGCCCAGGCCTTCCCGTCGCGGCCGAGCCAGACCGCGTCGCCGTCGCGGGCGACCGCGTAGCGCCGCCGTACCCCGTCGAGGGTGACGAGCAGCGCCGACCCGTCTTCCTCCAGCCGCGCCCGTACGGTCCTGCCCGCTCCGGGTTCCGTGCCGTCTGCGCTCTCACCCGCGGGCAGCAGGACCTCGGCGCCGGAGGCGGGCAGCCCGCGCACGCCGATCCCGGCCACGCCGTCGCGGCTCTCCAGGCGCCAGGCGGTCCAGGCCGCCGGGGAGCCGGGCCGCCAGCCGTCGGGGACGTCCCACGGGTCGGCCGGGGCGGCGGGCGCCCGCTCGTGCTGGAGGAGCAGGGCCGCGGCGGCCAGGACGTCCTCGGGGGTCGAGGCGCCGGGGACCAGCTCGTCGAGGCGGCGCTCGACGAGGCCGGTGTCGAGGTCGCCGGCGACCACCTCAGGGTGGGTGACCAGCGCGCGGAGGAAGGCGATGTTCGTCGTCACGCCCAGGACGGTCGTCGCGGCGAGGGCGTCGTCGAGGGTGCGCAGCGCGCTCGCGCGGTCGGGGCCCCAGGCGATGACCTTCGACAGCATGGGGTCGTAGTCACTGCCGACCGTCCCCCCGACCGCGAGGCTGGAGTCGACGCGGACCTCGGGGGCGGCGGGTTCCTGGAGGGCGAGGATGCGGCCGCCGGTGGGCAGGAAGCCGCGGGCGGGGTCCTCGGCGTAGACGCGGGCCTCGACGGAGTGGCCGCGGAGCCGCACCTCGTCCTGGGCGAGCGGGAGCGGCTCGCCCGCCGCCACCCGCAGCTGGAGCTCCACCAGGTCCAGGCCGGTGACCATCTCGGTGACCGGGTGCTCGACCTGCAGGCGGGTGTTCATCTCCATGAAGTAGTAGTCGGCCGTGGAGCCCTGGACGATGAACTCCACCGTCCCGGCGCCGACGTAGCCGACGGACCGGGCCGCCTCCACCGCGGCGGCGCCCATCCGGGCCCGGGTCCCGGCGTCGAGGAGCGGCGAGGGCGCCTCCTCGATGATCTTCTGGTGGCGGCGCTGCAGGCTGCACTCGCGCTCACCCAGGTGGATGACGTTGCCGTGGGCGTCGGCCAGGACCTGGATCTCGATGTGCCGGGGGTTCTCCACGAACCGCTCGACCAGCAGGGTCGCGTCGCCGAACGCGGCGGCGGCCGTACGGCGGGCGGACTCCAGCGCGTCCGGCAGCTCGGCGGCGGAGCGGACCAGCACCATGCCCTTGCCGCCGCCGCCCGCCGACGGCTTGATCAGCGCGGGGAAGCCGATGTCGGCGGTGAGCAGGTCGTCGTCCGGCTCGGCCGCGCCGGGGACCACCGGCACCCCGGCCGCCGCGACGGTCGCCTTGGCGCGGATCTTGTCGCCCATGGCCTCGATGGCCTCCGGCGGCGGCCCGACGAAGACCAGGCCGGCCTCGGCGCAGCGCCGGGCGAAGGCGGTGTTCTCCGCCAGGAAGCCGTACCCGGGGTGGACGGCCTGCGCGCCGGTGGCCGCGGCGGCCTCGATGACGGCCTCGATGTCGAGGTAGCCGCCGGCGAGCCGGACCGCGACGTCGGCCTCGCGGGCGTGCCGGGCCCCGGCGTCGGCGTCGCTGCAGACGGCGACGGAGCGCACGCCCAGTCGCCGGAGGGTGCGGATGATCCGCAGGGCGATCTCGCCCCGGTTGGCGATGAGGACGGTGTGGAACATCGCAGGTGAGCCCGGCAGGTGTGTCGTGGTCAGTGTCATGGTCGCGATCACATCCGGAAGACGCCGTAGCCGACGGGGTCGAGGGGGGCGTTGGCCGAGGCGGACAGGGCCAGGCCCAGGACGGTGCGGGTGTCGAGCGGATCGATGACGCCGTCGTCCCACAGGCGGGCGGTGGAGTAGTAGGGGTTGCCCTGGTCCTCGTACTGCTCGCGGATGGGCCGCTTGAACTCCTCTTCCTCCTGCGCGCTCCAGGCGTCGCCGAGCTGGTCGCGGCGGACGGTGGCCAGCACGGTGGCGGCCTGCTCGCCGCCCATCACCGAGATGCGGGCGTTGGGCCACATCCACAGGAAGCGGGGCGAGTAGGCGCGCCCGGCCATGGCGTAGTTGCCCGCGCCGAAGGAGCCGCCGATGACGACGGTGAACTTGGGCACCCGGGCGCAGGAGACGGCGGTGACCATCTTGGCGCCGTGCTTGGCGATGCCCCCGGCCTCGTAGGCCCTGCCGACCATGAAGCCGCTGATGTTCTGCAGGAAGACCAGCGGGATGGAGCGGCGGTCGCACAGCTCGATGAAGTGCGCGCCCTTGAGCGCGGACTCGGCGAACAGGATGCCGTTGTTGGCGATGATCCCGACCGGGTGGCCGTGGATGCGGGCGAAGCCGGTGACGAGGGTGGAGCCGTACTCGGCCTTGAACTCGCCGAACCGGCTGCCGTCGACGACGCGGGCGATGACCTCGTGGACGTCGTACGGCGTGCGGGTGTCGGCGGGGACGATCCCGTACAGGTCGCGGGGGTCGTGCGCGGGCTCCTCCGAGGGCGCGCGCTCCCACGGCGCGGGCGGCCGGGGGCCGAGGGTCGAGACGATGTCGCGGACGATCCGCAGCGCGTGGGCGTCGTCCTCGGCCAGGTGGTCGGTGACGCCGCTGACCCGGGCGTGCAGGTCGCCGCCGCCCAGCTCCTCGGCGCTGACCTCCTCGCCGGTGGCGGCCTTCACCAGCGGCGGGCCGCCCAGGAAGATCGTGCCCTGGTTCCGCACGATGACGGCCTCGTCGCTCATCGCCGGGACGTAGGCGCCGCCCGCCGTGCAGGAGCCGAGGACCGCGGCGATCTGCGGGATGCCCCGCGCCGACATGGTCGCCTGGTTGTAGAAGATCCGGCCGAAGTGCTCTCGGTCCGGGAAGACCTCGTCCTGCCGGGGCAGGAACGCGCCGCCGGAGTCGACGAGGTAGACGCACGGCAGATTGTTGCGGAGGGCGACCTCCTGGGCCCGCAGGTGCTTCTTGACCGTGATCGGGTAGTAGGTGCCGCCCTTGACGGTGGCGTCGTTGGCGACGACCACGCACTCGCGCCCGGAGATCCGGCCGACGCCGGTGATGATCCCGGCGGCGGGGGCCTCGTCGCCGTACAGGCCGGTGGCGGCCAGCTGGGACAGCTCCAGGAACCGGGAGCCCGGGTCGAGCAGGGTGTCGACGCGGTCGCGGGGAAGGAGCTTCCCGCGCGAGACGTGCCGGGCCCGCGACTTCTCCGGGCCGCCCAGCGCGGCGGCCGCGACCCGCTCGCGCAGGTCGGCGACGAGCCGCTCGTTGGTCTCGGCGTTGGCCTTGAACGCCTCGCCGCCCGGGTCGCAGGTGCTCCGCAGCACCGGCCAGCCACCCATGTGAGCCCCCTCCACCCGGCTCCGTTGCCGGGGTTAACGGTCACTAACCCTGCCGTGGATGTTAGTCATCATTAACGTAACCGTCTACCATTCGAGAGGTGACGACTGCCCAGACCCCTACCCGCAATCGCGGGTCACGTCGCATGGAGATCCTGGAGGCCGCCGCGAGGCTGTTCGCGGCACGCGGCTTCCACGGTGTCTCCATCGAGGACATCGGCGCGGCCGTCGGCACCTCGGGCCCCGCCCTGTACCGGCACTTCAGCGGCAAGGAGGCGCTGCTGAGCGAGATGCTGCTGGACATCAGCGAGCGGCTGCACGCCTCGGCGGCCGCCCGGGTCACCGCGGCCCCGGACGCCGAGCACGCCCTGGACGCCCTGCTGACCGGCCAGATCGAGTTCGCGCTCGGCCACCCGGCGCTGATCACCGTGCACGACCGCGAGCTCGGCAACGTCCCCGAGCCGGCCCGCCGGCAGATCCGCCGGCTCCAGCGCCTGTACGTCGAGGAGTGGGTCACGGTGCTGAGCGAGCTCCACCCCGGCTGCCCGCCGCCCCGGCTGCGCGCCGCCACCCACGCGGTCTTCGGACTGCTCAACTCCACCCCGCACAGCGCGGGCGAGCTTCCCCCCGAGGCGATGGCCCCCCTGCTGCGCGCGATGGCCCGCGCCGCGTTCACCGAGGCCGGAAATTAACGACTGCTAACAAAAGGTGCGCGCCGGACCGGCGCGCACCTGGATGCACATAGTTAAGGGTCAGACTCAAGCCCAGTCCAAGGTACGCCGCATGACGCCCTCCTTTCCATCGGCTCCGCACCGCCACCGCGGTGACCCGCCAGGACGAACAGCACCTCAGGTCCAGTGGAACTCACGCTTCATGACACCCTCCTTTCCAGATCCACGCTGCCGACCGCAGCGCCCCGGCACGATCGTCAAGGCTCAGGTCCAGTCCAGACTGCGTCGCATGACGCCTCCCTTCCGGCGTGCAGCCACCGCCGTGGCTGTCGCGATGATCGTAAGCAATCAATAGAGATTGCTCTATATACGGACATACAGAGGGACCGATATTCACCCCAGCAGGCCGTATGGTCCAGACGCCCGTCATCCACACGCGGATCACCATGATCGCTTTACAGCAGGTCGTCGACATGTCAAATCAGCGCGAACAGTTTTTCGAACGTTCCACGCCCGTGCGCACGCTTCTCCGGCCGGGACCGAAGTTAACAGGGCGGCAACAGAGGCTCTCGCGGCCAAAATTACGGTTGTGTCCGAAACCTCTATATGTCTCCCCATATAGGGATTAATCGCCTATGATCATCGGCTGCCGCGGCTCTCGCCCGGCGGGTCCAAGTCATGCCCGACGTTCCCGTACGCTGGAGATCACACGCCGATGGCGGAGAAAGCACAGCAGGTCACCGACGCGTCGGCGGCGGACGGCACCACCGACGACGTGGCGGATCGCCCCGCCACCTTCCGGGAGGTCTTCGGCGTCGCCGAGTACCGCTACCTCTTCGCCTCGGCGATCCTGTCCTGGATCGGTGACTACTTCGCCCGGGTGGCGGTCGCCTATCTGATCTTCAGTGACACCGGCTCGGTGCTGCTGTCCGCGGCGGGCTTCGCCGTCAGCTTCCTGCCCTGGGTTGCCGGAGGACCCATCCTGGCCGCGCTCGCGGAGCGGTACCCGTACCGGCGCGTGATGATCCTGTGCGACGTCGCCCGGACGGCGCTGATCGCGCTGATGGCCGTGCCCGGCGTGCCGCTGCCCGCGCTGCTCCTGCTGCTCCTGGCCGCCTCGGTCCTCACCCCGCCGTTCCAGGCCGCCCGCTCGGCCCTGCTGGCGCAGGTGCTGACCGGGGACCGGTACGTCGTGGGCCTGTCCCTGCAGAACATCGCCGGCCAGACCGCGCAGGTCGCCGGTTACGCGGTCGGCGGGGTCATCACCGCCGTCGACGCCCGGGTGGCCCTGCTCCTCAACGCGGCCTCGTTCGCCGCCTCGGCGCTGCTGCTCCGGTACGGCGTGCGCCCCCGCCCGGCGGCGGCGACCGCGACCGCCCGCGCCTCCCTGCTGAGGGAGACCGCAGACGGCGCGCGGGTGGTCTTCGGGCACCGGGTGATGCGGCCGATCGCGCTCGTGGCGTTCAGCATGGTCGCGATTGTGATCGTCCCCGAGGGGCTGGCCGTCGCCTGGGCGGCCGATCTCGGCGGAGGGTCCCGGGCGGCGGGCCTGCTCATGGCGGCGCTCCCGGTCGGCAGCGCCGTCGGCGCCGTGGTGATCGGCCGCATGATGACGCCGGAGCGGCGGATAAGGCTCATCAGGCTGTTCCTTCTGGCCGGGCCCCTGCTCCTGGTGCCCGCGCTGCTGTCCCCGCCGCTCGCCGCGGTGTTCCTCATGATGCTGGGAGCCGGGATCGCCGGCACGGTGATCGTGCCGCTGAACGGCCTGTTCGTGCAGGTGCTGCCCAGCGCCTTCCGCGCCCGCGCCTTCGGGCTCATGCAGGGCGGCATGCAGATCACGCACGCGGTCGCGGTGCTCGCCGCCGGGGCGCTCGCCGAGGCGTTCTCCGTGGCGACGGTCGTCGGGATCTGGTCGCTGTGCGGCCTGGCCCTGATGACGGTGGCGGTGACGAGGTGGCCGTCGAAGGAGGTCATCGACACCGAGGTCGCACGCGCTGCGGAGCTCAACCGCCCGGCGCCGGCCTCCGGCTGAGACGGGAGAACGCCGGCCGGCCGGATATCCGCCCTCATAAAAGATATATCTTTACTATATCTAGATATTCAGTATATTTCGCCCTAGGGGCAATGAGAAGACGGAATCACGCCTGCGGCGGAGAATCGGACACGACGCGCGGAGGGCGGTGGCGATGGCTGAAGCGGCAGTGGCGGTCAAGGGTCTCACGAAGACGTTCGGGAAGATCGAGGCCGTCAAGGGAATCGACTTCGAGGTGGCGCCCGGAGAGGTGTTCGGCTTCCTCGGGCCGAACGGCGCGGGCAAGACCACCACGATCAGCATGCTCTGCACGCTCGCCGACCCCACCGGCGGCTCGGCCACGGTGGCCGGGCACGACGTGGTCCGCGAGCGCGACGAGGTGCGGCGCAACATCGGGCTGGTCTTCCAGGATCCGACGCTGGACGGATATCTGACCGCCGAGCAGAACCTCAAATTCCACGCCGAGCTGTACGGCGTGCCCAAGGCGCTGGTGGACGACCGCATCGAGCAGGTGATGGAGATGGTCGCCCTGTGGGACCGCAAGGGCGACAAGGTCCAGAACTTCTCCGGCGGCATGAAGCGCCGGCTGGAGATCGCCCGGGGACTGCTGCACTCCCCCCGGGTGCTGTTCCTGGACGAGCCCACCGTCGGGCTCGACCCGCAGACCCGCTCCGCCATCTGGGGCTACATCAACCGGCTCCGGCACGCCGAGGACATCACGATCTTCATGACCACCCACTACATGGACGAGGCCGAGTTCTGCGACCGGATCGCGATCATCGACCACGGGGAGATCGTCGTGATCGACTCCCCCGAGGCGCTCAAGGCGAGCGTCGGCGAGGACCGCGTCCAGATCCAGACCGCCGACGACGAGGCCGCGATCGCCGCGCTGGGCGAGCGCTTCGGGCTGGAGGCCGCGATCCGCGAGGGCCAGGTGACGTTCGCGGTCGCCTCGGGCGAGCAGTTCGTGCCCCGGCTCTTCGCCGAGCTGGGCGTGCCGATCCGCTCGGTGAGCGTGTCGCGGCCCTCCCTCGACGACGTGTTCATGTCCTACACCGGATCGACCATCCGCGACGCCGAGGCCGAGAACTCGATGAACGCCTGGATGCGGGTCATGGCCCGCCGCTGAGCGGCCCGCACGGATACCTCAAGGAGGCAGATGATGGCCACCGACGTGGTGGGCGTGCGCATCCCGCTGCGCAGCACCGGGCACGACGTGCGCGCGGTCAAGGTCGTGCTCCACCGGGAGATGCTGCGGTTCGTCAACGACCGCACCCGCATGCTCTCGATGCTCGTGCAGCCGGTGCTCTGGCTGTTCGTGATGGGCACCGGGTTCGGCACGCTGGCCCAGGGGGCGATCCCGGGGATCGACTACCGCACGTTCATGTACCCCGGCATGATCGCGATGACGGTCATCATGACCGCGATGTTCTCGGCCGGGTCCATCGTGTGGGACCGCGAGTTCGGCTTCCTGCGGGAGATGCTGGTCGCCCCGGTCAGCCGGGGGGCGATCGTGGTGGGCAAGTGCCTGGGCGGGGCGCTGGTCGCGGTCGGGCAGGGCGTCATCATCCTGGCCCTGGCGGGCGCCGTCGGCGTGCCGTACGACCCGCTGCTGATGGTGACGCTGCTGGCGGAGATGTTCCTGGCGGCGTTCACCATCACCGCGTTCGGCGTCACGCTCGCCGCGCGGATGAAGAACATGCAGACCTTCTTCGGCCTGATGCAGATGGCCATCATGCCGATGATGTTCCTGTCCGGCGCGATGTTCCCGCTGGGGAACCTGCCCTCCTGGCTGCACGTCCTGACCACGGTGAACCCGCTCACCTACGCGGTGGACCCGATGCGCCAGGCGGTCTTCTCCCGCCTGGACGTGCCGCCCCACGTGGACGCCACGCTCAATCCCGGCGTGAGCTGGTTCGGCTGGCAGGTCCCGGTCGCGCTGGAGCTCGGCCTGGTCGCCCTCATCGGCGCCGCCCTGCTGGGGGTGGCGGTCGCCCAGTTCCGCAGGAGCGAGTGACGGCCCGGATGCTCGGCACCCGGGCCGTCGTTCCGGCCGGGCCCGCCCTCGGGAAGCGGGCCCGGCGGCTCGTCTGCCCCGACCCGGGTCAGGACCCGCTCAGGTCGGCGCCGACCGGATCAGCGCTTGACGCGGACGTAGTCACTCCGGCTGGAGTCGCCGTAGAAGTCCTCGTCGCCCCTGAAGACGAACTTCCAGTAACCGGAGCGGTAGGCCTTGGCCTTGGTGTAGAGCTTGCCGCTCCCGGTGGACCAGGTGTTCTTCACGAAGTACCACTTGTCGGAGTACTTGGGCTTGAAGTACAGCCCGACCTTGGCGTGGTGGCCGTCCCAGCCCCAGTCGTCGCGGACCTGGAGCTTGCCGGTGAACTTCAGGTACTTGCCGTACCGGACCGGCTCCGGCGAGGCGTTGAACTTGACGACCCGGCTGGCCTCGCGCTCGGGCTCCGGCTCGCGGACCGTCACGTGGACGGCGTGGCTGCCGGCGCCCTTGACGCCCTTGGCCCCCTCGAACACCGCACGCCAGTGACCGGAGGCCCGCGCCTCGAGGTCGGCGGCGAAGCGGCCGTCGTGGCCGGTCCAGTCGGAGGTCACGTGCTCCCAGCGGGACGAGCCGTCGGCCCGGAACAGGATGTGGACCCGCTGGTCCTTGTAGGCGGCCCAGCCCTTGTCGGTCTCGACCTGCAGGTGGCCGCGGACGTGGATCGTGTCGCCCTCGTCCACGGAGCCGGGCCAGACGCGGAAGTCGGTGATCCGGCTGTAGACGAACTTCGGCGGCTCCTTGACGTCGACGCGGTCGGTGTCGCTCGTCGACGGCTTCGCGGTCGCGGTGCCCGCGAAGTCCGCCCGCCACCAGCCGGTGACCTCGGCCGTCACCGTGGCCTTGAACAGGCCGTCCTTACCGGTCTTGACCTTGACGATCTGCTTGAAGGCATCCGTGCCCTTGGCCCGGAAAGTGATCGCCACCTCCTGGTCGGCCAGGCCCTTCCAGCCGCCGTCCTCCCGGAGCAACTGGCCGGAGACCTCGAGGCTCTTGCCCTTGAGGACGTCGTCGGGGGTGGCGTCGAAGTCGACGATCTTGGTGGCGGCCGCGGTTCTGGTCTCCGCGCCGACGGTGGCGGGAGCCGACGAAGGGGCTCCTGCGGCGGCCGTCGCGGTCGGGGCCAGAGCCAGGGCTCCGGCTCCGATGGCCACCGCGACGACGATGGATCGGGTGCGTTGCAACATGCGGGTGTCCATCCTCCCGGTTGCGTGAACGCGGCGTGAGGGTGCCGCGTAAGGGTTCTCCCAAGTAGACGTCTATAGAGCGTTAAACGTTGACAGGTCTGACAAACAGTTATTAATAACTGTCGAATAGGAGCGGTCCACTTACCCCGGCGGATGAACGCGGCCGACCAATGCGGTGAAGGACGGCGACGAGACGGGCTCGCGGAGACATAATCGAGCTTGTGGTGCGCGACGCTGTTGAGACCAACTTCGCCGAGGCGGTGGCGGCCCTGACGCCGGGAACCCCCCGCGATCCGGCCCTGCCGGTGCGCGAGGGGACGACGCTGACCGGAGCGCGCTGCCGGGAGCTGTTCGACTTCCAGCTCGGCAGCCGGTTGCTGGACATCGCCGCACGCCGGCTGCGCGAGCAGGGCGAAGGCTTCTACACCATCGGCTCGGCGGGCCACGAGGGCAACGCGGCCGTCGCCGCGGCGCTGCGCGTCACCGACCCCGCCCTGCTGCACTACCGCTCCGGCGCCTTCTACCTGGCCAGGTCCGCGATGGCCGGGCGGCTGCCCGAGGAGGGCCTGCGCGACGTGCTGCTCGGACTGGTGGCCGCGGCCGAGGAACCGATCGCGGGCGGCCGGCACAAGGTCTTCGGCCACCCGGACCTGGCGGTGATCCCGCAGACCTCCACGATCGCCAGCCACCTGCCGCGCGCGGCGGGCGTGGCCTTCGCCGTCGAGCGCGCGCGCCAGCTCGGCGTGGCGAGCCCGTGGCCGGACGACGCGATCGCGGTGTGCAGCTTCGGCGACGCCTCGGCCAACCACGCCAGCGCCCTGTCCGGCCTCAACACCGCCGCCTACGGCTCCTACCAGGGCCTGGGGATGCCCGTCCTGTTCGTGTGCGAGGACAACGGGCTGGGCATCAGCGTGCGGACCCCGAGCGGCTGGGTGGAG
The DNA here is from genome assembly GCF_016863135.1 of Planobispora longispora. GTDB lineage: Bacteria > Actinomycetota > Actinomycetes > Streptosporangiales > Streptosporangiaceae > Planobispora > Planobispora longispora. Next base: position 51,039 of record NZ_BOOH01000049.1, read on the forward strand.
GCCGCCCGACACTCCCTGCTGGAGTACTTCGAAGCCGACGGCTGCGACCTGGCCGACGTGTACGACGTGGCGCGGGCCGCCGCCGAGCACGTCCGCGCGCACCGCGCCCCGGCCCTCCTGCGCGTCGGCACCGTCCGGCTGATGGGGCACGCGGGCTCCGATGTGGAGCTGTCCTACCGGACCAAGCGGGAGATCGGCGCCGACCTCGAACGCGACCCGCTGGTGTCGACCGCCCGGCTGCTCGTCGAGGCCGGCCTGACCACTCCCGAGGAGGTGCTCGCCCGCTACGACACGACGCGCGAGCACGTGCTCAAGATGGCCATGGAGAGCTCCCGCCGGCCGCGCCTGACCTCCGCCGCCGACATCATGGAGCCGCTGGCCCCCCGGACCCCGGAGACCGTCGCCCCGGCCAGCGCGGTCGCCGCCGCCTCCCGGGAGAAGGCGTTCGGCGGGCGCCTGCCCGAGCACGAGGGCCTGCTCACCCTCTCCCAGGCGATCAACCGGACCCTGGCCGACACCCTGGCCGCCCACCCCGACGTGCTGGTCTTCGGCGAGGACGTCGCCCGCAAGGGCGGCGTCTACGGCGTCACCCGGGGCCTGCAGAAGCGCTTCGGCGCGGGCCGGGTGTTCGACACCCTCCTGGACGAGCAGGCCGTACTCGGCCTGGCCCTCGGCTCCGGCCTGTCCGGGCTGGTGCCGGTCCCCGAGATCCAGTATCTCGCCTATCTGCACAACGCGCTGGACCAGATCCGCGGCGAGGCCGCGACCCTCCCCTTCTTCTCCCGCGCCGCCTTCCGCAACCCGATGGTGGTGCGCGTGGCCGCATACGCCTACCAGAAGGGGTTCGGCGGCCACTTCCACAACGACAACTCCGTGGCCGCGCTGCGCGACATCCCGGGCCTGGTCGTCGCCTCGCCGGCCCGGCCCGACGACGCCGCCGCCATGCTGCGCACCTGTCTGGCCGCCGCCCGCGTCGACGGCAGCGTCTGCGTCTTCCTCGAGCCGATCGCCCTCTACACCACCCGCGACATGTTCGAGGAGGGCGACAACGGCTGGCTGGCGCCGTACGTCCCGCCCTCCCGCTGGGCGGAGACCCACGTCCCCATCGGCCGTGCCCGCAGCTACGGCGACGGCCGCGACCTGACCATCGTGACCTTCGGCAACGGCCTGCGGATGAGCCTGCGGGCCGCCGTCAAGCTCACCGCCGAGGGCCACGGCTGCCGGGTCCTCGACCTGCGCTGGCTGTCCCCGCTGCCGGTGGAAGACCTGCTGCACGCGGCCGAGCTGACCGGCAAGGTGCTGATCGCCGACGAGACCCGCCGCTCCGGCGGCGTCTCGGAGGGCATCGTCGCCGAGCTGCTGGACGCCGGCTTCACCGGCCGGATCGCCCGGGTGACCTCCTGCGACAGCTTCGTCCCCCTGGGCGACGCCGCCAAGCACGTGCTGCTGTCGGAGGACGAGATCGAGGAAGCCGCCCGCAAACTCCTCGGCTGAGCCACCGCGGCGGGTCCCGTCCCCGCGCCGAAGGCGTCCGGGGCGGGACCCGCCGTCATCCTCCCGGAGAGTTCGGCGTTCCCCCGCGGTCGCCATCAGACTGGATGTCGTGGGACGCTTTGCTCCGGCGTTCCGGAACCTCCGTGGGGAGAGTCGATCCTTGACCGAAGTGTGGGTGACCCTGACCACGGCCCAGCCCAAACCGTCCGGCTGGGTCGTGCTGCTGTCCGCGCTCGCGGCGCTGGCCGTGGTGGGGTGGTCCACCTCGTGGCAGATCTCCCGCGGGCTGGTCACCATCGCGCACGAGGGCGGGCACGCTCTGATGGCGCTGCTCACCCGGCGCAAGCTCCAGGGCATCCGCCTGCACTCCGACACCTCGGGCGTGACGCTCACCCGGGGCAGGCCGACCGGACCCGGCATGATCCTGACGGCCGCCGCGGGGTACGTCGCGCCGTCGCTGCTGGGCCTGGGCGGGGCCTGGCTGACCTCCGCGGGTTACGTCGCCGTGCTCATCGCCGTCGTGATCGTGCTGCTGATCTGCATGCTGCTGCTGATCCGCAACCTGTTCGGGGTGGTGAGCCTGCTGGCCACCGGCGGGGCGATCACCGCGCTGACCTGGTACGCCCCGCCGGACGTGGACGCGATCATCGCCTACCTGGCGGTCTGGTTCCTGCTGTTCGGCGGGATCCGGCCGATCCTGGAGCTGCGGCGCAAGCGCAGGTACGGCGGGGTGCCCGACTCCGACGCCGACCAGCTCGCCCGGCTGACCTTCCTGCCCGCCGGGATCTGGGTGGTGCTGTTCCTGCTCGTCGCGCTCGCGTCCCTGGCGGGCGGCGCCTACCTGCTGGTCCCGCTGCCCCGCGGCCTGTTCTGAGGCTCTTCCGCCGGCCCGCCCGGTCTGATCGCCCTGGGCGGATCCGGGACGGGATTGTCGGGCGCAGGCCGTACGGTATAGCGCGTGCCAGAGACCAACCACGAGATCACGCTCGACTCCGCGCTGGGCGAGGAGGCCGTGCTCGCGACCTACCGCCGGATGTTCGCCGCGCTCGCGCGCGACAGCGGCGCGGTCGTGGACGACCCCGTCCTGGTCGACATCGCCGAGACCCTGTTCGCGGCCTTCGCCGAGGCCGGGGAGGAGTGGCTGACCCACGAGCAGATGCGGCACGTCTGCCGGGCCTACTCCCCCGACATGTTCGAGAACCGCCTGCGGGTGCTCAAGGGCCTCGGCGCGATCCGCGAGGTGTTCCCCAAGCCCAACCAGCTCCGCTACCGGGCGTCGTTCACCAGCGTGGTGGGGCTGATGTTCATCCGGCGGATGATGGACGACGGCGGCCAGTCGGAGATGCACCGGCTGCTGGCGCTGGAAGACCTCAACGTCGCCGACCCGCGCACGACCATGGAGGAGGCGCGCGCCAGCGCGCAGAACCTGGCGCGGGCGTTCCGCCTGTGGGCGCTGGAGCTGGTCACGCTGACCGGCGGCACCATCGAGGAGCTGCGCGAGCAGGCCCCCAAGCTCTGGGGCACCGAGGAGATCGCCCGCCGGGCGCAGAACCTGCACGGCACGATCCTGAACCGCTGGCCCGACCTCGACCGCACCTGCACCGAGCTGCGCTCCGCGATCTACGCCTACAGCGACGCCTCCCGCCGCGCGGCCGGGCGGCTGGCCGACTCCGCGGGCACCACGCGCAACCTGACGCTGCTGCCCGCCGAGACCTGGCGGACCTTCGCCCAGACCGCGAGCAAGGAGCGGCTGGCCGCGGTGCTCGACGGCTTCGTCTTCGACGCCCCCGCGCCGTGGCACGACCCGGCGGCGATCGTCCGGGCGGTCGACGAGAGCCCGCGTCCCGCGCCCGTCCAGCCCACTCCCCCGCGCTCGGCCCTGCCCGACCCCGGCCCGGCCGACTCCTACGACGCGGCCTCCGACGGGCTCGACCGGCTGGCCTCCGTCGCCGAGGGCGCGCTCGGCACGCGGACCTCGGCCCGGCTGGAGGAGCTGCTCACCGCCGACGGCGAGTGGGTCTCCGCCCGCCGCCTCCTGGCCGACCTGGTCTCGATCGATCTGCGCCCCGAGTCGCCCTACCGGCTGCGCTGGAGCGACGGCCTGACCGCCGGCCCCGGCGCCGAGCCGGCCTGGCTCTCCCACGGCGTGCTGGAGAGGACCGACCGTGAGGCCTGAGGTGACACCGGTGTCCGAGGTGACACCGGTGTCCGAGGTGAGACCGGCCTCCGAGGTGACGACCGAGCTCGCGCACGTGCGGGCCCGGGCGGCCGGCCCGCTCGCCCTGGAGGCGGACGCCCCCGCCCCGCGGGGCATGATCCGGCTGGCGCGCGGCGACGGCTCCGGCTTCGCGCTGCCCGCCTGGCCCGACGGCGCGACCCCCGCGGTCCTGGAGGAATACCAGGTCGCGCCGGTCCAGGTGGAACGGTCCGGGGAGACCCGGCGGGTGCTGGCCGCCGCGCTGAAGTGCTGCTGGAGCGACCTGACCGCCGATCCCTGGCCGGGCGCGCCCGCGCCGGTGGACGACGTGCTCGCCGCCTACCGGGCGCTCATCGGCCGGGGCGACGATCTCATGCGCAACTGGGCGGTGGGCGCGCTGCGCCGGCTGCACGACTCCGCCTGGCTGGTGGTCGGCGACGGTCTGGTACGGCTCGGCCCCCGGTGCGCCTCCTGGCCCGCGGAGTCGCACGCGCAGCTGCGGGAGCTGGTGCGCCGCCTGCCCGCCCCGGGCGCGGAGGCGGCCGGGCTCGACGTACTGCCCACCGCGGGCGCCGCCGGGACCGCCGCGAGCGTCACGGTGCCCGAGGCGGTGGACGACGACGTGCTCGGCCCGCTCGACGAGCGCCGGCGGGCGGAGGTCGTCGCCGCCTTCATGGCGGTGGAGCACGCCGCCGAGCCGGTGCACGAGGCCCGTTTCCCCGCGCTGCGCGACCCGGCGCTCCGCCGCGTGCTCGCCGAGCTGCTCCAGCGGCGCGGGCGGGTCCTCGTCCCGGGGCGGGAGGTCTGGACCTCGGGCTACGCCGACGACGTGGCGGCCGAGGCGGGCACGGCCCCCGGCGAGGCCGAGCGCGCCGTCCTGACGCTGGTGCTGATCCACTCGGTGGCGATCCCGCGCGCCGAGGGCGTGCTGCCCGCCGACAGCTGGTCCTCGCCGTTCCCCACCCAGGTGGAGGAGTTGCGGCGGCACACCATGATGCCGATCGGCGAGCTGGAGGCCGCGCTGCGGGCCCTGCGTCACGCGGGGCTGCTGACCCAGGTGAAGGCCGGGGAGGAGGCGGGCGGCTACGTGCCGGGCCCGCAGTTCCACCGGCTGACCGGCCGGGCCCGGCGGCGCCTGCAGGAGGAGCTGATCCTCGCCGCCGGTCCGAACACCCCGCTGGCGGCGGCCGTACGGGCCAAGCGCCGGTGAACCCCGCGGACGGCGGAACCCACGCGGAGAGCACATCGACAGCCACGGCGGAGACCGCACCCAGTGCCGCGCCGAGGGCTCCGGAGGAAGGAACGACAGGGTTGACCCAGCAGCCGAGCCAGACGGACCGCGGGGACCAGGCGAGCCTGGTGGCGGTGGACGCGCGGACGGGCGCGCCCAGCGAGAACGTGGTCGGCGACCGGGTTCTGATCGCCGTGCAGGCGGTCAACATCTCCCGGCTGTCCACGCATCCGGTGCCGATCGTGCCGGGCACGCTGATCGTGGTCGCCGGCGCGGGGCCGAAGGACTCCAACGGCGCGGGCAAGTCCTCGTTCATCGCGATGATCACGGCACTGCTCGGCGACGAGCAGTGGCGCTTCGCCTCCGGCGCGAAGGCCGTCTCCGAGCTGCTGTTCAACGCCGAGCTCGCGGCCGGGGGCGGCGGGCGCGCCTGGTCCAGCGCCTCCCACGGCTACATCGTGGGCGTCTTCGCCGGCGCCGGCACGATGGACGACGCGGTGACCGTCTGGCTGCGGGTCAACCAGGAGGCGCCGCATCTGGAGATCCGGTGGACGCGCGGGGTGCGGGTCGCCGCGGCGTCCTCGGAGGCGGAGCGGGTGGCGCGCGCCGACGAGGTGTGGGCGACCCTGCCGCGCTCGGCCGGGCGGCGTGACGTGGTCGCGCGCGACCTGACGAGGTTCCTGTACGGCGACCGCGTCCGCTGCGTGTCGTTCCTGTCCACCTCGGTGCGGAGCAAGGTCGCCACGAACCTGCTCTCCCAGCCGCTCAACGAGATCTCCCCGGAACGGGTCTTCGAGGCGATCGCAGCGCTCACCGGTCTGGACGCCGAGCTCGACCAGGAGCGGGAGGCCCGGCGCGACGAGCACGCCAAGCGCGTCCGGGCGGGGCGGGCCATGGAGCTGCTCAAGGAGTTCGAGGACGAGTCGCGGACCCTGCTGGAGACCTTCGACCGCCGGGACCGGGCCAGGGTCGGCCTGGCGGACGCGCTGCGCTGCTGGCGGGGGCGGCTGGCCCGCAGGCTGGCCGACGCGACGCGGCGGGACGAGGCGCTCGCCTCCGAGCTCGCGCGGTTCCGGCAGGAGGGCGAGCGCGCCGCGGAGGCGATCGAGACGGTCCGCGCGGAGATCGCCACGTTGAAGGACGACACGCTGGACCGCGGCCTGGCCGAGGCCCGCGGCGAGCTGGCCGCCCTGCAGGCCCGCGCGGCCAAGCTCGACGCCGACCGGGCCGTGGCGGAGAACTCCGCCGACGAGTTGCGCGGTCTGATCCCCGCCCTGGAGGAGCGGCGGCGGCTGGCCGACGGCCGTGACGCCCAGGCCGCCGAGGCCGAGCTGGCGCAGGCCAGGGTGCGGCTGACCGAGGCGCTGAAGTCCCTGGGCGTGGCCGACCGGGAGGCCGCCGGCGCCGCGGCGGCGCTGGAGGACGCCGAGGGCGGTCCGGCCGCGGCCCAGCTCAAGGCGCTCGCCACGGCGGGCGTCGGGGCGAGCGGCCTGCTCGACGCGATCGACGTGGCCGAGCAGGCCCGTGACGACGCGGCGGACCGGGCAGGGGGCGCGGGCGGCGCGGCGGGCGCGGTCTCTGTGACGGGGAGCCGGGGCTGGCCGCAGGAGCACGCGGTCGTCGTCGACGCGGCCGACCTGGAGGCGGCGGCGCGGGCGCTGGCCGGGCTTCCCGGGTCGGTCCTGGTCAGCTCGGCCGGGATCACCGTGGTGGGCGCGTTCGAGGCGGTGACCACCGGCCGGGAGGCCCGGATCAAGGCCGCCGAGGTGCGGCTGCACCGGGCGCGTGACGCGCAGGAGACGGCGGCGGACGCCGTACGGGCCGCCGAGGACGGGGTGGCCGAGGCCGAGCGGCGGCTGGAGGGCGCCCGGGCGGCCGTGCGGCTGACCGACGTCGAGCGGCGGCTGGCCGAGCGGCGGGCCCGGCTCACCGAGCTGACCGAGGCGCTGGGCGAGATCACGCCGAAGATCGCCGAGGCCGAGCAGCGGGCGAGCGCGCTGGACTTCCGCGCCCGGACCAGGAACATGGAGATCGAGCGGCTGGAGGGCCGCCGGGCCCGCCACGAGGCCGAGCGCGACCGGGCCGGAGAGCAGACGGCCCGGATCGCCGCCGACCGCGACGCCCTGCGCCTGGACGCGCTGGCCCGCGAGTGGGGCGGGACGGCCGAGGGCGCGCGCGAGTGGCTGGACGCGCTGGGCGACGACGAGCGCCCGCTGACCGCCGAGGAGTGGTGGCGGGCGGCCGAGCGCCGCCTGGACGAGGCCCTGCGCGCCACCTTCCCCGCCGAGGACGAGGAGATGCCCGAGGAGCTCCGTTTCCTCCTGCGGGAGCGGGCCGAGCCGGGCGCGGGCCGGACCGCCCGGGAGCAGGCGACGTTCCCCGGCGTGTGCGGGGCGCTCTCGTCCTACCTGCGCGCCCAGGAGGAGTACGAACGCCACCAGCGCCGCCAGATCGAGGCCCAGCTCGCCACCCGGCAGCGAGACCTGTCCGCCGCCGCCAGGGGCGCCGAGGAGGCCGCCCAGTCCACCGCCGTGCACCGTGCGGCGCTGACCGCGGCGATCAAGGCGCGGCTGACCCGGGTGGCCGAGGAGTTCGAGAAGCTGGACACCTCCTACGGCGGGTACGGCGCGACGCTGGAGTTCCCGGTCCCGCCCGCGCCCGCCGACCCGGAGCAGCGCTGGGCGTGGCGGGTCGTCCCGAAGTGGCGCCGGGGCGAGGGCCAGGGCTTCGTGCCGTACAACCGGCGGGCCAACACCGCGCTGATGGACGAGAAGGCGGTGAAGCTGGTCTGCGCGGCGGCGATCGCCTCCTCCGGCGGCGGGCACCTCTGCCTGGTCCTGGACGAGCTGGGCCGCAACCTCGGCAAGGAGCACCGGCGCGAGGCCGTGGCGCTGTTCCGCCGGATCGGCGAGACCTACGGGATCACGGTGATCGGCGCGCTCCAGGACGACATGGAGCCCTACGCGGTGGACGCCTGCGGGCAGTACGTCAAGCTGCGCCGCTCCTCCGACGCCATGCCGTACAACGAGCCGCCGGTGATCATCGGCCATGACCGCCACGCCGACCGGGTGCGCGCCCTCGCCTCGGCGGTGAGCCGGTAGGACGGGCGGTCTTCAGGTGCTGGTCAGGGAGGTGGGTTCCAGGGGCGGCGCGCCGGACGTCACCGGCGGGTCCGCCCGCACGACGCGGTCGCGCCCGGCCTCCTTGGCCGCGTAGAGGGCCTTGTCGGTGCGGCGCAGCAGCTCCAGCGGGCTCTCCCGGCCGTCCCAGCGGGCCAGGCCCGCCGAGAAGGTCTGCTTCTCCGGGGTGACCAGGCGCAGCGCCGACAGCAGGTGCTCGGCGCCGTCCAGGTCCCGGCCGGGCATCAGCAGCACGAACTCCTCGCCGCCGTAGCGGGCCAGCATGTCACCGGAGGACAGCACCAGGCTCCACGCGGTGGCGGCCCCGGCCAGCAGCTCGTCGCCGGCCTGGTGGCCGTAGGTGTCGTTGAAGCGCTTGAAGCGGTCCAGGTCCAGCAGCGCCAGGGTCAGCGGGGTGCCGCCGCGGGCGGCGCGGTCGTACTCGCGGGCGAGCTGGGCGTCCAGGGTGCGGCGGTTGGGCAGGCCGGTGAGGGTGTCGGTGCGGGCGATCTCGTCCAGCCGCCGCGCCTGCTCCTGCATGCGCCGGAGCATCGCGGCCATGCGGACGACCACCAGGACGAACAGAATGGCGGAGGTGATCGCCACGGCCCAGGTGCTCGGCTCCACTCCGGCGACGAGCTGCACGATCAGGGTGCCGGGGGCGAGCAGGACCACCGCGGTGAGGACGAGCAACCGCCGGGTGGTCAGGGAGGGGGCCGCCTCCGGGGTGGGGCGGAGCAGGTCGGCGGCGGAGGGATGCAGCGCCGCCGCGCCCCAGAGCAGGTACGCCGTCAGGAAGGGCACGACGCCCAGCGACACGCTGAACCCCTGCGGGTCCTCCACCAGGACGAAGGCCACGTCACCCGCGAGCACGCAGACCAGCGCCATCGTGATCATCCGGAAGGAGGGGGTGCGTGGGCCTGCGGTGGTCACCAGCCGCACGAGCCCGGCGAGCAGCAGGATGTCGGCGACGGGATATCCCAGCAGGATCGCCTGGGTGAGGACCGGCCCCGGGCTGCCGAGCTGGGGATCGATCAGCAGGACCCAGTACGGCAACGCCAGGCCGACGACGAGGATGGCGCTGTCCAGCCGGGACTCCCGGTCGGCGGGAGAGCGCCGGTGCCGGGCGAGGATGTGCAGGGCGGTCGCGACGATGGGGTATTCCAGCAGGTAGAGCCCGTCCGCCGGAGAGGGGAAGGGATTCACCTCGGCGATGTGCTCGTAGTAGACCCACAGGCTGTCGCCGAGGACGGCCATGAGCACGCCCGTTCCCATCAGCGCCCAGGGAAGGGAGATCGAGCTGCGGAAGCGGGCGGCCGACATCAGCATGACCGTCACACCGGACAGGCCGATCAGGACGTACACCACGTCTCTGGACATGCCATACGGCAGCAGCATGAACACTCCCAGGACGGCGAAGCCGCCAAGGAGATAGACACGCCAAGCGCGAGAACTGTCCATGCCGCTCCATCGGCGGATCGCAAACAATCCTTAGAGTAGGCGAATTGTTACACGATGTGTGATTTGCCGCCACATCCGCATCCCCTGCGACAACGGGAGATCCCGGGCCCGGAGAGCGCCGGCGGCCCTCCGGATCACTGGCGGATGGACGAGCCGTGGCGTTCCTTGCGGATCTGGAGCTGAGCGGGGATCCGGGTGCGCAGCTCGCCCACATGGCTGACGATCCCGACGGCCCGTCCGCCGTCGCGCAGGCCGTCCAGGATGTCGAGGACCCCGTCCAGGGTGTCCTCGTCGAGCGTGCCGAACCCCTCGTCCACGAACAGCGTGCCGAGCTCCACTCCCCCGGCCTCGGCGGTGACCACGTCGGCCAGGCCGAGGGCGAGCGCCAGCGAGGTGATGAAGCCCTCCCCGCCGGACAGGGTCGCGGGGTCGCGGTCCACCCCGGTCCAGCCGTCGAGGACGCGCAGCCCGAGCCCGCCGCCGGATCTGCTCCGGTCGCCCGCCGCCCGCCTGAGATCGTGTTCCAGGAGGTAGCGCCCGCCCGACATGTGGTCCAGCCGCTCGTTGGCCGAGTCGACCACCTGCCGGAGCCGCTCGCCGAGCACGTAGGACGACAGCCGCATGCTCCACCGGTTGTCGGAGGAGTTTCCGCTGGTCAGAGCGGCGAGCCGGTCGGCCAGGCGGTGGCGTTCGGCGGCGGGCCGCCAGCGGCCCAGGCATCCGGCCAGCTCGGCGCGGAGCGCCGCCAGCCGGTCGCGGCGGCCCTCGGCGCGGTTCCGGGTGGACAGGAAGGCGGCGTGCGCGGTGTCGGCGGCGTCCCGGGCCGCCTCCAGCGCGGCCAGGTCGGGTTCGGGCTCCGCGGCGGCGGCGATCAGCTCCGGATCGGCCAGCTGGGCGTCGACGGCGGCGCGCTCCCGGTCGAGCGCGCGGAGGCGTTCGGCCTTGTCCGCCTGCTCGGCGGCCGGCCGGACCGCCGCGCGAGCGTCCTCGACCCCGAGGAATCCCGCCTCGGCGGCCGCCGCCCCGGCCCGCGCCAGGGCCGCCTCCAGCTCGGCCGCGGCGGCCCGCTCCTGCCGGGCGGCCTCGGCGGCCTCCCGGAGCAGTTCGGCCTCGTCGGCCAGCCGCTCCAGCCGGGCGGCCAGCGTCGGGTCCTCCCCCCGGGCCGCGTCGAGGCGCGCGGCCGTCCGGTCGGCCTCGGCGGTGAGCCGCTCCACGTTCGCGCGGCGCGCGGACAGGTCCACCGCGAGCCCGCGTGAGCGCTCCTGCAGGTCCTTGAGCTCGGCGACGAGGCCTCCCAGCTCGGTTTCGAGCGCGGGAACGGCGCCGGCCGCCTCCCGCAGCCCGTCCAGGATCCGCTCCGCCTCCCGGAGGTCCTCGGCGGCCCGGACGGCGCTCAGCGCGCGGGGCTCTCCCTGCGCGTCTCCGGCGGCCGGCTCGTCCCCGCCGAGTGACTCATCCCCGCCGACCGGCTCGTCCGCCGGGCCGCGGCCGATCGTGTCGCGGTCGATGCCGTGCCTGGTGGCCGCCTCCCGGTGCAGCGCGGAGATCTCCTCCACCCGCGCCGCGGCCGCCAGGGCGAGAGCGAGGGCGGCGGCCTCGGCGGCGAGGCGGTCGCGGCGGGCCCGGACGGTGGGGTCGGCGCCGCGGGCCTCGTCGAGGCGGGACTCCAGCCGGGCCTGCTCGGCCCGCGCGCCGATCCTGCGCGCCTGTCCCTCGGCCAGGCGCCGGTCGATCTCCCCGGCGCGCCCCTTCACCGCCTCCAATTCGGCGGCGGCCCGGTCCAGGTCGGCGGCGAGCCCGGGCTCGGCCTCGGCCGCGGAGAGCAGGGCGGCGAGTTCCCCCCGGGCCGCGTCGAGCGCCTCCCCGGCCTCCGGGGCGGCGAGATCGCCGGCGACGGCGACGGCCTCGTCCAGCTGGGATGCCAGGGCGGCGACCGCGCTCTCGGCGGCCTGACGCCGGTCGGTGGCCGCGTCGTAGTCGCTCTGGGCGGCGCGTTCGTCGTCGGCGGTGGGCGCGGCCTCCGCCGGGGAGGCCGGGGCGGGGTGGTCGGGCGAACCGCAGACCGCGCACGCCTCCCCCGGGACGAGCCCGGCGGCGAGTTCGGCCGCCATCCCGTCGATGCGGGCCTGCCGGATGTGCTGGAGCCGGTCGCGGAGGTCCTGGGCACGGTCGACGGCCCCGGACCTGGCGGCGCGCGCCGCCTCAAGGTCGGCGCGGAGCGCGTCCCGCCGCCGGGCGGACTCCAGCACGACGGCGGCGGCGTCGGCGGCGGCCTGGGCCGCCGGGATCCCGGCCGCCTCGGCCCGGACGGCCGCCAGCCGGGCAGACGCCTCGGCGAGCGCGGCGGGCAACTCCCGCTGGGCCCCGGCGAGCGCGGCCTCCTGTTCGGTCAGGCCGTGAAGGTCCGCGTCGAGGACGGCGAGCTCGGCGTCCAGCTCCGCGAGGCGCGCCTCGTCGGCGCGGAGCCCTTCCAGCCCGGCCAGGGCGTCACGGCGCTCCCGCTCCCGGGAGCCCAGCGCCTCCCGCAGCTCGGCCACGTCCCCGGGGACATCCGGATCCCAGCCCTCGATTCCCTCCCGGAGTTCGGCCGCGTCCCTGAGCGCGCCCGAATCCCGGCTCCCGGCCGCTTCCCGGTCCCCGGTCCCCTCCCCGGGGGCATCCGGGCCCCGCCCCTCGGGCCCGGCCGCGTCCGTCGCCGGGTTCTGGGGGGCACGTCCCTGCTCCAGGACGGAGAGCCGTTCCGTCAGCTCCCGCCGGGCGGCGTCCAGGTCGGCGGCCAGGCGGTCGCGGTTCTCGACCGCCCGGAGCCGGGCGGCCGCGGTCTCCCTGGCCGCCTCGGCCGCGGGAAGCCGGGCGGCGTCCAGCCGGGCGGAGGTGAGGCGGGCGTCCAGCCCGTCGCGGAGGGCGGGCAGGATCTCCAAGCGGGTCTCGACCCCGGCCTGCTCCACGGTCCGCCGGGTGATCTCCTGCTCCTCCAGCACGCGCTCGCGGAGGATCTCGCCCAGTCGCGTCTCCTCGGCGCGCAGCTCGCCCAGCCGGGTGATCTCATCTCGCCGGTCGCGCTCCAGCGCGGCGAGCAGGTCCGGGCCGACGCTCCGCTCCTCGGCGGACCCGAGAGCGCCGTCCGGGCCGCGGCCCGGCCCGGCGGGACGGCCGGGACCGGCGACCCGGTCTTCTCCCCCGGCCGCGGGGGCGGCCCCGCGCAGCAGCGGGAGGGCGCGGGAGCGCGCGTCGGCGGCCAGGTTGCGGGTCTTGGCCGCCGTCTCGGCCCGTTGCCCGGCCTCCTGGATCAGGGGCAGCACCCGGTCGGCCCGGGCCGCCTCGGCGAGGATCGCCTCCAGGTCGGCCCGCTCCTCGGCGCGCTCCTCCAGCGCCCGGCTCCGCGTCAGCGCCTCGGCGTGGCGCCGCCTCCGGTCGGCCAGCGCGACGCCGTCCTCCAGCCGCCTGCGCGCCTCCAGCACGGCGGCCTCGATCTCCTCCCCGGCCACCGCGGCGGCCGCCTCCCCGGCCAGCGTCACGAGCGCGTCCGCCCAGCCCAGCGGGTCGTCCTCCGCCGAAACCGCTCCAGCGGACCCCTCCGGGCGCGATCGCGCCCCCTCGGGTCCCGCCGTACCCGGTCCCGGCGCCGTTCCGCCCGGCTCCGCCGTACCCGCGGCGGAGCCCTCCACCGGGACCGTTCCGCCGGGTGCGGGGTCCGTACCCGGTTCCGCGCCGGGGAGGGGGAAGAGGCCGGGATCGGAGTCGTCGTCCCCCGGCGGGGAGGGGGCCTCCAGGACGGCGGCGAGGGCGGCCAGCAGGTCGAGACCGGCGGCCTCCTCGATGCGGTTGACGACGGAGTCGACCTCCCTGCGGAGGGCCTGCTGGTCGCGGAAGGCCTCGGTGCGGCGGTCGGCGAGCCAGGACTCGGCGGCGGCGTAGATCTTGACGGAGAACAGCCGCTCCAGGACCTTGCGGCGTTCCTCGCCGTCGGCCCGCAGGAAGCGGGCGAACTCTCCCTGGGGCAACATGGCGACCTGGCAGAACTGGGCGGCGTTCATGCCGAGCAGGCCGCTGACCAGCTCTCCGGCCTCGTCGGCGCGGGTGGTCAGCCCGATCCACTCGCCGGAGGCCTGCAGCTCCTCGACGATGACCTTGGCCTTCTCCTCGGTGGTGCCGGTGCCGCGCTGTTTGGGCCGCTGCCAGGCGGGCGAGCGGGTGATCCTGAAGAGGCGGCCCCGGATGGTGACCTCCAGGACCACGCTCGGGCCCCGGGCCGGGGGAGCGTGGTCGCAGCGCAGGCTCCTGGCGCTGTTGCGCTGGCCGGGCACCTGGCCGTAGAGGGCGTAGCACAGCGCGTCCAGCACGGTGGTCTTGCCCGCGCCGGTGGGGCCGTGGATCAGGAACAGCCCGGCCTCGGAGAGGGCGTCGAAGTCGACCTCCTCCTCCCCGGGGAACGAGCCGAACGCGGTGATCCGCAGGCGGTGCGGGCGCATCTACGCCATCGCCTCCTTGGTACGGCAGGCCTCCACGGCCCGCTGGAGCAGCAGGATCTCCTCGGCGTCGGCGGCCTCGCCGCGCACCTCCCGGACGAAGTCGAGCGCCACCTCGATCTCGGGACGGCCGGCCGTCCGGGCGCGGGTCACCGTCTCCCGGACGCCGCCCTCGGGCTCGAAGGAGAGGGTGAGCGTGTGCTCGAAGCGGGTCCGCAGGCGCTCCATCGCCCCCTTGGGACGGATGGGGTCGGTCAGCGTCACCTGGAGCCAGCGGTCCTCGTGGCCGGCGTACTCGGCGGAGGTGAGCAGGTCGTCCAGGCGGCCGGTGAGCCGCCCGAGCCGCCGGGGCACCGGGGCCTCGACGAACTCGGCGCCGGCGAACCCGTCCGGCCCCAGCTCCACCAGCCACGAACCCTTCACCTGGTCGGCCTCGGAGAAGGAGTAGGCGATCGGTGAGCCGCTGTAGCGCACGGTCTCGGTCATCCGCTGGCGGCCGTGCAGGTGCCCCAGGGCGACGTAGTCGGCGCCGTCGAAGACCGTGACCGGGACGTGCGCGAGACCGCCGACGCTGATGTCGCGCTCACTGTCGCTGCCCTGTCCCCCGGTCACGAACGCGTGGGCCAGGACCACCGAGCGCGTGCCGCGCCGGGCCGCGTCCGCCCGGATCAGGGACATGGCGTGCCCGACCGCGGCGGTGTGGCTGCGCTCGGGCAGCTCCCACGGGCCGCGGACCAGCTCGGGCTCCAGGTAGGGGATGCCGTAGAAGGCCACCTCCCCCGCCCCGCCGCCCGCCGGGTCCCCGATCATCACGGGCTCGCCGGTCCGCGCGGGGTCGGTGCGCAGGTGCACGCCCGCGGCGTCGATGAGGTCGGCGCCGAAGCCCAGGCGGCGCGCGGAGTCGTGGTTCCCGCTGATCAGCACGGTGCGCACGCCCTCGGCGACCAGCCGCCGCAGCGCCTGGTTGCACAGGTCCACCGCGTCGACCGAGGGCAGCGCCCGGTCGTAGACGTCACCGGAGACGACGACCACGTCGACCCGCTCGGCCCTGACCGTCTCGATCAGGTGGTCGACGAAGGCGCCCTGGGCGGCCAGGAGACTCTCCCGGTGGAACGAGCGGCCCAGATGCCAGTCCGATGTGTGCAGCACCCGCATGTCGCCTGAAGCTAACAGCCCTCAGCGACAAATGACGCCACTCTTACCTCTCCGCTCTCGCTCGCTCCGTTAAGAAATGCCGGGAAACGCCTGTTACGAGTAGGCTTGAAGATCTAGCGGGAAACGTAACGAAAACCATCCGAACACGTGGCAATCGCAAGGGCGATCGGGGAGCGGAATCGGCATGCGGGTGGGCCGTGGCACGATGGGCGTGACCGCCGGTTTGATCATGGTGGCTCTCGCGACGGTGGGCTACACCCTGCCTCCGCCGTTCGACCCGGCCCCGCTGAACGCGGACGCGACCTTCCAGTCCCTCCCCGCCCAGCCTCAGGCCGAGCGCCGGCCGGTCGCCGCCGGCGCCGCGATCAGCACCCAGGACCTCTCCGTCCAGGCCCGGGGCACCATCCTCAGGGCGACGGTCCGCGCGCCGCTCACCCCGGGCAGGCATCCGGCGATGATCTTCGTCCAAGGGGCGGGGCCGGGCGTGCGGGGCGAGTTCACCACGCAGGCCGAGTGGCTGGCCAAGGCCGGCGTCGTCACGCTCGTCTACGACAAGCGGACGGTGGGCTACGACTTCCGCCAGCGCGACTTCGGCCTGCTCGCCGACGACGCGCTGCGCATGCTGGCCGAGCTGCGCAAGCGCCCCGACGTCGACCCGGCGCGCACCGGCCTGTGGGGGATCAGCGAGGGCAGCTGGGTGGTGCCCATCGCCGCCTCCCTCAGCGACGACGTCTCCTTCACCGTGCTGGTCTCCGCGCCGAACGTCTCACCGATGCGGCAGGTCAGCTGGGCGCTGGGCGAGCAGCTGGACCGGCTGCACGCGCCGGGCGGGGTGCGCGAACTGCTCATCCGGGCGATGGGCGCGGTGGACATGGAGTTCCTCCGTCACGACGCGGAGCCCGCGCTGCGCCGGACCCACCAGCCGGTCCTGGCGCTGTACGGCACGCGCGACCCCTCGATCCCGTTCGTGGAGAGCACCCGGGCGCTCACCCGCGCGCTCACGGCGGGGGGCAACCCGGACTACACGATCCGCTACCTCGGCGGGGCCGACCACGGCATGCGCCTGCACGGCGGGCCGTTCGTCCCGGGATACCTGGAGACGCTGGCCAACTGGGTCACGGGCCTGCCCGGCACGGCCCGCCCCTCGGTGCCCATCGCGGGCGCCACGCCGGTCCAGCGCTTCGAGGCCAGCGACGTCCCCGTCACCCCGTGGTACGCCGGGGGCGCGGTCCTGGGGCTCACGCTCTGCCTGGCCGCCGTCGGGTACGTGGCCGGCCCGGTGGCCGCGATGGTGGTACGGCTGCGCGGCCGCCACCTGCCCGCCGAGGCCAACGCCCGGCTCTGGCCGCCGATCCGGCGCAGGTTCCGGCAGATGGCGTGGACCGCGCTCGGGCTGCTCGCCTCGGTGATGGCGTTCATCGTCCTGCTGGTGCTGTTCTCGGTGAACCAGGCCGGAGCCTGGCCGGCGGTGCTCGCCGGATGGCTCGTCATCAGGGCCCTGGCCGTGCTGATACTCCTGCAGGAGGTCACGGCCGTCGCCGCCGTCGTCTCCGCGCTGCGGGAGGGCTGGCGGCCCAGCCGCCCGCAGCACGTCGCGATCGCCGGGGCGCTCGGCGGGACGGGCCTGCTGCTGGTCGCGGCGGCCTACTACAGCCTGTTCGCCCTGCCCTGGTGACGAAGCCTGTTCGCCCCGCCCCGGCGACAGTGCCCCGGTGACAGTGCCCCCGGTGACCTGACGGGCGGCCCTCACCCCGCCCCCGCCGGGGTCCGGCCCACGGCGCCGCGGCACCGGGACGAGGCTCAGAGCCACCCGTTGTCGCGGGCGAGCCGCGCGGCCTCGATCCGGTTGCGGGTGCGGGTCTTGCCGATGGCCGACGACAGGTGGTTGCGCACGGTGCTCTCCGACAGGTGCAACCGGGCGGCGAGGTCGGCGATGGCGGCGCCGTCGAGGGCGGCGGCGAGCACCTCGCGCTCGCGGCCGGTCAGCGGGCTCGGCCCGGCGTTGAGCGCCTCGGCGGCCAGGGCGGGGTCGACGATCCGCTCACCCGCCACGGCCCTGCGGATCGCGGCGGCCAGTTCCTCCACGGGACCGTCCTTCACCAGGAAGCCCGCCGCGCCGGACTCCATCGCCCTGCGCAGGTAGCCGGGCCTGGCGAAGGTGGTCACGACGAGCACGACCGCGCCGTCGCGGGACAGCTCGCCGACGGCGTCGAGGCCGCTGCGGCCCGGCATCTCGACATCGAGCAGGACGACGTCGGGACGGGCCCGCCGGGCGACGTCCGTGATCGCATCGCCGTCACCCGTCTGGGCGACGATCTCGATGTCGTCCTCCATGTCCAGCAGCAGCGCCAGGGCGTCGCGCATCATGCCCTGGTCCTCGGCGATCATCACCCGGATCACGCGGTCTCCCCGGGACGGCCCGCCGCGTCCCCGCCCGGTGCAGCCCCGCGCGGCGCGTCCCCGCGCGGCACCGGCACCGCCATCCGGAGGCGGAACCCGCCCCCCTCCGCGGGCCCGGCCTCGAACGCCGCTCCCCCGGCGGCCGCCCGCTCGGCCAGTCCGCGCAGCCCGTTGCCCCACTCCCCCGGCCCGGCGGCCCCGTCGTTCACGATCTCCAGCACAGCCTCTTCCCGTCCTTCCCGCACCCTGATCTCGCACACCGCGGCCCCGGCATGGCGGATCACGTTGGTGACGCCCTCCCGTACGGCCCAGCCGAGCAGCGCGTCGGCGTGCGGCGCGAGCCGTACCTCACCGGCGTCGACGACCGCCCGCACCCCGGCCTCCCGCAACGCCGCACCCGCGGCGTCCAGCTCGCCGGCCAGGCCGCGTCCCCGGTAGCCGGAGACGGCCGCGCGCACCTCGGCCAGCGCCCGGCGGCCGATGGTCTCGATGTCGGCGGCCTGCCGGGCGGCCGCGGCGGCGTCGCGGGAGGCCAGCCTGCGCACCGCCTCGGCCTTGACGACCATCAGCGAGAGCGTGTGCCCGAGCAGGTCGTGCAGGTCGCGCGAGAAGCGCTCGCGCTCCTCGCTCACCGCCGCCGTGGCCAGCTCCCGCCGGGTCCGGTGCAGCTGAAGGGTGACGTGGACGACGACGCCCGCGATGCCGGTGCCCCAGGCGACGGCGGCGACCGCGTCCTGGCCCCCGCCCTTCCAGAGCGTGACCGCCATGGCGACGAGGGTCACCGTGGCCAGGGCGACCGGCACGGCCCTGCCGCGCAGCACCACGCCGCAGGCGATGGAGACCAGCGGGCACAGGTAGAACCACGTGCCGCCCCAGACCGCGCACCCGGCCAGCGTGACGCCGGCCAGAGCGGCCAGCGCCGCGCGCGCGGCGGCGGGCCGCTCGAAGGCGGCCCGCACGCCCAGCAGGTAGCAGGCCGTGACGGCGGCCAGGCCCGCCGCCTCCGTCCAGCGGAAGCCGCGGGCCAGGTCGGCGGCCGGGAAGAAGACCAGCGCCACCCAGAAGGAGAACACGGCGGGACCGTTCTGCATCCGGTTCGCGCCGGTTCTCACCCGGTCCGCGCCGTCTCTCATCCGGTCTGCCTCAGCCCTCACCCGGCCCACGCTAGGGTGTGTGTCGAAAGTGGATCTTGGACGTGAGATGATCTTGAGTCGTGGCGCGTGGAGATCTGACGGACGCGCAATGGGCGGTGTTGGAACCGTTGTTGCCGAAGGGCAAGAAGCCCGGTCGGCCGCCGACGTGGACCCGGCGGCAGCTGATCGACGGCATACGGTTCCGGGTCCGCACCGGCATCCCGCGGCGGGACATGCCCGCCGAGTACGGGCCGTGGGGCCGGGTGTACGACCTGTTCCGCCGGTGGCAGCGCAACGGCACCTGGCATCGGATCTTCACCGCGCTCCAGGCCCGGGCTGACGCGAAGGATCTGATCACCTGGGACATCAACGTCGACTCCACGGTGCGCCGGGCCCACCAGCACGCCGCCGGGGCGAGGAAAAAGGGGAGCTGCAGAAGGAGCCGCCCGGCCGCGCCTGAGCGCTACGGCGTCTGACCGGGGGCCTGTCACGCCGGTGATGTCAGGAAGACGTCAGGCAGAAGGGGTGGCCAGCCGGATCCAGGAGTACCCGCCAGCGTCCGTCGCCGGGCTGATGGTCCGGTTTGGCCGCTCCGAGTTCCAGCGCCAGCTCCTCCATCGCATCGAGGTCGTCGGCGCGGAAATCCAGATGGAACTGTTGTGGCACGTCCTGACCCGGCCACTGCGGAGCCCGGTATCCGTCAACCCGCTGGAATCCCAGATCACAGCCGGAGCCGTCCGTCAGAGCGACGAACTCGTCCGTACTGAAGAGCTCGCGCATCCCGGTCAGTGCACCGTAGAAGCCCGCCAGCACCTGCGGATCAGCACAGTCCAAAGTCACCCCTCGCAGTACAGCGCCTGGCAACGTTCGCTCCTTCGTGTCCGCGCGTCTGTCTCCGTAAGCCGCCGCTGCACGCGATCACCGGCCACAGCCACACCGTACCCGCCACATCCACCGCTGAAGTAGCGGTTTACCCCTGCCGCAAAGCAACGGATGACTGTGACCGGCGCTTTCGATACACGCCCTAGTTCGCGGGTCCGCGCCGGTTCCAGAAGTCCAGCCGGTGCGCGGCCGCGTAGTCGACCGGCCGGACCGCGCCGGGGGCCAGCGACTGGACGCCCCCGTCCAGGCGCGTCCAGGCGGGCAGGCCGGGGCCGTTGGGGTCGCCGGTGCGGGCGAAGTTCGTCCAGTAGGCGACCATCTGCCGGGACAGCTCGCGCTGGCCCGCGGTGAGCTCGGCCGCCGGGTCCGGGAACAGGTAGGGCAGGTCGCCGGCGTGGTAGGCGCCCCAGTCGAAGTCCGTCTTCAGCGGCAGGAACATCGGCGCGTCGCGGTCGGCGAACTCGTAGCCGTAGACCGGCGCGTGCCGGGCGAGCAGGGTGTTCTGCTCGTGGGTGGCGCGGGCCCACATCCGGTCGGTCAGGACCGTCGCCCACGCGATGCCCGGGGAGGCGAAGCTCCGGGCCGGGTACCGCCGCAGGACGCGCGCGGCGTCCGCGCCGAACGCCTCCGCCACCAGGTCGCGGTACTGCTGCCCGGTGATCGGCCTGCCCTGCGCGTCGTAGGTCATCCCGACGAAGAGGCGGTGCTCGTCCCTGGTCGCGCCGGCCAGGACGGGCACGCGGTGGAAGCGCCCCGCGCGGATCGCCTCCGGCGGCGGTTGCGGGAGGACCTCGTTGCCGTAGGCGTACGCCTGGAAGGCGTTCATGATCTGCGGAACCTCGAGGATCTTCTCCACCGGCAGGGCGCGCAGGCACGCCAGGTCGCCGCAGCCGAGCTGCCCGGCGTAGTACACGCCCAGCTGCTCGGTCTCCTTGACTCCGCGCCAGGCGAAGTGCGGCTGCGCGGGCAGGCCGGGGACCATGCTGCCGGCGGGCATGTCCATCATGGTCTCGCCGCTCTGCATGATCGCGCGGTGGAACAGCCCCTTCGCGCCGGGCGAGGTGAGGTGCCCGCCGACGGACATCCCGCCGTAGGAGACGCCGAAGAGCGTCACGTTGCCCGGATCGCCGCCGAAGGCGCGGATGTTGCGCCGCACCCAGGCGAGGGCCGCCTGCTGGTCCTGCAGGCCGTACGTGCCGGAGCCGCGCAGCCCCGGGTAGCCGAACCCGCCGAAGACGTCGAGCCGGTAGTTGATCGTGACCACGACCGCGCCCCGCGAGGCGAGCCTGCGCGCGTCGGAATAGTGCCCTGCCCCGAGCGCTCCGTCGCCGTGCAGCCAGACCATGACCGGGAGCGCGCCCGCCCGCTCGCGCGGGGCGGTGACGTTGAGCACCAGGCAGTCCTCGGTGGTGCTGGTGACGGGGGCGTAGTCGGAGCCGACCTGCGGGCACATGTTCCCGGGCTTGGTGGCGTCCTTGACGCCCCGCCAGCCCTCGGCCCGCCGCGGCGGTGCCCAGCGCGACGCGGCGGCGTACGGGATGCCCTGGAAGATCCGGTGATCGGCGGTGACCGTGCCGCGGACGGCCCCCGCCTCGGTCCCGACGATCGCGGGGTCCGCCTGCGGCGGCTGTCCGCCGGCGCAGGCGGTGAACAGGACGGCTGTCGCCAGAAGAACTCTCATGAGTTCAACGCTGCCGGGGACGGGGCCCGCTCAGAAGATCCGTCGATCCCGGTTTTCCCACGACAAAAGTCCTGGTTCCCCCGGTCCCCGCCGCGGTTCCGCCGGTCCCCGCCCTGCTCCCGCCGACCTCGGCCGCGCCGTCACCCGCCCGGCGAGAGGTAGCAGTTCAGCCAGCGGTCCATCTCCTCGAAGACCCGCTTGCGCGCGGGCTCGGGCGAGAGCACCAGGTCGTGCATGCCGCCGGGCACCCGGACGCACGTGACGTGCCCGCCCACCCGGGTGGACCAGCGGGCGATCTGCTCGGGGTCGAGCACGGTGTCGGCGCTCTGCGCCTCGGGGGCGAAGTCGCGCAGCTGCAGGCCCTTCTCCGCGCAGAGCACCAGGACCGGCGCGTCCACGCCCAGGCCGCCGTGCAGGCGCCGCTGGGCCCGGCGGATGGCGGCCAGCCAGGCGGCGTGGACCGGGAACCCGCCGACCGGCTTCCACTCCAGGTCGAAGTCCCACTCGCCGTGGTGCTCCCGGTGCAGGCTGGTGCCGTACGCGGTGGACAGGCCCAGCGGCAGCACGGCGCGCACGGGCAGCCGGGAGAGCGGGCCGTGCAGCACGTCGGCCGCGATCCGCAGCCCGGCGGGGACGTTCAGGTCGAAGAAGGGGCTGTTGAGCACCAGGCCCTGGACGCGGCCCCGGCCGCGGACCCGGTCGGCCCACAGCGCCGCGACGAGGCCGCCGGTGGAGTGGGCGTTGAGGACGACCGTGTCGTGGCCGTCCTCCTCGCGGATGATCCGGACCGCCTCGTCGATCTCCGGGAAGTACTCGGTGACGCTGCGCACGAACCCCCGGGTCTGGTGCGGCAGCAGCGAGCGGCCGTACTTGCGCAGGTCGAGGCCGTAGAAGTCGATCCCCTGGCCGGCGAAGTGGTCGGCCAGGTGGGTCTGGAAGAAGTAGTCGGTGAACCCGTGCAGGTAGAGCACGGCCCTGCCGGTCGGCGGCGCGGTGGCGCGGCGGCGCACGAGGGAGGCGACGACCTCGCCCTCGTAGTCGTCGGCCATGGGCAGGACCGTGAGCTCGTAGTCGGGACCGAGGACGTCGGACATGGACATCAAGATAGTTCGTAGGGGTTGACCGGCCAGGAGGGGACCGCCTCGGGGAGGTCCTGGCTGACCTTCATGGGGAAGTTCGCCGGGCGCTTCTCCAGGAAGGACGTGACCCCCTCGGCCGCGTCGGCGGCGCCGCCGAGCGCGTGCATGAGCTTGGAGTCGGCGCGGTGGGCCTCCCACGGGGAGGCGGCCGACAGGCCGGACCACATGAGTCGGCGGATGGCGGCGACCGAGACGGCGGAGGTGTTGTCGGCGATCTCGCGGGCCAGCGCGTGGGCGGCCGGGAGCAGCTCGTCGGGGGCGAGGACCTTGGAGACCAGGCGGCCGGCGAGCGCCTCGGCGGCGGGGAAGACCCGGCCGGTCGCGGCCCACTCCATCGCCTGGGAGATGCCGACGATCCGGGGCAGGAACCAGCTGGAGGCGGCCTCGGTCACGATGCCGCGCCGGGCGAAGACGAAGCCGAACTTCGCCGTGTCGGAGGCGAGCCGGATGTCCATCGGGAGCGTCATGGTCACGCCGACGCCGACGGCCGGGCCGTTGATCGCGCCGATGACCGGCTTGAGGGAGCGGGCGATGCGGAGCACGACCGTGCCGCCGCCGTCGCGGGGCGAGCCGTCGATGGTGTCCCGGCCGCCGAACATCTCCTCCGACTTGCGGTAGTTGAAGGTGTCCCCGCCGCCGCCGAGGTCGGCCCCGGCGCAGAAGGCCCGGCCCTGCCCGGTGACGATCACGGCGCGGACCTCGTCGTCGGCGTCCGCGCGGTCGAACGCCTCGATCAGCTCGCCGCGCATGACGTAGGTGAAGGCGTTGAGGCGCTCGGGCCGGTTGAGCGTGATGGTGGCGACGCCGTCGGCCACGCCGTACTCGATCTCCGTGAATGCCATGACCGAATCTTATTCCAGTACGGGCGGCGGACCGGACCCGGCTCCGTGGCGGCGGACGGCCGCCTCGACGCAGAACCGAGTCGCCTCGATACAGAACTGATCAGAAGGGCTTTCCATCCCGTTAACTCTCATGTCGCTAGATGTCCCGACGATCTACCTACCATCTCCCCCTACGGCGCACGAGTGGGTATGAAAAGCCAACAAGCGGAGGAAACGGGGATCAGGTGGACACGTCACAGCCACCCAGCGTCGGTGCGGTCATCGGATGGACGGCGCTGTCCGCCGTCGCTCCGGGAGTCGCCCACCTGCGGGGCGGCTGGCGCCGTACCGGGCTGACCCTGCTCTCGATCTACACCGCCGCCCTGCTCGCCCTGCTCTGGATCGGCCTCACCTCCGACCTCGGCGACCTGGCCGGGCGGCTGGTGGCCTCCTCCGGGCTGACCATCCTCACCGCCGTCTCCCTGGCCCTCGGGGTCGCCTGGTTCACCCTGATCGTGCACTCCTTCACCGTGCTCGGCCCCGGCAGGCTGCCCAAGGGCGGCCAGACCGTGGCCGGAATCGTCGCGGGGGTGCTCGCGGTGGCGGTGCTGCTCCCGTTCGGTCTGGTCGGGCAGTACGCCGCGGTCTCCCAGACCGCGCTGGACAACGTCTTCGCCGCCCCGCCCACGCCGCTGCCCACCGAGCGCGAGCAGGATCCGTGGGCCGGCCGGAGCCGGGTGAACATCCTGCTGCTCGGCGGGGACGCCGACGACCACCGGCCCGGCGTCCGGACCGACAGCATCAACGTGGCCAGCATCGACGTCAAGACCGGCAACACCGTCCTGCTCAGCCTGCCGCGCAACCTCGAGAACGTGCGCTTCCCGCCGGGCACCCCGATGGCCAAGCGCTTCCCGGCCGGCTTCCGGCTCCCCACGGGACCGGGAGGCGGGCGCGACGACCTGCTCTTCGGGGTCTGGGAGTACGCCGACGCCCACCCGGAGATCTTCGGCGGCCGGAAGGGGCAGGGCGCCCGGACGCTGATCGACGCCGTCGGCTACACGCTCGGCCTGGAGATCGACTGGTACGCCCTGGTCAACATGTGGGGCTTCGCCCGGCTCATCGACGCCATCGGCGGCGTGACGATCACCGTCCCGGAGGACGTGGTCTTCGGCAAGTACAACGAGGGCCTCGTCAAGGCGGGCACCCGCAGGCTCGGGGGCGCCGACGCGATGTGGTTCGCCCGCTCGCGCACCAACAGCGACGACTACACCCGGATGCGCCGCCAGCGCTGCGTGCTGGGCGCCCTGCTCGCCCAGGCCGACCCCGCGACGGTGCTCTCCCGGTTCAACCGGGTCGCGCTGGCGACCAAGGAGCTGATCAGGACCGACATCCCGCGCCCGATGCTGGAGCACCTCGTCCCGCTGGCGCTGAAGGTGAAGAACGCCCGGGTCACCAGCGTGCAGTTCGTGCCGCCGCTGATCAACACCGGTTACCCCGACTGGGCCAAGATCCGCTCCATCACCGTCAAGGCCCTGCGCGACTCGGTCGTCACGCCCCCGCTCGTGGCCGCCTCCCCCCGGCCCTCCGCCACCCCGGACGCCGCCCCGTCGGCCACCGCGACGGCACGGGCCCAGGTGAGGCCGGGCCAGCCCACGGCCAAGCCGGCCGACCCCGCCAAGCCCAAGGGCATCACCGAGGGCTGCGGCTGACGCCGGACGGGCGGAGCCGCTCCGGCCGGTGAGAGGGTGCGCCGCGGGCGGCGGGAGCGGGCGCGGCTACGCGCGGTGGGACTCCTTGGCCAGGCGGCGCACCCGGTCCTCGTCGATCCCGTGGCCGAGGCCCGGCTGGGTGAGCGGGACCGCCACGACCCCGCCGGTGGCGCCGACCGGCGGGGTGACGATCTGCGCGCTGCGGGGCGGCTCGGCCACGTCGCACGGGAGGGTGCAGCCGGGCAGGCTGGCGGCGGCGACGGTGGCCGCCCTGGCCAGACCGGTGCCCTGTCCCCCGGCGCAGGCGATCTCCCAGCCCGCCTCCGCCGCGATGTCGTGCATCCGCCGTACCTCGCGCAGGGAGCCCACCGCGGCCGGGCGCATCAGCAGCGCGCGGCCCGCGCCCGCGGCGACCGCGTCCTGGAGGTCCGCCGCCGAGCCCACCTCCAGCAGGACCGGTGCGGCGACGCGCTCCTGCAGGTCGGCGTGGTCGGTCAGGCCGCCGGGGACGGCGAACGGCCGCTCGATGACGGAGGGGGCGTAGGCGTCCAGCGCCTCCAGGGCGTCGATGTCGGTGTAGGCGCCGCGGGCGTCCAGGCCGATGCCCAGGGCCGGGTAGGCCAGGCGGACGGCGCGCAGCGGCTCGACGTCCCAGCCGGGGTGCACGTCCATCGTGATGTGCGCGTATCCCGCGCAGACGTGCCGGTTCACCCGGGCGACGAGGCTCTCCAGGTTGCGGTCGCCGCTGACGCGCACCGTGGCCATCAGCGACGTCCGGCTGCCGCCGAGGGCGTGGGCGAGCGGGACGCCCCGCATCCGGGCCCACAGGTCCCAGCAGGCCATGTCGCCGGCCGGGCCGCCGGGGACCACGCCCAGCTCGTCGGGGTGCTCCCAGTCGACGCCGATCAGCGCGGGAGCGAGTTGCTCCTGCAGGATGGACCACGCCTTGGGATCCGGGTCGACCACCTCGCCCCACCCGGTCATGCCCCCGTAGTCGGTGAGCCTGACGAGGATGCTCTCCGTCCGCCTGCCGTACGGCAGGGTCAGCCGGAACACCTCGAGCCCGCACACACGCGGCATGAAGTCCCCTTGATCTCTCACCCCTGGAAAGAACGCGAATCCCGCCCGGGGGGCGGGACCATCCCCTCAACATGAATGAGAGGCGCGTTCTTCCATGGTGCCACGAGGCTCAAAGCGCCACCCTGCGCGCTGCGAGCGTCCCGGTCACCGCCAGCAGCGCGATCAGCGCGAAGCCGGCCAGGTAGACGGGGCCGGTGGCGCCCAGTCCCGCGACGATCGCGCCCACCGCGGCGACCGTCATCACCGTGAAGACCGACTCCCCCACGCCCATCGAGGCGCTGTTCTCCCCCTCCTGGCCGGGCGCGGACAGCTCCAGGACGAGCACCGACAACGTCGGGTACACGATTCCGATGCCGAACCCGGACAGGGCCTCCCCGGCGAAGGCCAGGGCCACCGGGACGGTGTCGAGCACCGACAGGGCCATCAGCAGCAGTCCCCCGCCCATCACCAGGGGGCCGACGCTCAGGACCAGGGTCCGGTCGTAGGTCTTGCGCCCGACGATCCACGAGCCCAGCGACCAGGCCAGCGCGCCGCCGGTGAGGACGGCCCCGGCCTGGGTGAGCGAGAGACCGCGCTCGGCGTGGAGCATCAGCGGCAGGTACACCTCGCCGCCGAGGAACGCGCCGGCCACGATCCCGCGCAGCGCGATCACCGAGGGCAGGCCGCGCCCGCCGCGCAGGGTCCCGGGCGGGAGCAGCCGGGGCAGGGACACCGCCAGCAGGACCAGGCCCGCCGCGAGCACGGCGATCCCGATGCCGGGCGCCGTCCCGTCCGTCCCCGTCCCGCCGGACTGCGCGCCGTACTGCGTGAGCGCCGCGCCGGCGGCCGTCAGCACCGCCCAGCCGAACCTGCGGGCGATCGGCGTGCGGCCGGCCGGCTCCCCCTCCCCGTCCCGCTCCTCCATGGGCGCTGCGCCGAGGCCGCGCCAGAGCAGCAGGGCGGCGGGCGCCACCAGCAGCGGCACGCCCAGGAAGACCCAGCGCCAGCCGAGATGCACCGCCACGGACCCGGCGATCACCGGCCCGACCATGGAGGGGACCACCCAGGCCGCGGCGAGCGCGCCGAACACCTTGGGGTGCAGCCCGGCCGGGTAGACGCGGGAGACCAGCACGTACAGCGCGACCTGGAACACCCCGCCGCCGAAGCCCTGCACGAACCTGCCCAGCAGGAACACGTCCATCCCGGGCGCGGTCCCGCTGATCAGCAGTCCCGCCACGAAGGCGGCCAGTCCCGCCCAGAGCGGGGCGACCGGTCCTCGCAGGTCGCCCCAGCGCCCGCCCAGCACGGTCGCGATCATCCCGGCGGCCATCGACCCGCTGAAGGCCAGCGCGTACAGGCCCAGCCCGTCCAGATCGCGTCCCACCATCGGCATCGCGGTCGCGACCGCGAGCGACTCGAAGGCCACCAGTACGACCAGGGCGAGCACTCCGACCGTCAGCGCGCGGTAGCGCCGGGCGTATATTCCTGTCCCCGCGGGGGCTTCCAGCACCGTTGTCATGATCGGACCGTACGGCCGCCGCCCCGGGCGGCACATCGGTCCGGTGGATCAGTCCTTGGGCGTAGGACCCCCGGGGTCGCCGGGGATGCTGGGGGTTTTGGGACTCTTGGGGGTCCTGGGGTTCTCGGGCCCGCCGGAGGCGGGGCCCGCCTCGGCGGCGTAGGACGCCAGCCCGCGCAGCATCAGGTCGAGGCCGAACTCGAACCGCTCCCGGTCGTCCGCGGCCACCAGGTCGTCCACGTGCGCGACGAGGGTGGGGAAGCGGTCGGCGGGCAGGGCGCGGTAGAAGTCCCCGATCTGCCCGAAGATCTCCCCCAGGAACTCCTCCAGTTCCTTGCCGCTGCCCCGCTGCCGGAGGTAGTAGAGCGAGCTCTCGAAGGCGTCGGCGCACACGTAGAGGCCGAGCCGGTCGACCATCAGGGAGGCGATCTTCGGCGGCACCCCGCCCGCGATCATGATGCGCAGCTGGTTCTCGGCGATCCGCAGCGCGTTGGGGGTGGTCGGGATGTTGGCGAGGCCGACCCTGGCGATGTCGGCGTGGGCGCCGAACACCCGGATCGCCTCCAGGACCACCTCCCTGATCTGCTCCAGCCAGCGCTCCGGCTCGGGCTCGGGCACCTGGATCTCGCCCATGACCTCGTCGTAGATCAGGTCGAGCAGCTCCTCCTTGTTCTCCACGTGGGCGTACAGGGAGGCGGGGCCGGTGCCGAGCTCCTGGGCGACCCGGCGCATGCTCAGCGCGTCGACCCCTTCGGCGTCGACGATCCGCAGGCCGGTGGAGACGATCAGATCCCTGCTCAGGACGGTCCGCGGGGCACTGGTCTTGCGCGCCTTGCGCCAGGGCGGAGCGGGGAGGTCGGTCATGCCGGGATGGTATCCGCCCCGGTTTCCCCTCGCGAACACCGTACCGATCACGAACGGTGTACGTGCCACGAACTTCGTCCCGCTGACGAACGCCGCACGACGTGCGAACGCCGTCCATTGGACGAACACCGTACTTGACACGAACAGTGTTCGTCATTACAACAGTGTTCGTAAGCAACGAACGTCGTTCGTCAATGTGCCCGGCTCTCCTTTCTTCCCGTACGGCCCGCTCCCGGATCGCGTCCCGAACGCCCCGGAGCGGCCCCGGAACCCCCTCCCCGGAGCGGAGTCCCCATGACCCACTCTGCCGGCGCCGGCCCGCAGGCCGTCACCGCCGCCCCGTACCGCCTGCGCTGGCCGGCGCTCTTCGTGATCCTCGCCGCCGAGGTGATGGACCTGGTCGACGCGGTCATCACCAACATCGCGGCGCCCTCGATCCACGCCGACCTCGGCGGATCGACCAGCATGATCCAGTGGCTCGGCGCCGCGTACACCCTGGCGATGGCCGTCGGCCTGCTCACCGGCGGGCGCCTCGGCGACCTCTACGGCCGCAGGCGCATGTTCGTGGCCGGCGTGGCCGGTTTCACCGCCGCCTCGCTCCTGTGCGGCCTGGCCGCCTCCCCCGAGCTGCTGATCGGCTCACGGGCGCTGCAAGGCCTGTTCGGGGCCATGATGATCCCGCAGGGTCTCGGCCTCATCAAAGAGATGTTCCCGCCGAAGGAGATGGCCGCCGCGTTCGGCGTCTTCGGCCCCGTCATGGCCCTGTCCCTGGTGGGCGGGCCGGTGCTCGCGGGCTGGCTGGTGGACGCCGACCTGTTCGGCACCGGCTGGCGCATGATCTTCCTGATCAACCTCCCGGTGGGCCTGCTCGCCCTCGCCGGGGCGGTCCGCTTCCTGCCCGAGTCCAGATCCGGTCACGCCTCCCGCCTCGACCTGACGGGCGTGTGCCTGGCCTCGGCCGCCTCCTTCCTGCTGATCTACCCGCTGGTCCAGGGACGCGACCTCGACTGGCCCGCCTGGACCTTCGCCTCGATGGCCGCCTCCGTCGCGCTCTTCGCGCTCTTCGCCCGCCACCAGGCGGCCAAGCGGCGCGCGGGCGGCGACCCGCTGCTGGTGACCGGCCTGTTCCGCAAGCGCGCCTTCACCGGCGGCCTGGTGACCGGGCTGGTCTTCTTCACCGCGCTGGTCGGTTTCTCGATGGTGCTCAGCCTGTACTTCCAGATCGGCCTGGGCTACGACCCGCTCAAGGCGGGCCTGGCGAGCCTGCCCAACGCGGTCGGCTCGCTGATCGGCTTCGCCGCCGTCAACGCCGCCGGCCTGGCGCAGAAGGTGGGCCGCAAGCTGATCCACCTCGGCGCGGCCGTGATGGCGGCCGGTCTCGCCGGCACCGCCCTCACCCTGAACCTGGCCGGCGCGGACGTCACTCCGTGGCAGCTCACCCCGGCGCTGTTCGTCACGGGCGCCGGGATGAGCATGGTCATGGCGCCCTTCTTCGACATCGTGCTGGCCGGGGTCGAGCCGCACGAGTCGGGCTCGGCCAACGGCACCCTCACCGCCGTCCAGCAGCTCGGCGGGGCGCTCGGCTCCGCCGTGATCGGCACGCTCTTCTTCGGCATGCTGGAAGACGGCCGGGCCTTCTCCGAGACGATGCAGACGACGATCTGGGTGACGACCGGCATGGTCGCCGCCGCCTTCGCCGCCGCCTTCCTGCTCCCGCTCAGGGCTCGCCCGCAGGAGGGCGCGGGCCACTGAGCGGGGACGCGGGCCGCCGGGCCGATCGGGACCGCACCGGCCGGACCGGCCGGGCGGAATGCCCTCCCCGCCCGGCCGGTCCCGGCGGGGACGGGCCTCCGTGCCGCCCCGCCGGGCCCGCCCTCAACCGGCCGGGCGCTCCAGGTAGCGCTCGGCCCACTGGCCTATGTCGCGGCGCTCGATCGCGGCGGCCATCAGGCCGGGGAAGGCGTCGGGCGTGCACGCGAAGGCGGGCACCCCCATCGCCGCGAGCGCGGCGGCGTTCTCCCGGTCGTAGAAGGGCGCCCCCTCGTCCGACAGCGCCAGCAGCACGATCACCTGAACCCCGGAGGCGGTCATCTGGGCCACCCTGCGGAGCATCTCCTGGCGGACCCCGCCCTCGTACAGGTCGCTGATCAGGATGAAGATGGAGTCGTTGGGCCGGGTGATGAGGCCCTGGCCGTAGGCGATGGCCCGGTTGATGTCGGTGCCGCCGCCGAGCTGCGTGCCGAACAGCAGCTCGACCGGGTCGTGGAGCTGGTCGGTGAGGTCCACGACCGAGGTGTCGAAGACCACCAGCGACGTCTTCAGCGACCGCATCGAGGCGAGCACCGCGCCGAAGACGCTGGAGTAGACCACGGAGGCGGCCATCGAGCCGCTCTGGTCGATGCAGAGCACCACCTCGCGCTGGACCGCGCGCTGGCGCCTGCCGTACCCGACCAGCCGCGAGGGGATCACGGTGTTCTTCTCCGGCAGGTAGTTCTTGAGGTTGGCGCGGATCGTCCGGTCCCAGTCGATGTCGGCGACGCGCTTGGGGCGGTGGGTGCGCGCCGACCGGTCGAGCGCGCCGGTCACCGCGGCCTTGGTCTTCTGCGTCAGCCGCCGCTCCAGCTCGGAGACGACCTTGCGGACCAGCGCGCGGGCCGACTCGCGCGCCTTGTCGGGCATGACCCGGTTGAGCGACAGGAGCGTGCCGACCATGTGCACGTCGGGCTCGACCGCCTCCAGCATCTCCGGCTCCAGCAGCAGCCGGGTCAGGTTCAGCCGCTCGACCGCGTCCTTCTGCATCACCTGGACCACGGTGGAGGGGAAGTAGGACCTGATGTCGCCCAGCCAGCGCGCGACGCGCGGCGCGGACGCCCCGAGCCCAGCGCTCCGCTCGGCGGACCCTCCCTCGCCGCCGGCGTTGTAGAGCGCGGCCAGCGCGGCGTCCATCTGCGCGTCGGTCCCGCCCAGCCCGCACCCGGTGCCGTCGGCGTCGCCGCCGAGCACCAGCCGCCAGCGGCGCAGCCGCTCGTCACCCGTCGCGGATTCCGCCGCAGCGTCCGTCACGATGTCCTCCCCAGGATCTCCAGCACGGTCCGCACGGCCGCCGCCGCGCGTTCCTCGTCGATCTCCTCGGCCGCCGCGGCGGCGGTCCCGCCCCCGCCGAGCGAGCGCACCCGCTCGCCGATCGAGCGGCGCTCCGGCGCGGCGAAGGCGCCGAAGGTCCGCCGCAGCAGCGGCAGCACGTCCACGAACGCCTCCGGGACCAGGCCGGTCAGCCACCCGTCGATCAGCCCGAGCAGCCGGGCGTCGTGCACCAGCAGCAGCCCGCCGCCGGAGACGAACCCCTCGACCCAGGCCGCCACCCGCGCCGGCGGATGCCCGGCCGACATCGCCCGCGACATCCGCCGGCCCGCGCGGTCGGCGTCGAGGTCTCCGGCGTCCAGCAGGATCCGGACGGTCCGCCCCTCGATCAACCCGTGCAGGTCCGAGCGGCCCGACACCCCGCGCAGCGCGCCCAGCCAGCGGTCCTTGGGTGAATCCTCCCCGGAGAGCTCACGGGAGCCCGTCCCCCCGCCGCCGGAGGCGCCATGGGAGTCCGTGCCCGGGTCGAGCAGTCCGACCGCGGCGTGCACCGCGTCGACGTGGCCGAGCAGGTCGCGGGCGGCGTCGTCGTCCAGGCCGGTGACCGCCGCGCCCAGGCCGACGCACACCCGGGTGAGCAGGGCGTCGACGATCGCGGCCAGCCCGGCGGCGGGCGTGCCGCGCACGTCGCCGTAGCGCTGGGCGCGGACCATCGCGGGCAGCGCCGCCATCAGGTGCGTCACGTCGCTGTCCAGCGCGGCCCGCGCCGACAGGGCGTCCAGCACGTGCGGCAGCGCGTCCGGCAGCTCGGCGAGCAGGCACTTCTCCACCAGCCCGGTGAGGTCGGCGAGCGAGACCCCGGCGCCCCCTCCGGCCCCTCCCGGGCCGCCCGCCCCGGAGCCCCGCCTCCCCGGCGGGCCGCCCGACCCGACTCTCCGCCCTCCGGACGGGCCGCCGGACGCCTTCCCCCCGTCCGCGAGGTCGCGGACGCGGGCCGAGGCCGCCGCCGGGACGGTGGTGCCCCAGGCACTCGCCTCGATCAGGTCGATGTCGAACTCCGGGCGCCACACGAGCGTCCACGACTCGCGGAAGGTGCCCTTGCTCCGGCTCTCCCGGAGGGTCCCCCAGTCCACGCCGAGCAGGCGCAGGCGGTGCAGCAGCCTGCTGCGCTCCAGGTCCAGGGGCTTGCGCAGGTCGAGGTCGAGCTCGCGGTCGAGCGCCTCGGGCTTCAGCCTGACCCGCCGCTGCTCCTCGCGCAGGTGGCGCTGGAGCGGGACCATCGGGGTCGTGTCGGGCACCCGGCCGAGCCGCTCCCCCACGACCATGCGCCGCTGGATCAGCTCCACCGGCAGGTCGTCGCCCTCGCACAGGACGGCCCTGACCGCCTCGGTGACCTCCGCCAGCCCGGCCAGCGGACGTCCGCGGAGCACCCCGAGCGAGTGCGCCAGCCGTACCGCCTCGATGACGTGCGCGGAGGAGACCGGCAGGTCCTCGCCGCGCAGCACCCCGGCGGCCCCGGTCAGCCACCGCTCCACCGGCCGGTCGGGCGCGGCGAACAGGTGGTGGTACCAGCCCGGGGAGGTCACGCCCGCGCCGTATCCGCTCCACGCGCTCAGCCGCCCGTAGGTCCACGGCACCCAGGTCATCTCCACCTTGGCCTTGGGCAGGCCGCGCAGCAGCGCGTCGTCGGCCTTCGCCGGCGGCAGCCCGGCGTCCCACCTGCGGGCGTCCGCCGATCCGGCCAGGGCGGGGACGTGCCAGGCGCCGCAGACGACGGCGATCCGCTCGAACCCGTCCTTGACCGCCTTGCGGATCGTCCGGCGCATGAACGCCTCGCGCCGCGCCTCGTTCCCCTCCGGGACGTGCCCCTCGCGGACCGCGGCCATCGCCTCGGCGATCACCTCGAACGGCGTGTCCCCGCGGTGCTCGACCGCATCCTCCCACCAGCGCTCGGGATCGTCGTATCCGGCGGCGCGGGCGAGCGTGCCGATCGGATCGATCCGTACGGCCCGCGCCCCCTCCTCCTTCTCCGGGTCCTCGCCGGCGTCCTCGCGGTCCTCCCCGGAGGAGGCGAGGCTGTGCGCGGCGGGCAGGTCGCAGAACCGGACCGGCGCCCCCGCCGCGGCCGCGTAGCGGATCGCCTGCCACTCCGGGGAGAACACCGCGAACGGCCAGAACGCGGCCCTGGACGGCTCGCCCGGGACGTGCGCCAGCAGCGCCACCGGCGGCTCCAGCTCCGGGTCGGCGGCGAGGGCGACCAGCTCGTCGGCCTCCGGCGGCCCCTCGATGAGCACGATGTCCGGCTTGAGGCGCTCCAGCTCCGCGCGCAGGGACCGCGCCGAGCCGGGCCCGTGGTGCCGGACGCCGAGGACGGACACACCCGCCGCCCGCACGGCGGTCTCCGGTTCAGCCCTCGTCACGGCAGGCCCGGTAGAAGTCGCGCCAGTCGCGGCGCTCCCGCACGACGGTCTCGAGGTACTCGCGCCAGACGACGCGGTCGGAGACCGGGTCCTGGATCACGGCGCCGACGATCCCGGCCGCCACGTCGGCGGGGCGCAGCACCCCGTCGCCGAAGTGGGCGGCCAGGGCGACGCCGTTGGTGATGACGGAGATCGCCTCGGCGGTGCTGAGGGTGCCGCTGGGCGACTTGACCTTGGTGCGGCCGTCCTCGGTGACGCCGGTCCGCAACTCGCGGAAGACCGTGACGACGCGGCGGATCTCCTCCAGCCCGGCCGGGATCCCGGGCAGCTCCAGGGAGCGGCCCAGCTGCTCCACCCGGCGGGTGACGATGTCCACCTCCTCCTCCGCGGTGCCCGGCACCGGCAGCACGACCGTGTTGAACCGGCGGCGCAGCGCGCTGGACAGCTCGTTGACGCCCCGGTCGCGGTCGTTGGCGGTGGCGATGAGGTTGAACCCGCGCGCGGCCTGGACCTCCTCGTTCAGCTCCGGGATCGGCAGCGTCTTCTCCGACAGCACGGTGATCAGCGCGTCCTGCACGTCGGAGGGCATGCGGGTCAGCTCCTCGACCCGGGCGATGCGGCCCTCGGCCATCGCCCGCATCACCGGGCTGGGGGTGAGCGCCTCCCGGGACGGCCCCTCGGCCAGCAGCCGCGCGTAGTTCCAGCCGTAGCGGACGGCCTCCTCGGCGGTGCCGGCCGTGCCCTGCACCAGCAGGGTGGAGTCGCCGCTGATCGCGGCGGCCAGGTGCTCCGACAGCCAGGTCTTGGCGGTGCCCGGCACGCCGAGCAGGAGCAGCGCCCGGTCGGTGGCCAGCGTCGCCACGGCCACCTCGACGATGCGGCGGGGGCCGATGTACTTGGGGGTGATCCGCTCCCCGTCGCCCAGGATGTAGGTGGTCACCGCCCACGGGGACAACTTCCAGCCCGGCGGCCGGACCCGGTCGTCGTCCTTGGCCAGGACCTCCAGTTCCTCGGCGTACTGGTCCTCGGCGTGGGCGCGCAGCACCGTCGTCATGAGAGCTCCTTGAGCATGTCGTCACGGAAACGCAGGAGGGCGGCGACCTCCTGGATGGGGGGTTCGGGCGAGAGGCGCTCGGCCAGGCCGTACAGCGCGGGATCGACGCGTTCGCCGGCGAGCTTGGTCAGCTCGCCGAGGTTCCACGGCTGGGTGCCCGACAGTTCGAGGATCTTGTGGAGCACGGCCCGGGCCAGCTCCGGCCCCCACGGGGCCGCCGCGCCGCCGAGGACCATGATGAGCTGCCCGTCCAGGCCGTGCCTGCGGACGAACCCGGCGGCCACGGTCTCCTGCTCCTCGCGGGGCAGTACGGCCAGCAGATCGGCCAGCGGGTCGGAGGCGAACAGCTCCCGCGCCCACTCCGGATCGCCCTGGAGCACGGCCGCCCTGACCCAGCCCGCCATGACCTCCCGCTCCCAGTCCACGATCTTCGTCCGGACGAGTTCGCGGGGCGGGCGCCCGAGCAGGTCGCCCCAGACGCCGAGCGGGGTGCGGGCCACCAGCTGCTGGAGCCACCAGCCCCGCTCGCCGGTGCCCCGGGGCGGCTTGGCCCGGATGCCGTCGCGCTCCATCGCGGCGTCGCACTCGAAGGGCGCGTCGACCTCGAGCTTCCCGCGTGCGACGGCGAAGCGGCGGGCGACCCGCTCGGCCATCCGCCGCCCGAGCCGTGAGTCCGGCAGGCGGGTGAGCAGGTCGGCGGCCTCGTGCCTGACCTCGCGGCGGCGGTCGTCGAGCGCGGCCTCCAGGAACGGCTCGTCGTCCAGGGAGAGCCCCTCGCCGAGGACCTCCAGGAACGCCGCCCGGTCCTCGGGCGTCTCCTTCTCCCACGCCGCCGCGAGCAGCTCGCGGGCGGCCCCGGGGTCGGCGGCCCGCAGCGCGGCCAGGTAGGCCCGCCGGTCCCCGCAGGTGCCCAGCTCCCACACCTCCGGCCGCGGCCGGGCCGCGGTGACCTCCTCCAGCAGGAAGTCCCAGGCGGGGTTGAGCGCGGCCAGCCAGCGCCCCCGGCGCCCGGCCAGGATGCCGGCGTGCGGCCGGATCGAGCGGTCGCGGGCGGCGTGGTCCAGCAGTTCGGGCAGCAGGTGCGGCGCGAGCCGGTACCCCCGGCCCGCCGCGGTCCGGAGCCACTCGGCGAGCACCCTCGGCCGCTCACCGCCGAGGATCCGGGCTAGCCGGTCGGCGGCGGCGCGCGAGACGACGGGCTGCTCCTCCCGCGGGGCCGCCTCCAGCGGCTCGCCCGCGCGCGGCCGCTGCCCGGCGCGGGCGCGCACGGTCTGCACGGCGGCGCGTTCCAGCAGCTCCACCGCCGGGTCGGCGCCCGCCGGGACACCCTGCGGCGGCCTGCGCTCGGTGCCGACGAGCGCGGTGGACACGAGGTCCTCCCACGCCGTCATGGTCCCGGGCGCAGTCTGCTTCGCGGGACCGGCCGCGGGGTTCGCAGCGCCGTCCGCGGAACCGTTCGCAGCACCGTTCATGGGACCGCTCACAGCACCATCACCTGGCCTTCCTCGTCCCACATCGACAGGGGCCGCAGGCCCTGGGGGGTCCATTCGGCGGCGACGGTCAGCGGCCGCCCGCCGGAGGCGGCGACCAGCCGCCACGGGGCGCCCGCCGACGGGTGCAGCGGGAGCCCGCCGTCCGGGCCGCCCAGCAGCCACGATCCGTTCCCGTCCCGCATGGGGGCCACCGCGTCCAGGACGAGCGGCCAGGAGTCCGTCCACGGGTCTCCCGCCAGGGCCGCCGCCACCTCCTCCAGCGCCCGTTCCAGGGCGGAGCCGGGCGGGACCGTCGCGGGGACGGCGCCGTGCCGGTCGGCGACCAGGGCGCGCAGCGGGGCCGAACCGGGGTAGAACGCCAGCTCGGCGTCCACGGTCGTGCCCGTGACGAGTGAGGCGTCGAGCGCCTGCCCGACCGGGGCGAAGGAGAGCACGAGCGCGGCCCGCCCGCTCGCCCGGCCGCGCAGCCAGACCCGCCGCGAGATCAGCCGGTCCTGTTCCTCGTCCCGCCGTCCCAGCACGTCCCACAGGTCGCGGACCGTCTCTCCGGCGAGCACCTCCTCCCTGGAGGTCTGGAACCCGACCCGCCCCCGCACGGCCGGCGCCGGCGGCTCGCGGCGGTGGGCGACGACGAGGAGATGCAGGAGCGCGTACTCCGACAGCAGGCGCGCCGGCCAGTCCTCGCCCCCGAGGACGGCCCCCAGCCGCGAGACCGTCCCGGCGACGCCGGGGGCCTGGGCGTCGACCAGGCGCTTGACCAGGCCGTCCCAGTGGTCGTGCCGGCGCGACCCGGCGACGCCCTGCCGCACCTGGTCGGCCAGCCAGCGCTCCAGTTCCTCCAGACCGGCCGCGACCCGCTGCTCACGCTGCTCGGCCCGCTTCGGGTCGGGGGCCGCGCCGGCCGCCGTACGGGGTGCGGGGGCGGGCCGCTCGGCGCGGACGCGGCGCTGGTCGAGCCACTCGGCCACCCAGTCGGCGGGCGCGTCGGCGTCCGGGACGCCGTCGGCCGACCACAGGAGCAGCAGGCCGAGGGCGTGCTTGCAGGGGAACTTCCGGCTCGGGCAGCTGCACCGGTAGGCGGGACCGGACAGGTCCACGCAGGCCCGGTAGGGCTTGGAGCCGCTGCCCTTGCACTCGCCCCACACCGCCTCGGCGGTGACGCCGGCATTCGACCACTTTCCGGGGGACGAGACCCCCTGGGCCGCCTTCTGGGACGAGGCGTCGGGCGCGAGCGCGAGCACCTGATCCCGGTTCCACCGTTCGATCACGCGCCGAACGCTAGCCAACCCCGCCGACAAATTCCGACCATCCTCAAATGGCCGGCGTTTTCCCTGCTCATTGCCCTAAAACCGGTCGGGTGCCGGCGAAGACGAGGCCGAGTTCGTAGGCGAGGACGGCCGCCTGGGTGCGGTCACGGGCCCCGAGCTTGTCCAGGACGTTGCCGACGTGCGTTTTGACCGTCTCCTTGGTGACGTGCAGGGCTGCCGCGATCTCCGCGTTGTTCCGGCCGAGCGTGATGTGCCGCAGGACGTCCAGCTCGCGCGGGGTCAGCTCGACCGGCACGCGGGGCTGCGCCGTACCGGAATACGGGGAGGCGATGCGGCGCAGCGCGTCGGGGAAGAGCACCGCGTCGCGTGAATGCACCAGCCGGACGGCCTCCACCAGCTCGCCGGCGGGCGCGCGCTTGAGCACGTAGCCCGCCGCGCCTGCGCGCAGGGCGCCCCAGACCAGCTGGTCGTTCTCGAACGTGGTGACCACGACGACCCGCGTCGCCGGGGAGCGGCGGGTGAGCTCCCGGGTCGCGGCCAGGCCGTCCATGCGGGGCATGCGGACGTCCATCAGCACGACGTCGGCGCCGGCGCCGGCCTCGACGGCCTCGTGGCCGTCGGCCGCCTCGCCCACCACCGCGATGTCGTCGTGGAGGGAGAGCATGGTCGCCCATCCCGAACGGATCAGCTTCTCGTCGTCGGCCAGGACGACCCGGATCACAGCGGCAGCCTCGCCCGAACGCGCCATGTCCCGCCCTCCTCCTCCCAGGTGCACGTCCCGCCGGCCAGGCGGGCCCGCATGCGCATGCCGGCCAGCCCGCGCCCCTCCTCACCGGGGCTGCCCTCGGTGGCGTTGTCCACGGTCAGGACCAGGTCGGCGCCGACGGCGACGCCGAGCGCGACCGGGCCGCGCCCGTGGCGCAGGGCGTTGGTGAGCGCCTCCCGCGCGATGGCGAAGGCCACGCGCGAGGTCGCGGCCGGGACCCCGCCGAGGTGGTCGGCTCTCACATCCACGTCGAGGCCGTCCGTGAGCGTGCCGAGCGCCTCCAGCGTGGGGGTCTCGGCCGTGACTCCGTCGTCGAGCACGTTCAGCAGCACGTCCAGGTCCTGCTGGGCGTGGCGGGCGGCGGCCGTCAGATGGTCGAGGGACTGTGCGGCGAGCGCGGGCGCGGTCCGCTGCAGCGCCGCCTGCGCGGCCATGGCCTGCACCAGGACGACGCTGAGGGCGTGGCCGACGGAGTCGTGCAGTTCCAGGGCGAGGGTCTGGCGTCGGCCCAGCTCGTCGATCACGCGTGACGGCTCGGTGCGCAGCAGCCGGCGCGCCGCCCAGCGCTGGCCGGATCCCGCGGCGACCATCGCGGCCAGCGTGACGGTGGCGAGCAGGAGCACCTCGGCCGTCGTGCCGGGGGTCTCGCGCCACAGTTCGCCGAGCCGGACCAGTGCGGGAGCCAGCGCCAGGATGCCCGCGCCGAACGTGGCGCCGCCGTACAGGTGCAGGCCGGTCAGGGCCACCAGGTAGACGCGGTCGGCCCGCTCGGGCACCTCGACGTCGAGCAGTTCCGACAGCGCGGCCACCTCCAGACGACGCATCAGCGGTGTCATGGCGAGCAGCACCGAGGCGGGCAGGCACGCCGCCCACAACGTCAGCACGCGCTCCAGCGTCAGCTCGGTCAGGATCGGCAGGCCGAGCGCCACGGCGGGCGGAGTCAGCAGCGCGGCTCCCAGCACCTGGTAGATCCCGGCCTTCACAGCCTGGGTGATACGGCGCTTCACGACGACCGACGTTAGCCGACGTTTCGCCGGACGCACTCCCCCGCCGGGGGGAGGCGGCCCGGTCCGGCGGTTCCTAGCGTGAGCGGCATGACGAGAACCGATCGACTGCACGGCGCGGCACCCCCGCTCCCGGTGACGACCGCAACCGGGGAATCCGCGATGACTCCGGTGAGCAGCCCATCGGCGGGGGAATCGGCGATGACTCCGGTGAGCGGTCCATCGGTGGCCGCCGGACGGCTGCGCGCCGCGTGGAGGGCCGCCCACGCCCCGGTGCCCGGGGTCCCCGGCTGGGCGCGGATCGCCGCCTACGCCGTTCCGCTCGCCGTGCTGCCGTCCGGCCTGTGGCGGCTCCCGCTGGTGTTCCGTGACGGGGTCGGGTTCGGCGAGCGGGCCTACATCGTCTCGCTGTCGGTCGTGTCGGAGCTGGCGGCGTTCGCCGCCGTCGGGCTGATCGCCGCCTGGGGGGAGCGGTTCCCGCGGTGGATCCCCCGGTTGCGCGGCCGCCGGGTGCCGACGCCGGCCGCGGTCGTCCCCGCGGCCCTCGGCGCCGTGGTCCTGACGGTCTTGTGGACCTACGCCTTCGTCGTCGTGCCCGCCGGAGTCGCCCTCGACGGCGAGCCGGTTCCGCCGGACTTCCCCACGCGGGCGGGCGGCTGGGAGACCGTGATCTTCTACCTGTGCTACCTGCCGCTCCTGCTGTGGGGACCGCTGCTCGCCGCCGTCACCTACGCCTACCACCGGCGCCGCCGGGACCCCCGACCCCGGAAAGAGCGCCGGGACCGTTGACCTCGGGAAGAGCGCCGGGACCGCCGACCCCGGGAAGAGCGGCCCCCGTGCGGCGTCTGCCCGGCCCGCCCGACGGGTCCGTCTCCGGGACCGCTCCGATGTCCGACGATCCGCCGCGGCCTCCGGATCTTCCGCTCACTACCATCGGAGCGGTGACCGTACCTCCTCAGTCCTCAGAGCCTTCGCGGCGTCCGCCGCTCGCCGAGATCCTGGACCTCCGCCCCCACCCCGAGGGCGGCTGGTTCCGCGAGACCTGGAGAACCTCCCACCAGCTCACCCCGCCCGGGTACGGCGGGCCCCGGACGACCGCCACCGGGATCTACTTCCTGCTCTCGCCCGGCGAGGAGTCGCGCCCGCACGTCGTCCGCTCCGACGAGGTGTGGCTCTGGCACCGGGGCGGCCCGCTGACCCTGGTCCTGGGCGGCCACGAGGGCCAGCCGGCCTCCGCCCTCACCCTCGGCCCGCTGGTGGAGGAGGGGCAGGTCCCCCAGGCCCTCGTCCCGGCCGGCACCTGGCAGGCGGCCCGCCCGGCCGGGACCGAGGCCGTCCTGGTGAGCTGCGTGGTCTCCCCCGGCTTCGACTTCGCCGACTTCCGGATGATCTGAAGCGGCGGCCTCAGGGGCGGCCCGGCCCCGCGAGCGCGTCGCCGACCGCCGCCAGACACCGCTCCACCGCCGGCCGGGGGTCGAAGGCGTACGTGCCGTCGCCGAAGAGCTCGAAGGTCATGGACCCGGTGTATCCCCGGCGCTCCAGCGCGGCCAGGTAACCGGCCAGCGGAAGCTCGCCGTCGCCCCACGCCAGGTGCCCCGCCGGCTTGCCGTCGATCAGGTGCACGTGGCGGACGCGGTCGCCGAGCGCGTCGAAGTAGTCGTCGACGGTCTCACCGGCCACGGCCATGGCCACGGTGTCGAGCACGGCGCCGAGGTTCGCCGCGCCCACCTCGTCGATCATCGCCGCGAGCGCGCGGGAGTCGTTGACGAGATTCGACTCCACCCGCTGCAGCGGTTCGAGCACGCACGTCACCCCGAGGGTGGCGGCGTAGGCGGCGATCTCCCCGATCGCGTCGGCGGCGCGGCGCCGGGCGGCCTCCACCGGCTCGTCCTCGAAACCGCGGCCGGGAGTCACCAGCAGCAGCTCCGCCCCGAGCTCCGCGCCCAGCTCGGCCGCGCGGCGGAACACTCCGACGCTCGCCGCGCGCAGCCAGGTGACGGGCGAGGCGATGTTGACCGGGTACATCACCTGCTCGGGGGTGAGGCAGTGCACCGCCAGGCCGCGTGTTCCGAGGCGGCGGCGCAGGGCGCGCGCCTCGGCGTCGCTCACCTGCGGGATGTGGAACTGGGGCGCGACGCCCCACAGCTCCACCCGCTCGCGGCCGAGGGCGGCGGCGTCGTCGAGGAAGCGCTCGAACGGAAGGTGCTGGTAGGCGAAGTTCGAAGCGGTGATCTGCTGGAGGGAGAGGGTCATCGGGACTCCTGTCGTACGGCGGCGCGCTCCGGCCTGTTTCGTCCCCGCCGGAGGGGTCCGTTCCCGGCCCCGCCGGAGGGTCGTCCATCACCGGTTCCAGCTCCGCCGGGGAGCGGCCGATTCCCGCCCCCGCCGGAGAAGGGTCACTTTCCGATCCCGTCGGCCAGGCCCCTGACGATGTAGCGCTGGCCGAGGAAGAACAGCAGCACCACCGGCACGGCCGCGATCACCATGCCGGCGAAGACGACGGGGAAGTCGGTGCCGTGCTTGCTCATCAGGCTCGTCAGGCCCACCGGCAGGGTCTGCACGCCGCTGCCGCTGGTGAAGACCATCGCGAACAGGTACTCGTTCCAGGTGAAGAGGATGTGCAGCAGGACCGTCGAGGTGATGATCGGCTTGCACATGGGCAGGGTGATCCGCCAGAAGGCGGTCCACCGGCCGGCGCCGTCCATCTCGGCGGCCTCGTCGACCTCCCGCGGCAGGTCGATCATGTAGGCGCGGATGAGGAAGGTCGTGAACGGGATGCGGAAGGCGGTGTACAGGATCAGCAGCGCCCAGAAGCTGTTGTACAGGCCC
Source organism: Planobispora longispora (assembly GCF_016863135.1). Lineage (GTDB taxonomy): Bacteria > Actinomycetota > Actinomycetes > Streptosporangiales > Streptosporangiaceae > Planobispora > Planobispora longispora. Next base: position 93,287 of record NZ_BOOH01000049.1, read on the forward strand.
ATCGCCTGGAACATCTTCACCAGCGGGACGAGCGCCACGGTGGGGGCGAGCATCAGCCCGCCGAGGATCAGCGCGGTGACCGTCCGGTTCATCGGGATCCGCACCCGGGTGAGGCCGTAGGCGGCCCAGGCGCTGACGAACACGGTGGCGATCGTGGAGGTCACGGTGACGAGCACGCTGGTGGTCAGGTAGTCGCTCACCCCCCGGTTCCACGCCTTGCGGTAGTTGTCGAAGCTCCAGTCGACGGGCAGGGCGAAGGGGTCGCCGAAGAGCTCGGCGTTGGTCTTGAACCCGTTGACCAGCATCCACAGCAGCGGATAGAGCACCACCACCGCGAGGCCGAGGAGGAAGGCCCACATGAACACGCGGACGATCACCCCGAGAAAGCTCAGGCGACTCACCATTCCACCCTTCTCCTCCGGGTGAACCACAGCTGCACCAGGGCGATGCCCAGCGTGATCACGAAGAGCACCGTCGCGATGGCCGCGGCGTAGCCGAAGTCGTTGCGGACGAATCCGCTCCGGTACAGCCAGGTCCCCAGAACCTGGGTCGAGTTGTTCGGCCCTCCGCCGGTCATCACCATGACCTCGTTGAACACCTGGAAGGCCCCGGAGATGGTCACGATCGCCATCAGGCCGGTCATCTCCCGCACCAGCGGGAACGTCACGTGGACGAAGCGGCCGATCGGCCCGACGCCGTCGATGGCCGCCGCGCCGTAGATCTCGGCGGGGATCCGCTGGATCGCGACGGCGAACAGCAGGGTCGAGTAGCCGAACCCCTGCCACTGGCTCATCGCGATGATCGCGGTCATCGCGGTGCTCTCCTGCCCCAGCCACGCCTGGGCCAGCTCCCCCAGTCCCACCGCCCGGAGCAGATGGTTGAGCGGTCCCAGGCTGGGCTCGTAGATGAAGTAGAAGAGCAGGCCCGCCACGGTCAGCGAGATCGCCGAGGGGACGAAGTAGATCGCCCGCAGGCTGCGCCGCCACCGCTCGCTCCGGATGCTCTCGATCAGCGCGGCGAGCACGAGGGCGCCGAACACCTGGACGGCGATCGAGATCACCGCGTACAGCAGGTTGTTGCCGAACGACGACCAGAAGACCGGGTCGTCCAGAAGCCTGCGGTAGTTGTCGAACCCGATGTACTCCCGGCTTCCGCTGTAGATGTCCCATTCGAGCGTGCTGAACTGGAGGTTCTGCACGAGCGGCAGGTAGACGAACACTCCCACCAGCACGAGGGCCGGGACGACCCACGCGAGGCCGAGTGTTCTCCGCACGATGGCGCGCACCGGCGTGCTCTCCCTTCTCTCCCTCCGGCCGTACGGCTACTTGGCCGACGCCGAGGCCTGGCGCACGCTCTCGAGCACCTTCTCCGGGGTCGCGCTGCCGCTGACGAGGGCTTCGCCGCCGGCCAGCCAGGCGTCGGCGACTTCGGGGACGGTCACCGTGTCCAGCCAGATGGCCAGGTAGGAGGCCTCGTTGACCATCTCGATGCCCTCGAGGACGGCCTTGCCGGAGGTCTCCTCGGTGACGGCCCCGATGACCGTGCTGGGCTGGGCGTACGGCGCGGCGGAGAGCTTCGCGGCGTTCTCCGTGCTGGTGAGGAACTTCATGAAGTCGACGGCGAGCGCCACGCGCGGCGACCTGCCGTTGATCAGGTAGCCCTCGGGCGCGCCCTCGATCGCCTTGGGATCTCCGGCGGCGCCCTGGGGGACCGGCAGCGGGAAGATGCCGAAGTCCTCCGGCTTGAGCTCCCGCTCGCCGGTGACGTTGGCGAACTCCAGGATCTCCTGGTAGTACATCGCCGCCTTGCCGTTGAGGAACTTCTCCTGCGCGGAGCTGTACAGCACGCCGTTGGTGCCGTCGCGGGTGTCGGTGCACTCGTCGACGACGGTCTTGAACTGCTTGAGCGCGGTGACGTAGCCGGGGTGGTCGAGCTTGGCCGTCTTGGGGTCGAAGTCGGCGGTCAGGACGTCGCGCGGCACGCTGTAGGCGAACAGCTGCTGCAGGTAGTGCAGGGCGGGCCAGCCGTCCTTGTTCCCGAAGGTGATGGGCTCGTATCCGGCCTTGCGCAGCGGGGCGCAGCTGGCCACGAGCTCCTCGAAGGAGGTCGGCGCCTTCACCCCGGCCTTGTCGAAGGCGGCCTTGTTGTAGCCCATGAACTTGCCGTTGTTGTACAGCGGGACGCCGTAGTACTTGCCGTCGTAGGCGAAGGCCGACAGCGCCGCCGGGCTGAAGGTCTTGCCCCACGCGGTGTCCGGGCCGATCACCTTGGTCAGGTCGGCGGCCAGGCCGCCGCGGACGAAGTTCTCCGCCCAGTTGCCGGTCCAGCTGAAGTAGATGTCGGGCAGGGCCCCGGAGGCGGTCAGGGTCTTGGTCTTGTCCTTGATGCTCTGGTCGGTCTCCTGGATGAGCTCGACCTTCACCTCGGGGTGCAGCTTCCGGTAGTCGGCGACGACGCCCTCGAAGTAGGGGCTCAGGGAGTCGCCGGCGAACTTGGTCAGGATGCTCAGCGTCCCGGAGAACTCCGGGGTGGCGGCGGCGTCGGCCGCGGGGGCCTTCGCGGCCGGCTCGCCGGCGCAGCCGGCGAGGGCGAGCACCGAGGTCCCGGCGAGTACCGCGAACGTCGTCAGCGCGCGAGAGCGCATGGGCTCTTCCTTTCTCTCGGGGGGAGAGGGGACCGCCGGTGCGTGGGGCACCTCAGATCCGCCCTGGAGGTCTGCGACACGAAGCGCTTGGTGTGGGCCGACTGTACAGACCTTCTGATACCGGTACCAGATCTAAATCCAAGATCTTTGGCGGAGATGCACTAACGAGATCAAGTCGAGTGCATCGCGTATCCCCAGCTAATGAGGAGCTGTCCGAAGGGGCGGTGTTGACGGCACGCATCCACCTGTGTCAGCGTGACCCCCGCGTGATACCGGTATCAGCCTCAGAACGGCGCCGGCCGCAGGCACTCCCGAAAGGACGCAAGATGCTCCGTTTCAACGAGCCGGAATTCCTCCAGCAGCTGACCAGCACCGTGGCGCTGCGCCCGCAGATCGAGGAACTGGTCGATCGGCTCGTGGACGAGGGGTTCGACAACCTCTTCCTCGTCGGCGCCGGCGGCACCTACGCCCAGATGTGGCCGTACGAGCACCTGGCCCGGCGCTCCTCGACCCTCCCCGTGCGCGCCGTGATCGCCGCGGAACTGATCGCCTCCGGTGACGCGTCCCTCGGCGAGCGCTCCGTCGTGATCTTCCCCTCGGTCTCCGGCACGACCGACGACAGCGTCCGCGCGATCGAGTACTGCCGCTCCAAGGGCGCCCGCACCGTCGGCCTCACCGGCTACCCCGACTCGCCCGTCGCCCAGAAGGTCGACGTCGCCCTCGTCTCCGAGCCCAAGGCCTGGCCCTTCGACGCGCAGATGCTGCTGTTCATGGGCCGGCTGCTGTCGCGGCGCGGCGAGTTCGCCGGCTACGAGAAGCTCGCCGACGAGCTCGCCGGCCTCCCGCGGATCCTCCTCGAGGTGGCCAGGCAGGCCGAGCCGGTGGCCGCGGCCTTCGCCGAGGCCCACAAGGACACCGGCTACCACTTCCTGGTCGGCGGGGGGAACCTGTGGGGGTTCACCTACCTGTACTCCATGTGCATCCTCGAGGAGATGCAGTGGCTGCGCACCACCAGGGTGCACAGCGCCGAGTTCTTCCACGGCTCCCTGGAGCTGATCGAGGAGGACACGAGCGTCGTCATCTTCCAGGGCGAGGACGAGACCCGCGCGCTCACCGACCGCGTCGAGTCCTTCGCCCGGCGCATCTCCAAGGACGTCACCGTCTTCGACACCCGTGACTACCCGCTGGAGGGGATCAGCCCCGAGTTCCGCGGCCTGATCGCCCCGCTGGTGCTCGACACCGTACTGGGCCGGGTCAGCAAGCACCTGGAGCGGGTCCGCGACCACTCGCTCGACCTGCGCCGCTACTACCGCGTCATGGACTACTGACGCGCCCAGCCCCCGTCCCACCGGCCCCGCCGCGCCCACCCGGGCTCCCGCTCCCCCACGCGGAGGCCCGCACACAGGAGAACCCATGAGAGTCCTCGGCTTCGGCGACAACATCGTCGACCGGTTCGTCGACCGCGGCGTCGACTACCCGGGCGGCAACAGCGTGAACGTCGCCGTCTACGCCCGCCGCCTCGGCCTCGAAGCCGCCTACCTGGGGGTCTTCGGCGACGACGACCTCGGCCGTTTCCTGGGCGAGACGATCGCCGCCGAGGGGGTCGCCGTCGACCGCTGTGTCGTACGGCCGGGTGAGACCGGTCTCTCTCTGCTCCGGGTCGACGACGGCGACCGCGTCTTCCTCGGCTGGAACGGCGGCGGGGTCACGGTGCGGGAGCCGCTCACGCTCGACTCCGGCCTCCTGGAGTACGTCTCGTCCTTCGACCTGGTGCACTCGAGCGTGTACTCCCGCAGCGAGGACGAACTGCCGAAGCTGGCCGGGCTCGGCACGCTGGTCAGCTTCGACCTCTCCAGTGAGGAGGAGTTCCGCGCCCCCTCCTACCTCGACCGCGTCTGCCCCCACGCCGACCTGGTGCTGCTGTCGTGCTCCCACCTGGACGAGACCGCCACGCGCGCGCTGCTGGCCGAGGCCGTACGGCGGGGCGCGCGCCTGGCGCTCGCCACCCGCGGCGTGCACGGGGCGATCGCCTGGGACGGACACGCCGCCGTGTCGGTCCCGGCACGCCGGGTGGAGGACCCTCACGAGATCGTCGACACGATGGGGTGCGGCGACGCCTTCCTCGCCGGGTTCGCGGTCTCGCTGCTGCGCGACGGCTGGTCCGCGGGCTCCCCGCCGCGGTCCCAGCTGATCGGCCGCGCGCTGCGCGCGGGCGCCGCCTCGGCCTACCGGCAGTGCTTCGTCGAAGGGGCCTTCGGCCGCGGCCGCCCCTGCGAGGCGCCGTCCGGGCGCCCGCGATAGCTAGCATGTGGCGAGCCTCCGAACGCGAGAAATGAGGGACGCGATCCATGCCAGCTGACCGGGGCCAGGCGGCGGGACAGCCGACGATCTCCGAAGTGGCTGCCGAGGCCGGCGTCGGCCGCGCGACGGCGGCCCGCACGCTCGGCGGATATGGATACGTCAGCCCGGAACTGCGCGAGCGGGTGCTCGCGGCGGCCGAGAAACTCGGCTACCGGGCGAACGCCCTCGCGCGCAGCATGTCGACCGGGGTGAGCCACACCCTGGGAGTGATCGTCGCCGACATCGGCAACCCCTTCTTCGCCGGTGTGGTCCGCGGGATCTGCGACACCTCCCGGGCGCGGGGCTTCGACACGATCGTGCTGAGCACGTACGAGAACCTCGACGAGGAGGTCGCGGCGACGAACGTGCTCATCGACAAGCGCGTCGACGGCGTCATCATCGCCTCGGCCGCGGTCGGCCGCCGCGAGGTCGCGCACATCAGGGCGGCGATGGACCGCATCCCCGTCGTCCTCGTCGACCGCGCGGTCGCCTCCCTCGACCTCGACACGGTCGTCATCGACAACCGCGACGCGGCGCGGGAGGCGGTCGAGACGCTCATCGCGGCCGGGCACCGCCGCATCGGGTTCGTGTGGGGGCCCCCGGCGGCGCAGCAGCCCGTGACGCGGCGCGGGCTGCTGGCCGAGGCGTCCAGGAACCTGTGGACCGACGGCGAACGTCTGCGCGGCTACCTCGACGCGCTCGACGACGCGCGCATCCCCTTCGATCCCGAACTGGTGATGGTCGGGCGCAAGACCGAGGAACGGGTGACCGAGGAGGTCGCCCGCATGCTCTCCCTGCCCGACCGCATCACCGCGATCTTCTGCACCGAGACCGACGGGGTCACCGGCGCCCTGCGCGCCCTGCGGACGGCGGGCCTGTCGTGCCCGCGCGACGTCGCGCTGATCGGTTTCGACGACAGCGCGTGGGCGGCGGTCATGGAACCGCCGCTGACGATGATCGAGCAGCCCGTGCACCGGCTCGGCGCCAAGGCGGCCGAGGTGCTCCTCGACGCGATCGCCGGAGGCGAGCCCGCCCGCGAGACGCACACCCTCCGTTCCCGCCTGATCGCCCGCTCCTCGGTCGCCCCTCCCCCTGGCCCCCACCACTGACGGGAGGGAGCTCACCGTGGCCGCGTCCGGCTCCGGAGCCGGTCACGGCATCAGCCGATGACGTTCAGTTCTGCGTGGAGATGCAGAACGGGTGGCCGGCGGGGTCCAGCAGGACCCTCCGCTCCTCGGGATGCGGTTGGGCCGGGGGCTCGGTGGCGCCCAGGGCCAGCATCCGTGCCTGAGCCGCCTCCAGGTCGTCGACGCCCAGTTCCATGTGCGCCTGCTTGCCATGGGAGGGGTCGGGCCAGGTCGGAGGCCGGTAGTCGGCGACCCGGATGAAACCCAGTCCCGGTGAACCGTCGCGGCCGAGCAGGACGAAGTCGTCGCTGGAGTAGACGACGGGCAGGCCGAGAGCCTCGCCGTAGAAGCGGGACAGCTCGACGGGGTCCGGGCAGTCGAAGTCGATGGACAGCAAGCGGACGGCGGGCGCGGATACGGGTTCGGTGCTCATGGGAAGACGCTATGACGGGACCAGGACAGTTCCGGTCCTGGTCATCGGGGACACTTCAGAGTGTGATCAGCACCTCCGCCCGCCTGCTGCGACTGGTCTCGCTGCTGTCGACCCGGCCGACCTGGACCTGCCGCGAGCTGGCCGAGCGGATGGCGGTCACCGACCGCACGGTCCGGCGGGACGTCGCCCGGCTGCGGGAACTCGGCTACTGCATCGAGTCCGACCCCGGGCCCTGGGGCGGTTACCGCCTCGGCGGCGGCACCCGGGTGCCGCCGCTGATCCTCGACGACGAGGAGGCGCTCGCCGTGGCCGTGGCGCTGCGCGAGGCCGCGCTCAGCGGCGTCCTCGGCAGCGACCAGGCCGCGCTGTCGGCGCTGCTGAAACTGCGGCAGGTCCTGCCGCCTCGGATCGCGGACCGGCTGGGTGAGATGGACGCCACCTTCGTCCACACTCCCCGGCCCGAGGGGCCTCAGATCCCCCCCGGCGTGCTGCTGGAGCTGGCCGCCGCCTGCCGCCGCGGTGAGCGCGCCCGTCTGTCCTACCGCGACCATGCGGGCAGGGCGAGTGTCCGCGACGTCGACCCCTACCGCCTGGTGCACACGGGCCTGCGCTGGTATTTCGTCGCCCGGGACGTGGCCAGAGACCAGTGGCGGACGTTCCGGGCCGACCGGGTGGTGAACGTGCAGCCGACCGGACGGCCGGTCGAACTCCTCGACCCGCCCGACCCGGCCCTCCTGGTCTCCCGGGGCATCGCGAGCGTCGTGTACCCCCTCTACGGGAGGGTCCGGCTCCCCCACCCCATGGACCGGGCCCTGCGGCTGATCCCGCCGACGATCGGCGCCCACCACCCGGACGGGCCCGATGCCACCATCGTCGAAATCGGCGCCAACGACGCCGACGAGCTCGCCCGGTACCTCCTCGGCCTGGGCACCCCGCTGCGAGTCCTGTCCCCGGACGAGGTCCGGGAGGCTCTGCTGCGCCGTACCCGGGAGTTGTCGGAGGACAACGGCGGCGGCCGGTCCCCGCAGTAGACGCCGCCCTCGTCCCCCGCCCCCGGCCGGTCCGCGGCAACGCGGTGGCGTGGAGGCCGGCTGTCTATCCGGCGGCTGCCCGCACGGGCTCCCGACGCGGGCCGAGCCGCCCGCGCAGCCATCCGGCGGCGGCGACGGCGGGCCAGAGCCGCGTCGCCAGGTTCCTGGCCGTGATGGCGGCGCGGGTCGCGGGGACCATCAGCGCGGCGGCTGTCGCGATGCTGCCCTGCCGGGGGTCGACCAAGGCGCGGTGCCCGGTCTCGTACCGGGTGAAGGCGGAGACGGGGTCGGCGGGGGTGGCCGCCAGTTCCCGGGCGAGCGTGTGGGCTCCGGCGATGGCCAGGGTGGATCCGTCGCCGAACAGCGACACCGATGAGGCGGCGTCGCCCAGGAGCGCGACGCGGCCGTTGCTCCAGCGGTCGATCCGCACCTGGCTGACGGAGTCGAACCACAGGTCCTCGGCGGTGCGCGCCAGGTCCAGCAGTTCGGGCACGCGCCAGCCGCCGCCGGTGTAGGCGTCGGCCAGGATCCGCCGGTGCCGGGCGATGTCGCGGTGGTCGAAACCCTCCACGGCGGGGCTGCGGAAGACGAACGCCGCCAGCGCGCGGCCGTGGACGGGATGGAGGGAGACCATCCGGCCCGGGGCGTTGTGCAGGACGACGTCGTGCCCGTTCCCGGCCGGGCCGCTCAGCGGCATCGTCGCGACGTACAGGCCCATGTGGCGCACGAACCGCTCCTCGGGCCCGAAGGCCAGCCGGCGGGTCGCCGAGTGCAGCCCGTCGGCCCCGATGACCAGGTCGAACCGGCGCGGAGCCGCCTTCTCGAAGGTGACGTGCACGCCGTCGCCATCCTGGCTGAGCGCGGTCATGGTGTCGCCGAACAGGAACTCGGCGGTGTCCCGGCTCGCCTCGTACAGGATCCTCGCCAGATCGGAGCGCGTCACCTCCACCTCGCCGCTGCCGCTCGCCCGCCGCAGGGCCCGCATGTCGACCCGGCCGACCTCACGGCCGGAGCCGTCGACGAAACTCATCGCCGTCACGGACGTGGCGGCCTCACGCAGTCGCCCCATGACGCCCATCCGCTCGGCCACCCGGACGGCCGGGCCGCGGACGTCCACCGGGTTGCCGCCGGAGCGCGGCCCGGCCGAGTGCTCGACGACGGTGGTGCGGAACCCGTGCCGGGCCAGCCAGTAGGCCAGCGTGGACCCGGCGACGCCGGCCCCGGAGATCAGCACGGTCGGTCTGCTCGTGATGTTCATGACGCGCTCCTGTCGTTGGGAACCCTTAGGAACATATGACTAAATTTGAAAATCAGTCAACAAGCAGAGAGTGAGTTGACCGAAACTCACATCCGGTCATACGGTTCTCCGGTGAGCGCCAGCACCGAACGGGTCCGGGACGCGCGGGGGCGGGCCGAACGCGCCCGGCTGATCCTCGACGTGGCCGCCGATCTGCTGGCGCGCCACGGCTACCGGCGGGTGACCATCGACGACGTGGCCGCCGGGGCGAACATCGGCAAGGGCACCGTCTACCTGCACTGGAAGACCCGCGAGCAGTTGTTCGGCGCGGTCTTCGAGCGCGAGGTCCGCTACGCGCTCGACGAGCTGCGGCAGGCGCTGCGACAGGATCCGCGCGGGTGCCTGCTGCACCGCTTCGCGCGCGCCTATTTCCTGGCCATCACCAGGCGGCCGCTGCTGCGCGGGTTCCTCCTGGCCGATCCCGGCCTGCTGGGCAAGCTGGCCGCCTCCCGCGGCGCCGCCCTCGACGGCCGGCACCGCGCGATGGCCCGCGACTATTTCCGCCTGCTCACCGAGCACGGCCTGCTCCGCGACGACATGGACGCCGACGAGCTCGGCTACGCCTATCAGGCGACGTTCGAGGGCTTCCTGCGGGCCGACGACGGCGTCCCCGCCGAGGGCCTGGAGCGGCGGGCGGACCTGCTGGCGCGCACCGTCCAGCGGGCGTTCGAGAACGGCCCGGCGCCCGGCGACGGCACGCTGCCCGGCCTCGCGGACTCCGTCGTCGCCCTGCTCAGCGACCTCATCGACGACGGCCGCGACGAATCCGGCGTCCCCCCGGCCTGACCCGGACCGCCCCGCCCCGCCCCGAACACGCCGAAGGCGGTGACGGCGGGAGGTGTGACGGTTTCCCGGCGGGCGGAGAGAATGCGGTTACAACGCCCTAATCAAGGAGGTCAACGATGACCCTCGAGATCGTCTCCGTCATCGGCGGGAAGGACGCGTCCGGCGGCGCCGTCTACGATTCGATCAACCCGTCCCGCGTGGACGAGGTCGTCGCGCGGGTGCGGCTGGCCGACGCGGACACGTTCTCCTCCGCCTGCCGTACGGCCGCCGCCGCGCAGCGGGACTGGGCGCAGGTCCCCGCGCCGGTGCGGGGGCGGGTGATCGCGTCGATCGGGCGGCTGGTGGAGGCCAACGCCGAGGCGCTGGCCCGGCTGGTCACGCGGGAGATCGGCAAGCCGTACGCCGAGGCCCTGGGCGAGGTGCGGGAGATCGTCGACACGTGCGACTTCTTCCTGGGCGAGGGGCGGCGGCTGTACGGGCAGACCGTCCCGTCGGAGATGCCGGACAAGAACCTGTTCACCTTCCGGGTCCCGGTGGGCGTGGCGGCGGTGATCACGGCGGGGAACTTCCCGGTCGCGGTGCCGTCGTGGTACCTCGTCCCGGCGCTGCTGTGCGGCAACGCGGTGGTGTGGAAGCCCGCCGAGTACGCCGCGGCGTCCGCGCACGCGCTCTACCGGCTGTTCGCGGCGGCGGGGCTGCCCGAGGGGGTGCTCAACCTGGTGCTCGCCGACGGTGAGGCGACCTACGCCGGGCTGGAGACGGCGCTGGGCGAGGGCACGGTGCACAAGGTCGGGTTCACCGGTTCCAGCGCGGTCGGCAGGAAGATCGGCGAGCTGTGCGGGCGGCACCTGCAGTCGGCGTGCCTGGAGCTCGGCGGCAAGAACCCGATGGTGGTCCTGCCGGACGCCGACCTGGACCTGGCGGTGGAGGGCGCGCTGTTCGCCGGGTTCGGCACGGCGGGGCAGCGCTGCACCTCGCTGGGGACCGTGATCGTGCACGAGAGCGTCCACGACGAGTTCGTCGCCCGCTACACGCGCGCCGTGGCCGACGCGGCGATCGGCGACCCGGCGGGCGAGGTGCTCTGCGGGCCGCTGCTCGACCACAAGTTCGCCGAGCGCTACGAGGAGTACCTCGGCTGGATCGAGCCCCATCACACGGTCGTGTCGGGCCCGACCGGCCGGATCACGGCGGACAACCCGCGGGGCGGCTTCGACGGCGCGGGCGGCCTGTACTACCACCCGGTGGTCGTGGACGGCGTGCGCGCCGGGGACCGGTTGTTCATGGAGGAGACCTTCGGGCCGATCGTGGGCGTGACCTCGTTCACCACCCTGGAGGAGGCCGTCGAGCTGGCCAACCTGCCGGGGTACGGCCTGTCGTCCTCGATCTACACCACCGATCCCAAGGCCGCCTTCCGGTTCCGCGCGGGCATCGGCGCGGGCATGGTCAGCGTCAACAACTCCACCTCGGGGGCCGAGGCGCACCTGCCGTTCGGCGGGAACGGCAAGTCGGGCAACGGCAGCCGCCAGTCGGGGATGTGGGTGCTCGACCAGTTCACCCGCTGGCAGGCGATGAACTGGGACTACTCCGGCCGCCTGCAGAAGGCGCAGATGGACGTGGCCGAGATCGTCCCCGATCTGGACTACCGGATCTGATCTTTGCCGTTCCCCGGGGTTCCCCTCACCATGATCGCGGCACGCTCACAGGGGGCGTCCCGCAGGGGACGGCCCCGGCCCGTGCGGGACCGCGTGCTGCGGCGCGGTCCCGCACGGCCGCGTCAGTAGAGCGGGATCGACGGGCGGGGCTGGACGGGCGAGTACAGCTGCTCCACGGGCGGGCTGGCGAAGTCCGCCGAGGCGGGCGCGCGCCGCCGCGCGTACTCCCCCTGGGGGAAGACGCTCACCGTGTCCATGTCGCAGCCGGGGCAGTTCGTCCCCGCCCAGGGCGGCTGGACCGGGACCTCTCCCCTCATCCAGACCACGACGTCGTGGCCGTGTCCGTCGGTCATGCGGCGGACGGTGTACTCCTCCTGCCATTCATGCCTGCAGTGCAGGCACTCCAGCGGCCATGTCTCGCGGACGCTGAGTTCCTCGCGCACGCGAACCACCTCCATCGGTGACACCGACGATGGTTCGAGTCTGTGCGCCGTTCACCGTGACAACAAGTACAGAGACGTATGGATTGCGTAATTCTCATATTTTAAGACAAATACTCTCATTTGATGAGACTGCTGTTACGGTGGATCCACCCGATCTTGAGGAGTGGCCCCGTGACACCGAAAGACGCCGTATACACCCACGGCCACCATGAGTCCGTCCTGCGCTCCCACCGCTGGCGCACCGCGGAGAACTCCGCGGGCCACCTCCTGCCGTACCTGGAGGCCGGGATGTCGCTGCTGGACGTGGGCTGCGGTCCCGGCACCATCACCGCGGACCTGGCGGACCGGATCGCCCCGGGGACGGTCACCGCGGTCGAGATCACCGAGGAGGCCCTCGGCCTGGCCCGCGCCGAGGCCGACCGGCGCGGCCTGGCCAACGTCGCCTTCGCCGTCGCCGACGTGCACGCGCTGGACTTCCCCGACGGCTCCTTCGACGTCGTCCACGCCCACCAGGTGCTGCAGCACGTGGGCGACCCGGTCCTGGCGCTGCGCGAGATGCGGCGGGTCTGCCGGCCGGGCGGGATCATCGCGGTGCGCGACAGCGACTACGCCGCCTTCACCTGGTTCCCGGCGCGGCCCGAGCTGGACGAGTGGATGGCCCTCTACCAGAAGGTCGCCCGCGCCAACGGCGGCGAGCCCGACGCCGGGCGGCGGCTGCTCTCCTGGGCCCGCGCGGCGGGTTTCACCGACATCACGGCGACCTCCTCGACCTGGTGTTTCGCGACGCCCGAGGACCGGCGGTGGTGGGGCGGCCTGTGGGCCGAGCGGATCCTGAAGTCCGACATGGCCCGCCAGGCCCTCGACTCGGGCGCCGCCGCCGAGGAGGACCTGCACCGCATCTCGGCGGGATGGCGGGCCTGGGCCGCCGAGGAGGACGGCTGGTTGTCCCTGCTCCACGGCGAGCTGATCTGCCGGGTGTGAGGCGGCGGTACGGCCGCCGGCCATGCGGCGGCCGTACCGCTCGGCGGATCAGGGCTGCTGTGTGATCTTCACGTCGTCCACCCCGGCCTCGACCAGCGAGGCTCCGGAGGCGTCGGCCGCGTCGATCACGATCCGGACGCTCTGCCCGGCGAAGGCGGAGATGTTCGCCGTGGCCGTCGCCCAGGAGCCGTTGCGGTTGGTCGCCGCGCCGGCCTGGTTGAGGACCGTCGAGGTGGTGGCGCCGACGACCCGCACGCGGAAGTAGTCGGCGCTGGAGGCGTTGGAGCCGTGCGCCAGGTACCACGACAGCGACAGGGTCAGCGTCCCGCTCGACGGCAGGGTGATCGCCGGCGACTGGATGCTGGTGACGCCGCCGTCGATGTCGTAGGCGCCCGCCGAGGAGCCCGCCAGACGGCCGGTGACCAGGTCGTTGACGCCGCTGACGGTGGTGCCGAGCTGCTTGGCCCCGCTGGAGGTGGTGGCCTCGGGGTCACCGCGCTCCCACTGCCCGGTGGTCGCGGTGTCGGTGCCCGAGGCGTTGACCGTCCAGCCGGTGGCCGTCTCGAAGGTGTCGGAGTAGACCGTCACCGGCGGCGTGCCGGTCCCGCAGTACTGCGCCTCCTTGCCGATGATCCGGTAGACGCAGTCGGAGTACTCCAGGAAGCGCAGCACCGCCTCCCGGTTGCGGGTGGTCTGCGGGCCGATCTGCTCGTCGGGCGGGTAGAAGCCGGGGCTGGAGCCCGTCGGGTACATCTCGAACGTGAAGCTGAAGATCTTGTGGGCGCCCCACATCCAGTCGTCGATGGTCCCGTCCGTGATGTACAGGTCGCTGGCCTGCTCCGGGGTGTAGCCGTTGGTGGAGGCCATGTTCTGGCCGAGGGTGGCGTGGGCGTCCCGGTCGTCCTGGGTCAGGCCGGGCGCGGTGTCGTTGAAGGTGTAGCCGTACGGCCACAGGATCAGCTCGCTGTAGGTGTGCCAGTCGATGTGCGACTTGAGCTGCTGCACGCCGCCGATCACCCGGCTGCGCACCCAGTTGGCGGCGGCCCGGACCTCGGGCGTCGACTCCGCCGACGGGCCGCGGTAGGTGTCGCTGGAGGCGGATCCGGAGGAGCCGCCGCAGCAGCCCCAGTTGTAGGCCCAGTTGCGGTTCATGTCGGTGCCCACGGCGGACGAGCCCGCGTTGGGCTGGCGGTTCTTGCGCCAGGAGCGGTAGGAGCCCGTGGCGATGTCGTACTCGCCGCCGTCCGGGTTCATGTCCGGCATGATCCAGATCTCGCGGCTGTTCACCAGGTTCGTGATGCGGCTGTCGCTGCCGTAGTTGTCGGTCATCAGGCGCATGATGTACAGCGCCATCTCGACCGTCAGGTGCTCACGGGCGTGCTGGTGGTGGGTGAACAGCACCTCGGGCTCGTTCTCGTCGACCCCGACGTTGTCGCTGATCTTGATCAGGCGGAGCTGCCTGCCCTCGTGGGACGTGCCGTAGTTGGACTGGCTCATGATGGTCGGATGGGCCGCGACCAGCGCGTTGATCTCGGCGTTCATCTCCGCGTAGTTGTGGTAGCCGGAGTCGGCCGGCGGGAAGTCGAAGGCGCGGGCTTCGGGGGATAACGATCTGTCGATCTTCGTGACCTTGTAGCCCAGCTTCTTGATGGCGGCGACCTCGGCCTCCGTGGCGGTGACCACGATCGAGGCGGGGTCCACCTGGTCGATCGCGGCGCCCGTGGCCGCGACCGCGCTGCGCTGCCGGGAGTCGCTGGGACCCTCGACCGTGTACTGGCTGTTGGGCGGTGGCTCGGCCGAGGCGTCCACCCCGGTCATGCCCAGACACAACAGCGCCAGGGCGGCGATTCCGACGATCAGACGGTGTCTCACCGGGTCCTCCTCAGGCGCGTTCTCGGGGGGTTTTCACACGCCTGAACCGAGAGTCAGCTACACCAGTGGATAGGGAAAGGCCCAAATTTCCACCTGAATCCCACCCGGCGTCGCAGACCGTCATCCTCCGGGCCGGCCGCCTCCCGGTTCACTCCGGCGTCGCACCCTCCCGATCATCCGGGCCGCGGGGCCGTACCTCTCAGAAGGCGATCTGGAACCAGACCGTCCGCGGTCCGCGCGAGCCGTCCTGCCTGACCCCCCAGCGGGCGGCGAGCAGGTCGACCAGGAACATCCCCCGGCCGCCCTCCTCGTCCGGCGCGATGCGCACCCGCGGCACGGAATCGGCGGATCCGGCGTCGCGCACCTCCACCGTCACGGTTCCGGCCTCCACCGCCAGGGTCATCGCCACCCGGCCGCCGCCGGCCGACCCGGAGTGGACCACCGAGTTGGTGACGACCTCGCTGACGAGCAGGACCACGTCCTCGAAGGCCGGGTGGCCCTCACCCAGCAGCTCCATGGCGCGGTGCCGGGCCACCGCCACCGACTCGGGCACCCCTCGCAGAGTCACCGTCGAGCGGGGCGGAACGATCTGCTGCCCGGTCACCATGTCCGGCCTCACTCCTGGCGGGCGAACTCCACTGGAGGTCGCGTTCCGAGACGGCGCACTCACTCACGGTGAACTTTTCTATCAAAATCAGAGCGGCTCGTTCCGCCAAAGGGCGCAATCCCTCAACTTCTCCCGCTCCCGGACTCTTCACCGCCCTCCGTACCGCGGTACCCCAGCAGCCGCATGGCGATCTCCGGGTCCATCGCCGCGGCCAGCAGCTGGGCTCGTTCCACCGCGCGGTCCCGCTGCCCCTCGGCCCTGGACCGGGCGGCCTGAGCGCCCCGGACGACCGCGTAGGCGATCCCCGCCACGAGGGCGACCGCCACCGCGGCGACGAACACCCCCAGCAGCGGGCTGGATCCGGGCGGCGCGCCCGCCGTCCGGGCCGCCGTCAGCTGCTCTCCGGTGAGCGCGTACGCGCCCAGGAGAGTGAACGCGGCGAGCGCGGCCAGGCTGGCGGCGACCGTCAGGACGGACCGCACGATCCTGCGCGGCCCCCGCCGCGGGGACGGGGAGATCCCGAAGGGGTCGGGCCCGATCGTCTCGCCGGCCGGGGACGCCGGATGGAGCGGCGAGGCCTCCTTCTTCTCCCAGGACACGAATTCCGGCCCCACTTCCACCGCCGGTCCGAGCGCGGCGGTTTCGAGGGTGGCCGGCGCGCCGTGCCCGTTGCCGGTCACCACCGTGCCCTGGATGACCGCGGCCGGCTCCAGCCGGAGGGCGGTCGCCGGGACGGGCAGCCCGTGCTCCACCCGGTTGTGCTCCCGGTGCGCCCGGGCGGCTTCCAGGTGGTAGGCCTCGATCTCGGCGTAGAACTCGTCCGAGGCGTAGATCGAGCCGTCGACCAGCGGTCCCGGGCGTCGCTCCAGGACCGCGACCACGTCGTCGCCGTTGAGCGTCTTGTGCGTCTCCAGCGCGTGGGCCAGGCAGAGCACCTCCCGCCGGTTCTCCTCCAGGAGGTCCTCCGTCTCCTTCAGCAGGCGCACCAGGTTGTACTCGATCCGCTCGCCGAGCACGTCGGGCACGCTCGCCTGTCTGCCGCCCCGCGGCGGAGGAGTCCCGTGACCGCCGCCGGGCATCGACTTGCCGCCCGAGATCTCCAGCTCCTGCAGGGCCGGCAGGGAGGTGACACCGCGGCCCATGCCCCAGTGCGCCTCCATCAGCGCGGTGAGGTACGTGGCCGAGAACAGGTCACCGGAGACGCCGGAGGAGTTGTCCCCGGCGAAGAACATCCGCTCTCCGGCCAGCGAGGCGAGTGAGACCGTGATGTCGGCCTCGTGCTCGGACTTCCAGCGGGTGAACTGGTCCTCGGGCTTGATGCTGGCCACCATGCCGAGATAGTCGGCGCCCTTCTCGATCGTGGCGACGTCGATCTCCAAGTGGAAGCGGGTGCGGTAGGCGGCCACCGCGTGGCAGGCCTCGTGCACGGCCACCGCGTGCCGCTCCCGCTCGATGTACTCCACGTCCTCGGGCGGGCCGAGCTGCTTGAGCCGCTTGGCGTGCATCACGTCGGACCAGGTGATGACCTCCCGGCCGTCGCGGATCGCGGTGATCAGCGACTCGTTCACCAGGTCCTTGATCGTGGCCCCGGTGGCGTAGGGGGTGATCGTGGCCAGCTTGTCCAGCTGCTCCTCGGTCAGTTCGTGCCGGACCTTGTCGAAGTAGCCGCGGTAGGTGCGCACCCGGCCCGCCTTGGACGGGTAGCCCACCTTGTAGATGCGGTCGATGCGGCCGGGCCGCAGCAGCGCCTCGTCCAGCGCGTTGGGCATGTTGGTGGCCATCATGACCAGGATCCGGTACTTGGGCGGCGGCTTGGGCTGCATGCCGAACAGCCTGCGCACGTAGCGGTTGACCAGGCCGCGCGGCTTCTTCAGGCCGGACAGCTCGGTGAGCAGCGCCTGCAGGGTGCCGGGATCGCCGCCGCCGCCCATGTTGCCGCCCATGAAGAAGCGGTTGCGCGTGGGGTCCGGCCGTTCGTTGCCCGCCTTGCCGGCGAGGAGTGAGCGCGCGTCCTCCGACAGGTAGGTGAAGCCGTGGCAGCCGCCGAGCTGGTCGAGGTGCCCGGCGTGCCCGGCCTTCGCGGAGAACCCGGGCTGCCCGCCGCGGGGCCCCTGCTGCGCCAGCGCGCCGCGGCGGCCGAGGGAGTCGGCCTCGTCGAAGAAGACGATGACGCCGCCGTAGCGCAGCGCGAGCTTGCGCAGCTTGCGGAACAGCGACTTCACCTTCAGGATGCCGATGCCCATGAACATGTTGACGAACGCGCCGGGATCCACGAAGACGTACGGCTTGCCGGTCTCTCCCGCGACCGCCTCGGCCATCAGGGTCTTGCCGGTGCCGGGCGGTCCCCACAGCAGCAGGCCGCTGGGCACGTAGCCGCCGCGCTCCTCGATGGCGTCCGGCTTCTCCAGGAAGACGATGTTCTCCTTGACCCGCTCGACCACGTGGTCCTGGCCCCAGACGTCGGTGAAGCGGGTCTTGATGTCGTCGGGGAAGTAGGTCTCGACGCCGCCGCGCGACAGGAACCAGAACAGGCCGACGAACTGGAAGATGATGAAGAAGAACGCGAACGCCAGCTGCGCGGCGTAGGGCAGCACCGACCACAGCAGCGCCGGGGCCTGGAACAGCGCGAGGGCGGGCGAGGTGTCCAGGATCTGGCCGAGTACCAGGGCGAGGACCGCGATCCAGAACAGCCACTTGAGCAGGCGGGCGATGCGGAAGCGGTTCCAGTCGGAGAAGCGGCGGTGGTTCCAGCCCTCGAACCCGCCGAACACCCGGCGGGTCCAGAAGCCGTGGTACCCGGCGGAGCGTTCACTGATGAGGAAGTGGACCTGCCGCAGGGTCTCGATCCCCAGCAACCAGAAGATCCAGGTGGTCTCGCGCGCGGTGACGATCATCGCGTCCTGGAAGCTCATGATGCCCTCGTAGGAGGCCATCTGGTTCCAGACGAGCACGAAGTAGATGATCGTCAGGATGAGGAGGAACTTGATCCGGTCCCACATCGGCATGCGCTTGCGCGTCAGGGGGTGCGGGTCGTTCGGGCCGGTGCCCGGCGGGCGGAGGCCCTCGACGTGCGAGGTCGACGAGGATGGCTTCATATCCGGGCTCTCCTCACCCGATGGGGCGCTTGATCGTGAAGGACTGCGAGATCTTGTCGAACTCCTGCGCGCGCTTCCGGTAGCAGGCCGCCGAGCAGCGGATCAGCATCATGGAGACCCGCTGGCCGTCGGCGGCCAGGTAGGAGGTGACGTCGAAGGTGTGGATGCCGGCCCCCCGGACCTCGTAGTTGAACCGCACGTGGATCCCGCGCACCCCGTCGCCGGGCTGGACGACCTCGTCGATGAGCGGCTCGAACTTCTTCATCGGATAGTTCGGGAGCTGTGCGGCCTGCTGTCGCTTGGCCGCCGTGAAGGGCATGAAGAAGTCGCGCAGCGAGTTCAGGGAGATCGCGTCACGTTCGGACGGGAGCAGGATCATGGTCCGGACGAGGACGAACGGCTCGTCCGCGGCGCCGAGCCCGTAGAAGTGGAGGACGGAGGGTTCGGCGTGGGCGTCGTAGGCGGCCAGCGCGGTGCGCTGCCTGAGGATCTGGGCCGTCGCAGATTCGGAGTCGCCCGATTCGAAGAAGGCGTGCAACGCCTTCTCGTCGATCTGCCGCCAAGAGGTCGGTAGCTTGAAGTAGGTCTGGCCGTCGTTGAGATTGACGTAGGTGAACTCCGGGCTCCCGCACCCGGCCGTTCCAGCGGTCATGCCGGCGGTGAGCACCACCGCCGCGGTGAACATTGCCCTCGATCTTCTCACCAGGGCTGGACCTCCGCTTTACAGGCCAATGGGGAACTTATGCCCCACTTTTCGGCATCTCTCCCGCTCCACCTCATGATCATCGGAGAAATCTTCACCGAATTTTGGCGTTACATTGACTCTGTTCGTTACAGAACATCAGAGCCGTCCAGTGAACCAATCGAGCCGCCGCCCGCCGTGGATGAAAGCCTCCGTCGGGAGACCCCGGCGCGGCCGGGCAACGTGGACGGCCGGGCAACGTGGACGGCCGGGCAACGTGGACGCAACCCCATTTGTGTGATCTTCGATGGCGCGGGGGACGTCACGCCCGTCCCGCCCCGGCCTGCCGACGGACCCGGAGTTGCCCCATGGACCAGCATTCGGACGAGACCGATCCCGGCCGGCGGACCCGCGGCCTGGAGATCACGAAGCAGGCCGCCGGCCGCGACGCCGACGGCGGGCCCGGCTCCGGCGGCGACTTCTTCTCGATGACGATCGAGCATCTGTTCGCCGAGGTCTGGTCCCGCGACGGACTGTCCGGGCGGGACCGGAGGCTGCTCCTGCTCGGCCTGCTCGTCGGCCAGGGCATGGACGACGCCCTGCAGGTGCAGCTCGACGCCGCCCTGCGGACCGCGGAGCTCACCCCCCGCGAGCTCCGGGAGATCGTCGTCTTCCTCACCCACTACGCGGGCTGGCCGCGCGGGGCCCAGCTCAACGGGCAGGTCGAGGATCTGATCGCCCGATCCGGCCGGGACGGGGAGGACTAGGGGGCGGCCTCCAGGCGGTAGACGGGGCCGGCCAGGCTGAGCGCGTAGAGCTCGCCGCCGTGGTCCTCGCCGAAGGACGACAGCTGCTCGATCCTGCCCAGGTCGCGCCCCTCGCCGGGCTGGTCGGCGGGGGTCGCCTTCACCCAGCCCGCGCAGAAGTCGCCGTAGACGAACCGGCCTGCCAGGCCGGGGAGCTTCGTGCCCCGGTAGACGTATCCCGCGATCACCGAGCAGTTGCCGCCCGTGCCCAGGGGGTACTCGATGACCGGGTCGACCGTCTCCCCCTTGGGGGCCTCTCCCCGGAACGGGTGGCGGCCCTCCCGGAGGTTCCAGCCGTAGTTGCGCCCTCCCTCGCCCGCGGGCTCGAAGTCGACCTCCTCCCAGGCGTTCTGGCCGACGTCGCCGATCCACATGTCACCGGTCCGGCGGTCGAACGTGAAGCGCCAGGGATTGCGCAGGCCGTAGGACCATATTTCGGGTTTCGCGCCCTTCCGGTCCACGAACGGGTTGTCCTCGGGAACGGTGTACGGCTTGCCGCGCGGATCGATCCTGAGGATCTTCCCCAGCCAGGTGTCCAGGTTCTGCCCGTTGCCCTGCGGGTCTCCCCCGCTGCCGCCGTCGCCCAGCGCGATGTAGAGGTGGCCGTCCGGCCCGAAGGCGAGCTGCCCCCCGTTGTGATTGGAGTACGGCTGCCGCTGGGTGAGCACGTCCCTGCGGCCGGTCGCCTTCCGCCCGTCGAAGGCCCACTCGGTGACGTGGCTGTGCCCCTCGCGGTCGGTCCAGTTCAGGTAGAGGAAGTCCTCCTCCGGATGGAACGCCACCCCCAGGAGTCCCTGCTCGTTGCCCCGGCTGATCTCGGCCGAGAGGTTCACGACGGGCTCCTCGGCGACCTTCCCGCCGGTGATCGCCCGCAGCCGGCCGCTCTGCTCGGCGACGTAGAGCGTGTCGTCACCGGGACGCAGGGCCATCGCCACCGGCATGTCCAGCCGGGCGATCTCGGTGAACCTGGGCCGGGCGTCCCCGGACGGCGCCGGCGTCGCCGTGCCCGTGTCCGGGGCGGCGCTCGTGGCGGGCCGGGCCCCGGGCGTGGCGGGCTCGGCGGTCGCGACGGGCTCGCCCGCCGAGCAGGCCGCCAGCACCGCGCAGAGCAGGGCCGCCCCCGCCCCGGTCCGGTAAGAGATCGGCACAGTCCTCATCCTCCATCGTGAAACCGTACTCTCGATGATCCCTTGTACCCGGCCGCCAGCGGGAAGGTTCCGGAAACGTCCTAGACTGCGGTCATGCCTTCCGCACTGATCACAGGCGCGACCGCCGGCATCGGTGCCGCGTTCGCCCGCCGCCTGGCCGCCGACGGTTTCTCCCTCGTCCTCGTCGCCCGCGACGAGAAGCGTCTCGCCTCCTCCGCCGAGGAGCTCCGCCTGCGCTACGGGGTGGAGGTCGAGGTGCTTCCCGCCGACCTGACCGCCGAAGAAGGCCTGACCGCGGTCGAGGAGCGGCTGCGCGGGGGCGTCGACCTGCTGGTCAACAACGCGGGCTTCGGCCATCCCGGAGCCTTCCTCGCGGTGCCCGTCGCCGACGAGCTGCGCATGCTGAAGCTGCACTGCGAGGCGGTGCTCCGGCTGACGCTGGCCGCGCTGCCCGGGATGAAGGAGCGCGACCGGGGCGCGGTGATCAACGTGGCCTCGGTGGCGGCGTTCTTCACCCGCGGCACCTACAGCGCCTCCAAGGCGTGGGTGGTCAACTTCAGCGAGTCCACGGCCGCCGAGCTGACCGGGAGCAAGGTCCGGGTCATGGCGCTGTGCCCGGGGTTCGTGCGCACCGAGTTCCACGACCGCGCCTCGATGGACACCTCCGGCATCCCCGGCTTCCTGTGGCTGTCGGCCGACGACGTGGCCGCCGAGGCCATGCGCGACCTGGCCGCCGGCAGGTGGGTGAGCGTGCCGGACCTGCGCTACAAGGCCATCGTCGCGGTCGGCAGGCTGCTCCCCAGCGGCCTCACCGGCCAGATCTCCCGCCGCCTCGGCCGCCGCTGAGGCGCCGCGGCCGACCCCGCCGCACGGCGTAGCTTTCCGTACGGCGCGGCCGCGCGGCCGCGCGGCCGCGCCGTACCGTTCCGGGCACACGAAAGGACCCGCGCCACGGGAGGGGGTCGTGGCGCGGGTCCAGTCGTCTTGCGGGGATGGTCAGACGCGGGCGCCGGCGTGGCCGATCGACAGACCGGAGGTCGGGTCGAAGAAGTGCAGGTTGTGGGTGTCCACGACCAGCTCGATGTTCTGGCCCGGGCGGACGTGGCTGCGGGAGTTCACCCGGGCGGTCCACAGCGACTTGTCGCCCACCAGCGGGAGGGTGGCGTCCTCGTCGTCACCGGTGTCGGCGGCGGCGACGGTGTCCTGGTGCTGGACGGGCGGGGCGTCGATCAGGAACAGGACGTTGATCTCGGAGCCCAGCTCCTCGGTGACCTCGGCGCGGACCGGCAGGCGGACCCAGCCGCCGGCGTGGCCGTTGGCGGCCACGGAGTCCTCGAAGTCGGAGGGGCGGATGCCCAGGATGACCTGCCGGCCGATGAACTGGTCGAGGCCCGGCTTCTCGGCGAAGGTCGCGTCCGGCACCGGCAGCTTGTAGCCGGCGAAGGCGACGGCCGCGCCGCCGTCCCCGCGGACCAGCTCGGCGTTGACGAAGTTCATCGACGGGGAGCCCATGAAGCCCGCGACGAACAGGTTGACCGGGTTGTCGAAGAGGTTCTGCGGGGTGTCGACCTGCTGGAGCAGGCCGTCGCGCAGGACGCAGACGCGGTCGCCGAGGGTCATGGCCTCGACCTGGTCGTGCGTGACGTAGACGGTGGTCACGCCGAGGCGCTCGTGCATCGTGTTGAGCGAGGCGCGCATGGAGACGCGGAGCTTGGCGTCCAGGTTGGACAGCGGCTCGTCCATGAGGAAGGCCTGCGGCTCGCGCACGATGGCGCGGCCCATCGCGACACGCTGGCGCTGACCGCCGGACAGGGCGGCCGGCTTGCGCTTGAGGTACTGCTCCAGGCCGAGCATCCTGGCGGCCTCGCCGACGCGCTTGGAGATCTCGGCCTTCGGCATCTTGCGGAGCTTCAGACCGAAGGCGAGGTTCTCCTCGACGGTCATGTGCGGGTAGAGGGCGTAGTTCTGGAAGACCATGGCGATGTCGCGGTCCTTCGGCGGCAGGTGGTTGACCACCTTCTCCCCGATGAGGATCTCACCGCCGCTGATGTCCTCAAGGCCGGCGATCATCCGCAGGGCGGTGGACTTGCCACAGCCGGACGGGCCGACCAGCACCATGAACTCGCCGTCCCTGATCTCAAGGTTGAGGCCGTTCACTGCCTTCACGCCGCCCGCGTAAATCTTGTCGACGCTGTTGAGAACGATGGATGCCATGGACAGTCCTTAACGCCTCGGGCCAACCCCGCGTTCACCCGATAGTGGATACGTTTTCATGCATCTCACCTGAATCGGTCACCCGTGTCAAGACTCCTTGAAGTTTTCCCCTGTCACACCGGTTCCCGTTACCTCTCCGCGCTGGAACGACCACGGAAATCATGATGGAATCGTTTCCATGAACGTGCGACGGACAACCATCAAGGACGTCGCCGAGGCGGCGGGGGTCGGGGTGGCCACGGTCTCGCGGGTCCTGTCCGGCGGCTCGGCCAGCCCGGAGACGAGAGAGCGCGTGCTGAACGCCGCGACCCAGCTCGACTACCGGCCCAGCGCCCTCGGGCGCAACCTGCGTCAGCGCCGCTCCGGCGGGATCGGGCTGCTGGTCCCCGACATCACCGACAGCTTCTACGGCCGCCTGGCCGACGGCGTGCTGGCCTGCGCCCGCTCGGCGGGCGAGCCGGTGGTCCTGGGCACGACCGGCGACGACGCCGAGCGCGAGGCCGAGCAGATCGGCATGCTGCTGGAGCAGGGCGTGGAGCGGGTGGTGGCGGTCCCCGCCGGGAACGCGGAGATCTGGGAGCCGACCCTGCGCACCGGGCTCACCATGGTGTTCGCCCACCGGCCGGTCACCGCGCGCGACGACGTGCCCGCCGTGCTCGCCGACGACAGGGCGGGGGTGCGGACCGCGGTCGACTACCTGACGGGGCTGGGCCACCGCCGCATCGCCTACCTCGGCGGCCCCGGGCAGGGACAGCGGGTGGCGGCCTTCCGGCAGTCGGTGGGCGCCCTGCTGGACGAGGAGCTCATCGTCTTCGCGCGGGGCAGCCGCGACTCCGCCTACGCCGCGGCGGCCGGCCTCTTCCAGCACCGTCCCGACCTGACGGCGGTGCTGGCCGGGGGCAACCAGCTGGGCGAGGCCGCCGTGCTCGCCGCCCGGGAGCTGGACCTGCGGGTGCCCAAGGACCTGTCGCTGGTCATGTTCGACGACGTGCCCTGGGCCGAGTTGTGCTCTCCCCCGCTGACCGTCATCGCCCAGCCCGCGCAGGACATCGGCTACCGGGCGGCCGAGCTGGTGCTGCGCGCGGGCGCCCGCCGCCCGCGCGGCGTGCTGCTGCCCACCGAGCTGATCGTCAGGGGAAGCTGCGGCCCGAGACGCACGCCGTAGCCCGGGCGGGGCCGGTCCGCGGTCTCGGGCGGCAGGTGTCGGGGGGTGTCGGGATGTCAGGCGGGAGCGGTCAGAGAGACTTCTCGATCGCCGCCACGAGCGCGGGGTCCTCGGGCTCGACGTTCGGGCGGAACCGGCCCAGGACCTCCCCGTCCCGCGAGACCAGGAACTTCTCGAAGTTCCACTGCACGTCGCCCGCGGCGCCCGCGGCGTCGGCGGTCTCGGTCAGCTCGGCGTAGAGCGGGTGGCGGCCCTCTCCGTTGACGTCGGTCTTGGCCAGCAGCGGGAAGTCCACGCCGTAGTTCACCGCGCAGAACTCCTGGATCTCCTCGGCGGTGCCCGGCTCCTGGCCCAGGAACTGGTTGCACGGGACGCCGACGACGGTGAACCCGCGGTCTCCGTAGGTCTGCTGGAGGCGGACCAGACCGGCGTACTGCGGGGTGAGCCCGCACTTGGAGGCCACGTTCACGATGAGGAGGGACCTGTCGCCCGCGAGCTCGGCCAGGGTGGTGGGGGCGCCGGAGAGGGTTTCCAGGGAGATGTCACGAATGCTCATGGGCAGAGAGTAGTAAGCCCCCCGGATGCTCCGGACGGCCGGGCGGCACGCCGGAGCGCACCCGCCCGAACTCCCGCCCACCGGGGCATCCGCGATCCAAACCCCATGACGGGGCGATCTTTTTCCCGACCGGCCGCCTCCCGGGGTCCGTCCCGGCCAGCGACTCCCCCCACAACCGCCGCCCGATTGCGAAGATCCGGTAAACAGCTCCCCTTGTCGTGTCGCAACCGCCCTCGGCGGGCCCGGCCTCGTACTACAAACCGCCTAGAGACACCGCCGCGGTGTCGCGCCGGAAGCAGGCCGGCGTGACCACGCGGGCATCCCACGTGCGAGCCACGGACGGGGGACCGCCGAGCGGGCGATGGTCACCGTGAGCCGCATGAGTCGCTTCGAGTCGTTGTCACTCGTCGCGGGTCGTCGCGAGCCGCCGGTTCCTCGCCCGCCTCCCGCACGCGGCCTTACGGAAGGACGGAGATGAGCAGTAACCGCGTTCTGCGCACCGCGGTCGTGACCGTGATCGCCGCCTCCACCGTGGCCGGGTCCACGGCGGCCGGCCAGGCCGAGGCGTCCACCGGGCGGGCTGGGGAAGAGCCCGCCGGGGCGGTCCAGGACGAGCGGTCCGGCCAGAAGGTCCACCAGAGCGTGTGGTCCTCCACCCGCCGGATCCACCGGGGGGTGTGGACGACCGAGGCCGAGCCTCGGAGCAGGCCGCGCGCGAAGACCGCCAAGGGCAGGAACAAGGCGATCGCCTTCCGCCTCGTTTCCCGCCGGGCGTGGTCCGACGACCAGTTCCGCTGCCTGGACAATCTCTGGACCAGGGAGAGCAACTGGAACCACCGGGCGCAGAACCGCTACTCGGGTGCCTACGGCATCCCCCAGGCCCTGCCGGGCTCGAAGATGAGCGGCAGCGGCACGGACTGGCGGTCCAACCCCGCCACGCAGATCCAGTGGGGTCTGCGCTACATCAAGGGCCGCTACGGGTCACCGTGCGGCGCGTGGGGCCATTTCCGGGCGAGGAACTGGTATTGATGAGGAACAGGTACTGAAGAGGAACCGGTACTGACGGCCGGGAGTGCCCAGGGGAAGGGAGCACTACCGGCGGACGCCCGGGGTCGCGCGCGCGGCCCCGGGCGTCGTCTTTCCCCGATCTTCTCCCGCGCTCAGCCGCTTCCCGCGCCCGCCCCTTCGGCGCTCGTCACTTCTTCCCGTGCTCACCGGCTTCCCGCGCTCGTCACTTCTTCTCGCGCTCGTTGCCGTGCTCGCGCCGTACGGCGATGGCCTGGACGAGCAGCTCCATCCCGAACTCGAACTCCGCCTCGTGGTCGCACGAGCTCAGCTCCGCCGCCAGGACGTTGATCTCGGGGAACAGCGCCGGGTCCACCCTCTCGAAGTCCGCCTGCGTGTTGTGGACCGGGGCGAAGGTCGGGGTGACGCCGACCTCCCGCAGCAGCGAGCCCACGATGTAGGCGATGAACATCCGCAGGATGCGCACCGCCTCCTCGCCGCCGAAGCCGGCGCTGCGCAGCGTGGCGAGCGCCCGCTCCACCGGGAGCAGACCGGCGGTCGACTGGAGCTGGCGGCTGACCACCACCATCGTGCACCGGGGATAGTGGTGGGCGATCTGCCGGAACGCCCGCGCCTGCATGCGCACCCGGTCGGTCCAGTCGGCGTCCGGGTCGTCGGTGAACTCGATCCCCGACAGCACCGTCTCGGCCACGGCGTCCAGCAGCGCCGCCTTGTTGGGCACGTGGTTGTAGAGCGACATGACGCCGACGCCGAGGTCGGCCGCGATCCTGCGCATCGACACCGCGTCGGCGCCCTCGCGCTCGATCAGGTCGATGGCTGCGGCGACGATGCGCGGGCGGGACAGCGGCTCTGCGGGCATGGCCCCATTCTCCCCCAGCCCATTGACGGACGTACACCGTACGTGCCACGCTCCAGACATACGTACGGTGTACGTCTCTGGAGGTCGAATGTCGACGCATGATCTCTACACGATCCCGGCCGAGCTCTCCACGTGGGACGTGGAGGCGGCGGGCGCAGCCCGGTTCACCTGGGAGTACGACGACGGCAGGGACCGCATGCTCGCCCTCTACCAGAAGGGCAAGGACAAGCAGTGGGACTCCGTCAAGCGCATCGACTGGGACCTTGAGGTCGATCCGTACAACGTGCTCGGCATCCCCGACACCACGATCGCCATCTACGACACCCCGCTGTGGGACCGGATGGACGAAAAGCAGCGCCAGGACGTGCGCCTGCACAGCGCGGCCTGGCAGTTCTCCCAGTTCCTCCACGGCGAGCAGGGCGCGATGATCTGCTCGGCCCGGATCGTCGAGTCCGTCCCCGACCTCGACTCCAAGTTCTACGCCGCCACCCAGACGATGGACGAGGCCCGTCACGCCGAGACCTACGCCCGCTTCCTGCAGGAGAAGGTCGGCCTGGCCTACCCCATCAACGAGCACCTCAAGGCGCTGCTGGACAGCACCCTGAGCGACTCCCGCTGGGACATGCCGTACCTGGGCATGCAGGTGCTCATCGAGGGCCTGGCCCTGGCCGCCTTCGGCGTGATGCGCGACATCACCACCAAGCCGCTGCCCAAGCAGATCCTCGCCTACGTGATGCAGGACGAGGCCCGCCACGTCGCCTTCGGCCGCATGGCGCTGCGCGACTACTACAGCAACCTCAGCGAGAGCGAGCTGCGCGAGCGCGAGGACTTCGTCATCGAGGGCTGCTACCTCATGCGCGACCGCCTGCGCGGCCGGGAGACGTGGGAGACCATCGGCCTGAGCAAATCCGAGGTCGCCCAGGCCATGGAGGCCGTGGACCAGTCGGAGTACCTGCGGTTGTTCCGCTCCCTGCTGTTCAGCCGCATCGTCCCGTGCGTCAAGGACATCGGCCTGTGGAGCCCCCGTCTCCAGCAGGCGTACGCCGACATGGGCGTGCTGGACATGGCCGGCCAGAGCCTGGACGCCCTGATGCGGCAGGACGAGGACATCGCCGACAAGCTCGACGCCGAACGCTTCGCCGCCGAGGAGGCCGAGCGCCACGCGGAGGTCGCCGAGACCATCTCCCTCGGCGCCGAGTCCTGACCCGGGTCCCGCCACCGGACCCCGGGCCGGGAATCAGCCGTCAGACGTCACACGTCAGGCGGAGGCGTTGACGGAGACGGGCTCCGCCGGAGGAACGGGACCGGCGGTCCCGCGGGTGCGGAGCCCGGAGGCGACGACGATCGCGCCGAGGACCGCGGCCACGACCGGGACGACGAGGGCGGAGCGGAGCGCGTGGAGCTCCGAGCCGCCCCCGCCCAGCACCGCGACGTTGACGGCGGTCACCGCCGACAGGCCGAGGGCCGTGCCGAACTGGATCGCGGTGTACAGCAGGCCGCCCGCCAGGCCGTGCTCGTGCTCCGCGACGCCCTCGGTGGCGGCCATGGTCAGCGGGCCGTACGCCAGGGAGAAGGCCAGGCCCAGGAGGACCATGGTGGGGAGCATGGCGGCGTAGGCCCAGTCCGCCCCGACGGGCAGGAACAGCGCGTAGGCCAGGACCGCCAGAACCAGCCCGCCCAGCAGCACCCGGACGTTGCCGAACCGGTTCACCAGCCGCGGTGTCAGGGTCGGGGCCAGCACCGTGTCGACGCCGACCACCAGCATCGCCAGACCCGTCTGCAACGTGCTCCAGCCGCGCAGTTCCTGCAGGTAGAGGGTGACCAGGAACTGGAATCCGGCGAAGGAGCCGATGAACAGCAACGCCGCCGCGTTGGTCCGCACGAGGGGTCCCGAGCGCAGGATGCCCAGCCGTACCAGCGGGCCGGCCGACCGCCGCTCGATCACCACGAAGGCGGCCAGCAGCGCCAGACCCGCGGCGAACGCCCCCGCCGTTCCGGCCCGGCCCGCGCCGGGGTCCTCCAGCCGGACCACCCCGTACACCAGCAGCAGCATCGCGCCGGTGACGCTGAACGCGCCGGCCAGGTCGAAGCCGCCCGCCGTCCTCTCCGGCGCCCCCGTGTCCCGCACGAGCGGCACGGCGGCGGCCAGGATCACCGCCGAGAGGATCACTGGGGCGAAGAACACCCAGCGCCAGCCGAGCGAGGCCAGCAGGCCGCCGGCGACCAGGCCGAGCGAGAACCCGCCCGCCGCCGTGGCCGCGTAGACGCCGAGCGCCCTGACGCGCTGCGGGCCCTCGGGGAAGTTGCCGGTGATCAGCGCCAGCCCGGCGGGGGCCATGAAGGCCGCCGCGACCCCGGTGACGAACCGGGCGACCAGCAGCATCCAGCCCTCGGTGGCCAGCCCGCCCAGCCCGGAGAAGACCAGGAAGACGGCCAGCCAGGACAGGAACATCCGGCGGCGGCCCAGCAGGTCGGCGGCGCGTCCTCCCAGGAGCATGAAGCCGCCGTAGCCGAGCACGTAGGCGCTGACCACGCCGCTGAGCATCCCCGTGGACAGGCCGAGATCGGCCCGGATCGACGGCAGCGCCACGTTCAGCATCGCCACGTCGATCCCCTCCAGGAAGATCGCGCCGCACAACACGAACAACACTCCCCGGGCACGCCCGTCCATGCGGCCGCTCGATGGTGACATGAGCCGACTCCTCTCGGTGCACACCGAACCGGCCGGTTACGTAGATGCCTGCCGGTTCCCTCTTGTAACCGACAGCATCTTCAGTCACCCTTTATGACCATGGAAGACGGCACTTCGAAGTCCCTCGGTTCCTGCGGGGATACCGACGACGACTATGACGTTCTCCAGTGGGACACGCGGGAGGACTGCGAGGTCCGGCAGATCCTCGACCGGATCGCCGACAAGTGGTCGCTGCTGGTCATCGCCCTCCTCGACCGGCGCAGCCTGCGCTTCACGGAGCTGCGCCGCACGATAGACGGGGTCAGCCAGCGGATGCTCACCCGGACGCTGCGCCAGCTGGAGCGCGACGGCCTGGTGAGCCGCACCGTGCACCCGACCGTCCCGCCCCGGGTGGACTACGAGCTCACCCCCCTCGGCTCCACCCTGCACGCCACCATCCGCGCCCTGGTGACCTGGACCGAGGAGCACCAGAACGAGATCGCCGCCGCCCGCGCCGCCTACGACGTCCGCGCGGCGGCCGAGCAGGAGGCCGCGGAGCGGGAGGAGGCCGAACGGCAGGCCGTCGCCCGGCGGGCCCTCACGCTCCCCGCATGACCGGCCCGTGGGCGGCGGAGGCGATCAGGCGGCTGGACGAGGAGAGGGAGCGGGCCGGGGTCACGCCGCTGCGCGAGTTCCGCAGACGGTTATCGCGGCACCGTCCAGTCTTCGGCGACCAACCTGACGAGCTTCGGCATCTCACCGGTGACCACGGAACAGGGCGCCTCGTGGCGGGAGGGCTCAGAGGAGGGTGCGCAGGCCGTCGAGGAAGGTCTCGCGTTCGCGGGCGGTCAGGGTCTCGTACGGCGCCGCCGCCCGGCGGTTGGTCTCGGCCTCGATCGCGTCCCGGTCGGGTCCGGGGGGCATGGCGACGATCTGCCCGGCGGTGAGGCCCGCCCCGCTCCAGGCGGCGGCGTGGGCGTCGGCGCGGTGCAGCCGCAGTGCCGCCAGCCGGTTGAACAGCAGCACCCCGTCGGGGGTCCCCGGCGGCTCGTGGGGCGGGGAGACCTGCGCGAAGGCCGGGCCGCCGCCGCGGGCCGCGGCGGTCAGGAGGCGTCCGGCGAGGCCGGTCAGGAGCGGGAGCCGGTCGGCGTGGGCCGCCCACAGCCCGGCGGTCGCCGCCGCGTGGATCCCGTACAGCTCCGCGATGAACGCCAGGGCCCGGTCCGTGGCGCGGAGCACTCCGCGCCCGCCGGATGCGCCGGGCGTGGCCGGCGGGCCGGAGCCGCCGGGCGCGGCGCCGTCCCGGACCTGGTCCTCGATCAGGATTCCCTGTGCGATCTGCGCCGCGATCCATGCCTCGTCGACGGGGGCGTAACGGTAGACGGCGGCGAGTCCCTCGCGGGTCAGCGGCCGGACGGGGAGCACGTAGCGCAGGTCGATCAGGAGGCCGGCGTCCAGGCCCGACCTCGTGACGAGCTCCTGGACTCGCCGCCCGCTCGCCGCGTGCACTCCGACGTGGACGACGTCGATCACGGGGGCGATCTCCGCGGCGTACCCGGCGAGCTCATCAAATGGCGACATAGGGCGATATCTTGCCGCAGCTGCCCTGTTCACCGCCCCGCCTGCGCCGGACCGGCACGGGACTCCGGAGGGCCGACCGGTGCGGCGGCCCGTCCGCCGGGCGGCGGGGCGGCTCATCCGGCCGCGTGGACGCCGGCGGCCGGCGCGGGCCGGGGCGACCGGGCCGACGCGTGGTGCTGTCACCCCGTACGGCGTCCACGAGGGGCGTCCAGGAGCATCATGGATTCCCCGAAGTCAGCAACGATCTTCAACTGACCCCCGAGGGCCGCCACATAAGCCGCCAGGGTGGCCACCTCACTGATCACTCCGCTCTCGATCTGCGAGATTCGCGCCTGCGAGACTCCCATCGCCTTCGCGACGTCCTCCTGACGCAGACCGAGTTGCCTACGCGCCTCGGCCAACCGGTAGGCCCGCTGCTGAGCGATCAGTTCATCACGAAATTCGGCAACCTGAGGCTCGTCCTCCGGCTGGATGAGTTCGGCCCGCAGTTCCTCCCAGGTCACGCTCTCGTCACTCATCATTCCTTCTTTCCATGTGCCGGGCGAAGCGCTCTTCCGCAGTCTTAATCGCCTTGTCGTACCAACCGTCCCAATCTTCCGACTTGTCGCCGGTAACCAGGAAAACCGCCTGACGCCAGGGATCAAAGACGAAGATCATTTGCACCTCACTTCGCCCACGCGATCCAGGTCTGAGCTCCTTGAGATTACTGAGGGCGGATCCCCGAAGCGTGTCGACCAGCGGCCGCCCAAGACCTGGCCCTTCATCAGCGACCCGGTCCAAGGCCGCAGCAATCAGCCCAAGCGCCTGCCGATCGGTCCTCCGGAGCTCATGAAGCCAGTCGCGAACTTCTGGGACGACGACTATCTGCCAACTCACCTCAGCATAATAAATTTCTTATGCAGTCCCAAGGGGGTGTTTGGCAACTTTCGGCAATCGTCTAACTACATAGAGCAATAGTCGGCGGCGATCGGGACCCTCGTCAGCCCGCACCACAAGGGAGAGGCATGGCCCGCCTTCGTGGAGGACGGGGCGTCGGTCGCGCTCCTGCAGTGTGATCCTCGAAACAGCTGGTATTTCCCGCTGTACGGCGCGGCCGGGTGGTTCATCCGGCCGCGTGGACGCCGGCGGCCGGCGGGGCCGGGGGGATGACGTGCCCGAGGTTGAAGGTGGTGTCCGGGTCGTAGACGCCCTTCACCTCGGCCAGCCGCCGGTGGTCCGCAGCGGTGTAGGCCGTCGCGGTCCTGGTGGTGTCGTGCAGGAAGTTCAGGAAAGCGCCGCCGGTGGCGTGGGGGCGCAGTTCGGCGGCCAGGCCGGGAGCCTCGGAGTCGACGATCACCGACAGGGCCGTGTCGCGGTGGCCGACGGGACCGGCCCCGGGCGCGGGACGGGCCATCGCGCCGCCCCAGTGCCGCACCTCCACCGTCGTCACCCGCTCCGGCGACCCCTCCGGGTCCGCGGCGCGCACCAGCGCGCCGATCACCGGGTCCGGCAGTTCCTCGAACAGGTCCACCTGCCGCGGGGCGGTGCCGCCCATCGACGCCTCGGCGTAGGGCGTCGTACGGAAGTCGTCGAGCAGCACCGGGCCCGCGGCCCGCCACAGCGGCGCGAGCGCCCGCCGGGCCTTCCCGGCCTCCCCGGCGTACATGGCCTTGATCGCCAGGACGCGCCTGCCGCGCACCGGCTCGGGGGTCTGCGGGGTGTCGGGCATCCGGGTCAGCAGGATCGCGGTGCTCAGCTCGTCGGGGGCGCCGGCGATCCAGTCGCGGTAGAACGCCAGGGTCTCGGCCGCCCGCTCGACCGGGAAGCAGGCGGTCCCGGCGTGGACCCGGGCGACCGGGTGGAGACGGAACTCCAGCGAGGTGACCACGCCGAAGTTGCCGCCGCCCCCGCGCAGCGCCCAGAACAGGTCGGGGTGGCTGTCGGGGCTCGCCGTCACCATCCGGCCGTCGGCGGTGACGACCTCGGCGCGCAGCACGCTGTCGGCGGCGAAGCCGTACCGGCGGGCCAGCCAGCCCAGCCCGCCGCCGAGGGTGTAGCCGGTCACGCCGACGTCCGGCGAGGACCCCGAGAGCGGCGCCAGGCCGAACGGCGCGGCGGCGGCCAGCACCCGGCCCCACTGGGCGCCGGGAGCGACCCGGGCGACGCGCCGCTCCGGGTCGATCAGCACGCCGGCCATGCCCGTGGTCTTCAGCAGCAGGCCGCCGTCGCAGGGGACGTGGGTGCCGTGCCCGGTCGCCTGGATCGCCAGCGGAAGACCCTGCTCGCGCGCCGTGAGCACCGCGGCCCGCACGTCCTGCGGCCCGGCCGCCTCGGCCACCAGCGCGGGCCGCGGGTCGGTCACCGGGAACAGCGGGCGCCGCGCCACCTCGTAGCCGGGCTCTCCGGGCAGGTGCAGGGTCCCGGCGAACCGGCCGCGGAGGCGGCGCGCCGCACGGGTCACCGCGGAGGACGCGGCGGGCGGCGCTGGCGGAGACACGATCACTGACGCGGCCATGGCGGTCGTCCTTCCGGAGGGTTATGCGATCAACGTGCTTTCACGATATAGTCCTGATTCAGGACAGTCAAGAATCAGGACTAATTTTCCGGAGGGCACGGCCATGCGGCGGAGCGAGCGCAAACGACAGGACCCCGACCTGGGGATGCTGACCGGCCAGCTGCTGTTCCTGGTGCAGCAGGAGCTGTTCGAGACCCTCGCCGAGCAGGGGCACCCGCATGTCCGGCCGCGGCACGGGGCGGTGCTGGCCTATCTCGACGCCGAGGGCGTCCGGGCCACCGAGCTGTCCCGGAGATCGGGCCAGCGCAAGCAGATCGTCGGCACCATCGTCGACGAGCTGGCCGAGCTCGGTTACGTGCGCCGCGAGCCCGACCCTCAAGATCGGCGGGCCAAGCTCATCGTGCCGACGGAACACGGGATCGACGAGATCACCAAGGCGGACGCCATCCTGGCCGCCATCGAGCGGCGGCACGAGGAGGCGCTGGGCGCCCAGGTCTACGGCGACTTCAAACGCGTCCTGCGGCAGATCGCCCGGCTCCAGCGCTCCTGGCGTCAGGAGCCCGCCCCCGCGGACGGCTGACCGGGCCCCGTGCAGCCACGCCCGCGATCGGACGGTCCCGGCTCCCGCCCGGTCCTACCGCGCGCCGTCCTCCCGGGAACATCCGGTCAGGAAGGCGCGCAGCTCGCCGGCGAGCCGTTCCGGGGCCTCCTCGGCCATGTGGTGGCCGCTCTCGATCGGGCCTCCCCGCAGGTCGCCGGCCCAGTCCCGCCAGATCGCGAGCACGTCGCCGTAGAGGTCCTCCAGGTCGTCCCGGGTCGCCCAGAGCACCAGGACCGGGCATCCGACGCGGCGGCCCGCGGCCCGGTCGGCGTCGTCGGCCGCCCGGTCCGGGCCGAGCCCCGCCCGGTAGTCCTCGCACATCGCGTGCACGGTCTCCGGGTCGTGCAGCGCCCGCCGCAGGTCCTCGTAGGCCTCCCGGCCCATCGTCCCGGGGTCGAGGCGGTACCAGGCGTCCGGGTCGGCGTTGATCACGCGCTCGGCGGGCTTGGCCGTCTGCCCGAGGAAGAACCAGTGCCACCAGCTGCTCGCGAAGGCCGCGTCGCAGCGCGCGAGCGCCTCGCCGATCGGGACGGCGTCGAGCACGGCGAGGCGGGTCACGGCCCGCGGGTGGTCCAGCGCAAGCCGCTGGGCCACGTACGCGCCCCGGTCGTGACCGGCCACGGCGAAGCGCTCATGGCCGAGCGCGCGCATCAGCGCCACGCAGTCGCGCGCCATGGCCCGTTTGGAGTAGGGCTCGTGGTCGGATGTGCTGGGCGGCTTGGACGACTGCCCGTAGCCGCGCAGGTCCGGGCAGACGACGGTGAACTCGGTGGCGAGCAGGGGGGCGACGCGGTGCCAGGTGGCGTGGGCGCGGGGATGGCCGTGCAGGAGCAGCACGGGCGGTCCGGAACCGCCGTGCCGTGTGCCGTACCCGCAGCTCGGCCTCTCCCACATCGACGCGCTCGTCGGCGAAACCCTCGAACATCCCATCCGCCCTGCCCGGGATCCGGCCCTCCAGTACGGCGGGCGCCGACGGGCGGGGAATCTTGCCGGGGGAATTCATCGAACGTAACGTTCGGTCATGAGTGTTGTGCACCAGCCACGCGTGGCCTGGGAGGGCGCGCGCGCCTTCGTCGCCGCGGCGGACTCCGACGCCTACTGGTGGCTCACCGACGCGGTGGGGCGCTCTCTCGGAGCCGTGTACCAGCTGAACCTCGCCGAGACGCGGCTGCGCCTGCGGCGCGAGGACGCGGTGTTCGCCGAGACCGGGGCCTGGCGGGTGCGGCTGGAGGACCTGCTGCGCGCCCGTCCCGAGCTGGCGCCTCTCCTGGTGCGGCTGACCGCGGAGACGTCCGGCCGGCTCCTCCGCTGAAGACGCGCCGGCTCCGCCCTCAGCGCAGCACGACGAAGGCGAGGGAGCCGGTGACGACGGCGAGGGAGCCGAGCCACGCGAGGAGCGCGTCGGCGCGCTCGTCGAGGGGGCGTCCCCCGTGGAGGGCGTCCTGGACCCGGTGGTAGCGCACGCCGGTGCGGGCCAGCAGGAGCGCGCCGCACAGGGCGGCCAGGGCGAAGGGGACGGCGACGAGCGGGTGGACGCCGCCGGTGCGCAGGGCGACCCCTCCGGCGCCCAGGCCGCTGACGGCCAGCATGGTGGCGGTGCGGACCCAGGCCAGGCGGGTGCGCTCGCTCTGCAGCCCCTCGTCCCAGAGTTCGGTCGTCCCCCGCTCGGCGCGGCCCCCGCGCCGGCGCCCCGCCCCGCCCCGGAAGGTCACCGGCCGGTCAGGATGAGGACGAGGGCGAGCAGGGCCACGGCCGCCACGCCGTACCCGAACAGCGGGGCGAGGGCGGGCGGCGGGAGCGGGGCGGCGTGGCGCAGCGCGTGCTGGACGCGGCGCCAGCGCGGGTAGGCCATCGCGGCGGCCAGGGCGGACAGGGAGACGAGGACGACCGCGAGGAGGGTCCGCATCCAGGGCACGAAGACGTCCGGGGAGACGGCCGCCATGGCCACGCCGCCCGCGCTCAGCGCGAGCGACGTGCTCAGCCAGGTCAGGAAGGTCCGCTCGTTCGCCAGCGTGAACCGGGGGTCCGGCTCCTTTCCACGGCCGCCGTCCGGCTCTGTCGGGGTGTCCATGGAATCGACGCTAGTTCAGCGACATTTCCCCTAGAGAAGGCGGGATTGCGGGAACGCGGCGGAGCGTCAGCCGCCGCAGGCGTTGGTGATCTCCTGGACCCACTGCGTGCTGTCGGCGGCGACCTTCTGCGCCGCGTCGACGGCCTCATTGGCGTTGTTGACGTTGAAGCCCTCCAGGGTGGAGGACACGCCGTCGGCGGCCTCCTTCAGCGAGGTGTTGGCGGCCTTGTCGGCCAGCTCGCCGAGGCGGGCGGCCCCGTCGTTCAGCGCCTTCTCCATCTCGGCGGGGTTGTTGATCAGGCCGGCGACCTTGGCCGCGGTCTCGGTGACGATGCCGGCGGCCTGCACGCATTCCTGCGCCTTGTCTATGCCCTGGCTCACTTCCTGGAGCTCGGAGCACCCGGTGGCCAGCAGGGCTGCGGCCAGGGCGGAAGCGGTCAGGGTGAGGGTCCTTCGCGGAAAGGATCGCATGACCCGACACTACCCAACGGGCCGGTACGGCGGGCGTGTCCCGCGAATCGGCGCGGTGGCCCGCGCCCGCGGGCCGGCGCGGCGCGCGCCGCGCCGCGCCGGCCCGTCGTGGCCTCCCGGACGGATCAGAGCTTGTCGAAGCAGGGACCGTCCATCGTGTAGGACTGCGCGGTCGAGCCGGTGAAGAAGTCCCTGACGATCGTGACGCCGGTGGGCGCCGCCTTGTCGGGCTTGTTGATCAGGGTCTGCCGGAACGTCGCGGCGTTGGGGTCGCCGGAGAAGTTGCCGGCCTCGGGGGGCAGCATGCCCTCGTAGTCGACCGTGGTCAGCGACTTGACCGCGGCGAGCAGGCCCTTGCGGCTGATGTCTCCGCCGGCGACCATCTTCTCCAGCGCGGCCTTGAGCGGGTAGGCCCAGGCCCAGCCGGAGGTGTAGCCGTCGCTCGGGGTGACGTCGCCCAGCGCCTCGCGCATCGCCTTGTGACCGGGGGTGTCGGCGCCCCACGGCTTGCCGGGCGACGACTGCTCGTACAGGGCCAGGATCGCCTCCGCGGCCGGGCTCTGCAGCAGCGCCGGGTTCCAGGTCGGGCCGGTGCCGATGAAACGGCCCTTGAACCCGGCGGCGGCGGACTGGCCGATCACCGCGGCGGCGTCGGCCGGGCCGGTGGTCAGGATCACCAGGTCCGGCTTGTTCTTGGTGATCTCGGTGATGGCCCGGCCCTGCTCGGTCGCGCCGGACGGGGTCTCCACGGCGGTGAACTTCAGGCCGTTCTTCTCGGCGGCGATCTTCGCCCCGGCCGCGGCGTCGGCGCCGTAGTCGCCGGCGTAGTGGACGGCCATCACGGTCTTCGGCTGGTACGTCTCCACCGCGTAGTCGACGGCGTTCATGGACTCGACGCAGTAGTTGGAGCCGGTCTCCACGATGACGTCCTCGAACTCCCAGGCGGAGGTCCAGGACGCGGGCGCGGCGACGACGTTGTTGGCCTTCAGGTCGGCGATGATGGCCGCGGTGGTCGGCGAGCCCAGCGTCTGGGTCAGGCCGAGCACGTTGTTCTTGATCTCCTGGTAGACCTGGTTGTGCGTCTCGGGGTTGTACTTGTTGTCGCGGACGTACGCCTGCACGTCCACCTCGTACTTCCCGCCGATTCCGCCCGCTCTGTTGACCCGGTTCCAGAACGCCTTCTGCGCCTGGGTGATGGGTACGGCCAGCGCGGCGAACGGCCCCGAGGTCAGATCGGAGATGGTGCCGAGATAGATGCACCCCTTGTTCTTGTCGACCGGAATCGGACACGGATCATTGGTGACGCCCGTGGTCACCGTGCCCTTCTGGCCCTCCTCGTCGTCCCCCCGGATGACGCCGCACGAGGACAGAAGGGCCACCAGTGACATCACGGACACGACGGTCACCAGGCGGCGCTTCGACATGGACTCAGCTCCTTCGATGCGATACGGGTTGTCAGTAGGAGAAGGGCCAGCTCTTCCAGTAGGCGCGGACGCGGACCCAGATGCCGAAGAGCCCTCGCGGCTCGAAGACGAGGAACAGCACGATCAGCAGGCCGTACAGGGCGACCTGGATCTGGAAGACGTTGGGCGTCTGGGTGGTGTCGGCGCTGACGAACGGCAGCAGGGCCGGCAGCTCCTGGGTGAGGCGGGGCAGCAGGGTGATGAACAGCGCCCCGGCGATGGACCCGGAGACCGTGGCCACGCCGCCGATCAGCACCATCGCGATGAACTGGACCGACATCAGCAGGTTGAACGAGCCCGGGTCGAAGAACCCGGTGATCGTGTACATCAGCGCGCCCGCGCAGCCCGCGTAGAACGAGGAGATCGCGAAGGCGAGCGTCTTGTACCGGGTCAGCGGCACGCCGATCACCTCGGCGGCGATGTCGCGGTCGCGGATCGCGGAGAAGGCGCGGCCGATCCGGGAGCGGGCGAGGTTCCGCGCGGCCACCGCGAAGACCGCCAGCAGGACGAGCATCAGCATGTAGAGCGACTGGGCCCGGGTGCCCAGCGCGCTGTCGACGTCGAAGCGGAGCCCGAACAGCTCGGGCACGGCGGCCGGGCGGCCCACCCCGGGACCGCCGGTCAGGTGGTCCCACTCCTTGAAGACGTGCTCGCCGAGGAAGACCAGACCGAGTGTGACGATCGCCAGGTAGAGACCGCGCAGCCGGGCGGCCAGCGGGGCCACGACCACTCCGGCCAGCGCCGCGGCCAGCCCGGCGGCGGGCAGCCAGACGAGCATGCTGGTGATCCCGAACCCGAGGACCCGGCCGCCGGGGTCGCCGGAGATCGCCGCCGCGGTGTAGGCGCCGATGGCGATGAAGAAGGCGTGGCCGAGGGAGACCTGGCCGGCGTAGCCGGTGACGATGTTGAGGCCGATCGCGCCGATCGCCGCGACGTACGCGCCCGCCAGCAGGATCAGCAGGTCGTCGGGGAGGCCGCTGAACAGGACGGCGACGCCCAGCAGCACCCCCAGCCAGACCTTCTTGGCCCGGGTGTCCAGCAGCGCCATGTCCTGGGCGTAGGACGTGTAGAGCAGGGGGCGCCCCCTCGGCCTGCGCGCCCGCCGGGCTCCGGGGGCTCCGCGGTCCCGCCGGGCGCCCCGGGCCGCGGGCTCCGCGCCGGGCTCCGCGGCGCCCGCGTCGCCGCCCGTTCCACGGGGCTCGGAGTCCGGGCCGGTCCGGGTGGTCGTCATACGCGTTCCACCTCCGGGGTGCCGAACAGGCCGTAGGGTCTGACCAGCAGGACCAGGAGCATGACCGCGTACGGCGTGACGATCGCGAAGTTCTGCCCCAGCCAGGGCGCGAGGTCCCCCTGGTAGGACTGGACGAGCGACTCCACGACCCCGACCACGAGCCCGCCGATCACCGCGCCGCCGAGCGAGTCGAGCCCGCCGACGATGATCGCGGGCAGCGCCTTGAGCGCGATGATCCAGGTGAGCTGGTCCACGCCCTGGCCGGTGCCGACGAAGGTCCCGGCGATGGCGGCCAGGCCCCCGGCCAGGCCCCACGACAGGGCGAAGACCGTGCCGACCGAGACGCCCTGGGCGAGCGCGGTCTCCTGGTCGAAGGCCGCCGCCCGCATGGCCAGGCCGTACCGGGTGTAGCGGAAGAACGCGAACAGCAGCGCCACCAGCACGGCCGTGGTCAGGAACATCGCGACCCACCGCTGCTGCACGGCCAGGCCGGCGAACTCCACCGGCCGAAGCCCCCACGGGTCGCCGACCTGGCGCACGTCCAGCCCGATGAATCCGTTGACCACGACCCGGACGACGACGTCGACGCCGAGCGTGATGATCGCCACGACGAAGACGGGCCGGCCGACCATGGGGCGGATCGCGACCCGCTCGATCCCCAGGGCCAGCCCGGCCACCAGCAGCGTCGCCAGCAGCACGGCGGGGTAGAAGCCGACCGTCCCCGCCAGATAGCTGACCGCCACCGCTCCGGCGATCATGAAGGCGGGCTGGGCGAAGCTGATCACCCGCGTCGCCTTGTAGATGATCACGAATCCGAGCGCCAGCAGAGCGTAGACCGAGCCGTTGCCCAGCCCCCGGATCAGCGATTCGAGCACACCCTTCATCGCTCCCGGTACATCCCTTCGACTTCGAGCAACCCCTTCATCGGTCCCGGTACATCCCTTCGACGAGGTCGGCGAAGAGCCTGGTGATCGCGCTCCGCTTGACCTTCTGGGTCGCGGTCAGCTCGCCGTCCTCGTGGTCGAGCTCCTTGGGCAGCAGGGCGAACCGCTTGACCCCCTCGACCTGGGCGAACCGCTCGTTGACTCCGGTCACCACGCTCTGGACCAGCTCCCGCACCTCCGGTTTCTCCGACAGGTCGCGGTAGGTCGTGTACGGCAGGCCGCGCCGCCGCGCCCACTCCCCCACGGTGTCGAGCTCGATGCCGATCAGCGCGGTCAGGTACTTGCGCCGGTCGCCGACGACGATGGCCTCCTTGACGTACGGCGAGGCCTTGAGCGCGTTCTCGATCTCGCTCGGCGCGATGTTCTTGCCGCCGGCCGTGATGATGATGTCCTTCATCCGGTCGGTGATCTTGACGTGGGTGCCGTCCACCCACTCGCCGACGTCGCCGGTGTGCAGCCAGCCGTCGGCGTCGATCACGTCCGCGGTGGCCTCGGGGTCGCGCCAGTACCCGGCGAACGTTCCCGGGTGCCGGGTGAGGATCTCCCCGGTCATCTCGTCGATCCTCAGCTCCACGCCCTCGTGCGGCTCGCCGACGGTGCCGAGCTTGATCCGGCCGGGACGGTTGCCGGTGGCGACGGCGGTGTTCTCGCTCATGCCGTACAGCTCGTGCATGGCCACCCCGATGCCCATGAAGAACTTGAGCACGGCGGGCGCGATCGGCGCGGCGCCGGAGGCGGCGTAGCGGACCCGGCGCATGCCCAGCCGCTCGCGCAACGCGCGGTAGCAGAACAGCCAGCCGATCGCGTAGAGCGTCCTCGTCAGGGGGGTGTGCGTGCCGCCGGTGCGCACCAGCTCGTCGCCGATCCGGTCGGCCGCCCGCAGCCAGAACCGGGTGATCGCGCGCTTGAGCGGCGAGGCCGACTCCAGCCGGATCTCGACCCCGGCGAGCACCTTCTCCCAGATGCGCGGCACCCCGAACAGGATCGTCGGCTGCACCTCGCGCAGGTTGGCCTGGACGGTCTCGATGGACTCGGCGAAGTTCACCTGCACCCCGGCGGCGGCGTTGAACCAGACCGTGAAGGCGCGCTCGGCCACGTGGCACAGGGGAAGGTACGACAGCGCGAGGTCCCTCTCCGACGGCGGCGGGG
This sequence comes from Planobispora longispora, assembly GCF_016863135.1. Taxonomy (GTDB): domain Bacteria; phylum Actinomycetota; class Actinomycetes; order Streptosporangiales; family Streptosporangiaceae; genus Planobispora; species Planobispora longispora. The sequence goes on from NZ_BOOH01000049.1 coordinate 134,727, forward strand.
AGGCGAAGCCGCCGCCCTCGACGAGCCGCTGGATCGCGTACTCGACGTTGCCGACGGTCAGCATCACGCCCTTGGGCGGCCCGGTGGTGCCGGAGGTGTAGATCAGCGTGGCCACGTCACCGGACCGGGTCTCGGCCATCCGCCGTTCGACGGCCTCCGGGTGCTCCTGGCGGTGGGCGGCCCCGATCTCCAGCAGCGCGTCCCAGGGCATGAGCCGGGGGTCGTCGTAGCGCCCGCGGACGCCGCGCGGCTCCACGTAGACGATCCGCTCCAGGTCCGGGCAGTGCTCGGCGACCTCCAGCGCCTTGTCCACCTGCTCCTGGTCCTCGGCGATGAGGATCTTCGCCCCGGAGTGGGAGAGCAGGTAGGAGACCTCGGCCGGCGGGTTGGTGGGATAGAGGCCGACCGTGACGCCGCGCACCGCGACGATGCCGAGGTCGGAGTAGAGCCACTCGCGCCGGTTCTCGGAGTGCACGGCCACCCGGTCGCCGGGCTCGACGCCGAGCGCGAGCAGGGCGTGCGCGACGAGCTGGACGTTCTCCCAGTAGTCGGCCCAGGTGACCTCCTGCCAGATGCCGAAGTCCTTCTCCCGCATGGCGACCCGGCCGGGCGCGGCCCGGGCCCGGTCGCGGACCCGGGTGACGATGGTCGTGGTGCGCGTGTGCTCCTGCTCGCGTGTGAGCGTCATGGCGCTCCTCCCAGGTAGGCCTCGATGACCTTGGGGTCGTGCTGGACCTCGGCCGGGGTGCCGAGCGCGACCGGGCGGCCGAAGTCGAGCACGAGCACCCGGTCGGCCAGGTCCATGACCAGGCCCATGTCGTGGTCGACGAGGACGACGGGGACGCCGAGCTCGTCGCGGATGTCGAGGATGTAGCGGGCCATGTCCTCCGTCTCCTCCAGGTTCATCCCGGCGACCGGCTCGTCCAGCAGCAGCAGGCGGGGCTCCATGGCCAGGGCGCGGCCGAGCTCGACGCGTTTCTGCACGCCGTACGGGAGCAGCCGGACGGGGTGGCGGCGCCAGGCCGCCAGCTCCAGGAAGTCGATGATGTCCTCGACCCGGGCACGGGCGGCGAGCTCCTCGCGGCGGGCCCGGCCGAGCCAGGACAGCGCCGACAGCGGGCCGTACCGGAAGTGGTGGTGGCGGCCCAGCATGAGGTTGTCGAGCACGGTCAGGTTGTGGAACAGCTCGACGTTCTGGAACGTGCGGGCCAGGCCCATGGCCGCGATCCGGTGCGGGGCGCGGCCGAGGACGTCCTCCCCGAGGAAGGTCACCGCGCCGCGCTGGGGCCGGTAGACCCCGGACAGCACGTTGAAGACCGAGGTCTTGCCGGCGCCGTTCGGCCCGATCACGGCGAACAGCTCGGCCGGGGCCACCTCGAAGGAGACGCCGTCGATCGCCTTCACCCCGGCGAAGGAGAGCCCGACGTCCTCGACCGTCAGGACGGGGGGTCCGGCCTCGCGCCCCTCCGCGGTCACCGGGTCCTCTCCCCCAGCGGTCACGACAGCCACCTCTTCCTGCGCCGGTAGTGCTTGACCTCGCGGAAGGACTTGGCCGCCCCCTCCGCGCCGAGGCCGAGGTAGAACTCCTTGATGTCGTCGTCGGCCAGCAGCTCGGCCGCCGGCCGGTCCATGACGATCTTCCCGGTCTCCATGACGTAGCCGTGGTCGGCGATCGACAGGGCCATCGTGGCGTTCTGCTCGACGAGCAGGACCGTGGTGCCCTGCTTGTTGATCTCGACCACGAGGTCGCGGACCTGCCCCACCAGCGAGGGGGCCAAGCCCAGGCTGGGCTCGTCCAGCAGCAGGTAGCGGGGGCCGGACATGAGCGCCCGGCCGACCGCCAGCATCTGCTGCTCGCCGCCGGACAGGTAGCCGGAGACGTTCCCGCGCCGCTCCCTCAGCAGCGGGAACAGCCCGTAGACGCGGTCGAGGTTCTCGGCGAGGGTGCGGGCGGCGGTGTGCGCGCCGACCTTCAGGTTCTCCTCGACGGTCAGCTCGGCGAAGATCCGCCGTCCCTCCATGACCTGGCTGACCCCGCGCCGCACGATCTGCGCGGGCCGCAGGCCGTGGACGGGCTCGCCGTCGAGGAGGACCGAGCCCTTGGTGACCTCGCCGTCGTGCACGTCCAGCAGGCCCGACAGGGCGCGGAGCAGGGTGGTCTTGCCCGCGCCGTTCGCGCCGAGCAGGGCCACGATCGAACCGGCCGGCACCCGCAGGCTGACCCCGCGCAGCACCAGCATCACGTCGTCGTAGACGACCTCGAGGTTGCGGACCTCCAGCATCGGGCTCCCTGGGTCTGTGGCCTAGGTCACCCCCCGATGAAGGCCAGAGTGAGTCACCGGCTCCCCCTGATCAATAGGTCCGGCGAGAGGTGTCCAAATCGGAACATGGCTCTAGACGTACGATCTCCCTGGCTCGCGTTCCCGGCCCCGGCCTCCCGGCCGCCGGGGGCGTCGCCGTACGTCCGCACATCCGTGAAGGGAAGACATGTCCGCCTGCGACCACCTGACCGCCGTCCAGGACCCGCCCGCGCGCACGCCCGGGGGGTGCGAGGAGTGCCTCGCCTCCGGCAGCCGCTGGGTGCACCTCCGCCGCTGTCTGTCCTGCGGTCATGTCGGCTGCTGCGACTCCTCGCCGAACAAGCACGCCACCGCCCACTTCGCGGAGACCGGCCACCCCGTCATCGCGTCGTTCGAACCGGGCGAGACGTGGCGCTGGTGCTACGTCGACGAGACCATCGGCTGAGGGACGGGCGCGGGACCTCGGCTGAGGGGCGGGCGCGGGACCGCCTCCGGCCCCGCGGCCGCCGCCTGATACGCCCGGATGAGGAACCCTCCGGATGGGGGACTCGTGGATGAGGGAGCCCTCGATCCTGGGGACGAGGCTTTCCGTCCTTTCGGCGGATGGCCGCCCGCCGCCGGAGCGGGGAGTCTGGGCTTGAGATCGTGACCGGGGATCAGGCCCCCGGCGCATGCCGAGCCCCTCGGGGGAGCAGGAGACGCCATGGAACACACGATCCGGCGGCGGGCACGATGGGCGGGTACGGCGACCGCCGCGCTGGCCGCCGTCCTTCTCGTCGCGTCATGCGGCGGGCAGGAGCATCCGGCGACCGCCCACGGTCAGAGCGCGACCCCCGGCACGGACACGACGGCCGGTGCGGGCGCCACCCCGGGCACGGCGTCCGGGACGCCGGGAGCGCACGGCGGTCACGGGAGCTCCGCCGAGCCCCCGCCCGCGGCGCCGCTGCGGGACTCCGAGCGGTTCGCCACCCTCACCCTGCCCGAGCCGTACACCCCGAAGGCCCCCTCCGGCGGCACCGACGAGTACCGCTGCTTCCTGCTGGATCCCGAGCTGGACGAGAAGGCGTTCCTCACCGGCAGCCAGTTCCTGCCGCAGAACACCGACCTCGTCCACCACGCGATCGTCTTCCGCGTCGACGCCGAGCAGGCCGAGAAGGCCCGCACCCTGGATGAGCGCACCCCGGGTGAGGGATGGACCTGCTTCGGCGACGCCGGGGTCGGCGACGGCGCCTGGGTCGGCCACTGGGCGCCCGGAGCCGATGAGACCCTCCTGGACGAGAAGCTCGGCTACGCGATGCCGCCCGGCAGCAAGCTGATCATGCAGGTGCACTACAACCTGCTCGCCAGTGGGGGCGCGGCGGGCGGGAGCGACCGGTCGGCGATCCGGCTCCGCCTCGCCGACGGCGCGACCGACCGCGAGCCGCTGGAGACCGTGACCCTCGCGGCCCCGGTCGAGCTGCCCTGCGCGTCCGGGGAGTCGGGCCCGCTGTGCGAGCGCGGGGCCGCCGTCCGCGACGTCATCCAGCGCTTCGGCGAGCAGTCCCGGGGGGCCATCGAGGGCCTGGGCCAGTTCTGCGGCGGGGGCACGCTGCCCAAGGCCGGGCCCACCCAGCACTGCGACCAGAAGGCCGAGGCCCCCGGCACCGTCCACGCCACCGCCGGGCACATGCACCTGCTCGGCCGCGCCATCAAGGTGGAGCTCAACCCCGGCACGCCGGGGGCGAAGACGTTGCTCGACATCCCGAACTACAACTTCGACGAGCAGGCCATCCGCCCGCTGGAGCAGCCGGTCGAGGTCAAGGCCGGCGACACCCTCCGGGTGACCTGCACCCACGACGCGGGCCTGCGCAGGCAGCTGCCCGCCCTGCGCGACCTGCCGGCGCGGTACGTGGTCTGGGGCGAGGGCACCAGCGACGAGATGTGCCTGGGCCTGCTGGTCTGGTCGCCGTCCCGCTCCTGACCTCCGTCACCGGACCGGGCTCCTGGACCGTGGGCAGCGGCGCGATGACGTTGTTCAGCAGCGCCGGTGACGCGATCAGCAGTTCGGGGATCCCGGCCCGCCCGCTCGTCACTCTCGCGCCCGGCCGCTCCGGGGCCGGAAGGTGACTGTCACGGTGACGGCGGTCATCGCAGCGAGAAGGCCCCAGGCCGGCACGAAGCTGCCGGTCAGGTCCTTGAGCAGGCCGAGGGCGGGCGGCGCCAGGATGACGGCGATCTGGTTGACGGACATGGCCAGGCCGAGGGCGAATCCCGTCCTGCCCGGTGGCGCCGATTCGGCCAGATGGGCGACCCAGGGGCCGTACCAGCCGATCCCGAAGAAGCCGAGCCAGACGAACAGCAGGCAGGCCGCCACCGGCGAACGCCCCACGGGGGTCGTCAACGCCACCATCCCCGCGGTCACCGCGACCATGCAGGTCAGAACGGAGGTGTAGCGCCCGGACCTGCTGCGGTCGCTCCAGGCCGCCAGGCAGATGCGGCCGGCGACGCCCGCCGCCTGGGCCGCCACGAAGACGAGAGCCGCCGGACCCGCTCCGACGGACGTCGTCTCGTGGAGGTACAGCACGGTCAGGACGCCTATGCCGCTGTGCACCGAGACCAGGCACGTGCCGGACAGGACGATCTTCACCATGGACGGTTCGCGGAGCATCCGCAGCCGGGCGCCGAACCGGGCCGCGCGCGAGGCACGCGGCTCCGCGTCCCGGGAGGCGCCGTCCCGAGGAACGCCATCCCGAGGAACGCCGTCCCGAGGAGGGCTTTGGGCCGGTGGCCGACGGTAGAAGCACATGAAGACGACGGCTCCCAGCAGCGCGACGAGGCCTCCGGCCACGAGCGTCGCCCGCCAGCCGAGAGCCGCGGCGAGGAGGGGGAGCACGGCCGCGGCGAGTACGCCGCCCAGGGGCAGGCCCGCCTGCCGGACGCCCATCGCCAGCCCTCGCTGGGAGGCGTCGAACCAGGACGCCACCGATTTGCTGCCGCCGGGCTGGACGGTGCTGTATCCCGCGCCGACGATCAGCAGGACGAGCAGCAGCGACGCGTATCCCGACGCCATGCTTCCCGCGCCCAGGCTCACCGCGACGACGCAGGCGCCTATCCCGACGACCCAGCGCTCGTTGTGGCGGTCCAGCAGTTCCCCGGCCACCGACAACCCGATCAGGGGGACCAGCTGGGCCGCCGAGAGCAGGAGACCCAGCTGGGCCGTGCTCAGGTGCAGGTCACGTTGCAGGTGGGCGCTCATCGCCCCGATGCCCTGCACGAAGAAGCCGGAGGTGGCCTGGGTGAGCGTGGCGACGCCGAGGATGACCCACCGGTATCGCCGCGTGCGGAGGAGGAATCCGCCGCCGTCCTCGGCGGCCTGCCGTACATCGGTGTGGTGCGTCATGCGGATCAGACTGATGTAATGGTCTTATACATCTCAACCCTTACGGTGAGGATGCCGCGGACCTGGCCGACCGGCGGCCGGAGACCGCCGGGGAACTCGCGGGCCGCTGCCGCGCCGCCGGGCTCGCGCTGGAGTGTCCGGTACGCCGAGCGGCCGGTCGTCCCGCGATCCCCGCGATTCCCGCATGAGCGGCAGGGCTCACGCCGCGCGGTGAGACGTCTCCGGCTGCGGGCCCGCGGCGACCCTGGTCTGGTTCCGGCCGCCGCGCTTGGCCGCGTACAGCGCCTCGTCGGCGGCCTGCAGCAGGTCGTCGGGGCTCTGGCCGGGCATCACGGCGGCCACGCCCGCGCTGAACGTGACGCGCAGCTCGTGCTCGTCGGCGCGGACCTCCTGTCCCGCCACCCGCTCGCGCAGCGTCTCCACCCGCGCGCGGGCCTGCTCGGCGGTCGCGCCGGGGAAGACCACCACGAACTCCTCGCCGCCGTAGCGGGCCACGACGTCGTCGCGGCGGAACCCTTCGCCGAGCAGGCCGGCGAACCAGGTCAGGACCTCGTCCCCGGCACGGTGGCCGTAGCGGTCGTTGACCTGCTTGAAATGGTCGATGTCCAGCAGTGCCGCGCTGAGCGGCCGGCCGTCCGCGGCGGCCCCGGCCATCTCGCGCCGCAGCTCCTCCATCAGGTGGCGGCGGTTGTGCAGTCCGGTCAGCGCGTCCCGGGTGGCCTGCTCCACCAGGTCGGCGCGGAGCAGTTCGATGGTGCGCAGTTGCCGGTGCAGCTGGGCGTTGGAGTCCTCCAGCTGCTGCTGCTTGTCGTGCAGGCGGGCGTTGGCGCTCTCCAGGTCGGTGCGCTGCCGGAGCAACTGGGCGTTGGCCTGCTCCAGTTCCCGCCGCTGCCGGTTCAGCGCCGTGACGTCGCGGGCCAGGATGGCCCAGCCCGCGTGACCGCCCCGGCTGTCGCGCAGCACGCTGGTGCGCACGTTCAGCTCCACCGGACGGCCCGAGCCGTCGGTGAGGGCCGTCTCGATCTCCCCGCCGTCGGCCGGGGGCAGCCCGCCGAGCAGGTCGGCCAGCGGGAGTCCGATGAGCCGTTCCGGCAGGCCGGGGGCCAGCCGGAGCAGCAGCTGCCCGGCCGCGGTGTTGAGGTCCAGGATCCGGCCCGAGGCGTCGATGGTGGCGACCGCGTCGTCGATCATGTCGAAGACGCGTTCGCGGGCCACCGGCACCAGTTCGGGCAGGGACCGGTGGACCAGCGTCCAGTAGATGATGACCACCGTGACGGAGAAGCCGACCGAGGTCAGTCCGGTGACCGGGATCAGCCCGGCCAGGCTGACGACGTTGGCCGCGATGGGCACGGAGGCCCCGGCCAGGATCGCGCCGTACAGGCTGCGCTGGGCGGGCGGCCCGGTGATCCACGAATGCAGCAGGCGGACCAGCGCGGCGGCCAGCAGCAGGTAGCTGTAGGCGGTGTGCACCCAGAACAGCGGACCCACCTCGGGGGTGGAGACGCCGTGGGGGTCGACGTTGTCGGCGGCCAGGAAGAACCCGTGGTGCCAGAGATTGGTGGCGATCGCGGCCAGCACCAGCGCCGGTTCGACGCCCAGGAGCACCGCCATGCGCCGCGAAGGGCGCCAGCGCCGGTCGGCCACGGCCAGCGACAGGCAGTACAGGCCCGCGGGGACCATGCCGATGGCCAGGAACTTGACCGTCTGGAACACCCGGGCGATCCGGGCGTCATCGATCAGGGCCAGCAGCGCGTCCGCGGCCGACCACCCGGCGATGCCCGCGGCCAGGAACGCCAGCGCCCCGACCGCCGAGGCCGTGCTCCGGCGCCGCCGGCCGACGACGGCGACCACGGTGGCCACCACCGCCGACAGCGCGAACAGCAGGAACAACATCGGTCGCCCTACCATCGCCTCTCCCGTCGCGTACGTTCTGGGGTCGTTCCCTCCCCATCGGCCGGGCACCGCTCCGGCCTGAGGGTTTCCCGCGAACGGCGACGGTCCGGGACGGGAGCGCGGGCAGGCGGGCAGGTGCGCGCGGGCAGGTGTCAGCGGAGGTGGGGCGGGGCGTCGATGCCGGGGGGCAGCAGCGGGTCGGGTTCGAGAGCGTCCCAGACCGTCCGCAGCGGGCGGACGCCCGCCCAGAGGCCGAGCGCGGCGTCGGGGCCGTCGCCGTCCTCGGGCGGGCCGGTGCGGATCTTCACCGACGCCTCACGGGTGCTCAGCGCCAGCAGCGCGGTCGCCGCGAGCTCTTTGCGGCTGGGCCGCCGGGCGTAGTCCCACTGGCCGGGGGTCACGTGCTCGGTCAGGCGGCGCAGCCCGGCGAGCTTCTCCCCGGGGTCGGTGACGAGCCTCGGCACGCCGTAGATCATGGCGCAGCGGTAGTTCACCCCGTGCTCGAACACCGACCGGGCCAGCACCAGCCCGTCCACGTGCGTCACCGTGAGGCAGACGGTGGCCTCCGGCGCCTCCGCCAGGCTCCGGCTGGCCACCGAGCCGTGGAAGTACACCGTCTCGCGGTCCGGGCTCAGGCCGTAGACGGTGGGCACCACCATCGGGCAGCCGTCGACGACGACCCCGAGGTGGCAGACGAACCCGGCGGCGAGGACCGCGTGCAGATCATCGCGGTCGAGGCTGCCCTGCTCGCGGAGGCGCCGGTGCCGGGTGCGGTCGGTCTCGGTGATCTTCATGGCGGTACGGTACCGATTCCGGAGAAGATTCGCCATATGTCAACGAAATCAGTTGCCTGATCCAGTGACCGCAACGGAACACCACCGCTTCCCGCAGCGGCGGCCACATCCCGGAGTCCTGTGGCGCGGGCCGGAGGAGCCGGCGTCCGCTCACCAGAAACGCGGCTGGGCGGGGATGGTCTCCAGGTCGGTGAGCAGCAGTTCGCGGTCCTCGTCCTGCGCGATGTCCTCGGCGGCCGCCAGCGCCTGTTCGGTCCACGCGCGGGCCTGCTCCCGGTCACCGGCCACCGCGCTGGCGCGGGCCAGGGCCTCGTAGCCGAAGGCCAGATCCCAGTCCCCGATGCCGTGGGCGCGGCAGATCTCCAGGCCGCGGCGGGCGTGATGCAGTGCCGGCTCGGCGCGCCCCAGGACCGCGTACACCCGTGAGCACTGCCATTCACCCCGGCTGCGGTTGACCGGGGCGCCGACCTGGCCCCAGTGGTAGCGCGAGGCGTGGGCCATGTGCAGCATCCGATCGTCGTCGTCGGCCGTGCGGCCCTCCTTCTCCAGCAATCGCCACACTTCGTTGAACAGGTCGACGGCCAGCTGCCGCTGCCCGTCCGCCGAGCCGGCGAAGCCGTGAGGGTCCGTGTTGTCTGCCATGAGCGTCGTGACTCCGTCCTCGAGAAGATGATCGATGCGGTGCAGGTCCCCGCGCGTCCGGTCCAGGCGTGCCTGCAGGCGGCGGCGGTGCCGGGCCAGCACCCGCCGGATCGCGGCCTCGTCATCGGAGGCCGCCAGACACGCCCGCACCTGCTCCAGGGGCACGTCGACCGAGCGCAGCAGCCGGATCAGGCGGGCGTGGGCGACCTGCTGGGGCCCGTAGTAGCGGTATCCGCTGCCGGGCTCGACCACGGCGGGCACCAGCAGGCCGATGCGGTCGTAGTGACGCAGCGCTTTCGCCGTCAGGCCGACGCGGCGTGCCAGCCGGCCGACCGTGATCAGTTCGGGTCCCTCCACCATGCGCCGAATCTAGAACCTTGCCGCGCGGGAACCTCAAGCCCGGGACGGCGGACTTTCCCTCAAACCCGGGCGACGGGCTTTCCCGGTGCGGCTCCGGGTCAGTCGCGGGCCAGCGTCGCCTCTTCGAAGTCGAGCTCCTGGATGACCCGGCGGAGCACCTCGTCGTCGATGCGGCGCTCGTCGCGCAGCCGTACGAACACCTCGCGCTCGGCCGCCAGCATCTCCCGGCGCAGCCGCCGGTAGACGGTGCCGGGCGTCTCCTCGCCCTCGTGGCCCGTGCCGCCGCCCAGGCGTTCCCAGGCGCTGAGCGTACGGCGCTCGGCGCGGAGCCTGAGCTGCTCCACCACCTCCCGGTGGACCTCGGCGACGCCGTCGGCCACCAGCTCCTCCAGGCGGGCCAGGGCGGCCCCGGCGGCGGCCTGCTGGGCGGCGGCCTCGGCCAGGTCGTCGGCGAAGGCCTCCTGCTCGGTGGAGACCCTCAGCCGCCGGATCAGCCAGGGGAACGACAGGCCCTGGAGCAGCAGGGTGCCGATCACCACCGTGAAGGTGAGGAAGAGCAGCGTGTCCCGGCCGGGGAAGTCCGGCAGGGCGAAGGCGGCGGCCAGGGAGACGACGCCGCGCATGCCCGCCCAGCCGACGATCGCGACGTTCTGCCAGGGCGGCGGCTCGGGCTCGTTCCGACGGATCCCGGGCGACATGATCCGGGGCAGGTAGGTGGCGGGCACCACCCAGACGATCCGGGCGACGACGGCGACGGCGAAGACCGCCAGGGCCATCGTGAGCGGCTTCCACGGGTCGGACCAGTCGAGCACGCTGACGATCGGCCACATCTGCAGGCCGATCAGCAGGAAGACGATCGACTCCAGGAAGAGGTCCACGACCCGCCAGATCACGTCGGACATCAGCCGGGTGCCGAAGCCGCCGCGCGGGAGCCGGTGCCCGACGGCGAGGCCGACGATCACCACGGAGACCACCCCGGAGGCGTGCACGGCCTCGGCCGCGAGGTAGACCGCGAACGGGGTGAGCAGCAGGACGGTGTTCTCGATCAGGGCGTCCTTGAGCATCCGCAGCGTCCGGACCAGCAGCCAGGCCAGCGCGAGGCCGATCACCACGCCGCCCGCGGCCGCGTAGGCGAACCGGCCGACGGCGTCCAGCCAGGTGACGGTCTCCCCCAGGACGGCGGCGACGGCCACGCGATAGGCGGTGAGCGCGGTGGCGTCGTTGAACAGGCTCTCGCCCACCAGGATGGTGACCACCTTGCGGGGCAGCCCCAGCCTGCGGGCCACCGCCACCGCGGCGACCGCGTCGGGCGGGGCCACGATCGCGCCGAGCGCGAAGGCCGCGGCCGGATGCAGGTCCGGCAGGAGCAGGTGGACGACCCAGCCGATCACCAGCGTGCTGAACAGCACCAGCCCGACCGACAGCAGGAGGACCGGCCTGCGGACGGTCTTGAGCCTCAGGTAGGAGCTGTCGACCGCGGCGGAGTAGAGCAGCGGCGGGAGGAAGACCAGCAGGACCAGTTCGTGGTCCAGCTCGTACATCGGCACGAACGGCGAGAACACCAGCCCGGCCACGACCAGCAGCAGCGGCGCGGACCACCCCCGGCGCCTGGCCAGGGCGGCCACCGCGACCGAGATGACGGGGACGACGAGCAGCTGCACCACGGTCGCCTGGTTCATCCCACCCCCTGCCGGTCAGGCGGGACCAGCTTAAGGGATCACGGAGTCCGCCTCAGCGACCGGACCGGGTGCTCACCAGCCGCGGCGGTCGTCCCGGTCGTCGTACCCCGGCTCGGGACGGAGCCGCTCCCCGGTGGAGTGCGGCTGCTCCTGCACGTAGGGACGGGAGAGATGCTGCTCGGCCTGGTGCCCGCGGAAGTTCAGCGGGTCGGAGTGGTCCACGGCCTGCGGCTCGTAGCCGGACGGCGGGCCGTACAGGTCGCGCAGGTCGGCCGGGTGGCCTCCCTGGGGGAGCGGCTGCCCGGAGGCGTGCCGGGACTCGCCGAACGCGAAGGGCTGCGACGGGGCGGACGCGGGGTAGCCGTAGGGGTCGGACGCGGGGGCCTCGTGGCCGGCCTGCCTGCCCTGGGAGCTCTGGGCCGCGAAGCCGAACGGGTCGGTGGAGTGGCCCTGGGCCGGGTAGGCCTCGTGGGAGGCCGGGCCCGGGAACTGCTCGACGTGCGGCGTGAAGGGGTCGACCGGGCGGTCGGCCGGCCGCTGCCGGGCGGGCGGCGGGGCGAAGGGGTCCACCGGCTGCTGGGCGGCGTAGCGGTCCGCGGGCTGCCCGGCGAAGGAACCGGCGGGCGGCGGGGCGAAGGGGTCCACCGGCTGCTGGGCCGTGAAGGGGTCCGCGGCCTGCGTGGCGAAGGGGTCCACCGGCTGCTGCGGGGGGAAGGAGTCCGCTGGCTGGGCGGTGAAGGGGTCGGCGGGCTGCCCGGCGAAGGGGTCCGCGGGACGCTGCGGGGCGCCGTACGCATCGGCCGGCCCGTAGCCGTCGAGCTGCGGCGTCCCGTAGGCGTCGGCCTGCGGCGCGCCGTAGGAGGCGGGCTGGGGGACGCCGTAGCCGCCCGGCGGCGGGTAGGACTGGTCGCCGAGGGCGCCGGCCGTGGAGTACGGCTGATCGCCCGGGCCCGCCGGATCGGTGAGGTGGGGCTGGCCGTAGGGCAGGGAGTCGCCGACGATCAGGTTCTCGCGCGGCACCGCGTCGGCCGCGCCGTACCCGGGCGCGCGGTCGTGGAAGCGGTCCGGCGGGGGCGTGCTGCCCCGGGCCACCAGCACGTCGTTGGGGCCGAGGACGGGAGGCTGGCGCGGATCCTCCGGCGGCGCGGCGACCGGTCCGGCCGCCGGGTCGGCGTACTGCTGCGGGTGGGCCTGGGGCGGGGCCTGCGGCGACTGGGGGTGGGCGTAGTCCTCGGGACGGGGCCGGGCATACTGTCCGGTGCCGGGGAACTCGCCGTGCCCGTGCGCCTGGGCGTGCTCGTCCACCTCGTCGGGGTAGCGGCCGCCGGCGTCGACGAAGCCCTGGTCCAGGGTGTCGACCAGGCGGGCCACGTCGTCCATGGGCATGCGGAAACTGGCGGTGCACATCTCTCCGCGCCACAGGCTCAGCACGAGCGTTCCCTCGTGCCAGGTGACGCGGAGCACCCGCTCCTGGCCGCGTTCGTCGAAGAACACTTCACCGAACGAGGGCAACGGGACAACTTCCGACATGGAGGACATGTTCCTTTAACCAGCCTTTATTCGTCCACTCGACCTCAGGAAACCCTACCGAACCAGTCTTACCGTCCCCATCTTCAGCCCCAATGCCACCGGAGGGAAGGCCCATCTCCACTTCTCGCACCGGTCCGAGCCGGGGTGGTTCCGCCAGTCTGCCACGGAATGCGGACTGCGGGTCCCCGAATGCCGGGACGCGTTCGCTCGGTGACCGGACGGAGCCAGCCCCGGTTGTCGGGACGAGCGGGTACGGTTGACTGCCGTGCCGACCGACGCCCTCACCCCCGCCGAAGCCCCCGCCGAGACCCCCGCCGGGACCTCCGCCGACGTCTCCGCGGGAACCCCCGCCGAGCCCTCCGCGGACGCCTCCGCCGGGGCCTCCCGGAGAGCCTCGGCCGCGGATCTGCCCCCGGTCGACGAGCTGCTGCGGGTGGCCGTCGAGGCCGTCGGCGGCGTCGAACGGCCGGGCCAGATCGCGATGACCGCGGCCGTGCAGCGGGCGATCGACTCCGGCGACCACCTGGCCGTCCAGGCGGGCACCGGCACCGGCAAGTCCCTGGCCTACCTGGTCCCCTCGATCCGGCACGCGATGACCTCCGAGGGCGCCGTCGTCGTCTCCACCGCCACGATCGCGCTCCAGCGCCAGCTGGTCGACCGCGACCTGCCCCGCCTGGCCAAGGCGCTGGCCCAGGTCCTCCCGCACGAGCCGACGTTCGCGATCCTCAAGGGCCGCCGCAACTACCTGTGCCGCTACAAGGCCGCCGCGGGCTGGCCCGACGACGAGCAGGACCAGCTGTTCGACCCGCGCGAGGTGAGCGCCACCGGGCGGATGGTCCAGCGCATCCAGGAGTGGGCGGAGGAGACCGAGACCGGTGACCGCGACGAGCTGGTCCCGGGCGTCAACGAGCAGGCCTGGCGGCAGTTCTCGGTGAGCTCCAGAGAGTGCCTGGGCGCGCAGCGCTGCCCGAGCGGGATGGAGTGCTTCGCCGAGCTGGCCCGCGCCCGCGCGGGCGAGTCGGACGTCGTGGTGACCAACCACGCGCTGCTGGCGATCGACGCGATGGAGGACCTCCCGCTCCTGCCGGAGCACGAGGTCGTCATCGTCGACGAGGCCCACGAGCTGGTCGACCGGGTCACCTCCGTGGTGAGCGGCGAGCTGTCGGACGGCATGGTCAGCGTGGCCGTCAGCCGGGTCGGGCGGCTGATCGAGCAGGGCGTCTCCGACCGGCTCCTGCAGGCCGGCGAAGACCTGAAGGCGCTGCTGGCCGCCGCTCCCCCCGGACGGCTGGACGAGCTGCCCCAGGTTCTCGGCCTGACCCTCGCCCTGGTCCGTGACGCGGCGTGGGCCTGCATCACGGCGCTGGGCCCCCGCAACTCCGGCGACAAGGACGACCCGGAGGGCGCGGGGCTGCGCAAGGCCGCCTTCACCGCGCTGGACGAGGTCCACGACACCGCCCAGCGGATGCTGGACGCCTTCGGCCACGCCGAGGAGATCGACCGGGCCGAGGTGGTCTGGCTGGACGGCGCCACCGAGCGTCGCCCGCCCATCCTGCGGGTCGCGCCGCTGACGGTCGCCGGGATGCTCCGCGACAAGCTGTTCGGCGACCGCACCGTCGTGCTGACCTCCGCCACGCTCGCGCTGGGCGGCACGTTCGACGGCCTGGCCCGCCAGTGGGGCCTCGGCTCGGGCCCGAGCTCCCGTGACGGGGACGGCGACGGGGGCAGGGACTGGTCCGGCATGGACGTCGGCTCCCCCTTCGACCACGCGCGCAGCGGCATCCTCTACGTCGCCAAGCACCTGCCCCAGCCGGGCCGCGACGGCCTGCCCGAGGAGTACCTGGAGGAGATCACCGAGCTGATCGAGGCCGCCGGAGGCCGCACCCTCGGCCTCTTCTCCTCGATGCGCGCGGCCAAGGCCGCCACCGAGGCCCTGCGCGACCGGCTGAGCGTGCCGCTGCTGTGCCAGGGCGACGACTCCACGATGCTGCTGGTCAAGCAGTTCGCCGAGGACGAGCCGACCTGCCTGTTCGGCACCCTGTCGCTCTGGCAGGGGGTGGACGTGCCCGGCCCCTCGCTCCGGCTGGTCATCATCGACCGCGTCCCGTTCCCCCGCCCCGACGACCCGCTGAGCTCGGCCCGGCAGCGTCACGTCGCCGCCAAGGGCGGCAACGGCTTCATGGCGGTCGCCGCCACCCACGCCGCCCTGCTGCTCGCCCAGGGGGCCGGGCGCCTGCTCCGCAGCCAGCACGACAAGGGCGTGGTCGCGGTCCTCGACCCCCGTCTCGCCACCGCCCGCTACGCCGGGTTCCTGCGGGCCTCCCTGCCGCCCTTCTGGCCCACGAACGATCCGGCCAAGGTCCGGGAGGCGCTCAGGCGCCTGTCGGCGTCGTGAGGGCCGCCGTCACGAGATCTCCCTGAACGAACCCGGCGCGGTTTACGTCTGACCCTACGGACGAGAAGCCGGCCGTCCCGCCTCCCGGCTCCTCGGCCGTCATCGCATCCGGTCCGGAGACGCCGACGCCGTCGGCAGGACGTCAGAGGGGGATTCGGTCATGGACCTGGCCGGCACCGACATCTGGGGACGCGCGATCGCCCTGCTCGAAGAGCCGATCTTCGCTGTCCTGCTCGCCGTGTTCCTGGCCTTCCTCGGCAGCCAGGCGGGGTGGCGGCTGGTCAAGCTGCTGCTGTTCTGCGGGGCCGTGGGAGCCCTCGTCTGGGCGATGGTCAGCTATCCCTCGGTCGGGGAGGCCGCCGGGGCGATCGCCGGCGCCGTCGCGACGATCGTGTTGTGGCTCATCGCCGCCGTCACGGTCATCGTCCTGGCGGTGCTCGCCGGCGTGCTCGTCATGTACGTCAGGGCGGAGCCCGCCGCCGGGGCCGACCTCCGCCCGTCCTTCCCGCGCGGGGCCGGGCGGCGCCGGTGGCCGTCCCACCCGGACGTCCGGGGTCTCCGGGAGGACCTGAACGGCTGGGAGGACCCGGAGGTCCGAGGCATCCAGGACGGCCTGGACGATTGGGAGGACCCAGACGCCCGAGGCATCCGCGACGGCCTGGACGATGAGGACCGGGATGATCCGGCCGGCTCACCGGACCCGCTCCTGGAGCGGGACCTCCGGTTCGGCGAGCTGATGGAGCGGCTCACCGAGGTCCTGCCCGACGTCGACGACGTCGACGACGACAACCTCGTGCGGATGATCGCGGGCATCGCCAGGATCTACTTCTCAGGTCTCTCCTCGCGCATGCTGCCGATCAAGGCCCTGCACGCCGCGTGCGACGCCGAGATCGAGAACCTCGCCACCGTCCTGGAGTCGGCCGACGACGGCATCGACCTCGGCATCGAGCCGCAGCGGCTGCGGAGGATCGCCCGCACCCGGGTCTTCCTGCCCGGCAAGGCCGAGTGGACCGCGCTGACGGAGGAGGAGGGCGTCCCCTATCCCGTCCTGCGCCTGTTCCTCCTCAACCGCAGGTGGCGGGAGGTCGGGACGGTCTTCTACAAGTGCCACTTCTGCCGTTCGCTCCTGGCCGACCGGCTCGATCACTGAGCGTCCGGCCGTCCCGTACGGCAGCGCGGACGATCACTCGGCGAACGGCTTGAGGTCCGGGCGCTTGGGGTCGAGGTCGTCGCCGGAGGAGCGTCCGCGCAGGCGGCGCACGACCCACGGCCCCAGGTGCGTGCGCACCCACTGCACGTCCTCGCGGCGCTTGGCCCGGGGGTCCACGTTCTCGCGGGGCGGCCAGGTCACCCGCCAGTCGTCCTCGCCGGGAACGCCGAGGACCTCGCACACCCTGGCGGCCACGATCCGGTGGCCCTCCTCGTTCATGTGCAGGCGGTCGTCGCTCCAGGCCCGCCAGTCCCGCAGGCCCTGCATCGACCACTGGTCGACCAGGCGGCAGCCGTACAGGTCGGCGATGGACCGCACGTGCAGGTAGAAGGTCGCGAAGGTGCCGCGGGCCCGGCGCATGATCGGAGTGTCACGCGGGTCCACCCCGGTGAACAGCAGCACCTCGGCCCCGGTGGCCCGCAGATCCCGTACGGCCCCCGCCAGCTTCTTGGCCATCCGGTCCGGGTCGCTGCCCGGCCGGAGCAGGTCGTTTCCCCCGGCGCAGAAGCTGACCAGATCAGGGCGCATCTCCACGGCGACCGGGACCTGGTCGGCGACGATCTGGTCGATGAGCTTGCCGCGCACGGCGAGGTTGGCGTAGCGGAACTCCGGCTCGAGCGCGGCCAGGCGCTCGGCCACCCGGTCGGCCCAGCCGCGGAAGCGGCCGGCCCCGGCCGGGCCGACGGCGTCGCCGTCCACGGCGGGGTCGTTGAGCCCCTCGGTGAAGCTGTCACCGAGAGCGACGAAGGAGCGATAGCGCGTCACGGATCCCCCGGTCCTGCGATCGCGGCGCTCAGCCGCAACCGGTCATTCGTCTACAAAAAGTACAAATTTCAATTTATGGGGAGAACTTACACCTCGTAGGCCCGGGCGCCTCAGCCGCCCCGCCCGGCCGCTCAGGCGGCGTCGGCTATGGCCCGCAGCGCCAGGACGTAGGAGGAGAGACCGAACCCGGCGATGGTGCCGGTGGCCACCGCGGCCACCACCGAGGTGTGCCGGAACTCCTCCCGCGCGGCCGGATTGGAGATGTGCACCTCCACCAGGGGCGCGGTGCGCTGGGCGATGGCGTCGCGCAGCGCGTAGGAGTAGTGGGTGAACGCCGCCGGGTTCAGCACGACCGGGATCCTGGCGTCGGCCGCCTCGTGCAGCCAGGCCACCAGCTCCGCCTCGTCGTCGGTCTGCCTGACCTCCACCGACAGGCCCAGCTCCCGGCCGGTCTCCCGGCAGAGCGCGGCCAGGTCGGCGAAGGTCTCCGCGCCGTAGACGTCGGGCTCGCGGGTGCCGAGCCGGGACAGGTTCGGGCCGTTGAGAACGTAGACGCGCCTCATCTGGTTACTCACCGCTCCTCACTCGCCGCGCGGGCGAATCGTCCTTCGCCGCCCGCTCCGCTCGCCGCGTCGGGGCCGCCCCCGGCCCCGTCATCGGGCGACCGCGCGGTAGGCGGCTTCCAGCAGATCCTCCGGCGGGTTCTCCAGCGGGGACACTTTGGCCAGGTCGTCCAGGACGACGAAGCGCAGCGTGGCGCCCCTGCTCTTCTTGTCCAGCCGCATGTGATCGCGGAGCGCGGACCAGGCCTCCCGGCGGTAGGCCGTGGGCAGGCCGACCGAGCTCAGGATGGACCGGGTGCGCTCCACGACCTCGGGGCCGATCCGGCCGTCCAGGCGGGACAGCTCGGCGGCGTAGACCATGCCGATGGCGACGGCCTCACCGTGGCGCATCCGGTAGTCCTCGACCCGCTCGATGGCGTGGGCCAGGGTGTGGCCGTAGTTGAGGATCTCTCTCAGCCCGCCCTCGCGCAGGTCGGCGCCGACGACCTCGGCCTTGATCCGGATCTTCCGCTCGATCAGCTCCCGGGTGTGCCGCCCCTCGGGGAGCCGGGCGCCCTCGGGGTCGGCCTCGATGAGGTCCAGGATCACCGGGTCGGCGATGAAGCCGCCCTTGATGATCTCCGCGAGGCCGCCGACGTAGTCGTCGCGGGGCACCGAGACCAGCGTGGCCAGGTCGCACAGGACCCCGGCCGGCGGGTGGAAGGAGCCCACGAGGTTCTTGCCCTCGGGGGTGTTGATGCCGGTCTTGCCGCCGACCGCGGCGTCCACCATGCCGAGCAGGGTGGTCGGGACCTGCACGACCTTGACCCCGCGCAGCCAGGTGGCGGCCACGAAGCCGGCCAGGTCGGTGGTGGCCCCGCCGCCGACGCCGACCACGGCGTCGGACCGGGTGATCCCGTAGCGGCCGAAGGCCGACCAGAGCTCGGCGGCCACCTCGACGGTCTTGGCCTGCTCGGCGTCGGGCACCGGCAGCGCCACGACCTCGTATCCGGCCGCCTCGATCGCGCCGCACACCGGGCGCGCGATCTCCGGCAGGCTCGCCGGGTGCACCACCGCGACGGTGCGGACCTTCGGCCCGAGCAGCCCCGGCAGCTCGCCGAGGACCCCGGTGCCGATCACCACGTCGTACGGCGCCTCACCGGGGACCGGGATCCTGGTCACCGTCATCGCCGCACCTTCTTCAGATTCGCCGCCGCGGCCGCTCCCGCCGCCCCTGCCGTCCCCGCCACGCGCGCCAGCCGTGCCAGCCGCTCCAGGCGCGCCGTCACGGGCGCCTCGCCCCCGCTCATGCGCCCAGCCCCTCGACGATCTCGTCCGCGATCTCGCCCGGCCCGCGCCCGTCGGTCGCGACCTTGACGGCGGCCAGCTCCTCGTAGATCGGGCGACGGGCGTCCATCAGCTTCTTCAGCTGGCTGCGCGGGTTGAGGACCAGCAACGGCCGGGCCGAGCCCAGGCCCACCCTGGACACCGCCTGCGACAGGCCGACCTCCAGGTAGACCACCGGGCGGCCGGTCAGCAGCTCCCGCGTCGCCTCGGCCAGGATCGCGCCGCCGCCCAGCGACAGCACCCCGTCGTGCTCGGCCAGCGCCCGCCGTACGGCCTCCGCCTCCAGCTCCCGGAAGCGCTCCTCCCCGTCCTCGACGAAGATGTCGCTCACCGGCTTGCCCGCCACGGCCTCCACGTCGGCGTCGGTGTCGCGGAAGGCGACCCCGAGCCGCTCGGCCAGGAGCCTGCCGACGGTGGTCTTGCCCGATCCGGGGGCGCCGATCAGCACGGCACGCGGCCCCATTGCAGCTCCCGATCCGCTCATTTACTTGATCACCATTGAGGAGAGGTATCCGGACAGGTTGCGGGCGACCTCCTCGACGGAGTCGCCGCCGAACTTCTCGATCGCCGCGTCGGCCAGGACCAGCGCGACCATCGCCTCGGCGACGATCGCGGCGGCCGGGACCGCGCACACGTCGGAGCGCTCGTGGTGGGCCTTGGCGGCCTCCCCGGTCAGCACGTCGATCGTGGCCAGCGCCCGCGGCACGGTGGAGATCGGCTTCATCGCGGCGCTGACGCGCAGCGGCTCGCCGTTGGTCATGCCGCCCTCGACGCCGCCGGCCCGGTTGGTGATGCGGCGGACGCCGTCGGGGGTGTTCTCGATCTCGTCGTGGGCGCGGGAGCCGGGGCGGCGCGCGGTCTCGAAGCCGTCGCCGACCGCGACGCCCTTGATCGCCTGGATGCCCATCAGCGCCGCGGCCAGCCGCGCGTCGAGGCGGCGGTCCCAGTGGGTGTAGCTGCCCAGGCCCGGCGGGAGGCCGTAGGCGATCACCTCGACGACGCCGCCGAGGGTGTCGCCGTCCTTGTGGGCCTTGTCGATCTCGGCGACCATCGCGGCGCTGCCGGCCGGGTCGATGCAGCGCACCGGGTCGGCGTCGACGGCGTCCATGTCGCCGGGGCCGGGCACGACGCCCTCGGTCGTCTGCGCCGCCCCGATCGAGACGACGTGGCTGACGATCTCGACGCCGAGGGCCTGCCTGAGGAAGTTCCTGGCGACCTGGCCGAGGGCGACGCGGGCCGCGGTCTCGCGGGCGCTGGCCCGGTCGAGCACCGGGCGGGCGTCGTCGAAGCCGTACTTCTGCATGCCGGCGAGGTCGGCGTGGCCGGGCCGGGGGCGCGAGCGCGGCGCGTTGCGCGCCTGGCCCTCCAGCACCGCCGGGTCCACCGGGTCGGCGGCCATGACGGTCTCCCACTTGGGCCACTCGGTGTTGCCCACGCGGACGGCCACCGGGCTGCCGAGCGTGCGGCCGTGCCGTACGCCGCCCACGACGGTGACCACGTCCTGCTCGAACTTCATCCGGGCGCCGCGGCCGTAGCCCAGGCGGCGCCGAGCCAGGGCACGGTCGATGTCGGCCGTCGTCACCTCCACCCCTGCGGGCAGTCCTTCAAGGATCGCGACGAGCTCAGGGCCGTGGGACTCTCCGGCGGTCAACCAGCGCAACATGGGGACAAGTCTTCCACGTGCCGCCCACTGGAATGGTCCCAGCTCACCTGATGAGACATCGGCCGCCGGACACGACCTGCCGGACGCCGCTCAGCGGCGGGCGCCGAGCACGCAGAACTCGTTGCCCTCCGGGTCGGCCAGGACGACCCACGGCTGCACGCCCTGCCCCACGTCGGCCGGGCGCGCGCCCAGCGCCAGCAGCCGCTCGACCTCGGCGTCCCGGTCGTCGGGCCGGAAGTCCAGGTGGAGGCGGTTCTTGACGGTCTTGGACTCGGGGACGGGCACGAAGAGCAGCCCGGGCAGGCGATCGGGTTCCGGGCGGATCTCGAACTCGTCGCTCGCGTCGTTGACGACCTTCCAGCCGAGCGCCTCGGCCCACCAGCGGCCCAGGGACGCCGGATCGGCCGCGTCCACGATGACCTGTTCCCATTCCAAGCTCATGATCGCCCCTATGCCCCGCCCCGGCCGGTTCATGTGAACCGGCCGACCGATCCCCGGCCGTGGGGGACGGTCCGCCGGGGCGCCCGGTGGACGAATGATCGCGATCACCGTCCTGCGGTAGCGTCTCGCCCGTGGCGATCACCATGGGAACGGTCGAGCGGATCTGGCGGTATCCGATCAAGTCGACGGGCGGTGAGCTGCTGGAACGGGCGCACGCCGACACGCGGGGCATCGTCGGCGACCGCCTGTTCGCGGTGCGCGACGCGGAGGGGAAGTTCGGCTCGGGGAAGAACACGCGCCGCTTCCGCCGGATGGACGGCCTGCTCCGGCTGCGCTCCCGCTACCGCGACGGGGCCGAGTGGCCCGAGCTGCTGGATCCGTACGGCGCCGCCGTACCGGACGCCACCGCCTATCTCCGCCGCCACCTCGGCCGTGACGACGTCGAGCTGGCCCGCGAGGCGGAGATCTCGCACTTCGACCAGCTCCCGCTCAGCGTCCTGACCACCGCCACCCTCGACTGGGTGCGCGCGGCCGTCCCCGGCGTCCCGGTCGACGAGCGCCGCTTCCGGCCGAACCTCCTCCTGCGCACCCCGCCCGGGACCCGCCCGTTCGTGGAGGACGAGTGGCTGGGGCGCGGGGCACTGATCGGCGGCACGCTGCGCGTGGAGCTCGTGCGCTCCAGCGAGCGGTGCGTGATGGTCAACGAGGCCCAGCAGGACCTCCCCCACTCGCCGCTGGTGCTGCGGGCCATCGCGCGCTCCCACGACATGCGGCTGGACGCGCTGGCCACGGTGGTCGCGCCGGGACCGGTACGGCTCGGCGACCCCGTCACCCTGTTCTGAGGCCGGGTTCCGACTGCTTCGCCCCAGAGGGGACGGGGGCACATCGCAGCACACCGGAAATGTCCTATGGTGACGGGCATGACCGAGATCTTGGTCCCGGAGGGGGCGTGGACGTTCGACGGCGAGGTCCTGCGGATCGTGCCGGGCGGAGACGACGTCCACGAGCTGCGCAGGACGCTCGGCGAGCTGGCCGTCCCCCTCGCGGCCATCGGCGGCGTGTCGTTCGAGCCGTCACGCAAGGGCGGCGGCGTCCAGCTCCGCCTGCGGCCGGGCGCGGACCCGCTGACCGACGTGGTCGCCGGGCGGCTCACCGGCTCCGCCGACCCCTACCGGCTGGCCGTCCCCAAGGATCGCACCGGGGCGGCCGAGTACCTCGTCGACGAGGTGCGCACGGCCCTGATGCTGGAGCAGGTGCCGAACGGCCCCGCCGAGGCTTTCCTGCTGCCCGGCCCCGCCGTCCCGGTGTCGGCCTCGGCGGGCGACGGCACGGTCAGCTTCGACGGCGAGCGGATCCGCCTGGAGTGGACGCTGTTCGCCGCCTCGGGCAAGGAGTCGGCGGGCCCGCAGGCGTTCTCGCTGCCGGACGTGGAGGGCGTGGAGTGGGCCCCGCAGCACGGCCTGGGCTACGGCTTCCTCCGCTTCCGGCTCAAGGGCGGCCCGCCCGCCAGGGCGCCGGAGAAGGACGTGCACTGCCTGGCCTGGGGCGTGCAGCGCTACGGCGGCACGACCGCCCTGGTCGCCGCCGCCGTGCTGGCCCGGCTCGCGCGCCTGCGCGCGGAGCCGCCCGCGCCGCCGGCCGGCCAGTCCGGTGGGCAGGACGCGCTGCTGCGACGCGTCGCCGAACTGGAGAGTCACGACACCGTGATCCGGCGGCTGGGCGAACTCGGCGAGCTGCACCGCTCGGGCGTGCTCACCGACGACGAGTTCACCGCGGCCAAGCGCTCCCTGCTGCGCCGCCTCGAGGACGGGTAATCCCAGGACCGGAGGAAGGAGAACCATGGGAACCGCGGAGAACGATCTGCCGAACATAGGCGCCCCGGCCCGGGGCGCGCTGGAGGCCGCGGGCTACACCCGCCTGGAGCAGCTCGCCGGCGTCACCGAGGCCGAGCTCCTCGCGCTGCACGGCGTGGGACCGAAGGCGGTGCGCATCCTCCGCGAGACCCTCGCCGGGCGCGGCCTCTCCTTTCGAACGCCGTGACGCTGGACATGACGCTGGAGGACCAGCTCGCGGCGCTCGCCGGACTCGGCCTCGGCCTCGCGCCCGGCAGGAGCGTGGAGGAGCTGCTGCACTCGTTCCCGCGCGAGGAGTACGAGCACGAGCCGTTCACCCTGCTGCTGTTCGTGCTGGGCATCGAGGTCGAGGCGGAGCCGTGGGGGCGCCGGTTCTCCGACCGCGTGTGGAACTTCGACACCGAGTGCGTCGAGGGCCCCGGATCGTACGTCCGGATCGCCCGGCAGCTCTGCCGGATCGCGGGCCGGCCCGACGCGCTGACCGACCTGCGCGACCATGTCGACCTCGGGACCGGCGAGGCCTGGATCGAGTACACCGCCGGCGGCCGGCGGCGGCGCTGGACCGCCGACGTCGACGACGACTGGGCCGACCCCCTGGTCGTCTCCTATCTGATGGGCGAGCTGGAGGACGGCGACCGCAGGTTCCACGCCATGGACAACGGTCAGGCGTCGGTGCTGATGCTTCTCGACGACGACCAGGCTCGCCGGCTGAACGAGCTCATCGGCGAAGAACTGGTGGTGCCGGCCCTCCCCGCCTGACGGAACGACTCTTTGACGCCCGGAATCCGGCGTTTCTCCGGGATCAGACGCCGAAGGGCGGAGGGTAGGCGATGACGCCGCTCGGCACCGGGAGGGTCTCGTCGAACACCAGCGCCATCATCGCCTCGTCGGGGACCTCGAAGGGCGGGCGGATCCCGTACGCGGACGCCCGGGTGAAGCCGAACCGGGGGTAGTAGGCGGCGTGGCCCAGCACCAGGACGAGGTTCTCCCCCATGGCGCGGGCGGTCTCCAGACCGGCGCGGATCGCGGCCGATCCCGCGCCCTGCTTCTGGCGGCGGGGCGGGACCGCGCAGGGACCCAGCGCCAGGGCCGGGGCGTCGCCGACGTGGCAGCGGGTGAGCAGGGCGTACCCGGCGACGGCGCCGTCGCCGTCCACCGCCACGATGGACAGGCCGGGGATCCACGCCGGGTCGGCGCGCAGCGCCTCGACGAGGTCGGCCTCCAGCGGGGTGGGGAACGCCTCCAGGTTGACCCGGCGGATCGCGGGGAGGTCCCGCTCGCTCTCCGGCCGGGTGATCCACGTACGGGACATGAGGGGAGTCCTCCTGCGGGGAACGGCATCACGACGACCGGTGTCCACCACCGTTCTACCGCACTCCGGGCCGGGCTTCCCGCCGGATGACGGGAGCCCGGCCGTCGCGTCCTCCCGTCCGGCTCCGGCGCTCCCCGATCACGCTCCGGCGTCCGCTCCCGGGGCTCCCGGCCGTACGGGATCGGTCAGGAGAGGATCACGGCGAAGGCACCGATGATCATGAAGGGGCCGAAGGGGAACTCGCTCTTGCGGCTCCCCCGGCGCAGGGCGATCAGCGCCGCCCCGTAGAGCGCGCCCGCCAGGAGGCCCAGGAACGCCCCGGCGATCAGGGCGTCCCGGCCGAGCCAGCCGAGCCCGACGCCCAGGGCAGCCGCGAGCTTGACGTCGCCCAGGCCCATCCCGGCCGGGTTGACCAGGAAGAGCAGCAGGTAGAAGGCCGCCAGCGCGAGCCCGCCCAGTCCCGCCCCGAGCAGGTCCCGCCATCGTCCCCCGGTCGCGGCGGCCACCGTCAGCAGCCCTGCGGCGCCCAGGCCTGCGGCGAGGGTGAACCGGTCGGGCAGCCGCCGTACGGCCAGGTCGACGAAGGCGAGCACGGTGCAGAGCACGGCCAGCCAGCAGAAGGCGAGCAGCTCCGCGAGCTCCGCCAGTTGCGCGGCTTCCGTCGCCCACGCGGCCCAGGCGACGCCGGGCAGGGGCGCCGCCGCCCCCGGCGCGGTCCCGCCCGCCGCGGCCTTCCAGGCGAGCGCCCCGAGCAGCAGCGCCGTGACGGCCTCCACCGTCAGCGGGGGCGGCCCGAGCCGTACGGAGCAGTCCCGGCACCGGGCGGCGACGGCCGCGCGGAGACCGGAGCCGCGCGCGCCGGGCAGCGGGGCCGTGCAGGAAGGGCAGCCGGACCGGAGCGGTCCCCCCTCGGCCACCGAGTGGCGCACCACCGGGGCGCGCGCGCACAGGCCGATCAGCAGCCCGGCGAGGGCCGCCGCGAGGGGGAGGATGGCCACCGACCGACCATAGCCCGGCCGGACTCTCCGCGTCCGCGCCGGGCGCCGAACGGGTGGCGGGACGTGTGACGTCCGGAGTAGACATAGGACCCCAGGAGTAGACGTATGACCTCAGGAGTCATTGACGGCCACAGAGCCGATCATGGACGCTGATGCCACTTCCGCCGGGAGAAGGGCCGGATCGCGTGGACAGGGATCGCTTCGCACGACTCCCCGCGGTCATCGCGTCCCTCGTCCTGCTGCCCGTGCTGCTGGAGATCCTCGCCTGGTACATCGAGGGCGAGGACTACAACGTCTCCCGCGCCGTCACGGTCGTCGTCGTGATCCTGTCCCTCGCGCTGATCGCCACGGTGCTCGGCCGGATCCGGGCCCGGCTCCCGGTGCTGATGGTGATCGCGCTGACGGTCACCGCGGCCGGGGAGGGCGTCCTGGGGTTCGCCGCCGCGTTCGGCCCGGTCCTGGGGCGGGGCGGCATCCCGGGCGAGCTGCACGGGCTGATCACCACGGGGGTGAGCGCCTTCGCCTTCACCACCGGCGTCTACCTGCTCATCCAGTACAACAGGGGCCTCTACCTGCCCTACCTCGACGCCGGGGTGGGCCCGATGCCCACCGCCACCAAGCGGAAGGTGATCGGCGAGTCGGAGATCCTGATCCGCACCATGCCGGGCATCGGCCCGTCGGTGGAGAAGTCGGTCGGCAGCTGCGTCGCCATGCTCGACCAGGACGACCTGCACTTCGTCGCCTACTACGCCGACGGGCGCTGCTGCTTCTACACCGACGTGCTCGACGACGCCGACCTGGCGCACTTCTTCCACGAGACCGACCAGGAGCAGCGCAGGGGGATCTACCTGAAGGCCGGCCATCAGCTCAACTGGCTCACCGGGCGGCTCAACCGGCAGCTCCGGCGGATCGAGGGCGGCATCCTCATCCGCACCGTCCTCGACGTCGAGCGCGGCGCGCTGTACTTCTACTGGGTCGACGAGACCCGGTATCTGATCGGCGTGACGCTCGACCAGCGCAAGGTGGACGTCGCCGACGACAAGATGGCGAAACTGGTGGACACGATCCGCGGTCACTTCACCCTTCCCCCCATCAACCAGCGGGAACGCCCCCGGGAGCGCGGGGGCCATCTGCGATCCATCCAAGGGAGCGAGTCTTGGCCCGAATCGGGCTCCTGATCGTCGTCGTCGGCCTCGGCTGGCTCGCCGCCGAGCTGGGAGGGCTGAGCGGGCTGGAGAACTCCTCCGCCTACGTGCTGTTCAGCAGCCTGCTGCTGGCCGTCGGCCTGTACGGCAGCACGCACGGCATCGACCGCGCCGAGGCCCGGGAGCACACCCGGCTGATCGTGCTGGCGGTCACCGTCGGGGTGATCCTCAAGACCGCGTTCATCGCCGGGGTCGTCTACCTGGTCTCGCAGGACCCGCGCGCCCTGATCATGGCCGTGGTGGTCGCCCAGATCGACCCGCTCTCGGTCGCCTCCGTGATGCGGGACGACCGCCTCTCCGCCCGGGCCAAGACGATCCTGGGAGCCTGGTCCTCCTTCGACGACCCGGTGACGATCATCCTGGCGGTGTACGCCGCGGCGCTGGTGAGCGGCTCGGAGCACGGCGGGCAGGCGGCGGCCTACTTCGCCGACCTCGGGCTGAACGCTCTGTTCGCGCTGGTCGCCTACCTGGTGTGGCGGCTGGTCAGGAACGCCCCGCCGGTGCTGAGCTACGTGGCGGCGGTGACCGCGGTCGTGTCGGCCGCGTGGAGCTCGCTCATGCTCGGCCTGGCGGCCGCCGGGCTCTATCTCCGGCTGCCCGACTCACGCTGGCTGGCCCGCGCGGTGAGCGCGGCGTTCGCGCTGTCGGCGTTCCTGATGGGGCTGCTGCTGGTGGGCGGGGCGAACATGGGCATGGGCGTGCTGCTCGGGCTGGCCGCCTTCGCCGCCCAGATGCTGGCGGCGCTGGTGCTCACCCACGGCCTGCCGGCGATCGACCGGATCCATCTCGGCCTGGCCCAGCAGAACGGGGTGACCGCAGTGATCCTGGCCCTGGTCTTCGAGCGCGACTTCGGCGGCTTCATCGCGGTGATCGCCCCGGCGATCCTGACGATCAACCTCGTCCACGTCGTGGCCAACCGGACCGCCGACGCCTGGGGGCCTCAGCGGCATCTGCCGTCCACCCGGTAGCGACCCCGGGCACCCGGGAGTGCGGCCTTACCGAGCAGGCGCAGAATTTTGCCGGACATAAATAATTATGTCCGATTTGTCTTATAGCGTGATTCTTGTCGGTGAGTCCATGCTCCATCCTTCCGGAGGAGCCGGGGAGGCGATCACGGTGAGCGCTTCGCTGCTCTTCGTGCACGGCACCGGCGCACGGGACGTCTCCGGCCTGCTCTCCCGGATCCGTGACGGTCTCGCAGCCCTGGACGTGGACTGCGACAGAGTGATCGCCGCAGAGTGGGGACGCGCCGTCGGCCCGCAGGCGCTCGACATCGACGCGGCGCTGCCGGTAGAGAGCGACGGGCTCTCCGCCGAGGACATCCTGGAGAAAACCGGGGACCTCCTGGAGGAAGACGAGATCGGCCAGGCCGCGATCGACATCGTGAGCTGGGAGCTGCTCGTCGCCGACCCGCTGCTGGAGCTGCGGATCCTCGCCGAGACGGCCCCTCGTGACAAGACCTCGCTCTCTCCCGGTGAGGTCTCCCCCGGTGCGCTCTCTCCCGGTGCGCTCTCCCCCGCGGAGCAGATCAGCGGCCGGCTCCGCGGGACGATCCCCGCCGAGGGCCCGATAGCCGAGGCCGGCGTATCCGTCGAGACGGTGCGCGAGGCCATGGAGTACGTCGCGGCCCGCGGCCATGCCGGGCAGGCCGCCGTCCGGCTCGGATCCGCCGACCACCCGGAACTGGTGGAGGCGGTCGCGCGTGCGGTGGTCGCCCGCGTGCTCGGCGCGTGCCTCACCCTTGAGATCCCGCCCCGCATCTGCTCCGACGCGGCCACCCGTGATCGGGTCGTCGACGTCGTCGCGACCGCGGTGACGTCGCATGAGAGGTCGTTCGTAGCCGGTCAGGCGCTGAAGATCCTCTCCCCCCTGGTGACCCGCCTCGCGATACGGCGCCGCGCCGCGTTGCTGGAACCCATAGCCGGCTTCGCCCGCGATGTCGCGTTCTATCTCCGCCGCGGCGCGGTGATCCGCGAACACATCACCCGGACGCTCGGCGAACTGCCCGGCGGGCGACCCGTCGTGCTGCTCGGGCACAGCCTGGGCGGGATAGCCGCGGTGGACCTGCTCGCCGGCCGGACCATGGATCCCCGCGTCAAACTCCTCGTCACCGTCGGCAGCCAGGCCCCGCTGCTGTACCTCATGGACGCGCTCGACAC
Organism: Planobispora longispora; assembly: GCF_016863135.1. Classification (GTDB taxonomy): domain Bacteria; phylum Actinomycetota; class Actinomycetes; order Streptosporangiales; family Streptosporangiaceae; genus Planobispora; species Planobispora longispora. The sequence goes on from NZ_BOOH01000049.1 coordinate 163,194, forward strand.
GCTCACCTACCGGGCCGAGGGAATCAGCACGCGTCCCTTCACCCCCTGGCTGAACATCTACGACCCGTCGGACCTGCTCTCCTTCCTGGCCGGGCCGGTGTGGCCCGGCGAGAGCGGCATCGCCGACGAGCGCGTCGACTCCGGGGCCTCTGTCTTCGCGGCGCACAGCGCCTACTGGGGGAACCCCCGGGTGTACGACCTGATCGCCGAGCGCTGGCCCGGGGGCTGAGACGGGAGAACCGGCACGGCCCACGCCCGGGTCCTCAGCGGAGCCGTCCCGGCGGGCGGGCCGTCAGGTTCACCTCAGGAGCGATCAGGTCCGCCTCCGGAGCGGCCAGCCGAAGCGCCGGCGCCTGGGGGCCTCAGCGGCCGTATGGGCGTCGTGGGGCTCATGGGCCTCCGCCATCCGCGCCACGGTGATTCCCGGGACCTCCGCGCCCAGCTGATCGACCGTCCCCGACTCCACGGCGGCGAACGCCGCCAGCACTCCGCCCTCGATCACGAACGGCGCCGGGCCCGCCACGTCGATCACCACGGCCGCGGCGTTCTCGTGCGCGGCCGCCTGGCAGACCTGCGGAACGGTGGCCTGGATGGGGCGGGCGTCGGGGCGCCAGCGCGCGAGCGTCTCGGCCCCGGTGAAGGCGAGCACCGCCTCCCGGCCGTCCTTGCCGACGAGCTTGGGGAGGGCCATCTCGCTCTCCTTCTCCTGCCTGAGCCCGTGCTCGCCGACCTCGGAGCTGGTCAGCAGGGCCACCACCGGGACCAGCAGCCGGGCTCCGCTCAGGGCGGAGATCACCTCGGCGGGGTCCGCCGTACCGGCGGAGAAGGCCGCGAGCGCGGACGCCACGGCGGCGTCGGCGCCGCCGTCGTCGTCGGGGACCAGGGGCTGCGGAATGCTCGGCACGAACCCGGAGCCTACCGGGGGCGTCGGAAGAGTGGGAACGCGTGGGGCCGGTGTCCCGGAGTCCCGGAAAAGTCGGGACACGGGACCCATGCGGCCGGGTCCGGGCGCGAGACAGGATCCTCTCATCGGACGGAGGAGGGCAGGTCATGATGGAGACGGCCGAGGGCGGCGCGCGGTTCGAGGAGTCGCGGATCACGCGGGCGGTCCGGTACGCGGTCGAGGCCCTGGCGTTCACCGCGACTCTCGTGATCGTCTACCTGGTGTGGGGGTGACGGGTCAGCCGAGGTCGGCGATGGCGGCCACCGGGCCGCCGCCGCTGGGACCCTGGTGCACCGCGGCGACGGAGACGAACACGGCGGGGTCGCCGGTGACCGAGGCCGCCACGCCGCCGACGGCGGCCTTGATCTGGCGGTGCCAGTGCACGTCGGAGTCGTCGAGCATGATGTTGCGGCGGCCCCGGACGCTGCCGGAGGGGTCGGCCTCGCACTTCATGAAGACGTTGACCAGGCGGCCCTCCAGGTCGGAGGGGTGGGGGCGCTCGGGCAGCTCGATGCCGCTGGAGCGGATCGCCTCCCAGATGCCGTCGGCGTCCAGCGCGTCCTTCATGACCGAGTGACCGATGCGGTAGCGCCCGCCGATGCCGCGGACGTTGCCGACGACCACGATCTGGGCGCGGTCGAGCTCGACCCCGCTGGAGCAGGACGCCACCGAGGAGTACAGCGACAGGTCGCGGTGGATCTGCTCGGCCGAGGGCATCTCGATCTCGCCGAGGGCGACGGCGATGCCGAGCGCGGTGGTGGAGTTGGAGATGTCCATGGACGGGCCGGTGTCCTCGGTCACCACGTCCTTCCCGCGCGACTTGGCGTCGTTGATGGTGGCCAGGGTCAGCAGCGGCGTCTTGGTCTGCACGTAGTGGACGTCGGCGGGGTCGTCGATGCCGGCGATCTTCATGGCCTCGCGGACCCCGGCGGCGACCTTCTCCACCATGGCGGGACGGCCGATGTCCTCGGGCAGGATGACCTCGCTCATCGCGATGCCGACGCTGACGCGCGGTTCGTCGCCCGGCTCGGCGTCCGCGGTCGTGGCGAAGATCGTGGCGTGCGGGCTGAGAACGCCGTCGGTGCCGCCGGACCACACCAGGGGCACGCTCTCCGGCGACGGGTGGCCCTTGGCCGCCAGCACCTCGCGGAAGGCGCGGTCGGCCAGGATGCGGGTGTAGTCGTTCACCCCGCCGTTCCCCTCGGTCTTGCCGATCACCGCGAGCACCCGGTGCGCCTCGATGATCCCGTCGTCGATGAGCTTCTCCAGCCCGGAGGCGTCGGTCACGCTCTCGATGGTCACCTTGCGCACTTCGATCGGTTCCGGCATTCCAGCCACCTTCCAACCTTCCAGTCGGTCGTCTTACTTTCGCACGACGGTTCCGGCCTGCCCGGCGACCGCCGCCGCGATGTTCTCCAGCGAGGTGATGACCGCCCGGTTCCCGCCGTGCTCGACGAAACGCAGGGCGGCCTCCACTTTCGGGCCCATGCTGCCCTCGGCGAAGTGCCCGGCCGCCTGCAGCTCGCGGAGCTCGGCGACGGTGATCGCGCCGATCGGGCGGGCGTGCTCCGTGCCGAACCCCACGACGGCCTGCGGCACGTCGGTGGCGATCACCAGGACGGCCGCCCTGACCGTGCGGGCCAGCAGGGTCGCGGCCAGATCCTTGTCGATGACGGCCTCGACGCCGGTCAGCCGCCCCTCGCGGTCGCGGACCACGGGCACTCCCCCGCCGCCCGCCGCCACCACGACGAACCCGGCGGCCATCAGCGCGGCCACCGCGGGCGCGTCGAGGATCTGCAGCGGCTCCGGGGAGGGGACCACCCGGCGCCAGCCGCGCTCGAAGCACCGCCACGTCTGGCCGAGCTCCATGAACCGGCGGGCCTCGGCCTCGGTGAAGTAGCGGCCGATCGGCTTGACCGGATCGCGGAAGGCCGGATCGCCGGGGTCGACGAGCGTGCGGGTGACCACGACGGCGGCGCGGCCTTCGAGCGCGTTGAGGATGAGCGTGCCGATCGTCGCCTGGGTCTGCGCCCCGCACCAGTCGAGCGGCACCGGCGGCACCACGTCCGCGGCGAGCTGGTTCTTCAGCAGCAGGTTGCCGACCTGCGGGCCGTTGCCGTGGGTGAGGACGACCTGGTGGCCCGTCGCGATCAGCGCGGCGGCATGGCGCATCGCCTCCGTGACCGCGCGGCGCTGGTCCTGCGGAGAGGCGCTGCCGTCGGAGGCCGTCATGGCGTTGCCGCCGAGCGCGATCACCACACGTTCACCCACAGGGTGACGGTAACGGCCCGCCCGCCCGGCCTCATGGGCACTTCCCGCCCAAGGAGCCGCGTTTCTTCGGCAGAACTCACCGGATGGCCGTCCGCGGTTCCTGTCCGGGGACGTGCGGCCCCGACCTGGCCGTCCATCCGGGGAGGATCCTTCCGGCCCTTCCGCTACCGGATCGCGGTGCACGTCCTCATCTTCGTCCTCGTGGTGGGTTTGTACGGCGATGCCAAGTTCGCCGGGGAAGCGGCGCGGCCGGACCATAGACCCCGGGAGGAGTCACGGGACAAGCTGCCCTTCTGGATTCCTCCGGAGGAGAGATCGTGGGACAGCTCCGTCTCGGTCAGATCGCCGTGGTCATCCTGTGCGCCGCAGTCGGCCTCGCGGTTCTCGTCTTCGCCGCCGACACGCTGCTGAACCGGGAGACGGCGTCCGGGCCGGACGGGCGGCCCAGGACCGACCGGGTCGCCGACGCCAGGCGGATGGCCTCCGAGGGACTGGGCGAGGCCAACGACTTCGGCTGCCGCCCGCGCGAGAGCACGCCGTACCCGGTGGTGCTGGTGCACGGCGCCAAGAGCACCGGGGCGGTCACCTGGCCGGTGGCGGCGCCGTACCTGAGCAAGCAGGGCTACTGCGTCTTCTCCTTCGACTACGGGTGGAGCCGGTCGATCAGGGAGTCGGCGGAGGCGCTGGGGATCTTCGTGGAGGGGGTGCTGCAGGCCACCGGGGCGGAGAAGGTGGCGATCGTCGGGCACAGCCTCGGCGGGGTCGTGCCCCGGGCCTACATGCGCTTCGACGGCGGGGCGGGGAAGGTCGCGGAGCTGATCACGCTGGGGGCGCCGCACCACAAGATCACTAAGGAGCTGGGCAAGAGCTGCGGGTGGGAGACCGTCTGCGACGAGCTGCGCTCGGACTCCGACCTGATGAAGGCGCTCAACGCCCCGTCCATGGTCGAGCCCGGCGTGAGCTACACCGCCCTCGGGCTCGAGGCCGAGCAGGAGGCCGCCTCCACCTTCATCGAGGGCCCGCGGGAGCAGGTCAGCAACCGCCTGCTCCAGGACGACTGCCCGCTCAAGGGACTCGTCGAGGGCGCCATCGGGCACAACCTGGAGACGTTGGACCCGGTCATGCTCTCCTACGTCAACAAGGCGCTGGAGGTCTCCGGGCCGCTGCCCGAGGACTACCGGCCGGACTGCTTCGCTCTGATCATCTGAACGTCCCGTTCAGCGTCTGGACGACCTCGGCGACCACCCGCTCCCGCAGCGGCTGCAGGTAGAAGTGGTTGCCGGGGAAGACCGCCAGGGAGAAGTCCGAGACGGTGCACGCCTCCCACGCCTTGCCCTGGGCCGCCGTGACGACCGGGTCGGCGTCGCCGATGAGGACCGAGATCGGGGTGCGCAGCGGGGGGCCGGGGCGGGAACGGTGGTTCTCGATCAGCCGGAAGTCGCCGCGGACGTAGGGGAGGATGAGCTCCCGCATCGCCGGGTGGGTGAGGATCTCCGCGTCGGTGCCGCCCAGCCGGGTGAGCTCGGACACCAGGCGGTCGTCGTCGTGCTCCGACAGGCGGCGGTCGTCCCTCCGGATCTCGTGCGGCGCCCTGCAGCCCGACACGAACAGCCGGACCGGGCCGAGCCCGCGTTCCTCCAGCAACCGCGTGACCTCGTAGGCGAGCAGCGCGCCCATGCTGTGCCCGAACAGCGCGAAGCGCCGGTCCAGCAGCGGGACCGTCTCGGCGGCGATCTCGGCGGCCATGGACTGGAAGCTCTCCGGGAACGGCTCGCCGAACCGGTCGGCCCGGCCGGGGAGCTGCACGCCGTGCAGTTCGACGGACTCGGGCAGCAGCGCGGGCCACTCGCGGTAGGCGGTGGCCGACCCGCCCGCGTGCGCGAAGCAGACCAGCCGGGTGGCCGCCCGCGGCCGCGGCCGCGGGCAGCGCAGCCAGGTCATTCGCCCATCGCCTGGATCAGGCTCTTGGGGCGCATGTCGGTCCAGTTGGCCTCGATGTGCTCCAGGCACGCCTGGCGGGTGTCCTCGCCGAAGGCGACGGTCCAGCCCGCCGGGACCTCCGCCCAGGCGGGCCACAGGGAATACTGGCCCTCGTCGTTGATCAGGGCCAGGTAGGTCCCGTCGGGATTCTCGAACGGGTTGGTCATCACGGTTCCCTTCTGCGGAGCGCGGTTCCGAGCAGCGCGGCGATCTCCGCGGCCGGTCCGGGGTTGAGCATGCTCTCATGATCGCAGGCGACCGAGCGGTCCTCGATCATGCCGGTGACGTACGGCTTCCAGTCGGCGGCCGTCGGGCTGTCCGCCTCGCGGCCGTGGGCCGCGGTGACGAAGAGCACGTCCCCGTCGAAGACCCGGGGTTCGTACTCCTGGGAGATCTTCACACCATTCCGGTAGTTGCGGTAGACCGCCAGCAGGGTCGGTTCGTCGAGGGTGGCGTACCGGCCTCCCTGCGCCCGCACGAAGGCGACGATGTCGTCGATCTCCGCGGGCCCCCGGTAACCGACCGCGGCCAGCAGCTCGGACAGCACCTCCTGCTCGTCCGGGGTGCTCCTGCGGACCGGGCGCGGATAGGCGTCGAGGATCGCCAGCAGCGCGACCTCCTCGCCGCGCTCCCGCAGCTCGACGGCCATGGCGTGGGCGATCAGGCCGCCCATCGACCAGCCCGCCAGCCGGTACGGCCCGCGCGGCTGGACCCGGCGGAGCCAGGCGAGGTAGTCCCGGGCCATGGCCTCGATCGACGGGGCCGTGTAGTCCGGCTCGGACAGCACCCGCGCCTGGAAGGCGTAGACCGGCTGCTCCGGGCCGAGATGGCGGAGCAGGCCGGAGTACGGCCAGCCGAGGCCGGCGCCCGGGTGCACGCAGAACAGCGGCGGCGACGGCGACGCGGCGGACGCCGCGCGCAGCGGGAGCAGCACCTCCCGGCCCGAGGAGCCGCCGCGGACCAGGGCCTCGACGGTCTGCCCGGCGAAGACCTCGCGGGGGCTGATCTCCAGGCCCTCCCGGCGGGCGCGGGAGACGAGCTGGATGACCGCGATGCTGTCGCCGCCCAGGTCGAAGAAGCCGTCGTCGGCGCCGACCCGGTCCAGGCCGAGCACCTCGGCGAACAGGCGGCAGAGCCGCTCCTCCTCGGGAGTCCGCGGCGGCCTCCCGGATGCCGATACATCCGGCTTGGGGAGGGCCGCGCGGTCCACCTTGCCGTTCGGGGTGAGCGGGAGCGCGTCCAGGCCGATGATCACCTGCGGGACCATGTACTCGGGCAGGGTCTCCCCCGCGAACGCCCGCAGCTCGTCCGGCGCCGTTGCCGCGGAGTCCCTCACCTCCTCCGCCGGTGCGGTCCCCGCCCCCGGGCCCGCGGGGACCACGTAGGCGACCAGGCGGTTGTCGTGGACGGCCACCGACACCTGCGCGACCGAGGGATGCCGGGACAGCACCGCCTCGATCTCCCCCAGCTCGATCCGGAACCCGCGGATCTTGACCTGGAAGTCGGCCCGTCCCACGTACTCCAGCTCGCCGTCGCCGGTCCACCGGGCCAGGTCCCCGGTCCGGTACATCCGCTCGCCGGCGCCGTACGGGCAGGCCGTGAACCGCTCGGCGGTCAGCCCCGGACGGCCCAGGTAGCCGCGGGCCAGGCCCACACCCGACAGGTACAGCTCGCCGATCGCGCCCGGCGGGACCGGCCGCAGGAAACGGTCGAGGACGTGGGCCCGCATGCCGTCCATGGCCCGGCCGATGGGCGGCGCGGCGCCGTTCTCGGGAACCGCCTCGACGGCGTGGTAGGTGGCGTAGGTGGTGGCCTCGGTGGGGCCGTAGACGTGGCCGAGGACGGTGTCCGGGCACGCGTCGCGGACCCGGCGCATGGCCGCGGGCGAGGCGGCCTCCCCGCCGGTGAGGACCTCCGCGAGCGCCCCGAACGTGCCCGGCGCCTCCTCCGCGACCAGGTTGAACAGGGCGGTGGTGATGAACAGCGCGGTCAGGCGGTGTTCGGCGATCAGGCGCGCGAGCGTGACCGGGTCCAGCTCGCCGGACGGGGCGACGACGACCGTGCCGCCGGTCAGCAGCGGCACCCAGATCTCGTAGGTGGAGGCGTCGAAGGCGTGCGGCGAGTGCATCAGCACGCGCCTGTGCCGGCCGGTCCACCGGTGGTCCGCGGCCAGGGCGAGGACGTCGCGGTGCCGTACGGCCACGCCCTTGGGAGTGCCCGTCGAGCCCGAGGTGTAGATCACGTAGACGAGCTGGTCGGAGTGGATCTTCACGTTCGGGTCGTACTCCGGCACGTAGCGCACCTCGCCGCCGGCGCCCGGGACCGCCGGGGAGTCCGTCCGGACCACCGCGGCCGCGTGGGCGAAGCCGGGCTCGCGGTCGGTGACCAGGACGGGCGCGCCGGTGTCGGCCATCACCCAGCTCATCCGGTCGGGCGGGTAGCCGTGGTGGACGGGCACGTACGTCCCCCCGGCCTTGGCGATCGCCAGGGTCGTCGTGATCACCTCGGTCGAGCGCTCCAGCAGGACCGCGACCGGCGTCTCCGGTCCCACGCCCAGCTCGATCAGCCGGTGCGCGAGCCGGTTGGCCCGCCCGTTGAGCTCGGCGTAGGTGAGGGAGACCCCGTCCCCGGCGACCGCCTCGGCGTCCGGGGTCCGCTCCACCTGGTCGGCGAAGGCGCTGACGATGGTCGCGCTCTCCGCCGGTGCGCCCGTGGCCACGCCCGTCCCCCGGCCCGGGAGCGCGGCGGTCATGTCCGGTATATCCCGGTACGATCCGGTCTGCACTGGTATGACTTCCGCGCCCACCAGGGCGCGTTCCTCCGCGGAGAGGAGATCGAGCCGGGACAGCGGCAGGTCGGGGTCGGCAGCGACGATCTTCAGCAGCCGGGACAGCCGGTTGAGGACGGCGAGCGCGGCGGCGCGGGAGAAGACGTCCGGCTGATGGTCCAGCCGCAGGGACAGGCGCCGGCCGGGGACGACGGCCAGGGCGAGCGGATAGTGGGTGGCGTCGCTCCCCCCGGCCCCCAGCAGCCGCAGCCCGCCGCCGACCTCCGCCGCCGAGGCGTCCAGGGGATAGTTCTCCAGGACCGTCATGGTGTCGAACAGCGGGCCGGAGCCGTGCAGCCGCTGGATCTCGGCGAGACCGAGGTGGTGGTGGGGCAGCAGTTCGGCCTGCTCGGCCTGGATGCGGGTCAGGAGACCGGACAGGGTCTCCTCGGGGCGGAGCCGCACCCGGACCGGGAGGGTGTTGATGAACAAACCGATCATGCGCTCGACGCCGGGCAGCTCGGCCGGGCGACCGGAGACGGTGCAGCCGGAGACGACGTCGTCCCGGCCGGTCAGCAGGGCCAGCAGCAGCGCCCACGCCCCCTGGACCGCGGTGTTGAGGGTCAGGGAACGGGAGCGCAGGACGGCCGTGAGCCGGCCGGTGAGGTCCTCGCTGAGGTGGGCGCGGACGCGGCCGGGCTCCGCCGGGGGCCTGCCCGCCGGATCGGGGGCGACGAGGGTGGGACCGCCGAGGCCGCGCAGGGCGTGCTTCCAGGCGTCCGCGGCGGCGGCGCGGTCCTGCCGTACGAGCCAGGCCAGATAGTCGCGGTACGGCGGGGCGGACGGCGGCTCGGCCCCGGTGTAGAGGGCGAGCAGCTCGGCGGCGAGCAGCGGGGTGGACCACCCGTCGAGCAGGATGTGATGGTTGGTGAAGATCAGCCGGGTCCTGGCGGGCCCGGTCCGCACGAGGGCGACGCGCAGGAGCGGCGGCCGGGCCAGGTCGAAGCGGCGGGCCCGCTCCTGCGCGGCCACGGCGTCCGGGTCACCGCCGGAGATCTCCCGCCAGGGGACCTCGACGCGGCGGTGGACCAGCTGGACGGGCTCGCCGCCGACCCGCTGCCGGAAGGAGGCGCGCAGGTTGGGATGGCGCTCCAGCAGCCGGGCGACCGCGCTCCTGAGTCTGTCCGCGTCGAGGGGGCCTTCCAGGTCGAGCATGAGCTGGGCGGTGTAGACGTCGGGCGCGGCCTCGTCGAAGACCGCGTGGAAGTACAGGCCCTGCTGGAGCGGCGACAACGGCAGGATGTCCTCGAGCTGGGTTCCCGGACCCGCCGTGGACACCCGGCCCGCCTGCTCGGACGGGGACGTCGAACCGCTTGAGAACGTCGAACCGCTTGAGAACGTCGGACCACTCGGGGACATCGGACCGCTTGAGGTCATCGGGCGCTCCACTCCGCGTCGAGTTCCGCCGCGAACGCGTCGATCTCTTCCTGACTGATCGGGATCAGCAGGTCCGAAGGGGTCAGACCGCCGCCCGCGTGCGATGACAGGCCGGCGAGGGCGGCGAACCACGCTTCGGCCAGCTCCCTGACCCGTTCCTCGGTGTACAGCCGGCCCGCCCACGACCAGGTCGCCCGGAGCCGCGGCCCTTCGGGCGTGTCCCGGGTGAGGGCGTTGACCTCCAGGGCGTGCGGCAGCGCGAGGCCGGGCGCGTGACCGCCGCCGGCCGCGTCGGCCTCGGCCGCCGGGGACCAGTCCGCCTCAGCGGCGGCGTCCACCCGGCCGAGGTAGTTGAAGGCCAGTTCCGGGACGGGGTACCCGCCCAGCCGGGCGGCGGTGTCCGGGTTGAGGCGGCGCAGCAGGCCGTACCCGATGCCGTTGTCCGGGATCTCCCGGAGCTGCTCCTTGACCCGTTTGATCGCCCGGGCGGCGGTGGGGCCGCTCAGGTCGCTCCAGTCCGCCGGACCCGCGTCGAGCCGGACCGGGTACATGGTGGTGAACCAGCCGACGGTCCTGGACAGGTCCACTCCGGGGAAGATCTCCTCCCGGCCGTGTCCCTCCAGATCGATCAGGACCGGCTCCCGCCCCGTCCACCGGGCCACGGCCAGGGCGAGCCCGGCGAGCAGCACGTCGTTGACCCGCCCGTGGAAAGCGGCGGGGACGCTGGTGAGCAGCGGCTCGGTGACCTCGGCAGGCAGATCGAGCGTGAGATGCCCCTGGGTGCCGAAGGTGTCCTCGGCCGGATCCAGCCGAACCCCCGGAACGTCCTCACCGCCGCCCAGGATCCGGGTCCACAGATCGAGTTC
>NZ_BOOH01000050.1 GCF_016863135.1 Planobispora longispora
GAGCGTGAAAGCCAAGGCCAGCCGCTTGCCGACGCTCAAATCTTTCAGCCGGGACATGGTGTTCTTCCTTACCTCTGGACGTCGTGGACTGAGTTCCCTCCTGATCGGCAGCGCGGAGCGCGAGTTGAGGAACGGGGGACCGAGGTGGGGCCGTCGTCACCTCGCCGTCGTCAGCTCGCCGTCGTGGGCAGGCCGAGCTCGGCGAAGATCGGACGGTGGTCGGTGCCGGGGAGCGCGTGGACGCTGAAGGCGTGCACCGCCATCCGCCGGTCGGCGAGCACATGGTCGATCGTCACGCCGGGGACCCGGGACCAGCCCTGCTGCGGCCAGGTCGGGGTCAGACCGTGCCCGGTCAGGTCCGCGGCGTCCCGATAGCCGCTGTCGAGCAGGTCGCGGACCGGCCGGTGATCGAGGGTGGCGTTGAAGTCGCCGGCCAGCACCCGCAGCTGCCCGCCCGCCTCCGGCAGCGCCTCGAGACCCGTGTCCCAGCACGGGATCCTGGAGTCGTAGCTCGGCGCGCACGGGTGCACGGAGACGATCTCGATCTCGTGTCCGGACGGGTGGCTGATCACGCCCCGGGCCTGCCGGAAGGCGCCCAGCTCGATCAGCGGCCGTTCGCTGACGGGGTGCCGGGAGTACAGCCCCGAGCCGCCCACGCCGCTCTTGGCGCGATCCACCACGTGCGGCAGGAGCGCGCGCAGTCCCGCGTCGTCCAGCCGGTCGCGGGCCTCCGGCGTGAGCTCCTGGACGGTGACCACGTCGGGCTTGAGGTCGCGCACCAGCCTCATCACGGACGCGGTGTCGCCCGCGCCCACCGCCAGGTTCGTGGCGAGCACCCGCAGCCGCTGGTCGCCGGAGGGGAGCGGGCCGTGGTCCGTGATGTGCCGGGGGAGCACGACCAGCGCCAGCGCCACGCTCGTGACCAGGGCGACGGCCGCCGCGGCCCACCGGCGCAGCCCGAGCGAGAGCAGCAGCGGGACCGCCGAGGCCGCCGCCACGTAAGGCGTGAACGCCACCAGCGCGATCCACTGCCACACGGGGGTCCAGCCGCCGAGCCTCAGCACCGCCCACGCGACGAACGGGGACAGCACCAGCCAGACCAGCGCGCTCGTCCATCGAGATTTGATCATGAAAGAGCAGCGTAACGGGCTCTCGTGCAGATTCCGTGGAGATCTGTACGGTTATCCGGGGAGATCTGTGGATCGTTCCAAAGGGCCTGCCGTACGAATCCGTTCCGCTCCTGCCGGTGCGGACACCGCCGGCGTCGCCCGCACCGGCAGGACGGAGGTGATCCGCCGCGGTATTAGCGTGAGGCCATGCATGACGGCGACAAGAGCGGTGTGGACGACGGCGTCGGCTTCGCGGACATCGAGCGGCTGGTCCGCCTCGGCGACGTCGCGGCCCTCGCCGAGATCGCCGCAACGGGCCGGGACATGGACCGGCGCGAAGACTGGACCGGGAGATCCCCCCTCATGATCGCCTGTGGGACCGGGCAGGTCGAGGCGGCCCGCCTGCTGCTGTCGTACGGCGCCGACCCCAACGCCGTCGACGACGACGGCTGGAACTGCTACGACCCGGCCCCGCCCGCCATCCGGGAGCTTCTCGTCGCCCACGGCTTCGACCTGCTGTTCTACCAGCCGTCGTGGGGGCGGGGCCTGCAGAACCTGCGCGTGTTGTCGGCGGTGAGACCGGTGGACGAGACCTGGACGGTGTCGATCGTGGGGACCGAGCCCGTCGTCGAGTTCCGTGCCCTGCCGTTCCCGCCGATGTCGGGCCGGGCGAGCGTGAGCGTCGCCGGCGGGGCGGGCGCGCGTTCGTTCGCCGTCGGCGGTCCCGGCCACCGCCTCGACCGCCTCCCGGTGACCGCCGAACTCGCCACGACCACGCTCGCCGTCACGCTGGAGGGGTTCCGGGGCGAGCTCAGGGTGCGGCTCTTCTGCGAGGCCCTCATCCGCGGCAACGACGGCCCGCGCGACTTCTGGGTCCCGGACTGGACGTCCTGACGGGGCCCGCGGCCCGCCACGGCCCGAGCGGCGGGGAGAACCTCACCCGGCCGCGGGAGCGGTCTCGGCGACCTGCTTGACGTGCCGGTTCCGGACCCGGATCAGCTCGGCCATGTAGCGGCGGAGGACCAGCGTTTCGGCGATCTTCCCGAGCGGCCCGAGAGGCGCGGCGAAGTCGACGACGTCGCTCATCACCGTGCCGCCGCGGCCGTCGGGCCGGAAACGGTGGGCGTGGTGCCAGCGCTTGAAAGGTCCTGACAGCTGCTCGTCGACGAAATGGCGGGGGCGGTCGTAAGCGCTGATCACAGAGGTGAGCGTCCAGCGGACGCCGAAATGCCGCGCCCGCCACGTGACGGCGTCGCCCGCCTTCATGCCGCCGGCGGTCACGCCGCCGACCGCTTCCTCGGAAGAGCCCGCCATCGACGCCGTGTGGACGTCCACATCCAACGAGACGTCGAAGACCCGCTCCGGCGGCGCCATGATGTGCGTGACGATTTCGAACGTCGGCATTCTCTCTCCCCGGGTGACGCGCTGAGATGTTCCCATCCTGAACGCCGGTCGGTCTCCGCCCCGGCGGACCGGCGCGGAGAGCCTAATCGATCGATTCTCCGCCCACGTCCATGAGGCCGCCCGTCACGCGGATTCCGGCCGCCGGGCCGCGGAGCGCGTCAGCGGAGCAGGCCGCGGCCGGTGACCAGCGGCAGGTCCAGGGCGGTGAGCAGGCCCGGGGGCGCCTCGACCACCGCGGGGACGGCGTTGACCAGCCGCATCGCGGTCGCCTTCAGCCCCGCCGTGTTGTGGTCGCCGTCGCTGCCCAGCAGCTGCAGGTCCAGCGTGTAGTCCGGCTCGCCGGAGACCACGACGCGGTAACAGCCCTTGCCGGCCGGCTGCGGCCAGTCCGGGCCCAGGTCGTCGCGGAGCCGGGTCACGTGCTCCAGCACGACCACGGGCCTGCCGTGCCGTACGCCCCGGACCTCGAAGCGCAGCGCGGCGGCCGTGCCCTTCTCGATCGTCCCGGACGCCACCTCGAACGTCTCCGGCGCGGGCAGGCGGGTGTGCCACTCCTCGACGCCGTCGAGCTCGACGTCCAGCCCGGCCGCGAGCTGCCGGACCACGCTGCCCCAGGCCATGGTCAGCACGCCCGGCCGGAGCAGGAACGGCACCTCGTCCAGGGGTTGCCCGAAGCCCATGATGTCGAACAGCACCATGCGCTGGTCGTAGGTCGCGTAGTTGAGCACCTCCATGCAGCGCACCTCGTCGATGCGCTCGCTGATCGAGGTCAGCGAGAGCGGCAGCCAGTCGTTGGCGTAGCCGGGGTCGATGCCGTTCACCCAGATCGAGGCCGATCCCTCCCGTGCCGCCTCGCGGATCGGGCCGTCCATCGAGCCGTCGGGGAACTGCAGGAAGACCGGGCCGCTGGCCACGACGTTCGCGCCCGAGCGCAGGATCCGGGCCAGGTCGTCCAGGGCCTCGAAGACGCGGTCGTCGGCCATCGCGGTGTAGACGACGCAGTCGGGCCGCAGGGCCAGCAGCGCCTCGGCGTCGCCGGTGGCGGTCACCCCGAGCGGGTCCAGTCCGGCCAGCTCGCCGGCGTCGCGGCCGGCCTTGGCCGGGTTCGACACGTAGACGCCGACGAGCTCCAGGTCGGGCCGGGCGTGGATGCCCGCCAGCGTGTTGCGCCCGACGTTCCCGGTGCTCCACTGCACCACTCTGTACACCATCGTCGCTCCTCTGGTCGGGCGGTGCCTGCGCTACAGGTCGGGCAGGCCGAGGTCGAGGTTGGGCCGGTCGAGGCCGCCGTCCACGTCGAGCACCGTGCCGGTCACGTAACCCCCGGCGGGGGAGGCCAGGAACAGCACGGCCGCGGCGACCTCCTCCGGGTCCCCGATCCGCTGCAGCGGGGTGGCCCGCTCCATCCGGGTGCGCAGGTCGTCGTCGGTCATGACGATGTCCAGCGCGGAGGTGGCGACCGACCCGACGGCGATCGCGTTGACGCGGATCCGCGGCGCCAGGTCGAGCGCCGCCAGCCGCGTGTAGTGCGCCAGCGCCGCCTTGGCCGTGCCGTAGGCGAGGTAGCCCCGCCCGGCCACGCGTCCCATCACCGACGAGATGTTCACCACGGTCCCGCCGCCGGCCTCGAGCAGGTACGGCACGGCCGCCCGTGTCAGGTCGTGCGCTATCCCGACATTGAACTGGAACGCGTTCTCCAAGTGCTTGCGCCTGGTGTCCAGGAACGCCCGGGGGAGCGCGCCGCCGACGTTGTTGACGACGACGTCCAGCCGGCCGAACGCCTCGGCGGCCCGCCGCGCGAGGTCCTCGGCGGCGCCGGGCTCGCTCAGGTCCGCCGGGACCGCCAGGGCGCGCCCGCCCGCGGCCTCCACCTGCTCGGCCACGGCGCTCAGCTGGCTCTCGGTCCGGGCGCAGATCGCCACGTCCGCCCCCGCCTGCGCCAGGGCCACCGCGGTCGCGGCTCCGATGCCGCGGCCCGCGCCGGTGACCACGGCGGCGCGGCCGGGAACGCGGAAACGGTCCAGGATCATTTTCGGCCTCCCGTACCGCAGCCTAGAACTTATCTAGAACTTGTTTCAATATCTCGGCCGGGTGGATCGGCGGAGGGCGCCGTCGTCAGAGTATTTAGTGGTTATTTGCGGAGAATGTCGCTTATCGTCATCGGAACCGTCCGGGTGGCCGGCCGGTTCCACGACGAACGACCGGTTCCACGACGAACGACCGGTTCCACGACCACGAGGGAGCGATCCGCGGTGCCCGACACTCTCCACGTCTCCGCGCTGTTCGGCCCGGCCGCCCTGACCGAGGCGGTCGGACGGGGACTGGTGCGCGAGCAGGCCCACCCGGAGCTGCCGCTGCGGATCCTCAACTACACCGAGAAGGCCCAGGCCGAGCGGGCCTGGAACGAGGTCACCCTCGCCTGCCGCGGCCTGATCGTCGACGACGACGGCCGGGTGGTGGCCCGCCCGTTCCCGCCGAGGTCCCCGGCTGGGACGGGCCGGTCGCCACGGTCCTGGCGGCGCGGACCCTCGCCGACGCCCTCGCGATGCCGCCCCGGCCCGGGGCCGAGGGGATCGTCGTGCGGCTGACCCGCTCCGGCCGCATGGTGAAGGTCAAGCAGGCCGACTACATCGCCTTCCAGCGCGCCCTGATCGGCCTCAACGGGCGCGTCGTCTGGGAGCGCCTGGGCGAGGGCCGTACCGTCGCCGACATCTGCGAGCCGCTGCCCGACGAGTTCCACCCGTGGGTGCGCGACCTGGCGGCCCGGCTCCGGGCCGAGGCGGACGAGATCCTCGACGGGGCCCGGCGGGAGCACGGGCGGATCGTCGCCGCGCTGCCCGAGGGGTGGGCTCGCGGGCAGTACGCCGCCGCGGCCGCCGGGTCCGCCCTCCGGCCGTGGCTGTTCATGCTGCTGGACGGCAAGGACCCGGGTGAGAAGATCTGGCGCTCCCTGTGCCCGTCCGGGGACCTGCGGCCCGTCTACTTCTCGGAGGACACCGCCTGAGCCTGCGCGGGCGGTCCGGAGCCGTCGGACGACCCGGGGCCGCCGGCCGGGCGGGAACGGAGCAGCTCCCGCCCGCCGTAGTAGGCGATGGCGGTCAGCGGCACCGAGACGAGCGCCCCGGACACGCCGCCCAGGATGGTTCCCGAGGCCAGGGCCAGGCCGATGACGAGGGGATGGATGCGGACGTAGCTGCCCATCACCCACGGCTCCAGGACGTGCTCCTCCAGCTGGTTCTCCACCAGCAGCACGGCCAGCAGGATGAGCCCGACCACCAGGCCGCGGGCGCCGAGGGCGACGACGACGGCGAGGGAGCCCGCGATGAGGGAACCGATGAAGGGGATGAAGCTGCCGAAGAAGATGAGCACGGCCAGCGGCAGCGCCAGCGGGACGCCGAGGATCAGCATCGCCACGCCCAGGACCACCGCGTGGATGGAGGCGATGACCAGCGTGCCCTGGATGTAGTGGCGCAGGACCGTCCAGCTCGCGCCGCCCGCCCGGCCGGCCCGCTCCCGCATCCGCTCGGGCAGCCGGTCCACCAGCCACCGCCAGATCCGGTCGCCGTCCTTGACCAGGAAGAACGTGATGAACAGTGCGAGGACGGCGCCTGCGAAGAACTCGATGATCCGGCCCGCCACGCCGGGGACGCCGCCGAGCTGGTTCAGCTGCCTGCGCAGTGCTTCCAGCGCCTGGTCGTCGGCCGTGGCGAGCTGGCCGGCCGGGCCGCCGAGCCGGACCAGGCCGTCGCGGGCCTGCCGTACGGTCTCCACCAGCCGGTCGGCCAGGGCCGGGAACTCCGCGGCGGCGCCCCGGCCGATCAGCCAGCCCAGGGCGCCGATCACCAGGAGGCCGGCCAGCAGCACCAGCCAGGTCGCGGCCAGGCGCGGCATCCGCCGGGCGAGCCACATCGCCGGCGGTCTCAGCACCGCGGCGAGCAGCAGGGCGACCACGCAGGCCAGGACCACCAGGCGGAGCCGTACGATCATCTGCACCAGCAGATATCCGGCCGCGGCGAGGGCCACCAGCCACAGGGCCCACCCTCCGGACACGACGAGCCGCCGAGGCCACAACGACGTGATCGCCGTGCCGTCACGCCATCGCCTCATGCGCCACCTCGGATCGGCCGGGCCGCTCGGATCCGCGGAGCCTCGGGACGTCCGGGGCTCCGGGATGTCTGGAGCCTCTGGATGCCCGTGAGCGCGGACTCCTAACCGGTCTCCGCCCGCTCCCCGCCCGGTCTCCGCCCGCTCCCCGCCCGGCGGGGTGCGGAGCGCCCGCCCGACATACAGGCCCTTCTCCCGGGCACACCTTCCCGCATCGGCACGAAGGAGCACGAAGGAGAGGGAGGAAGGACGCATGTCACAGCCTGACGAGGACAGGCCGCTCGCGGACCGCAGGAGCGGGCAGGAGGAGCACGAAGTCCCGGACTTCGCCGGGGAGTTCGCCCCCTCCGCGACGGACCCGGCCGGTCAGCCGCAGGATGATCCGGACGAGCGGGTGTACGGGCAGGACGAGGGCTACGAGGAGCCGACCGGGGTGTGAGGCCCGGCGGTGGGAGAGCGGCCGGGAGGGCGCCCCCCGCAGGCGGGACGGAGGCCGGGCCGGGGGCGCCGCGCGCGGCCCGGAAAGTCACGCGCGTCCCGCGGGCGGGCCGAAGGTCACCTGATGGGAATCCGGGGGGAAAGGCTTGCTTCGCGGCGTCGTGTCCGCCCTGTCGGCATCGGCGGGTTTGCGATGTTGTCGGGTGATGGCCCTGCTCTTGGCGTTCGTCGTGGACGGCGCGGGCCGTCACCGGGCCGCCGGGCCGGTCCGCGGGGCCGGCCCGCTCATGGAGAGAGGAAGACCGCTGATGAGCATGACTCGGGAGACCGACGTCGTCGGCGTGCTGATGCACGACCACCGCGAGGTCGAGCAGATGTTCACCGAGCTGGAGGGGCTGAGCGCGGGGGACACCGAGCGGCGCCGGGAGCTGACCGAGAAGGTCATCACCGAGCTGGTG
Organism: Planobispora longispora; assembly: GCF_016863135.1. Classification (GTDB taxonomy): domain Bacteria; phylum Actinomycetota; class Actinomycetes; order Streptosporangiales; family Streptosporangiaceae; genus Planobispora; species Planobispora longispora. The sequence continues at coordinate 7,514 of NZ_BOOH01000050.1, forward strand.
CGCCACTCGGTCGCCGAGGAGGCCTACCTGTACCCGGCCGTCCGCGACCTCATCCCCGGCGGCGACGCGCTGGCCGACCGGGAACTGGCCGAGCACGCCGAGGCCGAGGAGACGATGAAGGAGCTGGAGCGGACCGACGTGTCCGAGGCGCGCCACGAGATCCTGATGAACCGGCTGATCGCCGAGGTCCGGGCCCACGTGCAGGAGGAGGAGAACATGCTCTTCCCCAAGCTGCGTGAGAGCACCGACGAGAGCCGGCTGGCCGAGCTGGGTCACAAGATCCAGGCGATCAAGAAGATCGCGCCCACCCACCCGCACCCGTCGGCCCCCGACACCCCTCCGGGCAACATGATGATGGGCCCGCTCGCCGGGCTGGTCGACCGGATGCGGGACGCGCTCACCGGGCGCGGCGGGGCCTGAGCTCCGCCGCGCCGGATATCTCGCGGCCGCACTCCGCGCCGGGCGCGGCGGGACGGTGACCCCGCTCCCGCCGTGCCCGGAGGTTCCCGCCGGCCTCGATCCGCTCCTCGCGGGGTTCGGCGGTCTTCCGGCCGGTGCTCGGATTCTGGGTCAGGCGCACCCGCTCGACCGGGAGGTTCTCCTTCGCGACGAGGTTGTAGTAGCGGTAGAGCTCCTGCTCGTCGGCCACCGGCAGACGGCCGTGGGCGTCCGCGCCGACGTGGGGCGCGTCTTTGATGGTCTCCTTGTCGTAGGGGACCTCCACATGGTCCTGGACGAGGTCGGCGTCGCGGACCGGTACGAACCTCTCGGTGAGGCCGAACAGGCCGGTCTTCACGCACAACCACTCGGGTTGCCCGGTGGCGTCGAGGAAGACGTGCTTGACTTCCCCCATTCTGTCGCCGCCGGCGGCGTGGAGCGGGCGGTTGATCACCAGCGGGATCTGCTCCTGCGTGATCATCTATCCCTCCTTCCTCCACTCGTCCGTCCGCCCTCCTATACCGCCACTTCTCTCTCGAAAAACCTCGCATATTGGTACTTATTGGACATTTGGCTAGAAATGTCTACTGATGTGAGGAGAGCCAGAGGACCTCGCCGTCCACCCGTTCGGCGGTCGGCACGAGCCCGAGACGCCGGGCCACGGCGGCGGAGGCGGCGTGGTCGGGGTGGATCGTGGCCGCGATCGGGGTCCCGCCCCGCTCCGCGAGCCAGCCGACCATGGCGCGCGCCGCCTCGGTCGCGACGCCCTTGCCCTGCCAGGGTGTGCCGACCACCCAGGCGACCGTCGTCCGCCCCGGGGCGACGGTGGCCTGGACGTAGCCGACCAGGGAGCCCTCCAGGCGGATCGCCCAGTTGAGCCAGGCCTCCGCGCTGCCGGACGGCGGGCCGGCGAGCATGCGGGTGTAGCGGTCGCGGAGCTGCGCGGCGGTGGCGGGGGAGCCGCCGATGAAGGTGTGCAGGGCGGGGTCGGCCAGCGCCGCGGCCATCTCCTCGGCGTGCTCGACCCGGAGGGGTTCGAGGGTGAGCCGGGGTGTTCCGATCTCTTCGGCGCGAGAGGGCAGAGGGTCCATGGAGACCGGAGTCTGGCACGCCGGAAGATCGTCCGCCTTCCGTTTTCGCGCCGTGGCCCCCGGCGCGGTGGACCTGCATGCCCGCGTGACGGCGTGGACCCTATGCCCGCGTGACGGCCTGGTCGACGGTGTCGGGGGACAGGACGTGATCGATGACCATGACGGCGGCGCCGATCACGCCCGCGCGGTCGCCCAGCTCGCTGGCGGTGATGCTCAGGTGCTGGGTGGCCAGGGGGAGTGAGCGGCTGTAGATGACCTCGCGGAGCCCGGCGAGCACCTGCTCCCCGGCCTCCGCGATGTCGCCGCCGATCACGATCATCGAGGGGTTGAAGAAGTTCACGATCGAGGCCAGGACGTCGCCGAGCTCGCGCCCGGCCTGGCGGATGAGCTGGACGGCCTGGGTGTTGCCGCTGCGGGCCAGGCGGATCACGTCGCGGCTGTCGACCGCCTCCACCCCTTCGGCGCGCAGGCGGGCGGCCATGGCCGCGCCGCCCGCGACGGCCTCCAGGCAGCCGACGTTGCCGCAGCGGCAGACGGTGTCGAGCGCGGAGGCGACCCGGATGTGCCCGATGTCCCCGGCCGCGCCCTGGGCGCCGCGGTGCAGGCGGCGGTCGCTGATGATGCCGCAGCCGATGCCGGTCCCGATCTTGACGAAGATGAGGTGGTCGGCCTCCGGGCGAGCGGACCAGTGCTCGCCCAGGGCCATGATGTTCACGTCGTTGTCGACGAGGACGGGCACGCCCAGGTGCTCGCCGAGCCACTCGGGGACGGGGAAGCCGTCCCAGCCCGGCATTATCGGCGGGTTGACCGGCCGCCCGGAGCTGTGCTCGACCGGGCCGGGCAGTCCGACGCCGATGCCGCAGACCTGGTCGAAGGAGTGGCCGGTCTCGGCGAGCATCTCCTCGAAGGTGCGCTGGAGCCAGGTGAGCGTCGGCTCGGGGCCGCGGTCGATCGGCAGCTCGGCCGCGCGCTCGGCCAGGACCTCGGTGGCCAGGTCGGTGACCGCCACGCGGGCGTGGGTCGCGCCCAGGTCGGCGGAGAGGACGACGCGGGCGGAGCGGTTGAAGGTGAAGGCGACGGCGGGACGGCCCCCGGAGGAGATGGCCTCCTCGGTGGGGATGATCCACCGCTGGCTGAGGAGCGCGTCCAGGCGCTGCGCCAGGGTGGATCGGGCCAGGCCGGTCAGCTGCACCAACTCCGCCCGGGTCCGGGCCTGACCGTCACGCAGGATCGTCAGGAGCGCCCCCGCGCCGGCGATGGAACCGCTCGCTTCGCTCAGCATGCGCACAGTCAACACCCCTTGTTTTCCCACGTCAAAGCGACTTAGCCAGATTCTGCGGTCCATTATGACGGTCAAGGCATCGCTTTTGCTTGACCAACGTCATAAGTCAGTTTTAGCATCCCGAAACATAGAAGAAATAGGGCGATCTTCGGCAGATCACCCTGTCCTGGCCTCTCTCAGCGTGTCAGCGGGTGAAGGTGGGCGCGTCATGATCCTCAGAATGCGCGGTATCGCCAAGAGCTTCCTCGGGGTTCGCGTGCTGCACGGGGTGGACCTCGATGTCGCCCCGGGCGAGGTGCACGCGGTCGTGGGAGAGAACGGCGCGGGCAAGTCCACACTGATGAAGATCATCGCTGGGGTGCACGCACCCGACGAGGGAACCATGGAGATCGACGGCGTGCCGGTCTCCTTCGGCCACCCGGTCCAGGCCCAGCGGGCCGGGGTGGCGATCATCTACCAGGAGTTCAACCTCCTGCCCGAGCGCAGCGTCGCCGAGAACGTCTTCCTCGGGCGCGAACCGGTCCGCCGGGGGCTCGTCGACCGGTCCGCCATGGAGGCCGCCACCGCGCGCCTGCTGGCGGAGCTCGGCGAGACCTCCTTCGGCCCGCGCGCGCCGGTCCGGCGGCTCTCGGTCGCCCAGCAGCAGGTCGTGGAGATCGTCAAGGCGCTCTCCCAGGACGCCCGGATCATCGTGATGGACGAGCCGACCGCCGCCCTGGCCGGCCACGAGGTGGAACTGCTGTACGCGCTGGTCGCCCGGCTGCGCGAGCGCGGGATCGCCGTCCTGTACATCTCGCACCGGCTGCGCGAGGTCTTCGACCTGGCGGACCGGGTGACCGTGCTGAAGGACGGCGCGCTGGTCAGGACCGCCGGGACCGGCGACGTCGACCCCGGCGAGCTGGTCCGCCTGATGGTCGGCCGCGATCTGGGGACGTACTTCCCGCCCCGGGGGACCGGGCCCGGGCAGGTGCGGCTCAGCGTGCGCGGCGGCGGCAACGCCGTACTGGACGGCATCGACCTCGACCTGCGCGCCGGGGAGATCCTCGGGGTGGCCGGGCTGCAGGGGTCGGGCCGCACCGAGCTGGCCAAGGCGCTCTTCGGGGCGGAGCCGTTCACCCGGGGGACGATGAGCCCGCTGCGCCCGGCCTCGGTCCGCCAGGCGGTCGCGGCCGGGATCGGGCTGGTGACCGAGGACCGCAAGGCCGAAGGGCTCGCGCTGCGGCAGTCGGTGCGGGACAACGCGCTGCTGGTGGCCCGTTCGGTGCGGCGGCGCGGGCGGGACGCCCCCGGACGTGACGGAGCCCCCGGGCGTGCGGGCGGCTCCGGGCGCGACGGCGTCACCGGGCTGCTGGAGGCGGTACGGCTCCAGCCCCCCGAACCCGGACGGGAGGTCCGCTTCCTGTCCGGCGGCAACCAGCAGAAGGTCGTGCTGGCCAAGTGGATGACGGTGGCGCCGGAGACGCTGATCTTCGACGAGCCCACGCGCGGTGTGGACGTCGGGGCCAAGGCCGCGATCCACGACCTGATGAGAGGCCTGGCGAACGACGGGATGGCCATCATGATGATCTCCTCGGAGCTCCCCGAGCTGATCGGCATGAGCGACCGCGTCGTGGTGATGCGCGACGGCCGCCTGGCCGGCGAGCTCCCGCCCGGCCCCTCCGAGGAGGCCGTGATGCGGCTGGCCGCGGGGGAGGCGACCCCGTGAGCGACCACGCGGACTCCGCGGTGGCCCGCCGTGCCGCGGCGCCGGAACCGGCCGTCCCCCCGCCCGGCGGCCCGGCGCCGGAGGACGGGCAACGGCGCGCGCGGGACGGGGCGGGCAACGGCGGCGGGCGCCGGTGGGCGGGGATCGGGCCGACCCAGGTCATCTACCTGGCGCTGCTCGGGGTGATGGCCGCCGGGTGGGTGCTGGTGGCGATCGACGGCGGGGACTTCCTCACGCTGGAGACCGTCGTCGGCATCCAGCAGCGCTCGGCCGCGCTCGGCATCGTGGCGGTCGGGCAGACCCTCGCCATCCTGGCCGGCTCGCTCGACCTGTCGGTCGCGTACGTGATCAGTCTCACCTCGCTGGTGGCCGCGGAGATCATGGCGGGGCGGGACGGCGGGATCCTCCCGGCGCTCGCCGCGGCGCTCGCCGTCAGCGCGCTGATCGGCCTGGTGAACGGGCTGGTCATCACCCGGCTGCAGGTGCACGCCTTCATCGCCACCCTCGGCACCGCGCTGATCGTCAAGGGCGTGCTGGACCACCTCTACGACGGTCCGGCGGGCCGCGTGCCGGAGAGCTTCCAGCGGCTCGGCTACGACCGGCTCGGCCCGGTCCCGGTCTCCGCGCTGCTCTGGGCGGGCGTCGCGGCCGCCGCCTGGTTCCTGCTGCGCCGCACGCGGCTCGGCTACCGGATCTACGCGGTCGGCGGGGACGCGGAGGTGGCGCGGCTGTCCGGGGTGCGGACCGGCCGGGTGATCGTCGCCACGCACGTCCTCTGCTCGGTCTGCGCCGGGATCGCCGGGCTGCTGCTGGCGAGCAGGCTCGGCGCCGGGGCCCCGACGGTCGGCACCGACGGCGGGTACGACCTGGAGTCGATCGCCGCCGTCGTGCTGGGCGGCACCGCCCTCGCCGGGGGCCGGGGCGGGGTCGGCGGGACGGTCGGCGGGGTGCTGCTGCTGGCCGTGCTCGACAGTGTCTTCAACCAGCTCGAGGTCAACGCGTTCGCCAAGGACGTGGTGCGCGGGGTGGTCATCGTCGCCGCGGTGGCCGTCTACGCCCGCCGTACGAGCAGGAGGCGGTCCAGATGAGAGCCCTGCGCACCCTCGGTCCGATCGTCGTCGTGCTGGCCGTGCTGCTGGCGCTGATCGCCGCGGCCAACCCCTTCTTCCTGGAACCCGCCGGGTTCCTGGCGTTCCTCAAACGGGCCGCGCCGCTGGTCATCCTGGCCGCGGGGCAGTACTTCGTCATCGTCTCCGGGGAGTTCGACCTCTCGGTCGGCTCGCTGGTCACCGTGCAGGTGGTCGTCGCCGCCCGGCTCATCGACGGGGACGAGGCGGCGACCTGGCCGGTGCTGGCCCTGCTGGTCGCGATCGGGCTGCTGATCGGGCTGGCCAACGGGGTGATCACCACCGCGCTCCGGGTGCCCTCGTTCATCACCACCCTCGGCATGATGCTCGTGCTGTCCGGCGCGGTCTTCCTGTGGACCGGCGGGGCACCGCGCGGCGCGCTGTCGGAGGCCTTCCGGACCTTCGGCCGCAAGGATCTCGGGCCGGTGCCCTGGTCGGTGCTCATCCTGCTGGCCGCGGGCGGGGCGGCGATCGCGCTCATGCGCTCGGACTTCGGCCGGCGGCTGGTCGCGGCCGGCGACAACGAGCGCGCGGCGAGCCTGTCCGGCGTCCGGGTGAACCGCACCCGGACCCTCGCCTTCGTGCTGTCCGGCCTGGCGGCGGCGGTCGCCGGGATCCTGCTCGGCGGCTTCGCGGGCGTCTCCGCGCAGGTCGGGCAGGGACTGGAGTTCCAGGCCATCACCGCGGTCGTGCTCGGCGGCGTGGCCCTGGGCGGCGGGCGCGGCTCGGTGGCCGCCGCCATGGCCGGGGCGTTCACGCTGGAGGCCCTGTTCACCCTGCTCAACCTGTACGGCATCTCGGGGGCCCTGGAGTTCGCGGTCCAGGGCGTGATCATCATCGCTGCGGTCGCGGCGGGCGCCGTACGGCTCCCGCTCCGGCGCACGGCCCACGTTTGACCCATCTCTCGCCGAACACCCCCCAATGAAGAGGAGAGACCTGGTGAAAAGGTCGATCACGGTTCTGGTCGCGGCCGTCTCCGCGATGCTGCTGGCCGGATGCGCCAGCGACAAGCCGGTGACGGGCGGCGGGGCCACCGCCTCCGCGGCCCCCTCCGCCTCGGCCGCCTCGCCCGCCACCGGTGAGCAGTCGAAGTTCTTCGTCCAGGCCGACTACGACGCCCAGCTCGCCATGCGCGCCCAGACCGCCGAGGGTCCCGAGGACAAGCCGTGGGAGCAGGCCATCGCCCCGCAGATGACCGACACCGCGACGTACAAGAAGGACGGCCCCTACCACCTGTGCTTCTCCAACGCCGCGGTCAACAACCCCTGGCGGCAGGTGGGCTGGAAGACGATGCAGGCCGAGGTGGCGCTGCACAAGGAGATCGCCGAGTTCACCGCGCTCGACGCCGAGGGCAAGGACGACAAGCAGATCTCCGACATCGCCGAGCTGACCGGCAAGGACTGCGACGCGCTGATCGTCTCGCCCAACACGACGGCGACGCTGACCCCCGCCGTCTCCGGCGCCTGCCCGAAGCTCCCCGTGATCGTCTTCGACCGGGGCGTGGAGACCGACTGCCCGGTGACGTTCATCAACCCGATCGGCGGCTACGCCTTCGGCGCGGACGGCGCCGAGTTCCTGGTGGAGAAGGTCCCCGCGGGCGGGAAGGTCCTCGCGCTGCGCATCCTGCCGGGCGTGGACGTGCTGGAGACCCGCTGGTCGGCGGCCAAGGTGACGTTCGACAAGAGCGAGCTGGACGTGGTCGGGGTGGAGTTCACCGACGGCGACGCCGCCAAGACCAAGAGCATCGTGAGCGACTACATCGCCCGGCACGGCAAGATCGACGGCGTCTGGATGGACGCGGGCGCCACCGCCGTCGCGGCGATCGAGGCGTTCGAGGACGCGGGCCAGCCGGTGCCGGCGATCGTCGGCGAGGACCAGCAGGACTTCCTGCAGAAGTGGAAGGACGGCAACCTGACCGCCGTCGCCCCGACCTACCCCACCTACCAGTGGCGCACCCCGATCATCGCCGCGCTCAAGATCCTCAAGGGCGAGGAGGTGCCCAAGACCTGGAAGCTCCCGCAGCCGAAGATCACCTCGGAGAACCTGGACAGCTATCTCCAGCCGGACATGCCCCCCCTGCACTACGCCCTGTGCGGCTGCGAGGACCTGCCCGGCTTCCCCGGCGCGTGGGGCGGCAAGGAGAACTGAGCGGGGCGCCCGCCGTACGGGACTCCGGAGAGGGGAGCGGTGATGTTCGAGATCGGGGTCAACACGTGGGTGTGGGTCTCGCCGCTGACGGATGAGGATCTCGTACGGCTGGCGCCGCAGGTCGCCGCCTGGGGCTTCGACGTGATCGAGCTGCCGGTGGAGCGGCCCGGGGACTGGGATCCGCGGCGGGCGGCCGGCCTGCTGGCGGAGCTCGGGCTGAAGGCGTCGGTGGTGCTGGTCATGCCGCCGGGCCGGGATCTCGTCGCGGCCCCGGCGGAGACCGTCGCGCAGACCCAGGACTACCTGCGGCGGTGCGTGGACGCGGCGGTGGCGGTGGGCAGCCCCGTCATCGGCGGCCCGGCCTACGCGTCGGTCGGCAGGACCTGGCGGATGTCGGCCGAGGAGCGGACGGCGTGCTACGCCGAGCTGCGGGAGAACCTGGCGCCGGTCGGGGAGTACGCCGCCGAGCGGGGCGTGACGGTCGCGGTCGAGCCGCTCAACCGGTACGAGACCAGCCTGCTCAACACCGTCGAGCAGGCCGCCGAGGCCGTCGGGGGCCTGCCCGGCGTCGGGCTCGCCCTCGACGTGTACCACATGAACATCGAGGAGCGGGATCCCGCGCGGGCCGTACGGCGGGCCGGGGAACTGGTCGCGCACGTGCAGGTCTGCGCCAACGACCGGGGCACGCCGGGGGCCGACCACCTGGACTGGCCCGGGCTGGCCGGGGCGCTGCGCGAGATCGGCTACGCCGGTCCCCTCTGCATCGAGTCGTTCACCGCGCACAACCGGTCGATCGCCACGGCGGCCTCGATCTGGCGCCCGCTGGCCGGGACCCAGGACGCGCTCGCCGTGGACGGCCTGGCCTTCCTGCGCACCCTCTGAGGCTCCGCCGGGCCGCCCCGCCCGCCGCGGCCGGTCACGGGAGGGCGGGGGCCTCCTCGGCCATGACCGCGGCCGGGATCAGCACGATCGCGCTGGTCCCCCCGTAGGGGGAGGGACGCAGGGTGACCCGCGCCCCGTGGCGGGAGGCGAGCGTCGCGACCACGAACAGGCCCAGCCGGTCGCTGTCGGCCAGATCGAACTCGGGGCTCTCGGCCAGGCGGCGGTTGAGCGCGGCCAGCTCCAGCTCGGGGATGCCCATGCCGCGGTCCTCGACCTCGACCGCCAGCCCGGCGGCGGCGAGCTCGCTACGGACGATCACCCGTGTCTGCGGCGGGGAGAACACCGTCGCGTTCTCCACCAGCTCGGCGATCAGGTGGATGAGGTCGGCCACCGCGGGTCCGGCCAGCGAGACGGCGGGGGTCGGCAGGACCTGGACTCGCGAGTAGTCCTCGATCTCCGCCACCGCCGCGCGCAGCACGTCCACCACGGGGACCGGCTTGCGCCAGCCCCGGCCGGGCGCCGCGCCGGACAGGATGATCAGGTTCTCCGCGTGACGGCGCATCCTGGTGGTGAGGTGGTCCAGGCTGTAGAGGTCGGCGAGCGTCTCCGGCTGCTCCTCCTTGCGCTGCATCGCCTCCAGCTGGGTGAGCTGGCGGTGGAGCAGCGACTGGTTGCGCCGGGCCAGGCTGACGAGGACCCGGCTGACGCCCCGGCGCAGCCGGGCCTGGTCCGAGGCCGCCTCGTAGGCGGTGTGCCGGACCGAGTCGAGCGCCTGGCCGATGTCGCGGATCTCGGGGGTCCCGTCGAGCCGGGGCAGCGACTCCTCCGGCGCGGGCCGGCCCCGCCGGAGCCGGTCCACCAGCTGCGGGAGCCGTACCTCCGCCAGCTCCGTGGCCATGTCCCGCAGCGCGCCCAGCTCGGCGGCGAGCCGCCCGGCGAACCGCAGCGAGAACAGCACCGACAGCACCAGCATGACCAGGCCGAGACCGCCCGCGACCGCGATCTGGATCACGATGGTGGCCGCGCCCGGGGTGACCCGTTCGACCAGCAGATCGACCAGCCGGCCCTGCTCGCGCTCGACCTCGGTCCAGAGCCGGTCGACGGGCGACAGATCGGCGGGCAGCTGGCGGGAGGCCGCGACGCGGGTCTCCAGCGTGGCGAACTCGCGGTGCACCGCCGAGGCGCCCAGCTTGTCGTACGGCCCGCGCAGCTCGGTGTCGAGCCGCGCCATGGCCTGCCGGTGCACGAGGTGGCGGGTCGAGACCATCCGGGCGAACGCGGCGTGCTCGGCGTCGCTCAGCCTCCCGCCCGGGCCCACGGCGGACAGCAGCGCCCGCTGCCTGGCCAGCAGCTCCTTGGCCTCGCCGAGCGAGGTGACGGAGCGGGCCTGCTGGTAGATCGAGATGTCCGGGACCAGGATCATCTGGTCGTACATGCGGAACATCGAGTCGATGATCTGGCTGTAGGCGTCGAGCACCCGGACGGCGTCCGTGGAGCCGGAGTCGACCAGGGCGCGGGCGGCGGGGAGCCGGTCGAACTCGGCGAAGACCGTGGTGAGCCGCATCCGGAGGTCCTCGGTGACCGTCTCCTGGGTGTCCTCGGCGAGGGCGAGCCTGCGGAGCTCGGCGAGCGCCTGATCCGACTTGAGCCGCTGCTGGACGAGGAGCTCCCGGCCGGACCGGGTCTTCAGGTGACGCGCCGACTGCAGCCGCTCGTACTGCAGCTCGATGACCGCCTTCTCCGAAGGGGTCGCCACGCCGCCGACCAGGGTGTTCATCTCCAGGAGCCGTATCCCGTCACCCAGGGTCAGGCTCGCGGCGAAGCCCCAGAGCAGGACGAGGGAGATGATCGGCACCAGTAGCAGAGCGGTGACCTTGAAGCGGATCGGCCGGCCAGAGTTGTCCATGCGTCGCCTTGCGGAGAAATTTCATGATGAAATGCGCGATCAGGGATCGCCTGAGGTTACACCTCCGGCGCTCGGCCGGTCAGACCTCTATCGAAGGAGACTCCCCGTGCGGCTGCCGCGCACTCCGTCCGGATGGACCATCGCCGTCTTCGGGGCTCTCGCCTTCCTGCTGGGCGGCCTGGGGCTGATCTCTCCCGGCACCGTGCTCGGGATGCTCGGGTTCGAGGTCCTGCAGAGCCGCGCGCCGGGTGACTACACCCTCGTCTACATGGCGGCCTCGTCCATGGCCGCGGTGAACATGGGGATCTACTACATGCTCGCCGCCGCCGTGGACTTCCGGCCGTTCTTCCTGTGGACGGTCCCGTTCCGCCTGCTCACCTTCACCGTCTTCACCGCGCTGGTGGTCACCGGGGCGGCGCCCGGGAAGTTCCTCGGCGTGGGCCTGTGGGAGGGCGCGGGCGCGCTGATCACCGGGGCGGCGCTGTGGTGGGAGTCGCGCCGCGGGGAACCGGCCGCGCAGCCCGCCTGAGCGGTCCGCCTGAGAGCGGCCCGCCTGAGAAGGCGGCGCCGCCGCCCCGGGTGGGGACGGCGGCGCCGCGATCGGAGGGGGCGGGTTACGGCCTGGTCAGACCGAGGGTGTAGGAGCCGGAGCCGCTGTAGGCGTGGACCCGGATCCGGTAGGTGCCCGCGGTGCCGTTGTAGGTGAAGGCCTCGTCGGGGTTGGGGCTGGTGCCCTGGGCGACGGTGGTCCAGGTGGAGCCGCTCAGCCTCTGCAGGTAGGCGTCGTAGTCGGTGCCGTTGGGGCCGTCCAGGCAGATCCGCTGGGTGCCGGCGGCGGCGGTGTAGCCGCTGGTGCTGGGCTGGTAGGCGTTCTGGTTGGAGGTCAGCGAGCCGTTGTAGGTGTTCTGGTAGCCGCTGCATCCGGTCGGCGGGGTGCTCCCGCCGGCCAGCGTGAGCCCGTACGCCGAGAGGATCTCGTTGACCGGCTGGTGGTAGGTGGTCCCGCCGGAGGAGCAGTTGCCCGAGCCGCCGGAGGTGACGCCCTGGGCCTGGTCGCCGGAGATGTAGGAGCCGCCGGAGTCACCGGGCTCGGCGCAGACCGTGGTGCGGGTCACGCC
>NZ_BOOH01000051.1 GCF_016863135.1 Planobispora longispora
CCGTGGTGCGGGTCACGCCGGTGATGGTGCCCTCGGGGTAGGTGACGCTGGTGTTGTGCTGGCTGATCGTGCCGCAGTGGTAGCCCGTCGTCGAGCCGGAACGGCAGATGGACGAGCCGACGGCGCGCTGGGTGGAGCCGCGGACCGGCAGGATGCCGGAGTTGTAGGCGTTGACGACGCCGGTGGGCGTCCACTGGCTGTTGACCTCGACCCAGGCGTAGTCGTTGCCGGGGAAGGACGATCCGCGGAAGGTGCCCTGGGCCACCCGGTTGTAGCCCTGCGTGGCGGTGCCGACCCGGCCGCAGTGCCCGGCGGTGACGAAGCCGCCCTGGCTGCCGGCCTTGGTCACCGAGAAGCCGACCGAGCAGCGCCCGCCCATGTAGTAGGCGTCGCCGCCGCGCACGTCGTAGAACGGCTTGGGGTCCTCGGTGGAGGCCTCGACCCGCAGGAGCGAGGCGTCGAGGCCGCTGCCGTTCACGAACTCCTGGGCCTCGGCGGTGTCGCGGGCCAGCACGACGACGCTGTTGTTCTGCACGTCCACGTACCAGGACGGGATGGATTTCGGCGCGCTGCCGGCGAGTTCGTCGAGCCTGGCCTTGGCGGCGTCGAGCGCGGCCAGCGAGTGCTTGACGAGCTTGGCCTGCGCGCCGGCCTTGAGGATGTCGGCGACCCGGGTGGAGTCGCTGGTGGCGACGATCAGGTCGGCGGTGGGACCGGCCAGCCAGAGCCCGGCGAAGTCGTCGGCGAGCTGCCGGGTGAACACCGACTCGACCTTGGCCGCGGCGGCCTCGTTGACCAGGCGGGCCTTGGCCTGCTCGCCGGTGATGCCGAGGTCGCGGCTGAGGGCGTCGATCATTCCGGGGTCGGTCTGGGTGGTGGCCGCGGCCTGAGCCTTGGCCTGGGCGTACAGGGACTCGGGGGCGGATGAGCCTCCGGGGCCCGTGTGGGCGATGGCGGGGGTGGCCACCAGCGTGAGGGTGAGCGCGAAGCCCGCCGTCACGGCACTTCTGCGGAGCATGTGATCTCTCCTCTGTTGGGGGGTGCGCCGTCAACGTAGCCGCGCCAACGAGGAAAGCGGGTCTACCACTTCGCTCCTATCGCCGCGTTATGGTCCCTTCTGTCGTGGTCACTTCCGCAGTCTCTACGCGGACCCGGGCTGGGAGAGCCGCGGCCCTCCCAGCCCGGAGCGCGGAGCCGGGTCAGCGGATGCCGTGCCGGAGTCCCCGGGGGATCAGACGCGCTGCCACAGGGCGGGCACGTTCGGCGGCTCCCAGCCCGGCAGGGAGGTGTGCGCCTGCAGGCACCGGTAGGTCGCGCCGCCGTAGGTGACCTGGGCGCCCGCCGCGTAGGCGGTGTTCGGGGCCCAGGTGCCGCCCGGCTGCGTCACGGTCGGCGTCGGGCTGGGCTGGCCGCCGGCCACCGCCAGCGTCAGGCCGTACGCCGAGAGGATCTCGTTGACCGGCTGGTGGTAGGTGGTCCCGCCGGAGGAGCAGGTGCCCGAGCCGCCGGAGGTGACGCCCTGGGCCTGGTCGCCGGAGATGTAGGAGCCGCCGGAGTCGCCGGGCTCGGCGCAGACCGTGGTCCTGGTGACCCCGGTGATGGTGCCCTCGGGGTAGGTGACGCTGGTGTTGTGCTGGCTGATCGTGCCGCAGTGGTACTGGGTGGTGGAGCCGGAGCGGCAGATGGAGGCGCCGACGGCGCGCTGGGTGGAGCCGCGGACCGGCAGGATGCCGGCGTTGTATCCGTTCACCACGCCCGTCGGCGTCCACTGGCTGTTGACCTCGACCCAGGCGTAGTCGTTGCCGGGGAAGGACGAGCCGCGGAACGTTCCCTGGGCCACCCGGTTGTAGCCGCTGGTCGCGGTGCCGGCCCGGCCGCAGTGCCCGGCGGTGACGAAGCCGCCCTGGCTGCCCGCCTTGGTCACCGAGAAGCCGACCGAGCAGCGCCCGCCGGAGCCCATGTAGTAGGCGTCGCCGCCGCGCACGTCGTAGAGCGCCCGGGGCTGCTCGTCCGACTGCTGCACGCGCACGAGCGAGGCGGCCAGGCCGCTGCCGCCCACGGCGTCCCGGGCCTCGGCGGTGTCGCGGGCCAGCACGACGACGCTGTTGCTCTGCACGTCGACGTACCAGAGCGAGGCCGCCCGGGAGATCTCCTCCGCGCGCCGGTCGAGCTCGGCCTTGGCCGTCTCCAGCGCGGTCAGCGAGTGCTTGACGACCTTGGCCTGCGCGCCGGTCTTGAGGATGGCGGCGACCTGGCTGGAGTCGCTGGTGGCGACCACCAGGTCGGCGGTGGGACCGGCCAGCCAGAGCCCGGCGAAGCCGCCGCCGAGCTGCCGGCGCAGGACGGGCTCGACCTTGGCCGCGGCGGCCTCGTTGACCAGGCGGGCCTTGGCCTGCTCGCCGGTGATGCCGAGGTCGCGGCTGAGGGCGTCGATCATTCCGGGCTCGGGCCGGACGGCCGCCGCGGCCTCCGACCGGGCCTGGACGTATATCGGCTCGGGGGCGGACGAGCCGCCGGAGACGGCGTGGGCGATGGCGGGGACGCCCACCAGCGTGAGGGCGAGCGCGAGGCCCGCCGTCACGGTGTTGCTGCGGAGCATGTGATCTCTCCTCGTGTTCAGGGGGTGCGCCGTCACGGTAATGGCGCCGACACGAGGAGCGGCTCTCCCAATTTATCCCTATCTTTGAGTTATAGCCCTCTTATAGAGCAATGGGACTCCTTGTTGGCCTTTCGGGGATAATGCGAAGTTATACCGTTTCCATCGGGCGGCGTTATGGAACGGTGCCGAATTGCGGGTTGTCCGAGAGCCAGGCGGCATAGCGGACGCTCCGCCGTACGGCATCGGCGTGCGCGGCCTTGGCGTGCTCGGCGATCGCCGGGACCAGCCGCGCGGTGGGCGCCTCCGGATGCCAGCCGAGCAGCTGCCGCCAGCGCAGCGGGGCCCCCGCGATCGGGACGAGCCGCAGGCCCGCGGAGGGCTGGAAGGTGGCCTGGCACAGCACCGCGGCCCGGCCGACTTTGGCCAGGTGCATGCACGTGGCCACGTCGGTCTCGTAGATGGTCCGGGGGGTGAAGCCCTCCCGGGCGCAGGCCGCGGCGAAGCAGTCCCCGAAGCAGCCGTCGCCCGGGGTCACCGCCCACTGCTCCCCGGCCAGCTCGCCCAGGGCCACCTCCTGTCTGCCGACCAGCGGATGGTCATCGTTGAGCAGGACGAAGACGGGGTCCGTGCCCACGGTCAGCCACGCCACCGGTCCTTCCACCGGCGGCGGACTCTCCCCGCAGGCGCCGATGAGCGCGAAGTCGAGCCGGCCCATCATGACCATCGTGGTGAGTTCCTTGGCCGACCAGGAGGTGCAGGTGGTCACCGGCGTCGACGGCCAGGCCGTCGCGAGCCGGTCCACCAGCCCTCCCAGGATCGGGCCGTTGGTGGCGCCCAGCCGGTAGCGGGGGATCTCCCCGCCGGCGTTGGCGAGCCGTACCGCCTCCTCCTGGAGCTCCTGGGCGGCGGGCAGCAGCACCCGTGCCCTGGACAGCACCAGTTCCCCGAGGGGGGTGGGCCTCGCGCCGTTGTGGTCGCGGTCGAAAAGAGTTCCCCCGAGCACCCGCTCGATCCGCTTGAGCTGCGCGGTCAGCGCAGGCTGGGCCAGCCCGAGATGGGTGGCCGCCTTGGTGACGCTCCCGGCCTCGGCGACCGCGCGCACGATCCTGAGGTGTCGGAGCTCGAGATCCATACCGGGAAGGTAAGGCCCTGACGGTATGCCCGCAATCTAAATCAGTCATGAAATCTGACTCAATTTCGTGGAACGATGCCAAATGCCGGATGCAATGGAGAGGTGAGCACGTCGCGGGACGGGGTAGGCGGATCCCATGACGACGATGGGAATCGATCCGAAGGACCTGACGGAGGACGACCTCCTCCGTGAACTGCGGCACCTGCACGCCACCCGGACCGACGCCTTCCTGCACGGTTCCAGCGACGCCCTCGCCCGCCACACGTCGCGGACCGAGGAGCTGGAAGAGGAGTACCTGCGCCGCCATCCCGAGCGCCAGGTCGATCCCGAGCGGCTGCGCGAGGGAGCCAGGCAGCGCTGACCGGTGGCGGACGCAAGACCACCGGGCCCGATCCGAGGAGGTACGGCCATGCACACCCAGCACGACGTTCAGGCCATGTCCACTGACGACACCACCGTCTACGAGGCGGTGGCCGCGCTCGCCACGGACGGCCACGCCGCCCACACGGCGGACGTGGTCCACATGACGGGCCTGCCGGAGGAGACGGTACGGCGCAGCCTCGCCTTCCTGACCGAGAACGGCTGGCTCAAGTCCCGCGGCGGCATCTACGTGCTCGGCCCCCACGACTGGGAGGTCGACTACCGCTGACCGCCCGGCGGCCCGCTGACGACCCGCAGCGGGGCGGTCACGACCAGGTTTTGGCCACGGTCTCGGCGACCGCCGGGGCCTGGGCGAGACCGGCGTCGAAGGCCGGGCGCCAGAGCGCGGGGTCGAGGACGTTCGCGCCGAAGACGGCGATGGACGCCTCGTCGGGGACGATGTGGGCGACCACGGCGTCGCCGAGCTCGGCGATCTCGGCCTGGAAGCGCGTCCGCGGCGAGAGGTGGGCCATCGGCTCCAGCAGCACCACGGCGGACGAGCCCGCCGCCAGGTCGGCGTTCGTCGCCGAGCGCACGCCCCCGTCCATGTAGCGGCGGCCGCCGATCTCCACCGGGGGGAAGACGCACGGCACGGCGCAGCTGGAGGCGACCGCCGAGACCAGGGACGCTCCGGCCTCGCGGTCCCAGACGACGAACTCGCCGGTCGCCGTGTCGACCGCGGTGATCAGCAGCCGGCGCTCCGGCCACTCCTTTATCGGCAGTCGTTCCCCGATCGTCTCGATCCTGGCCCCGGTGTCCGGTACGGCCAGCGCCATCTCGCCCACCCGCCGGCGGGCCTCCCGCGGCTCCAGGGAGGGGTCGAACAGGATCCCGAAGGTCGCCATGACCGCCTCCATGTCGACGGCGGGGACGGTGGCCTCGGTCTCCGACTCGGCCTGCGCCGCGACCGCGCTCTCCAGGTCCGCCCCGGTGGCGACGAGGGTCCCCACCACCGATCCCGCCGAGGTGCCGACGATCAGATCGGCCACCCCCAGATCCAGGCCCGCGCGGCGCAGGCCGGTGAGGACCCCCGCCTCCCACGCGATTCCCGCCACGCCTCCGCCGCCCAGCACCAGTGCTCTCGTCATGCGCCCCATTCTCACCTGATCCGCCCGGAAGACGCACGGGCGGATCCCGGGATCAGACGTCGCGCCCCCGCATGCCGTCCTGCGCCGGATCGACGCCCCACGAGATGATCCGCTCCGGGCGGATGCGGATCACCTCCCTGCTGAGGTACGGCGAGGGCGGCTCGTGATCCTCGACGGCCTCGGCCCTGCCCCGGATCTCCACGCCCCGCACCCGCCAGGGGTCGGTCGAGGCCAGGTCGTCCACGACGAACGCCGCCCGCCCGGTCGCCCGGACGTTGCGGAACTTCTTCGTCGCGCCCATGGCGCGGCCGTAGATGTCGATCGTGCCGGTCTCGGGGTTGTAGGAGAAGCCGGTGGGGCTGTTCTGGACGGCGCCGTCGGCGCTCACCGTGGCCAGGCGGCCGAGCCGCTGGGAGGCGAGATAGTCGAGCTCCGCCTGCGTGAAGACCTGGACGGGCCGTTGTGTCGTCGTCATGGCTCCACGGTGCAACCTCAATCCTGGTTGAGGTCAACTAGGGTGGAACGTGTCCCAGAACTCTGAGCTCACGGTCGGGCAGGTCGCCGCCCGCAGCGGGGTCGCCGTCTCGGCCCTGCACTTCTACGAGGCCAAGGGCCTGATCCGCAGCCGCCGCACGGCGGGCAACCAGCGCCGCTACACCCGTGACACGCTGCGCAGGATCGCCTTCATCCGGGTCTCCCAGCGGGTCGGCATCCCGCTGAAGACGATCCAGCGCGCGCTGTCCGCACTGCCGGACGAGCGCACCCCGAACCGGGAGGACTGGACCCGGCTCTCGGAGATGTGGCGCTCGGAGCTGGACGACCGGATCCGGCAGCTCCAGCGGCTGCGGGACGGCCTCACCGACTGCATCGGCTGCGGCTGCCTGTCGCTGGACCGGTGCGCCCTGGCCAACCCCGAGGACGTGCTGGCCGCCCGGGGGCCGGGGTCGCGGCTGATGGTCGTCCCGCGCGCGGCCGAGGACTGCTCACCGTGCCCGGACCCCGAGCTGCTGCACTAGTGCACAGCGCGGTGTTTCCCTTGCGGAGCAAGAGTTAGGCGCTCTTCTGCGTACGGTCCTCACGTGGAGTATCCGGAAGGGCTCTTCGCGTCCGGCGCCGAGCTGGACACGGGGATGACCGGCAAGCAGAGGGTCAGGACCCGGCTCGCCGTCGACGGGCCGCTGATCGCCCAGATCACCGAGCCGGACGCGGAGGTCGATCTGGAGTCGCTGTTCGCCTTCGGCCTGGCACGCCTGCTGGACGGCCTGACCACCGTGATCACACCCCGGGAGGCCCGCCGGTGACGTGCGCGCCAACCGCGCCCGGCTCCGCGCCGGGCGGATCCCGTGCGCGGAGAGCCAGGCGCGGCCGGCTCAGACCCCGTGCGCGGAGAGCCAGGCGCGGCCGGCTCAGACCCCGTGCGCGCGGAGCCAGGCGCGGTTGGCGCGCTGGTCGTCGAGGACGCGTTCGAGGTCCTGCCCGTAGGCCGGGGCGTCCTGCTCCACCACCAGCCAGCCCTCGTAGCCGTCGAGCTCCCGCAGGACGGCGCGCAGGTTGACCTCCCCGGCGCCGAGGGGGGTGAACGCGCCGCCCGCGACGACCGCCTCCAGATCGCCGCCCTCGCCCCGGATCCGGTCGTGGATCTCCCGGCTGGCGTCCTTGAGGTGGACCTGCCGGATCCGGTCGCGCCACCGCCGCGCCGCGGTCACCGGGTCGCCCCCGGCCAGCCAGAGGTGGCCGGTGTCCAGGCAGAGCGAGACGTCGGTGAGGTCGAGCAGCCGCTCGACCTCCTCGGGGGTCTCCACGAGCGTGCCGAGGTGGGGGTGGAAGACGGGTTCGAGGCCGCGGTCCCGGCAGCGGTCGGCGGCCTCCTGGACCCGGCCGGCGAAGCCGGCCCACTCCTCGCCCGGCAGGCCGGGGGCGACCCCGTCGGCGAAGCGGGCGGGATGGTCGGGGCAGGCCAGGGTGGGCCGGGGCGCGAACCGCGGGTCGTCCACCGGGACGCTCGCGAACACCGTCAGCGCCGCGTCGAGCCCGCCCAGTCCGGCGGCGAACTCGTCGGCGTCCTCGTAGCGCAGGTCGATCCAGCCGCCGGCCAGGACCATCCCCGTTCTGGCCAGCCGCTCCACGAGCGTCCCGCCGGTGCCGAGATAGCCGATCGGGCCGGAGTCGACGCCGTCGTACCCGGCGTCGGCCAGGGCGTACAGCAGCGCGTCGGGCCCCAGGGGGGCGCCGTTCACCCGGTAGATCCCGAAGTTGACGGGGGCGTTCGCGACCTTGATCGCCATGGCTCACTCCATGCAGGCCAGCCAGCGGAGGGGGTTGTCGTGGGTGATGAGGCGGACGGTCTCCTCGGCGACCCCGGCCTCGCGCAGCCGGGGCAGGAGGGTGCGGAACAGGTGGTTGTAGCCGGGCCCGCCGTACCGCTCGATCTCGGCGACCCGGGAGACGCCGCTGCTGAGCAGGAGCCGGTGGGCGTGGCCGGCCTCGATGAGGTCCAGGGTATCCCTGAGGCGGTCGCCGCTCAGAGAGGTGAGGCAGATGTAACCGCCCGCCTCGGCGACCTTGCGGGGGAGGGCGGGGTCGCTCCCGGCGTCGGAGACGCTGATCCGGTGGGCGGGCAGCCCTTCGGACAGCAGGATCTCCAGCAGGGCCAGGCCGCCCCGGTGGTGGACGGCGACGGGCAGGCCGGAGGAGAGGGAGGCGCGGGCGGCGGCGGCCGCGCAGCGCTCCTCGAGCTTCGTCGGCTCCCCGCTCCAGGCGCCGATCTCACCGATCACGCCGGGCCGGGCGCTGGTGCCGTCCATGCCCTCGCCGATCTCGGCGAGGAGGTGCTGGGTGAGGACGTCCACGCCGGCGTCGAGCGCCCAGGAGGGGATGAACGGGGCGGCGAAGAAACCGGTCCCGGCGACCACGGAGACCCGGCTCCCCGCGGTGATCCTGGCCAGCGCCGAGGCGTCGCGGCCGGTGCCGATGGAGCTGAGCTCGACGATCAGGCTGAGGGCGTCGGACTGGCGCAGCCCGCGCAGCTCCGTGCTGACGGCCTGCTCCTCGTCGAGCCAGCGGTGCGGGTCGGACTCGATGCCGACCGCCCAGCGCAGGTCGTTGCGGAGATGCTCGCCGGGGAGGACGGCTCCCTCGATCGCGTCGAGCGCGACGGGGCCGGTAAGGGTTCGGACATGTGGAGCGTCGGGCATGAACGGACATTAACCCATATTTAGGGTAAATATCTCCGAACTCCTCAGGGTTTTACCTTCGGGTTGTTACTTGAGGTTTCAACTTATTACCTTCCGTGAACCCCGTCCCCCGCTCGGGGTGCGGGCGGAGTGATGAAACTTACATCCGCCCGCCTTCTCATGCTCGGCTTTTGTTCGTTGACTGTTCAAACTATTGACGGCATTTGAGGGCGCGTGTGACCCTCTGGGCGCTCATGCACGCGCGTCACGGGCGGTCCAGGGTCAGGCTCCCGCTTCCTGGCCGTGCATGGCGGTTGTCCATTGCCTTGCGGAGGGAAAGCCGTACATGCGAAGAAGACTGGTCAGCGCGCTCGCCGCCGCGGCGGTGACGTGCGCGGCGGTCGGCGCGGCCGTCACGGGACAGGCCGCGGCGGCCACCACCACGGCCGCCACGACCGCGGCCGCCGCCGAGACGAACGAGTGGAAGAACGTCAGGATCGACGGCGGCGGGTTCGTGCCGGGGATCGTTTTCAACCAGACCGAGAAGAACCTCGTCTACGCCCGCACCGACATCGGCGGCGCCTACAGGTGGGACCAGGCGACCAAGACCTGGATCCCGCTGCTCGACTGGGTGGGCTGGGACAAGTGGGGCTACAACGGCGTGGTCAGCCTGGCCACCGACCCGGTGGAGACCGGCCGGGTCTACGTCGCCGCCGGGATGTACACCAACGACTGGGACCCCAACAAGGGCGCGATCCTGCGCTCGGCCGACAAGGGCAAGACCTGGCAGGCCACCGAGCTGCCGTTCAAGCTCGGCGGCAACATGCCGGGCCGGGGCATGGGTGAGCGGCTGGTCGTCGACCCCAACGACAACAGGGTCCTCTACCTGGGCGCGCCCGACGGCAACGGCCTGTGGCGCAGCACCGACAAGGGCGTCACCTGGGCCAAGGTGGCGAGCTTCCCCAACCCGGGGAACTACGCCCAGGACCCGAACGACCCCAACGGCTACCTGAACCACCGGCCGGGCGTGGTCTGGGTGACCTTCGACCCGGCCTCGGCGACGGCGGGGCAGACGACGAAGAAGATCTACGTCGGCGTGGCCGACAAGGAGAACACGGTCTACAGCTCCTCCGACGGCGGCGCCACCTGGTCCCGGGTCCCCGGGCAGCCGACCGGGTACATCGCGCACAAGGGCGTGCTGGACCACAAGAGCGGCACCCTCTACATCGCCACCAGCGACACCGGCGGGCCGTACGACGGCGGCAAGGGCGACGTGTGGAAGCTGAACACCGCCACCGGGGCGTGGACGCAGATCAGC
Source organism: Planobispora longispora (assembly GCF_016863135.1). Taxonomy (GTDB): domain Bacteria; phylum Actinomycetota; class Actinomycetes; order Streptosporangiales; family Streptosporangiaceae; genus Planobispora; species Planobispora longispora. The sequence continues at coordinate 9,731 of NZ_BOOH01000051.1, forward strand.
CCGGTCCCGTCCAGCTCGGCCGACGACTACTTCGGCTACAGCGGCCTGACGATCGACCGGCAGAACCCGAACACGATCATGGTCGCCACCCAGATCTCCTGGTGGCCGGACGCCGTCTTCTTCCGCTCCACCGACGCCGGCGCGACCTGGACGCGGATCTGGGACTGGAGCTCCTACCCCAACCGGACCAAGCGCTACACGATGGACATCTCCTCCGCGCCGTGGCTCACCTTCGGGACGAACCCGCAGCCGCCGGAGGAGACGCCCAAGCTCGGCTGGATGAACGAGTCGCTGGAGATCGACCCGTTCGACTCCAACCGGATGATGTACGGCACCGGCGCGACGATCTACGGCACCGAGGACCTGAAGAAGTGGGACACCGGCGGGACGTTCACCATCAAGCCGATGGTGCAGGGCCTGGAGGAGACCGCGGTCCTCGACCTGATCAGCCCGCCCGTCGGCGCGCCGCTGGTCAGCGCCCTCGGCGACCTCGGCGGCTTCCGCCACGACGACCTCACCAAGGTCCCGCCGAAGATCTTCACCACCCCGGCCTTCACCTCGGCCACCAGCCTCGACTACGCCGAGGCCAACCCCTCGGTGATCGTCCGCGCGGGCAACTTCACCGACGCCGACCGGCCGAACGACAGCCACGTCGCCTTCTCCACCGACGGCGGCGCGAACTGGTTCCAGGGCACCGAGCCCGCCGGGATCAACGAGGGCGGCACCGTCGCGGCGGCGGCCGACGCCTCCCGCTTCGTCTGGGCGCCCAAGGGCGTGGCCGTGCACCACTCGGTGGGCTACGGCAACAGCTGGACCGCCTCCACCGGCATCCCGGCCGGCGCCGTGGTGGAGTCCGACCGGGTGAACGCCAGGAAGTTCTACGGCTTCAGCGCCGGGAAGTTCTACGCCAGCACCGACGGCGGCGCCACCTTCACCGCCACCGCCGCCACCGGCCTGCCCGCCGAGGGCAACGTGAAGTTCAAGGCCGTGCCCGGCCACGAGGGCCACATCTGGCTCGCGGGCGGCGATCCCGCCCAGGGCGCGTCCGGCCTCTGGCGCTCCACCGACGGCGGCGCGTCCTTCACCAAGCTCTCCGGGATCACCCGCGGGGTGAACATCGGCTTCGGCAAGGCCGCCCCGGGCAAGAGCTACCACGCGCTGTACGCGGTCGCCACGATCGGCGGCGTGACCGGCGTCTTCCGCTCCGACGACACCGGCGCGACCTGGGTCCGGGTCAACGACGACCAGCACCAGTACGGCAACATGGGCGAGGCCCTGACCGGCGACCCCCGCGTCTACGGCCGCGTCTACCTCGGCACCAACGGCCGGGGCATCGTCTACGCCGACACCGGCGGCGACACCCCGCCGCCCCCGGACGACACCGTCCCGCCGTCCAAGCCCGGCAAGCCCGCCGCCTCGGCGATCACCTCGACCGGCGCCGCGCTGACCTGGACGGCCTCGACGGACAACGAGGGCGTGGAGGGCTACGACGTCTACCGCGAGGCCGGGGCGACGGACGTGAAGGCGGGATCCTCCGCCGCCGCGTCGTTCACCCTCACCGGCCTGTCGGCCGACACCTCCTACACCTACTACGTCGTGGCCCGCGACGCCGCCGGCAACACCTCGGCCGCCTCCGACCCGGTCACCTTCACCACCGCCTCCGGCCCCGGCGGGGGAGAAGGGGGCTGCACCGCGACCTACAAGGTCACCGGCTCCTGGCCCGGCGGCTTCCAGAGTGAGGTGACGGTGAAGAACACCGGCGCCGCGGCCGTCTCCGGATGGACCGTCGCCTGGTCGTTCCCCGACGGCCAGAAGATCACCCAGCTCTGGAGCGGCACGCACACCCAGACCGGCGCGGACGTCACGGTCAAGAACGCCGCCTGGAACGGCGCGCTGAAGGCGGGCGCCTCCACGGCGTTCGGCTTCACCGGGACCCTGACGGGCGCCAACGGCGTCCCGGCCGCCGTCACCTGCACCGCGAGCTGACGGCCCGCCCGTCATCCGCGGTCCGTCCGTACGGCGCGACGCCCGCCGTACGGACGGACCCCGCCCCTCCCCGGAAGGCCCCGGCTCCCCGGAAGGCCCCGGCCTCGCCCCTCCCGAGGTGCGAGGCCGGATCCGTCCAGGGGAGGAGCAGCATCCGCCCGCGCCGACCTATCCTGGAACGAAACCGACCAGCGGGGGAGCGCGTGGCGATCTCAGACAAGACCCAGCAGACCGGGGACGGCGCCGAGCCGGTCGCCCCGCCCGGCGACGCCGAGGCGATGAAGGAGCAGGCGGCCGAGCGCTCTCCCATCCGCTCCGGCCTGCACGGACGGCTGGACGCCATCAGGGCCACCCGCACCGGCCGGCTCACCCTGAAGATCGTCATCGGCGCCATCGGCGGCGTGCTGGTCGTCGCGGGACTCATCATGGTCCCCTTCCCCGGCCCCGGCTGGGCGGTGGTCTTCGCCGGGCTGGCGGTGCTGGCCCTGGAGTTCCACTGGGCCCACCGGCTGCTGGAGTTCGGCAAGCGGACCCTCTCCGCCTGGATGGTCTGGCTCGGCCGGCAGAACTGGTTCGTCAAGGCCTCGGTCATCCTCGTCGCCGCCGCGACCGCCACCGCCATCGTCTACTTCGGCATCAAGCTCAGCTTCGACATCGACCTCCTCGTCGAGGCCCAGAAGCTCCTGCGCCTGTAACGCACCCGTCCTCCCTCCCAGACCGGATGGCCGAGAGGCGTGACACGCCCCGGCCGCCGGCGAACGCGTACGGCTCGGCCTCGACGCCGTCGCACCCCTGACCGCATGGAGACCGTCTGTGCACGATGCCCCCCTGTTCGAAGCGCTGCTCATCGGAGGCCGTTCCGGGGTCGACATCGCACGCGACGTCATCGCCGCCACCGGCTGGTCAACCGAGAAGCCCCGGCCTTCGGACGACGACCTGGACGAGTAAGTCCTGAAGTGGAGATAGGTCAGGGTCGATGACTGGCTGAAGGCCGCCGGCCGCCCGGCCCGGTGGGCAAGCCATTCCAGGACCTCCGCTTCGGGCGGCATCAGCTGTAGGGCCCACCGGCTGCGGGGCCGGTCGTGATGGCTGCCCGAAGCACCGCGGCCGGGCCGACCGCAGGCCACGGTGCTCATCCTCTGCCCAGCCGTACCGTCCCGGGACCGGGGCGGGAACGACGGGGGAGGACCCCTCATCGCGCCGCTTCACGTCATCGGCCGGTGAGAGCGGTGAGACCGGTGGCCAGAGCATCGATCGCGGCGGCGACCTGCTCGGTCGGCAGGGCGCCGAAGCCGACGAGGAATCCCGCGACCGATCCGGGCACTTGGTAGGTGCGGCGCAGGGAACCGATCAGAACGCCATGCGGCAACAGGTTCTGGCACACGTCGGCCTGCGCCGCGCTGCGCGGACCGGTCACCGCCAGGTGCAGGCCGGCCTGGGCCGGCAACGGCCGATACCCGGCCGGGAGCCGGTCGAGCAGTTCGCGGTGGACGCAATGGAAGCGCGGGGTGTAGGCCGCGCGCATGCGCCGCAGGTGGCGGCCGAGATGGCCTTCGTTGATGAAGATGGTCAGGGCCTCCTGGGTGCCGAGCGGAGGGCACCAGTCGATGGCCTGGCGCACCGTGGCGAGGGCCGGTACCAGCGCCATCGGGGCGACCAGGAAGCCCATCCGTAACGCGGGACTCAGGATCTTGCTGAAGCTGCCGACGTAGATCACGCGCCCGTCGCGGTCGAGGCGGTGCAAAGGCTCCAGCGGGCGCGCGGTGTGCCGGAACTCGCTGTCGTAGTCGTCTTCCACGATGGCCGCGCCGTGCCGGCCGGCCCAGCGCAGCAGCTGCAGCCGGCGCTGTCCGGACAGCACCCCGCCCAGCGGGTACTGGTGGGAGGGGGTGACATACACCAGTCGCGCATCTGCTGGGATGGCGTCGACGACGATGCCGTGACCGTCGACCGGCACGCCTACCGCCTTGATGCCCTGGGAGCGCAGCAGTTCCCGCACCGGCGGGTATCCGGGCTCTTCCACACCGGCCACATCGCCGGGAGACAGCAGCACCCGGGCCACCAGGTCGATCGCATGCCCGGTGCCGGCGGTCACCACTATCTGCTCCGGTACCAGGGTGATGCCCCGCGAGCCGGTCAGCCAGCGCGCCAGCGCGGCGCGCAGGTCGGCGCTGCCGGCGGGCTCGCCGTATTGGGCCCAGGCCCGGCCCAGGCCGGCCAGTACGCACCGGCGCCAGATGGCGGCGGGGAACAGCTGCGCATCGATGCGGCCGGGCCGTAGGTCGAAGCGGGCCTGCCCCTGCGGGTCGTCGTCGTAGCGCCGCAGGGCCGCGCTGCACGGCGTCGGGGCGAGCGCACCGGGCGGCGGCGTCTGCGGGCAGGGCCCGTGTTCGTCGGAGACGACGGTACCGCCGCCGGCCCGGCCTTCGATGTAGCCCTCCGCGGCCAAAGATCCGTAGACGTCGGTGACCGTGGAGCGGGCGATGCCGAGCTCGGCCGCCACAGCCCGCGACGGCATCAGGCGATCGCCCGGGCCCAACTGCCCGCTCAGGATCGCCGCCCGGATCTGTTCGTACAGCTGCCGGGTCAGGCTGCGCTCATCGTCGGGATCGATGAACAGCTCCATCGCCCACTCCAACTTGGTCGGGTCGGAAGTGCCGTGTTTGGACCTGTTGAGAAGGCCGTGTCCACCGTAGCGTCGCACTCGAAGACGGCGCAGCCCCCGCTGAACGGCGGGCCGCGTATGCCGGAACGAGCTGACGGGCTGTTCGCTCGCACGATCAGTGATCGGACGCTGCGCGTCCCACCTGCCGGACAGCAACGTAGTTGCTTCCGCACAGGTGCAGGCGACCGCCAGAGCCCGTACCTGGCCTGCCGCCCGTGCCGGCACGCCTGATCTCCGGCTGCAGCCGAGGGATCGCCAACTACAGGACGAGTCCACAACGTTCACCGAGGACGGCCGTTATGGCTGTCGACTGGAGTGGGTCATGGACGTGGTCAGCACCGCCGAAGTCCCGGCACAGGAACGCTTCGCCTTCTGGCGCGAGGTGAGCTCCACGACCTGGGTACCCTACGACACGCGCTGCCCACCGCACCTGCGAGACCGCTTCCAGGCGCAGATCGGGTGCCGCCGGCTGGGTCCGGTACAGGCCACGCTGATGACCACCACGCCGTATGCGATCCACCGCACCCCCAAGCTCATCCGCCAGACCGACCCGGAGGTCTACAAGCTCTGCTGTACCGTGCACGGTCACGGTGTGGTGACCCGAGATGACCGGCAGGCCGTCTTCGGAGCCGGTGACCTGGTGTTGTATGACACCTCGCGCCCCTACCGGGCCGAGCTGGCAGTCGACATCCCGGCGATTCAGATGCTGGTCCTGCAGTTTCCGCGCTCGTTGCTGCCGTTGCCCTCGCGGGACCTGCGGCGCCTGGGCATGGCCCCCATTGCGGGCATCCAGGGGATCAGCGCGCTGACCTCGCAGTTCATGCTGCACCTCGCTAAGCACATGGATGAACTCACCCCCTCCGACACCGCCCGGCTGTCCACGCTGACGCTGGATGTGCTGACTGCGGCGCTGGCCGGTGCGCTGGACGCTCACGGCTCGGTATCGCCCGAGAGCAGGCGGCGCGCCCTGCTGGCCGAAATCCACGCCTTCATCCTGACCAACCTCGGCGATGCTCACCTGAACCCGGAGCTGATAGCCGCGGCCCACCACATCTCGCTGCGCTACCTGCACAAGCTGTTCCACGATGACGGGCACACCGTCGCCGGTTGGATCCGTCGGCGCCGCCTGCAGCGCTGCCGACGCGATCTGGCCGACCCCCGGCTGGCCGCCCATTCGATCACCGCGATCGCGGCTCGGTGGGGTTTCACCAGCCCGGCGCACTTCAGCCAGGCATTCCGCAGCGCCTACGGCCTCTCCCCGCGCCAATTCCGCCAGCAGTGCGCGACGGTGCACGCTGACTAAAACCCTGTGCGCGCAGGTGAAAGACGCATCCCGGCCATGGCATGCACCATTTAAAGGAAATCACAGCGAGGGTCACACGCGGGAAAGTCGCTGCAATGAAATGCGAGCTGAGAAATCGTTGCAGGCAAGATGCGCAGGCTCGGAACCGTGCTTGGGAGCGACAACCCGGATGCGATGACCCGTCTCTCGTTAGTCATCGGCGAACTCGGCAATAGGGACGGAGGAAGGAAGGTAAGCCCTGTCCGCTCATTATTCAATGCTACGGAGGTGGAATACCATGATTAAACGAATACTCGGCGCTGCGATCACGCTCACAGCGACCGCTGGCCTGCTTGCGGCGCCGACTGCGGCATCCGCGTCTAGCGAGGCGACGCGTCTGGGCACCTGCACATACTCGGCGCGCAAGCCGGTCCTCGCCGGAGGAACGATCTTCGCGTATGCGCCATGGAGATGCGGGATGGCGCCCGACGAAGTGACAGTCATGTACGTTGAGATTTTCCGGGACGGCCGCTCGGTAAAATTCGCCACATTCTCGCGCTATGGCGTTTTTAGCCAGACAAATGCCACAGGTGTACCGTGCATAGCGGGGGTGCACACCTATAAGGTGCGGACGTTCGGCTGGTCTGGAGACCAACCCACCAGCTGGCTGCCGAAAGATAGCCCAACCTACACGAACACATCCGGGAGATGTTCCTGAGAAACCTCCTGTGAATCTTCCTCTCAGAAGCTCGGCCTGCTCACCGATGGGGTAGGCCTGGCGCACCGAGGCCGGGCACTTGGAGGCCGGTGCCGCCCGCCCGCCGCGGGCCCAGGTGCGGCGCCGGCGGTTGGCCGACATCCGGCTGACCCGCATTGCTTTGGCCACCTGGGCATCGGTGTCGCCGCGGGCGAACAGCTCGGCCGCGCGCAGCCGGACGTGTTCACGTTTGGTTCGTTGTTGGGCGGTCAGCCCGCCGCCTTGCGTGTACCGCATGCTCTGGGCATGCCATCGCAACCCGAGACGGTCACATGATCGCTTAACGCCACGAATTGAAGGTCAGTTAGAGGGCGTTTTGTGAGGGGGCTCGCTTGGCGGCCGCACGGGAAGTGCGGGCCGGTGATGCTCCTGCTGCTGGGCGGGACTCTCGTCGCGGCGGCGCTGGGCCACCGGTTCTCGAGGAGCGCAGGCACCGCTCCGAGGTTGTGGCCATGTGCCTGCGGTGCGGGGAACCGCCGGATGCGGGTTTCTGACCGGGGAGGGGCGGCAGGCCGTACGGGATCATCAGGGATCACTGTCGCGCCGACGATGCGGTACCTGACCGGCCTCGATGTCGAGGTGCAGCAGGCGGTGCTGGGGACACCGGGGATCCGCCAGCGGTCGTCGAGCGATGACCGGAACGAGCCCTCATCACCAGCCGCCCGAGCCTCGGCGGCAGGTGGCGCAGCACCTCTACATCGAGGCGCCGACCTACTACCGGCCCCAGCAGGCCGATCCCCCGGCGGTGTTCCTGGTGGGGGGATCACCGGGGTCGAGCGGTGGCAGATCGAGGCCCTGCACCACATCCGCGACGTCAGCTACGGCGAAGACGCCTCCCAGATCCGCACCGACAGCGGACCCCGGGCCATGGCCACCCTGCGCAACCTGGCCATCGGCATCTTGAAAACGGCCGGGCACACCAGCATCGCCGCCGCCTGCCGCCACCACACCCGGGACGCCACCCGGATCCTCGAAATCCTGGGACTGCGCCCAGCATGAATAAAACGGACCTGACGCGACCACGCCGAGGCTCTGGAGGTTGCTGTACTCCTCGGCCGTACCTTCAGCGCCTGGCCCTCGGAGAGGGTGAAGTCGCCGGATGTGGCTGCGTTCGCTCAGGTGACCCGCGCGGTCACCAGGGTCTCGAAGGTATAGGGCCGCAGCCCATCGGTACGGCCGGCGAAGTACCGCTGCTGGAGGTCTGCACGTGCGGGATGGTCCACGACCTTTAGCCCGCACCGGCTGATCAGCCTCTCGATCTCGATTACCGGCCAGCCGGGCTGAAGAGGTTCGCCGACAGAAGCCGCGATCGGCGTGTAGATCCGGGCGAATTCCGTTCCCACGTCGTCCAGCACACAGTCCTCGGCCCGGTAGGAGAACACCACCTCAGACCCGGGAGCAGCCGCCGCGATCATACGCAACGTCGACTCGATCGCCTGTGCCGTCAGATAGGGAGCGACACCCGTCCAGCAGAACATCGCCGGCTGCGCCCAGTCGAACCCGGCCGCGCCCAGGACATCCCGAACCGGTTCGGCCTCGAAATCAACCGGCACGAACACCTGCGAGTCGCTGAGCGGCAGGCCGAGCTCCCTGACCCGCTCGAGCTTCCATGCCTGGGAAGCAGGATGATCAACCTCGAACACCGTCAGCGAGCCGAGCAGATCCGGCTGCCGCCACGCGAACGAGTCAAGCCCCGCGCCAAGAATCACGTACTGCGTGAAGGCGCCAGCAGCCAGCCGGTCCTCGGCGTACCGGCTGCGGGTGCAGACAGCCGTGCGGGACTCGCGACGGACCGGGCCGGGGAACAGCGGATCGAACCGGTCTCGCAGCTCCCGCCATACCGGGCCGACAAGCACCAGGGCCAGCACATCGTCCAGTACCCACGGCGACGCCGTCTCCAGGCGAAACAATCCACGTGACACGGCCGCAAACATCGCCGTCCTGCTCGGCGCGCTCTCCATGCATTCCTCCTCGCCGGCCAGAACCCACGCGCGCCCACTCTGCGCACTTCACAGGATGCGCCTGAATCACCCTGACGGCCACAGCCAGATCACCTGCCGCCATGATCTGCTCACCATCGGGATCCTCCGAAACGGCCGGGCGCACCACCATCACAGCCCCCTTGCAGGCACCACGCCCGGGACGCCACCAGACCCCTCGAGACCCTCCAACTCGACCCAGCATGAATAACACGGACATAAAGCGACTATGCCGGGGCCTTGGCTGGGCGAAGGCCGACCGGTCGTGGTGGGCGCGGATCCGGGGTTCCCCCGCGAGCCCGACGTGCGGAGGCTCTGCCAGCTGAACCGGCCGGGCGGTGCTGGGCTGCCCACCCCACTGCCCAGACCCCGAACGCAACCGCTACCTGATCCACCTGGCCCGCTACCACGGTGTGCCGGTCTACCGGACGCCGGCCGAGACCGTTGAGGCGGCACTCGCCATCGTCACCTTTTCGGATCCCGCCACTCATCTCCCGCCCGCCTATCAGAAGGCGGTCAAGCCGTTCCAGGACCTCCGCAAGCTGCTTCTGGTGGCCGTGGAGAACCCCGAGTGCGCGACAGAGCTGATCAAGGTGGTGGAGATCGCCTTGAATGAGCTCCGCGCAGAGAACCCCACATAGTTGATCTTGTCTTACGTGTAAGGAAAGATCAACAAGCGGACGGGTGGGGGCCGCACGGCTTCCGCCCGTCGCAGTCTCACCTGCCGTCGGCATCGCCCGGCTCACAGGTGAACGAGCTCCAGATGGTCGTATCCGGCCCAGCCTGCGGGGTCAGCCGTCAGCACCGGCCAGCCCCGGCTGACGGCCAGATGCGCGGTGTGGGCCAGATGCAGGGGCACATCGTGCGGCCGGGCGGCGAAGCGGGACTGCGCCGCGACCCGGAATGCCTCCCGGCCGGTGTGATCGGCGACCTCGCAGGCGCGAAAGCCATACAGCCACATCACCCGCTCGTCGGCGTCGAGCAGGTGCGGGACCGCGGTCAGGTCCGCCGCATACCCGCCGATCACGCGACGTGATTGCGCGCGGCCGCCTCCCAGGCGGCATGCATGCGCGCTACGAGATCGGCGCGGCGCTGGTCATAGCCTTCGGGGTCGGCAGAGCGCACGGCGGCGAGCTCGGCCTTGAGCTGTTCGCGTGACCAGCGGTCGGCATCCAGGGCCGCGCGGGCCGGCTCGGCGAAGAAGCCGGAGACGTTACCGCTCTCGCCGAGCAGGGCCCGGATCTCCTCGTGGAGATCGTTGGATTCAAGCGCCAGCGCCTGACCGCCCTGGACTGCTGCCCGCCGCCCCGTCCTTCCTCTCCCCATCGTCCTCCTGCGCGGCCTCCGGCACGCTCGGCCGACGCCGGCGCCGGCTGTCCCGGGTGCTGTCGTAGCGCACCGGGCGGGTGGTGTCAGCGGCCGTGTCAGCACGACAACGGTCCGGTGTCAGCGCGGTCGGCGATGGTGGATGCCAGGAGCGGTTCCGCGGCCGCGGCCTCGGCTGCGGAAGGCGCACACAGGCAAGATCGTGTGCCTGACGCCGTGAGGTGAACCCGGCGACGAGAGGATGACCATGGAACACACCGTCACGACACTGCCGACGGCGCGTCAGTCCGGCTGCCCCTTCGACCCGCCCAAGGAGCTGGTCCAGGCCCGCGAGCACAGCCCGATCAGCCGCTTTCCCTTCCCCGACGGGCACCAGGGCTGGCTGATCACCGGATACGACCTGGCCAGGTCCGTTCTGGCCGACTCGCGGTTCAGCTCGCGCAAGGAGTTCATGCGCCACCACCCGCTGATCGACTACGGCGACATCGAGATCCCCCCGGCGCCGCCCGGCGAGTTCCTCCTCATGGACGATCCGCAGCACAGCCGCTACCGCAAGCCGCTGGTGGGCAAGTTCACCGCGCGGCGGATGCGGCTGCTCACCGAGCGCATCGAGCAGATCACCACCGAACACCTGGACGCCATGGAGAAGGCCGGACCGCCGGCGGACCTGGTGACCGCCTTCGCCAGGCCCGTCCCCGCCATCGTGATCTGCGAGCTGCTCGGGGTGCCGTACGAGGACCGGAACTCCTTCCAGGAGCACATCGACAAGTTCCTCGGCGGAGAGGCCGGTGACGAGGAACTGTTCGCGGCCTACACCGCGACCCAGAGCTATCTCGCCGGGCTGGTCGCCGCCAAGCGCGCCAACCCCACCGACGACGTGCTCAGCGACCTGCTCGACAGCGATCTGACCGACGAGGAGCTGCAGGGGATCGCCCTGATCCTGCTGTCGGCGGGCTTCGACACCACCGCGAACACGCTGGCGCTGGGCACCTTCGCACTGCTGCAGAACCCGGGCCAGCTGGCTGCGCTACGCGCCGACCCCACGCTCACCGACCGGGCCGTGGAGGAATTGCTGCGATACCTGAGCGTCGCCAAGATGTTCATGAGAACGGCACTGGAGGACATCGAGCTGGGCGGCCGGACCATCGAGGCCGGTACGACGGTCATCCTGTCGCTCAACACCGCCAACCGTGACCCCGAGCGCTTCACCGATCCCCACGTGCTCGACCTCGGCAGGCAAGACGGCGGGCACCTGGCCTTCGGCCACGGCGTCCACCAGTGCCTGGGCCAGCAGCTGGCCCGCGTCGAGCTGCGGGTGGCCCTCCCCGCGCTCCTCAACCGCTTCCCCACCCTGCGCCTGGCCGTACCGGCCGAAGAGGTCGCCCTGCGCCCGGAGATCGCCGACATCTACGGGGTGAAGAGCCTCCCGGTCACCTGGGACGTGTGACCGCAGGCCGGAGAAGGCACCGCCGCCCGACCCGCACCGGGTCGGGCGGCGTCCCGACCTGCGGTCAGCCGACGTGGACCGGCGGGCGGCGGGCGACATCCGGTTCGGGCCTGGCCCAGCGCCTCGCGGGTCAGCGGCGGGATGTCGCCGCCGCGCTGCCCAGCACGAGAGTCTGGAACCGATGATCGCATTGTTCGGCCATCAGCCAGGTATCCCGGGATGGACAGCGGCACCCGCTGCGGCTTGGATACAGAGCGTGGTCAACATGCGTAGATCCCTCACGGCCCTGGCTGCTGTCGGCGTCACCGTTGGCCTGGCCAGTGCCACCTACCAGGGGTGGGGCTCGGCTCGGGACCGTCGCCCTGGCCGGGCACTCCATCGGCGGCTACCTGGTGCGCCTGTATGCCGCCGCCCACCCCGAGCAGGTGGCGGGCGTGGTGCTCATCGACTCCAGCCACCACGAGCAGTTCCAGCGCTTCGCCCACTACCGGGCCGAAATCCTGTGGCGGGTGGTTATCGAGCGCCTGCGGCCCTACGGCCTGCGGCGCCTGGCCATCGACCTGGGGCTGGTCGATGAGATCGGCCAGCAGGCCGGCCGCCGTTATCCGGCGGAGTTCGCCGGGACCGGGGTGGCACTGTCCCTCAGCGACCGGCGACACCGCGCCGACCTGTGGGAGATGCTGGCGTGGTCACGCCTGGCCGCCCAGACCGGCCGGAGCGCCGCCTCACTGGGGCAGATTCCGCTGACGGTGGTGACCTCCAGCGAGCTGACTCCCGATTGCACCACCGCCCGGCAGGACGCCGATCGCCGCTCCTGGTACCCGCTCTGGTCCGAACTCCAGCGGGACCTGGTCCGCTTGTCCACCGACAACTTTCACCTGGTAGCCGAGAACGCCGGGCACTTCGTCCACCGCCACGACCCCGACCTGGTGGTGAAGGCCCTGGTAGAGCATGTCCACCGCGGACGCCACGCTCGTTAGCTCAGGGCATTGTCGAGATATCCCTGGACGGGTGTGTGCGGAGACCGGCACCTGCTCATCACGCTCGGTATCGCCGAAGACCTGGAAGCCCGTGTAGTGCAGCGCGGCCACCGAGATCCGGCCCGCGCGCAGGCTTGGCACCTTGACCACCGGCGTGGCCCCGCGCGGGGCCCGGGTCCGAGCCACTGGCGCTCTCAACGTCCGGCCGCACTCGTCTTCGAAGCAGACCCAGGCATCCAGGTCCGCCGCGGGCCCAGGTGCGGCGCCGGCGGTTGGCCGACATCCGGCTGACCCGCATTGCTTTGGCCACCTGGGCATCGGTGTCGCCGCGGGCGAACAGCTCGGCCGCGCGCAGCCGGACGTGTTCACGTTTGGTTCGTTGTTGGGCGGTCAGCCCGCCGCCTTGCGTGTACCGCATGCTCTGGGCATGCCATCGCAACCCGAGACGGTCACATGATCGCTTAACGCCACGAATTGAAGGTCAGTTAGAGGGCGTTTTGTGAGGGGGCTCGCTTGGCGGCCGCACGGGAAGTGCGGGCCGGTGATGCTCCTGCTGCTGGGCGGGACTCTCGTCGCGGCGGCGCTGGGCCACCGGTTCTCGAGGAGCGCAGGCACCGCTCCGAGGTTGTGGCCATGTGCCTGCGGTGCGGGGAGCCGCCGGATGCGGGTTTCTGACCGGGGAGGGGCGGCAGGCCGTACGGGATCATCAGGGATCACTGTCGCGCCGGGGGTGGATGGGGCCGGAGGGGAGCCCGGTAAGCGGGATGTAAGGGAGCCGCAGGCGGGTGGATCTACGGTCGTCGCATGCTCGACATGGAGTACTCCAAAGCCTTCCGCATGTTCCTGTTCATCCCCGGCGCGCAGACCGTATGGCTGGTGGTCGGCATTGTCTTCGTGGCCTCAGAGGTCGCCGGCGACCCGATTCCGATGAAGAACGGGTCCGCGCTGGCGATGGGCCTCGTCGGCTGCGGGATCGGCGGGATCGCCGTCGTCGCCACGGTCGTGCTGGCCCTGTCCTTCCGGAGGAAGGACCGCCGCCGCCGGTTCCTGCTCGCGCACGGGCTGCGGGCCCGGGGGGTGGTCACCGCGGTCTCCGCCACGTCGAGCAGGATCAACGGGCGGCGGCTGATGCGGATGCACGTCTCGGTGCCCGAGGTGCCTGGCCTGACGTTCCGGCAGGTCACCTTCAACCCGGTGCCCGAGGGAACCGCGGTGACCGTGGCCTATGACCCGGGGAGCCCGGACGAGGGCGTCGTCACCGACGACCTGCGCGCGCTCCTGCGGGCGGGGGCGAAGCGGTGAGACTGCCGGTGCGGGAGCCTGGGAGCCCGGGAGCGCGTCAGGGGTAGAGGCGTCAGAGGTAGAGGCCGGTGCCGTTGTCGGTCTGCGGGGTGGCGATGGCGTGCAGGTCGCGCTCGCGCATGACGAGGTAGGCCTGGCCGTGGACCTCGACCTCGTACTGGTCCTCGGGGTTGAACAGGACCTTGTCCCCGACCTTCACGGCGCGGGCGTTCGCGCCGACGCCGCAGACCTCGCCCCAGACGAGCCGGTTGGCCATCTTCACGGTCGCCGGGATCACGATGCCCGCCGTGCTGCGCCGTTCCTCGCTGTCCTGCTCGACCTTGACCATGACGCGGTCGTGGAGCATCTGGATCTCGAACTTCGGATCAGCCACGACACGAGTTTATGGGACGGGCGGGGTCCGCCGGCCGACTCGGCCCCCGCCCTTTACGGGAGCGCTCCCGAAAGGGGAATCGGAAACCCTGGCCAAGAGAGCGCTCTCCTGTAATGATCACGCCATGGGATTCGAGGAGAACCGCTGGATCGACGAGCCTGCCACGTGGTCGGCGACGGACGGGGAACTGCGGTTCGTCTGCGGGGCGGGCACCGACCTGTGGCGGACCACCCACTACGGCTACGTCCGCGACCGCGCCCCCATGTTCGGCCGGGAGGCGGCGGGTGACGTCCGCCTGACGGTGACCTTCGGCGGTGACTACGGCGCGCAGTACGACCAGGCGGGCGTGATCCTCCGCGCCGACGAGGAGAACTGGGTCAAGGCCGGGACCGAGTTCGTCGACGGCGGGCTCCAGCTCAGCGTGGTGGTCACCCGGGGAGCCTCCGACTGGTCGGTGACCGCCCTGCCGGGCCGCGCCGACCTGGTCACGGTCGAGCTGACCCGCTCCGGCGACGCCGTGGTCGTCCGGTACGGCCTCGACGGCGCGGAGCCCGTGACGATGCTCCGCCTGGCCTACTTCCCGCCGGGGGTCCCCGCGTTCGCCGGTGCGATGGCCGCCGCCCCCGACGGCAAGGGCTTCGAGGCGTGGTTCACCCGCATCGACATCGCGGAGGACGACGTCGCCTTGGACGGCCTGGGACTCTGACCGTCTGTGGACTTCGACCGTCCGTGGACTCCGACCGTCCGTGGACTCCGACCGTCCGCCGGGACCGGAAGGGAGGCCCGTTCCGGCGCTTTCCCGTAGTTCCGGATGCCGGGGCGGGGAAGTAGGGTGATCCGGCATGACGGACCTCTCTCCTGACCCGGTCGCCGGCTTCGTCGACTGGTACCTGAGCGCCAATCCCATCTTCGCCTCCCTCTCGGGCGCGCCGGGCTACGACCGGACCCTCGGCGACTTCACCGAGGCGGGCATCCTCGCCCGCGAGAGCGAGTCGCGGCGCTGGCTGGAGCGGCTCGAGACGGCCAGGGGCGAGGGGTTCGAGAGCGAGGTCGACCGCGAGCTGGTCGTGTCCACCCTGCGGGGCGCGCTCGTCTACGAGTCCTGGCCCGCCTGGCGGCGTGACCCGTCCGTCTACGTGGGGCCGGTCTTCTCCTCCTTCTTCGGTCCCTTCCTGAACCGGCTGTCGGACGAGCCCGACCTGGTCGACGCCGCCGTCGCCCGGCTGGCGGAGGTGCCGGGCGTGCTGGCCGCCTGCAAGGCCAACCTGGACCCGGAGCTGGCCGCTCCGCTGCTGGTCGAGCGGGGGCTCGGACAGGCGAGGACCGGCCGTCGCTTCCTCACCGGGACCGTCCCCGGCCTGGTCGCCGACGAACGGCTCCGCGCCCGGCTGGCCGAGGCGGCCGAGCCCGCGGCGGCGGCCTTCGACGAGCTGGCGGAGTTCCTCGCCGGCTTCGAGGCCGCCGGCACCTGGCGGATGGGGGAGGAGCTCTACTCCAGGCTGCTGCGCGAGCGGGAGGTGCTCGGCTACGGGGCGGGCGAGCTGCGCGAGCGCGGCCAGGCGGCCTACGACGAGCTCGACGCCGAGATGCGGGAGGTCGCCCGGCGGCTGCCCGGCGGCTCGGACGACTGGCACGCGGCCATCGCGGCGCTCCAGGACGACCACGCGCCGACGCTGGAGGACATGCGCGCCGAGTACGAGGCCGAGACCGAGCGGGCCAGGGCGTTCGTCCGCGAGCGCGGCCTGGTGACCTTCGCCGAGGGCGAGGAGTGCCGGGTGGTGCCGTCCCCCGAGTTCCAGCGGCCGATCCTGTCCGTCGCCTCCTACCTGTCGCCGCCGCCGCTGTCGACCTCCCGCGTCGGGCACTTCTTCGTGCCGTTCACCCCGGACTCCTTCACCGAGGATCAGGTCCGCCAGCGGCTGCGCACCAACGCCCGCGCCCAGATGCCCTCGATCGCGGTGCACGAGGCCTACCCGGGCCACCACTGGCACCTGTCGTGGGTGGCCGACAGCCCGCGCCGGGCGCGCAAGCTCTTCCGCACGCCGTACTTCACCGAGGGCTGGGCCCTGTACGTGGAGAAGGTCATGCGGGAGGAGGGTTACTTCGCCACCCCCGCGCAGGAGCTCGCGCACCTGGAGTTCCGCATCTTCCGGGCCGCCCGCATCATCGTGGACACCTCGCTGCACTGCGGCGACATGAGCATCGAGGAGGCGGAGCACTTCATGACCACCAAGTCCTCGCTCACGCCGGAGACCGCCAAGGGCGAGGTCAGCCGCTACTGCGCCTGGCCCACGCAGGCGCCGTCCTACCTGACCGGGGCCCTGGAGATCGACCGGATCCGCGCCGACTACATGGCGGCCGGCCGCGGTGATCTGCGCGCCTTCCACGACACCCTGGCGGGCTCGGGCGGCCTGCCGCTGGGCCTGGCCCGGCGGGTGGCGCTGGAGGGATAGCGGAAAACCGGCATCCGCGTGGACCCGCCGATCGGCCCGCCTACCCGATCGGCGCGTCCTCCGCGCCTGCGGTACGGCGGCTGCGGTAGGAGCGCATCGCGACCTGCGCCCCGCAGCGCCTCGGACTGCAATACGCCGCCGAGCAGTTCCGGGTGCGGTCGTAGAAGCCCAGGTGGCAGGGGGGGTTCCGGCAGGCCTTCACCCGTGTCCAGGTGCCCTTCCGGGCGAGGTCGGCCACGGCCGCCAGGAGGGCGCCGAACGCGCCGGCCACACCCACCTGGGCCGGGAGGAGCCGCACGTCATCCGCGGTGATGACAGGCGACAGCGGGTACATCGCACCGCTTCGCCGCAGATAGGCCTCGGCCGCCTCCAGCGTCGCGCCGTCGCCGTCCGGCTCGCCGGCATGCGCGAGCAGCACGGTGACCAGGGCCTGCCTGAGTTCCCGGGCGGCCGCGGCGTCCGCCTCGGTGATCAGGGTTTCCGTGTGGACCAGTCCGGTCGCGCGCAGCCACCGGCCGGTCGCCGAAGCGTCGGCCAGCCGTTCCGCGCGTCCGTCGATCGGACGCGTGTTGACGAAGTCGAGCACGAGATCCGCCGCATCCGGCGGGCTGAGCGGACTGTGCCGCCCCTGATCGCTGACCACGTCGGTCATGATAGCCGGAGACAGAGTAAACGGACCTAGCTAATAACTCAAGACGAACTTATCGCTTGCTGGTTATGTTCTAAAGCTGTACGTTCATAACCATGTCGATCAAAGCTGCAACGACCACAACAGAGACCGCGCCGACCGGGGCCGCAACCTCCGGCCGCTCCTGGTTCGTCACCGGGGCCTCCTCGGGAATCGGCCGCGAGCTGACGCTCGCCGCCCTCGGGCGGGGTGACCGCGTGGCCGCCGCGGCACGGCGCGTCGGCGGCATCGCGGACCTCGCCGAGCGCTTCCCCGGCAGGTTCCTCGCCCTGGAGCTCGACGTCCGGGACGAGGGGGCGGTGCGCGACGGCGTCGACCGGGCCGTCGCCGAATTCGGCCGGCTCGACGTGGTGGCGAACAACGCGGGATACGGGCTCTTCGGAGCCGTCGAGGAGGTGAGCGACGCGCAGGCCAGGGCCGTCTTCGACACCAACGTCTTCGGCGTCCTGAACGTGCTGCGTGCCGCCTTGCCGGTGCTCCGGGCCCAGCGCTCGGGCCATGTCCTCCAGGGGTCCTCGGTCTACGGGCAGACGGCTCATCCGGGGGTGGGGCTGCTGTCCGCGACCAAATACGCGGTGGAGGGACTGTCGGACGCCCTGGTCGCCGAGCTGGCGCCGCTCGGCGTCAAGGTGACGCTGATCGAACCCGGCTACGCGGCCACCTCGTTCCTGTCGAACCTCGCCTTCGCCGAACCGGTGGCCGACTACGACGTGACGGTGCGGGCCGTGCAGGGCTCCCTGGGCGAGCTGCCGCCGGAGGCGTTCATCGACCCGGCCGCGGTGGCCCGGGCCGTGCTGGACGTCGTGGACGCCGACCGTCCTCCCCTCCGCCTGACGCTCGGCGGTCAGGCGGAGGGCGACGTGCGGGCCTCCCTCGCCGCACGGCTGCGCGACCTGGACGAGTGGGGGCGGTGACCCGCGAGGTCGACCGCACGCCGGTCCCTTCCTGATCTCCGGTCTCGCGAGTCAGCGGCCGGAGGCGATGGCCTGCCCGGCGCCGGTCTCGACGGGCAGGCCCGCCTCCACCCAGTCCTGGATGCCCTCGCGATACTTGCGCACGTCGGTGTAGCCCAGGGCCGTCAGGCGCCGGGCGACCGCCTCGCTGTTGCCGCAGGCGGGGTTGGAGCAGTAGGTGACGACGGTGGCGTCCTTGGCCGGGAGCAGTTCGGCCGCGCGGTCGGCGACCTCGCTCTCCACGAGGGCGATCGCCCCCGGCAGGTGCTGCTGGGCGTAGTAGTCGCCGCCGAGGGTGTCCACGACGACGACGGTCCCGGTCTCGATCGCGGACCTGAGTTCGTCGCGGCTGATCAGCGTGGTCATGCTGGCCTCCGAGGATTAAGTGGACTATAGTCCGTTTGTGTGAGTGACTCGGAAATTACCGGACTGCAGTCCGTTTCGTCAAGCGAGCCGTTGCGGGTGCTGATGGGGGAGCCGCCCGCGGAACGGGCCGACGCCGCGCGCAACCGGGTGAAGGTGCTGGCCGCGGCGGCCAGGCTCTTCCGTGAGAAGGGCGTGGACAACGTCTCGATGGACGCCGTCGCCGCCGAGGCGGGGGTGGGCAAGGGCACGCTGTTCCGCCGGTTCGGCGACAAGTCGGGGCTGGCGGTCGCCCTCCTCGACGAACGAGAGCGGGAGCTGCAGGGGGCGATCCTGTCCGGGCCTCCCCCGCTCGGCCCCGGCGCGCCGGCCGGTGAGCGGCTGACGGCGTTCGTGGACGCCTACCTCGACTATGTCCTCGGCCACCTCGACCTGGTCCGGATGTCGGAGACCTCCAGCCCCGGCGCCCGGTACCGGATCGGCGCCTACCGGTTCTGGCGTCTGCACGTGGCGATCCTGCTGGCCGAGGCCCGTCCGGGGTGCGACGCCGACCCGCTCGCGCACGCCCTGCTCGCCCCGCTGGCCGCCGACCATCTGACGGCCCTGGCCGGGGAGTACGGCGAGGCGCGGGCCAGGGCGGCGGTCCGGGCCCTCCTGTCCTGCTGAGCCGGCCGGACGCGGGGTGCGTGTCGAGTCCGAAAAGCTACCGCCAGGTAACCCAAGTCACATGAGTGTGTCTCATACTTACTGTTGCGTAACTTATGCGATGAAAGGTCATCTCTGTGCGGATTGCTCCATTTGCCGGTCTATCGCGGCCGATCCGGTGGCTTGCCCGGATCCTCACCGTCCTCCTCGTCCTGACCGTAGCCCTGGCCGGGACCGTGACCTGGACGGTCCGCCAGTCCTTCCCGCAGGTGTCCGGCGAGGTGAAACTCCCCGGGCTGGCCGCCGCCGTCACCGTCCACCGCGACGCCCGGGGCATCCCGCACATCTACGCCGACAGCGCCGCCGACCTGCTCAAGGCCCAGGGATACGTGCACGCCCAGGACCGCTTCTGGGAGATGGACTTCCGCCGCAAGACCACCGCGGGCCGCCTGTCGGAGGTCTTCGGCGCCTCGACCCTCGACGTCGACAAGGTCGTGCGCACCCTCGGCTGGCGGCGCACCGCCGAGGCCGAGATCCCGCTGCTCAAGCCGGAGACCCGGCAGGCCCTCGATGACTACGCGGCCGGAGTCAACGCCTGGATGGCCCAGCACGACGGGTTCGCCGAGAAGAGCCTCGAGTACGGCGTGCTCAAGCTGACCAACTCCGGCTACGAGCCCGAGCCCTGGACCCCGGCCGACTCCCTGGCCTGGCTCAAGGCCATGGCCTGGGACCTGCGCTCCAACATGGAGTCGGAGATCGACCGGGCGCTGGTGGCGGCCCGTCTCCCCGCCGAGCGGGCCGCGCAGCTCTACCCGGGCTACCCCTTCGACCGGCACCAGCCGATCGTGACCGGGACCGGGAACGGCGCGGAGCCGGAGCCCGAGGGCGGGCGGCCGGTCGGCGCGGCGGACGCGCTGAGCGAGGCCGCCGCGCTGGTGGACGCCGCGCCCGCCCTCCTCGGGACCGCCGGGGGCGACTTCGGCGGGATCGGCTCCAACTCCTGGGTGGTGAGCGGCGCGCACACCTCCACCGGCAAGCCGCTGCTGGCCAACGACCCGCACCTGGGGCCCCGGATCCCGTCCATCTGGTACCAGGCCGGACTGCACTGCCGTACCAAGAACGCCGCCTGCCCCTACGACGTGACCGGCTACACCTTCGCGGGCCTGCCCGGCGTGGTGATCGGCCACAACGACAAGATCGCCTGGGGCTTCACCAATCTCGGCCCCGACGTCAGCGACCTGTACCTGGAGCGCGTCAAGGGCGACACCGTCGAGGTCGCGGGCGAGTGGCAGCCGATGCGGGTGCGCACCGAGCAGATCAAGGTGGCCGGGGCCGAGCCGGTCGAGCTGAAGGTCCGCAGCACCGGGCACGGCCCGATCATCTCCGGCGTGTTCGGCGACGCCCGCGAGGCCGTGCCCGGGGCCGCCGCGCGCCTGGGCGAGAAGAGCGAGGGGCTGGAGGTGGCCCTGCGCTGGACCGCGCTCGACCCCGGCCGCACCGCCGACGCCATCCTGCTGATGAACCGCGCCGAGGACTTCGAGCAGTTCCGCGAGGGCGCGGCCGCCTTCGAGGCCCCGGCGCAGAACCTGATCTACGCCGACGTCGAGGGCAACATCGGCTACCAGGCCCCCGGCAAGATCCCGGTCCGGTCCGAGGGCGACGGCACCATGCCCGTGGCCGGCTGGGACGGCAAGCACGAGTGGACCGGCTTCGTCCCGTTCGAGAAGCTGCCGCACGTCTACAACCCGCCCGAGGGCTACATCGTCACCGCCAACAACGCGGTCATGCGCCCCAGCAAGGAACTGTTCCTGACCTCCGACTGGTCGCACGGCTACCGCTCCCAGCGGATCGTGGAGCGGGTGAAGGAGACGATCGCCGAGGGCGGGATGACCGTCGAGGCCATGGGTGAGATCCAGATGGACGACCACCACGGCCTGGCCCCGCTCCTCGTCCCGCACCTGCTCCGGGCCGGCGTCCCGAACGACACGCTCAAGGACTGGGACTTCGGCCAGGGCCGCGAGTCGGCCGGGGCCGCCTACTTCAACGCCGTCTGGCTGAACCTGCTGGAGCGGGTCTTCACCGACGAGCTGTCCGGCGCCGTCGCCCCCGGCGGAAACGACCGCTGGTACGAGGTGATCCGCCTGCTGCTGGACAAGCCGGAGGACCCGTTCTGGGACGACGTCCGCACCACGGGCACGACCGAGCGCCGCGACGACATGCTCAAGGCGGCGATGGCCGACGCCGACGCCGAACTGCGCGAGCGGCTGGGCGACGACCCGGCGGAGTGGGCCTGGGGCGACCTGCACACCCTGGACCTCACCCACGAGACCTTCGGCACCAGCGGCATCGCCCCGATCGAGTGGCTGTTCAACCGGGGTCCGCTGCGCACCGGCGGCGGCAAGGACACCGTGAACGCCACCGGCTGGGACGCCACCGAGGGGTACCAGGTCGACTGGGTGCCGTCGATGCGCATGGTCGTGGACCTGGCCGACCCGGACCGCTCGGAGTGGATCAACCTGACCGGCGCGTCCGGCCACGCCTTCCACGGCAACTACGACGACCAGGCCGAGCTGTGGGCCGACGGCGGCTTCACCCCGATGCACTCCACCGAGGAGGCCGTACGGAAGGCCGCCGAGAACACCCTCACCCTCACCCCGTGACGCCGGAGCCGGAGGGAGCGCCGGCGGCGGGTGGAAGTGTCGGGGCGGGGTGGAAGGATGCCGGGCATGACTGAACCGGGGCCGAAGGCCGATCTCCACCGTTACCTGAAGTCCGTCCGCGAGGCCGTGGTGTGGAAGCTCGACGGGCTCTCGGAGTACGACGTCCGCCGCCCCCTGACCCCCACCGGGACCAACCTGCTGGGGCTGGTCAAGCACCTGGCCAGCGTCGAGGCGGGATACTTCGGCGAGACCTTCGGGCGGCCGTTCCCCGAGCCGATGCCCTGGTACGCCGAGGACGCCGAGCCCAACGCGGACATGTGGGCGACGGCCGACGAGTCGCGCGAGGA
Organism: Planobispora longispora; assembly: GCF_016863135.1. Taxonomy (GTDB): domain Bacteria; phylum Actinomycetota; class Actinomycetes; order Streptosporangiales; family Streptosporangiaceae; genus Planobispora; species Planobispora longispora. Next base: position 31,937 of record NZ_BOOH01000051.1, read on the forward strand.
CATCGTCGGCCTGTACCGCCGGGTGTGGGCGCACGCGGACGCGACGATCGACGAGCTGTCCCCGGAGGCGACCGGCCGGGTGCCGTGGTGGCCGGATGAGCACGCCACGACGACGCTGCACCGGATCCTGGTGCACGTCATCGCCGAGACCAACCGGCACGCCGGGCACGCCGACATCGTCCGCGAGCTCGTCGACGGGGCCGCCGGGCTGCGGGAGGGCAACGACAACCTGGCCCCGGCCGACGGGGGATGGGAGGAGCACCGGGCCCGGCTGGAGCGCGTGGCGCGGGAGGCGGGCCGGAGCTGACGCCCCGGAGGGCGCCGGCGCGCGGCGTGCGCCGGCGCCCGGCGAGGGCCCGCGGGCGTCAGGCCGTGGCGCGGGTGCGGCGGCGGGCCTCGGGAACGATCATCGGGGTGCCGCTCTGCGGGTCCTCGATGATCTCGCAGCGCAGGTCGAAGACCTCCTGGACGAGCTCGGCGGTGACGATCTCCGTCGGGTCGCCCTCGGCCACGATCCGGCCCTCGCGCATCACGATCAGGTGGGTGGCGTAGCGGCAGGCCTGGTTGAGGTCGTGCAGCACCGCCACCAGCGTCCGCCCCCGCTCGTGCAGGTCGGCGCAGAGGTCGAGGACCTCGATCTGGTGGGCGATGTCGAGGAAGGTCGTCGGCTCGTCCAGCAGCAGGATCGGCGTCTCCTGGGCCAGCGCCATGGCCAGCCATACGCGCTGGCGCTGGCCGCCGGAGAGCTCGTCCACGCAGCGTTCGGCCAGCTCGGTGACGCCGGTGGCCTCCATGGCGGAGGCCACCGCGACCTCGTCCTGCTTCGACCACTGGCGCATCAGCCGCTGGTGCGGGTAGCGGCCCCGGCCGACCAGGTCGGCCACGGTGATGCCGTCGGGCACGATCGAGCTCTGCGGGAGCAGGCCGAGGCGGCGCGCCACCTCCTTGGACGGCAGCGAGGTGATCACGGAGCCGTCGAGGTGGACCGCTCCGGCGCGGGGCTTGAGCATGCGGGCCAGCGCCCGCAGCGTCGTGGACTTGCCGCACGCGTTCGGCCCGATGATCACTGTGAAGGAGCCGTCCGGGATCGTCACGTCCAGCCCGGTGGCGACCACGCGCTGGTCGTAGGAGAGCGTCAGGCCGCTGCCGTACAGTCTCAACGTCGTTCCTTCCGGAGCGTGAACACCAGATACGTGCCGCCGATCCCGGCGGTCATGATTCCCACGGGGAGCTGGACCGGCGCGAACAGGCGCTGCGCGGCCAGGTCGGCCGCCACCAGCAGGACCGCGCCCATCAGGGCGGAGGCGGCCATGGTGACGCCGGGGGAGCGGGAGAGCCTCCGGGCGAGCTGGGGGGCCGCCATCGCGACGAAGATCACCGGCCCGGCGGCCGCGGTGGCGACGCCGCACAGCAGCACGCCCGCGGCGATGGCCGCCGCGCGCACCGGCTCGACCCTGATGCCCGCGGCCCTGGCGGAGTCGTCGCCCATCTCCATCATCCGCAGCGGCCGGGAGACCAGCGCGCAGACCGGCAGGAGCAGCAGCAGCGCGCAGGCCACCGGGATCGCGTGCTCCCAGCCGCGCCCGCTCAGGCTGCCGGTGATCCAGGCCCCCGCGGAGGCGGCGTCGTGGATGTTGGCCCGGGTCAGCAGGTACCAGTCGACGGAGACCAGCACCGCGCCGACGCCGATCCCGACGAGGACCAGCCGGTAGCTCTGCACGCCGCCCCGGAACGACAGCCCGTAGACCAGCGCCGCGCTCGCCACGCAGCCCAGCAGCGAGCCGGCCGCGATCTGCCAGGCGGAGCCGCCCATGACGACCGCGACGATGCCGCCGGTCGAGGCGCCCGCGGTGAAGCCGAGGAAGTCGGGGCTGCCGAGCGGGTTGCGGGTCAGGCTCTGCAGGATCGCCCCGCTCAGCCCGAACGCCGCCCCGACCAGCAGGCCCGTCACGACCCGGGGCGCGCGCAGCTTGCCGACGATGAGCTCGGCGGCCGGGGTGCCCCGGCCGAACACCGAGGTCACGATGTCGGGGATGGGGACGGTGTACTCCCCGGTGGACAGGGCGACCAGGCTGACCGCGACGCCCACGACGGTCATCGCGGCCGCGGCGGCGACCCCGCGCGGGGACAGCCGCACCGACCACGGGCCCAGGCGGAGGACGGTCATGGGGTCAGGCTCCTTGTCACTGGCGGGCGGGCCCCGTCGGGGCGAGGACGCCGGGCGGGGAACGGGCCCCGGCGCGGGAGGAGGCGGTCGGTCACAGCGCGGCGAGCCTTCTGCGGCGGGCCAGCAGGATGAACACCGGGGCGCCGACGACGGCGCACATGATGCCGACCTGCACCTCCCCGGGGGCCGCGATCACCCGGCCGAGGATGTCGGAGCCGAGCAGCAGCACGGGGGAGAGCATGACGGTGTACGGCAGCAGCCAGCGCTGGTCCGGGCCGGTGAAGGTGCGCACCGCGTGCGGCACGGCCAGGCCGACGAACCAGAGCGGCCCGGCGGCGGCGGTGGCGGACCCGCACAACAGGGTGACGGCGACCGCGGTCAGCGCCCGGGTCCGGCCCACGCCCACGCCCAGGGAGCGTCCCGCGTCGTCGCCCAGGGCGAGCGCGTTGAGCGGCCCGGCCAGCATCAGCCCGAGCACCACCCCCGCGACCAGGAACGGCGCGAGCCGTACGGCGATCTCGGGGGTCGGCCCGGCCAGCGAGCCGGTCAGCCAGAACCGCATGCGGTCGAAGGTGGCGGTGTCCATGCGCAGGATCGCCGAGGAGGCGGCGTGGAAGACCATGCCGAGGGCGACGCCCGCCAGTGCCAGCCGTACCGGGCTCGCGCCGGACCGTCCCGCCGAGCCCAGTGCGTAGACCAGGACGGCCGACAGGGCCGCGCCGGCGAAGGCGAACCAGACGTAGACCGCCGGGTCGGACAGGTCCAGCAGGCCGAGGGCGACGGTCACGCCGAGCGCGGCGCCGTAGTTGACGCCGAGCAGGCCCGGGTCGGCGAGCGGGTTGCGGGTCAGGCTCTGCATGAGCGCCCCGGCCAGACCGAGCGCCGCGCCCACCCCGAGGCCGAGCAGGGTGCGCGGCACGCGCAGTTCCCTGATCACGGTGTGGTCGGTGGATCCGTCGGGTGCGGTCAGCGCGTCCAGCACGGTGGAGAGCGGGACCGAGCGGGAGCCCACCGCGATGCTGAGCAGCACCAGCAGCACCAGCGCGCCCACACCGGCCAGCAGTCCCGCAGCCAGCGCGGCCGAGCGTCCCGCCCGCCGTGCCGGCGTCTTCCCGGGCGCCTGTTCAGGCACTGCCTCGACCACACCGCCCGGACTCACCCGACCCCCTTTCGTCTTCATAGTTAGGTAAGGCTAATCTAAAGATTTAGTAATTAGGTAAGCCTATCCTTTGGAGAGGGAAATGTCGCTACCCGACCTGTCTCGGCGGGGGTTCCTGGCCGCCGGCCTCGGCGCCACCCTGCTCACCCTCGCCGCATGCGGGGAGGGGGAGCAGAAGGCCGCCACCGGGAGCGCCGCGTCCCCCTCCGCGCCGGCCGCGGGCCCGTGGAGCTTCACCGACGACCGGGGCAAGAAGCTCGACCTGCCCAAGCGCCCCGAGCGGATCGTGGCGCAGATCGGCGCGGCCGCCGTGCTGTGGGACTTCGGCGTCCGGCCGATCGCGGTCTTCGGCCCGCACAAGCTGCAGGACGGAGCCAAGGATCCCCAGATCGGCGCCGTCGACCTCACCAAGGTCGAGACGCTCGGCAATGTCTGGGACGAGTTCAACGTCGAGAAGTACATCTCGCTCCAGCCCGAGCTGCTCGTCAGCGGCATGTACAACGGCGACACCCTCTGGTACGTCCCGGAGAAGTCCACCGAGACCATCGAGCAGGCCGCGCCCACCCTCGGCGTCAAGCTGTACGGCAGGTCGATCCCCGAGCTGATCGCCAGGTACGGCGAGGTGGCCGCGTCCCTCGGCGCCGACCTGAACGCCCCCGCGGTGACCGAGGCGAAGGCCGAGTTCGAGGCGGCCTCCAAGGCGCTGCCCACCCCCGAGGCCAAGCAGCTGAAGATCCTGGTCATGGCGGGCGGCCCGGAGGCGCTGTGGATCGCCCACTTCAAGGACCACATCGACGTGGGGTACATGAAGGAGCTGGGCCTGGACGTCGTCGTCCCCGGCAATGTCGAGAAGACCGGCTACTGGGAGACCCTGAGCTGGGAGAACGCCGACAAGTACGACGCGGACGTGATCCTCGTCGACGCCCGCGCCCAGTCGATGAAGGTCGAGGAGATGATGAAGAAGCCGACCTTCGCCAAGCTCCCCGCGGTCAAGGCCGGGCAGGTCTACCCCTGGCGGGCCGAGCAGCGCTACAGCTACCAGGGCTACGTCGAGATGCTGGAGGAGCTCTCCACCAATCTCGCCAAGGCGAAGAAGCTGTAGGGGCGGCCGGGCCGTCGCGGCCGGATCGTCGAGGTCAGGCGAAGGCGCCGCGGACCTCGACGATGTCGGCCAGCGGGAACTCCAGATAGTCGCCCGCCTCCTCGCACCACGCGTCGAGCACGCCGCTGCGCAGCTCGCCGTGGCTGACGGTGGCGGTCACGCCGTCGGCCAGCGTGATCGCCGCCCGGACGCCGCGGTCGACCACGAAGCCGAGCAGGGACTGCTGGGCGGTGGGCAGGCGGGAGGCCATCCGGCCGATGACCGCCCAGGTGCGCGCGACGGGCTGGGCGGTCCCGCCCTCGGCGACGAGCAGCCGCCGGGCGTGCTCGTGCGGGTCCGGCGGGGGTTCCACCAGCACGTGCGCCGGCGGGTCCAGTTCGGCCACCTGGCCGCCGGGCAGCAGGATCAGCCGTCCGCCCTGCGGCTCCTCGATGCGGGTGCGGCGGACGGTGATCTCCCCGGTGTCCTCTATCGGGACCGGGGCGTAGCCGCTCTCCCGCAGCGCGGCGAGGGTCTTGTCCGCGGGCATCGCGCTGGCCAGCACGGTCGGCGCGAGCAGCCGCAGGCCCAGCCGGCCCAGCCTGCGATGGCCGGCGATCTCGGCCAGCAGCACCGGGTCGGAGGCCTGCACGATGCAGGCGACTGTGGTCACCGTGACCTCGCCGTGCCGCCTGGCCACGTCGCGCACGAGGTATTCCAGGGGCTGGGGGACCGTGCCCACCTCGGCGAGGTCGGCGAGCAGGCCGTCGGCGGTATAGCCGGAGTCCAGGGCGGCGCGCACGCTGGCCGGGCCGAAGCGCCACACCGAGGCCGCGCCGCGCGACTCCCGTTCGGCGGCGCGGTCCAGCAGTTCGGCGAGCTCCGCCGAGGGCGGTCCGGTCACCACGGCGGTCAGGTCGGCGCCGAACAGGGCGCTGCGCCGCACGCTGGCCATGGCCCGGGTCGAGCACTCCACCAGGGCGGGGTCGTGCTCCACGACCGGCGAGGAGTCGTCGCTCTCCTCCCCGGCGTCGGCGTGCAGGGCGGCCAGCGTGCGGCCCAGATCGGTGATCGCGTCATGGGCGACCAGACCGAGCAGGCGGGCCTCCTCCAGGACCGCCGGGACGCACTCGGCCAGCAGCGCCCGGTCCAGGAGCGGGGCGTGCCAGTGGGTGAGGCGGACCAGCCCGGCCCGGTCGGCGCAGGCCGTGCTGGCCGGGAGCCGGGCCAGCACGCCGAGCACCGCCCGGCGGGCCTGGGCCACCGAGGCCCCGGCGGGGTCGTCGCCGAGCACCGTGCCGTACTTCCCGCCGGTACGGCGCAGCGACGAGCGCTCCATCCGCCACCACGCCGCCAGCAGCACCCGGAGCCTGGCCGGCGCGTCGTCCAGCCGCCAGCGGTCGAACCGGTCGGTGGGCACCAGCCCGCCGGCGGACTCGTCCCAGGCCAGCAGCCGGGCCACCGCGCAGACCTCCAGCAGCAGCCGGGTCTCGTCCTCGTCGCAGCCGGTCTCCTTGGCCACCCGCCGGACCTCGCGGACCCCGATCCCGCCCGCCTTGAGCAGGGGCAGGGGGGTCTTGGCCGTGTTCTCCAGCATCGCGGCGCAGCGCTCGACCACGTGCGGGGCGGCCAGGGTCATCAGGTGGTCCACGCCCTCGGGGTCCACCGGGAGCGTCGCGAGGTCGGGGGCGACGGGGGTGAACGGGGGGTGGTAGCCGGGACCGCGGAGCGCGAGCGTCACCTCCCGCGGCATCTCGCCCACGTTCCAGCTGGGCCGGAAGATCAGCCCGTGGTCGGCGGCCCACTTCTCCGGCGTGCCCGGGACGACGAAACGGCCGCCGTCCACGTCGCGGACGGGGCCGTCCCAGGCGAAGTCCTCCAGCAGCCGCTCGGCGCCGGCCGGAGCCCGTTCGGCCAGCGCCGCCACCCGGGCCGGGTCGGCCAGGACCTCCGAGATCGCATTGATCATGCGCCGTTTGTGCCCCTGCGGCAGGCCGAGCGACCTCGCCAGGGCGCGCAGGGAGTCGACGCTGGTCGTCCAGGAGTTCAGGTAGTGGGTGAGCGGCTCGCCGAGCCCGCAGGGGGCCGTCCACCAGCGGCCGAGCGCGCCGGTGAAGCGGATCCGCCCATCGCCGTCCGGCCAGGCCAGGGCGTGCTCGGACAGCAGGTCGAGCCAGGGCGTCACCTCGTCCTCGGACACGTCGAGAAAGCCGGCCAGGTCCTCCACGCCGACGCGGTCGCCCAGGGCCAGCGCGGCCTCGGCGACCTCCAGGGCGGGCAGCGGCAGGGCGCGCAGCACCTCCAGCACGGCGAAGCCGCTCCCCAGCCGCTGCGCCAGCGTGTCGAGGCGGCGCGGCCACGGCGGGGTGATGGCGTCCAACCGGTTGGCCAGGACGCGGGCGAGCCGTTCCTCGTCGAGGGTTTTCAACCAGCCGAGCAGGTGATCGTCCATCTCGCAGCTCTCTTAGGAATCTCGCGCGGGGGACTTTCCGTGAGCCATGGACCTCAACGGTAATGCAGAGGGGATGCCCCAGGGCATGCACCGCGCGGAATGCAACGTGTTCCATGGGGGGCTGTGGCAGGGTTCGTCGGTTTTGGTGCGGTCCCGGGGCCGGGCCGGGGGGGCGGCGCGGCCCCGGGACCGGCCGGCGCCAGAAGAGGGGAAGAGGCGGCGCCTTCTCGGGGAGGGCTCGGGTTCTCGGGCGGGGAAGGGCCCGGGCCCGCGGGGGTGCGGCGCCGGGGCTCCGGTGTGACGGGGATGTCGGCGGGGGGGTGAGGGGGTGTCCGGCCGGTGTGCCGGCCGGGCGTTCGGAGAGCGGTTCAGGGCCGCAGGACGGCCCAGACGATTTTGCCGTACGGGGCGAGCGGTGCCCAGCCCCAGCGGACGCTGAGCGACTCGACGATGTGCAGTCCCAGGCCGCCGACGTCCAGGGGGGAGGGGTCGCGGAGCGCGGGTGACCCGGCGCCCGGGTCGTTGAGCGCGCACACGACCATGTCGCCCCTGCGGATCAGCGAGAGCCGGACCGGCTCCCTGCTGTGCGTCGCGGCCAGCCGGAGGCCGTGCCTGATCGCGTTGGTGGCCAGCTCCGAGACGACCAGCTCCATGTTCTCGCGCAGGTCGTCGAGCTTCCAGCCGGTGAGGGTCCCCAGGGTGAAGCTGCGCGCCGAGTGGACGGACTCGGTGCTCGGCGGCAGGACGAAGGTGGCGCTGGCGGCCGCGCATCCGGGAGGGGGGCTCGCGGGCGACCCGGAAAGGAGATCACGGGCCGGGTCGGGCCACCAGCCGACGGGTGGCCACCAGTCGAGCGCCGTCCAGGCGGGGCGGGGCGGCGCGGTTCGGGTGGACTGCACGCAGATCATCATGAGGCATACTCATGTGCAGGTGCAAGAGCAACTGCAAGAGCGGATGCACGTGCAGACGGCTTGTGCAGGCGCTACGGTACCCCTGGTTCGGTAAAGCCGACGGAAAGGGGATCTTGTTCGTAGCCGGGAAATTCCCGGTTCCGAGATGACACACTGTGATCAGGAAGCGAGCAAGGAGAACCACGTGTCCATCGACCCTCCGGGTACCGGTTCCACTGTCCGGCGGATCATGCTCGGCGCGAGTCTGCGCCGCCTGCGTGAAGACAAGGGGCTCACCCGCGAGGCGGCCGGATTCCACATCCGCGCCTCCGAGTCCAAAATCAGCCGGATGGAACTGGGCCGGGTCGGGTTCAAGACACGGGACGTGGAAGACCTGCTCACCTTGTACGGCGTGCTCGACGACGCGGAACGGCGCGGCCTGCTGGAGATGGTCCGCGAGGCGAACACCCCCGGATGGTGGCACAAGTACGGCGACCTCCTGCCGTCCTGGTTCACCACCTACGTGGGGCTGGAGGAGGCGGCGAACGTGATCCGCACCTATGAGGTGCAGTTCGTTCCCGGCCTGCTGCAGACGGCCTCCTATGCGCGGACTGTGATCCGGTTGGGCTACCCGGACGTGCCCGAGGCGGAGATCGAGCGCCGGGTGCATATGCGCATGCAGCGGCAGGAACGTCTGGCCAAGCCCGACGGTCCCCGCCTGTGGGCCGTCATCGACGAGGCGGCCCTGAAACGTCCGATCGGGGGCGGGGAGATCATGCGTGAGCAGCTCCAGCACCTGCTGGAGGCGGCGACGCTGCCCAACATCACCCTCCAGGTGATGCCCTTCAAGTTCGGCATGCATGCGGCCGAGGGTGGTGCGTTCAGCATCCTCAGATTTCCCGAGTCCGATCTGTCGGACGTCGTTTACGTCGAGCAGCTCTGGGGGGCCCTCTACCTGGACAAGCGTGAGGAAGTCGATCCTTACCTCACGGCCATGGAGCAGCTGTGCGTGGAGAGCACGACGCCCGGGGGCACCACCGAGATTCTCGGCGCCCTTCTCAGAGAGATGTAAATGGAGCAGACCTATAACGGCATGCCCGCCACGGAGCTGGCCGGGGCCGAGTGGCGCAAGAGCCGCTACAGCAACTCGCAGGGCAATTGCGTCGAACTCGCCGAGCTGCCGGACGGCAGCGTGGCGGTCCGCAACTCCCGCTTCCCGGAGGGGCCGGCCCTCATCTACACCCGAGACGAGATCCGCGCGCTGGTGCTCGGAGTGAAGGATGGAGAGTTCGACAGCCTGACGGCGTAACACTGTTTTTACGTCCGGCGCGCGCGGTTAACCCGGGCGCGCCGGAGGCGTAACGGGGCGGGAGCGCCGGCCGGGCAGAGTTCGGAGCCACCGGAGAAAGAGGGGGAACCGAACGTGCAGGACCAGATGACCTTGTATCCCGTGGCCGACGACGTGCTGTTCGCACCGGGCGGCCGCGTCGTGATCCGCACCTACGGCGTCGGCGGGGCGGCGGGGGGCGGCGGGGCGGCGGTCTCCTATCGCACGTGGGTCACGGGGGTGCGCGACCAGCCGCGCTACTGGCGCTGGGGGCACTTCGAGGACGCCCGCCACGGGCACCGCATGGTCATCGAGTGGCTGACCGGCCGCGGCCCGCGGCCCGCCGCGGCGGCCGCCTGACGATCTCCTCCCCGGCGGGGCGCGCCGGCCTCCCGGCCTGTACGGCGGGCGGCTCCTCGGCTAGATTGCCAACCAAGCATCTGCTTGGGACAGGAGGCTCGCCGTGCGGCGTGGGATCTACCTGGTCGAAGAGGTCGACTTCCGGCCGATGAGTTCGCGCAGGCCGCTGGAGTACCTGACCTGGCTCACCCGCTACAAGAAAGAGGACGAGGGACTCGACGCCCCCGAGCTGACGAAGGGGCTGTCGATCCGGTCACGGGAGATCGACCTGGTCGGGGCCTTCTACGCCGTCGGCATCACCGGCCACCCCCAGTTCAGAGCCGTCACCCTCTGGGACTGCCACGGCGGCTGGGACGGCGGCTGGCGGCAGATGATGGACATCTACGACGGCGTCGACGACCGGCTCTTCCTGTCCGACATCGACGACCTGCGCTTCTCCGCCTTCTCGCGCCCGCTCGGCGCGGTGCGGGGCAGCCCCGCGCTGGCCGACATCACCGCCGAGGGCTACGCCGCGCCGTTCTACCTCTACGAGAGCGCCAGGGTCCGTCCCGGGGCGGCCCTGGACTACCTCGACGCCGTCCGGGAGGAGCGGGCGCCCGTCCTCGCCGACCACGGTCACCGGCCGGTCGGCCTGTACGAGGTCCTGTTCTGCGACACCGAGGTGGTCACGATCTGGGGGGTGTCCCTCGACGCGCACCTGGCCACGCAGCGCGCCAGGGACGCGGCCCTCGGGCTGGACGACGAGGCCGAGCCCGACGAGCGGCTGCTGGCCTGGGGCAAGCGCGCCAGGGACTTCCTCGACGGCCCGTGGCGCGAGACCCTTCTCGCGCCCTTCCCCGGCTCCCGCCTCTCCCCGGTCCGGGACCCGTCCCCGGCCTGACGACATCCGCCCCCGGCTCTCCCCGGTCCGGGACCCGTCCCCGGCCTGACGACATCCGCCCCCGGCTCTCCCCGATCCGGGGCCCCGGCTTGACGACATCCGGCGTCCGATGGCCGATGGCCGCGCCCGCCGTGCGGGACGCGGCCATCGGTTCCCGGGATCCCGGCTCTCCCGGTTCCCCGCTCAGACGGTGAACTGGGCGACGACGCCGTTCAGCTCGGTGGCGAGCCGGCCGAGCTCGTCGGCGGTACGGCGGGACTCGGCCGCCCCGGACGTGGTGGTCTGGGAGTCGGCGGCGACCTCGCCGATTCCGGTCGCGATGTCACCCGCGCCGATGGCGGCCTCGGAGATGTTGCGGCTCATCTCCCCGGAGGTGGCGCTCTGCTCCTCGACCGCGGCGGCGATGGTGGTGGAGTGCTCGCTGACGGTCGTGATGACCTCGCTGATGCCGGCGATGGCGGCGATGGCCGCGTCGGTGTCGGCCTGGATGGCCTCCACCCGGCGCGCGATGTCCTCGGTGGCCCGGGCGGTCTCCTGGGCCAGGTCCTTGACCTCGCCGGCGACGACCGCGAAGCCCTTGCCCTGCTCGCCGGCGCGGGCGGCCTCGATGGTGGCGTTGAGCGCCAGCAGGTTGGTCTGCTCGGCGATGCTCGTGATGGTCTTGATGACCGAGCCGATCTCCGCGCTGGAGGCGCCCAGCTTGGCCACGGTCTCACCGGCGCCGCGCACGGCCTCGACGCCGGCGTCGGCCACCCGGGCGGCCTGGCTGACGCTGCTGGAGATCTCCGAGATGGAGGCGCTCATCTCCTCGCTCGCCGCGGCGATCGTCTGCACGTTGGACGAGACCTGCCCGGCGGTGGCGGCGACCTGGCCGGAGCGCGCGGAGGTGCGGGTGGCGGCGGTGTCCATCTGCCCGGAGACGGCGGTCAGTTCGTGGGACGCCTCGGCCAGGGTGGTGCTCTGCCGGCCGATCGCGGAGAAGGAGTCGCGCAGCACCCGCAGGGTCTCGTCCAGGGCGCGGGCCATGTCGCCCAGCTCGTCGCGGCGGGAGGCGTCGACGCGCACGGTCAGGTCCTTGCCGGCGATCTTGCGCAGGACCTGCACGGTCGCGTTCAGCGGCCGGGTGATGGTCCGGGTGACGAGCACGGCCAGGATCGCGGCCAGCAGCAGGCACAGCACGCCGGCGCCGAGCATCACGCGCATGGAGGCGTCGCTGGAGGAACGGGCCTCGGCGGCCGCCGCGGTGAGGTTGGCGACGGCCTCGGCGGCCAGCTCGTCGACGGCGCCGGCCGCCTTGGCGAAGTGCTCCAGCGCCACGCCCGAGACGAGATCGCCCGCCTTCTCGACCTGGGCGGGGCCGCCGTCGCGATAGGCCGCGATGATCTCCTCGTCGACGCGCATGAACGCCTCGAACTCCTCCTCGGCCGTCCGCAGGTCCTCCCGCTGCGAGGAGGTCAGCTCCATGCCCTCCAGATTCTTCAGGTCCTCCCGGAAGGCCGCGGTGGAGGCCAGGAAGTTCTTGCGCTGGCCCACGTTGTCGTCGGTGGCGCCCGGCACGCCGCGCTCGGCGTCGAAGGCGTAGCCGGTCTGCCAGCCGTTGAAGTCCGCGGTGCGGAACTTGGCGGTCAGCGCCGCGCCGCGCACCGCGGCGTCGGCGTCGACCTCCGCGACCGCGTCGCGCGCCGAGGAGATGCCCGCCACGCCCACGCCGACCGCCCCGCACAGCAGGACGCCCACCACGGCGAACGCGCCGCCCAGGCGCACGCCGACCTTCAGATCGCTCATCTTCTTCATGTCCGGTCAGGCTCTCTCTCGGATTCCGCCGCGGGGCCGTCCCGCATCGCCGACCGACCTATCGACAGGGCCGGACCCGAGCTGAGGACCTGGGCCCGAGGTCAGACCGGGACGTTCCAGGAGAGGATGACCGGCTCGCCGTGCTCGAAGCCGAGACGGGAGTAGGTGCCGGTGTTCAGCCGGTAGAAACGGCCGGCCTCGGGCTCCTGGCCGAGCCAGCGGGCCGCCAGGACCCGCAGGAAGTGACCGTGGGCGACCAGGGCGACGTCGCCCGCGGCGGCCCTGGCCCGGTCGAGGACCCGGTCGGCGCGGGCCCCGACCTGCGCGGCGCTCTCCCCGGGGTGCTCGGCGTCGCCCGGGATCACCCCGTCGCGCCACAGGTACCAGCCGGCGCGGGTCTCGCGGATCGTCGCGGTGGTGATCCCCTCGTAGCCGCCGTAGTCCCACTCCCACATGTCCGGATCGGTCGTGCGGCCGTCCAGCCCGGCGAGCTCGGCCGTCCTGCGGGCCCGCAGCGCGGGGCTGACCAGGACGAGGTCGAAGGCCCTGTCCTTGACGAGCGGGGCGAGCGCCCGCGCCTCGTCCTCGCCCTTGGCGGTGAGGGGCAGATCGGTGCGCCCCGTGTGCCGCCTGTCCCGGCTCCACTCGGTCTCGCCGTGCCGCAGCAGAATCATCTCGTTCATAGTGACCCCATCATGCCGGTACGGCCCCCGCCGCCCCGGCGCTGCCCCCTGGGCGCCCCGCCGGGGATCAGCGCCCCGCGAGCTCCTCCACGACCGGGATGAAGGCGTCGAGGTCCCGCTCGTGGTGGAGCACGAAGTACGACAGGTCGTGGGTGTCGCGCCAGTGCCGGAGCTTGTCCGCCACGTCCCGGCGGGTGCCGAGCAGGACCTGGGGGGTCTCGTCCTGCCGGGAGGAGTCTGCGGCGCTCCACGCCTCGCCCCGTCTGCGGACGCCGAGCTGCTGGACGCTGGTGCCGAGCTCGATCGCGCCGTAGCGGTCCGCCGCGGCCCGCCGTACCAGATCGATCTTGGCGAGGAACGCGGGCAGGCCGCCGTCGGCCCCGTCGGGGCCGGTGCCGTCCGCCCTGACCCGCATGCCGAGATTGATCACGTCGGCCTCGCGGGCGGCGAGCCGGAGCACGCGCGGCCCGCCCCCGCCGAGCAGCAGCCGGGGGTGGGGGCGCTGGACCGGCTTGGGCTGCTGATCCAGCCCGTCGATCCGGTAGTGCTCGCCGTGGAAGGTGAACGGGCCCTCGCCCCAGAGCCCCTTCAGGACGGCGATCGCCTCGGCGAGCCGGTCCACCCGGGTCCCCGGAGGGTCGAGAGCCAGGCCCGCCGATGCGTAGTCGGCCGCCATCCAGCCGGTGCCCAGGCCGAGCTCCAGGCGGCCCGCCGAGAGCAGGTCGACGGTGGCCGCCTCCTTGGCGAGCACGGCCGGGTGCCGGAAGTCGTTGGCGAACACCAGGGTGCCGACCTTCAGCCGGCTGGTCGCGCAGGCCGCCGCGGTCATCGCCGCGACCGGCGCGAAGCGGGGGCCCACCAGGTGGTCGGGGACGAGCAGCACGTCGAACCCGGAGTCCTCCAGGCGGCGGGCCTTGTCCGCCCACTCTCCGGCGGAGGCGGCCTCCCTGACCACGGCGGCGAACCTGAACGGCCGGTCCATCCCGTCCTCCCGACCACGTTGCCAATCAAGCGCTTGGTAAGCATAGACGGGATGACCCCGGCCGCCCAGGGGGCCGCCGCTCCGCGCGGGCCGCGCTCACGGAGCGGGCGCCGTCACGGCCGAGGGCGCGGGCCGGCGGAGCAGGGAGAGGGCGACGCCGCCCATGCCCGCGGTCAGGATCAGCCACGGCACCGCCACGACGACGTTGCCCATGCCGGCGAGCCAGGGGATCGGCAGGAGGATCGGGGCGGCGATCAGCGCTGCCGCGGCCCAGGTCGCGGCCGACCTGCCGAGCAGGGCGGCCACTCCGAGGAGCAGGAGGCCGAGCAGGCCGAGGAAGAAGGCGGAGCCGAGGAGGGCGATGGGCAGGTCGTTGACGTAGGCGTCCATCAGCCTCGTGGTGACGGCGGTGTCGAGGCCGGCCCTGTTCGCGGCATAGAGGACGTCGTCGGAGTTGCCGCCGAAGGGGACCGCCAGGATGAAGGCGAGGATCATGCCCGCCAGCCCGAGTGTCGGGCGGCCCCGGCGGGCGACCTTGCTCACCGCGAAGAGCCCGGGGAGGAACAGGGCGGCGCTGAGGACGGCCAGCCAGGAGAACAGGGCGTAGCCGCCGATGTTCTCGGTGAAGTCCCGGACGTAGGCCTCGCCCTCGGCGGTGGCGTCGAAGGGGCTCAGCAGGATGGAGACGGTGACCAGCAGCGGCGCGAGGAACGCCGATGCGACCATGGCGTGGCGGGCGAAGGCGTCGGCGCCCGACCCGGGGGTGTCGAGGTTCGTCATGGCGTCAGGGTGCGCCGCGCCGGATCGGCCGGGCAACGGGGCTTTCCCTAGGAAGGGCGGGGGGTTTCCCCGGGGTCCGGAGCGCCTCTCCCCGGGGCGCGGCGCAGCCCTCCCAGGGCGCGGCGGAACCCCCGCTGGGCCGTGACGGGACCCGCTCTCCGGGGCGCGGCGGAACCCCCGCAGGGTGCGGCCGGTTCCCCGGGAAGACTTATACCAAGCGCTTGCTTTACGGGTGTGCGCGGTCCGACACTGAGCCCATGGCTGACGACACCCCCGTCCGCGACGTGACCGACGACGAGGTCGCCTTCTTCCGGGACAACGGCTGGGTACGGCTGCCGCGCCTGGTCGACTCCGGCCACGTGACCGTGCTCCGGGACCGCGCGCTGGACTATCTCGCCGCGCGCCCCCGCACCGTCACCTCCCAGGTGGACCAGGCGTTCGGGCAGTCCAGGGACATCGCCGAGACCGACGGGCGCTTCCGGGACCTGGCCCTGGCCCCTCCGCTCGGCCGGGCGGCCGTCCGGCTGCTGCACGGGGTCGCCGGGGTGCGGGTGCAGGTGACGAACCTGCTGATCAAGGAACCGGGCGGGCACGGGGCCACCGAGTTCCACCAGGACTTCCCGTGGATGCCCATGGACCGCTCGGCGATGCTCACACTCTGGCTCGCCCTGGTGGACGTGCCCGCGGACATGGGCTCCCTGCGGTTCTACACCGGCTCTCACCGGCACGGCGTGCTCGGCCGCTCCTTCGCCCGCGACGGCGACGACCAGCTCAGCCAGCATCCCTGGCTCAAGGAGCTGGAGCTGTCCCCGCCGCTGGACCTGGCCGCCGGGGACGCGACCGTGCACCACGCGCTCACCGTGCACGGCGCCCCCGCCAACCACCGCGACACCCCCCGCGTGTCGTTCACCGTCACCTACTTCGACGCCGACGCCCTCTACACCGGCACGCCGTACCGGCAGACCGACGACCTTGGCCTGACCGTCAACCGGCCGTTCGGGCACCCGAAGTTCCCGGTCGTCCCCCATGCCTGAGCGCGCCGCGGGCACCGGGAGCACCGGGAGCGTCGAGACCGTCGCGGGACCCGTGCGGGACCCGGGCGCGACGCTCATGCACGAGCACATCTTCGGGCTCAGCCCGGAGATCCTGTGGAACTGGCCGGACATCCCCGAGGGCTGGGACCTCGAACTGCGGGCTCGCGAGGCCGCCGACAAGCTGACCGAGCTGAAGGGCCACGGGATCGACACCATCGTGGACCTGACCGTCATCGGGCTCGGCCGCTACGTGCCCGCGGTGCAGCGGGTCGCCGAGCTGACCGAGGTCAACATCGTCGTCGCGACCGGGATCTACACCTACGACGCGCTCCCGCCCTACTTCGGCAACCGCGGCCCCGGCTCGCTGTTCGGCGGCCCCGACCGGCTGGCCGAGTTCTTCGTCCGGGACATCGCCGAGGGCATCGGCGACACCGGGGTGAAGGCGGGGATCCTCAAATGCGCCTCCGACCACCTGGGCATGACCGCCGGCTGCGAACGGGTCTTCCGCGCCGCCGCCCAGGCGCACCGGGCCACCGGCGTCCCGATCACGACCCACTCCCACAGCGCCTCGCGCGGCGGCCTGGAACAGCAGAAGCTGCTGGCCTCCGAGGGGGTGGACCTGAGCCGGGTGGTGATCGGCCACGCCGGCGACTCCACCGACCTGACCTACCTGGAAGAACTGATCGCGAACGGCTCCTATCTCGGCATGGACCGCTTCGGCATCAACACGATCAGCCCCTTCGAGGACCGGGTGGCGACGGTGGCGGCCCTGTGCGAGCGGGGCCACGCCGGGCGGATGGTCCTGTCCCACGACTCCTACTGCTTCAACGACCGCTTCGACCACGAGGTGGTACGGCGCCGCCACCCCGACTACCACCTGCTGCACATCTCCCGGGACGTGCTCCCCGAGCTGCGCAGGAGGGGCGTGACCGAGGAGCAGATCCACCGGATGCTCGTCGCCAACCCCCGCGACATCCTCACGCGGCGCGAGCCGTACTGAAGCCGTACCGAGCCCGAGAGGTCCATCCATGATCGACGCCGATGACTTCGACGTCAGCGCGGCCTGGCACGTCGCCGCGCCGTACGACTTCCTGCGCCGGCTCCGACACGAGCGGCCGGTCTTCCGCAGCGAGCACCTGGGCGCCCACGTCCTGACCCGGTACGCCGACGTGCGCGCCGCCTACGGCGACCCGAAGCGCTTCTCCTCGGCGGGGTCGCTGACGATCTCCCGGAGCCTGTCCGAGGAGACCCGCCTCAAGCTGGGCGAGCACGGCTCGTTCCTGTCGAGCTTCGTGGCCAACGTGGACCCGCCGGTGCACACCCGGCTGCGCCGCTCGGTCTCGCGGGCCTTCACCCCGCGCGCGGTCGCGGCGATGGAGCAGCGGTTCCGGGAGCTGAACGAGGACCTGCTCGACCGGGTGGCCCCGCGCGGCGGGGCGGACTTCGTCACCGAGATCGCACACGAGCCCTCGGCCAAGCTCACCGCCCGCTTCATCGGGGTTCCCGAGGAGGACGAGGAGTTCGTCAAGGAGCACGTGAAGGGCTGGTTCCAGCTGTTCCTGTCGCCGCAGCCGCCCGACCGGCAGCTCGCGCTGGCCGAGAGCTTCCTGGCCTACCTCGACTACGTCGACAGGCTCGTCGCCGCCCGCGCCCGCGACCCCCGCGACGACTTCACCTCGCTGATGACCTCCCTGATCGGCACGGAGCTCTCGCACCGCGAGGTCGTCGAGCTGATCTCCACGATCCTGCTCGGCGGCAACGACACCGTGCCCAACCAGCTCGGCAACAGCGTGCTGCGGCTGCTGCGCGAGGGCGCCTGGCCGGTGCCGCCGGAGCTGACCCGCAACGCGGTCGAGGAGTGCATGCGCATCGACGGCGCCAGCCTCGGCTCCTTCCGCTACGCCACCGCCGACATCGGGCTGCACGGGACGACGATCCCGGCCGGCGCCCTCTGCCTGCTGTCCACCGACTCCGCGGCCCACGACGAGACCGTCTTCGACGACCCCGAACGCTTCCGGATCGACCGCCCCAACGCCGACGCCCACATGACCCTCGGCTACGGCATCCACTTCTGCGTGGGCGCGGCGCTGGGCCGCCTCCAGCTCCGCACCGCCCTCGACGTCCTGGGCGAGCGCCTGCCCGGGCTGCGCCTGGTCTCCGGCGCGCCCGTCTCCTACCGCACCTCGATCGTCGGCCGCGGCCTGACCGCCCTGCCCGTGGAGTGGTGATGCGCTTCGACGGCAAGGTCGCGCTCGTCACCGGCGGGGGCTCGGGGATCGGCGCGGCCACCGCGCACCGGCTGGCCGCCGAGGGCGCCCGCGTCGGGGTCGCCGACCTGCGGGTCGCGGGCGCGAGGTCGGTCGCCTCGGCGATCAGATCCGCGGGCGGTACGGCGACCGCGCTCCACTGCGACGTGTCCGAGGAGGAGGCGGTGGCGGCGGCCGTCACCGAGCTGACGGCCTCCTTCGGGCGGCTGGACGTGCTGCACTCCAACGCCGCCTGCCTGGACCGCGAGGTCTACGGCAGGGACCAGGACCTGCTCGACATGGACGTGGAGGTCTGGGACCGGACGATGGCGGTCAACCTGCGCGGCGCGATGCTCACGGTCAAGCACGCGGTCCCGGCGATGGCCGACGGCGGCGCGATCGTGCTGACCTCCTCGGTCTCGGCCCTGGTCGGGGACAGCGACCACGCGGCCTACGGGGCCTCCAAGGCGGCGCTGGTGGGATTCGTCCGGTACGTGGCGACGATGTACGGCTCCCGCGGCGTCCGGTGCAACGCGGTGGCCCCCGGCCTGGTCCTGACCGACCTGGCCCGGGCCGTGATGACGCCGGAGCGGCTCGCCGAGAAGGCGGCCGAGCGCGTCCTTCCGTGGGCGGCCGAGCCGGGCGACGTGGCCGCCCTCGTCGCCTTCCTCGCCTCCGACGAGGCGCGCTGCGTCACCGGGCAGACGATCGTCGTCGACGGCGGCACCACCGCGCACCGCCCCGAACACGCGATCAGGGCGTGGTCCCGTGAGAAGCTGGACATGTGACGATATCTGTTGGCCTGGTGGGCGCCGGGCCCTGGGCGGAGAAGGTGCACGCGCCGGCGCTGACCGCCGGGCCCCACACGCGGCTGGCCGGAGTGTGGGCTCGCAGACCCGAGGCGGCGGCCCGGCTGGGCGCCCCGGTCTTCGAACGGATAGAGCAGCTCTTCGACGCCTGCGAGGCGGTGGTCTTCTCGGTGCCGCCCGCGGTCCAGGCGGAGCTGGGGGTCATGGCGGCCAAGGCGGGCAAGGCGCTGCTGCTGGAGAAGCCGCTCGCGGCCGACCTGGACGGCGCCCGGCGGCTCGCCGACGCGGCGGGGGAGGCCGGGG
Source organism: Planobispora longispora (assembly GCF_016863135.1). Lineage (GTDB taxonomy): Bacteria > Actinomycetota > Actinomycetes > Streptosporangiales > Streptosporangiaceae > Planobispora > Planobispora longispora. The sequence continues at coordinate 50,884 of NZ_BOOH01000051.1, forward strand.
TGGTCTCGCAGATGTGCCTGACCTGGCGCTACTCGGCGGCCGTCCGGGCGTTCCTGGCGCGGGTCTCGGCCATCGAGCCGTTCGGCGGGCACGCCTCCAGCATCTCCGGCGCCATGCTCGGCGGTGACTTCGCCAGCCCGTGGCGGCTGGAGCGCGGCGCGATCCTCGACGTCGGCCCGCACATGATCGACATGCTGGACGCCGCGCTCGGCGCGGTCGTCGGGGTGCGCGCCCACGGCAACCCGACGGGCTGGGTCGGCCTCCTGCTGGAGCACGAGACCGGCGCGGTCAGCGAGGCCTCGCTGTGCCTGAGCGCGCCGGGGCGGACGCCTCCGTCCCGGGTGGACGTCTACGGCAGGCTCGGCGGAGAGTCCGTCGACAGGGACTCCCTGGGCCCCGACGTCTTCGCCACGATGCTCGCCGAGTTCGCCGAGGCCGTCCGCACCGGCGGCGGCCACCCCCTGGACGCCGCCCACGGCCTGCGCCTGCAGGGCATCATCGCCGCCGCCGAGGACCAGCTCGGTTAGTTCCTCCGGCTCCTCCGGCCTGTCGCGGGCTCCCCGCGCCAGCCTCTCGCGGGCTCCCCACGCTAGCCTCGCTAGCTTCTCGCGGGGCTCCCCGCGGGCTCGGCACGCCTGTCACGAGGCGATGACGCGTCCGGCGGCGCCGGGTCGGCGGCGGGCAGCAGGACCGTGAAGCGGGCACCGGGATCGGCGGGGGCGTAGGTGACGTCGCCGCCGTGGGCGCGGGCCAGCTCCCGGGTGATCCACAGCCCCAGACCGACCGACTGGGGGGCGGGGTCGGCGCTGCCGAACCGGGAGAACAGGATCCCGCGTCTGTCCTCGGGCACGCCGTGGCCGTGGTCGCGCACGTGGACGGCGACCATGCCGCCGGGGACGGCGGCGGTGCTGACGACGATCGGCGGCTCACCGTGCCGGACGGCGTTGGTGACCAGGTTGATCAGGATCTGCTGCAGCCGCGCGGGGTCGGCCCGCACCTTCACGTCGGTGTCCATCTCGACGGACACCGGGTCGTTCAGGTAGGTCAGGGCCTCGTCGATCGCGCCGCGCAGGGGGACGCGCCGGACGTCCAGGCGCAGCCGGCCCTCGGTGTCGATGCGCTCGGTGTCCAGCAGGTCCGCCGCCAGGTGCCGGATCCGCCCGGTCTGGCGCAGTGCCGCCTCGATGATGCCCCGCCGTTGCGCCGGGGGCAGGTCCTCGATGTCGTCGTGCAGGGTCTCCAGGGCGAACTGCACCGCGGTCAGCGGGGAGCGCACGTCGTGGGCCAGGGTCGAGGTCAGCGCCGCCCGCCACCGCTCCGTGCGGGAGATCTCGTCGCGGGCGCGCCGCAGGCTGGTCAGGGCGCGGCGGTGGTGTCCGAGCTGACGGGCGATCATGGTGGACACGCCGACCAGCATGGGGATGAACAGGACCGCGCCGATGAGCACGGCGGGGCCGCGCCCGGCGGCGATCAGCGGGATCACGTAGGCCAGCGCCGCCGCGGGGGCGACCGCCAGCGCGGCCGCGACGGAGAAGTGGATGCCGAGCCAGACGAACACCGGCACGAAGAACGGCGCGGCGCCCGCGGCGATCCCGCCGGCGGCCCAGATGAAGGCGGACAGGACCGCCAGGACGGGCAGGCACAGCGCCAACGGCGCCCAGAGGTGCAACCGCTGCCAGCCCGGCCACCAGCCCGCCACCGCCGCGACCAGCGCGAGCGTGAGGAGGCCGGCGAACAGAGGCCGCTGACCGGGCGGGACCGACAGCAGCTTCACCGCGGTCAGCGCCGTGCACAGGATCAGCAGCAGGGCCATCTGCCGCGCGGCGCAGCCGGGGCCCTCCCCGAACACGGACCGAGCCGGCCCTGGCCGTTTATCGCCATATATCGCCATAAACCACCCATACCACTATTTATTTGGATGAAACAGGCAAGGTGATGCGGTGGCGGCGCCGCCCGACGCCCCCGAGACCGGGGGCGATCAGGCGCTCCCCCTGTGCGGCCGAGGCGTCCGGCCGGAGAGCGGCGCTCCGCGGGCGCCGCGCCGCAGGGTCCGGATGTGACCCATTTCATAGCGTGGTGATCTGCAGGGCCAGCGAGCCGGCGGCCAGCAGGAGGAACAGGGCCGGGTAGGGCAGATGGGAGTACCAGTGGGCGCGCGCGACGGTGAAGACGGCGCCGGCGAAGTACAGGAGGAGGCCGGCCGCGGCCGCGATCCCGATCGCCGGGACGGCGAGGCCCGCCAGGAGACCGAGGGCGCCCGCCGCCTTCGCCGCACCCAGGGGGTAGATCCACGAGTGCGGTACCCCGTACTTGGACATGTTCCCGAGAACCCACCCGGCGCGGGCGAAGTCGACGATGGCCGCTGCGACATTGCCCGCGGCGGTCGTGACCGTCACTACGACGTAGGCGGTGAACACCGGACACCCTCCTTTCGGTTGAGGGATCAGCTGCCGGAACGATCCGTGACTCGAATCTGGCCGCCTGGCGGGCCGACGTCCAATACATGCGTCTATAACCTGATGGAATGGATGTGGACACACGGCTGGTGCGCTCCTTCCTCGCGGTCGCGGACGAGGGCAGTCTCACCCGGGCCGCCCAGCGCCTCTTCGTGTCCCAGCCGGCGCTGACCAAGCAGATCAAACGGCTTGAGGACCAACTCGGGATGCGCCTGTTCACGCGATCACGCGCGGGGATGTCGCTCACCGAAGCGGGGCGGACCCTGGCGGAACAGGCGCCCGCGCTGCTGGACGTCTGCGACCGGGTGCTGCGGGAGACGAAGAGCACGGCGAGCCGGGCGGCGCGGGTGCTGCGGATCGGGTTCCTCGCCAGCGCCGCCAACGAGGCGACCCAGGACATCATCGCCAGGTTCGGCCGCGTCCACCCGGGGTGGCGGGTGAACATGCGGCAGGCGACATGGTCGGAACCGTCCGCCGGACTGGCCGACGGGAAGGTCGACGCCGCGCTGCTGCGGTTGCCGTTCCCCGGTCAGGAGACCTTCCGGGTGGAGGTCCTGATCACTGAGCCCCGTTGGGTGGCGCTGCCCGCCGCCCACCCCCTCGCGGCGCGTGACCGCATCCCCTTCCGGGATCTGTGGGACGAGCCGTTCGTCGCCGCCCCGTCCGAGACGGGCTGGTGGCGTGACTACTGGCTGGCCCGCGATGAGCGCGACGGCCGTCCTCCGCGCGTCGGCGTGACCGTGGAACATCCCGACGACTGGCTCCAGGCCATCGCCAACGGCTACGGCGTCGCCCTCGCCCCCGAGTCCGCGGCGCGGTTCTATTCGCGTCCCGGTATCACCTACCGGCCGGTCGTCGGCGTCAGTCCCAGCCGGGTCGGTATCGCCTGGCCCCCGGCGGCCGACGCCGACCCGATCGTGCAGGACTTCGTCCGCTGCTGCCTGGAGGCGACGAGGACGACCGCCCCCGAACGCTGAGACTGGCGTCTCCGGGGCGGAGCAGTCGTCACGGTCCGGGCCGGCGCGCCCTCAGGCGGATTCGCGGACGACGAGGGAGGGTTCGAAGATGACGGAGGTCGGCTGGCGGTCCGGCTCTTCGATGTGGGCCAGCAGGAGGCGGGCCATCTCGGCGGCCATGTCCTCCACGGGGTGGCGGATGGTGGTGAGCGGCGGACGGCAGGCGAGGGCGGCGCTGCTGTCGTCGAAGCCGACCACGGCGATGTCCTCGGGCACCCGGCGGTCGTGGTGCCGCAGGACCATGAGGGCGGCCTGGGCCATCACGTCGTTGGCGACGAAGACGCCGTCGAGGTCGGGCTGTTCGGCCAGGAGGCGCTCCATGGCCGCCTCGCCGCTGGGATAGGTGAACCGTCCCTCGACGCACGGGATGTAGGGGTGGCCGTGCACCGCCATCGCGTCCCGGAAGCCGGCCAGGCGGTCCTGGCTGGCGGGGACGGCGAGGGGGCCGGAGATGGTGGCGATCCGCCTGCAGCCCCGGGCGACGAGGTGGTCGGCGGCGAGCTTGGCGCCGGCCCGGTGCTGGACGTCGACGTAGCTGATCGGGAGCGGCTCGGGGGGCCTGGCGAAGAGCACGGCCGGCAGCCCCGCGTCGACGAGCATGCGGGGGAGCGGGTCGTCGGCGTTGGTGGAGACGAGCACGGCCCCGTCGGCGTTGCCCTGCCGCAGGTAGGTGAGCACCTGGGCGCGGGTCTCGTCGGTCTCGGCGAACATCAGGATCGGGTGCACGCCGCGGGGGCGGAGGAAGCCGACGATGCCGCCCGCCACCCGGCCGAAGAACGGGTCGGCGAAGACCTGACCGGGGAAGGGGTCCTCCCCGGTCTCGCCGCCCGCACCGGAGACGACCAGGGCGATCGAGCCGGTGCGGCGGGTGACGAGGGATCGGGCCGCCTGGTTGGGGACGTAGCCGGTGGCCGCGATGGCCTGCCGGACCGCCTCCTGGATGGCGGGGTCGACGTTGCGGATGCCGTTGATCACACGGGAGACGGTGGCGCGGGAGACGCCCGCCGCCCGGGCCACGTCCTCCAGGGTGGGGGATGATCCCGATGACGGCGGGAGACCTTCGCTCATGGGGTTCTTTATAGCATAGTGGGAGAGCGCTCTCCAAGGAAGCTCACGGCTCGACCAGCACGTCCGCGCCGACGTCCGCGCCGGCGAAGACCGTGGCGCTCAGCGGCAGGTCGACGGAGGAACGGCCGGCCAGGAGCGTGAAGGCGCCCTCCTCGGTGCACCAGGCGTGCCGCTCGGCGGACCAGTGCTGGAAGGCGCGCGCCGGGACGCCGACCTCGACCTCCACGGTCCCGCCCGGCTCCGCGACGGCCGGGGCGAAGCCGGCCAGCCACCGGACGGGCCTGGTCACCTCCGTCTCCGGACGGGACAGGTAGACCTGGACGACCTCGCGCCCGGCGCGCCGGCCGGTGTTGCGCAGCCGTACCCGGACCGTGAGCGGGGCGCCGGGCGCGACCCGCCGCGGCACGGAGAGGCCCTCATAGGACCAGGAGGCGTATCCGAGCCCGTGCCCGAACCAGTACGCAGGCGCGGCCGGTTCCCGAAGCCAGGCGCGGTAGCCGATGTCCAGGCCCTCCCCGTAGGTGAGGACCCCGTCCTCGGGGACGGTGGAGAAGAGCGCGCTCTCGCTCCAGGTGGTGGGCAGCCGGCCGCCGGGCTCGGCGGCGCCGAGCAGGACGTCGGCCAGGCCGTGCCCCGCCTCCTGCCCGGGGAACCAGCTCAGCAGCACGGCCGGCACCTCCTCGTGCCACGGCATGACGACCGGGCCGCCGGAGTTGACGACCACGACCGTGTCCGGGCAGGCGGCGGCCACCGCGCGGACGAGCTCGTTCTGGCGGCCCGGCAGGTCGAGGTGCTCGCGGTCGAAGCCCTCGCTCTCGATCTCCTCGGTGGTGCCGACCACGACGACGGCCAGGTCGCAGGTGCGCGCGAGCTCGACCGCGGCGGCGAGCGCGTCCGGCCCGTCCTGCCGGACCGGGTCCGCGGCCAGGATCGAGGCGACCCCGGTTCCGGGGGCGAAGTGCCGCCGGGCGACGAGCTCGACCTCCCGGCCCGCGGTCAGCGAGAGCCGGACCCGCCGGCAGGGAGGGGTCAGGTGCACGGTGGCGGGGTCGTCGGTGTCGAGCAGGACCTTCTCGTCGATGCGGAGCAGGCCGTTCACCTCCAGCTGGACACGACCCCATCCGGCGAAGGAGATGTCCCAGGGGCCGTCGGCGCCGGGGCGCAGCAGGGCGCGGATCTCGACGGCGACGGCGGAGGCGGCCCGCCCGGGTTCCGGCAGGCGGCCGGTGAGCCGGTGCTCGGCGTGGACCTCCGCGCCGGAGGCGTCCAGCAGGCGGACCAGCAGGCCGGGCTCGCCGGTCCGCGGGTTGCGGGCGTTGCCGGTGTCCAGCGGGGTGGGCCGGCTGTCGAGGTGGACGCCGGGGGAGTAGATCACCTCCGCCGCGCCGGCCAGGGCCTCGCGGAGGCCGTCGAGCGGGGACACGGTGGAGACGGGGTAGACGCCGGCGCTGCCGCCGCCCTGGATCCGGGCGGCGGCGGCGTTCGGGCCGATCACGGCGATCCGGCGCAGCCGGGCGGGGTCCATCGGGAGCAGGCCGCCCTCGTTGCGCAGGAGCACGGTGCCGGCGGCGACGGACCTGCGCAGCAGCGCGCGGGCGGCGTCGAGCTCCTCCGGGGCGAGGGGCGCGGAGGACGAGGAGGCGGACGAGCCGGGGGAGGAGGCAGCGGAGGACGAAGAGGCGGACGTGCCGGGGGAGGGGGCAGCGGAGGACGAGGAGGCGGACGTGCCGGGGGAGGGGGCGGCGGTCACCGCTTCAGCGGAGGACCCGCCGGAGAGCGGGGCGGCGGGCCCGTCCGGGGAGCCGGGATCCAGCGCGCCGACCCGGTCGGCCAGCCGGAGCAGGCGCCGTACCTTGTCGTCGATCGCGGCCTCGGGCACCTCGCCCGCGCGCACCGCCGCGACCAGGTTCTCCTCCCACAGGGGGTTCGGCCCCGGCATCGCCAGGTCCTGGGCGGCGCGGGCCGACGGGACGGTGGAGCGCACGCCTCCCCAGTCCGACACGACCACCCCGTCGAAACCCCATTCGCCCTTGAGCGGCTCGGCGAGCAGCGGGCTCTCCGACATCGTGGCGCCGTTCACCCCGTTGTAGGCCGACATGACGGCCCAGACGCCCGCCTCCACCGCCGCCTCGAACGGCGCCATGTACAGCTCGCGGAGGGTCTGCTCGTCGACCCGGGCGTCGAGGGTGAGCCGCTCGGTCTCGGAGTCGTTGGCGACGTAGTGCTTGGCGGTGGCGGCCACCCCGCCCGCCTGGACGCCGCGGATGTAGGCCGCGCCGACCCTGCCGGTCAGCAGCGGGTCCTCGGAGTAGCACTCGAAATGCCGCCCGCCGAGCGGGGAGCGGTGCAGGTTGAGCGTCGGGGCGAGCACGAGGTGGACGCCCTTGCGCCGCGCCTCGGCGGCGATCAGCCCGCCCAGCAGCTCGACGAGGTCCTCGTCCCAGGTCGCCGCCATCGCGGTCGCGGAGGGCAGGGTCAGGGAGGTGTTCCGCTCGTCCCAGCCCTCCCCGCGCACGCCGACCGGGCCGTCGGAGGCGACCATGGCGCGCAGCCCGATGGCCGGCTCGTCCCGGAGCCGCCACACGGTCGCCCCGGTGAGCAGGCGGACCTTCTGCTCCAGACTGAGCTCGTCCACCAGACGGTCGAACTTGTCGGCGCTCACACTCTTCCCCTTCGGTCGTGGAGGTTGATAATGGAGAGCGCTCTCCAGTGAGGACATAGCGTCATGGTCGCCGCAGGGTGCTGTCAATGGGCCGCGGGGGAGCCGTGCGCCGGGCGAGGTCTCTGTAACGGGAATGGGTACGGCCGGTTTCGAACCGATACGGGCCAAGCCTTGACAGGGTTCCCCCGGCAGGGGCACGCTCTCAGCACAGAGAGCGCTCTCTTGTCTTCTCGTCGCCGCATGCGTCGAGCACTCCCCACACCGAGGAGAGCCCTGTGCACTCAACCGCAGTTCAGAGGGCTCGTCGGTATGTGGCGGACCTGAAACGACCGGGTCGCCGCCGTCGCGACCGGTCGGATCGGACCGTTCCGAGAGAGCGTTTTCGGACATCGCGAGAGACCGCTCCGCCGAGGAGGCCGGGATCCGCCGCCGGGCCGGTGCGACGACCGCACGGCGTGTCGCGCTCGGGGCGGCATGCCGTACGGCCACGCCGGTCCTCTCCCCCAAAGATCACCAAGGGCCCAAGGAGGGTTCGATGGGTATGCCCCGTCCCCGGTTTCTCGCTCCGATGATCGCCGCGGTCGCCCTGACCGTGAGCGTGACCGCCTGCGGCGGCGGCGGAACGGAGGCGAGCGGGCAGGCCGGTCCCGGCGCGCCGGCCGAGAAGATAAAGCTGACCGTCGCGCTGTTCAGCGACTTCCACTACGCGCCGCTGTACGAGGAGTTCAAGAAGACGCACCCCAACGTGGAGATCGTGGAGCGCCGGGCGCAGTTCAACGACCACCACACCAACCTCATCACGCAGCTGACCACCGGCGCGGGCGCCGCGGACGTCGTGGCGGTCGAGGGCGGCTACGTCGGCGCCTTCACCCCCTCGCCGGAGAAGTTCTACAACCTCAAGGACTACGGCCTGGACAAGCGGCAGAGCGAGTACCTGGACTGGAAGTGGCAGCTGGGCGTCTCCAACGACGGCTCGTCGCTGATGGGCCTGGGCACCGACGTCGGCGGCCTGGCCATGTGCTACCGGCCCGACCTGTTCAAGAAGGCCGGGCTGCCCACCGACCGCGAGGAGGTGTCGGCGCTCTGGCCCACCTGGGACCAGTACGTCGAGACGGGCAAGAAGTTCGTCGCGGCCGGCGTCGAGGGCGCCAAGTTCACCGACGGCCCGGGCGAGCACTTCCGCGCCATGGTCGAGCAGGCGCCGGTCGGTTACTACGACGAGCAGTACAACATCATCGCCGGGAGCAACCCGGAGGTGCGCAAGGCCTACGACATGGGCGTCCGTATGGTCAACGAGGGCCTGTCGGCCAAGCTCGCCGCCTTCACCCCGCCGTGGAACACCGGGATCGCCAAGGGGACCTTCGCCACCATGGTCTGCCCGGCCTGGAAGACCGGCACGATCAAGGACCAGAACCCCGGTGAGGGCGCCTGGGACATCGCCGCGGTGCCCGGCGGCGGCGGCAACCAGGGCGGCACCCACCTGATGCTGCCCAAGCAGGGCAAGCACCCCAAGGAGGCCGCGGAGCTGATCGACCTGCTCACCAGCAAGGAGAGCCAGATCAAGCTCTTCAAGGAGGCCAGCGCGCTGCCCTCGCTGCCCGCCCTGTACGACGATCCGGCGGTCAAGGACTTCGTCAACCCGTACTTCGGCAACGCGCCGATCGGCAAGATCTTCACCGACGCCGCGAAGGCCCTCAAGCCGCAGAAGGTGGGTCCCAAGGCCGGTGATCTCCTGAAGGCGTTCGGCGACGCCCTTCAGCGGGTCGAGCAGGGCAAGCAGAACCCGGAGGAGGCCTGGGCCCAGGCGCTGAAGGACGTCGGCAGGATCAAGTAGCCCGTCCCCGCCCTCGTCCAGCGCCGGTCGGCCGGCCGGCCACGCGCCGGCCGGCCGGCCGGTTCCTTCCCCGCTCATGAGTCGCCGAAAGGAGCTGCCATGGCCACTCGCGCGCCAGAGCGCCTGGCGGAGGTCCCCCCGGGCAAGCCGGCGGGACATCACCGCCGCGCCGTCCGCCGCCACCTGGTCCACCAGCTCGACGTCAAGGGGTCGCCGTACGCGTACGTGGCCCCGTTCTTCCTGCTCTTCGCCGCGTTCGGGCTGTTCCCGCTGGCCTACACCGCCTGGGTGAGCCTGCACGAGTGGACGCTGCTCGCGGACGAGCAACCCTTCGTCGGCCTGGAGAACTTCAGGACGCTGCTCGCCGACGACTACTTCTGGAACGCCACCTTCAACACCCTGTCCATCGGGGTGCTGTCCACCGTCCCGCAGCTGCTGCTGGCCATCTGGCTGGCGCACCTGCTCAACCGGCCGCTGCGGGCGCAGACCCTCTTCCGCGTCACGCTGCTGCTGCCCAACGTGACGAGCGTGGTCGCGGTGGTGGTGATCTTCAGTCAGCTGTTCGGCCGGGACTTCGGCATGATCAACTGGATGCTGTCCTGGTTCGGCGCCGACGCCGTGCCGTGGAACGAGGGGGTGGCGAGCTCCCACGTCGCCATCTCCATCATGATCATGTGGCGGTGGACCGGCTACAACGCGCTGATCTTCCTGGCGGCCATGCAGGCCGTCCCGCGCGAGCTGTACGAGGCGGCCACCATCGACGGAGCGAGCGAGTTCACCCAGCTCCGCCGGATCACCATCCCGATGATCAAGCCCACGATCGTCTTCGTCGTCATCACCTCGACGATCGGCGCCATGCAGGTGCTCGCCGAGCCGCTGCTCTTCGGCGTCTACACCCTCACCGGCGGCGTGGACCGGCAGTACCAGACGCTCGCGCTGTTCATCTACGAGAACTTCGTCAAGCTCGACTTCGGCTACGCCTCGGCCATCTCCTGGATGATGTTCGTCTTCATCGTCGTGATCGCCGGCGTCAACTACCTGATCACCCGCCGGAGCAGGGGAGGACTGCTATGACCGGCATGACCGCCGGCCGGACGAGGGGCCGGACGGCCCGCCGGGGCGTCCCCGGCGCCCCCCGCAGGCTCATCTATCTCACGCTGACGGCGGTGGCCTTCTTCTCGGCGATCCCGCTGTACTACAGCGTCGTGGTGGCCTCCCGGGACAACGCGGCGCTGGCGGAGGTCCCGCCCCCGCTGGTGCCCGGCGGGAACTTCTTCGCCAACGTGGCCCGGGTGTTCGACACCGTGCCCTTCGGGCTGGCGCTGGCCAACTCCGTCCTGGTCTCCGGCTCCATCGCGCTGTCGGTGATGTTCTTCTCCACGCTGGCCGGCTTCGCCTTCGCCAAGCTGCGCTTCCGCGGCCGGAACATCCTGCTGCTGCTCACCGTGGCGACCATGATGGTCCCGGCCCAGCTGGGGATCATCCCGCTCTACATGCTCATGGTGAAGCTGGAGTGGACCGGCACGATGTACGCGCTGATCGTCCCCGCCATGGTCAGCGCGTTCGGCGTCTTCTTCATGACGCAGTACCTGTCCCGGGCGCTCCCGTCCGAACTGCTGGAGGCGGGCCGGGTGGACGGCTGCACCACGTGGGGACTGTTCTGGCACGTGGTGATCCCGGTCGCCCGCCCCGCGGCGGCCGTGCTCGGCATGCTCACCTTCATGTCGGCCTGGAACGACTACTTCTGGCCGCTGGTCGTGCTGACCCCGGAGAACCCCACCGTGCAGGTCGCCCTGTCGACGCTGGCCGCCGGGTACGTCAACGACTACGTGCTCGGCCTGACCGGTACCGCGCTGGGCACGTTGCCGCTGGTCGTCGTGTTCGCCCTGCTCGGCAAGCAGATCATCGGAGGCATCATGCAGGGGGCCGTCAAGGGCTGAGCGCAGGGGAGCCCCGGGGCCGGACGCCCGGGGCGGTTCGGGATCGGACGTCGGGTGCCGCCGTGTGGCGGCACCCGACGTCGTTTTATGGGAAATCGCTCTCCAAGGCGGAGGCCCACATCGTGAACATCAAGAATTGGTCACGGCCGGTTGGAAACTCCCTGTTCACGTAGGGGAAGCGAGGAGGAAACCGGATCCGGGCCCCCGGCCGGAGGGGGTGAGGCTTGACAGTGCTCGCCCCGCAGGGACACTCTCCTCTTGGAGAGCGCTCTCCGATCCCGGTCGTATCGGGACTGCGGAACATCCGGACCCACCCCCCGACTCCCCCCGAACTCCGGAGTCCTCACCATCGAAGGAACAACCGTGCGTATTCGAAAGCTCGCCACCACGGCCCTGGCCGGGGCCCTGCTGCTGGCCGCCTCCGCCTGCGGCGGCGACGGCGGCGACGGCGGAACCTCCGCCGAGAGCGGCGCCCCCAAGACCCTCACCTACTGGGCGTCCAACCAGGGCCCCAGCCTCGAGGCCGACCAGGAGATCCTCAAGCCCGAGCTCGACCGCTTCAAGAAGGAGACCGGGATCGAGGTGAAGGTCGAGGTCGTGCCGTGGGCCGACCTGCTCAACCGGATCCTCGCGGCCACCACCTCGGGCCAGGGCCCGGACGTGCTCAACATCGGCAACACCTGGTCGGCCTCGCTGCAGGCCACCGGCGCCTTCGTGCCCTTCGACGACGCGCTGCTGGCCAAGCTCGGCGGCAGGGACCGCTTCCTCGGCCCGAGCCTCGCGGCGACCGGGGCCTCGGGGCAGCCGCCCGCCGCGGTCCCGATCTACGGCATGACCTACGGCCTGATGTACAACAAGAAGATGTTCGCCGAGGCGGGCGTCGAGGCCCCGCCGAAGACCTGGGACGAGCTCATCGAGACGGGCAAGAAGCTCACCAAGGACGGCAAGTGGGGCCTGGCCGTGGAGGGCGCCAGCGTCACCGAGAACGCCCACCACGCCTTCATCTTCGGCCAGCAGCACGGCGCCGAGCCGTTCGACGCCTCCGGCAAGCCGCAGTTCGACTCCGACAAGCAGGTCGCCGCGACCAAGCAGTTCCTGGACCTGATGGCGGTCCACAAGATCGTCAACCCGAGCAACGCCGAGTACGGCAACGGCACCCAGGCCGTGCAGGACTTCACCTCCGGCAAGGCCGCGATGCTGATGTGGCAGTCCATCGCCTCCTCGGCGAAGGCGGCCGGCATGAGCGAGGACGACTACGGCGTCGCCCCCATCCCGCTCCCCGACCCCGCCCAGGGCGGCAAGCAGGTCAACGGCATGGTGGCCGGCATCAACATGGCGATCTTCAAGAGCAGCAGGAACCGGGACGCGGCCGTGGAGTTCGTCAAGTTCATGACGGGCAAGCAGACGCAGCAGAACCTCAACAAGGCCTACGGCTCGCTGCCCACCGTCAAGGACGCCTACGACGACCCCGCGTTCCAGAGCGAGCACATCAAGGCCTTCCAGGAGATCCTCGCCACCACCGCGGCGCCGCTGCCCCAGGTGCCCGAGGAGAGCCAGTACGAGACGCTGGTCGGCACGGCGATGAACGAGCTGTTCGCGGACGTGGCCAGCGGCAAGCAGGTCACCGAGGAGCAGATCAAGGCGAAGCTGACCGAGGCCAACGAGAAGATGCTGGCCGGCAGCTGACCCGCCCACCCGCGGCGCCGGGCGGAGCACCGCCCGGCGCCGCGCTCGCTTCCGATCCCCTCGATCCCCCCGATAGGAGAATGATGGTCGCGTCCACCACGCCGCGGCCCGGCGCGCGGCGCGGAACCGGGTCGCGGGAGGGCGGGTCCCCGCGGTCCAGCGGGAGGGGGCCGGGCCGGATCGCCGCCCTGATCCCGGTGCGGCTGCGCCGCCTCGGCCTGCCGTACCTGCTGATCCTCCCGGCGATCGTGCTGGAGCTCCTCATCCACCTGGCGCCGATGCTGGTCGGCATCTGGATGAGCTTCCTCAAGCTCACCCAGTTCTTCATCCGCAACTGGTCCGCGGCCCCGGGCGCGGGCCTGGCCAACTACGAGATCGCGGTGGACTTCGACTCGGCGGTGGGCGCCTCCCTGCTGCGGTCCTTCACCGTCACCGTCGCCTTCACCGTGCTGGCGGTCGGCCTGTGCTGGCTGCTGGGAACCGCCGCGGCGGTGCTGATGCAGGGGAGCTTCCGCGGCCGAGGGGTGCTGCGCACCCTGTTCCTGACGCCCTACGCGCTGCCCGCCTACGCCGGGGTGATCACCTGGAGCTTCATGTTCCAGCGCGACTCCGGCATGGTCAACCACATCCTCGTCGAGCAGTCCGGCCTGCTGGACGAGCGCCCGTTCTGGCTCATCGGCGGCAACAGCTTCGTCGCCCTGCTGGTGACCTACGTCTGGCGGGTCTGGCCGTTCGCCTTCCTGGTGCTCATGGCCGGGGTGCAGAACATCTCCGACGACCTCTACGAGGCCTCGGCGATCGACGGGGCCGGCTGGTGGCGGCAGCTGCGCTCGATCACGCTGCCCATGCTGCGCCCGGTCAACCAGGTCGTGGTGCTCGTGCTGTTCCTGTGGACCTTCAACGACTTCAACACGCCCTACGTCCTGTTCGGCGGGTCGGCCCCCGAGGAGGCCGACCTGATCTCCATTCACATCTACCAGAGCTCCTTCGTCACCTGGAACTTCGGCTCGGGCTCGGCGATGTCCGTGCTGCTCCTGCTGTTCCTGCTGCTGGTGACCGCGGTGTACCTGGTGGCGACCTCACGGAGGAGAAGCCGTGCGTGAGCCCCGATGGCTGCCCTGGGCCCGCTGGATCGTGCTCGGGTCCCTCGGCCTGTTCACCCTCGTCCCGCTGTACGTGATGGCCACCACCTCCATCAAGCCGCTCGGGGACGTGCAGGGCGACTTCCACTGGATCCCCACCACGATCAGCCTGCAGCCCTTCGCCGACATCTGGCGGACGGTGCCGCTGGCCCACTACTTCGTCAACAGCCTGATCGTGGCCTCCGCCGCGGCCGTGGCGTCGGTGACGATCGCGGTCTTCGCCGCGTACGCGATCAGCCGCTACCGCTTCCCCGGGCGGAGGATCTTCTCCATCACGGTGCTGTCCACCCAGATGTTCCCCGGCATCCTGTTCCTGCTCCCGCTGTTCATGATCTTCGTGAACCTCGGCAACACCATCGGCGTGGAGCTGTACGGCAGCCGCACCGGCCTGATCGTCACCTACCTGACCTTCTCCCTGCCGTTCTCCATCTGGATGCTGGTCGGCTACTTCGACTCCATCCCCACCGCGCTGGACGAGGCCGCCCAGGTGGACGGGAGCGGGCCGGTCGGCGCCCTGCTGCGGGTGGTCATCCCCGCGGCGATGCCCGGCATCGTGGCGGTCACCATCTACGCCTTCATGACCGCGTGGGCCGAGGTGCTCTTCGCGTCGGTGATGACCGACGAGAGCACCCGCACCCTGGCCGTCGGCCTGCAGGGGTACTCCACGCAGAACGACGTCTACTGGAACCAGTTGATGGCCGCCTCCCTGGTGGTCAGCGTCCCGGTGGTGGCCGGATTCCTGCTCCTGCAGCGCTATCTGGTGCAGGGCCTGACCGCCGGCGCGGTCAAGTGACCGTCCCGGCCCGCCGGACGGCCGTCCGAGCCTGACCGGCCCTCCGAGCATGCCCGGGCGCGTTCCCGCGCGCCCGCCTCCCGTTCCCTTCTCCCGAGGAGAGTTCACATATGCAACCGCAGTCCGCCTTCGGCCCCGGCTTCGTCTGGGGGGTGGCCACCTCGGCCTATCAGATCGAGGGCGCGGTCTCCGAGGACGGCAGGTCGCCGTCGATCTGGGACACCTTCTGCCGCGTGCCCGGCGCCGTCGACGGCGGCGACACCGGCGACGTGGCCTGCGACCACTACCACCGCTGGCCCGAGGACGTGGAGCTGATGCGCCGCCTCGGCGTGGACGCCTACCGCTTCTCGGTGGCCTGGCCCCGGGTGATCCCGGACGGGGCGGGCGAGGTCAACCCGCGCGGCCTGGCCTTCTACGACCGGCTGGTCGACGCCCTCCTGGAGGCGGGCATCCGCCCGTTCGCCACCCTGTACCACTGGGACCTGCCGCAGGCGCTGCAGGACCGCGGCGGCTGGCCGAGCCGGGAAACCGCTCTCCGATTCGCGGAGTACGCGGCGGCGGTCGCCGGGGCGCTCGGCGACCGGGTCACCGACTGGACCACCCTCAACGAGCCGCTCTGCTCCTCCTGGATCGGCCACCTCGAAGGCCGCATGGCGCCCGGCTGGACCGACCTGACCGCGGCCGTCCGGGCCTCCTGCCACCTGCACCTCGGGCACGGCCTGGCCGTCCAGGCGATCCGGGCCGCCGCCCGGAGCACGCCGTCCATCGGGATCGTCAACAATCTCAGCACCTGCGAGCCCGCCACCGACAGCGACGAGGACCGCGCCGCCACCCGCCGGATGGACGGCCACGTCAACCGCTGGTGGCTGGACCCGGTCCTGGGCCGCGGCTACCCCGAGGACATGATCGAGGTCTACGGCGTCGACCTGCCGCTCCGGGAGGGCGACCTGGAGACGATCGCCGCCCCGCTGGACTACCTCGGGCTGAACTACTACTTCCGGCAGATCGTCGCCGACGACCCCACCGGTCCCGCCCCGTACGCCCGCCAGGTCCCGGTGCCCGGCGCGCCGGTCACCGGGATGGACTGGGAGATCAACGCCGACGGGCTGGAGCGGCTGCTGCTCCGGCTGACCCGCGAGTACGGGGCCGAGAGGCTCTACGTCACCGAGAACGGCTCCGCCTGGCCCGACACCGTCGGCCCGGACGGCACGGTCGACGACCCCGAGCGCACCGCCTACCTGGAGGACCACATCGCCGCCTGCGCCCGCGCGGCCCGGCAGGGCGCGCCGCTGGCCGGGTACTTCGCCTGGTCGCTGCTGGACAACTTCGAGTGGGCTTACGGCTACGACAAGCGTTTCGGCCTGGTCCACGTCGACTACGCGACCCAGGCCCGCACCGTCAAGACCAGCGGCCACCGGTACGCCGCGCTGATCCGCGACCACCGGCGGGCGCCCGTGGCCTGACGCCTGTACCACCGCCTTTCGAAAGGTCGGCGGGTGCCCTGCCTCATCAGGGCATCGGGCGAGGTTGATACCGTTTGCCCGACGCGCGGTGTGGAGCGAAGTCCGGTGCGAGTCCGGCGCTGTCCCGCAACTGTCATGGCCCGTGACGGGCCGAGCCAGGTCGCCTCTCACCGTGCCGACGCCGTCGAACCCTCGTGGAAAGGGTGATCCGTCATGATTTCAGCGGGTCCTCGGTTCCAGCAGATGAAAGGACCTTTCGTGAGGCCCGTACGTACATCCCTCGCGGGCGCGCTCCTCGGTGTGCTGGCCCTGGCCGGATGCGGCCAGAGCTCCACCGGCGCCCCGCAGGGCGATGCCGCCACCGCCTCCGGGGCGCCCTCCGCCGCCTCCTCGGAGGCCGGGGCCTTCCCCGTCACCGTCGAGGCGGGCAACGGCCCGGTCGTCATCGCCGAGCGGCCCGAGCGGATCGTCTCCCTGTCGCCCACCGCGACCGAGAGCCTGTTCGCCGTCGGCGCCGGTGCGCAGGTCGTCGCGGTCGACGACCAGTCGAACCACCCGGCCGAGGCGCCCAAGACCGATCTGTCCGGCTTCAAGCCGAACGCCGAGGCGATCATCGCGCAGAAGCCCGACCTGGTCGTGCTCGCCAACGACATCGACGGCATCGTGGCCAAGCTGGCGAAGGTCAACGTCCCGGTGCTGCTGGAGCCCGCGGCCACCAAGCTCGACGAGGCGTACGACCAGATCACCGACCTCGGCGCGGCCACCGGCAACACGGCCAAGGCCCAGGAGGTCGTGACCGGGATGAAGAAGAAGATCGACGAGGTCGTGGCCGCCGCGCCCAAGGACAAGAAGCTCACCTACTACCACGAGCTGGACACCACGCCCTACTCGGTGACCTCCAGCACCTTCCTCGGCCAGGTCTACGCCCTGTTCGGCCTGACCAACATCGCCGACAAGGCCCCGGACCTGGCCGGGGGCTATCCCAAGCTCTCCGCCGAGTTCGTCGCCCAGGCCGACCCCGACCTCGTCTTCCTCGGCGACACCAAGTGCTGCGGCCAGAACAAGGACACCCTGGCCAAGCGCCCCGGCTGGTCCAAGCTCTCCGCGATCAAGAACGACCGGGTCGTCGGGCTCGACGACGACATCGCCTCCCGCTGGGGCCCGCGCGTGGCCGACCTCGCCGAGCAGGTCGGCGCCGCCGTCGAGAAGGCCGCCTCCGAGTAAGTGACCGATCCATCTGATTCCACCGCCCCGCCCGCCGGCGGGACGGCGGACGGCTCCGCCCACGTGCCCGGCGCGGCGTCCGGCCGTACCGCTCACGCACCCGGTTCCGCCCCCGGCGGCGCCGGTACGGCGGAAGGCGGCGCGGGCGTTTCCGGCGCACCCGCGGGGCGGGCCACCCGGCTCCGGCCGGCGGCCCTGCTCGTCGCCCTGGGCGTGCTCCTGGCGAGCATGACCACCGGCACGCTGGCCGGGGCGGCGGACATCGCCCCCGGGCAGGTGATGCTGGAACTGCTCGACCGGCTGCCGTTCGTCTCGGCGGGCTCCGGTCTCACACCCGTCGAGCAGGGACTGCTGGTGGAGCTGCGGCTGCCCCGGGTGCTGCTCGGGGCGGTCGTCGGCGGCCTGCTGGCCATCGCCGGGGCCGCCTACCAGGGAGTGTTCCGCAACCCCCTGGCCGACCCGTACCTGCTGGGCGCCGCCGCGGGCGCGGGCCTCACCACCACCGCGGTCATCGTGCTGCTCAAGGGCGACACCGAGGCCGTCACCATCCCCGCCGCGGCGTTCGCCGGGGCCGTCGGCGGCGTCCTGCTCGCCTACGCCCTGGGCAACGTCGCCGGCCGGGGCGGCGGGACCGCCACGCTGGTCCTGGCCGGGGTCGCGGTGACCGCCTTCCTCACCGCCGTGCAGACGTTCGTCCAGCAGCTCAGCGTCGAGGACCTCCAGCGCATCTACGGCTGGATCCTCGGCACCGTCGACGGCGGCTGGGAGCGGATCACGCTGATCGTCCCCTACGCGGCCGTCTCGGTGGCGGTCCTGCTGGCGCACGGGCGGCTGCTCGACGTGCTCTCGGTCGGCGACGACGAGGCCGTCAGCCTCGGTCTCAACGCCACCCGCGTCCGGCTCGTCGTCCTGCTGGCCGCCTCCCTGGCCACCGCCGCCGCCGTCGCCGTCAGCGGCCTGATCGGCTTCGTCGGCATCGTCGTCCCGCACGTGATCCGCCGCCTGGCGGGAGGCTCCTACCGGGTCGTGCTCCCGCTCTCCCTGATCGGCGGGGCGGCCTTCCTGGTCTTCGGCGACGTGATCGCCCGGACCGTGCTCGCCCCGGCGGAGCTGCCCATCGGCGTGGTCACCGCGTTCGTCGGCGCGCCGTTCTTCGTCGCCGTCCTGCGCGTGACGAAGCGGGTGGAGACGTGATCCGGGCCGAGATCGCGGCGGTCACGGAGATTCGGACGGGGCCCGCGGACCACGGGACGGGCCGCCCCGGAGGGCCGGTCCCCGGGGTGACTCCATGAGCGATGTCAGAGCGCACGACCTCTCGGTCGTCCTGGACACGCGGACCGTGCTGTCCGACGTCGGCCTCCAGGTGCGCGGCGGTGACTGGCTCGCCGTGATCGGGGCCAACGGCGCGGGCAAGTCCACGCTGCTGAAGGCGGTGGCCGGAGTGCTGCCGTACTCCGGCGAGGTGCTCATCGACGGCACGTCCGTCCGGCGGCTCAAGCCCCGGGAACGGGCCCGGCTGCTGGCCTACGCCCCCCAGAGCCCGGTGCTGCCGGCCGACATGACGGTGTTCGACTACGCCCTGCTGGGCCGCACGCCGTACATCCCCTATCTGGGCCGGGAGAGCCGCCGCGACCGCGAGGTGACCGCGTCGGTGCTGGAGCGGCTGGACCTCGCGCCGTTCGCCGGTCGCGCGCTCGGCCGCCTGTCGGGCGGCGAGCGCCAGCGGGTCGTGCTGGCCAGGGCGCTGGTCCAGCAGGCTCCCGTGCTGCTGCTCGACGAGCCCACCACGGCCCTCGACCTGGGGCACCAGCAGCAGGTGCTGGAGCTGGTCGACCGGCTCCGCCTGGCCGACGGGCTGACCGTGGTCACGACCCTGCACGACCTGAGCCTGGCGGGGCAGTACGCCGACTCGATGATGCTGATCTCCGACGGCCGCGTGGCCGCCTCGGGGAGCCCGGCGGACGTGCTCACCGAGAAACTGATCGACGCGCACTTCGGCGCCCGCGTCCGGATCACGAGCGGCCCGGACGGCAGGCCCGGCGTCCACCTGGAGCGCCCGTGACCCCGGACCTGCGGCTGAGCCACCGCCGGGAGGACGGCGCCCGCCTGGCCTCGCTGCTGTGGGAGCTCGGCGCCGGCTGGCGGGGGATCTCCTCGGCCATGCTCGGG
Organism: Planobispora longispora; assembly: GCF_016863135.1. Classification (GTDB taxonomy): domain Bacteria; phylum Actinomycetota; class Actinomycetes; order Streptosporangiales; family Streptosporangiaceae; genus Planobispora; species Planobispora longispora. Next base: position 70,337 of record NZ_BOOH01000051.1, read on the forward strand.
GGCGGCATCGGCCCGGTGGAGTGGGTGCTCAACGCCCAGGTGCCCGGCGGCTACGCGCGGATGGACCCGGTGGAGCACCTGCTGGAGTTGGCCCCGCCCGGCCCCGGCGTCGGCATGCTCACCGCCGCCTCGGTGGGCCGCTTCACCCGGGCGGAGGACGGCGGGGCGCACGCCGTGACCACCGTCGGCCTGCGCGTGCCCACCTGGGCCGCCGCCCCCGAGGGGGCGGCCGACCCCGAGCTGGCGCCCGTGCACACCCCGGGCACGATCAACATCATCGTCGCGGTCCCGGTCGCGATGAGCGACGCCGCCCTGGTGAACGCGGTGATGACGGTGACCGAGGCCAAGACGCAGGCGCTGGTGGAGGAGGGTTTCCCGTGCACCGGCACAGCCTCCGACGCGGTCTGCGTGCTGGCCCGCGCGGACGGGCCCGAGGAGCTCTTCGGCGGCCCACGCTCCACCTGGGGCGCCCGGATCGCCCGCGCGGTCCACCGCGCCGTCCGCCAGGGCACCCGGGCCTGGGCCGGTCAGGGCCCCTCACGTACGGCGCGGCGGGCCCGGTAGGCGGCCATCTTGGCGCGTGCGCCGCAGCCGTCCATGGAGCACCAGCGGCGGTGACCGGACCGGCTGGTGTCCAGGAACAGCAACGTGCACGGGTGGAACTCGCATTCGCGCACGCGCCCGGCCAGCGGCCCGCCGAGCAGATCGACGGCGTCGCGGGTGATCTCGGCCAGCAGCGTCTCCGCGGTCGCCTCGCCCCGGACCCGTCGCAGACGGCCGTCGGAGCCGATCTCCAGCCGCTCCGCCGGCGCGGGCCGGGCGGCCCAGTCGTTCACGGTCGCCAGCGCCTCCGGCGGGATCTCCCGTTCCTGCAGGCGGGCGGTGAACAACTCGTACATCGCCTCTCGGAGGGCGCGCGCCCGACGCAGCTCCGGCTCGCCCGCCGCCGGAGCGGTCAGGCCCGTCCCGCCCGCCGCCGGGGCGGTCAGGCCCGCCTCGGCGAACCAGCGGTCCAGGTCGGCAGGGGCGGCCAGCCGCTCGACGCGCTCCGTCCGCCGCCTGCCCATGGTGGCGATGAAGTTCAGGCAGTGCCGTCCGCCGTGGAATCGGAAGGTGCTCACCCTGTTGAAGTTACCGGATTAACCGGTAACCTGCTTGCCATGACACCGAACGATCTTGTGGCTCGCGTCCGCGACGGCCAGCGCCGCCTGGAGAACCTGCTCACCGGCCTCACCGATGACGACGTCCGGGCCCCCTCCGCGCTGCCGGACTGGTCGCGCGGTCATGTGATCACCCATCTGGAGCAGAACGCCGCGGCTTTCACCCGCCAGGCGGAGTACGCCCGCCGGGGCGAGCTCATCGACGTCTACGACGGCGGGGCCGACGGCCGTGCCGCCGCCATCGAGCGCGAGGCCGGCCGCGGGGCCGGGGAGCTCCGCGAGGCCCTCGCCGAGGCGCACGCCGCCCTGGAGGACGCCTGGGCGGGAACCGGCGAGGACGTCTGGGGGCGGCCCATCCGCTACCGCGACGCCACCCTCCTCGACACCGTCCACGCCCGCTGGCGCGAGGTCGAGGTCCACATGGTCGACCTGGACCTGGACTACCGGCCGTCGGACTGGCCGATCGACTTCTGCGACCACGCCGTGGACTTCCTGGCCCCCCGCGTCCCCGTCGGGACGCACGTGACGATGATCGCCGGTGACGCGGACCGCCGGTGGAGCATCGGGAGCGGCGACCCCGTCGTCCTGCGCGGGAACGCGGGAGACCTGATCGCCTGGCTGGCCGGGCGGGCTCCCGTCGGGCCGGTCGTCGGCGAGACCGGCTCCCTGCCCGAGCTCGGTCCCTGGCCGTGATCATCCGTACGGCCGTGATCATCCGTACGGCAGGGAGCCTCCGCGCCACCTGGGATCCCCGCGCCATCTGTGATCGTGGCGCGCGGCCCCGGCCGTGATCACCGCGTGACCGTCCCGTCCTCCCGCACGGTGACGCCGTAGTCCCGGGCCGCCGCCTCGGCGGTGACCTTCCCGGCGCGCAGGTCGCCCGCCACCTCCTCCGGCGGCCGCTCGTGCGGCGGGCCGACGCCCCCGCCGCCGGTGGTCTCGACGACGAACGCCTCCCCGGCGCGGAACAGGGCGTTGTTGACCTTCGAGGCGAGCCGTTCCAGCGTGCCGTCCGCCCGCCGCCGGTAGAAGCCGCCGAGCCGGCCGGGAAGGCCGCCGGAACGGCCCGGGGGAGGGGTCCGGAGCCGGTCGCCGCGGGTTGTGACGTGCGCGTCGGCCAGGAAGCGGAGCACCGTGCGGGAGCCGAGGCCGCCGCGGTGGCGGCCCGGGCCGCCGGAGTCGGGGACGGTCTCCACCGACTCCACGATCAGCGGGCAGCGGGTCTCGACCGGCTCGGCCTGCGGGACCGAGTTGCGCCCGATGCCGAAGTGCACGCCCGTCGCGTCCGGCCCGTCCTTGCCCCGCCGGGCGCCGACCCCGCCGAAGTCATAGGACAGGTGGATCCAGTACGGCGCGCGCACCGCCGCGATGGAGAACGGCTGCAGGATGCCGCTGGCGGCGATGGCCCGCTCGGGCACGGCGTCCGAGAGCGCCTGGAAGATCGCCTCCATCGCCGCGTAGATGGGTACGAACCGGCCGCCGCAGGGATGGGGGGAGCGGGCGTCGAGCAGCGAGCCGGGCGGGAGCCGTACCTCGATCGCCCGAAGGCAGCCGTCGTTCATCGCGATCGTCGGGTCGAGGAAGCAGCGGACCGCGAAGATCGCGGCGGCCAGCGACTGCGAGGCCGAGGCGTTGATCGCCGCCGGCACCTGCGGGTCCGTCCCGGCGAAGTCCACGACCACCCGCCCCCGGCCGGCCGTCCCCGGGACCCCCGTCCCGGCCGGGCCCGCCGGACCGGCCGTTCCCGGGGTCTCCGCCGCGGCCCCGTTCGCCGGGTCGGCCGTTTCCGGGATCCCCTCCTCCCGTTCGACCGTGACCGCCACCCGGACCGTGTGGGAGCGGGAGAGGTCGATGCCGTCGTCGTCGATCGAGTAGGACGACGCGTAGCGGCCGGGCGGCAGTGCGGCCAGGGCGGCGCGGGTCCTCGCCTCGGTGTAGTCGAGATAGTCGTCGATCCCCCGGGCGAGCCCGGCCGGGCCGTACTCGGCGATCATCGCCTCGACCCGGGCGGCGGCGACGGCGGTGCCCGCGATGAGCGCGCGCACATCGCCCATGACCTTGCCCGGGGTACGGCTGTTGGCCCGCAGGATCGCCTCGATCGCGGGCTCGATCCCGTGCGAGGTGGCCAGGCGGACCGGGGGCAGCTGGAGGCCCTCCAGGAAGACGTCGGTGGCCAGCGGGGCCATGCCGCCCGCGGACAGGCCGCCGAGATCCGAGACGTGGATCATCGTGGCGGTGAAGTAGGCGGGGGAGCCTCCGGCGAAGACCGGCCGGTAGACGAGCAGGTCGTTGGTGTGCACGCCGCCCCGGTAGGCGTCGTTGAGCACGAAGACGTCACCGGGGCGCATGGTCGCGGCAGGGATGTCCTTCAGCACCTCCGGCAGGGCGGCCTTGAGCGCCATGCTGTTCATGAGCGTGGTGGCCATCGACTGTGCGACCAGGCGGCCCCCGGCGTCGAGGACGGCGGCCGAGGCGTCCGACCCCTCGACGATGAACGTCGAATAGGCCGAGCGGACGACGACGATGCTCGCCTCCTCCGCCGCCACCACCAGCGCGTTCCGCAGGACCTCGGCGGTCAGGGCGTCACTCATGCGATCCCCCCGTGCCCGCACCCGTGTCTGTGCCCGTGTCTGCTTCCGCGCCTTTCCCCGTGCCCGTTTCCGCACTCGCGCTCGTACTCGCGTCTGTGTCCGTTTCCACATCGGTGTCCGTTCTTGTGAGGATCACCGCCATGTCCTCCGCGAGCACCGCCCGCCACCCGGGCGGCACCACGATCGTCGACTCCGCGTCCTCCACGATCGCCGGACCCCCGGTCTCCCGGAGGGACGCCCTGGTGAACACCGGCACCTCCGCATACCCCCCGGTCTCGGCGAAGTACGCCGTCCGCCGCGCCGTACCCGAGGCGCCGGCCACCGCCGCGCTCCCGCTCGCCGTACCGGCGCCGGAGGAAAGGGCCGTGCCGGGGGGCGGGGCGGCGGGGATCGGCGCCTCCGCGCGGCGGGCGGCGGGGAGGGTGACGCGGACGCGGTAGCCGACGACCTCGACCGGGCCGCGCTGGGCGATGCCGTACACCTGCTCGTACCGGGCGGAGAAGCGGGCGGCCAGGTCGCCGGGGGAGTCGGTCCAGGGGACGGTGAGGTCGTGGGCCTGGCCGGTGAAGCGGACGTCGGCCGAGCGCTCCACGGACACGCCGGGGTCGCCGGGCCGTACTCCCAGGTCGGCGGCCGCCGCCTCGGTGAGCTCGGCGAAGACCTGGGCGGGATCGGCGCCCAGGGCGGACCGGACCCGGTCCACCGACAGGTCCCCGGCCAGCAGCCCGGCGGCCGAGGCCACGCCGCAGTGGGCCGGGACGACCACGGTGGCGATGCCGAAGCGGGCGGCGACCCGGGCCGCGTGCATCGGGCCCGCGCCGCCGAAGGCGACCAGCACGAAGCCGCGGGGATCGATGCCGCGCTGGACGGTCACCACGTGCACCGCCGAGCCCATCGCGGCGTTGGCGATCTCGTGGACCGCGTGCGCGGCCTCGGCCCGGGACACCCCCAGCGGCCCGGCCAGGCGCAGGTCGATCGCCTTCTCCGCGAGGTCCCGGGCGAGCGGCATGGTCCCGCCCGCGAAGGACGCGGGGTCCAGGTAGCCGAGGACCAGGTCGGCGTCCGTCACGGTCGGCTCCTCGCCGCCGAGCCCGTAGCAGGCCGGGCCGGGTTCCGAGCCCGCCGAGCGCGGTCCGACCCGCAGGCTCCCGGCCGCGTCCACCCACGCGACGCTGCCCCCGCCCGCCCCGACCTCGGCCAGGTCGATGGCGGGCGTCTTGATCGGCACGCCGGTCCCGGCCCGGCGCCCGCCGAAGCTGCCCTTGCCGCCGACGTGGAACTCGTGCGTGATCTCGGGCCTGCCGCCCCGGATCACGCAGGCCTTGGCGGTGGTGCCGCCCATGTCGAAGGAGATCGCGTCGGGATGCCCGGTCGCGGCGGCGGCCAGCACCCCGGCCGCCGGGCCGGACTCGATCGTCGCCACCGCCCGGCGCGCGGCCAGTTCGACCGGCATCACGCCGCCGCCCGACTCCATCACGTGCACGGGGGCGGTGATCCCGATCCCGGCCAGCCGCGAGGTCAGCCGCCGCAGGTAGCCCTCCATCACCGGCCCGACGTAGGCCGACATGATGGTCGTCGTCGCCCGTTCGTACTCGCGCAGCTCCGGCCAGACCTCCGAGGAGATCACCACCGTGGGGACGGTCCGGCGGAGGATCTCCGCGACCCGGCGCTCGTGGGCGGGGTCGGCGTAGGAGTGCAGCAGGCAGACGGCGGCGGCCGTGATGCCGCGCCGGGCGATCTCCCGGCCGACGCGGGCCACGGCGGCCTCGTCCAGCGGCCGCAGCACCTCGCCGGAGCAGGAGATCCGCTCGGGCACCTCGAAGCAGTCCTCGGCCGCGACCGGCGGCGGGGGAGGGTCGAACCTCAGGTCGTAGCGGTCCTCCTCGACCCTGGCGTACCGGCCCAGGGGGATCGCGGAGCGGAAGCCGCCGGTCGTGACGTAGGCGACCCGGACGCCGCGGCGCTCCAGCACGGCGTTGGTGGCGAGGGTGGTGGCGTGCACGACCCGGGTCACGAGAGAGGGGTCGGTACGGCCCAGCGCGGCGGCGACGCCCGTGATGATCCCCTCGGCCGGATCGTCGTGGGTGCTGAGGCACTTGGCAACGGTGACCTCACCCTCCGGCCCCCGGAGCACCACATCCGTGAACGTCCCGCCGACGTCGACGCCGATCGTGTACTCCGGGCGCTGCGGAGGCATCGAATTTTTCGCGCGGTCCGGACGTTCCGCGGGCCGGGAATCCTTCGACCGGTCAGAACAACCAGAATGCCGTGGGTGGTCGGATTTTTCCGGATATGCCGGGTGTTTTGAGTCCGCTGGATGTGCTGGATGTCCGTAGTGTCCTGGATATCCTGGGCGCTCCGCGTGCCCCTCCCGCCCTTCCGGCCCGCCGGTTCGCGCGTTCACGGATCGCAGGTTATGTCCCGAGCAAGCGCTTGTCTACGTTCGCTTCTCTTGAGCTTGAGGCGATAGGTTGCGACCCTTGTCCTATCCCCCTAGGGAGTGACGATGCGGCGGCGCAGAACGGTTGTGGCACTCCTCGGCGGCCTGGCACTCGTGGTCGCCGCGGTGCCCGCTGCCCTGGCTCACGAACACCCCAGCGGAATCACCGACCTGGTGACCCCCGCGGTCGTCCGCGTCGAGGCGAAAGCCAAGGTGGACATCACCCTGCTCGACCACATCGGCGAGCTGGTCCACGTCGAGCGGAGCTACGAGGTGCCGATCGGCACCGGCACCGGCACCGTCGTCAACCCCGAGGGCGCCATCGTCACCCTGACCGGCGTCGTGCGGACGGACGAGGACATGGCGGTCCACGCGGCCAACCGGATCTTCGCCGAGCACCACAAGGTGAAGATCGCGGATGACTTCGAGCGGCACACCCTCAGCGACGAGACGCTCAACCGCCATCTGCAGCAGTGCTATCCGCCGAAGCGGCCGACCGCGACGTGCATCATCGACGTCACCACCGAGATCCAGATCTTCCCGAACATCTCGCCCGCGGACGACGAGGGCTTCCGGGCCGAGGTCGTCCACACCGGGAGCCGTCCCGACGCCCCGGCCGTGCTGATGCCGGTCGGCCGCGCCGACGGCGGCGCGGGCCTGCCCACCGCCCCGCTCGCGGCCAAGGTGCCCGACAAGGAGGGCGCGCCGGTCGCGGTCGCCGGGTTCACCGGACGGCCCTCGGCGACGGTGAAGGAGAAGGTGGAGATCGCCCACCTGCGGGCCGGGGGCGCCGGCGAGGGCGGGCGTCAGTTCAAGGACCCGGAGGGCAAGGTCGACGAGCCGCCCAAGGTGGGCAATCTGATCGACCAGGGCCTGCTCGGCGGGCCGGTGATCGAGGACAAGAAGGGCGAGGTCGTCGGGCTGCTGATCGGCGGCGGCGCCGACGGCCGGATGATCGGCGTCCGCGAGATCACCAAGGCGCTGGCCGAGGCCAAGGTCACCCCCCGGCGCGGCCCGATCGACGCCGCGTTCGAGCAGGCGCTGATCCGCTTCCACACCAAGTACTACGGCGACGCCGTCCCGGGCTTCCAGCGCGTCCTGGACCTCTACCCGGGTCACCCCGTGGCCGCCGCCCACCTGAAGACCTCCCAGGCCAAGCGCGGCACCGCCGAGGACCTGGGGACGAAGCGGGCCGCCGCCCCCACCGACGACCGGGGGACGGGCCTGCCGCTCTGGCCGTTCCTGGCGGGCGGCGGCGTGCTCGTGGCGGCCGTGGTCGTCGGCGTGCTGCTGTTCTGGCGGCGCGGCGCCGGTCCCGGAGACGACGGGACCGGGGAGAACCGGTTCCCCGGAGCCGCGGGCGCCGAGACCGATCCCGGAGCCGTGGGCGCCGGGACGGCGGGCGGCCTCATGGGCGCCGGACCCGGGACCGGGCCAGGGACCGGACCGGGAACCGGTCCCGGCGGGTACGGGACCGGAGAGGGCCGGATGGGGGACACCGGCCCCCGGGGAGTCGGCGTTCCGGCTTTCGAAGCGCCGCAGACCGGGCCGCGGCATCCCGGCCCGGATGACGGAAACGACGTCACCGTGGTGGTGGGCCGCTCCTTCCCTCCGCTGCCGGTGACCTCCTCCCCGGCGGGGACGGCCCAGCCGTCCGCCCCCGGGCAGTCACCTCCTCCCGGCCAGCCGACCGCCTCCGGCCGGCCGTCAGCGCCCGGCCAGCCCGTGCTGGTCGCCCGGGATCCGGGCGCACGACCGAAGGACACCGAGCGGGCCGACGACTCCATCACCGCCGGCGGCTCCACCGTCCAGAAATACTGCACCGCATGCGGGATGCGGCTGGGCCCGGCCCACCGCTTCTGCGGCTATTGCGGTCACCCCGCTGAGGCGTGATGACACTGAACGAGAGAGCGCTGATCGGCCAGGAAGTGGCCGGTTACCACGTCGAGGACGTCATAGGGAAGGGCGGCATGGCCGTGGTCTACCTCGCGGTGGACTCCCGGCTGGGCCGCAGGGTGGCGCTGAAGGTCCTCAACCCCCTGCTGGGGGAGGACGACCGGTTCCGGCAGCGGTTCATCCTGGAGTCGCGGACGGTCGCCGGGATCGACCACCCCAACATCATCCCGATCTACGAGGCGGACGCCGCCGACGACGGCACCCTCTACATCGCGATGCGCTACGTCGACGGCCCGGACCTGCGCCGCCTGTTCTACGACCGGGGACCGCTGCCGGTCGGCCAGGTCAACCGGATCGCCGCCCAGGTCGCCGCCGCGCTGGACACCTCGCACGCGCACGACCTGATCCACCGTGACGTCAAGCCCGCCAACATCCTGATCGCCGGGCACGCCGAGGGTGAGCACGTCTACCTCACCGACTTCGGCATCACCAAGCACCGCACCTCGATCTCCGGGCTGACCCAGACCGACCAGTTCATCGGCACCCCCCGCTACATGTCGCCCGAGCAGATCAACAAGGAGACCATCGACGGCCGCTGCGACCAGTACGGCCTGGCCTGCGTGGTCTACGAGGCGCTGTCCGGGCGGCTGCCGTTCCAGCGCGACAACGAGATCGCCCTGCTCTGGGCGCACCTGGCGGAGTCGCCGACGCCGCTCAGCACGCTCCGGCCCGAGCTCCCCATGGAGGTCGACGGCGTCATGATGCGGGCGCTGGCCAAGTCGCCCGAGCAGCGCTACGGCAGCTGCACGGAGTTCATCGCCCAGCTGCGCGACGCGATCAGCGGCCAGGCCTACCGCCTCCAGCAGCCTCCGCCGGGACACCACGCCACGCAGGGGCAGGAGGTTCCGCACCTCCAGCGGCTCTCCCCGCTCCACGAGGCACCGCAGCCCCACCAGGTCCATCAGCCCCACGCCCAGCAGGCCCACCAGGGGCAGGCTCAGCAGTCCCACCAGGCCCGGCAGCCCTGGGAGACCACCGGCTCGGCCACCCGCGCGAGCGCCTCCGGGCGGGGCAGGCGCGGCGTGCTCATCGGGGCCGGCGCGGCGATCGCGCTGATCGTCACGCTGGTGACGGTGCTCGCCGTGGTCCTGCGGGGCGGCGACGGCGCGTGGGAGCCCCACCGGGGCTCGGCCGCCGTGCCGGTGGCCTTCGAGCACCCCGCCGACTGGACCGTCATGCAGCACGCGGACGCGTTCACGGTCGCCGCCCCCCGGGCCGAGGAGTTCCGGGCGCTGTTCAGCACGCCGGTCGTCGCCGACTGGGCGGCCGTCAACGAGATCATCAAGAGCGAGCCGGAGGAGGCCACCGGCGTCTTCACCCAGACCCTGGACACGCTCGACCCGCGCGGCGGGTCCCAGCAGCTCCAGGAGACCCTGCAGTCCTCGCTGCCCGGGACGGTCAGCGTGTTCTCCCAGGTGGTCCAGGTGAGCGTCGGCGGTCAGCCCGGAGTTCGGCTGGAGGGGGCGATCGCCGACCCGCAGCGGGGCGGCCAGCTCGACTTCATCGGGTACGCCGTGGAGCGGCCGGACGAACCCGCCCTCGTGATCTACTTCTGCGCGCAGGGCCGCTGTGACGACTCCCTGGCCAACCGGCTGGTGCGGAGCGTGTCCTTCCCGTCGTGATTGATCACTTGTGGCCCACTTGCAAGCGGCTTGTCTGGGCGTTTTGTCCTGTATGAATAGAGCTGATCAGGGTTTAGTCTCCCCGCATGGTGGTTCCCTCCCCGCTGCTCCGGCGCCTCCGCACGGTGTCGAAGACCGACCTGTCGATCGGCCTGTCGATCATCGTTCTCGGGACGTTCGAGGCGTTCACGGTCGCGGCCGGGTACGGCGCGGCCGAGACGCCCGAGCTGTGGTGGATCGGCCAGGCCCTGGTCACCGGCGTCCTCGTCTGGTTCCGCCGCAAGGCGCCGGTCGCGGTCTTCATCCTCATGATCCTCGCCCAGTACGCCTGGCACCGGCAGGGCTACGAGAACTGCCAGGTCTGGCAGCTCTTCTCCCTCCTGCTCGTCTTCCACACGGTCGGCGCGGAGCTGCCCCTCCGGCCCGGCCTGGCCTGGGCGGTCGCCGGCGTCCTCGTCTTCGGCTCGGGCGCGGTGGACCACCGGTGGCTCCCGCTGGAGGAGGTCACCTTCCTGACCATGATCTTCAGCGCCGCCTACCTCACCGGTCTGGCCCTGCACGCCCACGCCGCCCGGACCCGTCGCCTGGCCGAGCACGCCGTACGGCTGGAGCGTGACAGGGAGCGCCGCGCCGCCGAGGCCGTCGCCGAGGAACGGGCCCGCATCGCCCGGGAGCTCCACGACGTCGTCGCGCACAGCGTGAGCATGATGGTGATGCAGGCCGGGGTGCTGCGCCGCCGGGGCGGAGGGGACGAGAGCGCGCTGCTCGGCATCGAGCGCTCGGGCCGGGAGGCCGTCGAGGAACTGCGCGTCATGCTCGGCGCGCTGCGCATGCCGCTGGAGGAGTCCATCCCCCAGGCCGGGCTGGACCAGCTCGCCGTCACGGTCTCCACGCTCGCCTCCTCGGGGCTGCGGGTCGCGATGGAGGTGACCGGCGAGCCCGTACGGCTCCCGCCGGGCCTGGATCTGTCCGCCTACCGCATCGCGCAGGAGGCGCTCACCAACGCCGTCAAGCACGCGGGCGGCTCCGCCATCTCAGTCCGCGTCGCCTACCACGACGACTCCGTCGAGCTGGAAGTCTTGGACGAGGGCGGCGGCGTCCCGTCCGGACTGTCGACCGGCAACGGCCTCATCGGCATGCGTGAGCGCGCCGAGCTGTTCGGCGGCGCCTTCGACGCGGGCCCGCGAGCCGGAGGCGGCTTCCGGGTCCGCGCGCGCCTGCCGATCTCCCGGGGGTTCTCGTGTCGACGTGACGCCCGCGGCCTGCTCCCGGGGCCCGTCCGGCGGAAGGAAGGCCGGTGGCGTGCGGACGGGCCGGCAGCGCCCCGGGCATCGGCGTCACGCATTCCGCAGCCGGTATTTCGCACAGAGTTTTCACAGTAGAGGAGGAGGCGCTTCCTCCCGGGCGTGAACGCCGGGGTCTCGCGCCGGTAACCAGATGAACACTATCCGCATTGTGATCGCCGACGACCAGGCGATGGTCCGCGCCGGGCTCCGGCTCGTCGTGGAGAGCGAGCCCGGCATGGAGGTGGTCGGCGAGGCCCCGGACGGGCTGGAGGCCCTGGCCGTGGCCCGCCGCACGCGCCCGGACATCGTGCTGATGGACATCTCCATGCCCCGCATGGACGGCCTCACCGCGGCCCGGCAGCTGCTCGACCAGCCGGACCCGCCCAAGGTGGTCATGCTCACCACCTTCGACACCGACGAGAACCTCTACGCCGCCCTGCGCGCGGGCACCAGCGGCTTCCTGCTCAAGGTCTCCCCGCCCGAGCAGCTGGTGGAGGCCATCCGCGTGGTGGTCGGCGGCGACGCCCTGCTGGACCCGGCGGTGACCACCCGCGTGATCGCCTCCTTCGCCGGCCACCACGAGCCCGCGCCCCCGCCCCAGCTCGCCGAGCTGACCCCGCGCGAGCTGGAGGTGCTCCGGTTCCTGGCCCGCGGCATGACCAACGCCGAGATCGCACGCGAGCTCTTCGTCGGCGAGGCCACGGTCAAGACCCACGTGGCGCGGGTGCTGATGAAGCTGCACCTGCGGGACCGGGCCCAGGCGGTGGTGTTCGCCTACGAGTCGGGCGTGGTGCGCCCGGGCGCCGCCGTCGGGTAGCCGCCGGAGCGGCCGGGCGCCGCCGCGCCGCGGCCCGGCCTCCCCGTCCGGAAGGGCCGGGCCGCGGCACGACGGCGGAATCGTGATCAGACGGCGGGCGTCACGGCCTGCGGCGCGGTACGGGCGGCCGGGTAGTGGGAGATCCACTCCTCGCGGCTCATCCGGAGCATCCTCACGCCGAGCCAGCCCAGCGCGACCACCGGGATGCCCCAGAGCACCACGGTCGCCGGGCCGTACGGAACCGCCATCGAGCCGCCGTAGCCGATCGCCAGGACGAGCGGGACCCACCAGTGGGCGAACCCGGCCCGCCAGACGCCGACCGCCAGGACCGGCATGCCGAAGATGGCGAAGAAGATCCAGGGCATCTGGAAGCCGAAGACGACGCCGGGCAGGTTCACCATCTCGTCCATGATGCGGGTGGCCTCCTCGGGCGCGTAGTGCTTGCCGAGCCACCACTCCACCGGGTCGGCCATGAGAAGGCCCGAGGCGTTGATGTAGCCGAGGATGACGAGCGGGCCCGCGATGTGCCCGAAGACCGTCGCGCGGCGGCGCATCACGTGCAGCAGGCCGAGGGCCGCCAGGGCCATCAGCAGATACGCCCAGTGGTACATGACCGACTGGACCTGGGCGAGGGCGGGGTCGTCGCCGAAGCTGACCGCCTCGCGCTCGTCGCCCCAGGTGCCGGGATCGAGGATGACGGCGATCGCCTGGAGCAGCGGGGCGACGATCAGCAGCACGCCGGAGGCGACGCGCCGGAAGTCGGCGGAGTCCTTGAACATGCGGGGGTTCCTTGCTGTGCGGAGACCTGAGCTGGCCTTATGCCGAGGAAGGTAGTCCGCGGCACCGCATCCGGTCGTCCGCCGCGGGGCGGACCCGGCGTCCCCCCGCGGAGGTAAGGGCTGTTCGCCCGGGGGTGATGAAAAGCGCGTCGGCCTGTTCTCATAAGGTCTAGACCTCGACTGTGAGATCCGACATCCGGGAATATATGTGATGCTGCACGAGAAGCTCTCGTCGATCTACGACAACGTCCTCCGCCGCAACCCCGGCGAGACCGAGTTCCATCAGGCCGTCCGCGAGGTGCTGGAGAGCATCGGACCGGTCCTGGGCAAGCACCCGGAGTATGCCGAATCCAAGATCATCGAGCGGATCTGCGAGCCCGAGCGGCAGATCATCTTCCGGGTGCCCTGGGAGGACGACCGCGGCGAGGTGCACATCAACCGGGGCTTCCGGGTCGAGTTCAACAGCGCGCTGGGGCCGTACAAGGGCGGACTGCGCTTCCACCCCTCGGTCTACCTCGGCATCGTCAAGTTCCTCGGCTTCGAGCAGATCTTCAAGAACAGCCTGACCGGCCTGCCGATCGGCGGCGGCAAGGGCGGTTCGGACTTCGACCCCAAGGGCCGCTCCCAGCGCGAGGTCATGCGCTTCTGCCAGAGCTTCATGACCGAGCTCTACCGTCACATCGGCGAGCACACCGACGTCCCCGCCGGTGACATCGGCGTCGGCGGGCGCGAGGTCGGCTACCTGTTCGGCCAGTACAAGCGGATCACCAACCGCTACGAGTCCGGCGTGATCACCGGCAAGGGTCTCAGCTACGGCGGCGCGCAGGTGCGCACCGAGGCTACCGGGTACGGCTGCGCCTTCTTCGTCGACGAGATGCTCAAGGCCCGCGGCACCTCCTTCGACGGCAAGCGTGTCGTGGTGTCCGGCTCAGGCAACGTCGCCGTCTACACGATCGAGAAGATCCAGCAGCTCGGCGGCGTCGTGGTCGCCTGCTCCGACTCCTCCGGCTACGTCGTGGACGACAAGGGCATCGACCTCGACCTGCTCAAGCAGGTCAAGGAGGTCGAACGGCTCCGGGTGGACGTCTACGCCGAGCGGCGAGGCGGCGAGGCGTCCTTCGTCTCGGGACGGAGCGTCTGGGAGGTGCCGTGCGAGGTGGCGATGCCGTCCGCCACCCAGAACGAGATCACCGGCCACGATGCCGAGCTCCTGGTGCGCGGCGGGTGCGTCGCGGTGGGCGAGGGCGCCAACATGCCCACCACGCCGGAGGGCATCAAGGTCTTCCAGGAGGCGGGCGTCGCCTTCGGGCCCGGCAAGGCCGCCAACGCCGGAGGTGTGGCCACCAGCGCGCTGGAGATGCAGCAGAACGCCAGCCGCGACTCGTGGACCTTCGAGTTCTCCGAGCGCCGCCTGGCGGAGATCATGCGTGACATCCACGCCCGCTGCCTGTCGACCGCCGACGAGTACGGCATGCCGGGCAACTACGTGGCCGGCGCCAACATCGACGGCTTCAAGCGGGTCGCCGACGCGATGCTCGCCCTCGGCCTCGTCTGAGGAGGCCGAGCCGGGCACGGGAATCGATGACCATGGCGATGGTGCAGGATCCGCGCGTGATCGCGCACCATCGCTGTGATCGATGGTGCGCTCTCCCGACGGGCCGTACGGCGCCGCCCGCTCAGGGGGCGACGGCGCGGCGGAGGCCGGTGAGCGAGGCGGCCAGGAGGCGGGTGCGGCCGGTGGACTCGGCGTAGTCGGCGAGGGCCGCGCACAGGAACACCGCCAGCACGCGCGCGGCCGTCTCGCGTTCGGGGCCGGGCGGGCGCCCGTAGGCCGACAGCAGCGCCGTGCGGGCCGCTCCCGAGAAACCCGAGTAGGCCAGCGAGAGGTCCACCGCGGGGTCGGCCAGGCAGAGGTCGCCCCAGTCGATGACGCCGGTCGCCCGGCCGTCCGGGCCGACCAGCAGGTGGCGCAGGTGCAGGTCGCCGTGGACGACCGCGGCGGGGCCGGGCGGCGGATCCGCCTTCTCTCCCTCGGCGAGGAGCCGCTCGACGGCCGGGTCGGGTTCCCACGTGCCGCGCCGGGCGAGCCTGTCCAGCCGCTCACGGGCCATCGGCGCCCGGACCCCGGGATCGCCCCGGCGCATCGGGTCGGCGGGCAGTCCGGAACCCGCCTCGGCGACCAGACGCGGATCGTGCAGGGCGCGCAGGAACGCGCCGAGATCGGCGGCGGCCCGCACCCGCCCGGTCTCCGGGAGATCGGCCTCGGCCAGTTCCCCGCCGGGGATCAGTTCCGCGCCCCAGAAGGGCCACGGGTAGAGGCCGCCGGGACGCCCGATGCGCGTGGGGACCGGCAGGGCCAGGGGAAGCGCCGGCGCGAGGGCGGACAGGGTCGCGATCTCCCGTTCGACGCCGGGCAGCGCGACGGCGCGGCGCGGGAACCGGAACACCCACCGCTCGCCGACGAGGTGGACCGTGTTGTCCCAGCCGGTGGCCAGCAGCGTGACCGGCGCTCCGCGGAGATCGGGAAACTGCTCGCCCACGAGCGCCGCCGCGTCGGCCTCCCCGACGTCGTGCTCGGCGGCCCACTCCGCCGCGGGCTCGTCTCCCCGTTCGTCGCTCGTCACGGCCGTCACGTTATCGCGTGCGATCGGTGTCACGCGCGCGGCCGATCGGTGTCACGCGTGCGGCGCCCCCGGGACGGGGCACGCGTCGAGGGCGCACCACACGGTGCGTCCCAGGATGCCGCGGTCGCGCACGCCCCAGCGCCCCTGGGAGAGCTCGCGGACGATGGCCAGGCCGCGGCCGCACTCCGCGTCGTCCGGCACGGCGTCGAAGACACGCGGCCAGGAGGATTCTCCGCCCGGGTCGGTCACCTCCAGGAAGAGGAGATTCTGCACACGGGTGAGCGTGAGCACGATCAGGTCGCCCGTGCTGCCGCGGCCGGTGTGCACGGCTGCGTTGGTGACGAGTTCGGAGGTCGCCAGCCGTACGTTCTCGTAGGCCCTGTGATCCGCGCCGATCCACTCCCGCACGCAGGCGCGGGCCTTCGCGGTGGACGCGGGCTCGAAAGCCAGACAGGCCTCCCCGAGGATCTCGGCCTCGACGCCTTCAGGAACGATTACCGAATTCATGGATACCTGCTCGGTGGCCGGTTTTCTGATTTGTGTTTCGAGGATGGCACTATGCGGCTACCGTCTGTATCGGAATGACCACAGCCCATGTTCAACGCTTTCTGTGAAACCACCGGTGAAACGGAGGTGGCAGGTGATGCCGAAGCCCAGAGAGCTTGACCCCAGCACCTCGCCGATTGCCTTTTTCGGCTATGAGCTGCGGCGGCACCGGCAGGAGGCGGGGCTGACCCAGTCGAAGCTGGCCAGCAGGGCGGGGTTCGCGCTGGGCACGATCTCGATGGCGGAGACCGGGCGACGGCCCCCGACGGAGGATTTCGCACGGCGGTGCGACGAGGCGCTGGGGGCCGACGGCGCCCTCATCCGCATCAAGGAGATGATCGACAACGTCTCGGCCCGGCTGCCCACGTGGTTCCGGCCCTGGGCGGAGATCGAGCAGACCGCCGAGAGCCTGCGCACGTGGGAGCCGCTCATCGTGCCGGGCCTGCTCCAGACGGAGGACTACGCGCGGGTGCTCTTCAGCGGCGAGCCCCGCGCGACGGCCGGGGGAGTGAAGCGGGACGTGGCCGCCCGGATGGAGCGCCAGCGCATCCTGGAGCGGGAAGATCCGCCCATGCTCTGGGTCGTCGTCGACGAGGGTGTGCTCGGCCGCCGCATCGGTGACGACGCCGTCATGGCCGCGCAGCTCGACCACCTGCTCGGAGTGGCCCGCCTGCCGCACGTCACCCTCCAGGTGCTGCCCTTCGAGGCGGGCAGCACCGTCGGGCTGCTCGGCGGGTTCGCCATTGCGCAGGTCCGGGGCTTTGCCAATACTGTTTACATGGAGTCGGCTGGCCAGGGTCAGGTCACCGACCGGCCCGACGACGTGGCGGATATCACGACCAAATACGAGGCGATCCGCGCCGAGGCGCTTCCTCAGCGGGCTTCGCTGGCGCTCATTCGGGAGATGAAGCAGCGATGGATCGGGAACTGAACGAGGCTGTGTGGGTGAAGTCGCCGTTCTCCGGCGGCAACGGTGGCAACTGCGTGGAGATAGCCAAGCTGTCGGGCGGGCGGGTCGGCGTCCGTGACAGCAAGGATCGATCTGGTCCGGCACTGGTGTTCACTCCGTCCGAGTGGACCGCTTTCACCCGCTGGGTCCGTACGGACGACACGGTCTGAGCGGGTGCCGTACGGCCGCGCGCCGGGACGGCGCGCGGCCGTGCCGATGAGACCCACGGGGGAGGGACGGTCAGCGCGTTTCCATCCAGACGCTGACGATCTGGTGGTGGATGACGATGGCGTCGGAGGCCGTCCCGGCGACCGGGGCGGTCGCCGAGACGAGCGCCGCCCGTCTTCTCGTGTTCATGCATGACCTCCCGGGGGTGGAGATGTCGTGTGCATGGCTGCCGGAGCCCGGCGGCCAGGTCGCCGCAGCGACTGGCGCTTATTTCATAAGAAACTTTCCTAAAAATTAACCTAGTCACACCTCTGTGGCGTCGTCAACACTCTGGTGCGCCCGGAGCGGGAGGTCCGGTGAGCCGCGGCCGGGGCGTCGGAGGCGTGCGGCGGTGCGGAGACGGGACGGGGCCGCGGCACGGCGTGCGTGTGAAATGGCGTGGCCGCGACGGGGCGAGGTTGTGAAACGGCGCGGCCGCGATATCCCGGCGCACGAAGGCCGGGCGCCCCGGAAGAATCTCCGGGGACGCCCGGCCCTCGTGGTCGGGAATGATCGGCGGTTCGGCATCGGCGGCCATGCGATGAACGCGTCGACGCCCTCTCCGCTCCCGGACGGTGAAACCGGAATGCGCGATCGGAATGCGCGATGGAGCGCATTCCGCAATGCGTCCTCCGGAATCATCCGCCGGGAATCAATTCACGAACGAGACTTCAGGCTTATCGGAAATCGCCGTCCGTCTGGATGCGGACGCTCGCGAACACGTTCGTCGTGCCGTTGTTCTTCGCGCAGACCGCGTAGAACCCGGGTCCCTGGAACGTGCCGCCCGAGCTGCGGCCCTCGGTCTGGTAGAAGGTCGAGTTGTCGTCGGTGGAGCTGAGCAGGGGGCCCAGGTCGCCGAAGCTCGGCGACGGACCCCGGACGGCGAAGCGGACACCGGGGAACCGTGCGGTGCCCGTGGTCCGGTACTTGTCGGAGGCGTACTGCTGAACGCAGATCCGTTCGCCGGGGACCAGCGTCTTGGAGACGTTCTGCTCCGCCAGGGCGGCCGTCGCACCCCCGAAGAGAACCGTCGCGACGCCTGCGGTGACGATCGCTCCGGTTACCAGCTTCCGCATGGATGAACCTCCCGTTCTTCACGGCCGGGCCGGTCCCGTGCCGTATTGCCGCGGATTCGCGGGGAGTATGACGGGCGGATGAAGATTAGTTTTTAACAGTATTGATCCATATTTTTCGTGAATTCTGGAAATGGAGCTCCCGGTCTGCGTGGAGCAGGGGTGCGGGTCATTTCAGCGATAGTGCTATCGCCGAATAAATGGGTGTGATCCCGTTATGTCGCCATGGTCGCCCGCACCTACGCGCATGACGGCCGCCCGCCGGGCCGCCCCGCCCCTTCACCACCTCGTAAGGTTTCGCCGTCCGCCCCGTGCCTACGCTTGACCCGTGATCAGATCTCGTACGGCGGCCGCCCTCGCCGCGACCGCCCTGCTCGCCGCGGGATGCGGAGCCGGAATGGACGACACGGCCACGCAGGCCCGCGGCGGTGAACCGTCGCCGGCGAGCACCGCGCCCGCCCCGGCCACCACGGCTCCTTCTCCCACGAGCGGCTCGGGGGAGCCACCCGAGCCGACGGCGGCCTCGAAGGCGCCCGTCCCGGAGGCGCTGACGTTCACCGCCAAGACCCTGGACGGCAAGACCTTCGAGGGGGCCGGCCTGGCGGGCAAGCCGGTGGTCTTCTGGTTCTGGGCCCCGTGGTGCCCCAAGTGCCTGTCCGAGGCGCCCGCGGTCAAGGCCGCGGCCGGCAAGTACGGCGACGTCGCCTTCGTCGGGGTCGCGGGCCTCGACACCGAGCCCGCGATGAAGGAGTTCGTCCGGCGTACCGGGACCGGGAACATCGTGCAACTCTCCGACGAGAAGGGCGCGGTGTGGACCAGGCTGGGCGTCAGCCAGCAGTCCACGTTCGTGTTCATGAAACCGGACGGCTCGACCGAGAAGGCCTCGGGCCCGCTCGACTCCGGCGAGCTGAACGGGCACGTCGAGAAGCTCCGCGCCGGATAGCGCCGGGACGGTCCCCGATGCTCTCCGCCGACCTGCCGCTCGCCCTGGCCCTCGCCGCGGGCACGGTCGCCGCGTTCAACCCGTGCGGCTTCGCGATGCTCCCGGCCTACCTCACCATGTTGATCGTCGATGACGGCGGCGGGAGGGAGGCGGACGGCGGGGCCGTACGACGCGGCCCGATGTTGCGGGCGGCGCTGCTGGCCGCCGCGATGACCGCCGGGTTCGTCACGGTCTTCGGCCTGTTCGGGGTGGTCGTCACCCCGCTCGCCCTCTCCGTCGGGCAGTACCTGCCGTGGGTGACCGTCGTGATCGGGACCGTCCTCGCCGGGCTCGGCCTGTGGCTGCTGAGCGGGAGGGAGCTGCTCCTCCCCGTCCCCGCCCTCGGCTCCGGCCGCGTCACCGCCTCCCCGATCTCGCTGTACGGCTACGGCCTGTCCTACGCGGTGGCCTCCCTGTCCTGCACCGCCGGGCCGTTCCTCGCGGTCACCTCGGCCTCCCTGGCGAGCGGCGGCGTCCTGGGCGGCCTGGCGGTCTTCGTCGCCTACGCGGCCGGCATGGGGCTGGTCGTCACCCTGCTCTCGCTGGCCGTGGCGCTGGCACGCGGCGCGGCGGTCGCCCGGATGCGCCGGATCCTGCCCCACGTGCCGCGGATCAGCGGCGGCCTGCTCCTGCCGGCCGGCCTGTACGTCGTCTACTACGGCTGGTACGAGCTGCGCGTCTTCGCGGGCTCGTCCGCCGACGACCCGATCGTGGGCGCGGCGACGGCCGTGCAGGGGGCGGTCGCCGCCTGGGTCGAGGCGCTCGGGGCGGGGTGGATCGCCGTCGCGCTCGCCATGCTCGTCCTCGGCGCGGTCACGCTGCGCCGGGTACGGCGGAGCGCCGGATCCCGCCGCCGGTGACGCCGCTCAGCGCAGGCCCGCGAACCAGCGTCCCGCCTCACGCCAGCAGTCGGCCGTGGTGAACCCGCCGGCCACGGCCAGGCGGACGACGTCGGTCACCGAGACCGTCGCCCACCCGAACCAGCCTCCGACGGCATCGGCGCGGCGGAGCCGTACCCGGTCGACCCGGCTGTCAGTCCCGGGCGGTTCGGCTTCGACGACGGCCTCGCCGCCGGGCCGTACCAGCTCCCTGATCCGGAGCAGCAGGGCTCCGGGGTTCCCGCCGATGCCGATGTTGCCGTCGGCCAGCAGCGCGGTCGCCCAGGTACCGCTGCCGGGCACGTCACCGAAGACATCCCGGACCAGGGCGGGACCTCCGGCCCGGCGGGTCAGGCGGACGGCGCGCGGGGTGATGTCGATGCCCAGAGCGGGGATGCCGCGGCGGGTGAGCGCGACGATGAGCCGTCCGGGTCCCGAGCCGACGTCCAGGGTGGGACCGGCGCACCGGTCCAGGACGGACTCGTCGCCGTCGATCGGTTCACGCCAGCGGGTCGCCTCCAGCGGCCGCCTGGTTCCGTCGAGGTATTCGATCTCGGTCGCCACTCCGGAGAGGGAGTCGGCGTAGAGCCTGCCCATCATCGCGAGGCGCCCGCTCCCGTCGCCCCGGTTCCAGCCCCGGCTCCCGTCGCGATCCCGGTCACGGCCCCGGTCGCGGCCCCTGCTGACATGACCGGGGCCACGGCCCGGAAGGCGGCGGCGAACCGCGTGCCGGGCGCCTCGGCCGCGATCCGGAGGGCGTCGTCCGCCGTGTCCACGTCGTTCAACTCCGGCATGGTCGCCACGGTCAGCCCGGCCGCCCGCAGGCGCCGCAGCTGGGCGGCGCCGGTGTCGGGCCGGGACATGGGCACGCCGAGCAGGAGCGCCGGATCGGGACGGCGCAGGCCCAGCAGCCAGAAGCCGCCGTCGGCCGCCGGGCCGTAGACCGCGTCGTGGTCGGCCAGCGCGGCGCCCGCAGTCCGCAGCAGGTCCGGTGTGACGTGGGGGGTGTCCATGCCGATGAGGACGACGGGTTCACGGTGCAGCCGGTAGGCGTCGGCGAAGGCCGCGGCGAGCCGCTCGTCGAGGCCGTCGCCGCGTTGCGCGATCACGACGAAGCTCTCGGGGCCTCCGGGCAACCATGTCCCGGGGAGCCCGTCGAGGGCGAGGACGCGGTGCCGTACCGGTGCGGCGGCGACGGCGCGCAGGGTGTCCTCCAGGGCGGCGGCGGCCAGCCGCGCGGCCTGGCCGGGAGTGAACGGCGGGGTCAGGCGGGTCTTGACCCGCCCGGCGACCGGTTCCTTGGCGATGACCACGATCTGTGTCATGCCGTCTTCTCCAGGGCCTTCCCCGGGACGTTCCCCATGACGCGCCGCATGTCGCCGATGGCCCGCAGGGTTCCCCGGACCGTGCCGGTCACCTTGGAGCGCCCGGCACGCGGCAGGTAGTCCACCCGGGCCTCGGTGATCCGCCATCCGGCCGCCGCGGCACGCAGCACCATCTCCAGCGGGTAGCCGAAGCGGCGGTCGGTCAGGTTCAGGCCGAGGAGGCCGGCGCGTCTGGCCGCCCGCATCGGGCCGAGGTCGTACAACCGGGCGCCGGTGCGCCGCCGCAGGCTCGCGGCCAGGACGGCGTTGCCCGCCCGCGCGTGCACCGGCCAGGCGGCAGCGGACCGCGGGACACGCCGGCCGAGCACCAGATCGCCCCGGTCCTCCCGCACGGGTTCGGCGACGGACGGCAGCTGGCGGGGGTCGAGGGAGGCGTCGGCGTCCATGAAGCACACGATCTCGGAGGTCGCGGCCAGCAGACCGGCGTGGCAGGCGGCACCGAACCCGGGCCGGGGCTCGGTGACCACCCACGCGCCGAACTCGGCGGCGATCTCGGCGGAGCGGTCGGTGGAACCGTTGTCGACCACGATCGGGCGGTAACCGCGTGGCATCCGCTCAAGCACCCAGGGGAGAGCGGTCTCCTCATTCAGACATGGCAACACCACGTCGATCTTCATGGCTCCGACGTTAGACCGGTCACGGCCGGTCAACTCTTACGAAGTGATGACATGATCCCGGGAAATCCCCAGTTCAGACCTACCGTGGGAAAGTGATCGAAGGTTCACGGCCGCAGCCGGGGAAGGCCTCCCGGCGATCGCCGAGGGCGGCGGAGGACGGCACGGAGCTGCGGGCCGGGCCCGGGACGGGCGCGGGCCACCCGGCGGGGCGGGAGACGGGCGCGGGCCCGCGGGCACGGGGAGAAGGGGACGCGGGACACCGGGCGCGGCGCATCGCGACGGCGGCGTGGGGCGCGTCGATCGTCGTGGCGTCCGCGGCGGGAGCCGTCCTGCACGGGCTCGGCGTGCTCACCATCGACCACCTGCCGCCGCTGCACGGCCATTTCCGCCTTCCTCCGATCGCGTTGCTCCCCGCCGTCGCGTTCGCCGCCGTCGCGTTCGCCGCCGTCGCGGTCCCGGCGCTGCCGTCCCTTACCCGGCGGCTGCGTTTCGGGTGGGCGCTGGCCGTCGCGTACGGCTCCGCGCTGGCCTGGACCGTGCTGCTGGCGATCTCGGCCGACGGGCTGGCGGAGCCCTTCACCCACCCGCAGGAGTACCCGGCGGTGCTGCCCGCCGTGGGGGATGACCCGCTGGGCTGGCTGGACACCTTCACCGAGCGCCTGCCGGGCTACCCCACCCACGTGCGGGGTCATCCGCCGCTGGCCGTGCTCGTGGTCTGGGCGCTGCGGGCGGCCGGGCTCGCGGGACCGCTGTGGGCCGCGCTGCTGGTCGTCGCGGTCGGGTGCTCGGCCACGGTGGCCATCGCGCTGACCGTGCGGGGCCTGGCCGGGGAGGAGGCCGCGCGCGGGGCGCTGCCGTACCTCGCCCTCACCCCCGCCTCGGTCTGGATCGCCACCACCATGGACGCCTTCTTCGCGGGAGTGGGTGCCTGGGGGGTCGCCCTGCTGGTCCTCGGCCGGAGCCCGGCGGGCCGGGTGCTCACCGCGGCCGCGGCCGGGGTGTTGCTGGGAGCGCTGCCGTACCTCAGCTACGGTCTGGTCCCCTACCTGCTCATCCCCGTCGTGGTCATCGTGGCGGCGCGGGTCCCGAGGGCGGTCGTGCTCGCGGCGGTGACGGGTGCGGGTGCGGTGACGGCGGCGTTCGCGGCCGGCGGGTTCCTCTGGCCCGCCGGGGTGCTGGCCACCCACGCGGAGTGGTCGGCCGATCCCGGCGCGGCCCGGCCGTACCTGTACTTCCTGGTGGCGAACCTGGCGGTGCTGGCCCTGCTGACCGGTCCGGCCACCGCGATGGGACTGGTACGGCTCACACCCGGTGCGCTGCGGTCCGGCCCGGCGTCACCTGATCCCGCGGTCCCCGGCCGGGCCGCCGTCCGGGGGGTCGGGATCCTGGTCGCCGCAGCCCTGGTGGCGGTGCTCGCCCTGGACGTCAGCGGGGTGACCCGGGGCGAGGTGGAACGCATCTGGGTGCCCTATGCCGTCTGGATCGGTCTGGCCGCGAGCCTGGCGGACGGACGCCGCCCGCTCGCCGCCCAGGCCGTCACCGGCCTGCTGCTGCAGGGACTGGTCATCTCTCCCTGGTGAGCGGGCTGCGAGGTCAGCCCAGCGGCGCGGTGGAGAACTCCCGCATCCCCTCCGCGAACCCGACGGACGCGCGGAACCCCAGCCCCGCGCGCGCCCGCTCGGGTGAGGCCACGATGTGCCGTACGTCGCCGAGCCGGTACTCGCCCGTGACCACCGGCTCCGGACCGCCGCGCTCGGCCGCCAGGACGGCGGCCAGTTCCCCGACGGTGTGCGGGACGCCGCTGGCCACGTTGTAGGCGACCAGCCGCCCCGGCTCTCCCGCGCGGGCCGCCGCCAGGTTCGCCTCCGCGACGTCGCGGACGTGGACGAAGTCACGCCGCTGCCGGCCGTCTTCGAACACCCGCGGCGCCGTTCCCCGCTCCACGGCGGACCGGAAGATCGCCGCCACTCCCGAGTAGGGGGTGTCGCGGGGCATCCGAGGCCCGTACACGTTGTGGTAGCGGAGCGCGACGGCCGCGCCGCCGGTCTCGCGCGCCCAGTTGGCGGTCAGGTGCTCCTGGGCGAGCTTGGTGGTGGCGTAGGCGTTGCGCGGGTCGGGCGGGGCGTCCTCGCCGATGGTCGCGGAGTCCACCGTGGCGCCGCACCGGGGGCAGCGCGGTTCGAACCGTCCCCGCTCCAGGTCCTGTACGGCGCGCGGCCCGGGCCGTACCCGGCCGTGCTCGGCGCAGTCGTAGGCGCCCTCACCGTAGACCACCATCGAGGAGGCCAGGACCAGCGCGCCGACGCCGTGGCGGGCCATCGCCGCCAGCAGCACGGCCGTGCCGTG
Source organism: Planobispora longispora (assembly GCF_016863135.1). Lineage (GTDB taxonomy): Bacteria > Actinomycetota > Actinomycetes > Streptosporangiales > Streptosporangiaceae > Planobispora > Planobispora longispora. The sequence continues at coordinate 94,595 of NZ_BOOH01000051.1, forward strand.
CACGTTCACCGAGGCGTAGTCGGGGAGGTCGGCCACATCCACGCCGAGCCCCACCTTGGCCGCCTGGTGGACGACCAGGTCCACGCCGCGCAGCGGCCGGTCGAGCGCCCGCCGGTCACGGACGTCCCCGGCGATCACGTCCGTCGCGGGCCGCAGGTCGAACCCGGTGACCTCGTGTCCGGCCCGCCGGAAGACCTCGGCGACATGCCCGCCGATGAATCCGGCGGCTCCGGTGATCAGCATTCTCACCGGGCCGACGGTATCCGGGCCTCCGGGACGGCAGAAGGACTGGCTCGACGACGTTCGCAGGCCGTAAGAATTACGGTGATCAGAGGAGGGCGGGGCCCGGGGCGCGGGTCCTCTCATCGGATCACGCGGCCCACCTGCCGGGTACTGCGGTTCTCTCGCCGCGCCGCGGGTAGGGGTCCGTATAGGTCCGTCCGAATCTCATGTTATGGCCATTACTTGACACTCTTTACCTAATTTTTGGAAACAGGCCATAACTAGCAGGCATGACCGCTTCTAGCCTGCTTTCTTTGCATTTAGCGCCAAATTTCAGTCTGATTGGTGCTCATGTGAGGCAAGTTTCTGTTTTTTCGGCTGAGAATCGGGGAGAGGGCCCTAATCTGGGGACAAGAGAGACCCGATCCCGGGAAGATGTGTCGTGGTGCTGCCCGCGCAGCGGCAGGTTGGCCCTCGGGAAGGGGTTCCAGCGGAGTCCGCTTGCGTCCCCGCCGGTCAACGCCGTTTCTTCCCCGAGGAGATTCGATATGAGCGATCACCGCAGCCGGTGCGAAGTCTGTGGCGGCGTCCGGCCCGCGCAGAACCCCGGTGAGTACACCCGTGATCGGCTGCTGCTGATCGCCGAGGTCGGGTTCTGCGCCTGCCGGACCGCCGCGACCGCCGCCGACGGCCATGCTTCCCCCGAGCCCGGGTCCGCCGAGCCCCGGACCGCGGAGATCCGGTCCGCCGAGCCGGAGACCAGGCCCCAGTCTGCCGCGCCTCGTCCGGCCGAGGCTCAGCCCGCCAGGCCCCAGCCCGTCGGGCCCAGGGCCGGAGGCTGAGCGCCGCCCCCATGGGCTGAGCGCCGTCCCCGCGCCGATCGCCTGCCCCGGTGCTCCTGTGACTCCTGGGCAGCCGTAAGGCGTGTGCTCAAACCGGGACATGGTGTGTATATTTTCCTTCAGTGAGTCCTGTCTGAAGGAGGATTTGTGGTGAGGGCCTTCCCCCGGGTGTTGTTCGACGAGGCGCACAGTGAGTCCTGGACGATCCGGCGGGACGTGGCCGAGGCGATGAATCCCGGCCATCCGGACGACAACAGCTACGCCCGCGCCGCCGAGCTGCTGCGCCGCCTGGGGCACGTCGTCACCGCGCACACCGAGGGCGCCGTCACCCCGGCCGTCCTCGCCGGCGCCGACGCCTTCGTGATCGCGCACCCCTCCGGGGACCGCTGGGAGCGCACCGTCGACTCGGGCAGCCCGGTCTTCACCGCCGAGGAGATCGACGCGATCGAGGAGTATGTCGCCGGAGGCGGGGGCCTCGTCGTGCTGGCCGAGTGCGAGCAGGACAAGTACGGCAACAACCTCGCCGATCTCCTCGACGTCTTCGGCGTCAAGGTCGCGCACGCCACCGTCCAGGACCCCAGGAACGCCCACAACGGCGTGGCCTCCTGGATCCTGGGCGTTCCCGGTGAGACGGGCCGCGAGGACCTCCTGGCCGGGGCCCGCCGCGCCTGCTTCTACCGATCCGGGGTGCTCGCCGCCCCCGCGGACGCCACGGTGCTGTTCTCGACCTCCCCCACCGCCGCCCCCGCCGGGGAGCCGCTGGCGGTGGCCGTACGGCACGGTGAGGGCCGCGTCGTCGTGGTCGCCGACTCCGACCTGTTCGGCGACGACTCGATCGCCGACTACGACCACGCCGCCCTCTGGGGCAATCTCATCACCTGGGTCTCCCGCATCCCCGCGAAGGCCGCGCCGGGCGCGGTGGAGGGTGAGAAGAGGGGAACGGCGCGGGAGGAGGCGCTCGCCGTCTTCCGGAGGCTCAAGGACGCCGTCGAGCGGCTCAGGCCGCTCCAGGCCAAGGACGGCTCGATCGAGGGCGACCGGGACCTCGCCGTCGCGCTGATCTCCGAGATCGTCGAGCACGTCGCGGCTCTCGCGCCCCGTTTCCCGCACGACGAGGCCTACCTCGCCGCCGTCGTCGCCGACTTCCGCAAGTGGGTCGAGCAGGGCCTCGGCGTGCCCGACTTCCTCGACTCGCTCAACGCCTTCCACCCCGACACCCAGCGGGTCGACGGGCTGGAGCACCTGGTCGTCTTCCCGATGTACACCCAGAACGGCACCACCTTCCGGTACGTCGAGGCCGTGTGGATCCGCACCGTCTGGCCCGAGTGGCTGGCCGAGCTGGAGCGCACCCGCTACGACAACCCGCTGTTCGTGCCCATCGCCTTCGAGGACTTCACCTCCGGCTACGACACCAACTCGGCGGTGCTGTTCCCGGAGACCGTCGCGGTCCGCGAGACCCCGGCCCGCTTCACCTGGGGAGGCATCTTCTGCGACCGGGAGGCCGCCCGGTTCCGCAGGGTCGGCCGGGCCGCCGCGGACACGCTGAAGCTGGCGCTGCCGCCGGACGCCGCCCGCCTGCTGGAGTCGCAGGAGCTGGCCCAGGACACCTTCGTGCTCTGGGACCTCGTCCACGACCGCACGCACAGCCACGGCGACCTGCCGTTCGACCCGTTCATGATCAAGCAGCGGATGCCGTACTGGCTCTACTCCCTGGAGGAGCTGCGCTGCGACCTGACCGCGTTCGGCGAGGCCGTGAAGCTGGAGGAGGAGGGCGTGCCGCACGCCCGGTACGTCCAGTACGCGATCCTGTTCGACCGGCTCTTCCGCTTCCCGATCACCGGTGACCGGGTCCGCAACTACGACGGCCTCGGCGGCCAGCTGCTCTTCGCCTACCTGCACCGCAACGACGTCGTACGGTGGACCGACAACCGGCTCAGCGTCGACTGGTCGCGGCTCGCCGGCGGCGTGGCGGACCTGCGCGGCGAGGTGGAGAAGCTCTACCGCGACGGCATCGACCGCTCCAAGCTCGCCCACTGGCTGGCCGCCCACGAGCTCGTCGCGGCCTACGTCGAGCCGCACCCGGCCTCGGTCTGGGCCCGGGGCGTGGACGCGCTGCCGACCGAGGGCTTCCCGAAGGCCGTGGTGGACGCGGTGCTGTCCGACGAGTTCCCGCTGAGCATGTTCTACGAGGCCCTGCGCCGTAAGCTCGGCGAGGTCGTCGACTCCACGAAGGGGATCCGAGCATGATCATTCTTGTCGCCGGCGCGGCCGGCCCCGCGGGTCAGGCGGTCGTCCGCCGCTTCGCGGACCAGGGACACACCGTCATCGGCGTCGACAAGTCGGGCGCCGACGGGACGCTCACGGAGCACCCGAGCGAGCGCGACCACAGACAGGTGGACCTCCTCGACTTCGACGCGGTGCGGAAGCTCGCCGCGGACGTCCGGGCCGAGCACGGCCGCGTGGACGGCGTCGTGCACCTGGTCGGCGGCTGGCGCGGGTCGAAGACCTTCGCCGAGACGAAGCTGGAGGACTGGGCGCTCCTGCACGACCTCCTCGTCCGCACCCTCCAGCACGTCACGCTCGCCTTCGAGCCGCTGCTCAAGGCGAGCGAGCGCGGGCGGTTCGCGATCGTCTCCGCCAAGGCGGCCGAGCGCCCCACCCAGGGCAACGCGGCGTACGGCACCGCCAAGGCCGCCGCCGAGGCGTGGACCCTCGCCTTCGCCGACGCCCTGGAGGGCACCGGCGCCACCGCGAACATCCTGGTCGTCAAGGCCCTCGTGCACGAGGGCATGCGCGCGGCCGCCCCCGACAAGAAGTTCCCCGGCTTCACCGACGTCGAGGACCTCGCCGCGGCGATCGAGGGCCTGTGGGACACCGACGTCAACGGCACCCGAACGGATCTCACCCAGTGACGGACGCGACACCCCGCGCCGTGACCGGCGCCCCGGCCGGATCGGCGAGCGGTTCCACGGCCGGGACCGCGACCGACGCGGTCCGCAGGCACGACCCGGCGGTCAAGGGCTTCGCCAGCGACAACTACGCCGGGATCCACCCGGAGGTCCTCGCCGCGATCGCGCTCGCGAACGGCGGCCACCAGACCGCCTACGGCGACGACGTCTACACCGAGGCGCTCCAGGACGTCTTCCGCGGGCACTTCGGCCCGGCGGCCGAGGTCTGGCCGGTGTTCAACGGCACCGGCGCCAACGTGGTCGCGCTGCGCGCGATGACCGCCCACTGGGAGGCCGTGGTCTGCGCCGAGTCGGCGCACATCCACACCGACGAGGGCGGCGCGCCGGAGCGCACGGCCGGGCTCAAGCTGCTGCCCGTGGCCACCCCGGACGGCAAGCTCACCCCCGAGCTGATCGACCGGCAGGCGTGGGGCTTCGGCGACGAGCACCGCGCCCAGCCCAGGGTCGTCTCGATCACGCAGACCACCGAGCTGGGCACGCTCTACACCCCGGAGGAGATCAGGGCGATCTGCGAGCACGCCCACGGCCTGGGCATGCTCGTCCACCTCGACGGGGCCCGGGCCGCCAACGCCGCGGCCGCGCTGGACGTGCCGCTGCGCGCGTTCACCACCGACGCGGGCGTGGACGTGCTCTCCTTCGGCGGCACCAAGGCCGGGCTGATGTTCGGCGAGGCCGTCGTCGTGCTCAACCCCGACGCCGTGCGGGGCCTGCGCTACCTGCGCAAGAGCGCGATGCAGCTCGCCTCCAAGATGCGCTTCGTCTCGGTGCAGTTCGAGGCGCTGCTCGCCGGGGACCTGTGGCTGCGCAACGCCCGCAACGCCAACGCGATGGCCCGGCGGCTGGCCGAGGCCGTCCGGGGGATCCCCGGTGTGGAGATCCCGCGCCCGGTCCAGGCCAACGCGGTCTTCGCGATCCTGCCGCCGGAGGTCACCGAGCGGCTGCAGAAGCGCTTCCGCTTCTACACCTGGAACGAGGCCACCGGTGAGGTCCGCTGGATGACCGCGTTCGACACCACCGAGGCCGATGTCGACGCCTTCGCCGCCGCCGTCGCCGAGGAGATAGCATTGTCCGCATGAGCCACCGCAGCCTGGGTCTGTGGCGGGCCGCCTCCCGGCGGACCCGCTAGCCAGCCCAGCCTGCGCAGAGAAAACGGCCGCCGTTCACCGGCGGCCTTTTTCGTCTCCCGGGCCGGTGATCCGGCGGTCCCTCCACCCCGAAGGGACGAGAAATGAACAAGCGCGTCTTCTCCGCCTTCCAGGCGACCGGCCGTCTGACCCTCGGCAACTACCTCGGCGCGATCCTGCCCGCCGTACGGCTCCAGGACGAGGCCGTCTGCGTCTACGCCGTCGCCGACCTGCACGCCCTGACCGTCAGGCACGATCCCGCGCTCCTGCGCGCCCGCACCCGCGAGGTGGCGGCTCTGCTGCTCGCCTGCGGGCTGGACCGCTCCGTGCTCTACCTCCAGTCGCGGGTGCCCGCCCACGCCGAGCTGCACTACCTGCTGGAGAGCACGGCCCACGAGGGCGAGATGCGCAGGATGGTGCAGTTCAAGGAGAAGTCGGCGGCGCAGGAGGAGGTGCGGCTCTCGCTGCTGACCTATCCCGCGCTGATGGCCGCCGACATCCTGCTGAACCGCGCGGACCTCGTGCCGGTGGGGGACGACCAGCGCCAGCACATGGAGCTCACCCGCGACCTGGCGCTGCGTTTCAACCGCCGGTACGGCGAGACGTTCGTCGTCCCCGAGGCCGTGTACCCCCGGGTGGCCGCCCGGGTCATGGACCTGGCCACGCCCACCGCGAAGATGAGCAAGTCCGGAGCCTCGGAGGCCGGGACGGTCTACCTGCTCGATCCTCCCGACGCCGTCCGGCGCAAGATCATGAGGGCCGTGACCGACTCCGGGAGCGAGGTCTGCTACGACCCGGAGGGCAAGCCGGGCGTCTCCAACCTGCTCGCCCTGCTCGCGGCCTGTTCGGGCAGGCCGGTGGAGTCGCTGGCCTACGGCTCGTACGGCGCGCTGAAGAAGGACGCGGCCGAGGCGGTGAGCGAGGCGCTGGCGCCGGTCCGGGAGCGTTTCGCGGTCCTGTCCGCCGACCCGGCGGAGCTGGAGCGGCTCCTGGCCGCTGCGGCGGCCAGGGTGATCGAGGAGACCGCCGGTCTGCTGGCCGCCGCCCGCCGGGCCGTCGGCCTGGCCTGAGGGGAGCCGGTCCCGGGGCCCCGGAGGGAGCCGATCCCCCCGGTCAGGGTTTGTGGCCTGTCTCGTTCTCGTACTGGGTGAGCTGCTGTTCCAACGCCTTCATCAGCTCGAACACCTGGCTCGGGGGGATGCGGATCCGGCTGACGATCCGGGTCGGCACGCTGACGAAGGGCTGCCCCGACGACGGGTCGTTGGCCAGCTGCGGCGGTCGGGTGATGACCGCGAAATCCAGGACGAACCCATCCTGGGTATGCCATACCGAGGCGAAATTGGCGTACTGCCCCATTTCAACCTCAGCGGAGATGCTCACCTCCAGGCGGTTCTCCGGCTCGTCGTTCACCATGTGAGTCTCCTCCGGCCAGGCCGTCCCCACGCTCCCGGCCGGGAGCCGGCCACGGACGCTCAGGCGCTATTCAAGAATGGACGGCAGCGGCTGGGCACCCCGCTGCCTGAGCATGTCGGTCATCAGTTTGATCTCACCGCTCTGCGTGTTGACGATGTGCCGGGCCATCGTTACCACCTCGTCGCGTTCGGACAGGTTCAGCAGGGCCTCCGCCATCTGCACGCCGCCCTCGTGATGGCGGATCATGAGCTGGAGGAAGAGGACCTCCTTGTCCTTCCCGGTGGCCTGACGGAGCCGTTCGAGCTCGTCCTCGCTCGCCATGCCGGGCATCGCGGCCGACGTCCCGGCGCCGGTGGCCGGCGTCCCGCCGCCGTGGCCGTGACCGGCCATCCACGCCATCGGCGGCTGCCCGCCCGCCTGGTTGAGCTCCCACTGCTGCAGCCAGCCCATGAACATGCCGCGCTGGGCGGTCTGGGTGATGATGATGTCGTAGGTGAGGACCCGCAGCTTGTCGTCGGCGCTGCCGTCCCTGGTGATGAACGACATCTGCACGGCCTGTGAGTGGTGGACGGCCATGTCGCGGGCGAATCCGGCCTCGGCGGAGGCGTCGGTCGGCTCGCCGTCCCGGCCCAGGACGAACAGCAGGACGACGGCTGCGACCAGGCAGCCCAGCAGAACGCCCAGCGCCGTGCGTCGCCATGACTTCCGCGGGTAGTCTTCAACAGGGTTTTCCATTACCCGCCAAGCCTACTCACCCCGGACGGCGCCGTGCCGTCACGTGCCCGGTGTCCCTTATTCTCCCTATACGGCGGCAGGGCATAAGGTAACCCGCAGTTGTACGCCGGCCGGAGGATCGATGACGAAGGACAAGACGCAGGCGAGACGCGATCACCTCGCCAAGATGCGTGCCCAGCAGAAGGCCAAGGAGCGCAGGACGGCGCTCTTGATGTGGGGCGTCGGCGGTGTGGTCATCGTCCTGATCGTCGGCCTGGTCGGCTTCTATCTGGTGAAGCAGGCCAAGGAGACCTCGCTGGACGCCGTCGTCAGCGCCAAGTATCCCGGGAGCGTCCACGTCCCGGCCAAGGTCTCCTACAAGGAGACCCCGCCGATGGGCGGGGAGCACCACGAGGTCTGGCAGAACTGCGGGATCTACGAGGCGCCGATCAACAACGAGAACGCCGTCCACTCGATGGAGCACGGCGCCGTGTGGATCACCTACCGGCCCGACCTGCCCAAGGACCAGGTGGACGTCCTGAAGGAGATGGCCTCCAGCGACTACATGCTCCTGAGCCCGTACCCCGGCCTGCCGAGCAGCGTCGTGGTCAGCTCCTGGAACAAGCAGCTCAAGCTGGACGGCGCCGACGACCCGCGCCTGCCGAAGTTCATCCAGAAGTTCAAGCAGGGTCCCGAGACGCCCGAGCTCGGCGCGACCTGCGACAGCGAGCTGACCACCACCACCGCCGAGAACCCGATCCCGGAGGCCAGCCCGACGCCGACCGGGAGCCCGGCCCCCAGCGGCAGCCCGACCGCGGAGCCCGAGGCGTCCCCGTCGCCCACCTCCTCCTGACCTTCCACCGGGGTACGGCCGCCCGGACGCCGGAAGCGGCGGCCGTACCGGCCGGGAAGATCCGGAAGATCAGGCCAGCACCCGCTCCAGGGGCACCGCCTCCAGTCCGTGGGCCTCGGCCACCGGCTGGTTGGTCAGGTGCCCCTTGTGCGTGTTCAGGCCCAGGGCCAGCGCGGGATCGCCGCGCAGCGCCTCGTGCCAGCCCAGCTCGGCGATGGCCAGGGCGTAGGGCAGCGTCACGTTGGTCAGCGCGTAGGTCGAGGTGTGCGGGACCGCGCCCGGCATGTTGGCCACGCAGTAGAAGAGCGAGTCGTGGACCTGGTAGGTCGGCGCGGCGTGCGTGGTCGGCCGGGAGTCCTCGAAGCAGCCGCCCTGGTCGATGGAGATGTCCACCAGCACCGATCCCGGCCGCATCCGGGAGACCAGTTCGTTGCTCACCAGCGTGGGAGCCTTCGCCCCGGGCACCAGCACCGCGCCGATGACCAGGTCCGCCTCGAGGACCGCGCGCTCGACCTCGTAGCTGTTGGACGCGACCGTCTGGCAGTGCCCCCGGTAGACGACGTCGGCCTGGCGGAGCCGGTCGATGTTCTTGTCCAGCAGCACGACCTCGGCGTGCATGCCCAGCGCGATGACGGCGGCGTTCATCCCGGAGACGCCGGCGCCGATTATCACGACGTTGGCCGCGTGCACGCCCGACACCCCGCCCATCAGCACGCCGCGCCCGCCGCCCTGCCGCATCAGATGGTAGGCGCCCACCTGCGGGGCGAGCCGCCCGGCGACCTCCGACATCGGGGCCAGCAGCGGCAGGAAGCCGCCCGGGGTCTGCACGGTCTCGTACGCGATGCCGGTGATGCCGGAGTCGAGCATGGCCCGGGTGCACGCCTCGGAGGCGGCCAGGTGCAGGTAGGTGAACAGGACCTGCTCCTTGCGCATCCGGTGGTACTCCTCGGCGACGGGCTCCTTCACCTTCAGGACGAGGTCGCCCTCCGCCCACACCTCGTCGGCGCTGTCCAGGATGGTCGCCCCCACGCTCTCGAAGTCGGAGTCGGGAATCGACGATCCGACGCCGGCGCCTTTCTCGACGAAGACGCGGTGTCCCTGCCGGACGAACTCGTGGGCGCCGGCAGGCGTGAGGGCCACGCGATACTCATGGTTTTTGACCTCGCGGGGAACTGCGATCTTCACAAGTCCTCCAGGGTTCGCCTGTGTCCTCTTCACTCTGCGTTCCCGGGGAAGGCCTCACCATGCACAAGCTGGAAGGAATCGAGCAACTCTCGTGACAGCCTGTTAATTCCGGCTGCCAAGCGTGTTTCCGTGGACCGGACTTGACCGCTCGATTACCCCCCCGTTGCATTGATCGGTAGGCTCGCCGCCAGCAAACGTGAGGAATGCTGGGATATGACGATGGAGATGCACGCGGGTCCGGGTGGGCCGCCCGAGCCTCAGGGACCTCCACCGAGTCCGTCCGGTCTTCCGCCGGAGCCGCAGGGTCCGCCCGGCGAGCCGAGGGCGAGCCGGATCACCACGATCGCTCTGATCACCGCCCTGGTGCTCGCGGTGCTCGTCACCGGCGTGCTCGGCACCATCGCGGTGCTCATGACGCGCAATCCCGACATGCCGCTCGGCGCCCCGCCGCCGCGGAAGCTGGCCGCCCCCATCCACTTCGCCCCGGTCACCGGGACGCAGCCGGGGGCCTGCGCGACCCCCGACAGCTATCCCGACGACGCCGGGCAGGTCTGCTACACGGTCGCCCCGGGAGTCGAGATCTCCTCGGTGCGGGAGATCGAGGCGGTACGGGAGACCACCGGCGCCTACTCGGTCCGCATCGCCTTCGCGCCCGCGTCCCGCGACCAGATCAACAGCGTGACCGAGGAGGCGGACGGACAGCAGCTCGCGATCGTCGTGGGCGGCAGGGTCGTGGCGGCCCCCCGCGTCGGGGAGGTGATCACCCAGGACAGCCTGCGGATCTCCGGCTCGCTCACCAAGGAGCAGGCGGATGCCATGGTCGCCCGGCTGCGCGGCGGCACGGCGGCGCCCGCCACCCCCGGCGCGCCCGGTACGGCCACCGCCGGTCCCGGACTCCAGTCGCCCCTCAGCCCGACGGCGACCGCGCCGGCCTCGGTGCCCACCGCCCCCGGCACGGGCACCACCGCCCCGGGAACGAACCCCACCGCCCCGGGAACGAATCCCACCGCCCCGGGAACGAATCCCACCGCCCCCGGCACGGGCGCCACGGCGCCCGCCGTGCGCTCCACCGCTCCCGGCGCGACCCCGTCGGCTAACCCCGCGTCGGCCCGGCCGACGCCCACCCGGGGCAGCCGTCCGATCCGCAGCGGCGGCCCGGGCACCGACCCCCGCTTCCGCACCTGCAAGGAGGCGTTCTCCGAGGGCTACGGGCCGTACCACCGGGGCGTCCACGAGGAGTACGCCTGGTACACCGACCGGGACCGGGACGGGGTCGCCTGCGACACCGAGGACATGAGCTGACCGCCCGCCCGGTCCACCACCCGGCCCGCCCGGCTCCGGGCCGGGCGGTCAGGCGGTGAGCCGCTCGACGGCGTCGATGCCGAAGTACACCAGGAAGATCGCCGTGACCGCCCAGAGCAGCCACGGGATCCGCCGGGCCCGGCCGGTCGCCGCCTGGACGACCGTGTAGGCGATCACGCCCGCGCCCACTCCGTTGGTGATGGAGTAGGTGAAGGGCATCAGCACGATCGTGAGGAACGCCGGGATCGCGATGGTCAGGTCGTCCCAGGGCACGTTCTTGGCCTGGGTCATCATCAGCGCGCCCACCAGCACCAGCGCGGGCGCCGCCGCGGCGGCCGGGACGATCTGCGCGATCGGGGTGAACAGCAGCGTCAGCGTGAACAGGCCGCCGGTGACGAGGGAGGCCAGGCCGGTCCTGGCGCCCTCGCCGACCCCGGCCGCCGACTCGACGAAGACCGTTCCGGCGGAGGCGCTGCAGAGTCCGCCGATCGCCCCGGCCGTGCCGTCCACCGTCAGGATGGCGCCCAGCCGGGGCACCCGGCCCCGCTCGTCCACCAGCCCGGCCTCGTCGCTGACCCCGATGACGGTCCCCATCGCGTCGAAGAACCCCGACAGCACGAGGGTGAACAGCACGACGGTCGCGGTCACCGCACCCGCCGCGGCGAACCCGCCGAACAGGTCGACCTGGCCGATCAGTCCGAAGTCCGGCGCGGCCACCACCGTCTCCGGCACCCGGGGCACCACCACGCCCCAGGACGCCGGGTCGACCGCGGCCACCGAGTTGACCAGCACCGCCAGCACGGCGGTGACCGCGATCCCGATCAGGATGGCCGCGGGGGTCCGCCGCACGTGAAGGACGATCATCAACAGCAGGCCGAAGCAGAACAGCGCGACCGGCCAGCCCGACAGGTGCCCGGTCGTGCCCAGCTGCACGGGCGTGCCCTCGCCCCGGGCCACGAATCCGGCGTCCACCAGGCCGATCAGCGCGATGAACGTGCCGATGCCCATACTGATCGCGTGCTTCAGCGGCAGCGGGATGGCGTTCATGATGAGCTGCCGGAGCCCGGAGACGGCCAGCAGCACGATCACCAGGCCCTCCAGCACCACCAGCCCCATCGCCTGGGCCCAGGTCATGTGCGGCGCGGCCTGGTAGGCGACCACCGCGTTCAGCCCCAGCCCCGCCGCCAGCCCGAACGGCGCGTTGCCGGCCACTCCCATGAGGATCGTGCTGATCGCCGCCGCGAGGATGGTCGCCGTGGTGAGCTGCGGGATCGACAGCTTCGCCCCGGTGACGTCGGTCGCCCCGCCCAGGATGATCGGGTTGAGCAGGATGATGTAGGCCATCGCCATGAACGTCGTGAGGCCGCCCCTGACCTCCCGGCCGACCGTCGTGCCGCGCGCCGACAGCTCGAAGAACCGGTCCACGGATCCCCCTTCTCACACGTGGGGGATCGACCGCTTCCTACCCGTTCAGCGCGATGTCATGGGGACGGATCGGCACCCGGGGCAGCTCCAGCCCGGTCGCGGCCCGCACGGCGGCCGCCACCGCCGGGGTGGACGACAGCGTGGGCGGCTCGCCCGCGCCGCGCAGGCCGTACGGCGCGTGCGGATCGGGGTTCTCCAGGATCGAGACCTTCATCGGCGGCATGTCGAGGGCGGTGGGGATCAGGTAGTCGGTGAACGACGGGTTGCGCACCACGCCGCCGGAGACCTGGATCTCCTCCATCAGCGCCAGCCCCAGCCCCTGCGCCGAGCCGCCGTGGATCTGCCCCTCCAGCGCGATCGGGTTGAGGATCCTCCCGACGTCCTGCACCGCCGCCAGCTCCACGACCTTGACCAGGCCCAGCTCCACGTCCACGTCCACCACCGCGCGGTGCACGCACAGGGCGAGCTGGGTGTGGGAGTCGCCCTGCCCGGTCACCGGGTCCATCGGGAAGGTCGGCCGGTGCCGGTAGACCCGGGTCTCCTCGACCGGGCCGGTGCGCTCCAGGACCTCGGCCAGCGTCGATCCGTCGGCCCGCAGTTTGCCCAGCCGTTCCCGCACGGCCTCGCACGCGGCCCGGACCGCGCCGCCGGTGACGTACGACTGCCGGGAGGCCGAGGAGGAGCCCGCCGAGCCGACCGCCGTGTCGGCCGTGGCCACCGTCACCCGGTCGATTCCCAGCTCGGTGCGGGCGATCTGCTCCTGGACGGTCACCAGTCCCTGCCCGACCTCGGCGGCGGCGGTGTGCACGAGCACGTGCGGCTCGCCGCCGAGCAGCTCCACCCGGACCCGGGCGGTGGAGTAGTCGTCGAAGCCCTCGGAGAAGCAGATGTTCTTGATGCCCACGCCGTAGCCGACGCCGCGCCGCACCCCCTCGCCGCGGGTGGTCTGGGAGACGCCGCCGGGCATGTCCAGAAGGTCGTCCCCGCTCGCGGGCGGGAGCGGCATCGCGGCGAGCTCGCGGAGCATGCCGGCCAGCGGCGCGGGGGAGTCGATCACCTGTCCGGTGGCCAGCCGCGAGCCCTGGGAGACGGCGTTGCGGATCCTGATCTCGACCGGGTCGAGCCCGCACGCCTCGGCCAGCTTGTCCATCTGCGACTCGTAGGCGAAGCACGCCTGCACCGCGCCGAAGCCGCGCATCGCGCCGCAGGGCGGGTTGTTGCTGTAGACGCCGTAGGCGTCGACGCGGATGTTGCCGACCTCGTACGGCCCGACCCCGAGCGAGGCGGCGTTGCCGACCACGGCGGGGGAGGAGGAGCAGTAGGCGCCGCCGTCCAGGAGGATCTCCGCCTTGACGTAGACCAGCTTCCCCTCGCGGGTCGCGCCGTGCTCGTAGCGCATCCGGGCCGGGTGCCGGTGCACGTGCCCGAAGAACGACTCCTCCCGGCCATAGACGATCTTCACGGGCCGGCCGGTGCGCAGCGCCAGCATGCACGCGTGGACCTGCATCGACAGGTCCTCCCTGGCGCCGAACGCGCCGCCCACCCCGGCCAGCGTCACCCGTACCTTCTCGGCGGGCAGCCCGAGGCACGGCGCGACCTGGTCGCGGTCCACGTGCAGCCACTGGGTGGCGACGTACAGGTCCACCCCGCCGTCCTCGGCCGGTACGGCCAGGCCGGACTCGGGTCCCAGGAACGCCTGGTCCTGCATGCCGACCTCGTACTCCCCGGTGACCACGACGGGCGCGGAGAACTCCGAGCCGACCCGGACGGGCTGGTGGCGCAGCACGTTGCCGGAGTCGTGGACCCGCGGGCAGTCCGGATCGAACGCGGCCCGGCGCGGATCGGTCACCGCCTCGCGGAGCTCGTAGTCCACCACGATCGCCTTCGCCGCCCGGCGGGCCCGCTCCGGGTGGTCGGCGGCCACCAGCGCCACCGGCTCACCCTGGTAGCGGACCTGATCGACGGCGAGCACCGGCTGGTCCCTGCGCTCCAGGCCGTAGAACTTCTCGCCCGGCACGTCCTCGTGGGTGAGCACGGCGAACACGCCCGGCATCGCCAGCGCGGGACCGATGTCGATCGAGCGGATCCAGGCCGACGGGTGCGGACTGCGCAGGGTCGCGCCCCAGACCATGTCCGCGAGATACAGGTCGGAGGAGTAGGCGAACTCGCCCGTCACCTTCAACGCCCCGTCGGAGCGGAGCACGCTGTCCCCGACGCCCTGGCTCTGCCGTGTCTCGGTCTCGCTCATTTCAGCAGTACATCAAGCCGCCCCGGGTGCCGCCATGGCAGACACCGCGAAACCCGTGGTCCGGCGTTGGCGACTGTTGCGCTGCCCGGCCGTCCCCGCCTCAGCCGGCCGTCCCCGCTCGGCCGGCCGTGCTCCCGTTCTCGGACGCCGTGAGCATCCCGCGGGCGGCGAGGACGACCCTCTCCTCTTCGAGGGCTTCCTTCTCCAGCACCTCGTTCCCCGTCGCCCGGCAGAGAGAGAAAGTCTGCTCCAGGTAGTCGGCGGCCCGGTCGAGCTCGCCGAGAAGCCGGTGGGAGCGGGCGAGTCCGAACAGGAAATGCGGTTCGGCGACGGGCATCTTCGCGGCCCGCGCGGCGACGAGCCCCTTCTCGAAGCAGGCCCTGGCCGATACCGGATCCTCTTTGTCGAGGTGGACCTTGCCGATTTCCTCGCGAAGCGTCGCCTCATAGCGGAGCGGGTGGACGCTCTCGGGAAGATGGGAAAGGGCTTCCTCCAGCGTGGCGAGCGCCTGGTCAAGCTGCCCCAGACCCCTGCGCGCTATGCCGATCATCAAGAGAGCGTAGAACCTGCCCTGCCCGAATCCGATCGCTCCGCTGAGGGCCAGCTGCGCTTCCGCATATGCGATGGCCTCCCCATGACGCCCCAAGTCGTTGCAGGTCTGGGCGAGACCGCCCAGAGAGCGCTGTTCACCGTACGAGTCGCCCAGCTCACGATAGAGGGCGAGTTGCCTCTCGTAATGGGAGAACGCTTCCGCATAGCGATAGGCGAGGCAGAGAGCGCTCGCATGGTAATAGTGGCCGGTCGCTGTGAGCACTCGGTCGCCCAGACGGCTTCCCGCATCGAGGGCGCGACGGGTGACGTCGAGCGCGGACATGCGGTGGCCGGTGTACAGGAGGTTCCAGAAGGTCTCGGAAACCAGGGCGAGACCGAGCCGGACAGTCCGATCGGCGGCGGACGCCATGCCTTGGGAGGCGGCGGACAGGAGATTGGACCGCTCCTGATCCAGCCACTGCTGGGCCTCTCTTCCTGAGGCGAGCGGGACGGGATTCTCTCTGAGCCGGATGTCGGGCAGGAGGGTGCTGCGAGGATACCCGGTCAGTTCCATGGCGAGACGGGTGGTCGCGACGTACGCCTCCAGCGCCCTGTCGAGCGCTTCCCGGGAAGATTCCTGCCCCGTCCTTTCAGCCTGTTCCCGGGCGAAGAGCCGTACCAGGTCGTGCAGGCGGTACCGGTCCGGCTCGTCGCACTCGACGAGATGGGCGTCCAGCAGCCGTTCCAGCGCCCGCTCCGCGAGATCGACCGGGGCGTCCAGCAGGGCCGCCACGACGTACGGCGTCACGTCGGCCACCTCGAGCATGCCGATCAGGCGCAGGGCCCGGGCCGCCGTCCGCTCCAGGGAGGCGCCGCCGGAGAGCAGGTCGTAGCTGACCGCCAGGCTGGAGCGGACCGCGACGTCGCCCGCCTCCAGCTCGCGCAGGCGCCTGCGCTCGTCCTCCAGCCGCGTCACCAGGTCGGCCACCGCCCAGCCCGGCCGGTTCGCCAGCCGGGCCCCCGCGATGCCCACCGCCAGGGGCAGCCCCGCGCACAGGTCGATCAGCCTGCCCGTCGCCCGGACGTCCGCGGCGGCGCGCCCGGCGCCCACCAGCTTCGCGAACATCGCCGTCGCCTCGGCCCGGCGCAACCGCCCGATCGGCACCCGGACGCAGTCGTCGACCAGGACGAAGTTCTCCCGGCTGGTGGCCAGGATCGCGTTGCCCTCCGGCACCGACAGCAGGGGGCGGATCTGGGCCAGATCCGCGACGTCGTCCAGCACGACGAGGGTCCGGCGGCCGTGGAGGAGACTGCGCCACATGGCCGCGGCCTGGTCGACGTCGTCCGGTACGGCGTGCGGGGGAGTGCCCAGGTCCCGCAGGAAACGGCCGAGCACGTCCAGCGGCTCCAGCCTGCGGATGCCCGGAGTCGCCCCGTGCAGGTTGGCGTAGAGCTGCCCGCCGGGGAAGAAACCGGCGACCGCGTGGGCGGTCCGGACGGCCAGGGCCGACTTGCCCGATCCCGGCGCCCCGGTGATCGCGACCACGTGGTGCGGGCGGGCGCCGTCCCAGGGGGCGAGCAGCGATCGCAGCCGGACGAGTTCCTCGGTCCGGCCGACGAAGCCGGTGAGATCGCGCGGTAGCTGACGCGGCGGCGCGGTTGCGGCGGGGGAAGGCGGGCCGGCCGGATCCGGCTCGGGAGCGGTGAGCGCGGACGGAGCGGGAGCCGCGGAGTCCGCGGAGTCCGCGGAGCTCACGGAACCCGCGGAGCTTGCGGAGCCTGTGGAGTCCGCAGGGCTCACGGGGCCCGTAGGACCGACGGAACTCGCGGAGCTCGCGGAACCTGCGGAGCTCGCGGAGCTCGCGGAGTCGGAGACGCGGAGCTCGCGGAGCTCGCGGAGCTCGCGGATGCGCCGGTGGAGTTCCCGGACCGGCTCGCCGGGTTCCAGCCCGCTCTCCTCCGCCAGGGCCTTCCTGAGCCGCTCGTAGGCGCGCAGTGCCGCGGCCCGGTCGCCGGACAGGTGGAGCCCGCGCATGAGCTGCTCCCAGAGCCGCTCGTTCACCGGGTGGGCCGCGGCCTCCGGCCGCAGCCGGGCGACGGCCTCCAGGTGCCTGCCCATGCCGAGCTGCAGCTCCGCGAGCTCTTCCGCCGCCGCCAGCCGCTCTTCGGCCAGGCGGCCCGCGGCGTCGTCGAGCACCGTGCTCCCCCGGGCGTCCTGGAGGGGCTCGCCGTGCCACAGGTCGAGGGCGTGTTCGAGGTGGCGGCACGCGGTCTCCGGGTCGCCGGCGCGTGCCGATCGCCTGCCGCGCCGTACGTGATCGCGGAAAACGAGCAGGTCCAGCTCGTCCGGCTGGAGCGCGATGAGGTATCCGGTCCCGTGGGTGCGGATCGGCGCCGAGCGCGGGCGGTCGGGGGAGAGGAGTCCGCGGAGCGTGTGGACGTAGGTCTTGAGATTCCGATCGGCGGAGGGCGGAGGGGCGTCGTCCCACAACGCCCGCATCAGGTGGGGGACGGGGACGGGGGCGCCGCCGCCCAGGAGGAGCGCCGCCATCAGCTGGCGGTGTTTGAGCCGGGAGACGGGGACGGTCTCACCGCCGGGACGTCGAACGGCCACACTACCCAAGATCGAAAATCTCACCGGGGCCCCAAGACGTTAAGACGGACAAGCCATACTGAACAGTGGATAAATGAGCTTCACGAGGCTAGTGCTGATTTTTTTGTGAATCAACCCGCCTCTATGTGGGGCTGGGTATTCGTAATGTATTTACGGTGTATCGAACATCGGCGCCGGCATACTCGGGGAATGGCCCCGCCGGCGGGATCCGGTCGCTTATCCGGAGGCCGGCGATCGCGTGAGGGGATGAGGCGGCGATCCCCGGCTTGATTGACGGGACGGCGCGCGGGTGAAGAAGCGGTGCCGCGAGGTGGCCGGGAAGCTCCGAGGGGAGCGTGCGCCGCGGGTGCCGTCACCCGGCGCGAGTGACTTCCGGGCCTCCTTGGGGCTTTGCGGCGATTCCCCGCCCCGCGGATCCGCGGGGGCGCCGGTGCGATCGGTAAGCGTGCTGACCGAAGTGCCGCGCTGCTCTTGTGCTGGGCAATGGGATGTGGTTTTCTCGCCGTATGTCATCGTTGTCATGAGGGGGCAGCTTGATGACGTTGGCGAGTGGACGTGTGGTGCGGGCCGGTGCGCCCTTGACATGGCGGCTGTCCGGCGTGTCCCACTGCCGGTGGGCCCGTGGAACACGCCGAACATCTCTGAAGCGTGTGAGGGAACTCGCTTCTTCTGGAAGAAAACTGCCGGGTCGCGGTTATGCGCCTCTTCGCGGCTCATGTCCTCCGTGCCGCGCAGAGACGCGTCGTATCAAACTAGATGGGGTAGCCCCAGGGGCCGGCCTGCTGGACCACACCTTCTGCCGCAGGGGAGGCAGACGAATCAGCGCCAGCGGCCGTAGCATTGCCTGCAACGGCGACTACGGTCGCGAACAGGACCGCGAGGGCAGAGAAGGCAAGGCGTCGACGCACGGGAGACTCCTGTCGTAGGTTCTGCTGCTCAACCAACATCTTTCAAGGGGTAACGTGACTGGTCAAGACTTGGTCGGGCAGCGTATCAAGACCGTGCGCCGTCAGCGCGGCCTTTCCCAGGCGCAGCTCGCCCACCCCGAACTGTCCGACAGTTACGTGTCGCTCATCGAGAGCGGCAAGCGCACTCCGACCCCCGCGGTGCTGGAACTTCTCGCCGTCAAACTCGACTGCTCGCTCACCTATTTGCTGAACGGCGTGACCGCGGAGCAAATGCAGGAGATCGAGCTCGCCCTCGGCTATGCCCGGATGGCCATGGAGAACGGCGAGGTGGCCGAGGCGCGCACCCGATACACCGAACTCCTCACGGACAACGGACTCGCGGGCCTGCCGCAGCTCCGTCAGGAGGCCGAGTACGGCCTGGCGATCGCGGCGCAGGCCTGCGGCGACCTCGACGCGGCGATCGGCCTGCTGAACCGGCTGCGTGAGCGCGACGCGGCCGACATGTCCCCCGAGCGGCACATCGACATCGTGACGGAGCTGTCCATGTGCTACCGCGAGCGGGGAGACCTCGGGCGGGCGGTGACCGTCGTGGAGGAGATCCTCGGCGGGGCCGTGCGGCCCGTGTGGACCGACGGCCTGATCAGGCTGGGCGCGCAGCTCCTCGCCGCCTACATCGACCGGGGGGACCTGCTGCGGGCGCAGCAGTTCTCCGACGAGCTCATCGCGGCGGCCGAGACTCTCGGCACGCCGCTGGCCCTCACCCTGGCGCACTGGGGAGCGGCCATCCTCGCGGTGGAGACCAAGGACGGCGACAAGGCGGTCACCCATGTCCAACGGGCGGTGGCCATCCAGTCGGAGTACGGCGACCCCCGCCGTTCCAGCCGGCTGCACAACGACTACGCGGCCATCATGCTGCTGGTCCGTCCCACGGAGGCGGCGACCTGGCGCGACACCCTGGAGCGGGTGAAGGTGGAGCTGGCCGAGAGCGCCAGCACGTCGAGGGACAAGCTGCGCTGCGCGATGAATCTCATCCGCGCCGAGCTCCTGCTCGGTTCTTCGGAACGGGCCGAGGCGCACATCCAGACGATCAGCGCCCTCCTCGAGGGGATGCCGAACGACCTGCGGGCAGACGCCCATCTGATGGCCGGCCAGGTCCTCGCCGAGCTCGGCAGGACCGGGGAGGCCGTCGGTGAGCTGACCGAGGCGATCGCACTGCTGGAGCCACTGCCGACCACCCGGTTCACCACCCAGTCCTGGGTGACCGCCGCGCAGATCCTGGACCGGGTCGACGAGACCGACCGCAGCGTGGAGGCCTACCACCGGGCGCTGGCCTGCGTGGGCCTGTAGGTCTTCCGGGCCTTCAGCACGCTGAGAGAGACGGAGGGGGCGGGACCGGGGCAGGCTCTCGGTAGCCTTGGGGATGCCATGAAGACTTCCCCATTCGCGGCCGCCCTGGTGCTGCTCGCCGCCCTCGTCCTCAGCACGGTCCCCGCCGCGCCGGCTCTGGCCCACGACACGCTGAAAAGCAGCGACCCCGGCAAGGGGGAGAAAGTCGAGAGCCTGGAGAGGGTGAAGCTGACGTTCACCGCCTCGGTGCGCTTTCCGAAAGTCGTCGTGCGCTCGGCGGACGGCGCGCCGTACCACGACGGCAAGCCCGCCTCGGACGGTCCCGTGGTGACCCAGGAGGTCAAGCCGGACCTCCCGCCGGGCGAATACGTCATCGCCTACCGCGTGGTCTCCTCGGACGGTCACCCGATCGAGGGGGAGGTCCCCTTCACCCTGACCGGGAGCACGGCTCCGAGCCCGGCCGCGGAGACGCCCGGGACGAGCGCGAGCCCGAGCCCGGAGGAGAGCCCGGCCGGTACGGCGGCGCCCGGGGCCTCGGAGTCCCCGGTGCGGCTCACCCCGGCTCCGGCGGCGGACACGGCGGGCTCCGGCGGTGTGCCCGGCTGGCTCTGGCTCGTCATCGGAGGACTGACCGGCATCGGCATCGGACTGTTCTTCAGCATGCGCAACAAGAAGCAGCCATGAGCACCGCGGAGCGGGACGGCGGCGAGAAAACCGGCGTCGGGAAAACCGGCGTCGAGAAGATCGGCAGCGAGAAGGCGAGCATCGTGGCGGAGGAAGGCGTCCGGGACGGGACCGGACGGACGGTGCGGCTGGCGCTGGCGGGCGCGGGCGCCGCGGTCGCCGCCCTGGTGGTCGCGATGATCGCGACCGGGGCCGCGACCCCCCGGATCATCCCCGGGCTCTCCGACGAGGGCGCGCTCACCCGGTGGGGACTGCCCCTGGCCAAGCTGGTGATGGACGCCGCGGGCGTGCTCACCGTCGGCACGCTGCTGGCCGCCGCCGTCTTCTTCCCCAGCGACAAGGGGCTGCTGGGCAAGTCCGCGCAGGCGTACGTCAGAGCCGCCTCATGGCTGGCGCTCGTCTGGGCGGCCGCCGCCGTGGCGACGATGGTCTTCAGCCTGTCCGACGTGCTCGGCCTGCCCGTCGCCGACGTGCTCGGCGGCGACGAGCTGACCAGTTTCGCCAGCCAGGTGTCGCAGGGCATCTCGCTCACCCTGGTGGTGCTGTTCGCGGTGGCCGTCGCGCTGTTCTCCCGGGGGGCGATCACCGTCGGCGCGGCGGGCGGCCTGCTCGTCCTCTCCCTGGTGACCATGCTCCCGCCCGCGCTGACCGGGCACTCCGCCTCCTCCCCCAACCACGACCTGGCCACCACCGGCGTGGCCGTCCACCTGGTGGTCCTGGCGCTCTGGGTGGGCGGGCTGGCCGTGCTGTGCGCCCACGCGCTGCGCGGGCAGCCGCACCTGGAGGTCGCCGCCACCCGGTTCTCCTCGATGGCGCTGTGGTGCTTCATCGGCGTGGGATTGTCGGGCCTGTTCAGCGTGGTGGCCCGGCTCACCTCGCTCTCCGAGCTGTTCACCTCCGCCTACGGCCTGCTGCTGCTGGCCAAGACCGCGGCGTTCGCGCTGCTCGGGGTCGCGGGCTGGTGGCATCGGCGGCGGACCCTGCCCCAGCTCGCCTCGGCCCGCTCCGGAGCGTCCGGAAAGTCCGGCGCCGGGCGGTCGGGCGCGTTCGCGCGCTTCGCCATCGGCGAGGTCGTGATCATGTTCGCGGCCGTCGGGCTGGCCGTCGCGCTCTCCCGCACGGCGCCGCCCCCGGCGGTCCTCCCGGCCGATCGGGCCTTCGAGCTGCTGGGCTACCCGATGCCGCCGGAGATCTCGCCGGCGAACCTGGCCTCGCTGTGGTGGCTCGATCTGTTCTCGGGCACCCTGGCGGTCCTGCTCGGCGGGCTCTACCTCGCCGGGGTGCGGCGGCTGGCCCGGCGCGGCGACTCCTGGCCGTGGGGCCGTACGGCGGCGTGGTTCACCGGCGTGCTGATCCTGGTCGTCGCCACCCAGAGCGGCGTCGCCCGGTACGCCAAGGTTCTGTTCAGCGTGCACATGGTCGAGCACATGACGCTGTCCATGCTGGTCCCGATCTTCCTGGTGCTCGGCGCTCCCGTCACCCTGGCCCTGCGCGCCCTCAAGCCCGCGGCGCGCCGCGGGGACCGCGGTCCCCGCGAGTGGCTGACCACGATCCTGCACAGCCGGTTCGTCCGCTTCGTCGGCCACCCGGCGATCGCCACCGCGATCTTCGTCGGCTCCGCCTACGTGCTGTACTTCACGCCGCTGTTCGCCGCGGCGATGGAGGAGCACCTCGGGCACATCGCGATGACGGCGCACTTCCTGCTCAGCGGGTGCCTGTTCTTCTGGGTGATCATCGGTGTGGACCCGGCGCCGCACCGGCTTCCCCACGTGGCCCGGCTGATCGTCCTGTTCGTCACCATGCCCTTCCACGCGTTCTTCGGCATCGCGCTGATGAACATGGGCACCGTCCTGGCCGCCGACTGGTACGACCAGCTCGGCCGCACCTGGGGCGCCCCGGCGCTCGCCGACCAGCGGGACGGCGGGGCCATCGCCTGGGGCTTCGGGGAGATCCCGACGCTGATCGTGCTGATCGCCCTGGCCATGCAGTGGTGGCGTGACGACGATCGGAAGGCGCGCCGCGCCGACCGCCGCGCCGACGCGGTCGCGGCGCGGACCGGAGGGAGCGGCGACGCCGAGCTCGACGCGTACAATGAGTACCTGGCCAAACTCAATAAGCGAAATCGCGCCGAATAGCGCGACGGCTACGGCCCTCTATCCTCATCTGCCGCCCCGACCGTCTCCCTGTAACCTTTCAGGCGGGGGTTCGGGCATCGCCGCAGCGGGTGCAGCGTTCTGTCACCGTTACGCGCCGCGTTCGTTCACGTGCTCGGTTGGGGACCGATGACCGAGACGTGTGCGTCAGGAAGGTTGAGGAGTGTCCGAAGAACTTCGCATACGCGAGGGAAGGAGCCTGGCCCAGGCTCTCGAGGAGCATCTCGCCGACTGGTCGGGACGTACCGGGATCGCGGTGGAGATCTGGGCGCTGCCCACCCACGACGCGCCTCCCCGGGTCGCCCGGGCGGTTCTGGCCACCCTGGGGGAGGCGCTGTCCAACGTCGAGCGGCACAGCGGGGCCGGCCTCGTCTCGATCGCCGTCACGCTCGGGCCCAGCGGCCTGCGCATGACGGTGAGCGACCACGGCCAGGGGTTCACCGGTCAGGCCGGGGGGCGGGGCGTCACCGCCATGCGGACCCACCTGAGCGAGATCGGCGGCACGGTCACCGTCAACGGGGTGCCCGGCGCGGGCACCACCGTCACCGCCGTGGTGCCCAGCGACCGCGATCGTTAGGGCGCCGGGCCGGGACCCGCTCAGGGGAGCGCCGGGATCTCGCTCAGGGGAGCGTCAGGATCTCGTGGCCGGTCTCGGTGACCAGGATGGTGTGCTCGAACTGGGCGGTGCGCTTGCGGTCCTTGGTCACCGCGGTCCAGCCGTCCGGCCAGATGTCGTACTCGATCGTGCCGAGCGTCAGCATGGGCTCGATGGTGAACGTCATGCCGGGCTCCAGCGTGACCGCCAGCGACGGGTCGTCGTAGTGCGGGACGATCAGGCCGGAGTGGAACGTCGTGCCGATGCCGTGGCCGGTGAAGTCGCGGACCACGCCGTAGCCGAACCTCTTGGCGTAGGCCTCGATGACCCGACCGACCACGTTGAGCTGCCGGCCCGGGGCGACGGCCTTGATGGCCCGGCTGGTGGCCTCGCGGGTGCGCTCGACCAGCAGGCGCGACTCCTCGTCCACGTCGCCGACCAGGAAGGTGGCGTCGGTGTCGCCGTGCACGCCGCCGATGAAGGCGGTGATGTCGACGTTGACGATGTCGCCGTCGCGCAGGACGGTGTCGTCCGGGATGCCGTGGCAGATCACCTCGTTGATCGAGGTGCACAGGGACTTGGGGTAACCCCGGTAGCCGAGGGTGCTCGGGTAGGCGCCGTGGTCGAGGACGAACTCGTGGCCGATCCGGTCGAGCTCGTCGGTGGTGACGCCGGGCGCCACGTGCCGCCCGACCTCCTCCAGCGCCTGGGCGGCGATCCTGCCGGCGACCCGCATCCGCTCGATGATCTCGGGGGTCTTGACGTCGGACTCGCCGGTTTTCGGGGTTTTCTTCCCGACGTACTCCGGCCGCTGAATGTGGGCGGGGACTTTACGCATGGGCGAAATCCGCCCGGGCTGGAGCACTGTTGTCATGTTTTCCAAGTCTAGTTGGGGTTACGGCAGGGCAGGATGGTTGATATGGGTGATCAGTGGTGGTTCTGCCTGAAGCACATGACGGCCGAACCCGAGAGCGGCTGTCCCAACAAGGATCGCATGGGTCCCTACGAGACGCGCGAGGCCGCGGCCGACGCGCTGAAGACCGCGGCCGATCGCAACAAGAAGTGGAAGGAGGACGACCGGGACTGGAACGGCGGCTGACCGCCGGCTCCCGGGCCGCCCTCCGGACTTCCGGGCCGGCTCCCGGGCGCCCCGGCTCCTCCCGGAGCGCCTCCTAGGCGTCGACGACCGCGTAGGCCCGCACCGGGAAGGTGCCCAGGCCCGCCACCATCGGCGGGGTGGCGTGGAAGCGGAACCCGCCGTCCGGGAGGGCGGCGAGGCCGGTCATGTGCTCCACGATCGGGATGCCCGCCCCGAGCAGCAGCGTGTGCGCGGGGCGGGGCCCGCGCGGCGGCGTGTCGTCGATGTTCAGCGCGTCGATCCCGACCAGCGCCGGCCCCGCCTCCGCCAGCCACCGCGCCGCCTCGGGCTCCAGGTAGGGGTGGCCGTGCAGGTAGGCCTCGGTGCCGAAGTGCCGGTCCCAGCCGGTGTGGACGAGCACCGCCTTGCCCCGCACGTCCAGGCCGGTCAGCAGGTCCAAGCCGACCGAGCGCAGGCCCTCGGCGCGCACGACCAGGCCGGGCAGGTCGGCCATCGCCTCCAGCGGCACCTCGGACAGGTCCGGGCCGCCGGGGTAGCGGTGGTAGGGGGTGTCGAGGTAGGTGCCGGTGTTGCCGGCCAGCTCGATGCTGCCGATGTGGAACTCGGTGCCCGGCTCGTAGACGTCGCGCGAGGCCTCGCGGCTCAGGTGGACGCCCAGCCGGGGCCCGGGGATGCCGGGGTAGGTGACCATGCCCTCGGTGATCCGGTGGCTCAGCTCGATCAGCCGTCTCACGATGCGTTCAACGCCTTCTTCCTGGATCGGGCCGTGACCATCCTGGTGACGGCCGTCACGCCGATCACCGCCCAGACGGCGTTGAGGATGGTCGAGGGCCATGCGGTGTGGTAGGCCGTGCTGATCATCAGGGCGATCGAGCCGAAGAGGTTGAGCAGCTGGTACGGCATGCCGTCCCCGGCCATCCGGGACGACGAGGCCATGACGTAGGCGAACAGCAGGGTCGCGGCCCCGGCCCAGCCGATCAGGTCGATGAGGAGCGTCACGGAATCACGCTCCGGTGCGGGAGGAACTCATGGCACCATGATTCCGAGCTCCTTATCTGAAGGGCAAGTAAAGATTCCTTCAGCTCGTCGTAAGCTGAGCTGTATGGACATCGACCCCCGGCGGCTCCGGGTGCTGCACGAGGTCGCCCGCCGCGGCGGCGTCATGCGCGCGGCGGAGGCGCTCCACCTGACCGCCTCCGCGGTCTCCCAGCAGCTCGCCCTCCTGGAGCGGGAGGTCGGGCTCGCGCTCATCGACCGCTCCCAGCGCCGCGCGGCCCTCACCCCGGCCGGGCGGGTGCTCGCCGGATACGCCGAACGGGTCGAGGAGGAGCTGGCCGAGGCCCGCAGGGAGCTGACCCGCTTCACCGAGCGCCTGTCCGGGCCGGTGACCGTCGCGGCCTTCCCCACCGTCATCCGGCACCTGCTGGTGCCCGCGCTGGGCGCGCTCGCCGGCGACCACCCCCGCCTCGAACCGCGCATCATCGAGCTGTACGGCCCCGCCGCGCTCCAGGAGCTCCGGCTCGGCGGCGTGGACCTGGTCATCACCGAGCACGACGCCGACGAGCCCGTCCAGGAGCGGCCGTCGGTCGTCTCCCACCGGATCCACGTGGACGAATACCGGATCGTGGTGCCTCCGGGCTGGACGCCGGGGCAGGAGGGGATCCCGCGCGACGTGGCGGATCTGGCGGACGCGCCCTGGATCGCCGGGCCCCCGGGCCAGGCGTGCGGCCACGCGCTGGACCGGCTGGCCGCCCTGCACGGGTTCACCCCGCGCCGGGTCCACGTGATCGAGGAGTTCCCGCCGATCCTGGCCCTGGTCGCGGCCGGCCACGGCGCGGCGATCGTGCCGTCCCTGGCGCTGCTGGACGTCCCGGCGGGGGAGGTCGCCGTCACCGCCATCCCGGGGGTGGGCGCGCGCAGGCTCGACGCGGTGACCCGCGTCAGCCGTACCCGCTCCGGAGAGCCCGACCCGGTGCAGGCCGTGGTCATCGCCGCGCTGCGGGAGGCCGCCGACGGCCTGACCGTCCGGCTCGGCGAGCACTGGGCGCCGCGGTAGGGCCGCCGGGGACCCAGGGAGCCCGCCGGGACGCCCTCGATTCCGGGAGCGGGTCGCCGGGCGCTCAATCCGGGACGTGCGGTCCGCTGAGGCGCTCCAGCATGCGGGCGAGGCGGTCGCGGAACCCCTGGCGGCGGGGGGCCTCGCCGGCGGCCATGCTCACCAGGTGCTGGGCGCCGTCGAAGGAGACCGGCGCCCGGAGGGGGACCGCCAGGGCGTCGTGGGCCAGCCCTTCCAGGTCGGGGTCGCCGCAGTCCAGCGCGAGGATGGTCGCCCCGGTGCGGCGGGCGTCGCCGACCCGCTCCAGCAGCGCCTCCGGCGCCCGCTCCTCCGCCACCACGAACAGCGTCTCGCCCCGCGCCGCCCGCTCGATCCGCTCCAGCCCGACCCGCAGGTGGGCGGGGGCGTCCGGGGCCGGGGTCCAGCGCACCAGCGTCGGGGCGAGCTGCGGCAGGCCCGACAGGCGCGCCTCGTCGCCCAGGTGCGCGGTCAGGTGCCAGGGCTCGTCCGCGGGGGTGCCGACCACCAGCAGACCCCCGGGGGAGCGGGTCGCACGCAGAGCCGTGCCCAGCTCGCGGGTGCGCTCGACCCAGGAGGTCGATTCCAGGACCTCGCGCAGGAATGCCACCGACCCAGCGTCCATGGGACCAATGGTGCCCCAGGCACCCTGAGACTGTCTGTGGAACTCAGCTCTGGCATCATCTGGGCGTGGAGCGTGCGACGGCGGGTCCGGACGGGCGCGGCCATGTCAGCGGCCCGGCGCGGAGCGGGGCCGGACGGGAACGATGAGGAGCGATGAGTGAGCACTGACCTGCCGGACGTGAGCGGAATCTCCCTCGGCATCCTGGGCGGCACCGGCGACCAGGGCAAGGGACTGGCCAGGCGGTTCGCCATCGCCGGGCACACCGTGCTGATCGGGTCGCGCAGCGAGGAGCGGGCGCGCGAGGCCGCCGAGAGCCTCGCCGGGCTCGCCGGGCCGGTCCGCGGCGCCGACAACGCGACCGTGGCGGCCGAGGCCGACGTGGTGATCGTGGCGGTGCCGTGGGACGGCCACAAGGCCACCCTGGAGTCCCTCCGCGCCGAGCTGGACGGGAAGATCGTCGTCGACTGCGTGAACCCGCTGGGCTTCGACAAGCAGGGCGCCTACGCGCTCGCCGTCGAGGAGGGCAGCGCCGCCCAGCAGGCCGCCGCGGTCCTGACCGGCAGCCGCGTGGTCGGCGCCTTCCACCACGTCTCGGCCGTCCTGCTGCTGGACCCGGAGGTCGAGGAGGTCGATCTGGACGTGCTCGTGCTGGGCGACGACCGCGAGGCCACCGACCTCGTCCAGGCGCTGGCCGGCCGGATCGCCGGGGTCCGCGGCGTGTACGGCGGCCGTCTGCGCAACGCCCACCAGGTCGAGGCCCTCACCGCCAACCTGATCTCCGTCAACCGCCGCTACAAGGCCCACGCCGGCTTCCGCGTCACCGACATCTGACCGGCCGTCCCCGCGGGGGTCCCGGCCGGCCGCGGTTCCGGGACGCGCCGGGACGGCGTGCGGGCGCGGCGCGGTCTGGTCCGGGGCGGTCCGGCGCGGCGCGGATGCGCGGCGGGTCAGATCCAGCCCGCGTCCTCGGCGATGCGGATGGCGTCGATCTTGTTGCGCGCCCCGGTCTTGGTGATGGCCGAGGTCAGGTAGTTGCGCACCGTCCCGGCGGACAGATGCAGCCTGGCGGCGATCTCCTCCGCCGGGGCGCCGCGCGCGGCCTGCCCGAGGACCTCCCGCTCCCGGGCGGTGAGCGGGCTGGCGCCGTACTCCATGGCCGTGGAGACCAGCTCGGGATCGAGCACGCGCAGGCCCCGCGCGGTGCGGCGGACGGCGTCGGCGAGGCGGTCGCCCGGGGCGTCCTTGACGAGGAACGCCTCGATGCCGCAGCCCAGAGCCCGGCGGACCTGGCCGGGCTGGCCCATCGCGGTGAGCACCAGCACGCGGCAGCCGGGCAGCCGCTCCCGCAGCTCCACCGAGGCGGTGATGCCGTCGACGCCGGGCAGGTCGATGTCCAGGATCGCCACGTCCGGCCCGGTGCGCAGGGCCGCGGGGACGATCTCGTCGCCCCGGGTGACCTCGGCGACCACCTCGATGTCGGGCTCCAGCCGGAGCAGCGCGGTGAGCGCCGCCCGGATCATGTGCATGTCCTCGGCGAGGAGCACCCGGATCACGCGGTCACGTCCAGCGCGAGCGGCACCTCCACCGAGAGCCGGAATCCGCCGTTCCCGGTCCGCTCGGCGCGCAGCGAGCCGCCCAGCCCGCCCGCCCGCTCCCGCAGGCCGGTCAGGCCGCCGCCGTCGGCCGCCCGCTCGGGGGCGCCGTCGTTGACCAGCTCCAGCCGTACGGCCCCGCCCGCCGCAGAGGTGCTGATCGAGCAGGTCGTCGCCCGGCTGTGCCGGATCACGTTCGTGACCCCCTCGCGCACCGCCCAGGCCAGCGCCTCCTCGGTGCGCCGGTCCAGCTCCAGCCCGGCGAGGTTGGTCTGACAGCCGACGCCCGACGCCTCCAGCAGCGCCACGGCGCGCCGCACCTCCTCCGCCAGCGACATCCCCCGGTAGCCCCGCGCGACGTTCCGCACGTCCTGCGCGGCGTCCCTGGCCACCTGGACCAGGTCGGCGAGCTCGTGCCCGGCCGAGACGGGATCGCGCTCGACGAGCCTGCGGGCGAGGTCGCCCTTGAGCGCGATCGTGGTCAGGCTGCTGCCGAGCCCGTCGTGCAGGTCCCGGGAGATGCGCAGCCGCTCGCGCAGCACCGCGGCCTCCGCCAGCTCGGCCCGGGCCCGCTCCAGCTCCCGGGTGACCGCCACCAGCCGCACCGCCGCGTACAGCACGAAGCTCGTGACCAGGACCGTGATCCCGACGTAGAACCCCCCCGTAGAAGACGGAGACGGGGGAGCTGGAGGAGTTGGAGGAGCTGGAGGGATTGGAAGAGTAGGCGAGCGTGGCGAACCACACCTGTCCTCCCACCACCGGCGCCAGCGCGACCAGCCCCCACGGCATGCGCAGCCGCAGCAGCAGGACCGAGCCGAGCATGGAGGGGAACGTGACCCAGAAGAAGCCGAGCACGGTCATCGGGGCGTAGGCGGCGATGATCAGGATCACCGTGGAGACCGTCAGCCCGCCCGGTTCCGCGCCGTCGAGGGCGGCCTTCACCTCCCTGTGGAACGGTACGTAGAAGGCGACGAGCGCGGCGGCGGCCACGGCGATCTGCAGGGCGGACCCCGTGGACAGCAGCATCAGGAGCGCCGTCAACGGGAATCCCACCGCGATGGTGACGATCGCGCCGATGGCGAGCTGCTTCGGGGTTATTCGCATATCGGACGATTATTCCTGTAGCGGGCAATCATGACCGGCGCGGTTCCCAGCGGAACCGACGGGCGATCACGAGCAGGGCGATCGCGGTCCATACGGCCAGGTTCAGCGCCGGTACGGCCGCCGCCCTCAGATCCCCGGCGAGCGTGCCGTCCGGGGCGTAGGCCGTGCGGGCCAGATCGGTGATCGCCTCAGTGGGCAGGAGGCCGAGCGCCGTGCCCACCCAGTCCGGCAGCATCTCTCCCAGCGGGCCGAAGCCTCCGCCGCCGAGCCCGGCGAGCATGAAGAACGGCATCGCCATGGCGGCGGCGATCTCGGCGCGCGGCACCAGCGGGGTGAACGCCACCCCGAGCAGGCACAGCACGGTGGAGCCGAGGACGACGGCGAGCGCGAAGAGCAGGGGGTCGCGGGGGACCGGGAGGCTCGTCGTCGCGTACAGGACGCCGGAGATCACGGCCGCCAGCAGCGTGCTCTGCAGCACGAGGTTGGCGACCTCGCCACCCAGGATCGAGCCGTCGCCCAGCCCGGTGGTCCGCATCCGCTTGAGCAGGAGCTGGTCGCGGCGGGCGGTGATCGTGACCACGATCTGGTTGAACGTGGAGATCACCAGGACCATCGCCAGCACGCCCACATGCTGGCCCACCACGAGGTCGAGGCTCCCGCCGCGGAGCCTGTCCATCATGAAGGGCAGGCCGATGCCCAGCCCCAGGAAGAGCAGCACCGACGTGCTCAGCGCCGCGCGGTCGCGCCAGAACAGGCGGCCGCCGAAACGGGTCACGACCGCCAGGTCACGTACGGACATGCTCACGCCGCCTCACTCTTCGCGGAATCCTTCACGGGGGTCTCCTCGGGGGCTGTCCCGGCGTTCCCGGCGTTCCCGGCGAGGTCGAGGAAGAGGTCCTCGAGCGTCGCCGTACGGACCTCCAGCCCGCGCAGGCGCACGCCGCGTTCGCCCGCCCAGCCCAGCAGGGTCTGCGCGGCGAGGTCGGGGTCCTCGACGCGGCAGACCGCGGTACGGCCCTCCACGGCGGTGACCGGGACCGGGAGGTCCTGCGGGGAGACCTCGGCGGGCAGCTCGAAGGCGACCCGGCCGGCCTGCGCGGCGAGCGTCTCGGCCATCCCGCCGCTCGCGACGATCGTCCCGCGATCCATGATCGCCATGGTGGACGCCAGCCGCTGGGCCTCGTCCAGGTAGTGGGTGGTGAGCAGGATCGTGGTCCCCTGCCCGGCCAGGTCCCGGATGACCTGCCAGGTGTTCTTGCGCGCCTCGGGGTCCATCCCGGTGGTCGGCTCGTCGAGGAAGAGCACGTCGGGGCGGTTCAGCACGGCCAGCGCGAGGTCGAGGCGGCGCTTCTCGCCGCCCGAGAGCTGGCGCACCCTCGTGTCCGCCTTGGCGCCGAGCCCGGCGAGCTCCAGGGCCTCGTCCCGGGACCGGGGCGCGGCGACGAAGTCACGCCAGGCGTCCACGGTCTGGGCCACGGTCAGGTCGGGGAAGAACCCCGCCTCCTGCAGCATGATCCCGGTCCGCCTGCGCATCCGGGCGCGGTCCGCGACCGGGTCGAGCCCGAGGACCCGCACGGTCCCCCGGCCGGCGGGCCGGAACCCGGCCAATACCTCGACGGTGGTGGTCTTCCCCGCGCCGTTCCGCCCGAGCAGGGCGAAGAGCTCACCCTGCTCGACTGTGAACGATACGTCTCTGACCGCCTCGAACTCCCCGTAGCTCCTGCCGAGCCCGTCCACCTGAATCGTCGTCATGTCCACGAGCATGGAGAGGGGCGGCGGCCGGGCACAGTGAGAAATTCACGACTTCGGCTGGTCTGTTACGCAGGGGCAGGGGCTTCGCGGGGGACGGGGAGGCGGCGCCCTATGCGATACCGGATATGGCCGTTATCGGGTCAGACGAGCGTCCTTGGGTCTGTGGCGTGATATCGGGGCGCCTATACCGTCCGTAGCGTATTGATCAATTTTCGTGAAAGGGCATCGTGTCGGGCGCCGCGTCCCTCCGGGCGGCGGAAACACTCGGGGCATCGATGCCATCCGCCTTCTCGCCACCGGGTGAAGGTCGTCGTCCTGCGAGGACAAGTCATGCGCGTGCCCCTGTTCTGTCTGGCCTTTTCCCTGTTCGGCTGCCTGGCCGCCGGCGTCGCGCCCGCGGAGGCCGCGAGCCCGTCCTCCGGCGGTGTCCCGCCCGGGACGGCCGTGGGGGAGCGGGTGGCCTTCGCCGGGGGAGGCGAGGGCGGCGGCGAGAGCGGCGGCGAGAACAGCGGCGGCGAGGGCGGCGGCGAGAACAGCGGCGGCGAGGGCGGCAGCACGCCTGGTCCGGCCGAGCCCGGTACGGAAACGCCGTGCCCGCCCACGCCCAGTCCGGGCTCCGGACCCGGCGAGGGGCTGCCCCGACCGGCGGAGCCTCGACCGGCGCAGCCCGACGAGGACGAGGGGACCGGTCCCAACACGCCGTCCCACGCCGAACCGCGTGACGGCGGCGCGGACGAGCGGGACAGGACGGGGCGCTCCAGGCCCCGGTCGGAGGTCGAGCAGCGCGGGGGATGGGAACCGGGCGAGGCTTCTCCGCGGGAGGTGGCGAACCCGCCCGTCTGGGGCAAGGGATCGCCGGACCCGGCCGAGATCGGCCGGAGGTCGTCGTGGGGTGAGCGGTCCCCCGCCGCCTACTTCGAGCGGGAGCTCACGGTGGAGAAGACGCCGGCTCCCGAGGCGATCCCGGTGACGTGGGCGCCCGAGGCCGTTTCCGGCGCACAGCACCAGCCCGCGGGCCCGGGGAGCTCCGCGGCCGGCGGCGGGGCGGCCGCGGCGGTGCTGGCGGGGAGCGGCGGGGCGGCCGCGGCGGTGCTGGCCGGGGGAATCGTGTTCACCCTCCGCCACCGGCGCCGTCCGATCCTCCCGGAGCGTTAGAGGCCCTCCCGGAGCGTCAGAGGACCAGGGGGTGCAGCACCCGGGACTGACTGCTGCCGTCGTAGTCCTGCCAGGCGGCGGCGAGCCGGTCGACGGCCGAGGACAGTTCCTGTTCGGGGAGCAGGAACGGCAGACGCAGGAAAGCGTCGTGGCCGCCCAGGGGGTCGAACGCGCGTCCCGGCGGGACCGCGACCCGGTGCCGGAGGGCCACCTGGGCGAAAGCGTCGGCGTCGCCGTGCGGCAGCCGTACCCAGACGGTCTGACCGCCGAGCGCCGGTTCGGCGGACCAGTCGGGCAGCGCGCGGGCCAGTTCGGCCAGCAGATGGCCGTGCCGCCGCCGCAGGACCGCGACGCGCTCGCGGCGCAGCTCGCCGACGCGGGCGAGCAGTCGTGCGGCGGCGAGCTGGGAGAGCACGTCGCCGCCGAGGTCGTGGACGGACCGGAGGCGGGCGAGCCGGGAGATCACCGGCTCCGCCGCGCGGATCCAGCCGATCCGCAGGCCTCCCCAGACGAGCTTGCTCAGTGAGCCGACGGTGATGATCTGCTCGCCCGGGTGGAAGGAGCAGAGCGGGGGCGGCGGTTCGCCGGAGAAGCAGAGCTCGGCCGGGACCTCGTCGTCGATGAGCGGCACGTCGTGCTCGGCGGCGAGCCCGGCCAGCCGCCGCCGGATCAGGGACGGCATGACCGAGCCTGTCGGGTTGTGCCCGGTCGGGATGAGATAGGCCAGGGCGGGCCGGGCGGCCAGCGCCGCCCCGAATTCCACCGCCCCGGACCCCGCCGTCCCGGATCCCGTCGCCCCGTACCCCACGGCTCCGGCCGCCGCCGTGCCGGACCCCGCCGTGCCGGACCCCGCCGTGCCGGACCCCGCCGTGCCGGACCCCGGCGTGCCCGACCCCGACGGGACCGCGGCCGTGCGGAAGCGCGCCGCCGCCTCCCGGAAGGACTCCAGCGCGCCGGGGTAGGTGACGGGCTCGGTCAGCACGGTGTCACCCGGGGAGAGGAAGGCGCTCGCCAGCAGCGTCAGCGCCTGCTGCGCGCCGTTGGTGACGAGGATCTCCCCGGGGGAGGTGGGAACCCCGCGGGCCCCGTAGTAGCGGGCGAGCGCCTCGCGCAGCGCCGGATGCCCGGCCGGGTGGTAGCCGATGTCGTGCCGGACCGCCGCGAGCTCCGCTCCGGCCTCGGCGTAGGCCTCGATCAGGGCGGGCGGGGGTTCGTCCGGGGCGGCGCACGACAGCAGGGCGACGCCGTCCGGCAGGCCCAGCAGATGCTGGTGCAACGGGTTGACCGCCATGGCGGCCGTGGTCCGGGTGGCGGGCAGGGCGGCCGGGGCGACCCGGGTGCCGCTGCCCTGCCGGCGGACCACCTTGCCCTCCTGCTGGAGCTGGTCGTAGGCAGCGACCACGGTGCCCCGGCCGACCGCGAGCCTGCGGGCGAGAAGCCGCTCGGGCGGCAGGAGGCTGCCGGACGGCAGCTCGCCTTCGTCGATGAGGGCGCGGATGCCCCCGGCCAGCAGCAGGTAGAGCGGGCCCCGGCCGGAGGACCACCTGCCGAGCCGCGCGGTCAGCTCGTCTAAATTGGATCGCATGATGAGCCAATCTTGCCGGATTGGATCTGATGGACAACCCCACGAACGGACATCGTTGACATATGACTGAATTGCGCCCGGAGACCCGTACCGTCCACCTGCCCCAGCCGACGCTGGACGGCAGCCGCCCGATCGCGGTGCCGCTCTACCAGACCTCCGGCTTCGTCTTCGACGATCCCGCGGTCTTCGCCGACGGAATGAACCGTCCCGATGGGGCGTTCGTCTACGGCCGCCTGTCCAACCCCACGGTCCGCGCGCTGGAGGAGGCCGTCGCCGGTCTGGAGGGCGGCGTCGGCGCCGTGGCCACCGGCTCGGGCATGGGGGCGATCAACTCCGTGCTCCTGTGCCTGCTCCGGCCCGGCGACCACCTGATCGCCCAGAAGGCCCTCTACGGCGGCACCGCGGCGATGATCAACGACCTGGTGGCGCGGTTCGGGATCGAGGTGACCTACGTGCCCGAGGACGATCCGGAGGCGCTGCGCGCGGCGGTCCGGCCGTCCACGAAGCTGGTCTACCTGGAGACGATCGCCAACCCGGTGACGCAGGTGGCCGACCTGCCCGGGATGTGCGCCGCGGCCCGCGAGGCCGGGCTGATCTCGGTGGTGGACAACACCTTCGCCTCGCCGATCCTGTGCCGCCCGATCGAGCACGGCGCCGACGTGGTGGTCCACTCCACGACCAAGTACCTGAGCGGTCACGCCGACGTGCTCGGCGGCATCGCGGTCTTCGCCGGGGACGAGCTCTACCGGAAGGTGTGGAAGTACGCCACCCATCTGGGCGCGACCGCCGACCCGTTCGCCGCCTGGCTCACCCTGCGCGGCATCCAGACGCTGCCGCTGCGCATGGAGCGCCACTGCGCCAACACCCGCGAGCTGGCGACCCGCCTGGACGCCCACCCCGCGGTGTCGGCCGTGTACTGGCCGGGCCTGCCCTCCCACCCGTCGTACGCGCTGGCGGGCAAGCTGCTGCCCGACTTCGGCGGGGTCTTCTCCTTCGACCTGGTCGGCGGGCGCGAGGCCGGGGAGAGGTTCATGAGCTCGGTGCGGGTGGCGCTGCTGGCCCCCTCGCTCGGCGGCGTGGAGACGCTGATCCTGCACCCGGCGACCACCTCCCACAAGTCGCTGACCGCGGAGGAACTCGCCCGGCACGGGATCGGCGAGGGGACCGTCCGCGTCGCGGTCGGCATCGAGCACGTCGAGGACCTGTGGGCGGACTTCGCCCAGGCGCTCTCCTGACGGGCGGGCCGGCCGCGATCGGGACGGCGTGGGCCATGGCCGGAATGGTGCGAGCTTTGACCGGAACGGCGCGTGCTCCGGCCGGAGCGAGGCCCGCCGGTGCGGTTTGATGGGAGCTCCGGGTCTTTCGGGTCTTTTCTGGGGGAGGGGAACCGCACCAGTGGGCGAGCGGAGCGAGCGGGCCGGTGGACACGGCGGTGGCGTGAACGTGACTGACGGGGAGGACGCGTGAGCGTGTCGATCCTGGACGTGGAGCGGGCCGCGGAGCGGATCGCCGGATACGCCCGCCGTACTCCGGTCCTGGAGATGTCGCCGGGGGTGTTCCTGAAGCTGGAGGCGCTGCAGCACTCCGGGTCGTTCAAGGTCAGGGGCGGGTTCAACCGCGCGCTGGCGGCCCGGGAGGCCGGGGCGCTGCCCGGGGCCGGTCTGATCGCCGCGAGCGGCGGCAACCACGGCCTGGCGGTCGCCTACGTCGCCCGGGCCCTGGGCGTCCGTGCCGAGATCTTCGTGCCCACGGTGTCGAGCCCGGTGAAGGTCGCCGGGCTGCGGGCGCTGGGGGCGGAGGTGACCCAGACCGGTTCGATCTACGCCGAGGCGTACGAGGCGTCGGCCAAGCGGGCCGCGGAGACGGGCGCGCTGGAGGTCCACGCCTACGACCAGGCCGACGTGGTCGCCGGGCAGGGCACGACGGGGCTGGAGACGCTGGAGCAGACCGGGGGAGTGGACACGATCCTGGTCGCCGTGGGCGGCGGCGGGCTGATCGCCGGGATCACGGCGGCGGTCGCCGGCCGGGCCCGGGTGGTGGCGGTGGAGCCGGAGCTGATCCCCACCCTGAACCGGGCGCTGGCCGCCGGAGGGCCGGTCCGGGTCGAGGTGAGCGGGGTGGGCGCGGACGCGCTGGGGGCGAGCCTGATCGGCCGGATCGCCTACGAGGTCACCAGCGCGGCCGGGGTGCGGAGCCTGCTCGTGCCCGACGAGGCGATCGTCGAGGCCCGCCGGGAGCTGTGGCGCTCCTGCCGCGTCGCCACCGAGCACGCCGGGGCCGCGGCCTTCGCCGCCCTGCACTGCGGTGCTTACGTCCCCGCGCCGGGGGAGCGGGTGGCCGTCGTCGTCTGCGGTTCCAACACCGATCCCTCGACCCTGGCCTGACCGCACGGCCCCGGGCGTCCGCCGTTCCGGCGCCGGTGGGGGCGCGGCGGCCGGGTGGGGTGGTGGCCGTCGTGCCCGCCGTGCCGGCGCCGGGGCGGAGGGGTCAGTGGTAGCTGTGCTCGGGCGTGGGGAAGGCCCCGCCGGCCACCTCGCCGGCGAAGGAGCGCACCGCCCGGTCCATCTCCTCGGCCAGGTTGAAGTACTTCTTGACGAACTTGGCCGGGCGCTCGGTGAGCCCCATGAGGTCCTGCCAGACGAGGACCTGGGCGTCGGTGGACGGGCCCGCGCCGATGCCGATCGTCGGGATCGACAGGGAGGTCGTGACCCGCTCGGCGAGGTCGGTGGGGACGCACTCCAGGACCACGGCGAAGGCCCCGGCGGCCTCCAGGTCCTTGGCGTCGGCCATCAGCTCGTCACCGGACTGGCCGCGGCCCTGCACCCGGTAGCCGCCGAAGACGTTGACCGACTGGGGGGTCAGGCCGAGGTGGGCCATGACCGGGATGCCCGCCGAGACGAGGGCCTCGACCTGGGGGAGCACCCGGCGCCCGCCCTCCAGCTTGACCGCGTGGGCGCCCGCCTCCTTCATGAACCGCACGGCCGTCTCGAGAGCCTGCTGGGGGGAGGCCTGGTAGGAGCCGAACGGCAGGTCGGCCACCACCATCGCGCGCGAGGAGCCCCGCACCACGGCGGCCGTCAGCGGCATGAGGTCGTCGACGGAGACCGGCAGCGTGGAGTCGTAGCCGTAGACCACCATGGCCGCCGAGTCGCCGACGAGCAGCACGGGGATGCCGGCCTCGTCGAAGATCCTGGCGGTCATCGCGTCGTACGCGGTGACCATCGGCCACTTCTCGCCCCGCTCCTTGGCGGCGGCGACGTCGCGCACGGTGACCCTTCGTCCGGTCTGGCCGCCGTAGAGCGCGGTCGGCCGACTGGTTGCAGAAGAGGACATGAGAACCCTCCAGAGTCTCGAGGCGCCCCTGTGGCGTCCCCGGACGTCTCCGATGATGACATGCGTTCGCTTGGTTAAACACCCCCCGGCCGCCCGGTAATCCGGTGGCGGAACTGTCGGTGCCGTACGCCACAATGCAGGTGGAGGTAAGCAATAAAAATGGCCATCGAACCTTACCGTCGCCTGCTGGCCCTTCCGGGCGTCCGGACGCTGCTGCTCGTGGGACTGATCGCGCGGATCCCGTCCACCGCGGTGGGTCTCACGCTGACGCTGCACGTCAACGAGAGCCTCGGCCTGGGCTGGTTCGAGGCGGGCGCGGTCGGCACCGCGACCACGGTGGGCATGGCCGTCGGGTCGCCGCTGGCCGGAAGGCTCGTCGACCGGTACGGCCTGCGGCCGGTGCTGCTGGCGACCGGCGTCGCGCAGCTCGCCTTCTGGACCTCCGCCTGGGCGCTGCCGTACCCCGTGCTGGTCGTCGCCTCGGTGGTCGCGGGCCTGCTGGCGCTGCCGGTGTTCAGCGTGATCCGGCAGTGCCTGGCCGCCATGGTCCCGGTGGAGCAGCGCAGGACCGGCTTCTCCCTCGACTCGATGCTGGTCGAGCTGTCCTACATGGCCGGGCCCGCGTTCGCCGCGGCCGGCACGGTGGCGCTCGGCAGCACCTGGACGATGTGTCTCGTCGCGGCCGGTCTGGCCGGCTCCGCCGCGGCGCTGATCCTGCTGGACCCGCCCACCCGCTCCGACGAGGAGAAGGAGGAGGCGGCGGAGAAGGTCCCGCGGGGAGAGTGGCTGACCCCCGGCCTGGTGACCCTGCTCGGCACGGCCTCGGCGGCCACCTTCATCCTGACCGCGACCGAGCTCTCCCTGGTGGCGACGATGGACCGCGCCGGGGACACCGCCTGGATCGGCCTGGCGATCGGGGTGTGGTGCCTCTACTCGCTGCTGGGCGGTTTCGTGTACGGCGGGCTGCCGCGAGGGTTCTCCCCGCTGGTCCTGATCGGGGGCATGGGCCTGCTCACCGTCCCGGTCGGTCTGGTCGGCGGCGGCTGGTGGTGGCTGGTCGTGGCCCTGCTCCCGGCCGGGGTGCTGTGCGCCCCCGGGCTCTCCTCCACGGTGGAGGCGGTGAGCCGCTGGGTGCCCGCCGGGGCCAGGGGCGAGGCCATGGGCCTGCACGGCACGGCCCTGCTGATCGGCGGCGGGGTCGCCGCGCCGATCGCCGGAGCGATCATCGACAGCGCCGGACCGGGCTGGGCGTTCGCCGCGGCGGGGCTGGTCGGCGTGGTGATGGTGCTGGTCGCGCTGCCGTTCTGGCGGCGGAGCGCGGTCGCGGTGAAGGAGCCTCAGCCGGTCGCCGTCTGAGAGCCGGTCGCCGCCCGAGGGGCGGCGGCCCGTCGCGGGGCCGGGACGGGAGTCGGGTCCCGGCCTCGGGGTAGGGCGCGCTGGAGCGACCGGCCGGCGGCCCGTGGGCCGTGAAGGGCGCGAGCGGAGGGAGGATCCATCCGAATAATACGAAACGATCCCGTTGCGTATCGGAATGAATAGCGATACGCTCGCGTTGCGAAACGGTTGCGTATCGGAAGGTGGAATCCCCCGTGAAATCCCCCATGGACCAGAAATTAGGCCACCCGAGGCGTTGGCAGATTCTGGGAGTGCTGGTCTTCAGCCTCCTGGCGGTCGTGCTCGACAACACCATCCTCAACGTCGCGCTGAAGACGATCGCCGATCCGGTGGAGGGCCTGGGCGCGTCCCAGAGCCAGCTGGAGTGGGCGATCAACTCCTACACGCTCGTCTTCGCCGGCCTGCTGTTCACCTTCGGGGTGATCGGCGACCGGACCGGGCGCAAGCGGATGCTGCTCGTCGGCATGGTCCTGTTCGGCCTCGCCTCGCTGGCCAGCGCCTACGCCCAGGATCCGGCGCAGCTGATCGTGGCCCGGGCGTTCATGGGCATCGGCGGCGCCGCGATCATGCCGGCCACCCTGGCGATCATCTCCAACGTCTTCCCGCCGCAGGAGCGCGGCAAGGCGATCGGCGTCTGGGCCGGCGGGGTGGGACTGGCCGTGGCGATCGGCCCGATCACCGGGGGCCTGCTCCTCGAGCATTTCTGGTGGGGATCGGTCTTCCTGGTCAACCTGCCCATCGTGGCGATCAGCATGGTGCTCATCGGCACGGTGGTGCCCGAGTCGCGTGATCCCAAGCCGTCCAAGCTCGACCCGGTCGGCGTGCTGCTGTCCATCGTCGGACTGGTCGCCCTCACCTACGGCATCATCCGCGGCGGTGAGCTGGCCACGGTCGCCAGCGTCGAGGTGCTCGCCCCGGCGATCCTCGGCGTCGCCGTCCTGGCCGCCTTCGTCTGGTACGAGCGCCGCATCGACCACCCGGCCTTCGACGTCACCCACTTCCGCGACCCGCGCTTCTCCACCGCGATCGGCATGATCGGCATCGTGTTCTTCGCGATGATGGGCGCGATGTTCTTCCTGGTCTTCTACCTGCAGATCGTGCTGGGCTTCACGCCGCTGCAGGCCGGTGCGCTGATGCTCCCGTTCGCGGTGGCCCAGCTCATCTTCGCCCCCCTCAGCCAGCAGATGACCGCGCGCTTCGGCGCCAAGCTCACCGCCACGGTCAGCATGGTCGTCGTGGCCGCGGCGCTGGCCGCCTACGCGTTCATGGACGCCGGCACCCCGGTCCTGGTGATCGAGATCGTCTTCTTCGTCCAGGGCGCCGCGATGGCCAACATCATGCCGCCCGCCACCACCGCGATCATGGAGTCGATGCCCCGGGAGAAGGCCGGAGTCGGCTCGGCCATGAGCAACACCGTCCGCCAGGTGGCGGGCGCCCTCGGCGTGGCCCTGCTCGGCTCGCTGCTCTCGGCGACCTACCGCGACGAGATCACCCCCTCGCTGGCGGGCCTGCCGGAGGAGGCGCGGCACACGGCCGGCGAATCCCTGACCGGCACGCTGGCCGTCGCCGGCGAGCTCGGCGAGCGCGGCGCCGCGCTGATCGCCCCCGCCGTGCGGGCCTTCCTGGACGGCATGCACATCACGGCCCTGGTCGCCGCCGGGATCGCCCTCGTGGGGGCCCTGACGGTGGTGCGCTGGCTGCCCGGCAAGCACGCTCCCGCGTCTGAGCAGCGACGCGACAAGGAACCGGCAGTAGTGTAGGCGCGATATGACGAGCACCGACGAGAACCGGCCGGCCCGCCCCGCGGGCCGTCCGCGCAGCGCCAAGGCGGAGAAGGCGATCATCGAGGCCACCCTCGATCTGATCAGTGAGAGCGCCGGCATCTCCGAACTGTCGATCGAGGCCGTCGCCGCCCGGGCGGGCGTGGGCAAGACCACGATCTACCGGCGCTGGTCCAGCAAGGAAGACCTGGTCGTCGACGCCCTGGCGGTGCTGAAGGCCCCGCTGCCGCCGATCTCCGGGCGGTCGGTCCGCGAGGACCTGATCACCTACCTGGAGGTCATGCGCAGGGAGGCGGGCGACGTGCGGAGCCGGTGCGTGATGAACATCGCGATGAACGAGTCCGAGCGCCACCCCCGCCTGGTGGAGCGCATCCGCCAGGCGACGGTCGGGCCACGCCAGGAGGCGCTGCGCGCCCTGCTCCGGCGCGGTGTCGACACCGGCGAGCTCCGGGCCGATCTCGACCTCCCGATCGCGATGGCGATGGTGGTCGGCACCGTGATGTGGTACGCCAAGTCGGCCGGGCTCGGCGAGGCCGGGGCGGACGGCGGAGCTCTCCCCGAAACCCTCGCCGAGCGCCTCGCCGACCACATCCTGGCCGGTCTCACCCCCCGCTGACGCCGTACCCCCACCCCTCACGGGCACGCAGCCGTCACGTCCGCGCGCGGCCGTCACGCCGCATCCCGGCCCCCGCAGCCTCCCGGCGCGGGGGCCGTCCCATGTCCGGCCCGGGATTCTGCGGGCTCTAGGCAAAACGTGAACATTGTTCTAATCTCCCGGCATGCGTCCGTTGCGCAGGGTCATGACCGTCGCCGCACTGACCCTCGGCCTCCTGCTGCCCGTCTCCGCCGCCCTCGCCCACGAGGAGCGTCCGGTCACCTTCCCCGACGGCACCGGCAGCGTCCCGGCGCACCGTACGGGTGAACCCGACCTGCTCGTCTGCAAGACCGACCGCGCGGACTTCGACAAACGGATCGCGAACTTCCCCGCCGACCTGAAACAGCGCAACCTGGAGCTGTTCGAGCGCTGCCAGGACAAGGGCTACCGCCACCTGCAGGAGGCCGTGGACCAGGTCGACCGGGCGGGGATGGACATCGCGATCCTGCCCGGCGTCTACCTGGAGGAGCCCAGCCAGCCCGAGCCTGCCGGGGACTGCGCCGAACTGGACGCCCGCTGGTCGTCGTGGGGCTATCAGATCCTCTCCTTCGAGCAGCAGAAGCAGTGCCCGCACAACCAGAACCTGGTCGCCATCCTCGGGATCGAGGACCTGCAGATCGAGGGCACCGGCGCGAGCCCGCTGGACGTGATCATCGACGCGCAGTACAAGAAGCTGAACGCGATCCGGGCCGACATGACCGACGGGATCTACTTCCGCAACTTCACCGCCCAGCGGACCACGTTCAACTCGCTCTACATCCTGGCCACCGACGGGTTCGTCATCGACAGGATGCTCACCCGCTGGAACGACGAGTACGGCTTCCTGACCTTCGCCAGCGACCACGGCCTCTACACCGACTGCGAGTCCTACGGCAACGGCGACTCCGGCATCTACCCGGGCAGCGCCTCGGACATCAACAACGGCCGCGGCCACGACGTGCCGCGCTACTCCATCGAGATCCAGCGCTGCAAGAGCCACCACAACATGGTCGGCTACTCCGGCACGGCGGGCGACTCGGTCTACGCCCACGACAACGAGTTCTACGCGAACATGGGCGGCGCCTCGATGGACAGCGCCTTCCCCGGGCACCCCGGCCTGCCGCAGAACCACGCGAAGTTCGAGCGCAACAAGATCTACGACAACAACCAGGACTACTACCGGCACGTCGCCGACGGCACCTGCGCCAAGCCCCCGGCCGAGCGCGGCTACGAGCGGGGCGTCGTCTGCCCGCAGATCGGCATGCCCCCGGGAACGGGCGTCATCACCGCGGGCGGCAACTGGAACGTCTTCCGGGACAACTGGATCTGGGGCCACGACGAGGCCGCCTTCAACCTGCTGGCCGTGCCCGCCTTCATCCGGGGCGAGGAGTCCTGGGACAAGCAGTTCGACACCTCCCACCACAACCTCTACGAGGGCAACCGGCTCGGCGTCACGCCCGCCGGGGAGAGCCGCCCCAACGGCGCGGGCGTCTCCTGGGACGGCCAGGGCGGCGGCAACTGCTGGCAGCGCGACGCCGGCCCGTCCACCCCCTGGGCGCTGCCCGCCTGCGGCTCGGCGGGACCGTCCCGCGTCCTCAGCGAGCCGGTCAAGATCGCCAAGAACTACCTGTGCAGCGAGTACAGCGTCCGCGAGCGGCGGCTGCCGGCCGGCTGCGACTGGTACGGCTCGACCGGCCTGGCCCGGGTCGAGATCCAGCTCGCGCTGGCGGGCTCTCTCGTCCTCGGCCTGGTCGCCGTCCTGCTCTGGCGCCGCAGGTTCCCCTCGCGCGCCGGGCTGGCGGTCACCTCGATCGGGCTGGCGGGCCTGACCCTGGACGTCTTCGGGGCGGCGTACGGATACACGGTGCTGCCCGCCGTGGCCCTCGCGCTGATGGGCGTGTGGCTGATCGGGGCCGGGCGGCTGGCCGGGAGCGGCCCGGCGGGCAGGAGGGTCTTCGGCTGGTTCACGGTCGTGCTCGGCGTCCTCACCCTCGCCGACGCGTTCGACAAGGCGATCGTGATGATCCCGCTGCTGCCGGTCGGCCCCGGCTGGATCCGCGGCCTGCTCACCGGCGTATGGACCCTGTGGGCGATCGTCCTGATCGCCCCGAGGCCGCGCCGCGCGGCGGCTCCCGCCGAGGTCCCGCAGGAGGCCCACGCGTGAGACCCCCGCGCTGGGCGCCGGCGCCGGCGGGCGCGGGCGCGCTCTTGACCGCCTGCGCGCTCTTGACCGCCTGCACCATCTCCACCGGCCACCACAACCCCGGGACCGACCACGCCGTGGCCACCGCGCCCCCGGCCTACGACGCCTACGGCGCGCCCAAGGGCCCGACGCTGAACATCACGATCGCCGCGGGGAAGGTCACCCCCGCCCCCGGCCGCGTCGAGGTCGTCAAAGGGCACGCCGTCCGCCTGGTCGTCACCTCCGACACCGCCGACGAACTGCACATCCACGGCTTCGACCTGACCCGCCCCCTGGAGCCGGGCAGACCGGCCACCGTCGACTTCATCGCCGGCCGCACCGGCCTGTTCGACGTCGAGACCCACGACTCCGGGCTGGTCCTCACCCAGCTCCTGGTCCGATGAACCCGGCGGCGGAGGTGCTCGCGCACGGCGTGGGGGACCGGCACGACCTGCCGATCCCGCTGTTCTACGCCTTCGCCGGGGCGTTCGCGGCGCTGTTCGTCTCGTTCCTGGGGCTCGCGCTGCTCTGGGCGGACTCGCGCTTCCGGGGCGGTGCGGCGGGACGGCCGGTGGCGCTGCCCGGGGGCGCGCGGACCCGCTGGACCCTGCGGATCCTGGGCCTGGCCGGGACCGCCTTCGCCGGGGCGTGGATGCTGCTGGGCCCCGACGACCCGGAGCGGAACCCGGCCGCCCACCTGGTCTACGTGGTGTTCTGGGTCGGCCTGGTCCCGGCGTCGCTGCTGTTCGGCCCGGTCTGGAAACCGCTCAACCCGCTGCGCACGATCCACCTGCTGCTCGGCGGCCGGGACCGGGGCCCCGCCCCCTTCGGATACTGGCCGGCCGCGCTCGGCCTGACCGCGTTCACCTGGATGGAACTGGTCTCGCCGGAACCGGCCTCGACCGCCACGCTGCTGGCCTTCTTCACGCTGTACAGCGCGGCGCACCTGG
The DNA here is from genome assembly GCF_016863135.1 of Planobispora longispora. GTDB lineage: Bacteria > Actinomycetota > Actinomycetes > Streptosporangiales > Streptosporangiaceae > Planobispora > Planobispora longispora. Next base: position 138,985 of record NZ_BOOH01000051.1, read on the forward strand.
CCGGGGCCCTGCGGTACGGCGCCGGATGGTTCGACCGGGCCGACGCCTTCGAGGTCTACTCCGCCCTGATCGGCCGCCTGTCCCCGCTGGGCCGCCGGGACGACGGCAGGCTCGTCCTGCGCAACCCGTTCAACGGCCTCGACGCCCTGCGCCCGGCCCCCGGCCTGGTCGCCACCGTGTGCGTGCTGCTCGGCTCGACCGGCTACGACGGCTTCTCCGGCGCGACGTGGTGGGTGGACGCCCTGCAGTCCGGGCCGCTGGGCCGTACCGCGACCGGGACCCTGGGCCTGCTCGCCGCGATCCTCCTCGTGGCGCTGCTCTACCGGGCGTGCGTCGGCGCGGCCGGGCTGATCGGCGGCGCGCGAACCGGGGGCCCGGGGCCGGGAAGCGGCGTACGGGTCACCGGGGGCGGGGCGGCGGCCCTGTTCGCCCACTCGCTCATCCCGATCGCGGTCGGCTACCTGATCGCCCATTACTTCTCCCTCCTGGTCATCGAGGGCCAGCGGGCGGCCGTCCTCTCCTTCGGCCTGGAGCGGGCCGTGGACCCCGAGGTCGTCGGGCCCGGCGTGATCGCCTCCGTCCAGGTGCTGGCCATCGTGATCGGTCACGTCGTGGGCGTCGTCGCCGCCCACGACCGCTCGGTGCGGCTGTTCGCGCCGGTGCGGGCGGTCGCCGGGCAGATCCCGCTGCTGATCCTGATGATCTGCTATACCCTCGGCGGGCTCACCCTGCTGCTCGCGGCATGATTGAGGCCGTGGGATCCTCCGTACGCCGAAACCCGGTCCAGCAGCGCAGCGTGGAACGGGTGAACCAGATGCTCGACGCGGCCGCCGCCCTGCTCGACGAGGGGGGCTACGAGGCGCTGAGCACCCGTGCGGTGGCGGCCCGCGCCGAGGTGCCGATCGGCTCGATCTACCACTTCTTCCGCGACAAGCGCGGCCTGGCCGACGCCCTGGCCCGGCGCAACCTGGAGCGCTTCCTGGCCGGGGTCGAGCGGCGGCTGGCGGGAGTGACGCACTGGACGGCCATGGTGGACCTGATCGTGGACGAGTACGTCGAGATGAAGCGCACCGTCCCGGGCTTCGCCGTCGTGGACTTCCGCGAGAACAAGGTGGTCGCCGAGTCCCTGGCGGCCCATCTCGCCCGCCGGATCGCCCCCGCCGACGCGGCCGACCTGATCCGTCCCATGACCGTCGCCGTCGAGGCCGCCGATGCCCTGCTCAAGCTCGCCTTCCGCGAGTCCCCGGGGGGCGACCCCCACTACGTCGCCGAGACCAAGGAACTGCTCCGCGCCTACCTCGACCGCGCCCTTCCCCACTGAGAGTGTCCCGAGGACGCCTCGGGAACGGGCGGCTCCGGGAACGTCTCGGGAACGCCCCGAGGACGCGCTGGGAACGTCTCGGGAACGCCCCGAGGACGCGCTGGGAACGGCCTGGAGCGCTCCGAGGACGCCTCGTCCCGCCGTGCCCCGCCGATCCGGAGTCCCGGTGGCCGCCCGGCCGGACCCACTCCGGCCGGGAGACGCGCCTACTCGGGATGGTTGGCGGTCGTGCCGCCGACGCCGAAGGACGTGCCGACGCCGTCGTAGGCGAAGTGCAGCACCATGCCCGCGACGGCGTGGGTGAGATCGTGGCAGTGCGCGAGCCAGATGCCGGGGTTGTCGGCGCGCAGCGCGACCTGCCACACCTCGCCGGGCTGGACGTCGAAGGTGTCCAGCCAGAGCGGACCGCCCTCCGGGACCTTCCCGTCGCGGGACAGGACGAGCACGTGGTGGCCGTGCGGGTGCATGGGATGGGTGTCGGATCCCCGGTTGACCACGGTGAGGCGGATCAGCTCGCCCTCGCGGACCCGCAGCGGCGGCACGTGCGGGAAGACCTCGCCGTCGACGGTGTAGGCGTACTGGGGCACGCGGCCGACGAACCTGAACTGGCGGTCGAGCACCATCGTGTAGTCGCGGTCGAACGCCTCCGCCGGGACGGGCGCGCCGTAGCGGAGCGGGCCGAACTCCTCCGGCGGCGGCGCGGGGGAACCATAGGAGAGCAGGTCGAGCACCGGCGCGTCCACGAACGGGACGGCGCCGGCGGGCGCGGTGACATCGGGCACGCCGGTTCGGGGCGTGGTGGCGGGCGGGGCGGTCCCCGGGGCGGTCCCGGGAGCGGCGGGCGGGGTCAGGACCAGGCCGGTCCACGGTGCTCCCTCCACGGCGAGCCGCACCGGCCGGGCGGGCATCGTGAAGGCGAGGTCGTGGCGGGATCCGGCGGGCACCCTGAGCACCACGCCGGACACCTCCGACGGCCCGGACAGATCACGGCCGTCCACCGCCACCACCCGGAACGGGGAGCCGTCCAGCGAGAACCGGCGCGGGACCGAGTCGGTGTTCACCAGCCGGAGGCGGACCGGGGTCCCCGCCGGGATCTCACGCGTGCCGGGCAGGTCGCTGGCGCCGAGCGTCGTGACGCCGCCGAAGGTGTGCACGGGCAGGGTGAGATCGAGACCGGCGCCGGAACCCGTCGTGGACAGACCGGCACCTGGGTTCGTTGTGGACTGGCCTGCGCCTGAATCCGTTGTGGACTGGCCTGCGTCTGGGTTCGTTGTGGACTGGCCGGTGCCGGGGTCCGTTGTGGGCTGGCCGGGGCCTGGGCCCGCCGTGGACGTGCCGGTGTCAGGGCTCGTCGCGGCCGGCCGGGGGAGGACGACGAGCGTGCCGAACAGACCGCGGGGAACGGACTCGGCCGGGTTCTGGTGGCTGTGGTACCAGTAGGTCCCCGGGACGTCGGCGAGGAACCGGTAGGTGAAGGCGCCGCCGGGCATGACGGCGTCCTGCGTCACCCCGGCGACCCCGTCCTCGCCGTTGGGCACGTCGTATCCGTGCCAGTGCAGGCTCACCCCGGTGGCGATGTCGGTGTTGCGCAGCTCGACCTGCACCAGGTCGCCCTCGGTGACGGTCAGGGCCGGGCCGGGCAGCGAGCCGAAGGTCCAGGCGTCGAGGGTCCGGCCCGAGGGCAGGGCGACCCGCTCCTGGCGGGCGGTGAGGACGAAGCGCCGGAGCGGCCCCTCCGCGTCGGCGGGCGTGCGCAGCCCGGCCACGGACGTGCCGCCCGGCTGCGTGCCGTCCGGGTGCGTGTCGCCCGAGTGGGTGCCCCCCGAGTGGGCGTCGCCCGGGTCCGCGCCGTGCGCGTGTCCGCCCGCGAGATCGGAGGTGCGCGACCAGGCGGAGCCCGCGGGGATCGCGACCGCGAGCAGGCAGACCACTCCCAGCGCCCCCGCCGTGACGGGACGGCCGCGCCCGCTGACCGTCAGCCAGGTGATCCCCGACGCCGCCGCCACGAGGGTCACCAGGACGAGCCCGGAGACCGGGGTCGCCGGGTAGCCGACGACCAGGGTCGCGATCGGGCCCGCCGCCGCGCCGTACCCGGTGGTCAGCAGGGCGGTCCGCACGGCCGGCGAAGGCGTCGCGGCACGCCCCCGTGCCGCCGCGACGAGGAAGGGACCGGCGAGCGGCACCGCCACCAGGGCGGGGAGGACCACCAGCGGGAGCGCCAGCACCGCCTTCTCCTGCGCGAACCACCAGCCCTGGGCGGCGAGGGCCGCCACGGTCGCGATCCGGCCGGCGGTCGCGGCGACGGCGAGGCCGGTCAGGGCCGCCCCGACGAGCGCACCGCGCCGCCCGGCCCCCTCCTGCCGGACGGCCACGGTGATGCCCGCGCCCAGCCAGAACCCGGCGACCAGCACGGTCAGGGCCAGGTCCAGGGCGAGGAGGGCGCGGGTCATCGCTGATCCGGGGGGAACTGCGGGGAGTCCGCGCTGACCTGGGCGCGTTCCGGGAGCGGGACGACCCGGGAGGCTTCAGACCCGTCCCAGGACGGCTCCACGGAGACCCCGGAGGTCCCGGGAGCCGCGGAGGACGCCGGGGCGAGGCCCGCCTCCGCGTGCGCGCGCGCCCGCCGTACCAGCACGATGCAGACCCACAGGATCACCAGCCCGTTGACCGCGTGCAGGCCGAGGATGGCCTGGCCGGCCACGTTCGTCTGCTCCTCGGACGACCCGGTGATGCCCGCCAGGATGAACCAGAGGATCTGCACGATGATGAGGCCGAAGGGCAGGAGGGTGAACCCGATCAGGCGGCCGGGGGCCTTCGCGATCGCGGCCATGATTGTTGCCAGGAGGGTGAGGATCGGAATGGCGCCCGAGCCGTTGATCCGGTGCATGATGAACTGCGAGTCGTTCTCCGGGACGGTGAAGACGCCGAACGCGGCGAAATAGAACTGGATCACGACCGCGCCCAGCAGGAGCACGCACAGGACGGCGTACGCCTGGCGTGCGAACGAGGGGCGGGCGGGCCGTGCCGCTGAAGCGCTGGTCATGAGTGCCTCCGGTTTCTCGCTTCCACACAGTCGACGCTAGGAAGCGGGAGGCGGGTGTTTAACCGGGTGAACCCTCAGAGTGGGGTGGGGTTTTCCTCCAGGCTGACCCCAGGCGGGCCTCCTGGTGATGCCTGGCCGCCGCACACAGAATGGGCGTATGCGAGCTCTCTGCACGGTGCTCGCGGCAGTCGGCGGGTGTGCGATCGCGCTGGCCGTCGCTCTCGCGCCGGCCGCGGGCCGGCCGTCCGTGGCCGGCTGGGTCCTGCTGGGGCCGTTCCCCATGTACGCCGCCGTGCTGCTGGCGATCGGTGTGACCCTGCTGCTCCAGCCGGTGCGCGGGCGGCTGGAGCAGCTGGCCGACCGGTGGGTCTTCGGCGCCAGGCTCGACGGCTACCGGCTGCTCAGCCGGTTCGGCGCGGCGCTGGAGAAAGCACAGGGCCCGGCCACGCTGCTGCAGGAACTGGCCGAGACCGTGCGCCGGGGGCTGAACCTGACCTGGGCCCGGGTACGCCTCGACCCGGACGTCGCCCGGGCCGGGAGCGCGCAGGGGGTCGGCGCCGGGAAGCGGGCGGACCCGGCGCTGGTGGTCCCCATCATCCACGGCCAGAGGGTGCTGGGCAGCATCGAGTGCGGTCCCCGGCGGGACGGCCCGTTCCTGAAGGAGGACCGCCGCCTCCTGGGCTACCTCGCCGGCCAGGCGGCGGCCGCCGTGCACAACATCCACCTCACCGCCGAGCTGTCCGCGCAGCTCCGGCTGATCCGGCGGCAGGCGGCCGAGCTGTCCGCCTCCCGGGAGCGGGTCGCCCAGGGGCAGGACGCCGAGCGCCGCCGCATCCAGCGTGACCTGCACGACGGCGTGCAGCAGGAGGTGGTGGCCCTGACCGCCAAGCTGGGGCTGGTCCGGCAGCGGCTGGGGCGCGGCGACCCGCGGGGCGGGCAGGACCTGGCCGAGCTCCATCAGGACCTGGGCACACTCCTGAACGGTCTGAGGGAGTTCGCCTACACGATCCATCCGCCGGTCCTCAGCGACCAGGGGCTGCTGTTCGACCCGGCGGCCGGTCACGGGCTGGGCCTGACCGGGCTCGCCGACCGGCTCGACATCGTCGGCGGCGCCCTGCGGGTGGACACCGCCGAGGGGGAGGGCACCGAACTGCGCATGGAGATTCCCCTGACCCGGCCGGAGGACATCGATGCCTGAACCCCTGCGGATCGTCATGGCCGACGACAACTACCTCGTCCGGGAGGGCGCGCGGCGCCTGCTGGAGGACTCCGGCGAGGTCGTCGTCCAGGCCGCGGTCGGCTCCGCGCCCGAACTGCTCGACGCGGTACGGCGCATGCGCCCCGAGGCCGTGCTGACCGACATCCGCATGCCCCCCGGAGCGGTCCCGGAGGGCCTGCCCACCTATGACTCTGCGGCGGGCCCGGTCAACGGAGCCGCCCAGGCCGACCGGACCGGCCGGGCGATGGAGGGCATCGACGCCGCCCACGCCATCAAGGCGGGCCACCCGGAGATCGGCGTGGTCATCCTGTCCCAGTACGTCGACGAGTCCTACGCCTTCGAACTGTTCCGCGACGGCACCGCCGGCCTGGCCTACCTGCTCAAGGACCGCATCGGCGACCTGAACCGGCTGCTGGACGCGCTGCGCGAGGTGTCCCGCGGCGGATCGGTCATCGACCCCCAGGTGGTCGAGGCGCTCGTCACCCGCCGCGTCCGGCTGCGAGAGTCACCCCTCGCCCCGCTCACCGCCCGCGAGCTCGACGTCCTGCGCGAGATGGCCCAGGGCCGCGGCAACGCGGGCATCGCCGCCGAGCTGTCCCTGTCGGAGTCGTCGGTGGAGAAGCACGTCAACGCCATCTTCGCCAAGCTCGGCCTCACCGCCGAACCGCTGGTCCACCGGCGCGTCACGGCCGTGCCGACCTTCCTCCGCGAGGCCGGCCTCAGCGGCTGACACCGCCGCCGGTCGCCCCGCCCGGGAAGGCCCCGGCCGCGCCCGCCGGGAAACACGTCAGGGGGTGGTCTCGCGCCAGCGGGTGGTGATGGGGAGGCGGCGGTCGCGGCCGAAGTTCTTGGGGGTGATCTTGGGGCCCGGGGGATACTGGCGGCGCTTGTACTCGGCCAGGTCGACCAGGCGGATGACCCGGGCGACCAGGGCGGGGTCGTGGCCGGCGGCGATCAGCTCGGCCGAGCCCATGTCCTTCTCGACGTAGTCGTCCAGGAGGCGGTCCAGCACGTCGTACACCGGCAGGGAGTCGGTGTCGCGCTGGTCGGGGCGGAGCTCGGCGCTGGGCTCCTTCTCGATGGAGTTCTCCGGGATCGGCGGGCGCGGGAAGTCGTACAGGAAGGGGCTGGAGACGCCTGCCTGGGCGTTGCGCCAGCGTGAGAGCTTCCAGACCAGGGTCTTCAGGACGTCCTTGATGGGCGCGAAGCCGCCCGCGGAGTCGCCGTAGAGCGTGGAGTAGCCGGTGGCCAGCTCGCTCTTGTTGCCGGTGGTCAGCACCAGGTGGCCGTGCTGGTTGGACAGGCCCATCAGGATCATGCCGCGTACCCGGGCCTGGAGGTTCTCCGCGGCGAGCCCGGTCAGGTGGATGTCCTTCTCGAAGGAGGTCACGATGTCGGCGATCGGCACGATCTGGGCGTTGATCCCCTGCCGGTTCACCAGCTCCTGCGCGTCGGCCAGCGAGTGCTCGGAGGAGTAGACCGAGGGCATCAGCACCGCGTGGACCCGGTCCGGGCCGATCGCGTCGGAGGCGATGGTGGCCGTCAGGGCCGAGTCGATGCCGCCGGACAGGCCGAGGATGACCGACTGGAAGCCGTTCTTGGCGACGTAGTCGCGGACCGCGAGGACCAGCGCGGAGTAGACCTCCGCGGTGTCGTCCAGGTGCGCGGCGATCGTCGGGGGCTCCGGCTCGTACGGCTCCAGCGGGCGGGCCGACAGCTCCACCCGCTGCACGGTGATGACGGTGCCGTCCCCGGCGTCCACCTCGAACGCGTCGGGTCCGCGGGGGGACGCCTCGGGCAGCTCCAGGTCCGCCACCAGCAGTTCCTCGGTGAACTGCGCGGCCCGCGCCACCAGCTCGCCCGAGGCCGAGACGATGATCGAGTCGCCGTCGAAGACCAGCTCGTCCTGCCCGCCGACCTGGTTGGCGTAGGCGAGGGCGCAGCCCGCCTCCCGTGCCCGCCGGGAGACCAGCGCCAGGCGCACGTCGTCCTTCTCCCGCTCGTACGGCGAGGCGTTCGGCACCACCAGCAGCCCCGCCCCGGCCTCGGCCGCCACCGCGACCGGCCCCCCGTCCTGCCACAGGTCCTCGCAGACGGCGACGGCCACGTCCACCCCGTGCAGCCGGAAGATCGGCAGCCGGTCGCCGCGCACGAAGTAGCGGTATTCGTCGAAGACGCCGTAGTTCGGCAGGTGGTGTTTTGCGGTCTTGACGACCACGCGGCCCCGGTGGAGCAGCGCCGCCGCGTCGAGCGGGGCGCCCTTGGGCTGCCCGACCCGCGGGGCGAGCCTGGCCCGGTCGACGTATCCGACGACCACGGGGATCTCGCCGAGCCCCTCCTCGGCCAACCGCCCGGCCACGGCCTCGACCGCCGCGACCGACGCCTCCACGAACGAGTTCCGCAGCACCAGGTCCTCGACCGGGTAGCCGGTGAGGAACATCTCGGTGAAGACCACCAGGTGCGCGTCTCGGCCGGCGGCACGCCGGGTCCACTCGACGAGCTTGTCGGCGTTGGCCGTCAGGTCGCCGACCGTGGGATTGGTCTGAGCCAGGGCGATTCGCAGTTGAGCCACGGTCTCAACTTTATTCGCGGCGGGCGGAAGGCTGGGAACGGGGTGACGCCCGTGCAGGGCGGGGATCGGGCCGCGCCCGGATCCCCCGGCCCGCTCCTCGCCGGGAGGCTCAGCGCAGGACGCGGACCAGCGCGTGCTTCCTCACCCGGGCGGGCTCGGCCACGCGCTCGCGGGTCCCGCCTGACGAGACGATGACCAGGGTGTTGTGAGTCCTGCCCGCGACCCGGACCGCCAGCCGGTCGCCGGGCAGGTAGCGGGCGCCGATCAACCTGCCCCCGACCGGGACGGCGATCTTCCTGCCGGTACGGGTGTCGTAGATCGACGGGGTGAACCACGCCGGCCAGCTTCCGTCCCCGGCCGGCTCGCTCCTGCGGATCGTGCGCACCACGATCCTGCGCCCGTCCTCCGACAGGCTCTCCACGTGGTTGGCGAGGTCGACGCCGGGGACGCGGCGGGACTTCCCGGTCACGGTGTCCAGCAGGCACACGCCGTCGGTGGTGCCGGCGTAACCGGCCAGCACCCTGCCGTCCCCCGACCAGGCCAGGTGGCAGACTCCCCGGGTCCTGCCGAGTCTGGCCCGGCCCCTGCCGTCCGCGCCGACCACCATGACGACCGGCGTCCCGGCCTCGGCGTCCAGCGGGTAGGCGACGCGCCTGCCGTCGGGTGACCAGGCGGGGGTCGCGCAGGGCCCGATGTACCGGGCGTCGCGGGCGATCACCCTGTCACCGGAGGGACCCGTGACGCGCAGCCGCGACCTGGCGTCGATCCACGCGATCCGCCGGCCGTCCGGGGAGACCGAGAACTGGCCGACGAAGCCCGGCCCGCCCGCCGTCCGGCGGGTCCACGCGCCCCGACGGTGGACGAGCGCCTCCACCTTGTTCTCCCGGCGGTCGCCGAAATGGGCGACGTAGACGCCCCCGGCCGGCCGGGCGCCTGCGGACGGGGAGGTCGCGGCGGCGGGGCTGCCGGCGGGCACGGGGACGGCGGGCGCGGGAGCGACGACGGACGCGGGTGCGGCGGACACGGCGAGTGCCGTTCCGAGGATCAGGGCCCGAGGGTGCACGACGGTCTCCTCATCGACGGGCGCGGCGGCGACGGGCGGGGCGCGAAGCCCTGCGGGGCTCGCGGGGGCGTGTGGCTCGAACCCTAACTCCGAAGCGCCGCCATGCGCCCGGCCATGGGCAGGCGGCATGGGACCCGGCGGACCCGCCCGATCAGAGGCGGAACCAGGCGGTGCTCGCCCCGGCCACCGTCCCGGCGTGCGTGACGGCGGAGCTGAGCGCGGGCGTGCCCCACTCCACCGGGTACGGGTCGCCGCCGAAGACGGTCACGCAGACCATGTCGCCCCGCTGAAAGATGATCACATCCTCGCGGCCGGAGGGCAGCCACTCCAGCCGGCCCTTGAACCCGGCGCGCATCCGCAGGGCGTCGCGGTGCAGGGACCAGGTCGAGTCGGGACGGGCCGCCTGTTCTTCGATCGCGAACGCGCCGAACCAGTCCGGCTGCGGCAGCCAGGTGATCGACGAGGTGGAGAAGCCGAACGACGGTCCCTCGGACGTCCACGGCAGCGGGACACGGCAGCCGTCGCGGCCGTGCTCCTTCTTGCCCGAACGGAACCAGGTCGGGTCCTGCCTGAGCTCGTCGGGCAGGTCGAGGACCTCGGGCAGGCCGGCCTCCTCGCCCTGGTAGAGGTAGACCGAGCCGGGCAGGGCCAGCACCAGCATCATCGCGGCGCGTGCCCGCCGTACGCCCAGGTCGACGTCCACCACGCCGCGCGGCCGGGTGTCCGGCCCGCCGGTGCGGGAGACCAGCCCGAAGCGGCTGACGGTCCGGTGCACGTCGTGGTTGGCGAGCGTCCAGGTGATGACCGCGCCGGTGGAGACGATCTGCTCCAGGCCCCGTTCGATGGAGGCGCGGAAGCGGGAGGCGTCCCAGGGGCAGACCAGCAGGTCGAAGTAGAACGCCTGCTGGAGCTCGTCGGGGCGCAGGTAGAGCGCGAGATCGCCGACCGTGGGCACCCAGATCTCGCCGACGAGGATGCGCTCGCGGGCGTCGGCGATCTTGCGCCAGCGGCGCAGCACGTCGTGCACCTCGGGCTGGTTCTGCGCCAGGATGTTGTACTCCGGGTGGTGCGGCCAGTCGGGCAGGTCGGCGTGCTTGAACAACATGTGCACCACGTCGATGCGGAAGCCGTCCACGCCCCGGTCGAACCAGAAGCGCAGCACGTCCTCGAAGTAGGCGGCGACCTCGGGGTTGCGCCAGTTGAAGTCGGGCTGGCCGGAGTCGAAGCTGTGCAGGTACCACTCGTCGTCCACCCGGGTCCAGGCCGGGCCGCCGAAGACGGAGTGCCAGTTGTTGGGCGGCTCGTCGCCCCGGCCCGGCCGGAAGATGAACCGCTCCCGCGCGGCCCGGTCGCCGGCCAGCGCCTCCTTGAACCAGGCGTGCTCGACCGAGCAGTGGTTGGGCACCAGGTCCATGAAGACCTTCAGCCCGAGGGCGTGGGCCTCGGCCAGCAGCCGGTCGAAGGCGGGCAGGCCGCCGTAGCGGGGGTCGACGTCGGTGTAGTCGGCCACGTCGTAGCCGTGGTCGGCGCCGGGGGAGGGGTAGCAGGGATTGAGCCAGATCCCGTCGACGCCCAGCGCGGACAGGTAGGACAGCCGGGCCCGGAGCCCTTCCAGGTCGCCCACGCCGTCGCCGTCGGAGTCGGCGAACGAGCGCAGGTAGACCTGGTAGACGACGGCGTCACGCCACCACATGGGTTTCCTCCCGAGAGCCCGGACGATATCCGCTGGGGTTTCTCCCCCGGAGACCGCCCGATATCCGTCTCCCGGGAGTTCCCCGGAGTCCCCGCGATTTCCGGGGGACTCCGGGGCTCCGCGGGGCTCCGGGAGAGCGGGCGCCGGCTCAGCCGGTGATCTGGAGCAGCCCCAGCCGCCTGACGGCGGGCTTCTCGCTCAGGCTCTGCAGGGTCTTGCCGGAGGAGTCCAGGACGACCAGCGTGTTTCCGGCCTTGCCCGCGACCCGGACCACCAGGCGGCCGTCACGCAGGTAACGGGCGCCGATCAGCCTGCCCTCGACCGGGATGGCGATCTTCTTGCCGGTCCGCGTGTCGTGGATCGACGGGACGAAGGACAGCGGCCAGGAGCCGTCCCCGGCGTCCGCGTTCGCGCCGATCGCGTTCACCACGACGCGGCGGCCGTCGGGGGAGAGGCTCTCCACGTGGTTGGCGAGCTTGATGCCGGGGACCTTCGCCGAGACGCGCGACCCGGTGGTCAGGAGATGCACGCCGACGGTGTCCCCGGCGTATCCGGCGAGGGTACGGCCGTCGGCCGACCAGGTGAGGTGGCAGGGGCCGAGCGTCGTGCCGAGCGTCGTGAGGCCCTTGCCGTCGGAGCCGACCGCGGCGACGGCGGTGCGATCACCCTGCCCGGACCCGCCGGCCCCGGCCGTGGTGGGGAAGGCGATCCGCCGGGAGTCGGCCGACCAGGCGGGGGTCATGCAGGGACCGCCGTAGGCCGCGCCCCTGGCGACGACCTTGTCCGTGGTCTTCCCGCCGGCGGTGCTGGAGACGTGCAGGCGGCCCTTGCCGTCGATCCAGGCGACCTTCCGGCCGTCGGGGGAGGCGGAGAACTGCCCGGCGAAGGAGGCGTCGCGGCTGGCCCAGACCGGCCGCCCGTCGTTCTTCAGCACCCGGATGCCGTTCCCGTAGCTCAGATAGACACCCTGCCCGGTCAGCGGGGCCGGGGCGCCGCTCCGCTCCGGGGCGGCGGCCTGTGCCGGAAGGGCGGCGGCGGATACGGCGAGTGCGGCGCCGGCGGCCAGGGCCCAGTACTTCACGACAGTTCTCCTCGGAAAAGGGGGCGATACCGGTGGTTAGAATCCCGAACGCCGCGAAAGGTTCACCCGATTCGCCGGAATTGTTGTAACCGAAACAGAGCCGCGGCGGTCAGCCTGCGAT
>NZ_BOOH01000052.1 GCF_016863135.1 Planobispora longispora
CCCGGGTGCGCGCCGTACCGGCGCCAACCGCGCCGTACCGCCACGCGCCGTAGGCGCACCCCGCGCTGTACGGCCAATCGCGCCGTACCGGCTTGGGAGCGGTCCTGCTCGTCATGGGGGTATCCCGCCATGCCGCGTCTCCGCTCGTGGTGACCTCGCTCTTCATGACACCATACCTCCCTAAGGTATTTCTCTCCAGAGAGCGCCCTCTACGCTCGGGGCATGCTGATCGAGCACCGAGGCAAGCGGCCGGTCGTTCCCGAGTCCGCCTACGTCGCCCCCTCGGCGGTTCTGTGCGGAGGGGTCGTCCTGGGCGAGCGGGCGCGGATCCTGCACGGCGCCGTGCTCACCGCCGAGGACGGCGAGGTGCGCATCGGCGCGGACGTGGTGGTGATGGAGAACGCGCTGGTCCGCGGCCGGGCGGAGCACCCGGCGGTGCTGGGCGACGCGGTGCTGATCGGCCCGCACGCGCACGTCAACGGGGCGACCGTCGAGGACGAGGTCTTCGTGGCCACGGGCGCGTCGCTGTTCCCCGGATCCGTGGCGGGGACACGCTCGGAGCTGCGGATCAACAGCGTGCTGCACGTCAACTCGCGGCTGGAGCCGGACGGCGTCGTGCCGGTCGGCTGGATCGCGGCCGGGGACCCGGCCGAGCTGTTCTCCCCCGACCGGCACGACGAGCTGTGGGAGAAGCAGCGCGGCCTCGACTTTCCCGGGACCGTCTACGGCGTGCCGCGCGGCACGCCGATGAGCGTCATCATGGCCCGCCAGACCGCGTTCTACGGGGCGCATCTGGACGACCGGCTCCTCGACGGCTGACGGGGGATTCCGCTCCGGTCAGGAGCCTGGACACCCGCAGCCCGAGCCAGATCAGCAGGGCGACCACGGCGACCAGGAGATACTCGACCGCGGGGATGCGGACGATCTCGGTGGCCGCGCCGAGGCCGCGGGCGCCGTACACCGCCAGGACGGCTCCGGCGTAAGCGGCGGCGAGCAGCCACCTGACGGCCGCCGACAGTCCGAGGCCGTGCATCTGCGTGATCAGGAAGACGCCGAGGAAGCCGAACAGGAACATCGGCCAGGCGCCGCCGGGGCCGCTGGTCATGACGGCCACGAGGGTGCCGTGCACCGCCACCATGATCTCCAGGGTGAAGGTCCACCGGCGGTCGGTGTGCGCCCGGGTCAGGAAGAGGCTGCCCTGCAGCAGGAGCAGGAACATGTAGAAGAAGCCGATCAGGTGACCGCTGGTGGCCTCCATCGGGTGGTACCAGAAGGTGTAGACGGCGGCCCAGCTGAACAGGTAGCCGTGGTACTTGCGGGCGAACCCGACGACCTCGGCGCCGATGGGCGCGGGCCTGCCGAAGAACAGCCCGCGGCGGCGGTTCTCCATCAGCAGGACCACGACCAGCAGCAGGACGACCGACCCCTGGGAGCTGAAGATCGAGACGTCCTGGGCGAGCCCGTCGTAGAACAGGTGGGTCTGCAGGGTGTGCAGGAGCACGAAGGCGAAGTTCACCGCGAGGGCGACGACGTTGACGGCGTGCAGGCCCGAGGTGTAGCGGCGGACCCGTGTCTGGGCGTAGTAGATCAGCCCCCAGATCGCCGCCTGGTGGGCGGCGTAGCCGAGCCAGGCCGAGGCCCGGGTCCAGGCGGTCGGCTCGGGCAGCTTCCAGTAGTACCAGGACGCGCCCTGGTCGGGAAGGAGGGGGACGTCGCTCAGCCGCCGGCCGAGCAGCCACACCATCCCGGTCAGTACGGCGCTGGCCGCGATGCCGATGACCAGGGCACGGTGGGCGCTCCGCCCGCTCGTATCGTTCAGCACGCCGGCCCCTCTACCCGGTGACGGCGGCGATCAACGGGATGCGGCCGAACCGGATTCGGGAACCTGTGGGCCAGGGGAGACGGGCCGGGGCAGGTAGTCGCAGTCGTAGCCGAAGGAGCGGGGACCGGCCAGTGCCAGCCCGGCGGAGGTGGTCCGGCGCGGATCGCACGGCGCCGCGACGTGCCGCGACGGCCAGGGCCGTCAGACCACCGCCACCGTGTAGCAGACCGCCGTCCCCTCCAGGACCACGGTGCCGTCCTGGCGCGTCACGGTGGTGCGCACCTTGGTGACCGGCTTGTCCGTTCGCACCTCGACGACCTCGACCGTGCCGGTGATCTCGTCGCCGGGCCGTACCGGCGCCAGGAAGTTCCAGTTCACGTTCAGGAACACGGTGCCGGGCCCGGGCAGCCGCTCCGCCACGACGGCGTTGAGGAGCGCGCTGGTCACCCCGCCCTGGACGATGATCTCGCCGAAGGGCGACGCGGCGGCGGCCTCCTCGTCGTAGTGGAGCGGGTTGCGGTCGCCGCTGATCCGGGTGAACAGCTCGATGTCGGCCGGCTCCACCTTGCGCGAGAGCTCGGCGCGGTCGCCTGGTCTCGGGGCGCCTTTCGGCCAGGTCGTGCTCATGGGCGTGCCACCGTCCTTCCGGTTGCGAGTGGATGCTCCGAGGTCATGTACCGCTGGAGCCGGATCATGGCGACCGCGCCGGCGAGCGGCCCGATCCCGAGCACCGCGACCGCCAGCCGCCAGCCGACCGCCTCGGCGAGCAGCGGTGTCGCCTGGATGGTGACGACGGTCAGCAGGAACCCGGCAGCCGTCTGGGCGGTGAGGGCCGTGCCGACGTACCGGCGGTCGGCGACCTCGCTGGTGCAGGCGGAGAACAGGCCCGAGTCCGCGATGACGGACGCGCCCCAGACGACCAGCACCCCGAACACCAGCGGGGGAGGCCCGCCGAAGACGAGCGCGGCCAGCAGGCAGCAGGCGCCGCTGACCGTCATCGCCAGCGCCGCCAGGCGAGCCCTGCCGACGCGGTCGCCGAGCCACCCGGCGAGCAGGCACCCGGCGACGCCGGCCACGCCGATCGCCAGGAACGCGGTCACGCCGGGCGGCAGCGCCCCGGCGCCGTGCCCGGGGCGGACCGCCTGGCTCGCGGTGATGTACGCGGGCAACCAGGTCCACATGGCGTACAACTCCCACATGTGCCCCAGATAACCGAGATTGGCCAGACGGGGGCCCCGTTCCCGGAACAGGGTGATCATGTACCGCGGGGCGAACGGCGCGGCCGGGGCAGAGTAGGGGCCGGGCCGTACCACCCCGGCGGCGAGCAGGCCGCCTGCGGCGGCCAGCGCACACGACACGTACAGCACCGTCCGCCAGGGCAGGGCGGCGAAGCCGCCGATGAGCTGGGGGAGCGCGCTGCCCAGCGTCAGAGCGCCGACCAGCAGCCCGAGGGCGAAGCCGCGCCCCCGGTCGAACCACGACGCCATCAGCTTCAGCCCGGGCGGGTAGACGCCGGCCAGGGCGACGCCGGTGGCGAAACGCAGCGGCACCGCCGTCCAGAGCCCGTCGGCGAAAGCCGCGACACCCGCGGTCGTCGCCGAACCGGCCAGGGCGCACACCGCGACGAGCCGGTGCGCGGGGACGACGTCGGGCAGGTTCAGCGCCGCGGCCAGCAGCGCGCCGGTGACGAAACCGAGCTGCACCGAGATCGTCAGCCACGTGGCCGCTCCCTGCGTGATGCCCCACTCGCCGCGCAGGGCGGGGACGACCGCCGAGGCGGAGAACCAGGTGGACATCACCAGGACTTGGACGGCGGCGATCAGCGCGAGCTGGGCGCGGGCGGAGCCGCCGGCCCCGCCCGGATCTCGTCTTCGCCCGGTGAACATCAGATCAGTCTCTTCTCTCTGCGGACCCCAGCGAGATCGTAGGCCCGCAGAGAGGGAAACATCGACAGCCGCGCCCCCGTCGCCGCTGTCCGTCCCTTGCCCCCCGTCGTCCTCGTCGCCCCTGTCCGCCCCTGTCCGCCCCTGTCGCCGCCGCGCCACCGTGCCGGAGGCGCCCGCGAGGCGCCGGCGCCGATCGGCGGGCTACTCGATCTCGATCGGCAGTTCGTAGATCTCCGTCGTGGGGTGACCGGCCTTCTCGTGGACGCGGAGCACCGCCTCCTTCGACGGGCCGGACGACAGGCAGAAGACCTTGCCCGACTCCGGGTCGAGCCACGCGCGTTCGAAGTGCACGCCCTCGCTCGCCTCGACAGCCAGATCCCGTTCGTGCGCCTCGCGCAGCTGCTCCTCGGTCACACCGACGAATCCGCTGTGCACGTCCATGAACTTCGCCATTGCGGGCTCCTCGCTTTCCGGTTGGAATGCGGTCAAGCCTGCATCCGGAGAGGGGACGGATTCATCGGTCAGGTGACCTATTTCGCCGTCACCGCCGCCGGATGCCGCTGCCGGAAGGAGCGCGCGATGCCGGCTCACGGCGTGGTCCAGTCGCCCGTCCTGGTGGGCAGGGACGACATGGTCGCGCTGGCCGGCCGCCGGCTCGCCGGGGCCGCGGACGGGGCCGGCGGGCTGCTGCTGGTCGCGGGCGAGGCGGGCATCGGCAAGACGCGGCTGCTCGGCGTGATCGCCCGGCGCGCCCGGGCCGGGGGGTTCACGGTGGTACGGGCGGCGGCGTTCCCCGGCGACGCGCAGTCGTTCGCGGGCCTGCTGCTGGACCTGGCCGCGGAGCTGACCGCCGCCGGCGAGCCCGCGCTGAGCCGGCTCGGCCGCGGCCTGTCCTCGCGGGCGCGCGCGATCTCCGCCGCCGACGGCGACGCGCACCACCGGCGCCGCCTGCTGGTGCAGGACCTGGCCGACCTGCTCGTCACGGCCGGCTCGGGCGGTCCGGTGCTGACGATCCTGGAGGACCTGCACTGGGCCGACGACCTGAGCCTCGACGTGCTCGGCCACCTGGCAGGCCGGCTCGCGACCAGGCCGATGCTGGTCGCGGGAGCGTACCGCAGCGACGAGTTGTACCCCGGCCTGCCCATGCGCGAGCTGCGCGCCCGCCTGCTGGCCCAGCGGCTCGCCGAGGAGATCCGGCTGACGCGCCTGACATCCGTCCAGACCGCGACCATGATCGGCGCGACGCTCGGCCGGCCGCCCCCGGCCTCGCTGGTGGCGGCGGTCCACGACCGCAGCGACGGCATCCCGCTGCACATCGAGGAACTCCTCGCCGCCGTCGGAGCCGGCGCGCCGACACCGCAGTCCGGCCCGGCGGTGCGGGCGGCCGCGGTGCCCGACACGCTGGCCGACGCCGTACTGAGCCGTGCGCGGCACCTGGCCGCGCGTACGCGCGCGGTGGCGTCCGCGGCGGCGGTCATCGGCCGCTCCTTCGACTTCGACCTGCTGACCGCCGTCACCGGAGCGGATCCGGCCGAGGTCGCCGCGGCCCTGCGCGAGTTGCAGGAGGCGTATCTGGTCCTGCCCGGCGCCGACGCGGTCACCTTCGACTTCCGGCACGCGTTGATCCGCGACACCCTGTACGCCGACACCGACCTGCCGGCGCGACGCCGCCTGCACGAGAGCGCGGCGCGCACCGCCGCGCAGCGCGGCTATCGCGGCGCGTTCGTCTCCGCCCATTTCGAGCAGGCGCAACGCGCCGAGCACGCGTACCGCCACGCGATCATCGCCGCACGCGAGGCCGCGGCGATGTCGGCCCACGGCCAGGCGCTCGAACTGTACCGCCGGGCGGTGCGCAACCTGCCCCCCGGCCTCGCGCCGCCGGAGCGGGCCGAACTGTTCGCCGCGCTCGGCGACGAGGCCGCGGCCGCCGACGACAACACCGCCGCCGCCGAGGCGTACCGGA
The DNA here is from genome assembly GCF_016863135.1 of Planobispora longispora. Classification (GTDB taxonomy): domain Bacteria; phylum Actinomycetota; class Actinomycetes; order Streptosporangiales; family Streptosporangiaceae; genus Planobispora; species Planobispora longispora. The sequence goes on from NZ_BOOH01000052.1 coordinate 5,672, forward strand.
TCGCCCACGAGGTGGCCGTCGGCGCCGGAGCCGCGCGCACGGCGGCCGCGCTGGCGCCGCGCATGGTCGCGGTCGCCCACCTGCTCGGTGACGGTCTGGACGCCCGGGTGCGGACGCTGCGCGGCGCGCTGGACAGCCTGGACGGGGTGATCGGCGCGGATCTGGAGCGGGCCAGGCTGCGCTCGGCGATGGCCGCCGCGTACATGCTGGACCGGCGCCTCGACGAGGCGATCGACCACGCCGAGCGCGGTCGCGCGGAAAGCCTCCGGATCGGCGACGAGGAGGCCGTCCTGAACGCCGACGCGACGCTCGGATCGGTCCTGGTCTTCGCCGGACGGATGGATCAGGGCTGGCCGCTGCTCGAAGGCGCGATCGCCCGCGCCCGCGGCACGCATCAGGAAGCGGAGGCGGCGCGCGGGTACCGCATGATCGGGTCATGCGCGTCGGTGCTGGTGGAGTACGGCCGCGCCGAGGACTGGCTCACCGAGGGCATCCGGTACGCCGAGAGGGTCGAGCTGTGGAACCACCGGCACTACATGGCCTCGCACCTCGCGCACGTCCAGTGGGCCGTCGGCGACTGGCAGACGGCCGGACGGACCGCGCGGCACGCCCTGGCCGACGGGCGGGGCGGGGTCACCACCCGGATCACCGCGCGGTACGTCCTGGGCTACCTGGCCCTGGGGCGCGGTGACTGGGAAGCCGCCGCCGGCCTGCTGGGGGAGGCGCTGGCCGAGGGGGAGCGGATGGCCGAGCTGCAGCGGTTGTCGCCCCCGCTGTGGGGACTGGCCGAAGCCGCCCGGCTGCGGGGCGACCACGACGCCGCGCTCGTCCTCTGCGAGCGGGGCCGCCACGCCTCGGCCGACGTCGCCGACGCCGCCTACCTGTTCCCGTACCTGCTCACCGGCGTGCGGGCCCATCTGGCGCGCGGCGACGCCGACGCCGCCCACGCCTGGTCGGAGCGGGCCGGCGCGCTGATCGAGGCCCGGGCCATCCCCGGCACGCTGCCCGCGATCGGCCACGCGCGCGGACTCGTCCTCCTCGCCCGCGGGGACGCGTCCGCCGCCCGGTCGGCGCTGGAGCCGGCGGCCGAGTCCTGGCGGGCCGCGCGCCGGTTCTGGGAGGGCGCGTGGGCGTTGCTGGACCTGGCGGAGGTCGCCGCCGCGACCGGCCGCCACGCCGAGGCGGGCCGGTTCCTCGACCGGGTCCGCGCCGGTGCGGCGAGGATCGGCGCCGTCCCCCTCGCCGACGCCGCCGATCGTCTGGCCGGCCGTCTCCCCGATGCCGCCGATCGCCCGGCGGGCGCTTCCGGCCGCCCCGCCGGACCGTCCGGCCGCGACCGGCCGCGAGCTCCCTGGCACCCGCTCAGCGCACGCGAATTCGAGGTCGCGCAGCTCGTCGCGGGCGGCCTCACCAACCGGCAGATCGCCGAACGGCTCGTGCTCTCACCCAAGACGATCTCCGCGCACATCGAGCACATCCTCGCCAAACTGGGGGCGGCCCGCCGTACCGAGATCGCCGCCTGGTGTGCGACGATCCGCCGGGACCCGCCACCGGAGCGATGACCGTTCACAATGATCCCCTGCGGAGAAAGAGGTGGACCGAGATGAGGCGCGCACCTGCTGTACGGACGTCGGTCTCGCTTCTCCTCGCACCTGGATTCTTTCTCGTCTCCGGCCAGGCTGTGGCGGGTGTCTCCGAGCCGGCGGGTGTGCTCCACCGGCCGGTGGCGTCCGAGCGGACGAAGGGCCCGACCCTTCGCTACATGGGCCTGGGCAGTTGCGGCGGCCGTCGTCTGTGCGGCCCTTGGAAAGCGCGGCTGAGTGACGGGCGGGTCATCCGGATCAAGGACGCGCGGGCGATCATCCCAGGCCCCGAACCGGAGAAGGCGTCCGCCGCCCCGATGGGGGTCTCACCGCACGGAGGGCATCTCGCCTATTCGCGCCGCGGGGACGGGGCCCTGGTCGTCAGGAGCATCGTCGACGGCTACGTACGCCAGGTCCCCGGCTTCATCATGCCGCCGGGGAAGGTGGAGCTGACTGTTTCACCGCTCGGCCGCTTCGTCGGCGTCCGTGAGCGGTCGGCGGGGAAACCCCTGCGCCTGGTGAACACCGCAACCGGCGCCGTCTCCACCCTCCCCCCGCGATGGAACATCATCTCTTTCACCCCGGACGCCACCCGTATGCTTGCCTACACCGACGAATACGGCGACAAGGTGGCGCTGTACGACACCGCGACCTCGACCGTGGTGCGGCGAATGGGCGATGCCACCGCCCTCGCCGGCGACGGCGACACCCTCGCCACCCGGGTTCACCAGGAACCCGAGGGGCCCGACTGGATCACGTTCACGAGCCTCGGCAAAGGCACGGAGGTCCGCCCCCGCATCCCGGTGCCCACGCACAATGTCTACCTGACCTGGAACCGGTCGGGCACACTGACGATCCGGCTTCCGATCCTCAAGGGCCCGTGGCGAAACTATTCGGCCTACACGCGTTTCGTGTTCGATCCGCAGACCGGCACGTCACGTAAAGCGGATCACATCGTCATTCCGCGAGGGCTGCGTGCGCACCGGGTCGCGGGCTCGCGCTGACGTCCCGGAGCCAGGCAGGCCGCCGATGCCTCAGGGGGCCCCGGCGTCGGTGTCGGTGTCGGCCGCCAGCATGCGCTTGAGGAGATCCCGGAGCTGGATCCGCTCGGACTCGGTCAGCGCGGCCAGCGGGGCCGCCGCGAATCCGAGGGATTGGCGGAGCTCCCGCACGACCTGCCGGCCCTCCGGCGTGAGCGTGACGTTCTTCACCCTGCGGTCGGCGGGGTCCGGCTCGCGGCGGAGGAATCCCCGCGCCTCCAGCCGGTCCACGATGCCGGTCACGTTGGACGGGTCGCAGTTGAAGAGGCGGGCCATCCGCCGCATGGGCAGCGGCTCCGCGGCCACCAGCACGAGCGCCTTGGCCTGCAGGGCGGTGAGCTGGTGGCGGGCGGCGGCCTCCTCGTATCTCTTGTTGTAGCGGACCGCGATCTCTCCCATGAGGGCCACCACTTCACCGGTCACATTCATACCGATGAGTATAGTTGAGGTACGTCAACGTTTGAGGAGCATCATCGTGTCTCGGCAGATCAACCTCGCCTCCCGTCCCTCCGGCTGGCCCACCGCCGACAACTTCGACCTGGTGGAGGTGGCGCCGCCGGCCCTTCAGGAGGGCCAGGCGCTGGTCCGCAACCTGTTCATGTCGGTCGATCCGTACATGCGGGGCCGCATGAACGACGTGAAGTCGTACGTGCCGCCGTTCCGGCTCGGCGAGCCGCTGGACGGCGGGGCGATCGGCGAGGTCGTCGAGTCGCGCGCGCCCGGTCTCGCCGAGGGCGACCTCGTCCTGCACGGCCTGGGCTGGCGGGAACAGGCCGTGCTGGAGGCCTCCCGGGCGCGCAAGGTCGAGCGGATCGAGGGCGTCTCCCCCTCGGCGTACCTCGGCGTGCTCGGCATGCCGGGCCTCACGGCCTACGCCGGCCTGCTCGACGTGGCCTCGTTCAAGGAAGGCGACGCGGTCTTCGTCTCGGGCGCCGCCGGAGCGGTGGGCAGCCTCGTGGGCCAGATCGCCAAGCTGAAGGGCGCCTCCCTGGTCGTCGGCAGCGCGGGCTCCGACGAGAAAGTCGACCACCTGCACGAGATCGGTTTCGACGCGGCCTTCAACTACCGCAACGGCCCGGTCGCCGAGCAGCTGCGGAAGGCCGCTCCCGGCGGCATCGACGTCTACTTCGACAACGTCGGCGCGGACCACCTGGAGGCCGCGATCGGCTCGCTCAACACCGGCGGCCGGGTCGCCATGTGCGGCGCGATCGCGGTCTACAACGCCACCGAGCCCGCGCCCGCCCCGCGCAACCTCTTCCTCGCCGTCGGCAAGCGCCTCACCCTGCGCGGCTTCATCGTCGGCGACCACTCCGCCCGGATGCCCGACATGATCGCCGAGGTCGGCGGCTGGCTCCGGGAGGGCCGGATCACCGCGAGCGAGACCGTGGTCGACGGCCTGGAGAACGCTCCGGCCGCGTTCCTCGGCCTGCTCCGCGGCGAGAACACGGGAAAGATGATCGTGCGCCTGTGACGCGGGCCCCGCTGCCTGCGCTCCTTCAGCACCGCCGACTTCAGCACCGCCGACTTCAGCACCGCCGACTTCACCGCCCGGCAGGTCCGGGCCGCCCCACCCCGCCCCCACCCCGCCTCCGGTGATCACCCTGGGGATCCGGCCCCTCTCCGGGTGCGGTAAGCGCGCTGCCGGCAGGCCCGCGAGCAGTATTCGCGGGGCCGTCCGGTGACGGCTCTGGGGACGGCGCCGCCGCACACGGCGCACCCGGGAACCGGGAGGAGGTCGTCCGGAGTTTCGTCACAGACGGATGTCTCGCCGATCACCGGGCTCGCTGTTTCGTCACAGCCAGAGGTCGGAGCGCTGGCCGGGGCAGGGGTTTCGTCACGCGGGGCGTCGGACGGGCCGGGCCGCGCGGCCGGGAGCCGGTCGCGCCGGACGGCCTCCGCCGGAGGCCCGGCCTCTGCGGACCCGGTTCCCGGCGGGATGGCCGCGGCGATGAAGTCGAGGACGCGCTGGAGCCCGTACCGGAACTGGTCGTCGCGGCTCAGGTGCGGCTGGCGCGCCTCCGTCACGATCTTGGTGAAGATCGGGTAATCCCCGCTCTTCACCAGCTGATCGATGTACGGGTAGCTGCGTGCCATCCACTCCGCCTCGCTGAGCCCGCTGCGGCGGAACTCCTCGGCCGAGCTGTTCTCCTCGCGGACGGCGCCCTCGACGTAGCTGTTCAGCATGGCGATGAGGCCGAGGTTCTCGTCGATGGAGACGAACGCGTCGAGCACTCCCAGCAGCCGTTCGATCAAGAGCAGCTGGTTGGGGCCGAAACTGGGGAGCGACCGCTGCACGGCGGCGATCCACGGGTGCCTCAGCCACATGGCCCGCAGCTCGCCGGCGTAGCGGGTCAGGTCGGCGCGCCAGTCGCCCGAGGGCATGCCCGTGAGGTCGATCTCGCCCATCAGCCGGTCGGCCATGAGCTCGACCAGGTTGTCGCGGCTCGGGACGTGCCGGTAGAGGGACATCGCGCCGGCGCCGATCTCGGCGGCGATCCGCCGCATGGTCGCGGCCTCCAGCCCCTCGGCGTCGGCGATCCGGATCGCCGCCTCGGTGATCTGCGCGCGGCTGTAGACCGGCTTCGGCCCGCGGGCCGGGCGCTCGGGCCGCATCCAGATGTTCACGTATTCGGCGTCGGTCACCGTCCCACCCCTACTTGCGTACCTCGTACCCAGTAATTTAGCCTGACCCGCAACAGCGTACAACGTATCCAGTGGAGGGGTCATGGCGGATCCGGTCGTCTTCGCCGAGGGGTTGCACAAGTCCTTCGGCGGCACCCACGCCCTGCGGGGGCTGGACCTGAGCGTTCCGGGAGGAACGGTCTGCGGCGTGCTGGGGCCCAACGGCGCGGGGAAGACGACCGCGGTGCGCATCCTGGCGACCTTGTCCGATCCCGATGCCGGGCACGCCCGCATCGCCGGGTACGACGTCGTCCGCGAAGCCGGCGAGGTGCGCGCCAGGATCGGGCTCGCGGGCCAGTACGCCGCCGTGGACGAGAAGCTCACCGGACGTGGCAACCTGCGCATGTTCGGGCGCCTGTCCCACCTGTCCCGGCGCGAGGCGCACCGGCGGGCCGACGAGCTGCTCGAACGCTTCGGTCTGATGGACGCCGCCGATCGGCAGGTCACCGGCTACTCCGGCGGCATGCGGCGCCGCCTCGACCTGATCACCAGCCTCATCCTGCGCCCCGAGGTGCTCTTCCTGGACGAGCCGACCACCGGCCTGGACCCGCGCAGCCGCGGCGAGATCTGGGACAACGTCCGCGAGCTGGCGGCGGACGGCACCACGGTGCTGCTCACCACGCAGTACCTGGACGAGGCCGACCAACTGGCCGACGACATCGTCGTCGTCGACCACGGACAGGCGATCGCCACGGGCACACCCGAGGAGCTGAAGGCCACGATCGGCGACCGCCTCGACGTGGTCCTCGAAGACCCCGCCGCCCTGCCCTCGGCGGCGACCGCGCTGAAGGCCCTGGCCGGGACCGATCCCACGATGACCGGCGCCGACCGGCTCGGCGTCGCCCTGTCGGGGGGCGGCTTCCGGCTCGCCGACATCGTGCGCGAGCTCGACCGCGCCGGGGTCGCCGCGGCCGACGTGCGGCTGCGCCGTCCCACCCTGGACGAGGTGTTCCTGCGCCTCACCGACCGGAAGGAACTGGTCTGATGACCGACCTCGCCCCGCCGCTGGGCCGCCGCCTGCGGTGGACGTTCACTGACGGGCTGACCCTGGTCGGCCGCGAGCTGGGACGGCTGCGGCACAATCCCGGCGAACTCGTCGCGGCGTTGATCTTCCCGGCCGTCATGGTGGTGCTGTTCGGGTACGTCTTCGGCAGCGCGATCCAGGTGCCGGACGGCGGCGACTACCGCGAGTACCTCATGCCCGGCCTGTTCGCGATGGTGACCTTCTCCTCGGTGATGGGGGTCATGACGCGGATGGCCGCCGACGCCTCCCGCGGTGTGATGGACCGGTTCCGCTCCATGCCGATGGCGCGCTCGGCGGTGCCGTTCGGGCAGACCGGCGCCGACCTGCTGATCGGCCTGCTGATGCTGGCCATCATGGTGGGCGCGGGCCTGCTGGTGGGCTGGCAGGCGCACCGCGGCCCGATCCCCACGGTCCAGGCGTTCCTGCTGATGATCGTGCTGCGGTACGCGTTGAGCTGGGCAGGCGTCTACGTGGGCCTGGCGGTGAAGAACGACCAGGTCGCCGACGCGATGGTGCCGCTGTTCCTGCCGTTCACGATGCTGTCGAACGCGTTCGTCCCGACCGGCGGCATGCCGGGCTGGCTGCGCTTCCTGGCCGACTGGAATCCGGTGAGCGCGCTCACCGCCGCCTCACGGGAGCTGTTCGGCAACCCGGGCGCCCCGTCCGGAAACGTGGCCTGGCCGCTCGCGCACCCGGTGACGGCCGTCCTGCTCTGGTCGGCCGCGCTGCTGGTGATCTTCGTCCCGCTGTCGCTCCGCGCCTACACGCGCAGAGGACGCGGGGCTTGAGTAGCGTCGGCCGGGTGGCAGACGAGGAAGTACTGCAGGAGGGCGCCCATCGCCGGGTCGTCCGGATCGGCGACACCGTCCGCAGGCCCGTTCAGCCCTGGACGCCCGCCGTCCACGCGCTGCTGCGCCACCTGGAGCGGGTCGGGTTTCCCTACGCGCCGCAGCCCTTGGGCATCGACGACAGGGGGCGCGAGGTCCTCACCCACATCGAGGGCGAGGCCGGACCGGCAGGCTGGGCCAAGGTCGTGGACGAGCACGGTCTGGCCGCCTTCGCCCGGCTGCTGCGCGACTACCACGACGCCTGCGCCGGCTTCTCCCCGGAGCCGGGGATGATCTGGTCCGCCGAACCCGCCGGTCCGGCTGAGGACGCGGTCGTGTGCCACGGGGACTTCGGCCCCTGGAACGTCGTCTGGCGGGGCCTGCGGCCGGTGGGGATCATCGACTGGGACTTCGCCCGGCCGGCGCCGCGCATGCACGATGTGGCCTACGCCCTGGAGTACACGGCCCCCTTCCGCGCCGACGCCGAATGCCTGCGGTGGCTGCGCCATCCGGAGCCGCCCGACCGGCGCCGCCGCCTGGAGGTCTTCTGCGACGCCTACGGACTTGACGTCGCCCAGGGCGTGGTCGAGGCCGTCGTCAACCACCAGCGCGACACCGCCGACCTGGTGCGCCGCCTGGCGGAACAGGGCCACGAACCCCAGGCCACGTGGGCCGCGGACGGATTCCTGACTGAGCTGGAGGGGCGGATCGCCTGGAGCCAGGCGCACCTGCACCTGTTCGAGTGACCGTCCACCCCGGACGTCCCGCCCGGCGCGAGCCGTGATGACGTGCGGAAAACGACGCTAGACCACGTCGAACTCGTTCCCCTCGGGATCTGCCATCGCCACCGCATAGTGGTCGACCCCGGGCTGTGACAACACCCGCACGACGGACGCCCCCGCCTGGACGAGCCGCTCCACCTCGGCGTCCACCCGCGCTCTGCGCGTCTCCAGCGGCACGTCCTCCCGCCTGCCGCCCACCTTCACATCCAGGTGGAACCGGTTCTTGACCGCCTTGCCCTCCGGCACCTGCTGAAACCAGATCCTCGGTCCGCACCCCTCGGGATCGACGATGCTGTCGCTGCCGTCCCCCTCGCCCAGCTCGTCCTCCGGCACTCCGAGACTGCGCCAGTAATCGCGCCACGTGTCGAATCCACCCGGCGGCGGCTCCACCGTGTAGCGCAGCGCGCCCGCCCAGAACCGGGCCATCCGCTCGGGCGCCGCACAGTCGATGACCAACTGATAAGAGACCATGGCAGCCATCCTGCCCGACCCCTCCGACAGGCGAACTCCCCCGACGACCGCCTCGATCCCGGATCTTGACGGTGAGGTGGCGGCGCACGCGCAGCGGCGGTGAATCGGTCAGGAATCAAGAAGCGTGCACTCCCGGACCGCGCTTAGCGTCACCTGCATGAACGTCGCCACCCACGCAGGCTTCCCGCCGCACGACGCCCCGGACGGCTTCTGGTGGAAAGCGGCGCACCGAAAACCCCGCCTGCCGTGAGCACCCCATGACCACGAAGACCCAGCACAGAGAGCATGACGTCGATGAGCACCGCATCGAAAGACAGTAAGCACGACAAGCGGCGCACGTCCTCCGGGCAGGGATTGTCCGAACTGGAGCGTGCCGCCGTCAAGGAGCGCGCGGCAGAGCTGAAGACCGATGCCCGCCGCGGCCGGGGCGGCGGCAAGGCGGCAGCCGATGAGCAGGACGTACTGGCGAAAATCGCCGAGATGGCGCCGCCGGACCGCGAACTGGCCGAGCGGGTCCATGCCATCGTCACCGCTGCCGCTCCGCAGCTGAGGCCGAAGCTGTGGTACGGCCAGCCCGCCTACGCCAGGGCCGGGAAGGTGGTGTGCTTCTTCCGCAGCGGGCAGGCGGACAAAGAGCCGTACTCGACCTTCGGCTTCACCTCTGAGGCGAACCTCGCCGGCGACGGCGGCCTGTGGCCCACGTCCTTCGCCGTGACCGAGCTGAGCGATGAGACCGAAAAGACGATCACCGCCCTCGTCGCCAAGGCGGTGAGCTGACATCGCGCCGGAGGCCGACCGGTCCCTCCGGCAGGGCCGGAGGGACCGCCGGCGCCGCCTTCGTCCGGGGCGAGGGCGCCGGAATCGTCCGCCGAGAGCTCGCCCCGTGGCTGGACGCCTCGGTGCGGATGCAAGGCGGCCTCGTCGGTGCGGGCTGGGAGCGGGTTCCGCTCACCGTCCGGCGGCGGGGTTGCGTGGCGGTACGGGCGTGGCCACGACGAAGGAGCTGTGGGTCTGGCCGTGGAGCAGGAACTCATCGAGGACCGCTTCGAGGTCTTCGATCGTGGGGACGTGGACCTTGAGCAGCAGGCAGTCCTCACCGGAGATGCGGTAGCACTCGCTGACCTGCGGGGTGCGGGCGGCGAGTTCGGTGATCTTGAGTAGTTGGCCGGGGCCGGGCCGGATGCGCACCCAGGCGGTGACGGGCAGGCCGATCGCGGCGGGATCGATGTCGAGGCGGTAGCCGCGGATGACACCGGCCTGCTCCAGCCGGGCGAGGCGCTCGCGCACGGCGGGCGCGGACATGCCGACCTGGCGGGCCAGTTCCGCGGCGGTCGCGCGAGGGGCGGCGCCGAGCGCCTCGAGCAACCGCCGGTTGGTCTCATCCAGCAGTGACTTTCCTTCAGGAAAGCCTGAATGGCCTGTGCTTTCTCTCGGCGCCACATCCGCTCCCTTGAGCCTTCGATCGAGTATGGCCCTGCGGCGTTCGTCTTTCGACAATAGAGGCATGGCGAAGACGGGTCCGGCTCGTAGTGGTCAGGCGCCGGTGGCGCGGCTGGCAGACCGGGTGCCGCCACATGTGTACTTCCTGGTCAGTGCGGTGTTCCACTACCTCGGCCCGGCGTTGGCAGTGCTGCTGTTCGCCCGCGTCGACGTGCTCGGCGTGGCGTGGCTGCGGATCGCAACCGCCGCCGCGGTGCTCGCGGTGTGGCGGCGGCCCTGGCGGCTCTGGCAGCGCCTGGACCGGCCCACCCGGTGGCTGCTGGCCGGGTGGGCGGCCGTGCTGGCCGTGATGAACAGCGTGTTCTACCTGGCCATCGACCGGCTCCCGCTGGGCACCGTCGCCGCGATCGAGTTCCTGCCGGTCATCGTGCTGGCTGCGATCGCCGCCCGTACCCGCCGCAACCTCGCCGCGCTGATCGCCGCGGTCGCCGGGGTGTACCTGCTCACCGACGTGCGCCTGGTCGCCGAACCGCTCGGCATCGCCTTCGCCGTCGCCAACGCCGCACTGTTCGCCCTCTACATCGTGCTCGGCCACCGCGTCGCCCGCAGCCGGCAGGTGTCGGGCGTCGACGGCCTGGCCCTGTCGATGTCGATCGCCGCCGCGATCGCTCTGCCGATCGGCATCGGGCAGGCCGCGCCCGCCTTCCTCGACCCCATCGCGCTGGCCGCCGCGGCCGGCGTGGGCGTCTGCTCCTCGGTCATCCCCTACGTCAGCGACCAACTCGCCATGGCCCGCCTGTCCCGCGCCACCTATTCCTTGATGGTGTCGCTGCTGCCGGCCACAGCCACCGTCATCGGCCTCATCGTGCTCACCCAGATCCCCACCGCCAGGGAGATCATCGGTGTGGTGCTGGTCGTCACCGGCGTCGCCCTGCACCAGGAACGCCCGGCGGAACCGGAGCCGAAGCACACCGCGTGTGTTCTCGCCCCCGGGGAAAACCACTCATCTCGAGCCGCCGGAGGGCGTCCTTCCCGTCTTGCGCGAGGCCGATGAGGTCCGGCCTGTCAGGTGAGGCCGGACCAGGCCGCGGTGACCACCTCACGCCACGGCAGCACGGCTGTGCCGGGAACCTCCTGCCGCAGCAGTTCCGCCGGAAAGGAGAACGGCGGGGCCTTGGCCGGGTTGCGCGCCGCCTGGCCGACGATGAGCTCGGTCAACTCGACACTACCGCCCAGTCTCGGATAGGTGGCGTGCACCCGGTCGGCATAGCCCGCGGGGAGCTCCTCGGCACCGAACGCCGCGACGTCCGCCCCCGCGCCGGCATGGGTCAGCGCGATCTCGGGCCGCATCCTGTCGGCGATGCCGAGACTGGTGTGCAGGGCGATCGCCTGCCAGACCAGGTGGGTCCGGTCGGCGGCCAGCCCTTGTCCGGTGAGGAACTCGGCGGCCAGGTCCGCGCCGTCCACCTCGAACCGCCCGCCCCGCTCGCCCCGCTCGGTCAGCCCGGCGTCGTGCAACATGCACGCCAGAAACAAGACCTCGTCGTCGTAGTCGTGCTCGGCCCGAAGCCCGTGCCGCTGCCCGATGGCCCTGCCGAACAGGTAACTGCGCACGCTGTGGGTCAGGACGGCCGGTGAGGCGATGTCCTGGACGAACCCGTACGTCGTGCGGGTCAGCGAGGTGTCGGGAATCGCGAAGGCGGTGAAGTGATCTGTCATGGGTCCGATCGTGGCCACCGGGGGACCGCGCGGAAAGTGTCTGCAATGCCGTACTGCGCTAGATTCTGGCCATGCATGTGGTCGCTGTGCTGGCGATGAACGGAGTGGTCGCCTTCGACATGACGGTGCCCGCCCAGGTCTTCGGCAGTTCCACTGGTGATCGGCACCGGCCGTTGTATGAGACTCGGGTGTGCACCGTCGGCGGTGCCGTCCAGACCTCGGAGCCTTTCGGCGCGATGCGACTGGAGACCGCCTGGGGGCTGGATGACCTCGCAGCGGCCGACACCCTGGTGCTCCCTGGTCATTGGGACTTCCTGCAAGAGCCGCCCGGGGACGTCCTGGAGGCGGTGCGGGCGGCGGCTGGGCGCGGCGCGCGGATCGCCTCGATCTGTGCGGGGGCGTTCCCGCTGGCGGCCACCGGGCTGCTCGACGGACGGCGGGCGACCACGCATTGGAGCTACGCCGCCGAGTTGGCCCGGCGCTACCCCGCCGTCGAGGTCGACGCCTCGGTGCTGTTCACCGACAACGGCGATCTGCTCACCTCGGCCGGGGTGGCGGCCGGCATCGACCTGTGCCTGCATCTGGTCCGGCGCGATCACGGCTCGGCGGTGGCCGCTGAGACCGCCCGCCGGATAGTGATGTCACCTCAGCGTGACGGAGGCCAGGCGCAGTTCATCCGGCACGCCGATCCCCGCGACCCGGGGAGCGCGCTGCAGCCCGTGCTCACCTGGATGGAGTCCAATCTGCACCGGCCGCTGAGCCTCGGCGACATCGCCCATCACGCGTGCCTCAGCGTACGGACCCTGACTCGCCGGTTCCGTGCTCAGATCGGGACCACTCCTCTGCAGTGGCTGTTGCACGCCCGCATCCGCCGCGCCCAGCACCTGCTGGAAAGCACCGACCTGCCGATAGGCCGGGTCGCCGAAGCGGTGGGCATGGGCTCTCCTGCCACACTGCGGGCCCACTTCGCCCGCGCCGTCGGCACCTCCCCGCACAGCTACCGCGCCACCTTCCGCACCCGCCCCTGATCCGCCGGGCATCACGACTGCGAACGACCAGTCCTGAGCGGCAGCGGACGGTCTGGGAAACGCCGAAAATCCCTGCCTTCCTGACCGCCCTTCACCAGCCCGCCCGTCCACGCGGCGCTGCGGCGCCTCATCGCCACGGCCCATCGCTGATCGATCGCCTCCCCGCACGCTCGAATGCCTTCGCGCCTAACCTCACCCGGTAGATCGGCATCCTCATCGGCAGGTCGGTATCGCTAGATTTGCTGTGCTCGATCCCACGATCGCGAGGTAGGCATGGCGGACGAACGAAGCGCGGGCGGAGCGAGACGAGGAATGCGGCCGTACGGATGGATGCTCGTGCTGGCCGTCATGGTTCTTCTCGCCGATCAGGCCTCCAAGGTGTGGGCGATCTCGGCGCTGGCCGACGGCGAACGCGTCTCGGTGATCCCGGGGGTGATTCAGCTGCGGTTGTTGTTCAACCCGGGTGCCGCCTTCTCGATCGGCGAGGGTGCGACGTGGGTGTTCACCCTGGTGGCGGTTGCCGTCGTGGCCGGCATCGCGCATGTCGGGCGGCGGCTGCGCTCGACGGCCTGGACTGTGGCGTTGGGCGCGCTGCTGGGCGGCGCCGCCTCTCACCTGCTGGACCGCCTGTTTCGCCCGCCCGGCTTCGCCCGGGGCCACGTCGTCGACTTCATCGACTACGGCGGACTGTTCGTCGGCAACCTCGCTGACATCGCCCTCGTCGGAAGCTGCGCCTCGGTGATGCTGCTCAGCGCGCGGGGCATCTCCCTCGGCGGCACACCGGACAGGGGCGTCGACGCCTCCACCTCCTCCGGGAGCACTGCGACCAGAGCATGAACCGACGGCGTGGTCGAGAACACGAAGAACGGCCATCGTCACGTCCGACGGCGTCTCGCGCGCCGGCCGGCTCCTCCTGAGGCGGGGCGGGCGTTCCCCCATGGCGACCGGCACGTGACAATTGATCGGTGACCGGCTGTTCCAGGCGATTCATCCTCCAGCTCGGCGGCGTCGCCGCGGTCGGAGCGCTGATCTCGGCGGACGCCCCGTGGACGCCGGGGGAGCGGCCGGCGGGGGAGAGGTCGCCGGGGGAGGAGGGCGCCTTCGCCTCGCTGCGCCGCCGTTGGCGGGAGATGCCGGCGGGGGCGGGGTTCGACGCGGCGGCCGAGCCGTACCGGACCCGCCTGGCGGAGCTGGGGGAGCTGGCGGCCCGGTACCGGCGGGCCATGGCGCCGGGCGAGGGATCGCTCTGGCCCGGCCTCCCGTTCCCCTCGCTCCGGGCCACCCCGGCCAGGCTGCGGGCCATGGCGCGGGCGTACGTCCTGCCGGGAACCGGCCTGACCGGTGACGCTGACCTGGCCGGAGCCGTCGCGACCGGCATCGACCACTACCGGCGGGTGTACGCCGCGGGCGCGGACCCGGCGGGCAACTGGTGGAACTGGCAGATCGGCGCCCCCAGGCAGCTCCTCGACGCGGCCCTGCTGATCGGCCCGCACCTGACGGAGCGGCGGCGCACGGCGCTGCTGAACGCGGTGGACCACTTCGTCCCCGAGCACCGCCTGGACGACTACAGCGGCACCAGCACGGCGGCCAACCGCGTCGACCTGTGCACCGTGACGCTGCTGCGCGCCATCCTCGGGTCCGACCCCGCCAAGGCCGCGCTGGCCGTCTCGGCGCTCTCCCCGGTCTTCCGCCACGTCTCCGAGGGCGACGGGTTCTACCGGGACGGCTCCTTCGTCCAGCACACGTTCGTCCCCTACCAGGGCACCTACGGGGGGACGCTGCTGTCCGGCCTCGCGACGATGTTCGCGGTGCTGCGCGGCTCGCCGTGGGAGATCACCGATCCGGACCGGCAGATCGTCTTCGACATGGTCGAGCGGTCGTTCGCGCCGTTCATCCACGACGGCTTCTGCATGGACCTCGTCAGCGGCCGCGCGGTCGGCAGGGAGCCGTACGGGGACCACCGCAGGGGGCACATGATCGCCGCCGCGATCCTGCTGCTGGGGCAGGCGGCCTCGGCCGCCGAGCGGGCCCGCTGGCAGAGCATGGTCAAGGGGTGGGCGCTGCGGGATGCCCACCGGTCCATGCTCGCCACAGCCGAGCGCGACGACCTGGGATTCCACGCGCGCCTCGCCGCGGTCCTGGACGACGACGCGATCCCGGCGGCCGACGAGCCCGCCGGGCACCGGCTGACCGCCATGAGCGCCCGCGCCGTCCATCGCGGGCCGGGCTGGTGCGCGGCGCTCAGCATGGCCTCGGACCGGATCGGCCACTACGAGCACGGCAACGGCGAGAACCTGCGGGGCTGGCACACCGGCTCGGGGATGCTCTACTGGTGGGGCCGGGGCCACGGCGACCAGTACTCCGACTGCTTCTGGCCCACCGTCGACCCCTACCGCCTGCCGGGCACGACCGTCTCCACCAGGCGGCTGGCCGACGGCGCGGGCGAGGGGTGGGGCGACACCCGGCCGCCGGGCCGCTGGGTGGGCGGCGCCACCGACGGGACGTATGCGGCGGTCGGCCAGCACCTGAACGGCCTGGAGAGCACGCTCGTAGTGTGATGTAAAAGCCACCATCCAACACGGGAGGTCAGAGGCTATGCCCCCCAAGCGCAACGGTGAAGCGCCCCGCGTCGCAGTCGGCTACACCCGTGTCTCGACCAAGCGCGAGGAGATGATCAGTCCAGAGCTTCAGGCGCATGAGCAGGACACCTACGCCGAACGCAACGGCATCCGCATCGTGGAACGGGTCGAAGATCTCGACCTGTCAGGACGCGATTTTGCTCGCCGCTCGGTGGACTACATCGTTAAGGGCATCATAGAGGGACGGTGGAACGTTGTCCTTCTATGGAAATGGTCTCGATGGGGAAGAAATCTTCTGCAATCAAGACTGTATCTCGCTGAAGTCGAACAGGCGGGCGGCGAGGTCATAGCTGTAACGGAAGACTTCGATACGACCACCAGTGTGGGTAAGTTCAGCCGGGATCAAATGCTCGCAATCGCCGAACTCCAGTCAAACCAGATAGGCGAGAACTGGAAAGAAGCGCACGAGCGCAGGCGGAGAATGGGGTTGCCGCACAATGGGCAATTCCGTTTCGGCTATACGTACAGCAGGGGTGCGGGGTATCAGCCGGATCCCGTATCGGCTGATGCCCTTGCTGATTGCTACAAGCGTTACGTCGAGGCGGGGGAGTCGATGCGGAGTCTCACGCAGATGCTCAACGCAAACGGCCACCGGACGGGACGAGGTAATCTGTTCACCAATATATCCCTGGGAAGACTCATGGATACGGGATTCGCGGCAGGGCTAATCCGCGAGAAATCAAATCCAGGTGGGAACGGCAACACGCTTGCAGCGTATGACGTGTGGCGTATGGGGGTGCACGAGCCAATTATTTCCATGGAGCTATGGGAAAAGTACCGGGAAAAGCGGCTAGCCAGTGCAGAAACCGCTCCGCGACTCCGGTCTCCAAAGCACTCCTTTTCTGGGCTCGTGTACTGCCCTCAGTGCAAGAAGCGAATGCGCCGTACAACGGGAGGCGGCAGAAATGGTCCACATTGGCGCTGCCGTACCCGATTGCAGAACAAGTCCTGTCCAGGGGCCAGCATCATGGACGATCGCCTCGAAAAAATCATGCGCGAATGGGTTGTCGAGAACGCTCAAGGTGGCGACACCATCGAAGAAGATGCAGATCGTATTCGCGCCGCACAAAAGGCAACCACCAACCTTGCTGCCTGTGAAGCAGAAGTCGCGCGGCTGAAGAGGAAGCGTACACGCCTCCTTGATGTCTATACCGATGATGAGTCGTACGATAAGGGGGACTACCTAAAGAAGAAAGCCGAGATCGATCGTGATCTCGAAAGGGCGGACCTCACGTTGAGAGCAGCACGAAAGAGGGTCAACGAGATCGATACGACGGACTATCGGGATATCTTCACCACGCTCGCTGACCTCTGGGATAATGCGACACCCTCTGAGAAGCGGGAATTGCTATCCAAGGTAGTCAGGCGTATCGAGGTTAGGGCGGGAACGGAGAAACGAAAGCTCAGTAAGGTTAATGTAGTCCCACGATGGATGCCGGACCCATGGGAATAAGATCTCAAAAGGTCCCCGACTGATTGAACTCTTCCAGTCGGGGACCTTTTGAGATCTTAACTAGATTCCGGTTGGCTATGGCCTTGGCTTCGCCTGTTTTCGATGTTGACCAGCACATATGCTGCTACTTTCCAGAATTCCTCCCAGCACTGTTCCTTGCTGGGAGTCGTTTCGCGTTCGGTCGGCTTATGCTTCGTCGTTGGGCCTCACCTCCTTTCCAATGCGTCGTGAAGTTCATGGCTTGGAAAGTGAACTAGTGCTGCATTTGTGCGGTACTTTTCCGTGCCGCAGGACACGTCAATGGCTGCCGTCGCGGTGGAGTCGGCGGGCGTGGTTCCACAGGCGGCGGCCGATACGAAGGCGTAGACCGGTGCCGTTGCAGCGCGGGCAGAAGCGCCAGCCACGGCCGAATAGGTAGGGGATACGACCAGTGCCCTTGCAGCGGCGGTGCTCGCGGAACGGGCGGGCGTAGCAGAGGTAGAGGTAACGCAGGGTGAGCAGGGTCGGGACCGTGATCGCGGCGGTTGTAGCGAGCGTGTCCAGGGTCAAAGAATCACCTCCTGAGTGGGTTTTCGGGGTGGCCGGCGGTCAGGTTGCTACCTGCTACCGGCCTGGTCGTGGCGTATTTGAGGGTGCTAGCGGGGTTGCTACCGGTAGCAGGGGTGACTGCTACCGGTAGCGGCCGTGCGGGTCAGTCGGCGCGTCCCTTTCGGTCACGCTGGGCGATTGCGGTGGTGAGATCGGCCAGGCGGATCCCGCGTCTGGTGCGTTGTTTGCCGTCTCGGCGGCGGCTGATGTCGCGGACTTTGACGCCGTGGGGCTTGAGGGCGCTGGTGAGTTGTTCGGACTGCCAGCCGTCGTAGATCGCTGGCCGGAGTTCGGCCAGTCGCGCGCACAGCGTCTCGTTCCATACCGCGTCGTGGCCGGCGGGCCAGACGTGCGCGAGGTCGGATAGCAGGTCGTAGGCGGGTGGTTCGGGCCGGGTCTGGGTGTCGGGTTGGGGCATGGTGCCCGCCGCGACCCGCATCTCGATCGCTCGTGCGATCACCTGTTTGGCCTGGTCGGCGTTGACTTCGAAGCTGCGGCGGGCGCCGGGCTTGCCCACCCCGACGACGATGCCCCACCCGGCATCGCCCGGACCGCTGTCATCACCCGGCTCGAAGACGGTGGCGCGATAGCCCGCCTGGTGCATCCCGGTGCCCAGGATCATGTCGTTGGCGACGTGATCGCGCACCGACATGCATACGCGGGTGTTGACGTTGCGGGTGATGCCCGGGGGCAGGCTGTTTTTGTCCGGGATCTGGGTGTCGAGCAGCAGAATCACGCCCAGGGCGCGCCCGAGCTTGATCACCTTTTCGCACAGCTCCCCGGCTTCGCTGCCGTGGTCTTTGTGCTGGAACAGCTCTTGGGCTTCGTTGAGGAAGACCACCAGCGGATGCAGTCCCGACCCTTTGCGGGCGGCTAGCTCCGGGGTGACCTTGTTTTCCGGGGCCATGCCCAGGGCGTGGTAGTGGGCGATCTTTGCGGCGCGTTGCTTGCATTCGCTGTGATACAGCCACCGGATCAGGGCGGCAGCCTTGCCGATGGTCTCGTCATCCTGGCCGTTGCCATACTCGGCGCAGACCGGCTCGACCACCTGGAAGTCGGCGACGCCCTTGAACTCATATCCCCGCAGCTCGGCGCGAGGGTCGAGGCTGGCGGCCAGCACCAGCAGGCGCAGCAGGTTCGTCTTACCCGAGCCGGGTTGGCCGCCGATCAGCCAGTTCCGGAAGATCAGGATGGCGTTGACGATCTCCATGCGGGGCGTGGTGAACAGCGGGAAGGAAGTGAACACATCCACGTTGCCGCTCTTGAGCAGCGGCCAGGGCGGTTGGGTCATCTTGCCGGCCGGCTGATAGCCGACCCACAGCGCCAGCCGCCCCGGATGGCCTGGGGCGACCTCGGGCCATACCTGATCCAGCGGCAGCCGCAGGCCCGAGGCCAGCCGCCCGCGTCGCGCCACGACGTCGGCGGCTTCGACGCCGTAGGGCAGGTCCACGATGGCCAAATGCCCCGGGCCGTCCCGGTGGATGTCGGTGGGGAAGCTGATGGCGTGCTGATCCTTGGCGACGGCTTGATTGATCGCCGAATGCCCGATGCTGAGCAGGGCACGCCGCACCAACTCCGCGGTGAGCTTGCGATAGCGCGGCCCGTGGCTGACCCGATCAGTGATCGGCTTGTCGGCCGGACGTCCCGCCCGGGCCAGGAGCGGCACCAGCACGGCCAGCAGCGCCCAGTGCACCCAATCGGGCACGGTGACATCGGCCAGGACCACGGCCGCCACGGCGGTTGTGGTCGCCACGACGGCTAGCAGCAGCACTGTCCAGCGCCAGCGCGATTGCCGCTCGCGCTGCTTGTCGAGCTTGAGCCAGGTCATCGGGTCGTTGCGATCGGCGGCGGCTTGCCGCAGCGCCCAGTTGCCCTGCTCCGCACTGGCCCAGCGCAGCACGCGGGCGATTGCGGAGAACAATCCAACGGGCGCATAGATCAAGGCCTTGGCCGCGTACTTGGGCAGGCGAACGGCGTGGTAGCCGATCACATAGGCGCTGTCCTTGACCCACCACGCGAGCATGGCGCGTCTTCCGGCACGGCTGCGCATCCATGAGGGCAGGATCGGGGCACGTCCCCGACCGGTCGCCGACCGCTCGGGGGGTATGGTGTCATCGTCCGGGCGATCGACCGGCGGACCGGGCACCGGTTGGGTATCGGGGACCGATTCTCGATCGTAGAAGGCATCTTCGGTGTCGTTGTCGAGGTCAGGGACATCCGGTCGGCGGCCGGCGTCCAGGCTGATCACTTCGGCGTCGCTGTCCTGATCGGATTCCGGGTGCTGGTCACTCCAGGCGAAGCCTGCCAGCGGGCTTGCCGGGGGACGCTCGGGGCCGTCGTCGGGGACGGATGGGTGCCGTGTCACGAGCCACCGTCCCGAAGAGCGTGCTTAGCGGGTTGGGTCCGCGCGTTTTGGGCGGACAGCTCATCGCGTAGGTAGAACAGCGGGTCGGCTTCCCCATCGGCGTGGGCGCTCAGCGTGGCTTGGGCGGCGGCGATGAGGTTCGCTCGGCTGAGTCGCATCCGGGCCATCTCCACGCGGAGCCGGGCGATCTCGGTGACCAGGACTGGTGTGTCGTCTATGGCGGCGGTGATGAGGTGCCACAGGTCGCTCAGGATGACGGTGGAGTGGGCGAAGGCGGTGAGGAGTTGGCGGGCGGTGTGGTTGCGGTCGATGATCTCCTGAAGGTCGTGGTCGGGGTACGGGTGGCTGTGGGGCACTGAGGCATCACCTCTTTCGGGTCGGGGGACAGGTCAGGGACCGGGGGTGATCCAGTCCAGGAACGCCTGTAGGGCGCGGTCGATGTCGGGGGCCAGGGTGGTTGCGGCCAGCAGGTAGCCGAACACGGCACAGATCAGCGCCATCCACAGGCGCAGCTTCAGATAGCGCACGGCCAGCACCACGGCCAGCCCGAGCAGCACCACCAAGGGAACCGAGACGGTCATGGGTCATCACCTCCATCTGTCGTAGTCGGGCTCTGATCCGGATATGGAGTCCTCGGAAGGATCCCGAAGACGGGCGTAGATGAGCAGACGTCGTGACAGGTGCTCGGCCTCGGTACGGGGACCCTGGTGGGGTTCGCGGCTGCGGTCGTCGGCGTGGATGCCCCAGACCAGGACCACGAACAGCACCAGCGCGGCCAGCGAGGCCATGACGGCGAGAATGGTGATCACTAGGGGGATATCCATTCAGGCCCCCACTGGTGGATCAGTTGAGATGTTGTCGCGGTAGGAGTCCTGTGCGGCGCGGCGGTCTCGTGCCGCCTGTGTGATCAGAATGGCTTCGTAGCAGACCGTGCCGAAGTCCGCGCGTGCGACGTGATGCCCATGCTCGACCCTGAGGGGGACGCCCAGCAGGGTGGCGATTCGCGCGACTTCGATGATCGCTTCGGCCTCGGTCGTGGCGTCGGTGTCATAGAGGGGGTAGACCGACATCCGCACCGATCCGTACCGGGGGACGGGCACCTCCGGATGGCGCTCCAAGAACTCAGCCAATCCTCGGAGATCGGCGATCAGTCGGTTTCGACGGGCCTCAACGGGTACGTTGTAGATCATGTGAGATCACCTCCCCTCGCAACGGGCTGCGGTGGTGTCGCGATGGCCCGACGTGCGGGCGGGAAGGTCGTCGGGATCACGGTCGGGGAGGGTGAGGTACAGGCCCATGAGGCGGCGGCTGAACCGTGCCAGGGCCGATGGCTCGCCGTACAGGCGGCCGTGCTTGTCCTCGTGCTTCATCACCAGTGACGCGAGGACGATGACGAGGGGGACGAGCAGGACGCTTGCGACGACTATGACTACGACGGCTACCAATCGGCGTCCCCCTCGCCGACGTCGTAGGGGGCCTTGCGGCGGTTCCAGCGGCCCCGTGCTGCGCATTTGCGGCAGCAACGGCTTCTGCGTTCGACGAGCGCGCCGCATCCGCATCTACCGGTGAATTGCTGTCCGTGCGGAATTCGCATGAAAGATCACCTTCCTTCCGTGTTGACGGTCGGCCAGAGAGCCGTTCTCTCCGTGCCGTGTTCGAGAAGGTCTGCCAGCACATGCAGACCAGCGCTCAGCACAGTGATCAACCCGCTGCTCAGGAAGCAGGTGAGCAGGTCAGTGCACTGATCCATGAGCTCAGCGGTGGCCCGGACTCCGGTGATCACGTAGTCAGACGGATTCACGACAGGATGGGACATGTCGAGGGACTCCGAGTTACGCTTGTCAAGCTCTTGGTGTCTACTCATCTGGGCGGGTCGCATGGTGAACCAGTCGCGACAAGTCATGATTTCTCCATTTGAAGTAGTGCGCTTAACCCGGTCGCCGGATTTCCTTCTTTCTGTGGAACCTGACCGGCTGTGTTTTCCTTTGCACACCTAATTCAACGGAGATTAGGCAGGACATTCCATGCAGCGGCAGCGCAGGAGCAGTGCAGGACCGATGCAGGAAGGATGCATCGGTCCTGCAACCCCAGAGACGGGTACCGCTGAGGGGGCCCAGTGATTGAGGTTATGGATGCCTGGACAGGCAAGAGCGCAAGTGCGCTTCAGGCTTCATTGCGTATGAGCAACGAGGCATTTGCCGGTCACCTTGGGATTGGCGTTCGCACAGTCGCTTCCTGGCACGACAATCCGGAGCTAAGCCCACGACCGGACATACAGCAGCTCCTCGACATCGCCCTTGAAAAGGCTCCGCAGAGCGCAAAACTTCGGTTCGAGATGCTGCTTGGGAAAGACCGGCCCAATTCTGCTCATGAAGCTTCCCCGGCACAGCCGCTTGTGGTGACGGGGCCTGGCTTGACTCTGGACGGATATATTCCGAGCCAACAGGGCGAAGAAATCACGCGTCGCGTTCTCTTGGGCCAGACGTTGGCGGGCGTAGCCCTATCCGGGTTTTCACTCCTCGGCATGGCTGAATCCATTCGGCGAGAAATGGAGGACACCCTTTCCGCGGGAACGGTCTCGCGCTCTCGGCTTGAAAGAATCGAAGAAACAGTTGAGTCGCATATCCGGATATATACGACCACCCCGCCGATGAGTGCCCTAGCGGGTGTATTGATGGATTTCAGTGACGTGCGAAGGCTGTGTGCCGAGCGTCAGCCGACAGTGATTCAAGCGCGGCTATGCGAAATCGCAGCGCTCCTCGCGACTCTAGCTGCCGATTCACTCATGAAGCTGGGGCGTATAGGAGAGGCGCACGCATGGTATGGCACAGCTTGCGTTGCAGCAGATGACAGCGGAAATCGCAAGCTCCAAGCGAGGGTGCGTGTTCAAGAAGCCATGCTGCCTTACTACTATGGCAGCCCGTCGGATGTTATTCGGCTCGCACGTGAGGCACAATCGCTGGTTGGCGGAACTCCGTGCGCAGCCGAAGCGTTAGCCTTCGCCGCCGAAGCAAGGGCTCTTTCTCGGCTGGGGGCTGGGCCTGAAGCCGAGGCCGCAATCATGCGCGCTAGCAACCTCGTTGAGTCCATGCGTGAACCAGACAGCAACGAAGCGTTCAAATTCGGTGAACGCAGATTGCTGTTCTATATGTCAAGCACGCTGTCCAACCTGGGAGAAACGATCCGAGCAAATCGCATACAAGAGCAGGCCCTCAAAATATACGGAGAGTCGGTCAATCTCATAGACCCCGTGTTTATTCGTCTCGACCAGGCGCAATTGCTAGCCCACGGCGGAAACATCCAAGATGCCGTTTCGCTCGCATGTGATTCCTGCCTTTCGCTGGACCTTGAGCACCGCACACCGATTCTTGCAGCACGGGTTCGGCAGCTCGTTGAGCAGATGGTTCCACTCAACGTCACCGCATCGCAGGAGCTTGCCGAATTCCGGCGAGTGATGCTCCTCGCCACATCAGAAAGGCAGTATTGATCTCCGTGGACAGCAGTCAAAGAATGTTGGCCGTCGACTCGTTCACCCCGGAAAACACGAGTAATCTACTCAAGAGAGTCTGTGATCGTGTTGGCTTCGATCCGGTGGAGGCCGCACTTCTCCGTCATCAAACGAACGCCGTGTATCGGCTCGCTTCTGACCCTGCCATCATTAAGATCGCGCGCCCCGACTACAGCATTGAGGAGATTCAACGGACTGTCGATCTCACAAGATGGCTGACTCGGATGGGATTTCCGACACTACCTCTTATGGATATCGAACAGCCAATCATCATCGATGGACATGCCGTTACGATCTGGCCCTATCTTCCGCAGAGTAGACCGATAGGGACCCACGAGTTGGCGGATCCGCTATTGGCTCTGCATGGATTGCAGTCCCCTCCGATAGCTCTAGAGCCATTCGATGCAGTGGCGGCAATTCGCTACTCGCTTGAAGCTGAGACGCTACTCGCTCCCGAGGACCACGAATTCCTTTCAGGGCGCTGCAATGATCTGGAGGTCGACCTAGAGTCGGTTCATTTTTCAACCACTCCGCGCCTCATTCACGGCGATCCTCAACATGGCAACGCCCTGATAGGGAAGAGTGGAATTGTTTTATGCGACTGGGACAGTATCGCACTCGGGTATCCCGAGTGGGATCTGATAACCATCGAAATCCATAGTCGCCGTTTTAGCCATCCCGAGCAGGACTATAGAGAGTTCTGCAGGATCTATGGTCGTGACATACGCGACTTCGATGGGTATCCCGTTCTGCGAGATCTCCGTGAACTGCGAATGATAACCACTAATGCAAGGAAATCCCCACCTGGCTCACGGTCCGCGCACGAGGTTCAAGAACGAGTAGCGCAGTTACGCCGTGGCGAAGGAGATGCGGCCTGGTCAATTCTATGAAGCGTTAGAATCCCTTTCCGGCCTCTCCGGGAAGCTGACATAGCGACCGCTGCCGTGCCGCGCAACGACCAACCTCTCTTGCTCAAGATTGTATAGCGCGCGGCGCACAGTATTTCGGGATGCTCCATACTGCCGCCGAAGCGCTGCCTCGCTGGGAACAGGAGATCCGGGAGGAAATTCACCTTGCTCGATCCGTTCCCGCAAGTCATGAGCGATCTGCTGATGGCGATGCAGTATGGCCGTCGATTTCCCTTTAACTACGCGGCCTCTGGCTGGAATCGTGATGACCAGCCCATCGGATTCGATGAGAGAAAGGGCACGTCGGACGGTGGTACGCCTGACGCCAAAATCCCTACATAGAGCCCACTCGGATGGAATGAGGTCGCCGGGACTGTAGTGTCCTGCCGCGATCCGCTCTCGCAACCGGTTTGCGATGGCAGCGAAGTCCGGTGGAACAGTGTTCATGGTTGGCGGTCCCGCGCTTTCCCTCCGCGAAGAGCGCGAGACCGCCACCGGCCCGTGGCCGCTGGTGACGCAGCTTTCGCCACGGCCCGGAGTCTTTGCTACCTGGCTTGACCAAAGAGGACCTTCCACCACAGTTCCTCGGCCTGTCTCATCGGCAACGCGTCGGTCTCAAGGACGGTGGTTTTCCCCTCGCCCAGTCGATCTGTGAGGCGGATCCATCCGAGCCCACCTGCTGCGCAGAGCTCAAAGATCCTCGCGCGGCATTCGCAGGTATGCCGCGTCACGCGGATCCGGGCGAAGCGCCTGTCTGCCTCACGCCAGACGATGCGGTCGGCGTTCGCTTGGCGAGTCGCGGCATGGGGGCCATGAAGCTCGTCGATCTCGCTCATGGGGTTCACCATGACTGCCACTGTAGTACACCATGCTATAGCTCGCCAGGCATGTTATATCTCGCCTAGTGAGGTATAGCCCACTTAGCGTGTTCGTGTGGTTGATCAGGAGCGCGAATGGAAGCCTGGAGTGCCTCGGTGGGTCCAGGTGTACGAGATCCTCAAAGAGCAGATCGAAAGCGGAGAACTCGCCCCTGGTGATCAAGTGCCGTCAGTGCTGAGACTCCAGCAGATGTACGGCATCGCCACGGCTACCGGCCAGAAGGTACATCGCGCACTGCGCCAGGATGGGCTCATCCGTACAGAGCCCGGCATGGGCAGCTTTGTTGTAGACCGCGCCGGATAGCGGGAGGCAACGCCTACCCTGATGGGCCACCAGTGGCGTACCTGAAGGAGTGCGGTGACCAGTCGGGAAGTCCGGTTCTTCGGGCCCAACGGCCGCTGCTCCTCGATGCCAGCACATGATCACGACGCTGGTGTTGTTCGGGAACGCTGGTTGCCGTACCCGCGACACATGTCTTATTTGTTACTTATGTAGATCTTGTGGTGCAGTCACGCCATGTGTACCTTCTGATCGTTTACTGTGTTGATCACTTCTGAATGCTGGTCCTGACCTCCTTCGCGTCAGGCTGGCGGTGGGGGTGATGCGAAGGCGTTGGCCGTCGCGCTGGCTGGTTCGGAGGGTGACGGCGTATGCGCCGCAATGTGTCATGGTCGCGTTCGGCGGGCCGTAGGCGCTGGATGACGGCAGTGCTTGGTGTGATCATGACTCCCGGCTTGCTGATGCTTCACTCACAGCCGGTGACTGCCGCTATGAAATCGACTACTCAGGTGTTGGCACCGCCGGACACTCCCGATCAGCTCACTGGCTCGGCTCGTGGGCTGGTCTCGCTCGTGGATAGTGCCGCGACGACCACCTCGGTAGAGGTGAAGGACACTGGGAAGGATGCTGCGCGGCCGAAGCAGGCCCTGCCGGTGGAAGAGCGCTTCACCGAAGAACGCCCCGCATCTCAGGAGATGCCCAAGACGCCAGACGAGGGCGCTTCCGCCGCACCTGGCCAGCCTGCGGCGGGAAAGGACTCCAGTAAGACGAAGCTGTCGGTAACGACCGCGGCGTTTGAGCGGCGTATCCAGCGCCAGGAGGCGACTGATGCGCGCGCTAGTGCCGCTCTAGCGTCCTTGACCGAATGGTGTGATGACTACCCGTGGTGGGACTCGACCAGGAGCTACCGCTATGGCGACAAGGTCTACTTTAACGGGCAGATCTGGGAAGCACTCGCTATCTCCACACAGGCCGGCCACATGCCGAACTCGTGGTCTGGCCAATGGCTGGACCGGGGAGCGTGTCGGTCTCACCAGTCCCCGTCGGTAAGCCTCAGCCAGCCAGCAGAACAGGCGCTGGTGGAGACCCGGACCCCGACACTGCGGGCCTATGGACACAGCAACGACTCCTACAGCATCGCGGTGCGCTATCAGTTCACCGTCTGTGACAGCGAAGCGATGACCGGATCAGGCTGTACCACATCTGAGACGATGACGCCGGGCACCTGGAGGGATGCCGCCTGGAAGGTACCCGCTGGCAAGCTCGTCTGGAGCAAGCAGTACTGGTGGAAGGTTACCGCCACCGACACCTCCAACAGCATGTCAACGACATCGAGCAAGCGGTCCTTCACCACCGGGGTGCGCCAGCCGGTGATCGGCTCGCAGCTGTCCGCCCGGGGGGTCGACGGCCAGGAGTTTCACCAGATGGCCGGCAACTACACCACCGCGGCCACCGATCTGTCGGTGCCGGTGGCCGGTCCGCCGCTGTCGGTGACGCGTTCCTACAACAGCCTGGATGTGCGCACCGATGGCATCTTCGGCGCGGGCTGGTCCACGCGCTGGGACATGAAGCTGGTGCGGGAGGTGCGCGGGGATTTGGTGACCGCGCTGGTGACCTATCCCGACGGCCGTCAGGTGCGCTTTGCCGCCAACGGCGATGGCAGCTTTCAGCCGCCGCCGGGCATGTATGCCACCTTGGCCCAGACCGAGGGCGGCTGGCGGCTGATGGACAAGTCCGCCACCTCGTATCTGTTCGATGCCCAGGGCCGGGTGGTGAAGATCACCGATGCCCGGGGCCGGGCCCAGGAGCTGACCTACAACGCCGAGGGCAAACTGGACAAAGCGGTCGGCGTCGGGGACCGGTCGCTGACGTTCACGTGGACCGGTGCGCACGTGAGCGCGGTGTCCAGCGACCCGGTGGACGGCAAGGCGATCGTTTGGACCTACCACTACGAAGGCGATCGGCTGACGGCGGTGTGCGCGCCGATCGCGGCGCCGAACTGCACCCGCTATGCCTACGGCAGTGGCTCGCTGTATCGCAGCAGCGTGCTGGATGCCGAACCCTACGGCTATTGGCGGCTAGGCGAGGCCCACAGCTCGGCCGCTGTGGACCTGGGCGCTGGCGCCGGCAACGCCTCTTATGTGAACAAGACCGGCGGAAGCATCGCCTATGGCAAGCCGGGCGCGCTGGCCGGCACCCCCGACACTGCGATCGAGCTGACCAGCGCGGCGGTGCGCCTGCCCAATCATGCGTTGGCCAACGTGGGTGATCACGCGTCGGTGCAGCTGTGGTTCAAAACGGCCGGCGCGGGGGTGCTGATGGCCGCTTCGGCAACGGATGCCTCCCTGCTCAACGGGCCGATGCTGTATGTCGGCACCGACGGCAAGCTGTATGGCTCGTTTGCGCCGACCGGTACGCCGATGGCTTCTGCGGGTGCGGTCAATGACAACCAGTGGCACCAGGTGACGCTGACGGTCGCCGGTGATCAGCAGGCGCTGTATCTGGATGGCCAGCAGATCGGCACGCTCACCCAGGCGGTGAGCACCTGGCGGCCGTATGCCGAGGTTGGCGCGGGCAGCATCACCCAAGGTTCGGCGCCGGGCCTGCCGGCCGGAAGTGGTAGCCAGGACTTTGCCTTCCGCGGTCAGGTCGATGAGATCGCCGTCTACGGCAAGTCGTTGACCGCCACCGAGGTCGCGGTCCACCACGCGGCGCGCACCGAGGCAGCGCACAAGATGGCGACGATCACTTTGCCCTCGGGCCGGGTCTGGATGAGTACTGCCTATGACGCGGGTAGCGAGCGGGTGGTCAGCCACACCGACGCCCAGGGCGGCACCTGGAAGATCGGCGCACCGCAGTACGACCGTGCCACGGGTACTTCGACGGTGACCGTTACCGATCCGAAGAATGGCACGCTGAGCTATGTGTATGACGCCTGGCGTGGCTACCGGCTCGTGAACCGGGTAGACCAATTGGGCAAGGTCACAGCATTCGACTATGACACCGGTGGCTTCCCGGCGAAGAGAACTGACCCGAACGGCAACAGCATCGAGGTAGCCAACGACGCGCGAGGCAATACCATCGCAGTCAAAACTTGTCGAGTGGTGGGAAACTGTCAGACCAAGCACAGGTCGTTCTACCGCAACAGTACCGATGATTTTGATCCACGTAACGACCGAATGGTCACAGCCCGAGATGCACGGTCAGTCAATGCCACTGACAACACCTACGCGACCCAGTGGGAATACACCGACCATGGCGAAGTGGCCAAGATAACTACCCCAGCGACTCCGGACTTCCCCGCCGGTCGATCGGCCACCTACACTTACACCGATGGTACTGAGGCCGCAATCGGCGGAGGAATTACTCCTGGTGGGCTACGCGCATCGGTAAAAGACTCTAACGGCAATGAGACCAGCTACCGTTATACCGTGGCCGGAGGTCTGGCGGAGGAGACCACCCCGTCCGGACTGAAGGTCAAGTACGAGTACGATGCATTGGGCCGTTTGATGGTTCGTACCGAGGTCACGACCGCATATCCGGACGGGGTAAGTACTCGCTTTACTTACAACGCGCTGGGGCAGGTGCTAACTACCACTGCGCCTGGTGTGAAGAACGAGATTACTGGTGTAACTCACACCGCGCAGACTCGCTATGCCTACGATTCGGACGGCAATACGCTGAGCGAGTCAATTATCGATCTGACTGGTGGGGATGTCGAACGGACGATCACTTATACCTATGATGTGGCTGGCCGGGTAGAGTCGGCGACCGGCCCTGAGGGCAGTGTGATCCGCACCACCTGGGATGTCACGGGTTCTCGCGCCTCGACGACCGATGCGATGGGTACGGTGGTTACCTACACCTATACCAAACGCGGGGAACTGGCCTCCACCACTCTGAAGAATTGGACTGGCAGCCCGGTGGCGCAGCACGCACCGCAGGACGTAATACTTGAATCCTTCGCCTACGACCCCGGCGGACGCTTGGCCACCCAGGCTGATGCGATGGGCCGCAAGACCTCATACACTTATTTCGCTGATAATCGGGTCTCCCAGGTCATCGCCGACGATGTGCGACTGAACGGCTCTACCACAGCCACCGATGTAGTATTGCAGGCCAATACTTACGATGCGGCGGGCAATGTGACCCGCCGAGTGACCGGAGGCGGGCAGGTCGTCGTTGAAAACGCCTATGACGCAGCCAGCTGGATGACATCCACGACCTTCGATCCCGCGACACTCAAGCGCAAGACCTCCTATGCATATGATGCGGTTGGCAACATCACAAAGAAGACCTTTACCGGTGCGGGTAACGACCGGGTTGAGGCGGTCGAGTATGCATACAACCCGCTGGGACAGGTGATCCGGCAGACGGTGGAGAATGGTGAGGCTGACCTGGTTTCCAGCTGGACCTATGACGAGCGTGGACTTCTGGTCGAGGAGATCGATCCTCGGGGAAACACCTCTGACGCGAGCCAGGCGGACTTCGCCACCACCCTGCGCTATGACGTCCTGGGCCGACTGGTGGAGATGATCTCGCCGCAGGTGACGATCGAAAAGCACGGCACCGCCATAACTGGGCAGCCCAGCGTCAAGCATGGCTATAACAGCGTAGGCTTAGAGACACACATTGTAGATGCCGAAGGTCGCATCGTTACCTCGGCCTTTGATAGGGCGGGTCAGCTGATCTCGACCACTGGGGCTTCCTATAGCGCCCCTGACCTTGATGCTGGTTCCGGTTCTAATCCGGCTGGAGGAGAGGTGGGTTCGTGGAAGATGGAGGAGGGCACCGGCACCGAGTTGGCTGACGGTTCCGGGCACGGTCGTGGGGCGACGTTGACCGGTTCGATTGCTTGGAGTGAGGGCAAGATCGGCCGGGGGGTCACCTTCGATGCCGGTACGCATGCGTTGACCGCTGCTGCGGTGTTGCGTACTGATCAAAGCTATACCGTCAGCGCGTGGGCCAAGTTGTCCCGGGGAGATGTGAGCTCGGCGGTCGTCAGCCAGGACGGGGCGGTCAACAGCGCCTTCAAACTGGCTTATTCCTCTGGGGACAAAAAGTGGCGGCTTGCCGCTTATGCGGCTGATGCCACTGGCTCCGGTGAGAGCAAGGCGGTCTCTTCGCAGGAGGCTAAGATCGGCGTCTGGACGCACCTGACCGGTATCTACGATGCCCAGGCCCGCAAGCTCCGGCTGTATGAGGATGGTGAACTGGTCGCCGAGAGCGACTACACCAGCAACTGGAACGCCACCGGTGGGTTGTTGATCGGCCGCACCAAGTTCGACGGTGCCTATCAGCACTCCTTCCGCGGCACGCTCGATGAGGTCCGCGCCTACGACAAGGTCCTGTCGGCTGACCAAGTCCGCACTCTGACCGCTACCACCACACCCAAGGTCAGTTACAACTATGACGCCGCAGGCCGCATCATCAAGGTCACCGACCCGCGCGGCTATGTCACCTCCACCGAATACGACGCCCTGGGACGTCCGGTGCGGATGACCGAGCCTGGAGCCTCTGGCCCAGGCAGCATATATACGGTCGAATACGACCTACTAGGCGAGCAACTGGCGGCGGTTGGCCCAACCGGTGCGCGGGCCGAGGCTACCTATGACGACCTTGGCCGCACGATCACTCAGACGGTAATCGAACGCACACCCACAACAGCTGCCTTCACCACCACCTTTTCCTATGACACCGCGGGTAATCTGACCAAGGCCGTCGCCCCCGGTAATAAGACCGCCAGCTACACGGTCAACGCGGCCGGACAGATCACCGCGACTATCGATGCCAACAGTAATGTTGCTACAGCCACCTACGATGCGCTCGGTCGGACGGTGAAAGCCACCGACGCGCTAGGCAATGCCGCTGAGGCCACTTACGACCTAGCCGGGCGGCAGATTAGTGCCAAAAATCTGGACGCTTCTGGGACTGTGCTACGCACAGTCGGCCTCGGCTATGACGCAGCCGGCCACCAGATCAGTCACACTTCCGGCGAAGGCCATGTCACCAGGCAGGAATACGATGCTCTGGGCCGGATGACTAAGCTGATCGAGCCGATCTCCGCTGATAAGTCGATTACCACTACGTTCGGTTACGACGCCAGCGGAGCGCGCACCCGACTAACCGATGGTCGGGGCAACACCACCTGGACCACCTATAACAGCCTGGGACTGGTGGAGTCGGTGAGCGAGCCGCCTACCGCCGCCCACCCCAATGCTGCCGAGCGTACCTGGACACAGGTCTATGACGTGGTCGGCAATAACATCACCACCCTTCAGCCAGGAGGCGTCCGTATCGACCGGCAGTTCGATCATCTGAACCGAGTGGTCAAGCAGACCGGTACTGGAGCGGCAATCAACACCTCTGCACGTACCTTCGCCTACGACGCCACCGGTCGGCTCAGCTCGATCGGTGACTACAGCCTGGTCTACAACGACCGCGGTCTGTTGACGCAACTGACCAAGGCTAATAGTCAGGTTGCCGCCTACAGCTACGACGCTCTGGGCAACCTGACTCAGCGCATCGACCCCACGGGAACGGCGGACTTCACCTGGGATGCTGGCAATCGACTCAAGAGTGCTGACGACCCGGTGACAGGGCGGAATTGGACGTATAACTATGACACGGCTAACCGACTCACGAGTTTGACATCAGCCAACCCGGCTAACACTCAGACTTTTGCCTACGACGCTCTCGACCGGCTCACCACTCAGACCCTGACTGGCAGCAGTGGTGACGAACTTGCGAAGATTGTCTATGAGTGGGACAAGGACGATCGTCTCACGGCTAAGACAACCTCGGGCACCGCTGGCAGAGGAAGTAACATCTACAGCTATGATCGCTCCGATAGATTGACTTCCTGGACCGATCCGGACGGTAAGACGGTCGGCTATGTCTGGGACGAGGCGGGAAATCGGATCAAGGCTGGGGAACAGAGCTTCGTCTATGACGAGCGCAATCGCCTGCTGTCGGGTGGCGGTACTGACTACACCTACACTCCCCGAGGTACGGTCGCTACCGAGACCAAGGCGGGTGTTACTAAGGACCTGATCTTTGATGCCTTTGACCGGCTCATCACCGATGGGGAGTCCTCTTACGGCTATGATGCGCTAAGCCGACTCACCTCACGCACGAAGGGCACCACCCAGCAGCGGTTCGCCTACTCCGGGCTGAGTAACGACCTCAGTGTCATCGTTGATGGTGGCGGCGTGGTCCAAGCCAAATATGGTCGTGACCCCTTAGGGGGCCTACTTGGTTTGGCTGAGGGCGGCAACCCGGCACTGGGAGTACTTAGTGACCTGCACGGCGATGTTGTCGGCACCTTCTCCGGTGCCGCGTTGACCGACTCGATTGCTTATGATCCGTTCGGTCAGGTCACTCACACGTCGGGTAGCAAGCGCCTATTGGGCTATCAAGGCGAGTACACCGACCCAGATACTGGCAAGGTCAATATGCATGCCCGCTGGTATCAGCCTAGTACTGGCAGCTTCGCCTCTCGTGATAATTGGACTCTCACTCCGAACCCTTCGGTCCAGGCTAACCGTTACACCTACGGCAACGCCAATCCGCTCAGCAACACCGATCCCAGCGGGCACAGCGCGGTCGAAACTTATACCGGAGACCCCCAAAGCAGAGAGGCGGGGTGGCAATCGTTCGACTTGAATGGATACCTCGTCGATTACTACGAGATGACGCGGCGTCTTTCCAGGTGGAGCAGGCCAATAAACTCCGTAGGTCCGAATTACGCCTGGGAACACCACTACTATGATGGGCATTTTAAGGATCCAGTCACTCAAGAGGAACGTGACTGGTACAACGAAAACTTTGGCGACTGGACCAGATTTCCGTTGTTTGGTGAAGACGAGGCAAAAAGAATTGGCGTCATGGAAAATGGTAGGGAGGTCGATCAGGCTAACTACTGGGACTCGAACACCTCCGAAGAAGTGCGAATGGCTTACATTAAGCGTTGGAGTCCAGAAATGAGCGAGCGGGAGTTAGCTTATACCTGGACGGCGGTCGGAGGGTTGAATAGCCTTGATCCGAAAAAGGTTGTAGTAGCAGCGGGTGGAGCCGCTTACTATAAAGTTTCTTATTCAAAAACGTTAGTAAAGTTCAAAAATTATAGTTACTTTAAGCATGTTTTGAAGTACTGGCGCACCATTAAGCGGGCCGCCTCTAACCACGGGATCAATAAAAATATTCTAGCAGCTGTTATTATGTGGGAAAGTAATGATGAACATATAAAAAAATATGGCATAGCAGGAGAGGCGTTCGCCTCTGTTTACAGTGATTCTAAGAAGAAGAAAAATGGGGGGTGGGGGGCATCTGTGGGCATCTCTCAACTGGAGCTTTATAAGGCTCGAATGATGCTACAGAAGCATTATGGAAGTAAGACTAATAAGTGGGATCCGGGCAAGGCGAGACTGGGAGACGTTCTGGAAAAAATGCTCGACCCGAACATGGCTATACATCTGGCTGCTGCCTGGATGGCACACCTGAAGCAGAATGTCTGGTTTTACAAAAAGGATGCTAATGGTAAAAAATACAAACATTATCTAGACGATAAAGAGGCCGCAATTGCCTACTGTGGATGCTCTGGAGTGACGGTACATAATCCCGGTAGCGGAAATACAAAGATCGACATCTCAGATTTCCAGACGTGGGCAGAAAGTGGTTTCCAGGACGGGTCGCTCGATGTCACCAATCCAGCACCTGGGATCAAGCGTCGGAGGGAGCTGGAAGAACTATGGGCCCCTGGTGGCGCTGTTGAGCAATACTGGCACTGTATTAGCATCGGCTGGGATAATTGTCATTAAAGATATTATTTATAGGCAAATTAGGTTATTTTTGTAGGATGGCTATCGTCGTCCTCGGAATGGTTCTTGTAGTTTCGGGATGCATGTCATCACCCTCGACGTCCTCAACGCTGCAAGTGCTCCCCGCTGCTCTCGACAGCATTCGCGGCATAGGTGAGCTGCGGGCGGAGACTAGCAGGGAAGATGAGGACGACGGCATAACACAGGTAGAAAATTTATTGGTGATCAGTGTCGGAGCTATAGACGAGCGAGAAGCGCTCGACAAGGCTGCCAGCCTCCTGGTCGCCCGCGGATGGATGATTGTTGCAGAGAATCGACCAGTGATTGTGTCGATGGAGTCTGTCAAATGGGAACACACGCATCTGGCCTTGCGTCCGTTCAGTCCGGACTACTTAGAAGAGTATCCGGAGATCTTAAGAAAACTTGAGATACCCATTGAGGGGGAATCGCTTGTTTATATCGAAGTGCTTGCGACTGCACGGTGACGGCTTTTAAGTTATATCTGCGGTTTGATGTAGCTCACACCTGAGACTGAAAGGTGGGGGTATGGTGGTGCGAGAACGAAGTTGACCTGAGTGATGAAGCCGCCCAGAAAGCTCTGGCGATGCCGTATCCGCTTGAATTTTGTCTTGGTGATGGCGGTGAGTTCGTGGGCGCACTTCTCCCAACGTGGAGACTGCTGAGTTTTAATGTGTGAAGTTACAGTGGCTTGAGGGCCAGGCCGGTCCCGGTCAGGCAACCGTCGATCAGATGCGGCCGGTACTGGATCTTCTTCAGTCCTCGCTTGACCACTCGCACCAGCTCATCCAGGCCGGTCGCCGCGAGGTTGGCCAGCCCGCCGCGATTCAGCAGCGACCAGACGCCCTCTGTCGGGTTGAGATCGGGCGCATACGCCGGAAGGTGGACGACTCGCAGCCAGTCGGCGCTCTCGGCGACGAACTCCCGCATCTCCGCGCAGGTGTGCCGATTCAGGTTGTCCCAGATCAGCACGATCGGCGCACCGAGTTGCCGGTGGGCCAGGAGGACCAGGTCGCGGTAGTCGGCCCAGGTGAAGCTCGCCTTCTCATCCTTGCGCCGCCGATAGACGTGCACCCGATACAGCAGCCGGGATCGGTGTCCGGGCCGGTAACAGGTCAGAGCGGCCACCGAGATCCGGCCCGCGCGCCGTCCCGGCACGTGCACCACCGGCGTGACCCCGCGCGGGGCCCAGGTACGGGCCACCGGCGCTCTCAGCGTCCGGCCGCACTCGTCTTCGAAGCAGACCCAGGCATCCAGGTCCGCCGCGGCCTTTCCACGGCCGGCCACACCTCCGTCTTCCACACCACGATCGCGCTCTCATCGCGCTCGATGGCCCGGCGCGCCGGCACCTGACACGACCAGCCGTGCCGCCGCAGCAGCTTCCACACCCCGGGCAGGGAGTAGCTCAGGTGGAACATCCGGCCGATCACCTTCCGGATGCGGGCCAGGGTCCAGTACTGGTCGTTCCAGCCGTGCGCGGCCGGGCCACGCAGCAGCGCGGCCTCCAGCCGGGCGAACCGCGCCTCATCCAGCACCGGCAGCGAGGCCGGGCCCTTGGAGGCCAGCGCCGCATCCCCGCCGCAGGCCCAGGCGCGGCGCCAGCGGTTGGCCGACATCCGGCTGACCCGCAGTTCCTTGGCCACCTGGGCATCGCTGTAGTCACGGGCGAACAGTTCGGCCGCGCGCAGCTGTACCTGTTCGCGCTTGGCTCGTTGCGCGGCGGTCAGTCCGCCGCCTTGCGCGTACCGCATGCTCTGGGCGTACCACGACAACCCGACGTGGCCACATGATCGCTTAACATCACAAATTAAAGATCAGTGAACCGGGGAGATTCAGGAGGCCGAGGCGTTCTCGGCTGATGAGACAGTCGCGGCCCCGTGGCGGGCTGGCGGTCTAAGGGTGTTTCATGCTGCCTGATCCTGGATTTAGGTGCCGCGCCAGGTGGGGGTGGATTCGCCGGTGAGGCGGCGGCTCATGAGGTCGATCATGGCGATGTGAATCATGGCTTCGGAGCGGTCGGGACGGGCTTCGTAGTCGCGGACCAGACGGCGATGGAGCATTAGCCGGCCGAGGGTGCGTTCCATCGCTCAAGCACACTGCACCTATGGATGGTCAGGAAAGGCAGCAAGGGCCGATAATCGGGCGTGAAGGGCTGCGGCGGCTGGCTGCGGTAGTCGAGCGGCTCCGGGCCCGTGAGGAGGAGAAGTCCTCATGCAACAGGAACGTGACGTCGGCCCCAGAGCAGAGTGCAAACGACGCTGAGCGCCCAGGTATGGGCGAGCTTGCCGGAGGCGAACCGGCGGGTGGTAGTGCAGCAGTTGACGAGACTGGCCGCTGGCGCGATGAGCGCGAAGGCCGGTGAGTGGAGCCGGCCATGACCGCGCTACTGCCCTGGCACAAGGTCACCGGCAAGGTGAGCGATCGGCATCTGCACCGCCTGGCGGTGGTGTATATCCGGCAGTCGA
This sequence comes from Planobispora longispora, assembly GCF_016863135.1. Classification (GTDB taxonomy): domain Bacteria; phylum Actinomycetota; class Actinomycetes; order Streptosporangiales; family Streptosporangiaceae; genus Planobispora; species Planobispora longispora. The sequence goes on from NZ_BOOH01000052.1 coordinate 42,189, forward strand.
CGCGGCAGCAGCTGACCAATCACCCCGAATCGACCCGGGTGCAGTACGCGCTGGTGGAGCGGGCCATCGCGCTGGGATGGGCGGCGGAGCGGATCCTGGTCATCGATGATGACTTGGGAATGTCGGCGACCAGTGCGGTGGCGCGGCGGGGGTTTCAGCGGCTGGTCACCGAGATCGGCCTGGATCACGTCGGGCTCGTCTTGGGCGTTGAGATGTCCCGGCTGGCCCGTTCGGGCAAGGACTGGTACCAGCTCATTGAGCTGTGCGCGCTGTCGGGCGCGGTGCTGGCCGACCTGGACGGCATCTATGACCCGGGCGACTATAACGACCGGCTGCTGCTCGGGCTCAAGGGCACCATGAGCGAGGCCGAGCTGCACCTGATCAAACAGCGGATGTGGAGTGGCCGGATCAACAAGGCCCGGCGCGGTGCGCTGTCCTTCCCGCTGCCCAGCTGGGCATCCGGTTGCGGGAGGGGCCGGACAAAGGCACGCTGGAGTGGCGCAGGCCGAACCGGATGACGCTGCAGACGCTGTTGCACAATCCTGCCTACGCCGGGATCTATGCCTATGGCCGTCGCCGGGTCGACCCACGCCGCCAAGATCCCGCCCGACCTGCTACCGGCCGGGTCGTCCGAGGCAGGGATGAGTGGCTGGTGATGATCCCTGATGCGCTGCCCGCCTACATCACGGTGGCCCAGTTCGAGGCCAACGAGGCGAAACTCGCCGCCAACCGGGCCTGCGCCGAGGCCATGGGCGCGGTTCGGAGTGGGCCCGCGCTGGCCGCCGGGGTGGTCTTTTGCGGACGCTGTCAGCGCCGCATGATCGTGCGCTACCACAGCCGGCACAGCAAGGCGCGGCCCGAGTACGTGTGCTGCCGGGAGGTCACCAACTACGGGGCGGCCACGGCCTGCCAGCTGCTGAACGCGGCCTGCGTGGACGCCTTCGTCGAAGCGCAGGTGCTGGCCGCGCTCGCCCCCGCGGCCGTGGAGGTCTCGCTGCGGGCGGCCGACCAGGTCATGGCCGAGCGGGCCGAGTTGGACACGCTGTGGTCGCAGAGGCTGGAGCGGGCCCAATACGAAGCCGACCGGGCACGGCGCCGCCACCATCTGGCCGAACCCGAAAACCGGCTGGTGGTCCGCCAACTGGAAAAAGAGTGGGAGAGCGCTCTGACTCACCAGCAGAAACTCCGCGAGGAACACGCCCGCTTCATCCGCACCAGCCCGCGGCTGCTGTCTGCGGCCGAGCGACAGAGCCTCACCGCGCTGGCCGGCGATATCAACGGCCTATGGCACGCGGCAACGACCACGATCACCGACCGCAAGGAGATCGTCCGCGCGGTCATCGACAAGGTCGTTGTCGCGGTAATCGGAACCAGTGAACGCGTGCAGGTGACCATCGTCTGGGCGGGCGGCGCTACCACCTGCGGCGAGATCGTCCGTCCGGTGCAGCGGTTGGAGCAGCTGTCTTGCTATTCCCAGTTGCTCAGTCGGATCCGGGAGCTGGCAGGCCAGGGCATCGGCGCCAGTGGGATCGCCGACCGCTTGGAAGCCGAGGGCTATCGGCCGGCCAAGAGCGGCAAGCGGATCACCGCGACCACCGTCCGTGATCTCATGCGCCGTCTTGGCTGCCCCGCAGGCCGGGTTCATCGCCACCGCCCCGCACCTGCCGGCGAAGAGCCCGGTCCGCAGGAGTGGTGGCTCAAAGACCTGGCCGCCGAGCTGTGCATGACCACCTCGACCCTTTACGCCTGGATCAACCGGGGATGGATCACGGTGCGGAGGGAGAGCGACTGGCCGCATCGACTCATCGCCCATGCCGACCAGCAAGAACTCGCTGAACTGCGGGAGCGCCGGACTCGTCCGCCCGGCTGGTACAGCCGCCGCCTCTGGACCGGAAACCACAGCCCGCCGGCCAAACCGAATCCATGAGTGCAGTGTGCTTGACACGTCTCGGCCACCCAGCGCCGGGGCAGCGGGGTGAATCCCCTGGTGGCAGGATCGCGGCGGACGATGTCGATGCTGAGGCTGGCGCCGCACACCTCCGGGCACTTGGTCGTACTCGGAGCATCACGCGGTGGCCGTCTCGCGTCGAGAACCACCCGCCACCGGGTTAAAAGCAAAGTTTAGTGGGGGCGAGCGCGAGTCCGGCCCCGCCGGGGATGTACTGGAGGGTCTGGCGGATGCTCAGGGGGCCGTCTGTCAGGTCCACATCCGTCTAGCGCAGGTCGAGAAGTTCGCCGCGGTGCATGCCGGTGCGCAGGGCCAGCATGACCAGGGCGTGCAGCCGGGAGCTGCGGGCGGCTTCCAGCAGGTGGCGGGCTTCGGCGGAGGTGAGGGGGCGATGCGCTGACGGCGTCCGGCACTGACCTGGACGTTGCGGGCGACATTACGCGGGAGGTCGTCTTCTCGTACGGCTTGCTGGAGCGCCGAGCGGAGCAGGGCGTGCAGGTAGACGATGGTCAGTGGGTACAGGTACTGGCGGTAGCAGTGGTCGAGGGCGCAATGGGGCCGGTTCCGCTCGTCGGCGCCGTTGGGGTCGCGAGCAGCGCCGATGCCTTGGACGCACTAATGGCAGGTAGTGCGGAGCCGTTCGAGCCAGAGGCGGATGTTCTTGGCGGTGAGCCGGTTGAGCTTCTTGGTGCCGGAGTGGGGATCAGATAGAGCCGTACGCAGGTGCGGAGCGGGCCACGGAGGGAGAAGTTCTTTTACCTGCCTCTGACGTGCGGAAACGGCTGTGTTGATGCTCCGATGAACGTGGTGTTGTTTAAAGCTTTCTACCCTGGAGGCGTTCAAGTCGTGGTTCTTCCTCGACGACGCGGTGCTCTGCCTGGGGGCCGGGATCACCGCGGAGGACGGCGTGCCGGTCGAGACCGTCGTGGACAACCGCAGGACCGGCGCGCCCCTCACCGTGGACGCCGCGGCGGGCTGGGCCCATCTGGAGGGGCACGGCGGGTACGTCCTGCTCGGCGGCGGCCCCCTGCGCTCGCTGCGCGAGGAGCGCACCGGGAGGGAACGCCCCGGCCGTCCGGCGGAGGCGACCCGGAGCTACGCGACCCTCTGGCTCGATCACGGCGTCGATCCCGTCGACGCGGGCTACGCCTACCTCCTCCTGCCGAACGCGAGCCTGGCCGGGACCCGGGCCCGCGCCGCCGCCGTCGGCCGGGCGGGCGTGCTCGCCAACACCGCCGGGCAGCAGGGCGTCCGGATCCCGTCGCTCGGGATCACCGCCGTCAACTTCTGGATCGGCGGAGCCGCCGGCGGGCTGACCGCCTCCGGCCCGTGCTCGGTTCTCATCCGGGAGTACGGGGACGGCACGGCCACGCTGACCGTCTCCGACCCCCGGCGTGATCTGGAGGAGCTGACCGTCGCCTGGGACCGGCCGGTGACCGGGGTGCTCCGGGGGCACCGGCTGCTCAGGAGCGCCACGACCGGTGAGGGGCTCATTCTCGCCTTCGGGCGGCTGGCGGATCGGGGCGGCGCCTCCCAGACGGTCACCGTACGGCTCCGGCGGGAGACGCCGTAGAGCGGACCGCGCAGCATCGAAGCACCGGCGCAGTCCCTCGACCGTCTCGGCCAAGCCGGGGGCCGCCGGATCAGGGCGAGGCCGGTGTCCGGATGATGGGCCGATCTCGCAGTTTCCCCTGATATATCCGATCATGTAGGTGTCACCACCCTGACCGCGGTGCGACTTCTGGCGCCATGTCGGGGACGGATCTGAGTGAGGGGACGGATTGCGGAGTCTGGGGCGGCGGCGGGTCGTGGTGTGGGCGGCGGTGGCGACGGTGCTGCTGGTGCTCTGCGGCGGGGCGGCATGGAGTCTGACACGGTTCGAGGCACGTCACGAGGCCCTCGCCGAGCCGCCGGCCGACCTCATGATCCAGCCGGGGGTCTCCGCGGCGGAGGTCGAGGCGGTGAAGGGCGGCCTGCGCGCCGCCGACCGCTATTTCAGATCTGTCCTCGGCACGGGTGTGGACGAGCGCGTGGAGGTTCGCCTCGCCCGCGAGCGGGGTTGCCGGTGGCCGATGAGCGCCACCGGTCCCGCCACCGCATGGGCCGAGTCGCACTTCCTGTGCGTGAACACCATGTCGCCCACCTGGCGTGAGGTCATGGCCGACGACGTCACCGCGGCGCGGAGCATCGTCGCCCATGAGCACGTGCACAACCTGCAAGGGCAGATCGGCTGCCGGAGATCCTCCGACGAACACGAGTGGCTGTGGTTGTTCGAGGGCATGGCCGTGCACCTGGCCTACCAGGCCATGGTGGCCGAGGGCCGCTGGAAGGACGAGGAGGCGCTCGACCAGATCCGCCGGTGGGGAGTGGACGACCCGCAGCTGGGACCGCTGTCGGCCTACGAGCGTACGGGGGCCGGCGCGGGGGATCCGGCCTACGCCTTGTTCCACCTGGCGACCCGCTCGCTGGTCCAGCAGGCGGGAGAGCCCTCGTCCCTGCTGACGTTCTGCCGGCAGGTCGCGCGGGGGCGCCCGTGGCGTGAGGCGTTCGCCGGCGCGTTCGGGCTCTCGGTCGAGGCCTTCTACGCCCGCTTCGAGGAAGAACGGCGGCGGTGACCAGTCGTTCTCCGGCTGACCGTTCGGTTCGCCGGAAAGACCCGGGAGAAATCACCTGACACGAGGGAGGGAAAACGAAGAAGGCGAAGTGGGCGTCCGTTACCGGCTCTACGGGGCAGAGTGGAATCCCCCGCCTCCGTCGTGCCTGTCGGGCCCGCTGTCATTCGCTTGGGGTCACCCGGGCAGGGCCGCCTTCTCGAAGTACTCCGCCACGACCCGCGTGTGCAGCGGGAACGCCAGCTCCTGCGGTCGCTCGACGATCAGCCACTCCGTCGTCTCGGCCGTGGGGGCGACCGGCGGGAGGGCGGCCGAGGCGGTACGGGGGCCCAGCGCGAAGATCAGCACGGTGCCGTCGGGGGCGCTGATCACGTCGAACAGCCGGACGTCGTCCGGGGCGACGACGACGCCCGTCTCCTCCCGGAGCTCGCGGACGGCCGCCTCCTGCCAGGACTCTCCCAGGTCGATGAACCCGCCGGGCAGGGCGAGCTCGCCGCGGCGGGGCTCGACGTCGCGGCGGACGACCAGGAGACCTCCGTCCACGGGCAGGAGGATCACCGCGACCGGCAGGGGGTTGAGGTAGGCGGTGTTGCCGCAGGCGGCGCAGGTGCGCGGCCAGGGCTGGTCGGGGGCGTAGGCCGTGCCGCAGAAGGAGCAGTGCGCGTTCCTGGTCGTCATGATCGCGAGACTAGCAACGGCCGCCCGGGGAAGCCGTCCGCGGGGACCGGCGGGCGCCCCAGCTTATTTCCTGCAAAACCAGTAGGAAATATTGACTTATCCCGTCCCCGGTCGTAAGTTCGGAGCATGAGCCAGGGACTTCGCCTGACCCGGCGCCCGCACGTGGACTTCGGCCACGTCGCCAGCGCGCAGTGTCGTTGATCACGGATCACCGTCCACCCGCGTCCGTCGCATCCGACGAGGACGCACGGCCCTGACGCCGCCGTGGCGCCACTACGGTGCCGCCGCGACGCTCCGCCGCAGCGCGGCCCCTCGATCTTCGCCGTCCCGTGCGTGGCCGACGGCGCCCACGCCTCCCCGTGACCCCCTTTCCCATCGGCATGCCCCGCTCGCGGCGCGGCCTCGCGCGAGCATGCCCTTCCTGAGGACCACTTCCGTGATCAGAACCAGTCATGCCCTCCTCTCCGTCCTGCTGGCGGCCTCCCTCGTCGCCTGCGGCTCGGCCTCCGGCTCCGCCAGACCCGGCGGCTCAGAGGTGACCGAGCTGCGCTACCAGGGCAGCGTCGGCGCCGTCACCTTCCCCGAGCTGGCCCAGGAGCTCGGCTACCTCGGGGACATCAAGCTCAAGTGGATCGGGAACACCATCTCCGGCCCGCAGGACATCCAGTCGGCCGCCACCGGCCAGACCGACTTCGGCGGCGCCTTCAACGGCGCGATCATCAAGCTCGTCGCCGCCAGGGCCCCGATCAAGGCCGTGATCGGCTACTACGGCAGCGACGAGAAGAGCTACATCGGCTACTACGTCGCCGACGGCTCGCCGATCAAGGGACCCCGCGACCTGATCGGCAAGAAGATCGGGGTCAACACCCTCGGCGCCCACCTGGAGGCCGTGCTCAAGGAGTACCTCAAGCGCGGCGGCCTGACCCCGGAGGAGATCGAGAAGGTCGAGCTGGTCGTCGTGCCGCCGGTCAACACCGAGCAGGCGCTGCGGCAGGGGCAGATCGACGTGGCCGCGCTCGGCGGCATCCTGCGCGACAAGGCCCTGGAGCGCGGCGGCGTCACCCCGCTGTTCAAGGACATCGACCTGTTCGGCTCCTTCACCGCGGGCAGCGTCGTGCTCCGCGAGGACTTCATCGAGAAGAACCCGAACACCACGAAGAAGTTCGTCGAGGCCTACGCCAAGGCCATCGAGTGGACCCAGAGCCACTCCCGCGAGGAGGTGATCGCCAAGTACAAGGAGATCATCGCCAAGCGCGGGCGCAACGAGGACGCCAAGACCGTCGAGTTCTGGCAGAGCAGCGGCGTGCACGGCAAGGGCGGCGTGATCGACGCCAAGGAGTTCCAGACCTGGATCGACTGGCTGGAGCGTGAGGGAGAGGTCAAGACCGGCCAGGTCAAGACGTCCGACCTGTACACCAACGAGTTCAACCCCTTCGCGAACGGGAGCACCTCGTGAGCCTGCACACCGCCGAACACGACAGCGCCGAACGCATCACCGCCGGACATGTAACCGCGGAACAGGGCCCCGCCGGACCGGTGAAGATCGGTATCCGGGGGGTCGGCAAGACCTTCCGGATCCGGGGATCCGACCGGCCGTTCACCGCGGTCGAGGGCATCGACCTGGACGTGCGCGAAGGGGAGTTCCTCACCCTGGTCGGCCCGAGCGGCTGCGGCAAGTCCACGCTGCTCGACCTGATCGCCGGCCTCACCGCCCCGACCACCGGGCAGATCCTCATCGACGGCCGCGCCGTCGACGGCCCCGGCCTGGACCGCGGCATCGTCTTCCAGCAGTACGCGCTGTTCCCCTGGCGTACGGCCCTGGCCAACATCGAGTTCGGGCTGGAGGCGAAGGCCGTACCGAAGAGGGAACGGAGGGAGCGGGCCAGGCACTACCTGGAGCTGGTCGGGCTGAGCGGGTTCGAGCAGCGCTACCCGCACGAGCTGTCGGGCGGCATGCGCCAGCGCGTGGCCATCGCCCGCAGCCTCGCCTTCGACCCGGACGTGCTGCTGATGGACGAGCCGTTCGCCGCGCTCGACGCGCAGACCAGGGAGTCGCTCCAGGAGGAGCTGCTGCGCATCTGGGAGAAGACGAACAAGACGGTGGTGTTCATCACCCACGGCATCGACGAGGCCGTCTACCTGGGACAGCGGGTCGCCGTGATGACCTCCAGGCCCGGCCGGATCAAGCAGGTCCTCGACATCGAGTTCGACTCGCGCGAGGGCGACCTGCGCGCCGACCCGGGCTTCGGGGAGTACCGCCACCACATCTGGACTCTGCTGCGCGACGAGGTCGCCGCGGCTCAGGAACAGGAGCGGACCGTTGGCTGACGACACCACCCTCACCGTCCCCCACCCCGCGCCGGACTCCGCCGCGCCCGCCCCCGCGGCCCCGGCCCGGAGGAAGGAGCCGGCGCAGCCGGAGCGGACGGCGGAAACGGCGGCCGTGGGCCCGGCGGGCCCGCCGCGGGGCGACGTCCCCACCGCGGACGACAAGGCCACCAACTTCTTCAGGGTCGCCGGGAAGAGGCGGCCCCCGGTGGCGGCCCGGCTGCTCGCCGTGGTCAACCGGTCGCTGGCCCTGGTGCTGCTGGCCGGGATCTGGGAGGCGCTGCCCCGGATCGGGGCGGTCGACGCGGTGTTCGTGCCGCCGCTGTCGGAGATCCTGGCCGCCTGGTACGACCTGCTGCTCAGCGGGCAGCTGCTGGAGCACTTCCAGGCGTCGCTGATCCGCTCCCTGTCCGGCTTCGGGATGGCCATCCTGCTGGCCATCCCGCTCGGGCTGGCCATCGGCTGGTACCGGCCGGTCGCCGAGTTCCTCAGCCCGGTGCTGGAGCTGTTCCGCAACACCTCGGCCGTGGCCCTGCTGCCGGTCTTCATCCTCATCTTCGGCCTGGGGGAGACCTCGAAGATCGTCTTCGTGTTCTACGCCTGCGCCTGGCCGATACTGCTGAACACCGTCAGCGGCGTCAGGACCGTGGAGCCGCTGCTGATCAAGTCGGCCCGGTCCATGGGACTCGGCCCGGTCAGGCTCTTCCAGAAGGTGATCCTGCCGGCGGCCGTGCCGACCATCTTCACCGGCATCCGCCTGGCCGGGGCCTACTCCATCCTCGTGCTGATCTTCGCCGAGATGGTCGGGGCCAAGGCCGGGCTCGGCTACCTCATCCAGGACACGCAGTTCAACTTCCGCATCCCCGACATGTACGCCGGGATCATCACGATCTCCGCGCTCGGCCTGCTGTTCAACCTGCTCCTGCTCAGCGTGGAGCGCCGTTTCTCGACGTGGAGGACCACCTGATGACGTTCCGTACGCTCCACCTGAACGCCTTCCTCATGGGAGTCGGCCACCACGAGGCGGCCTGGCGCCACCCGCTCACCGAACCCGCCCGCCTCACCGACGTCCGGCACTACCAGCAGCTGGCCCGGATCGCCGAGCGGGGCAAGCTCGACTCGGTCTTCCTGGCCGACGGCCTCGCCCTGCACGGCGACGTCCGGCACAACGCGCTGGGCGGGCTGGAGCCGCTGACGCTGCTGTCGGCGCTGGCCGCGGTCACCGACCACATCGGCCTGATCGCGACCGTCTCCACCACCTACAACGAGCCGTTCCACGTGGCCCGGAAGTTCGCCTCGCTGGACCACATCAGCGGCGGCCGGGCCGGCTGGAACATCGTCACCTCCGCCGGTGAGGCCGAGGCGCGCAACTTCGGCGTCGAGCGTCCCGCGCACGCCGACCGCTACGCGCGGGCCACCGAGTTCCTGGAGGTGGTCACCGAGCTCTGGGACAGCTGGGAGGACGACGCCGTCGTCGGCGACCGCCGCGCGGGCCTCTACGCCGACACCAGCAAGATCCACACGCTCGACCACGACGGCGCCCACTTCCGGGTCCGCGGCCCCCTCAACAGCTCCCGCCCGCCGCAGGGTCACCCGCTCCTGGTCCAGGCCGGATCGTCGGAGGACGGCAAGGAGTTCGCGGCCCGCCACGCCGAGGCGGTCTTCACCGCCCAGCAGACCCTGGCCGAGGGGCAGGAGTTCTACGCCGACCTCAAGGGCCGCCTCGCCCGGTACGGCAGGCGCCCCGACCAGCTGCTGGTCCTGCCCGGCATCTCCCCGATCATCGGCTCCACCGAGCGGGAGGCGCTCCGGCTGGAGAAGGAGCTGGAGGATCTCATCATCCCCGCGTACGGCCTGGCCCAGCTCTCCACCATGGTGGGCATCGAGCTGACGCACGACGAGCTGGACCGGCCGCTGCCCGACATCTCCGTCGAGACGGAGGGGGCCCAGAGCCGCCGCAAGCTCGTCGTCGACCTCGCCCGCCGGGAGAACCTCACCGTGCGGCAGCTCCTGGGGCGCCTGGCGGGCGGCCGGGGGCACCGGGTCGTGGCCGGGACGCCGGAGCGGATCGCCGACGAGATCCAGGTGTGGTTCGAGAACGGCGCGGCCGACGGGTTCAACATCATGCCGCCGGTGCTGCCCGGCGGCCTGGCGGACTTCGTCGACCACGTCGTGCCGGAACTGCAGATCAGGGGCCTGTTCCGGACGGAGTACGAGGGCCGCACGCTGCGCGGGAACTACGGCCTGGCCCGGCCCGCCTCCCGCCACGCGCGGATCGGGGACGAGCGCCTCGACCCGGTGGTGGTCTCGTGAACGAGCGGAGCCAGCGGGCCATGGACGCAGCGGTATCGCGAACCCGGCCGACGAAGGAGGGCTCGTGAGCGAGCGGAGCGAGCGAGCCATGGACGCAGCGGTATCGCGAACGCGGCCGACGGAGGAGGGCGCGTGAGTATCCCGGTGACGGACAGAGGGCGACGAGAGGACGGTGCGCCGGTGGGGTCTTTCGTGACGCTGGTCGGAAACCCCCGCGCGGGGTCCAGGACGCGCACCGTGGCCGAGGCCGCCGCCGAGGCGGTCGGGCGGCGGATCGGGCACGACGGGCCGGGTGAGGTCGTGGACCTGGCGGCGCTCGGGCCGCACCTGCTCGCACCCGGCCCGTCCGCGGGGGTGGAGGTGGCCCTGGAGCTGGTCGCGGGGGCGGACGTCCTCGTGGTGGCCAGTCCCACCTACAAGGCCAGCTACACCGGGCTGCTCAAGGCGTTCCTGGACCGGCTCCCCGGCGGCGCGCTGACCGGGACCACGGCGCTGCCGCTGCTGGTCATGGGCGACCCCCGGCACGCCCTGGCCGTCGAGCTCCACCTGAGGCCCGTCCTGGTGGAACTCGGCGCCCACGTGCCCACTCCCGGCCTCGCGGTCCTGGAGGCCCAGATCCCCGATCTCGACGAGGTCCTCGGGCGCTGGGCCGACCGGGTCGTCCCTCAGGTGGCCGGTGCGCTCGGGGAAGGGGTGAGAGCATGACCGAGACCCTTCCCGGGGCTCTCCCCAGGGCGCTTCCGGAGGTTCCGGCGGCCCGGTCAGCCGGGCGCGGGCCCGGGCGGCCGGTGGACCGCGGCGTCTTCCGCCGGGCGCTCGCCGTGCACGCCGCGGGCGTGGTCGTGATCACCGCGCAGAGTCAGGGCGTCCCCGTCGGGCTGACCGCGACCTCGTTCTCCTCGGTCAGCCTGGACCCGCCCCTGGTCTCGTTCTACGTCGACCAGGGCTCCACGACCTGGCCCTGGCTGCGTCAGGCCGACCACTTCGCGGTCAACATCCTGGCCAGCGACCAGGCCGAGCTGGCCGCGCGCTTCGCGAGCAAGGGCGTCGACCGCTTCGCCGAGCCCACCCGCTGGAGTCCCGGACCGCTCGGGGCTCCGCTGCTGCGGGACGTCTCGGCGCACCTGGTCTGCCTGCCGTACGAGACGGTGGACGTCGGTGACCACGTCCTGGTCGTGGGCCTGGTCGCCGAGGCGGTCCTGCACGGCCCGGGCCGCCCCCTCCTGTACCACCAGGGCCGTTTCGGCCGGTTCATCGCCCATCCCTGACCGGCGGGCCGGTCGGCCGGGCCCGCGTCCGCCGGCCGACCGGCCCGCCCATGACCCTTCGTCATCATCGCGTTACGTCCGGAGAGCTTGACTGCAGAGCTCTCCGGCTCTATAAACACACTAAGTCTACTAAATAAGTGGGAAATAGGGAGAATCATGAGCGCTCGCAAGGACCGCAGGCTTCGCGGAGTGGCGGTGGCCGCCGCCGCGCTGGCGCTGACGGCCGTGGCGGCCTGCGGCGGCGCCGAGTCCACCGGCGCGACCGCGACGGGCGGGAGCGGCGGGCCCGCGGAGGTGCGCCTGGGCTACTTCCCGAACATCACGCACGCCACCGCCCTGGTCGGGACGGAGAAGGGGCTGTTCGCCAAGCACCTGGGCGCCGGCACCACGCTGAAGACCAGTACGTTCAACGCCGGTCCGGCCGCCATCGAGGCGGTCTTCTCCGGTGCGATCGACGCCACCTACGTCGGCCCGAACCCGGCCATCAACGCCTGGGCCAAGTCCAAGGGCGAGGCCATCAAGATCATTGCGGGAGCGGCGTCGGGCGGAGTGTTCCTCGTCGTCAAGCCCGAGATCAAGAGCGTCGCCGACCTCAAGGGCAAGAAGATCGCCACCCCGCAGCTCGGCAACACCCAGGACGTGGCGCTGCGCCACTGGCTCGACTCCCAGGGCGTCAAGACCGACACCAAGGGCGGCGGCGAGGTCTCCATCGTGCCGCAGGAGAACTCCCAGACCATCCAGACCTTCGCCACCGGCGACATCGACGGCGCCTGGGTGCCCGAGCCGTTCGCCAGCCGGCTGATCACCGAGAGCGGCGGCAAGGTGCTCATCGACGAGCGCGACCTGTGGCCGGACAAGCAGTTCGTGATCACTCACCTGATCGTCCGCCAGGAGTTCGCCAAGGAGCACCCCGAGACGGTCAAGAAGCTGGTCGAGGCGCACGTCGAGGCCAACGCGCTCATCGAGTCCGACCCGGCCGGGGCCGCCCAGACCGCCAACGCCGCGCTGGAGAAGCTGACCGGCAAGCCGCTCAAGCCCGAGGTCCTCGACGCCGCCTTCAAGAACATCACCTTCACCAACGACCCGATCGCCTCGTCGCTGGTGGGCAGCGCCGACCACGCCGTCAAGGTCGGCCTGCTGGAGCCGGTGGACCTCGACGGCATCTACGACCTGAAGATCCTCAACGAGGTCCTCGCCGCCAGGGGCCGGCCCTCCATCTCCGACAAGTAGGGGGCGACCTCCGATGACCGCTCCGCCGATCCCGCCGTTGACCGATCCGCTGAACGAGCAGACCGCCGACCGGGCCGCACGCCGCGGACCCGCCGTCCGCCTGGAGTCCGTCTCCAAGGTGTACGGCCACGGCGCCAACGGCCTGCTGGCCCTGGACGGGGTCTCCCTCGACGTGGCCCCCGGCGAGTTCGTCTGCCTGCTGGGCGCCTCCGGCTGCGGCAAGAGCACACTGCTGTCGCTGGTGGCCGGGCTGGACGCGCCCACCGCCGGGAACATCGAGGCCGACCGCGACCGGGTGGCCATGATGTTCCAGGAGCCGGCGCTTTTCCCCTGGCTGACCGTCTCGGCCAACGTCGAGATGGCGCTGCGGGCCAAGGGCGTGGCCAAGGCGGAGCGGCGCGCCCGCGCCGCGGAGTTCCTGCGGATCGTGCACCTGGACGGGTTCGGCGGCAAGCGGCCGCACGAGCTGTCGGGCGGCATGCGCCAGCGCGTCGCGCTGGCGCGCGCGCTCGCCCAGGACGCCGACGTGCTGCTGATGGACGAGCCGTTCGGCGCGCTGGACGCGATGACGCGCGACCTGCTCCACGACGAGCTGGAGCGCATCTGGAGCGAGCGGAAGCTGTCGGTGCTGTTCGTCACGCACAACGTGCGCGAGGCGGTGCGGCTGGGCGACCGGGTGGTGCTGCTGTCCAGCCGGCCGGGCCGGGTGGTGCGGGACTTCCCGGTGACGCTGGAGCGGCCCCGCCGCACCGACTCGGCCGAGGTGGCCCGGCAGGCGGCCGAGATCACCGACCGGCTGCGCGAGGAGGTCCTGCGCCATGGCCGCTGACCTCGCGTCCCAGGGGACGGCCGGACGGCCGTCGGAAGACCGACCCGGAAGGGGGCCCGAGGTGGCCGTCGACGCGCGAACCCCGCAGGCCGGCACTCCCGGCGAGGAGACCGGCATCCGCGACGGACAGGATGACGTCCGCGGCGAGGGAACCGGCGCCCGCGACGGGCAGGCCGGAATCCGTGACGGCCAGGGCGATGCCCGTGACGGCCAGGGCGATGCCCGTGACGGCCAGGGCGATGCCCGTGACGGGCAGAGCGACGTCCGTGACGGGCAGAGCGACGTCCACGCCCGGCAGCTCGCCGGGCTGGACGCGCTGGAGCTGTCCGTCCGGCAGCGGCGCGGGCTGGCCTCCCGGCTCTGGTCGGGGATCTGGCCGGTCGCGTCCGCGATCGCGATCGTCCTGGCGATCTGGCAGGGCGTCGTGCTCGCGGGATGGTGGCCCGAGTACGTCTTCGCCGGGCCGGTCACCACCCTGACCGAGCTGGCCGGCCGGATGGGCGAGGCCGAGTTCTACGGCGCCGTGGCCGTCACCATGCGCCGGGCCGTCGTCGGGTTCGCCCTGGCGATCGCGGTCGGCCTCGTCGTCGGCGCCCTGGTGTCCCGGATCCGCCCGCTGCGCCGCGCGGTCGGCTCGCTGATCACCGGCCTGCAGACCATGCCGTCGATCGCCTGGTTCCCGCTGGCCATCCTGCTGTTCGGGCTGACCGAGAGCGCCATCACGTTCGTCGTGATCCTCGGCGCGGCGCCGTCCATCGCCAACGGGCTCATCGCGGGCGTCGACTACACCCCGCCCATCCTGCTGCGCGCCGGGCACATGCTCGGCCTGCGGCGGCTGAGCCTGTACCGGCACGTCATCCTGCCCGCCTCCCTGCCGTCGTTCCTGGCCGGGCTCAAGCAGGGCTGGGCGTTCGCCTGGCGGTCCCTGATGGCCGGCGAGCTGCTGGTCATCATCGCCAACCAGGCGTCCCTGGGCGAGCAGCTGCACTTCGCCCGGGAACTGGCCGACTCGGCGGGACTGCTCGCCACGATGATCGTGATCCTGGTCATCGGCATCGCGGTCGACCTGCTCTTCGGCGCGGCCGACACCGCCCTGCGCCGCCGCTGGGGCCTGCACCAGGTCACCGCCTGATCGGGACGAGCATGCGGATCTCCGCCAGAACCCAGTACGCCCTGCGCGCGGCGGCCGAGCTCGCCGCCGCGCCGCCCGGCCCCGTCCACGCGGAGCGGATCGCCGTGGCCCAGGGCATCCCGCGCCGGTTCCTCGACAGCATCCTGCTCCAGCTGCGGCGGGCCGGGGTGCTGCACAGCCAGCGCGGCCCCGAGGGGGGCTACTGGCTGGCCCGCCCCGCCGAGGAGATCACCCTCGCCGAGATCGTCACGATCGTCGAGGGCGTTCCCGAGGGCGGCGACCACGGCGGCTACCCGGGGGTGGCCAGGCCGCTGGCCGAACTGTGGGAGGCGATGCGCGACCACGAGGAGGCCACGCTCACCGAGGTCACCCTCGCGCACGTCGCCCGCGGCGCCCTCCCCTGAACGCCCGGAGGCCGTACGGAGTCCGCTCCGCTCGAACGCCCGGGGCCTTACGGACTCCGCTCCGCCCTAACGCCCGGCGGGCCGTACGGCTCCGCGATACCGGGATCGCCGGTGGGCCGCAGGCGGCCCGCGAGCCGGATCGGGTAGTGTTTCCTTCTCCAGTGGAGATCGTCTTGAGGAGGTGAGCCCCATTACCGCCAGACCAGGCTGGGTGCTCCCGCCTCACGGCCACGCGGTCCGCCCCGCGTAGGAGCCGGGGAGCGCCCATCGGCATCCCGAAGGGTTCCCATGTCGCTTTCCCCGTCATCTCCGTCCCGGTCCACGATCATCACCAGGCTCCGGGCCGCGGGCTGCGTCTTCGCCGAGGACGAGGCTCGCCTGCTCGTCTCCGCGGCGCGGACGCCGGCCGATCTCGTGGCCATGGTGGACCGGCGCGTCGCCGGTCTGCCCCTCGAACACGTTCTCGGCTGGGCGGAGTTCTGCGGCCTGAGGATAGCCGTGACCTCCGGGGTCTTCGTCCCCCGCCGCCGCACCGAGTTCCTCGTCGCCCAGGCCGCCGCCCTCGCCGGGCGGATCACGGGCGCCGCCGGTCCGTCCCCCGCCCGGCCGCCGATCGTCGTCGTCGATCTGTGCTGCGGTTCGGGCGCGGTGGGCGCCGCGCTGGCGGCGGCCCTGGACCGGGTGGAACTGCACGCCGTCGACATCGACCCCGTCGCGGTGCGGTGCGCCCGCCGCAACGTCGCCGCGGCCGGCGGGCGGGTGTACGAGGGCGACCTCTACCGGCCGCTCCCCGCCACGCTGCGGGGCCGGGTCGACGTCCTGGTCGCCAGCGCGCCGTACGTCCCCACCGGGGAGGTCGGGCTGCTGCCCCCGGAGGCCCGCGTCCACGAGCCGCGCGCGGCGCTCGACGGCGGCGCGGACGGGCTCGACATCGTGCGGCGGGTGGCCGCCGCGGCGCCGCTGTGGCTGTCGCCGGGCGGCTCCCTGCTGATCGAGACGGGCGGGCGCCAGGCGCCGCGGGCCGCCGAGAGCGTCGCGCGCGGCGGGCTCGTCCCCCGGGTGGCGGGCTCCGGGGAGATGGACGCCACCGTCGTCATCGGAACCAGGTCCCGGCCGCGCGAACGCCGGGCCCTAAGGGCGGGAGCGATCGTGTCCTCCGAACGGTCGCGAAGTACGATCGATTAATGACCGAAATGACCGAAACCAGTCCCGGCTGGCTGACTCCCGACGAGCTGGAGTCGGCGCGCGCCCGGATGCCGATCCTCTACGTCGACGCCGTGCCGGTGCGGGTCGACGACGCCGGAGTGGTCACGCATGTCGGCCTGCTGTTGCGCATCGGAGCGGACGGGACGGTGAGCCGTGCCCTCGTGTCCGGGCGCGTGCTCCACCATGAGCGCGTCCGCGACGCGCTCATGCGCCACCTGGAGAAGGACCTCGGCCCGGTCGCGCTGCCCCGGGTCCCGGCCTCCCCGCAGCCGTTCACCATCGCCGAGTACTTCCCGACGCAGGGGGTCACGCCCTACCACGATCCCCGGCAGCACGCGGTGTCCCTGGCCTACGTCGTCCCGGTCGCGGGGGACTGCCGTCCCCGGCAGGACGCGCTCGACCTCGTCTGGTTCACGCCGGAGGAGGCGGCCTCACCCATGGTGCAGAAGGAGATGACCGGCGGGCAGGGAACGCTGCTGAAGCAGGCCCTGGCGTACGTCGGCCGCCTTCCCTGAGGTTTCCGCAGGCGCGGTCACCGTGTGGGGAAGCCGTCCGCCGTGGGGAACCCGCTCGCCGGGGCTCCATCGCGAGGCCCGGCCGCGGGCTCCGCGCCCGGCTTCCCCACGTGGACACTTCCTCCGGGGGATCGCCGCGATCGTCCGCTCTCTCACCGGGGCCGCCGGTCGGGGGTCTCGGTCAGCGGTGCTCCGGCCGCGCGCAGCGCCGCGGCCAGCCGCCCGGGACCGTCTATGAGGGAGAAGTCGATGACACGGTCGTCGACCAGTTCCACGAAGACGTGCGGCCATGCGCGCAGCCGGCGACCGTGGTCGACGAGCACTTCCCGAACCTGTTTCAGTTCGAGGTCGACGTCACTCCAGCCCTTGCGCAGCCCGCTCCTGCCCGGGAGGAAGGCGAGCCGGTCGTGAAAGACCACCATCGCCGCCCTGTAGGTCGTCTTCCTGTGCTTTCTGCGAAAGAGCGGTTTGCGCCCGAAGGGGAGAGGCTGGAAGCCGATCACGAACACGCCCAGGGCTCCGGCGTGTTCGCTGAGCCGGCTCAGGCGCGTGCGCATCCTGGCCGCTGAAAGCTTCTGCAGTAGAACGATGGCGCAGACCGCCATCCCTGCCCCGGCCACTGCGCAGACCGCCAAAACCCATTCGCTGCCGCGGACACTCGTGAACAACACCGCCCATGCGAGGCCGGCCAGCTGACTCAGCGAGAAATTCCGCTGTGCTCGTCTGGTGAGGACCGCGGCGTCTCGCGCAGTCAGCCCGGTGAGCGATTCGGGAAGAGGCGGGTTCTGATCGGCCATGGAGATCCCCGTCACGATGGGCCCGTTCCCCGTTGCCCGCGAATCCACCGGCGTCGCCCCGCCGTCCGGCTCACCCGGTGGCCACGGAGCGGGCCCAGGCGTAGTCGGGCTTGCCGACGGGCGTGTGCTCGATGTGCTCCACGAAGTGGAAGGCGCGCGGTGTCTTGTAACCGGCCAGGCGGGTACGGCAGTGCGCGGTCAGCGTTTCCCCGGTCACCGGCCCGGTGGGGGCGATCACGGCGGTGACGCGCTGGCCGAGCCGCGCGTCCGGCACACCGATGACGATGGCGTCGGCCACGGACGGGTGGGCGCGCAGCGCGGTCTCGACCTCCTCGGCGAACACCTTCTCCCCGCCGGTGTTGATGACCAGGGAGCCGCGGCCCAGCAGGGTGACCGACCCGTCGTCCTCGACGCGGGCGTGGTCGCCCTGCAGGGCCCAGCGCCGCCCGTCCGGCCCGGTCACGAAGGTCGCCGCCGTCTTGTCCGGGTCGCCCCAGTAGGCGAGGGGGATGTGCCCGGTCCTCGCCACCACGCCCTCCCGCCCGGGGCCGACCGGTGTGAGATCGGGGCCGAGCACCGCGAACTCCGGGCCCAGCCGGAACCGCCCGCCGCCGAGCGAGGGGCCCATGGCGCCGGTCTCCGAGCCGCCCAGGTTGTCGGAGACGTACGCGCCCGGCACCGCGGCCAGCAACCCCTCCTTGACGTCGTCGGACAGCGGCGCGCCGCCCGACCCGAAGGCGAAGATCTCAAGCTCGTCGTGCTTCCCGCCCTCCAGTTCCTGCAGGACCGGGCGCGCCATGCCGTCGCCGACCAGCATGAGGATCTGGGAGCGCTCGCGCGTCGCGAGGTCGAGGGCGAGGCGGGCGTCGAAGTGCCGTCCCGTCCACAGCACCACCGTGCCGCCGGTGGTGAGGGTGATCCAGGTTATCCACTGGCCGCCGCCGTGCATGAGCGGCGCGTGCACCTGCGCCCGCAGCGGATCGCGGCCGGCGCACGCCGCCAGTTCCTCCGGCGCGGACACCGGGGGCCCGCCGTAGTTCCCCCCGCCCATGGCCGCGACGAAGATGTCCTCGCACCGCCACAGCACCCCCTTGGGCAGGCCCGTGGTGCCGCCGGTGTAGAGCAGGTACGGATCGTCCGACGAGCGCGGCCCGAAACCGCGCTCCGGCGACACGGCCGCCAGCGCGTCCTCGTAGTCGCCGTCGATGGTCAGGACGTGGCGCAGCTCCGGCAGCCGGTCGCGGTCGACACCGGGCAGGAGCGAGCGTTCGGCGACGAGCGCGACGCATCCGGCGTTGCCGAGCAGGTGCGTCAGCTCGTCGGTGACGTAGCGGTAGTTCACGTTGACCGGCGCGGCGCGCAGTTTGAAACAGCCGATCATCGTCTCGACCCACTCGGCCCGGTTGCAGGCGAGGACGCCCACCCGGTCACCGGGCCCCACCCTGGCGGCGGCCAGATGGTGGGCGACCCGGTTGGCGCGGGCGTCCAGCTCGGCGTAGGTCAGCCGCCGGTCGGGCGGCCCGCCGGAGGCGACCAGCGCCACCCGGTCCGGGCAGGCGTCGGCCACCACCTCGAACAGATCGGCCAGGTTGAACGAGCGCGCGTCCGTCACGGGTTCACTCCTCGGGTTCACTCCTCAGGGGGCATTCCGCGCAGCGCGTCCGCGCCGAACATGGGCTCGAACATCGCGCGGTAGTCGGGGCCCCGGCGCAGGTGGTGGCCGCCGTCGACGCCGAGGATCTGGCCGGTGATCCATGACGACTCGGGCCCGGCCAGGAACCGGGCGGCCTCGGCGACGTCGCCGGGCTCGCCGACCCGGCCCAGCGGCATGCAGGCCAGGTAGTCGTCCAGTACGGGGCCGGGATCGGTGATGCCCGCGACCAGTTCGGTGCGGACCAGGCCGGGCCGGATGCCGTTGACGCGCACGCCCACCGAGCCCAGCTCGTCGGCGCCCAGCCGCACCAGGTGGTCCACGGCGGCCTTCGACACTCCGTACGCGCCGAACCAGCGGTGGGTGTTGGACGCGGCGACCGACGAGATGGCCACGAACGCGCCGCCCTGCGGGGAGTTGCGGGCCATGGCGCGGGCGGCGTGCTTGAGGGTGAGCATCGTCCCGGTGGCGTTCAGTTCCAGCGTGGCGCGCCAGGCGTCGGCGTCCAGGCCGGGCAGGGGGCCGATCGAGGTGGACCCGCCCGCGCTGTGCACGACGGCGCGCAGCGGCGCGGGCGCGGCGGCGGCCCGCACCGCGGCCGCGACCTGCTCCTCGTCGGTGACGTCGGCGACGACGCAGCGCGCGCCGATCGCCTCGGCGGCCTCCTTCAGCCGCCCCTCGGTCCGGCCGCAGATGGTGACGGCGGCGCCGTCGGCGGCCAGGCGGCGCGCGCACGCCAGTCCGATGCCGCTGCCGCCGCCGGTGACCAGCGCCGCCGTGCCGGCCAGCGGAGGAGTGGTGCTCGTCATGGGGCCTCCGGGTCAGTGGTCGACGGCGGTGGCATCGCCGTCCGGGGTCGGGGGCGCGCGGGCGGCGCGCCCCGCCGTCGCGATGCTCCCGCGTGGGACTCACGTCGAGAGTAGCCCGTTAACCAAGCAAGCGGTAGGTCAGCTTAGGGGATCCTCGATCTCCGTGCGCCGGAGCTGGACGGCGCGCGGGAGCCAGGTCGCCGCCCGACACGGAACCGGCCGGCTCGACGAGGCCGAGGCCTGCTGCGCGAAGGCGTACGCGCTGATGGAGCAGGCGTACGGCCCGGACCGTCCGGCGGGACGAGGCGGCGGAAGTAAACTGCGTGAATGCCTTCTGATACTTCGGTGCCGTCCGGCGCGGAGCCGTCGGCGCCGGAGCGGCGTCGTCCCGGCGCCCCGGCGGCCGCCGCGCCGGTCCCGGGCGCGATGACCCGTCTGACGACGTCCGGGGACGAGTTCCACCTCACCCGCTTCCCCGAGGATCCCCGCGACCAGTTCCGCGCCTGGGACGCCGCCGACGAATACCTGCTGCGGCACCTGTACGGGTCCGGCGGCGAGCCGGTGGACCCGTCAGGCGCCGCAGCCGAACCGGTGGACCTCTCGGGAACCGTCGTGGTGGTCGGCGACCGATGGGGCGCCCTGGCCACCGTGCTCGCCGGGCACCGTCCCGTGCAGATCACCGACTCCTTCCTCGCCCAGGAGGCGACCCGGGCGAACCTGGAGCGCAACGGCATCGGCGCGGACGCGGTGCGGCTGCTCTCGACCAGGGACACGCCGCCGGACCGGATCGACGTGCTGCTGATCCGGGTGCCCAAGGGCCTCGCGCTCCTGGAGGACCAGCTGCACCGCCTGGCGCCGCACGTGCACGCGGGCACCGTGGTCGTCGGCGCGGGGATGGTCACCGAGATCCACACCTCGACGCTGAGGCTCTTCGAGCGGATCCTCGGGCCGACCAGGACGACGCTGGCCGCGAAGAAGGCACGGCTCATCTTCTGCTCGCCCGACCCGGGCCTCTCCCGGCCGCCCAACCCCTGGCCGCGCGTCTACACGCTGCCCGCCGACGCCGGAGCGGCCTCCGGCCTGACCGTCACCAACTACGCGGGGGTCTTCTGCGCCGACCGCCTGGACATCGGCACCAGGTTCCTCCTGCGCAACCTTCCCCGGCGCCGCGGGCCGGAGCGCGTCGTGGACCTCGGCTGCGGCAACGGGGTGGTCGGAACGGCGGCGGCGCTGGCCAACGGCGCGGCCGAGGTGCTGTTCATCGACGAGTCCCACCAGGCGGTGGCCTCGGCCGAGGCCACGTTCCGGGCGAACGCCGGTGCGGGCAGGGCGGCGGAGTTCCGGGTGGGGGACGGCATGTCGGGCGTCCCGGCCGGGACGGTGGACCTGGTGCTGAACAACCCGCCCTTCCATGCGCACCGGGCCACGACCGACGCGACGGCCTGGCGCATGTTCACCGGATCGCGCGCCGCGCTGCGCCGCGGGGGCGAGCTGTGGGTCATCGGCAACCGGCACCTCGGATACCACGCGAAGCTCCGCCGGATCTTCGGCAACTGCGAGGTCGTCGCAAGCGACCCGAAGTTCGTGGTCCTGCGGGCCGTCAAGCGCTGACGCCCGGCGGTCCGGGCCGGACATCGGATAAGACGGACCGGATCACACAGGCCGGATCAGACGAATCAGATCGGACGGGCCGGATCGAATCAGATCGGACGGGCCGGATCGAATCAGATCGGACGGGCCGGATCGGATCGGACGGGCCGGATCGGATCGGACGGGCCGGATCGGATCAGGCGGACCGGCGCGGCCGGGGACCCTGGCCGGCGGGCACAATTGACGGCATGTCACGACGCGGTTCACGATCCCGGGCCCTGCCCGCCCTCACTGCCTCGTGCCCGTGCGGGCTCCCCGCCCCGTACCGGGACTGCTGCGGGCGCCTGCACCGGGGGGAGGCCGCCGCGTCCACCGCGGAGCTGCTCATGCGCTCGCGGTTCAGCGCCTTCGCCGTCGGCGACGGAGAGTACCTCCTGCGCACCTGGCATCCCACGACGCGCCCGCCGGAGCTCGGCCTCGACCCGGCGCTGCGGTGGGTGAAGCTGGAGATCTTGGAGACGTCCGGCGGCGGTGTCCTCAACACCGAGGGGACCGTGCGTTTCCGCGCCCACTACCGGGAGCGCGGGAAGGCGGGGGAGATGGAGGAGCACAGCCGCTTCGTCCGGCACGAGGGCGCGTGGGCGTATCTGGGGGCGATGTAGAGCCCCCGAGCGCTGGGACGTGCACCGCGTGAGCGGGCCGGGGAGCCGGGGGCGGTCTCACCCCTCCGCCGGGGCGGTGACGGCCGCGCCGCCGATCTGCCCCGCATCACCGCCGCGCCGGCCGCCGTCGCCGCCAGGCGATCATCCCGGTGGTCTCGCTCCGTGCGGGTGGGAGGCGGGGCGTTAAAGACGCGGGAGGGAGGGCACCTCGCAGACATGCCAGAGGAACCGAACAGCACACCGCCGCCGCAGAGCCAGCCGTACCCGGGCGACACCGGGCGGATGAATCCCGAGCCCCGCGATGAGATGCGCGACTACGTCGGCAGAGACCTGCTGGCCGGCAAACGCGCCCTGATCACCGGGGGCGACTCGGGGATCGGGCGCGCGGTCGCGATCGCCTTCGCCAAGGAGGGGGCCGATGTCGCGATCGCCTATCTGGTCGAGCACGAGGACGCCAACCACACCAGGAAGCTGGTGGAGGAGGCCGGGCGGCGCTGCGTGCTGATCCCGGGGGACCTCGCCGACCGCGATCACTGCGGGGCGGTCGTCGATCAGACGGTGGCCGAGCTGGGCGGTCTCGACATCCTGGTGAACAACGTGGCCTACCAGAAGCCGGTGGAGTCGCTGGAGGAGCTGAGCGACGAGCAGTGGGAGCACACGTTCGCGGTCAACATCCACAGCTACTACCGGGTGACCAAGGCGGCCCTGCCGTACCTCCGTGAGGGCGGCGCCATCATCAACACCTCGTCCATCAACGGGCTGCGCGGCAACAAGACGCTCCTCGACTACTCCGCGACCAAGGGAGCGATCAACGCCTTCACCTACGCGATGGCGCAGAACCTCCTCGAACGCGGCATCCGGGTCAACGCGGTGGCGCCCGGACCGGTGTGGACGCCCCTGATCCCGGCGACCTTCCCCGAGGAGAGGGTCGACGAGTTCGGCAAGCAGGCGCCGATGAAACGCGCCGCCGACCCCGACGAGATCGCGCCGTCCTACGTCTTCTTCGCGGCCGACCGGCTGTCGTCCTACTACAGCGGTGAGATCCTCGCCCCGATCGGCGGGGAGACCCTCCCCGGCTGAGGGCTGCGGGGCGGATTCGAGGGGCGGGCCCGGCTGCGCAGGCCGCCGGGCCCGCCCTCGTCGTGTCCTGAGCGCCGTCCTGGAAATGACCGGAAAAGGGAAGCGGATGCACCTGCTATAGTGCAAAATGCAATATAGAAAAAAGCATTACGGAGAGGCATCACCATGGCGCGACGCCCTGACCTGGTCGGCCTGACCGTGCTGGCCATGCTCTCGGTGCGCGCCGGTCACCCGTACGAGCTCCACCGCTTCATCGTCGACACGCACAAGGACTACGTGACGGGGCTGCCCAGGAGCCTCTACCACGCGGTCGAGAGGCTCGCGGGCGAGGAGCTGATCATCCCGGTCGAGAGCAGCAGAGAGGGCCGCCGGCCCGAGCGCACGGTCTACGAGATCACCGACGAGGGCCGCAGGGAACTGGCGACGAGGCTCCGCGGCCTCCTCGAGAAGCCCGGCCCCGACCGCCGGGCGTTCACCGCCGCCGTCTCCCTCGTCGGCGCCCTGCCGGTTCCCGAGGCGCTGCGCGCCCTGCGCGTCAGGGCGGCGGCGATCGAAGGGCTGCTGGCCGGGATGGACGGCCAGCTGAACGCCATGAAGGACAGCGGCCTGCCCGAGGTCCTGATGATCGAGGTCGACTACGAGCGCGCGCTGAACGAGACCGAGCTGGCCTGGGTGCGGCGCGTCATCGCCCGCCTGGAGTCGGGGGAGCTCGACTGGCCGGGCACCGTCAGGCAGGACCTGCTCTCACAGGTGCTCGACGGATCATGAGAAGGCGGCTGCCAGGGTGCGCCAACACCCTGGCAGCCGGACATCCGAACAAGGCGCCTGCCCTGTCTGGACTCGCAATCTCCAGGATAGGCGCCGTGACCGAGAGGAATCGCGCCATGTCCGTGAACGAGGAGACCGCTCGCGTTCCACGCCTCGGCGAGCCGGTCGTCTCCCCGGCCGCCGCCGGCACGCCCGGAGGCCGGAGATCCGCATGCTTCCGGAACGCCGGCACGCCCGGGGGCGGGGGAGCCGCATGCTTCCGGAACGCCGGGGCGGCCCGGTGAGCGGGAAGAAGCTGATCGTCGAGGTCGCCGGAATCGTCGAGGCCCCGGCCGCCGCGGTCTTCGACGGGCTGGCCGACGCGCTCCTGCCCGACGGCAGGCGCACCGGCCGCTTCACCGTCGAGGACCTGCCCGGCCACACCTCCACCGTGGAGGTCACCGACCGCGCCATCTCCTTCCAGGGCGGCTGGTGGTACCGGGGCGAGTGGAGCGTCGAACCGCACCCCGAGGGCGCGCTGCTCACCCACCGGGTCTTCAACGTCGCGCAGTGGGGGCGGTGGGGCGTGCCGCTGGCCAACCGCTTCTTCATCGGGTTCGCCGGCCGTACCCGGAAGGGGTTCGACGAGAACCTCGCGCAGCTGGGACGCCGCCTGGGGTGCCCGGCCCGTCCGGTGTAGGCGCTCGACGAGCGCGGCCGGGACCGGCCCCGCGCGAGCCGCCGTCTCCCGGCGGGCCCGCCGCGGCCGGTCCGCCCCGACCCGGCCGGTCCGCCCCGACCCGGCCGGTCCGCCCCGACCCGGCCGGTCCGCTCCGACCGGATCGGGGCGCCCTCACTCCCCGTGCACCTGGCGGCCTTCCAGGAAGGTCGCCAGGACGGCGATGTCGCCGATCTCCTCCGGCGCGACGTCGCGCGGGTCCGCCTCCAGCACCACCAGGTCGGCGTACTTGCCCGCCTCCAGGGAGCCGACGATGTCGTCGGCGAAGAGCTGGTAGGCCGCGTCGATCGTCTGCGCGCGGATGGCCCGCTCGACGCCGATGCTCTCACCCGCGCCCAGCCTGCGGCCCCCGCGGGTGAGCCGGGAGACGGCCACGCCGATGTTGCGCAGCGGCTCGACGGGGGTGACCGGGGAGTCGTTGTGCAGCGAGATGCGCATCCCGGACCGTACGGCGGTGCCGATCGGCGCCCACCGCTCGGCGACCTCCGGGCCGAACAGGTCGTCGGCCAGGACCTCGCCCCAGTAGTAGACGTGGTCGGGGAAGAGGCTGCAGGTGATCCCCATGGCGTGCGCGCGGGCGAACTGCTCGGGCCGCATCGAGCTGACGTGCTCCATCCGGAGCCGGTGGTCGGGGCGGCCGCCGCGGCTCAGCAGCCGCTCCCAGACGTCGAGCACCAGCGCGACCGCCTCGTCGCCGTTGGCGTGGCAGGCGAGCTGCCAGCCGGCGTCGAAGTACGCCCGGGAGATCTCCAGGAGCTCGTCGGGGGTGTAGTTCGCCGGGGCGCGATGGCCCGGGGGCACGCCGAGCGCGCGGGTGGCCTCGGTGTCCAGATAGGGGAAGGACGCGGCCAGGTTGCCGACCCAGGGGGAGCCGTCCGCCCAGGTCTTGACGCCGATCCGGCGCACGAGGTCGTCGCCCTCTCCGGGCGTCGCGTCGCTGCGCAGCGCGGGCGTGGAGACCTCGTAGAGCCGCAGCCGTACGGAGATCGCACCCTCCTGCCGGGCGGCGGCCAGGGCGGGACCGTAGCCCGGGTGGAAGCCCATCTCGCTCATCATGGTGACCCCCGCGGCGTTGGCCCGGCCGCTGCCCGCGACCAGCGCGGTGACGATGCCCGGCGCGATCACGTCGCGCAGCAGCGGGCCGGTGACCATCGAGGTGGCGGGGGGCTCGTAGGCGGAGCCGTCGAGCCCCCCGTCGGCGGTCCGGCCGAAGTGGCCGCCCGCCGGATCGGGGGTGTCGCGGGACAGGCCCGCCCGGCGGGCCGCGACGGAGTTGAAGTACACCGAGTGGCCGGAGTTGTGCATGATCACCAACGGGGTGTCCGGCGCCAGCGCGTCGAGCCACGCCGGGCCGGGCTCCGGCAGCCCCCTCTGCAGCAGGGGATCCCAGCCGTTGAAGAAGGCGCCCGCCGCGCCGCGCCCGGCCACCGTCGCGCGGATCAGCTCGACGACCCGGCCCGCGTCGGCCACCGTGACCGGCCGGATGTCGACGATGCCGCCGCCCTGCACGACGGCGTCGCCGATGAAGTGGCCGTGCGCCTCCACGAAGCCCGGCAGCACGCAGGCGTCCCCGGTGTCGAGGACCCGGGTGGCCCGGCCGCGGAGGGCGTCGATCTCCGCCGCGGAGCCGACGGCGAGGATGCGGCCGTCGCGGACCGCCAGGGCCTCGGCGGACGGCCGCGCCGGGTCGAGGGTCGTCAGCCGTCCGCGGACGATCAGATCGGCGGTCATACCGGGCACTCCTCGGGGCGATCCTTGACCGCGGCCGTCCCGGGACGGCCCGGAGCAGCGGTCCAGGAGATCATGCCAGGTACTCCAGGGCGGCGGAGGTCAGGGCGGCCACTCCGACCGGGATCGCCGACAGGTCGGGCGCGAAGCGCGGGGTGTGGTTGCCGGGAACGCTCATGATCTTCTCCAGCCCGCTCTCGCCGGGCGCGGCCTCCCACGTCTCCGGCGGGGTGCCGCCGAAGAACCAGAAGGCGGACGGGATGGCCGCGCCGCCGTTGTGCTCGGCCATCCCGAAGCGGGGGAAGTCCTCGCTGCCCATCAGCGGGCCGTACTCCACCACCGCCTGCTCGCCGAACAGCTCCGCGTGCACGGCCCGCACCCGCCCGTCCACCTCGGGGTCGTTCATCGTCACGGGGAAGTCGGAGGAGACGGTCAGCTCCGGCGGACGCGGGCAGCGGGAGGCGGCGCACTCGGCCTCGGCGATGCGGCGGACCGCGTCGATGACCTGGTCGCGGACGGCCCGGGACTGCGTGCGGAGGTTCAGCGTGACCTCCGCCTCCTGCGGGATGATGTTGGCCTTCGTCCCGGCCCGCATCATCCCGACGGTGACGACGACGGCCTCGCGGGCGGGGATCTCGCGGGAGACGATCGTCTGGAGCCTGGTCACCAGGTAGGCGGCCGTCACCACCGGATCCACGCACACCTCCGGCGTCGAGCCGTGGCCGCCCCGCCCGAAGATCCGGACGGAGACGTTCGTCGCCGCCGACATGATCAGGCCGGCCCGATGCCCCATCAGCCCCACCGGGCCGGGGCCGACGTGCTGGCCGAGGACGACGTCCGGGCGGGGGAGGCGGCTGAACAGGCCGTCGTCCAGCATGGCCAGCGCGCCCTCGGCGGTCTCCTCGCCCGGCTGGCCCACCACCAGCAGCGTGCCCGACCAGGCGTCCCGGCCCCGAGCCAGGGACTCGGCGGCGCCGGCCAGGCAGGTGACGTGCAGGTCGTGGCCGCAGGCGTGCATGATCCCGGGAACGGTGCTGGCGTACGGCAGGCCGGTCTCCTCGGTGACCGGCAGCGCGTCCATGTCCCCGCGGATCATCACCGTCGGCCCGTCCCCGTTGCGCAGTACGGCCGCCACCCCGGTGCCGCCGATGCCCTCGACCGTCTCCAGCCCGGCGTCGCGCAGCCGTCCGGCGAGCCGGGCGGCGGTGCGGTGCTCGCGCATCGACAGCTCGGGGTGGGCGTGCAGGTCCCGGTAGAAGTCGGTCAGGGCGGCGACCGGCAGGCCGGACAGGAGGTCGCGGGTGGTCGCGGCCGAGGGCGATCCCGCGGGGGCGGGCGGGACCGGCGGATCATTGGAGAGAGGCTCGCCCGGCGGGACGGCCGGGACGGCGGGGACGGCGGAGGCGGAAGAGGTCGGCGAGGTCAACGTGACTCCTGGAGGGGGAACGCCGGAACGCTGCCGAGCAGCCGGCGGGTGTAGGGGTGGGCGGGGGAGCGGTAGACCCGGCGGCAGGGACCGTACTCGACGATTCTGCCCCGGTTCATCACCGCCACCTCGTCGCTGACGTGGCGGACCACGGCGAGATCGTGGGAGATGAACACCATGGTCAGCCGGAGCCGCTCACGCAGGCCGGCCAGGAGGTTGAGCACCTCGGCCTGGACCGAGCAGTCGAGCGCGGAGGTGATCTCGTCGGCGACGACCACCTCCGGCTCGGCGGCCAGGGCCCGGGCGATCGCGATGCGCTGGCGCTGCCCGCCGGAGAACTCGTGCGGGTAGCGGGCCGCCGCGTCGCCGTCCAGCGCGACCGTCTCCAGCCAGCCGGTGACGGCGTCGGCGTGCCGCCGGTGGTCGGCGCGGCGGGGGTCGATCGCCTCGGCGATGGCCTGGCCCACCGTCATGCGGGGGTTGAGCGAGGAATAGGGGTCCTGGGAGATCATCTGCACGCGCCGCCGCACCGCCGCCAGCCGCGCCCCGCGCAACGCCGACACGTCGGCGCCGTCGAGCAGGATCCGTCCCGTGCGGGGGCGCACCAGTCCGACCAGTGCCTTGGCGAGGGTCGACTTGCCCGATCCCGACTCGCCGACCAGGCCGAGGGTGGTGCCCTCGGCCACGCCGACGCTGACGTCGTCGAGCGCGACGTGGGCGCGGGAGCCGTGCCCGAAGACGACCGTCAGGTTCTCGGCGGCGAGCCGCATGGGAACGGCCGCCGGTTCCCCGGCGGAGACCTCCGCGGCAGAACCTCCTCGGACGGTGGAGACCTCCGCGGCAGAACCTTCTCGGACGGCGGGGGCTTCCGGGGCGGCGTCGTTCCCCCGGCGGGCTTCCACGGTGGCGTCACCTTCTCGGCGGGCTTTCACGACGGCACTCCCACGGCGTGGCAGGCGGCGGACCGGCCCTCGCCGGTGGGGACCGGCGCGGGCGGGTCGGTGGCGCAGATCGGCAGGGCGACGGGGCAGCGGGGGGCGAAGGCGCAGCCCCCGGGGCGGGCGGAGGGGGCGGGCGGACGGCCCGGGACGGTGGTCAGCGGGCCCCTCTCCTCATCCTCGTCGAGGCGGGGGGTGGCGGCCAGCAGCGCCCGGGTGTAGGGGTGGGCGGCCCGGCCGACGCGCAGGTCCGCCACGGGCAGTTCCTCGACGATCCGCCCCGCGTACATGACCAGGACGCGGTCGCAGAGCGTGCCCACCACGCCGATGTCGTGCGAGATGAACATCATCGCGGTCCCCTCGGCCGTGTTGATCTCCTTGAGCAGCTCCAGCACCTCGGCCTGGACGGTCACGTCCAGCGCGGTGGTGGGCTCGTCGGCGATCAGCAGCCGCGGGCCGGGCAGCACCGCGGAGGCGATCATGGCGCGCTGCCGCATCCCGCCGGACAGTTCGTGCGGGTGGCGGCGGACCACGGTCTCCGGCTGGAGGATCCGTACCGCCTCCAGCGCCTTGACCGCGCGCTCGCGGGCCTCGGCCCTGCCGACGCCGCGGTGGCGGCGGAGCACCTCGGTGAGCTGGCCGCCCATCCGCAGCGCGGGGTTGAAGGAGGCCGAGGGGTCCTGGTAGACGACGCCGATCTCGGTGGCGAGCCGGGCGGGTTCGGCGCGCCCGGTCAGATCCAGATCGCCCAGGCGAAGTCCGGCAGCCGTGGCGCGCACCCCGTCGGGCAGGAGCCGGGCGACCGCCATGGCGGTCAGGCTCTTGCCGGAGCCGGACTCGCCCACCACGCCGACGATCTCGCCGGGCATGACGTGGAAGGAGACGCCGTCCACCAGTCGCACCCCGCCGGGCAGCTCGACGCTGAGCCCGTCCACGACGAGCAGCGCGCCGTCCGGCGCCCGCCTGCCCGGCACGGGCGCGCTCGGGCTCCAGCCGTCCCGCCCGCGCCCGGCCCGGGGATCGCTGCCGGCGGCGAGTCCGTCGCCGACGAACCCCGCCAGCACCCCGGTCAGAGTGATCGCCACCGCCGGGCCCACCGCCTCGGCCGGGTTGGTGTAGATCGCCTCCAGGCCGGTGTCGAGCAGCGCCCCCCAGTCGTAGGCGGGCGGCTGCACGCCCAGTCCGAGGAACGACAGGCCCGACAGGGCGGTCAGTGTCCCGGCGAAGGCCACCGAGAGCAGCACGAGCAGCGGCTCGGCGATGTTGGGCAGCAGGTGCCTGGTCAGGACGCGGTACGGCGGCACGCCCAGCAGCCGGGCGGTGGCGACGAAGTCGCGCCCGGCGACCGAGGCGGCCAGGCTGGCGGTGAGCCGGGCGAAGGCCGGGCTCCACGCGACGCCGATCGCCAGCACCGCGGCGACCGGTCCGGCCCCCAGGATCGCGGCCACGACCAGGGCCAGGATCACCGCGGGGTAGGAGACCATGACGTCGATCAGGCGCAGCCCGGTCTCGCGGACGCGCGGCCCCGCCACCCAGACGGTCGTGCCGATCAGGATGCCCAGGACGCCCGCGATGGCGGTCGCCGCGGCGGTCATCAGCAGTGTGAGGCGGGTCGCGACCAGGGTGCGGGCGAGCACGTCGCGGCCCAGCGCGTCGGTGCCGAGCCAGTGCCCGGCCGAGACGCCCTCGCGGGCCGCGCCGGAGAGCTGCTGGGCGGCCTCGCCGAAGAGGTACGGGGCGGCCAGCCCGACCAGGGCGACGGCGGCCAGCCCGGCCAGGCCCGCCTTCAGCCCCGCCGTCCACCGGATCACGGCTCTCTCCTCGCGGCCGGGCGGGTCTTGCGGCTCCTCGCCGTCGATCGGATCACTTCGTGCCCCCGGAGGACCATGCGGCTCCTCACCGTCGGCCGGATCATGCATGGCTCCTTCCGGCGAGCGTGCGCGGGTCGAGCAGTCCCAGCAGCACGTCGACGATCATGTTGATCAGGGCGGCCAGCAGCCCCAGCACCAGCACCGTGCCCTGGATCACCGGGTAGTCGCGGGCGAGGATCGCCTCGACGACCCGGGTGCCCATGCCGGGCCAGGCGAAGACGCTCTCCACGATGACCGTGCCGCCCAGCAGCGCGCTGAGGGTCAGCCCGCCCAGGGTGAGGGTGCCGGTCAGGAGGTTGGGCAGGGCGTGCCGGGCGTACAGCGCCGGCGCGGGCAGCCGCCGCCCGCGCGCCGTGCGCATGTAGTCCTGCTCCAGCACGACCGCCGCCTCCCGGCGCACGACGCGGGCCAGCACGCACGCGCCGGGCAGCGCGATCGCCGTGACCGGCAGCACCAGCGCGGACAGGGTGGCCGCTCCGGAGGCGGGCAGCACCCCCAGCCCGATGGCGAAGACCAGGACCAGGAGCGTGCCGAGCACGTACTCGGGCGCCGCGCCCCCCAGGCCGGTGACGAAGGTGAAGGCGGCGTCCAGGCGTGGCCGCCGCCCGCCGCGGGTGGCGACCGCCACGGCCATGCCGAGCGGCACGGCCACCGCGAGCGCGACCACGACGGCCAGGAGCGCCAGCTCCGCGGTGAACGGCAGGCGCGCGGCGATGACGTCGGCGACCGGCTCCCGGGTCTGGAACGAGACGCCCAGGTCCCCGCCGAGCAGCCCGCCCGCGTAGGAGGCGAACTGCTCGGGAAGGGGACGGTCCAGGCCGATCTCGTGCCGGAGCTGCTCGATCTGCTGGGGGGTCGCGTCGGGACCGGCCAGGGCTCTGGCCGGGTCGCCGGGGATGAGCTGGACGATGAGGAAGGTGACGACCACCAGGGTGACCAGCACCGCCAGCAGCCCGCCGAGCCGGCGCAGCAGGAAGCCGGCCCAGGGATGGCCCCCGCCTCTGACGGCCGTGCCTTCAGGCGCGCCCGTC
Organism: Planobispora longispora; assembly: GCF_016863135.1. Classification (GTDB taxonomy): domain Bacteria; phylum Actinomycetota; class Actinomycetes; order Streptosporangiales; family Streptosporangiaceae; genus Planobispora; species Planobispora longispora. The sequence goes on from NZ_BOOH01000052.1 coordinate 73,721, forward strand.
GCCGGGTTCTCCGATGTGTCCGTCACCGGTGTGCCGGGGGTGTCCGCCGCCGGATTCTCCGGCCGGTGGGACTGGGCGTCCACCGGCCGGTGATCCTCCGTTCTCATTTCTTGACGATCCTCAGCGAGGACGGGTCGACGAGACCGAGCGGGGTGGCGCCGGCGACGCGGCGGTTGAAGACATACGTGACGGGGACCGTGGACAGCGGCACGATGTCGTGCCGGCTCAGCACCGACTTCTGGGCCTCGGCCCACGCGGCGCACTTGGCGCTCTCGTCGACCGTGGCCATGGCCATGGCCACGTTCCGGCCGAACTCCGCGTTCTCGACCGCGCCGAAGTTGCGCCCGTTCGGCGGGGGCGGCCCGGTGAGGAGGACGGCGGCGTTGGTGAGGGTGGACGAGAGGTTCAGGTGGGCCATGACCGTGATGTCCCACTCGCCCTTGCCGCCGAGCACCTCGGTGGCCCAGGTGGCGTTGTCGACGTTGCGCAGGGTCACCTCGGCCCCGGCGGCCCGCAGGGCCTCCTGGACGTAGGTGTTGCCCGCGCCGCCGCCGACCCCGTTGGTCCCGGTCAGCGTGAGCTTGACGCCGGAGAGCGTCTTCTCGGCGGCCTCGGGGTCGGCCGGGGTCACCAGGGAGGCGTCGGCGTTCGCGCAGGGGATCGTGCTGTCGGCGAAGCTCTTCATGACCTCGCCCTTGCCGCCGAAGACCTTGTTGAAGGCCGCGGGGTCCAGCGCCCGGGAGACGGCCTGACGGATCTTCTGATCCGCGCCCGGGTGGCCCTCGCGCTGGTTGAAGACGACGAACATGCGCAGCACCGGCGCGGTGAACTTGGTGTACTCGGCGTCGGAGAAACGGGCGGCGTCGGGGCCGGTGAACGCGGCGTAGTCCAGGACGCCGGTGCTCAGCTCGTTGGCCGCGGTGCTCTCGTTGCCCATGACCGTGATCTCGATGGTTTTGGCCGGTTCGCCCTGCGGCTGGTCGGAGTAGGGGACGAAGGCCGTGTAGCCGTCGCGGAGCCTGAGCGTGTAAGCGGCGCCGCGCTGGGCCTTCTCGATCACGTACGGCCCGGTGCCCGCGCCGGGCACCGGGCCCTGCGCGAGCTTGGCCGGGTCGGCGAGGCCGGGGGCGCAGACGATGCCGGTCGGCCCGTTCGCCAGGCCCGTGACCAGGTCGGACCAGGGGGTGGCGAGCTTGACGGTGACCGTGCCCGCGGTGTTGTCGGACGTGATGTCGATCTTGTTTCCGGGGCCGAAGACCAGGCCGACGCCCGGCGCCCCCGTCGCGGGGTCGGCGTAGCGCCTGAGCGACGCCGCCACGTCCGCGGGGGTGAGCGGCTTGCCGTCGGAGCAGGTCAGGTCTTTGCGCAGGGTGAACACGGCAGAGGTGGGCGTGGCCTCCCACTTCTCCGCGAGTCCAGAGACGATCTTCCCGCCGTCGTCGCGGCCCACGAGGGTGTCGTAGGCCAGGGCGGCGAAGCCGTAGTCGGTGGCGGCCGAGGCCTTGGCCGGGTCGAAGCCGGTGACGTCGGAGGTCACCGCGTACCGGATGACGGCGTCCTGGCCGGAGGCCGTGACGTCGCCGGGCGTGCCGGTGGAGGTGGTGCAGGCGGAAGCGAGAAGCGCGGCGGAGGCCGCGAGCGCGGTCCCGGCGGTGCGTCGGGTTCGTGGCATGGTGAACTCCCGGAGAAGGAGGTGGAGACCCGGAGGTGGTGCAAGAATCGCCTCTTCACCGCCTATGCCGCCCAAACTGCACGATTCTTCTCGGGAAGCCTCCTCACATGCACAGAACCGCAATGTTGGATGAACTCGACCTGGCGCTCATCAACGCGCTCCAGATGGCGCCCCGGGCGCCCTGGAGCCGGCTGGCCGGTCCGCTGGGCGTGGATCCCGCCACGCTCTCGCGGCGCTGGGCCCGCCTCAGCCGGAGCGGCTGCGCCTGGGTCACCTGCGTCGCCGGTCCCTCGCAGGTCGAGTTCGGCGCGTTCGCCCTCGTCGAAGTGGGATGCGCGCCGGGTATGCGCGAGGAGGTCGCCGCGCGGCTGGCCGGGGACCCGCACGCGCTGAGCGTGGAGATCACCACCGGAAACCGCGACCTGCTGCTCACGGTCGGGGCCGCCAACCTGACCCTGATGAGTGAGTACGCGCTGCACCGGCTGGGGAATCTGCCGGGGATCACCTCGACCCGCACCCATCTGGCGCAGCGCATCCACCGCGAGGCCAGCCGGTGGCGGTTCGACTCGCTCAGCCAGGATCAGCGGCGCGACCTCGAGAGCCGCGACGCGCGCCGGGCGGAGCCGGCGATCTCCAGCGCCGAGGAGAACGAGGTGATCCTCGCGCTGGCCGTCGACGGCCGCCAGCCCTACGCCCAGCTCGCCGAGACGGTGGGGAAGCCGGAGAGCACCGTGCGGCGACTGGCCGCGGCGGCGCTCGGCAGCGGCCGCGCGGTGCTCCGCTGCGAGGCGGCGCACCTGCTCGCCGGCTGGCGGGTCACCGCCACCCTGTGGCTGAGCGTGCCGCCCGTCGACCTCGACGTCGTCGCCGACGGCATGGCGAACATGCGCGAGGTCCGGCTGTCGTGCTCGATCGTCGGGGAGGCCAACCTCCTGGCCACGGTCTGGCTGCACGGCCTGAACGAGCTGTCGCGGTTCGAGGCGCAGCTGGCCGCGCGCTTCCCGGCGATCCGCATCCTCGACCGGACCGTCACGCTCAGGTGGGTCAAGCGGATGGGCCGCCTCCTGGACGCCGAGGGCCGCAGCATCGGCTACGTCCCCATGGACATGCGGGTCCCCGTCCCCCGGTGAACCGGCCGTCAGAACTTCTACGGGAGTCTTCGGAAACCGCCCCGGCTTTCAGTCCCGTGGCGCTGCGTTTGCTTCGAGGCCGTCGAGCAGCAGACGCAGGCCGATCCGCCAGCCGCTGCTCGCCGCCGTCGTCGGCCTGGTCGCATGGTGCGCGCCTGCCGCCGGGGCGGCGTGCGGGCGGTCGTCCTGGTCATCGGTGAACGTGGCGCTGGCGTGGAGGAGCGCCGGGTACCGTTCGGGATGTTCCTGCAGCCGGGCGAGCAGGCGTTGCCCGGTGTCGCCGGGAAGCGTCCAGGGCTGGGTGCCCGTACCGGTGACGGCGACGGAGCGCACGAGGGCGAACATGGCCAGCACGACATCCGGGCGTTGGGCGATCGGCAGTCCGCTCGGGCCGAGGGCGGCCAGCGCGGCCTCGATCCAGCCGACCTCGCGCGGACCCATGGACCGCTCGCCGATCGTGGCCGCCGGCAGCCAGGGGTGGCGTTGCCAGACGGCGTGCAGGTCGTCGGCCCACCGTTCGACGCGGAGGCGCCAGCCGGGGATGTGGGACAGGTCCGGCGGGTCTTCGACGGCGTGTTCGACGGTCAGCGCGACGAGTTCGGCCTTGCTGCGCACGTAGCGGTAGAGCGCGTTCTTCGTGACCCCGAGGATGGTGGCGACCCGCTGCATCGACACGGCGTGCAGACCTTCGGCGTCCGCGACGTGCACCGCGGCCGCGGCCAGGGCGGTGCGGGTCAGTGAGGGCTGCGGTCCGAAGCGTGGCGACGGCGGCGGGGACCACAGAAGCGTCAGGATGCTCTCTTCGTCGTCATCGTCGGCGGGTGCGGGGCTCATCGTTGATCCCTTCTTGCGGCTCGGACAGGACTGTGCCTATCGTACACAGTGTGCGGCGGACACAGTGGCCGTGCGACACAGTCATTCCATAGATGCCCGAGAGCTAAGGGATTTTCCACGATGCGACGCGTGATCGTTTCGACCTTCGTCACCCTCGACGGTGTGATGGAGGCCCCGGAGACCTGGTCGTTCGACTTCCACGACGAGGAGAACATGAAGGACGCACTCGAGTTGCTGCTCGGGGCGGAGGCTCTGCTGCTGGGCCGTAGGACCTACGACGGCTTCGCCGAGGCTTGGCCGTCCCGCGAGGACCCGATGGGATTCGCCGACAAGATGAACACGATGCCCAAGTACGTCGCCTCGACCACGTTACGCGAGCCGACCTGGGACGGCACCGAGATCCTCGACGGCGCCGACGGCGACGTCGTCGACCAGGTCGCCGCCCTCAAGCGGGCCGGTGACGGCGACCTGCTCATGTACGGCAGCGCCACCCTCATGCGCCACCTGCTCGCCGCAGGCCAGATCGACGAGATCCGGCTGCTGCTCAACCCGGTCGTCGCCGGTTCCGGCCGCAAGCTGTTCCCCGACGGCCAGCCGCGCACCGCACTGGACCTGGTCGAGACGCACCGGTACCCGGGCGGGATGGCCCGGTTGACCCTCCGCCCACGCGCATAGCCGCCCCGGGGAGGCGCGTGGATCAGCGCTCGGGGTGCGCGGCGAAGAAACGCCAGATGACGGCGGTGGCGTCGAGGCCCGGGTACGGGGGATCGGCCCGCTCGCGCACGACCTCGCCGCCGGGCCACTGGTGACCCGCCCCCTCGATGGTGATCAGCTCGACGGCGCGGCCGTGCCGGCACCGGGCGCGTTCGGCGGTGACCGCTCCCGACCGGGAGACGGCGGGGCGGCCGCAGCGGTCGGTCGCCCGCCAGCCGGCGAGGACCGCGCGCACGGGTGGGCCGTCGATCCGGGCGATCCCGGTGCCCGGGGCGCCGTCGAAGCGCACCATCCGGTCGGCCAGGCCGTGTACGTGGATCACCGACAGGGGCTTCGGCGCGGGGCAGCCGCCGAGCCGGGTCGCGGCCACCGGCCCGATCGCCGCGAAGACCGTGCTGTCGCAGGCCAGCCGGTAGGCCATCATGCCGCCGTTGGAGATCCCCGTGGCGTACACCCGCGCGGGGTCGACGCTCAGCTCGCGGCGGATCTCCGTGACCATCCGGCCGATGAAGGCCACGTCGTCCACCCGCTCCCGGCCCGGCCGGCCGCAGCAGCCGTCGCCGACGTTCCACGCCCTGCCGTATCCGTCGGGGTAGGCGACGGCGAAGCCCCGCCGGTCGGCCTCGGCGTTCCAGCCGTACGACCGCTCCGCCTGCCGCGCCGAGCCGAGACCGCCGTGCATCATCACCACCAGCGGCGCCTTCTCCGGGAGAGAGGCGGGCCGGTAGAGCCGGTAGGAGCGTTCGAGACCGCCGACATCGACCGTGTGCACAGTGGTCTCACCCGTTCCCGCCCCGGCGCCGCTCCCGCCCGTTCCCGCCGTTCCCGCCGTGGCGACGCTCCCCGCCGCGCACGTCATGGCCAGTACGGCCAGCGCCGCCGCCGCACCGGTACGGATCACCCGCATGCCCCGACTCCCTTCCCTCGGTGACTCATCGAGGGAAGGGAACCGGAGTTCTCTGGCAAATTCCTGTGATCTCGCGATATTCCAGGGCGCGTCACCGGCCGCCGCTCATGATCTTTCCTGTCTCGGCCAGCAGCCTCCCGACGTAGTCGCGGGCCCCGGCCGCCACGGTCAGCGCCGCCGCCTGGCCCGCCCACAGGTTCACCAGGCCGGGCAGGCCGCGCCGGGCCGCCTCCCGGCGCAGGCCCAGCATCAGCGCGTTCTGCACCGGGTAGGGCGGCACCTCCGCCTCGAAGTCCGCCATCTCCCGGACGAACCGGTTGGGGATCGCCCTGGCCAGCCGCCCGGAGAACAGCCTGGTGAGCACGGTGACCCGGGCCTCGGGGGAGTGCAGGGCGGCCTTGTGCAGCGCGCTGGCCCCCGACTCCCCGGTGGCCAGGAAGCCGGTGCCGATCTGCACGCCGTGCGCGCCGAGTGTGATCGCCGCGGCGACGCCGCGCCCGTCGGCGATCCCGCCGGCGGCGATGACGGGGACGGAGACGGCGTCGGCGACCTGCGGGACGAGGGAGAAGGTGCCGACCAGCGACTCGCCCACGGGTCGCAGGAAGGCGCCCCGGTGCCCGCCCGCGTCGCTGCCGGAGGCGACGACCGCGTCCAGCCCCGCCTGCTCCAGGGCGACCGCCTCGTCCACGGTCGTCGCGGTGCCGATCGTCAGGACGCCCCTGCGGCGGGCCTCGGTGAGCACCCGTGCGGGCGGGACGCCCATGACGAAGCTGACCACCGGGGGATCGGCCGCGAGCAGCGCGTCCACCTGGTCGTCGAAGTCCGGCACGGCCGGTCGGCCGGGCTCGGGCGCCGGGAGGCCGAGCTCGTCGAAGTACGGCCGGAGCCGCTCGACGTCGGCCGGTGTCGCCCGCAGCTCCGCCTCGCCGGGCTGGGGGACCCAGAGGTTGACCGCGAACGGCCGGCCGGTCGCCGCCTTGAGCTCGGCGACCAGGGCGGTGAGCTCGTCGGGGGTGAGGATGTGGCCGCCGTACGAGCCCAGGCCGCCCGCCTCGGAAACGGCCGCGGCCAGTGCGACGGACGACAGGCCGCCGCCGAAGGGGCCCTGCACGATCGGGTGGTCCAGGCCGAGCAGCCGCTCCAGTCTGCCGCTGGACCACGCGGGGATGCGCGCGCCCATCAGACGGCCGCCCCATCGAGGGCCCCGTCGAGGGCGCGACGACCGGAGGCGAGCCGGAGTGCGGTCTGGGCGACCCGGCGGCCCAGATGTTCGGCCGTACGCAGGTCGGCGGGGGAGGGGGCGGTGTCGGGGCCCGCGTCGGAGGGCGACTGGGCCATCGCGCCGAGGAAGCCGCCGAGGCGGTTGAGATCGTCGTCGCGGCCCTGGGCGCTGTACAGCCAGCCCGGCGGCAGGCCCAGGGTCACCCAGGTCATGCCGTGCTGGGCGGCGAGGAGCGCCATGGAGGTGAGTGTGTTGAGCTTGTCGCCGTTCACCCCGGCCGAGTTCGTGAAACCGGCGGCGACCTTGTCGCGCCAGCCCATGTCCGCCCAGACCTTGGCGCTGGCCTCGGCGAACGTCTGGAAGGCGGCCGACTGGCTGCCCATGTAGGTCGGGGAGCCGAAGATGATGGCCTCGGCCCTGCCCAGGGACTCCCACAGCTCGTCGGTCAGGGAGGTCACATCGTGCAGCTCCGCCAGCACGCCGGGGACGGAACGCGCGCCGTCGGCGGCGGCCCGCGCCTGGCGCGCGGTGTGGCCGTAACCGCTGTGGTAGGCGACGGCGACAGTGATCAAGTCAGGCATCGGTGCCCTTTCTGGTTCGCAGGTGCGAGTCGAGCTTATAGACGACCGGTCAACTATGTCCAATCATAGTTGACCGACCGTATACTTCGGACATGGGACGATCGAGCACCGCCCGCGAACGACTCCTTGAGGCCGCCTGCGAGCTCATGCTGAGCCGCGGGTACGGCAGCATCGGCGTGGCCGAGATCTGCGCGCGCGCCGATGTGCGCAAGGGCAGCTTCTATCACTTCTTCGAGTCCAAGCAGGCCCTGACGATCGCGGTCGTCGACGCCCACTGGCAGGCGCAGCGGGCGGCCTGGACCGCCATCCTGAACGGGCCGGAGCCCGCTCTCGACCGGCTGGAACGGCTCTTCCGTGAGCAGGCGGAGGGGCAGCGCCGGGCCAAGCTGTCCGGCGGGGCGGTGCACGGCTGCCTCCTGGCCAACCTGGCGCTCGAACTGAGCCAGCAGGACAGCCGGGTCCAGGAGCGCCTGGAGGAGATCTTCGCCGAGCAGATCGGCCTGGTCCAGGCGGCCCTCGACGACGCGGCGGGCGAGGGCGCCATCCCGGCGCCGCGGCCGGGCACGGCCCGCTCACTGGTGGCGCAGCTGGAAGGGCTGGTGCTGTTCGCGAAACTGAGCAACGACCCGGAGATCCTGGACGACCTGTGGGAGCAGGCCGGACTCCTGCTGAGAACATCCGCCAGCCCCGCCCTCGCCGGGTAGGCCCGTTCCGGCCCGCGCCCGGGGAGGAATGATCACCAGGTGCGCTCGAAGGTGAACTCGGCTCCGCTTCCGCTCTCCCGGTAGCCCATCGCCCGCAGCGTCTTGTCCGGAGCCGCCCGGCCGGCGAACTCCTGTGCCACCTCGCGCAGGCGGGGGTCCAGCCCGCTCGCCGTCTCCCGCAGGTACGCGTCGGCGTCCAGCCCGACCAGCTCGGCCGCCCGGTGCAGGACGGCCAGCGAGGGCAGCACGTCACGGAAGTCGCGTGCGGCGACCACCCCCAGCAGCACCGCGCGGATGCCGCGGGCCAGCGGCTGCGCCGACCCGAGCCGGACCGCCAGCGTGGCGGCCCGCTCGCCGTAACAACTCAGCACCGAGTCGGCGTGAGCGGGCAGCCGCTCAGGCAGGGGACCCAGATCCGCCCAGGTGAATCCGTCGAGCAACGCGCCGATGCGATCGTCGATCGCGTGCGGCAGCTCCCGGTCGGCGTAGTTCCCGGTGCGTTCGTCCGACAGGGCTTCCAGTCCGCTCATGGCCTCTTCTTCCTGGGTTCGGGCCCGGGGATGAGGAACTGGAAGGTCGGGTCCCCGACGTACCCAGCCTTGATCAGCATCCGGTACTCCCGCGCCAGCACTCGTTCACGTTTGTTCTTGCGGTCCCACATCGAAGGTCAAAGGCGAGGCGACATAGACCGCCATTCTCCGTTTGATGATGCTCTTGATCCACTTGTCGTTCTTGTCAATGATCCACCCGCCGATGTCGAGCACCTCGTCGCCGGGCACCCCCAGGAGCGTCAGGGTGTCGTCACGGGTCCCGATGACCCCGACCAGCGGGCAGCTGGTGTCTCACGGGCCGCCGGGAAGCCGAGCATCCAGGTGACCGGGTCGCGGGCGTGGGTCGTGGTGTCGCAGGTGTTGTCGGTGGACACCGCGGTGTCGCCGTAGTCGTTGGCCCTGCTGACCAGGCCGTCGGCGTTGTAGGAGGTGCGGCTCCCGCTCCAGCGCCAGCCGACGCCCGCCCAGCCCGCCTGGTTGTTGGCCGAGGAGGTGGCGGCGTCCAGACCGGAGGTGTCGTGGGCCGGCGTGGTCACCCGGACGGCGGAAGGTGAGCCCGCACCCGCCCGGCTCACCTCGACCGGTGATCGCGCGGCGGCTGTGCGGGTGCCGGACAACTCGATCCCGGCGGTGCCCGGCGCGGGCCACTCGGGCGGCTTCATGTCCGCGCGTATGCCTTACCTCCCGGTCACCCGGTCCCACAGAGCTGCGAGCGGCACACCGGGGAGGCTGCACCATCCCGGTTGTATGTCAAGAAATTTCATGAACCAAGGTCCGATTGAAAAATGTTAACGATGAGAGGCGTCGAGGAGGCGCGCCAGGGCGTTCAGGGTCTCCGCGGGCGTTCCGGGGGAGGGGGAGACGCGGAGCACGGGGATCTGCATGTCCAGCGGCGCTCTGCCGACCGGCACGGTGCCCACGAGCAGGGACGCCTCCGCGGCCCGGGAGGCGGCGTCCGCGACGGCCGCCACGGGATCCATGCCCGGCGGGGGCCTGAGCGTGACGACGGCGGAGGGCTCGTCGAGCGGCTCGGCCGCGCGCCAGCCGCCGGCCCCGTCGAGGAGACGGCGCGCCGTGACGCCCAGCTCCGCCAGGCAGGCGTGGAGCGCGGCGGGGCCGAGCGCGTGGTGCTCCCGTACGGCGACGCCGAGGCCCGACCGTGCGGCCATCGATCCCTCGGCGGTCTCGTAACGGGCCGCGCCCGGCAGGGGCGAGGGTTCCCCGCGTGCCCAGACGTGACCGCCGAGCGCGGGCGCCGCGGCGTCCATCTCCCAGCGGCGTCCGGTCCCGCCGGGCTCCCGGTCACGCCCGTCCCCGCCGTCCCCGCGGCCGTCCCGGGCTCCGCCGGACTCCTGATCGTCCCCGGCGAGACCGGGGACGATCAGGAAGCCGGCCCCGCGCGGCCCGGCGAGCCACTTGCGGGACGTCCCGACGTAGGCGGCGGCGCCGACGCCGCCGGTGTCCACATGCCCGAGGGACTGGCACACGTCCAGGACCAGCGGCACTCCGGCCTCGCGGCACAGCCGCCCGATCGCCCGCGCGGGCTGGACGACGCCCCGGTGCGAGGCGATGTGCGGGACGGTCAGCAGGTCCAGCCCGCCGGCCAGTACGGATCTCAGCCCGCCCGGGTCGACGCGGGAGTCGTCGTCCACCGGGACCTCGACCAGCCGCCAGCCGCGATCCCGGGCCAGGCGGCGCAGGAGCATGAGCGTGCTGCCGTACTCGGTGCGGGTGAACCCGACCCGGCTGCCCGGAGGGAGCCGCCACCCGCCCAGCAGCGCCGCCATCGCCGCCGTCCCGCTCTCCAGGAAGGCGACGTCCCGCGCGCCCGCGCCGACCAGGGCGGCCAGCGCGGACCGGGACGCGGTCAGGTCCGCGACCGCGCGGTATCCGCCCACCTCGCACTCCCGCCGCAGGTGCGCGACGACGGCGCCGAGCACCTGGTCACTGGGGACGTTGCACCCGGCTGCGTCGAGGTGGCCGGGCGGCGCGCCGGGCCGCGCCGCCCGCCAGGCCCCGGCGATCGCCGCGTGCACCGGCCGGGCTCCGTGGGTTCCGGTGGTCATACACCGGCCAGGGTGAGGCTGAAGTCGCCGGTGGGGTCGGTGTACTGGCGCAGCGTCGCGAACCCGGCCGCGGCGAGCTCGTCCCGGAGCCCCTCCAGGCGGAACTTGGCGCTGATCTCCGTGCGCATCTCCTCCCCGGCGGCGAACGACACCGACAGGCCCAGGCCGCCGACCCGGACCCGCAGGTCCCGGGTCGCGCGCAGCCGCATCTCGATCCAGTCGTTCCGCTCGTCGTACAGCGCCACGTGCTCGAAGGCGTCCGGGGCGAAGTCGGCCTCCAGCTCCCGGTTGATCACGTGCAGGACGTTGCGGTTGAACGCGGCCGTCACCCCGGCCGCGTCGTCGTAGGCCGCGACCAGCCGGGCGGTGTCCTTGACCAGGTCGGCTCCGAGAAGGAAGGTGTCGCCGGGGCGGAGGGTGGCGCGCAGGTCCTTCAGGAAGATCGCGCGCGCGGCCGGGTCGAGGTTGCCGACGGTGCCGCCGAGGAAGGCCACCATCCGCCGGCCCGCCCGCGGCAGCAGCCCCAGGTGGTGCTCGAAGTCGGCGCAGACCGCCCGCACGGTGAGCCCGGGGGAGCGGGCTGTGATCCGCCGCGCCGCCTCGGTGAGGGTGAGCGCGTCGACGTCCACCGGCGTGTAGGCGCGCAGCGTCCCGGCCTCGGTGAGGGCGTCGAGCAGCAGGACGGTCTTCTCGCTGGTCCCCGAGCCGAGCTCGACGAGGGTGTCCGCGCCGCAGGCCGCCGCGATGTCGGCGGCCCGCTCGCGCAGGATGGCCAGCTCCCGGCGGGTCGGGTAGTACTCGGGCAGGCGGGTGATCTGCGTGAACAGTTCGCTGCCCGTCGCGTCGTAGAACCACTTCGGCGGGAGCTGCTTGGGCATGGCCGTCAGCCCGGCGCGGACGTCGTGTTCGAGGGCCTGGCGCAGGTAGTCGCGGTCGAGATGGTTGATCACGTGGACGGCTGACTGGCTGACGGGCACGGGGCCTCCAGGGTCGGTGGGTCGGGCTGGGAGACGGGTCGGGCCGGGTCCCGGCGGGCCGGGCCGCGGGCGTGTCAGAGCGGCTGGACGTGCACGCCGCCGGGCGAGGCCAGCAGCAGGCTCCGGTCCGGTACGGCCCGCCAGCCGGGCCGCTCGTCCAGCGGCTCGCTCGCCACGAGCACGCCCCCGCAGGGACGGTCGTCGTGGTGGACGAAGAGGGTGTCGCCCCAGGCGGTCGCGGCGAGCGAGGCGCCGTCGCAGGCGAGCAGGTTGAGCCGGGCGCCGGGGTCCTTGGCCCCGGCGTGGGAGACGACCTCGGCGAGGGCCTCGCCGAGCGGAAGCCCGGCCCGCCGCCGCGGGAACACCGCGGCGGCCAGCCAGGCGGAGTCGCAGGAGCTCTCCGGGTCGCCGACGTGCTTCGATCCGCCGGCGTCCTCCGGGTCACCGGCGTTCTCCGGGGCGCCGGTCGGGTCGCCGACGAGGTCGCTGACCGCGTCCCGGGCGACGCGGCCGTTGTGGCTGAGCAGCCACCGCCCGTCGGCGAAGGGCGCGGTGGCCGTCTCCTCGACCGGCATGCCGACGGTGGCCGACCGCACCGCGGCCAGCAGGCAGTGCGAGCGGGCGATCCGCGCCAGGGCGGGCAGGTTCGCGTCGGTCCAGATGGGGACCGCGCGGCGGTAGCGGACCGGCTCGGGATGGGCGGGGTCGTACCAGCCCATGCCGTAGCCGTCGGCGTTGACCGTGCCGTACCGCTGCAGGCGGGGCGCGTAGGACTGCTTGAGCAGCCCGTTGTCCGGCTCGTGGATCAGGGAGGTGAGGGTGCGCGGGGCGCCCAGCCAGGCTGCGTGGCGGCACATCAGACCTCCTCCGGGGAGGCCGAACGGGCGCAGCGGAAGCCGGAGAAGATCTGCCGCCGGATCGGGTAGTCCCAGTTGCGGAAGGTCGTGCGGACCGCCGCCGGGTCGGCCGCCCAGGACCCGCCGCGCAGCACCCGGTAGTCGCTCCCGAAGAAGACCTCGCTGTACTCGGGATAGGGGAAGCTGCGGAAGCCGGGATAGGGCAGGAAGTGCGAGGAGGTCCACTCCCACACCTCGCCGATCATCTGCTCGGCGCCGTACGCGCTGGCCCCGTCGGGGAAGGCGCCCAGCGGCGCCGGGCGGGCCGCGCGGTGGCCGAGATTGGCCCGGCCGGGGCCGGGGTCCCCGTCCCCCCAGGGATACTTGCGTGCCCGGTCCGCCACGGGGTCCCAGCCGCAGGCCTTCTCCCACTCGGCCTCGGTGGGCAGCCGCCTGCCCGCCCAGCGGGCGTAGGCGTCGGCCTCGTACCAGCACACGTGCTGGACCGGCTCGTCCGCGGGCACCGGCTCCCGGCGGCCGAAGCGGGTGCGCCACCAGGCGCCGCCGTCCTTCGTCCAGAACAGCGGCGCGGAGGCGCCGCTCTTGTGCCGCCACCGCAGGCCCTCCGCGGACCACCAGCGCGGGTCGTCGTAGCCGCCGTCCTCGATGAAGGCGAGGTAGGCGCCGTTGCTCACCGGGAACCTGTCGATCCAGTAGGCGGGCAGATCGACCCGGTGGGCCGGGCGCTCGTTGTCGTAGGCCCACGGCAGCAGGTCGGTGCCCATCACGAAGGGGCCGCCGGGGACGAACACCTCCTCGGCGCCGCTCGCGGCGCCGGCCCGGCCGGGCGGCAGATCACCCTCGATGACCAGGCCCGGCCGCCCGGACAGCTGCAGCGTGGCGAGCATCGTCTCGTCGTGCTGGTGCTCGTGCTGGATCACCAGCCCGAAGACGAAGCCGTTGCGGCGCAGCGGGTCGGGATCGTTCAGATCGATCTCGTCCAGCACGTCCAGCACCCGGCCGCGCACGCCGGAGATGTAACGGCGCGCCTCCTCCGGTCCCAGGATGGGCAGGGAGGGACGGTCCCTGCGCGGATGCTTGAAGGCGTCGTAGAGGTCGTCGATCTCGGGACGGAGCGGCGTGATGCCGCCCGCCTCGCGCAGCACCCACAGTTCCTCGTAGTTGCCGACGTGCGCCAGGTCCCACACCAGCGGGGACATCAGCGCGGAGTGCTGGCGCACCAGCAGGTCGTCGTCGGCGTCGGTGTAGGTCAGCGACCGGCTCCGCACGGCGGTCAACTCGGCGGCGATCAGCTCCTTGACCTCGTGCTCGTCGATGTCCCGCTCGTCGACGCCCCACACTCCGGCGTTGTTCATGCCCGCGCCTCCTCGATCAGCCAGTCCGGCAGGGACCGTCCCGGCAGGCTCACCAGATCCATCAGGTCGTCGGCCGGGGAGCGGCCGGACGTCACGTAGCGGTCGGCGAAGGCGGCCACCTCGCCGACCAGGCCCGCGGGCGCCCCCAGGCGAGGGAGCGCCTCGATCGCGGCCCGGAAGCAGACCTCGGCGGCCCGCCGCATCAGCGGGTCGCGCAGACCGCACCGGGCCGCGCGCGACCACAGGCCCCGGTGCGGCTCGCAGGCGGCCAGCGCCGCGTCGGCCGCCCGGCCGTCCGTCACCAGGGCGTGGGCCACGGCCGCGCACACCGGCCAGTGCTCCGGGCGCTGGGCGTCGAGATAGCGGATCTCCAGCCATCCGCGGGGCCGTACCGGGGGGAAGACCGTCGTGGCGTGGTAGGCCAGATCGGCCAGGGTCGGCGGGCGCTCACCCCCGCCGAGCCAGTCGCGGAGGGTCGAGCCGTCGCGGACCGGACGGCACCGCGGCTCGCTCCCGGGATCCCCGCCGCCCTCGCGCACGAGCATGAGCCGGGCGTCGAGGAGATACTCCGCCCAGTCCGCGACCGGGTCGCCGGTCGCGGGCACCGGGGCCGTCCGCGTGCGGTCCAGGTTCTCCCAGACCGCCTGGCGGCCCGACATCCAGCCGGTGGGCCGGCCCTCCCGCAGCGGCGAGTTGGCGAAGGCCGCGCTGAGCACCGGCCCCAGCAGGTGCGCGCGCTCCCACCGGGCGGCGGGCTCGCCGCCCAGGTCCAGGTTGATCTGGACGGAGGCCGTGGAGCACATCATCAGCGCCCCGTACGGCGCGTCCAGGAACTCCGCCATCGCGTCGTAGCGGGGCAGGCGCAGCTGCCGCCGCGGCGGCCGTACCGGATCGAGACCCACCCCGGCCAGCACCAGCCCCGCCTCCCGCAGGGCCCCGCGCACGGCGGCGACATCGGCCTCCAGCCCGGCGACCGCCTCCGCGAGCGGCCCCGCCGGACCGGACAGCTCCAGCTGGCCGCCCGGCTCGAACGTCACCCGGCTCCCGCCCGGCAGGCGGGGGAGGGCCTCCTCGACCCTCGCCAGCCGGACGTGGCGGGTGACGTCCGTACGGTCGAAGACCAGGAACTCCAGCTCCACCCCCACCAGGTCTCCGGCGCCCGCCCGATCTCCGGCGGAGCCGAAGCAGTCCCGCGCGTAGCCTTCCACCCCCGCGCGGTCCCGGATCGGCGTCTCCTCGATCGCCAGACCGGTCATCGTCTCCCCTTCCGCCCGACGCGCACGGATCTACAGACCCGCGAGGCGCGCGAACGTTACAGGGATCGCCGGAAATCAGTCCCGGCGCAGGGGAGGGAGAGGAGTCAGGGCCGGCGGTGGCGCCGGTCGCGGAAGGCGGACATCAGGCGGTCGCGCACGTCGCCGCGGAGGCCGTCCTCGGACGGCAGGGCGCCGAGGACGCCGATGACGGCACGGAACTGGTCGAGGCGCCGGTCGCACTCGCGGCAGCAGGCGAGGTGCTGCTCCATCCCCAGCCGCGCCGGCTCGTCGAGGGCGTCCTCAAGGTAGGCCGTGACGAGTTCCACGACCTCAGCGCACCTGAACCGCTTCACGGCGTTGACCGCCTTATCTCTGTTGTGGGTAAACCGTTTCACTACGCGGGCCGCCCAACCGTCTCGAAGTAAACCTCGATCCGCCCTCGCACCCACGCCCGGGCGCGGTGCAGCAGGACCCGCTGGTTGGCCGCGGAGATGTCCAGGATCTCGCAGACCTCCTCCGAGGTGCACCCTTCGACGTCGCGCAGTGTGATCACGATTCGCTGCCTGTCGGGCAGGCCGGCGAGGGCCGTGGCGATCTGGCCTCGCACCTCCGAGGCGAGCGCCTCGTCCTCCGGCGTCGGCCAGAGCGCGGAGAAGTCCTTCCAGGGGCCGGGCGGGACGCCGTCCTCGCCGGGGGAGCGGGAGGGGCGGGAGGAGCCGTCCGACGGCTCACCCCGCCGCTCGAAGGCGCTGCTCCACGGGATCGCCCGGTTCTCACGGACACCGCGTTTCTTGGCCGTGTTGATCAGAATCCGGTGGACCCAGGTCTTGAGCGAGGAACGGCCCTCGAACCCGTCGATCCCCTCGACCACCGCCAGCCAGGCGTCCTGCACGACCTCCTGCGCGGAGTCGTCGGTGGACACGTACGCGCGGGCCAGCCGCAGCATCCCCCGCGACCAGGCGTCCAGCAATGCCGCGAACGCCGCTTCGTCACCGGTGCGCAGCGCGGCGACGACGACGTCGTCCGGGGGCAGCGTGCCACCCGCGAGAGCCACGATCATTTCCTTCCGTCGGGGACATCGGGGACGTCGGAAACATCTGCGGCATCGCGGCGTCCCCACCGGCCGATCTTGGCACCGCCGTACGACATTTCCGATCCCAGCACCCCGGCTGCCGGATGTCGAGTGGATGTCGAGGCGCCGGAGCCGCTCCCCGGCGGGTCACCCGCGCTCGGTCCTCCGCAGCCCGTGCTCGGGCGTCCACCACTCGACGACGAGCATCGTGGCCTTGTCGTCGAGGTGGGTGTGCACGACCTCGGCGATGTCGGCGTGGAAGCGGTCGCCGTCCGGTCCCCCGGCGGTCGATCCGGCGGCGACCGCCCGGCCGGAGATCTTCGCCTCACCCGGCCACTGCGCCTCGGAGCCCTCGACCGGGTCGACCGTGGCGCTGTGCAGGGCGAAACGCGGATCCCGGCGCAGGTCCGCGCCCTTGCGCGCGTTCGGCATCGAGCCGAAGACCAGTTCGCCGTTCTCGAAGACCGCCTCGATCCCGGAGATCCGCGGCGCCCCGTCGGCCCGCAAGGTGGCGATCGTCTTATGTCTGCGGGCGTCGAACAGCGCCCGCACGCGGCGCGCGAACTCCGGCTCCGCCTGCTCGACCTCATGCCATGCCGTCATGGACCCATGATCGCACCGTGTTCCGCCGGAAACCTGCCCTGGTTCCGCCGGAAGCCTGTCCTGGCGGAGACCCGCCAGGACAGCCGTTCTCCTCCGGGCCCGGTCCCGTCCTCCGCCGGGGCCCGCGGGCCCGCTCCCCTGGAGGCCCGTCCCTTACAGCGGCCCGCGTCTCCATGGGCCGCGGATGGCGTAGGTCCGGCCGGGCGGGTCGGTCGCGGCGGTGGAACCGAGGTTGTTGACGAACAGCACCGAGCCGTCGGGGCTGAAGCACGCCCCCGCGAACTCGCTGTCGTCGCTGATGTTGACCGCGAACTCGAACGGTTCCCCGCGGCGGGGGTCCAGGCCGATCAGGCGGTTGACGTTGGTCAGCCCGGGGGCCAGGGGGTGCGGGTCGGCGTCGGCGTCGGAGGAGTCGTCCTCGCACAGCACGATGCCGCCGCGCGGGGTGAAGGTCAGGTTGTCGGGGGAGTCCAGGGCCTTGCGCCCGGGTGACTCGTAGACCAGCACGAGCGTCCCGCCGTCGCGGCGGCCGGGGATGTACTGCCAGACTTGGCCGTAGCCCTCGACGAACCCGTCGGCGTTGGGCGGGTCGCCGTTCTTGGCGTCGCCGCCGCTGGTGGAGTTGAAGAACACGCTGCCGTCGCCCCACCAGCAGCCCTCCAGGCGGTTGAACTTCGCCCCGCCCTTGGCCAGGCCCTGCTGGGTGCAGGTCGGGGCGCCGTTCTCCAGGTCCGGGTCCGGGTCGTCGATGCGCACCCACTCCACCGGCAGGCGGGCGCCCATGCGCTGGCCCTCGCGGCAGTCGTAGCCGTCCTGACCTCTGATCTTCAGCATCTCCAGTACGCCGCCGTCGGACAGCTTCCACGGGTTCCGTGGCCGGTAGCGGTAGAAGCCGTCGGGCTTGCCGGAGTCGTCCTCGGTCTCGTACACGTAGCCGGTGCGGGGGTCGACCGCGACGGCCTCGTGGGAGAAGCGCCCCATCGCGGTCAGCGGCATCGAGGCCGCGGGACTGCCCGGCCCGGGGCCGTCGAGGGGGACCTCGAAGATGTAGCCGTGCTTGCGCTGCCAGCCCTGCGCGGGGCCCGCCGTGGTCTCCTCGCAGGTCAGCCAGCCGCGGTCGCCGAGCATCCGGCCGCCGGCGCAGTTGACGATCGTGCCGTTGAGGCTGACGAAGTGGCGGGTCACCTCGCCGCTGCGCAGGTCCACCTCCAGCGTGGTCGTCCCGGCGACGCCGAGTTCGTCGTAGCGGGCCGAGCCGGGGACGTGCACCCGGCCGACCGGCGACCCCGGCGGGGTGCGGACCTCGTGGTTGCGGATCAACCGGGCGGTGTGCCGCCGGGTGCCGCGGAAGGCGGCCATGCCGTCGTGGGCGATCGGCGTGAGCGTGCCGTCGTCCATCGGCGTCCCGGTCCTGCCGAGGACGACGTAGGAGAATCCGGCGGGCAGGGCGAGGAGCTCCTCGCCGGTGTTGCGGGCCGCCGTGCGACGCAGCTCCCCGTAGCCGACCTCGCCGGGGTCGGACGGCGAGCGGCCCGCCGCGGCCCAGGCGGCGTGGGCTCCGAGCGTGTTGAGCGCCGCCCCGCTGGCGAGCACGCCACCGGTCGTAGCCAGGAAGGATCTTCGGTCGAGGGAAACCATGACGACTCCTCTCACGGAGGACCGGAACCGGCTCTCCATTTGTCCTGACATTATGCTGTCTGGCTGTCCGGTGAACAATCGATGAACGGGAGTTGTCATGAGCATCCCCGCTGACGGCGATCGTGTCCATGGCCGCGGTGCGACTTCTAAAGGAGTCGAGATCGCCGGGCGGGCCGGATATCGTCGGCGGGTCGCGGCCACGGGCTGGCCGGTCGGGGATGGAGGCCGGAATGGCCGAGACGATGGGGGCGCGGGACGTGGAGGCCGTGGTCGCGGCGGTGGAGCGGGGCGAACGGGTCAAGTTCCTGATGTTCTGGGGGCACCGGCCGCCGCGGTCCGGCGGGGTCGGGGCCGGGTGCCTGTCGCAGTGGTGGCCGGCCGACTTCGCCGTGGACGGCGTGACCTACCGCACCGCCGAGCACTTCATGATGGCCGGGAAGGCGCGGCTGTTCGGCGACGGGGAGACCGCCGCGGCGATCGTCGCCGCCGGGCATCCCAAGCAGGCCAAGGACCTCGGACGGCGGGTGCGGGGGTTCGACGAGGAGGCGTGGGCGGCCGCCCGGTACGGCATCGTGGTGCGGGGCAACCTCGCCAAGTTCGGGCAGCACGCCGAGCTGGAGGAGTTCCTGCTGGGCACCGGGGAGCGGGTGCTGGTCGAGGCCAGCCCGGTGGACCGCGTCTGGGGGATCGGGCTGGCGGCCGACGACGAGCGGGCCGGACGGCCGCAGCTGTGGCGGGGGCCGAACCTGCTCGGGTTCGCTTTGATGGAGGTACGGCAGGCGCTTCGTCGGCGGCGCGCGGAGAGCGGACACGGGTGATCCCCGATCGCGTTCGATCTCCGGCCGCGTTCGATGCCTGACCGCGTCGCCCGCGCGGAGGGCTCCGCGCCCGCGCTCACCGGTAGCCGTACACGAACGCGCCTCTCTTCGTGACGGTGATCGGCGTCCGGACCCGCGAGACGGCCGCCGAGGCGACCTCGGGCGGGACGCAGCGGGCGATCAGGTAGTCGCGGACCGCGCGCTCGTCGGGCAAGACGATCAGCGGTGCGTCCCACCACTCGGTCTCGACCCGGCCGAAGACCTCCGCCACCAGCCGGGGCGCGTCCTCGGCGTCGAAGCTCGACGGCTCCGGCCGCCAGAGGTGGGACAGCTCGGGGGAGTCCAGGCGGCTGGGGGAGGCGGTGACGAACACCCCTCCCGGAGCCAGCACGCGATGGGCCTCGCCGATGGCGGCGACCGGGTCGTCGAGGTGGTGGAGCACGTTCACCGCCACGGCCGCGTCGAAGACCCCGGCGGCGAACGGCAGCGCGGTCGCCTCGGCCCGCACGGCCGGGAGCGGGTGGCGGCCCAGCATCGTCGCCGAGGCGTCCAGCCCGACCACGCGCCGCCGGGCGGGTGCCGGCAGCGCCGCGCTCAGGGCTCCCTCGCCGCACCCGATGTCGAGGATGAGATCGGCTCCCGCGACGGTGAGCACCTCGGCGACCCGCTCGTGCTGGCCACGGCCCCCGCTCAGGTATCGCTCGGTCACTCTGGCGGCCAGGCGGAACCGCTCGGGGTCGGCGTCGTAGTCGCGTGGTGTGGCCACCAGGCCATCCTGCCCGCGCGATGGAATGCCCGCCGGGCGGAAAACCGGTCGGCCTCCCGGAACGGCGTGAGCGGGATCTTCATGATGTGGCCCGGCTGCGTGCGGCTTTTGGGTCGTGGCATATTCTGATCAATAAATCCAATTATTGATCAATAAAGCTGGTGATGCCGTGATGGTATGGATTTGTGTGGCGATATCCGGCATCTAGGCATGCACTTCCAGATCATGTTATATGGAGGTGGATATTGGCTGAGAAATATGACCGCACGCCGGAGAGCCCACGCTGACCGCACGGCCTCCGATCATGCTCCGGCAGGGAGGCGGGCGCCGTGACGCTGGTTCTCGATGGCGTTGGCGTCCGGCAGCGCGGAGAGATCTGGCTCGACGACATCACCCTCGAATTACCGGCCGGAATGACGGTCCTCATCGGTCCGCTGGCGGCGGGGAAGACGACGTTGATGAGGGTCGCGGCAGGATTGCTCCCGCCGACGTCCGGGCGCGTCCTGGTCGACGGGAAAGACGTCACGCCGGTCTCGGTGCGGAAAAGATCAGTGGCCTTCGTCTATCAGCAGTTCATCAACTATCCGTCGTTGACGGTGTACGAGAACATCGCCTCCCCGCTGCGCATGGACCGCTCCTTCCCGAAGAAGGAGATCGACCGGCGGGTGCGTGAGGTGGCCGGGCTCATGGGCATCGGCGAACTGCTCGGGCGCAGGCCCGCCGAGCTCTCCGGCGGGCAGCAGCAGCGCACCGCCATCGCCCGGGCGCTGGCCCGCCCCGTCGACGTGCTGCTGCTGGACGAGCCGCTGGCGAACCTCGACTACAAGCTCCGGGAACAGCTGCGCGCCGACCTGAAGGACATGTTCGCGGGCTCGCCGGGCGTGGTCCTGTACTCCACCGCCGATCCGGCCGAGGCGCTGACCTTCGCGGCGCCGACGGTGGTCCTGGGCGAGGGCCGGGTCCAGCACGCCGGCGACGTGGCGGACATGTACGACCGGCCGCCGACGCTGGCCGTCGCCGCGACCCTCAGCGACCCGCCGCTGAACCTCCTGCCGGGCGTCGTCCGCGACGGCCGGATCGAGTGCCTCGGGGCCTCCTTCCCGGCGCCCGGGGCGCAGGACTCCGGCCGCCCCGTCGTCCTCGGGGTCCGCCCCCATCAGGTGACCATCGAGCGGACCGGCCCCGGCGGGCTGGAGTTCCCCGCGGAGATCCGGCTCGCGGAGGTGACGGGGAGCACGACGTTCCTGCACCTGCTCCTGCCCGACCGGCGGCACCTCGTCGCCCAGCTGCCCGGCACCCAGCTGTTCACTCCGGGGGAGCCGGCGGTGGCCTACGTGGACCCCGCGCACGTCTTCGTCTTCGACGAGGCCGGCGGGAGCCTGCTCGCCGCGTCGGCGGCGGAGGTCGATCTGCATGGCTGACATCCGCCTGGAGGGCGTGTCGCACAGCTACGACGGGGGCCGGACGTGGGCGCTGAAGCCGATGACGTGGACCTGGCGGAGCGACCGGGCCTACGCCCTGCTCGGCCCGAGCGGGTGCGGCAAGACCACGCTCCTGAACATCATCTCGGGCCTGATCTCGCCGACGACGGGACGGATCTGGCTCGGTGACCGCGAGGTCACCGCGGTGCCGACCGCGGGCCGCAACATCGCCCAGGTCTTCCAGTTCCCGGTCCTGTACGAGCAGATGTCGGTGTACGACAACCTCGCCTTCCCGCTGCGCAACCGCGGCTATCCCCGCGCGGAGGTCGATCGGAGGGTCCGTACGGTCTCCCGCATGCTCGGGCTGGACGGCCACCTCGGGCACAGATCACGGCGGCTGGACCCGGGCCGCCAGCAGATCGTCTGCGTGGGCCGCGGGCTGGTCCGCCCCGACGTCGCGGCGGTGCTGCTCGACGAGCCCCTCACCGTGATCGATCCTGCGCTGAAGTGGACGCTGCGCAGCAAGCTCAAGGAGATCCACCGCGACACCGGCCACACGCTCATCTACGTCACCCACGACCAGACCGAGGCCCTGACCTTCGCCGACGAGGTGGTCGTCCTCAAGGACGGGGAGATCGTGCAGGCGGGCGAGCCGACCGAACTGTTCCTGACGCCCGCCCACGAGTTCGTCGGCCACTTCATCGGCTCGCCCGGGATGAACGTGGTGCCCGCCGAGATCGCCGGCGGCGTGGTCAGGATCGGCGGGACGGCCGTCGGGCGCGCCGCGGGCGAGAACGGCGACCTCCCGCCGGGACCCGTGCGGATCGGCGTCCGCCCGGAGTTCGTCCGGATCGCCGACGGGCGGGACGCGGCGGACCGGAACACCGGGGCGAGGGCGGCCCCGGGCCTGCGGGTACGGATCACCGGCGTGGACCGCATGGGGTCCTACCACCTCGTGCACGCCCGGGCGGACGGCCACGCCCTCGTCTCCAAGACCGATCCCGGCTCCCGGCACGACCCGGGCGCCGCCGTGTTCTTCCGGTTCGATCCCGGCCGGGCGTTCCTGTTCCGGGACGAGGTCCGGTGCGGGACGCTCGCGCCGCTCGACGGGCCTGCCGAAAGGCCGCCCGAAGGGCTGCGAGAAGGGCCCGGAGAAGGACGCGGAGAAGGGCCGGAAGCGGGGCTGCGCGAAGAACCTCACGCAGGACACCGCGAAGAACCCCGTGCGCACCGCGAAGAACCTCACGCAGGACACCGCGAAGAACCCCGTGCGCACCGCGAAGAACCTCGTGAGGGACACCGCGAAGGGAGGGAGGGAGCGTGACCGGCAGGGGCGCCGACGAGATCTCCACGACGGGCGCGACCGTCGCCGGCGGCCAGGTGACCGGGGAGGTCCTCACCGGCGACGTCCTGGCGGGCGCCGCCCGCGAGGCTCCCGGCGAGCAGGACGCGTCCCGGGCGGACACCAGGACGAGGAACAACCGGGCCTGGTTCCTGGTGCTCCCGGTCGTGGTGTCGGTCGCCTTCACCGCGGTGATCCCGCTGATGACGGTCGTCAACTTCTCCGTGCAGGACATCTTCAGCCCCACCGACCGGATCTTCGTGGGGCTGGACTGGTTCCGGAGCGTCACCCGCGACCCCGAGATCCGCGCCGCCCTCCTGCGGACCCTGCTCTTCTCGGCCCAGGTGCTGCTGCTGGAGATCCCGCTCGGCGTGGCGCTGGCGGTGTCGATGCCGCGACGCGGGGTGGGCGTGTCGGCGGCCCTGGTGCTGGTCGCGCTGCCGCTGCTCATCCCGTGGAACGTGGTGGGCACCATCTGGCAGATCTTCGCGCGGGGCGACATCGGGCTGGGCGGCTGGACGATCAACAACGTCCTGGGCGTCAACTTCAACTACACCCTGGACTCCACCGACGCCTGGATCACGGTCCTGCTCATGGACGTCTGGCACTGGACCCCGCTGGTGGCGCTGCTGGCCTACGCGGGCCTGCGGTCGATCCCGGACCCGTACTTCCAGGCGGCGCAGATCGACGGGGCCTCCGCCTGGGCGACCTTCCGCCACATCCAGCTGCCCCGTCTGCGCGGCGTGCTGACGATCGCGATCCTGCTGCGCTTCATGGACAGCTTCATGATCTACACCGAGCCGTTCGTGGTGACCGGCGGCGGTCCCGGGAACGCCACGTCCTTCCTGAGCATCCTGCTGTCGAAGATCGCCGTCGGGCAGTTCGACCTGGGACCGGCGGGGGCCTTCTCCCTGATGTACTTCCTCATCGTGCAGATCGTCTCGTACGTCTTCTTCACGGTGCTCACCAGGACGGGGAGGTGAGCACCGTGGCCGGAGAAGGCAGGCGGACGGAACCGGTCGCGGTGGCGGCGAAGGCCCGGCGGCAGCTCCCGTGGGCGCGCACGGTGTTCTGGTTGTACGCCGCGACGCTCATGCTCCCCCTGCTGTGGATGTTCGGCATGTCCATCCGGCCGAACGAGGACATCCTCGGCAGCTTCTCGCTCTTCCCGCAGCGGGTGACGTTCGACAACTACCAGACGTTCTTCACCGATTCCGTGTGGTACTCGAGCTACCTGAACTCGATCGTCTACACGTCCATGAACGCGGTCATGTCGCTGATCGTGGCGCTCCCGGCGGCCTACGCCTTCTCCCGGTTCCGGTTCGCAGGGGACAAGCACCTGTTCTTCTGGCTGCTGACCAACCGCATGGCCCCGCCCGCGGTGTTCCTCCTGCCGTTCTTCCAGATCTACCAGAGCGTCGGGCTGTTCGACACGCACCTCGGGGTCGCCATCGCGCACATGCTGTTCAACGTCCCGCTCGCCGTCTGGATCCTCGAGGGCTTCATGTCGGGCATCCCGCGTGAGATCGACGAGACCGCGGCGATCGACGGATACTCCCTGCCGCGGTTCTTCATCCGCATCTTCCTGCCGCTGATCCGTTCCGCGATCGGGGTCACCGCGTTCTTCTGCTTCATGTTCAGCTGGGTCGAGCTGCTCATCGCCAGGACGATCACCTCGGTCAACGCCAAGCCGATCGCCGCCACCATGACGCGGACGGTCAGCGCGGCCGGGGTCGACTGGGGGCTGCTCGCGGCGGCGGGCGTGCTGACGATCATCCCGGGAGCGGTCGTCATCTGGTTCGTCCGCAACTACATCGCCAAAGGGTTCGCCCTCGGGAGGGTCTGACCATGATCGAGTGGATGGTGTGGACCCCTCCCACGGCCCTGGTGTTCGCCGGGCTGGCCCTGCTGCTGGCCGGGATGACGGTGTGGGCCAGGATCTCGCCGCCGGTGGCGCGGCGCGGCTTCCTGCGGATCGAGACCGACCGGGGCGACCGGCTGTACATCGGCCTGATCAGCGCGGCGGTCGTGCTGACCGTGTGGATCGCCGTCACCGACCTGTCGATGTGGCTGGCGCTGGCGTGCGCGCTGCTGGTCCTCCTGGTGATCGGCAGATGGGGATGACCCGAGAGGCGACGCCGGCCTGAGAAACGCTGGCCTGAGAGGAGTCAGACGATGTCGTTAACACTCAAGAGAACACTCAGGAGGCGGGCGGTCGTCGTCCTGTCCGTTCTCGGGCTGATGGCCGCGGCGGCGTGCGCCCAGGATGACGAGGGAGGAAGACCCGCGGGCGAGTTCGACGAGGCGAACGCCAAGGCGGCGGCGCAGCGCTGGGTCACCCGGGAATTCACCCCGAGCACGCTCTCACGCGACCAGCAGCTCGCGGAGATGGACTGGTTCACCAAGGCCGCGGCGCCGTACCGCGGCATGGAGATCAACGTGGTCTCCGAGACCATCACCACGCACGAGTACGAGTCGCAGCAGCTCGCCAAGGCGTTCACCGAGATCACCGGGATCAGGCTCAAGCACGACCTGATCCAGGAGGGCGACGTCATCGAGAAGCTCCAGACCCAGATCCAGGGCGACCAGAACATCTACGACGCCTACGTCAACGACTCCGACCTCATCGGCACCCACTCCCGCGGCGCCTACGTGCTGCCGCTCTCGGACTACATGGCCGGTGAGGGCAAGGCGGTCACCTCGCCCACACTCGACATCGAGGACTTCATCGGCATCAGCTTCACGACCGGGCCGGACAAGAAGATCTACCAGCTCCCCGACCAGCAGTTCGCGAACCTCTACTGGTTCCGCTACGACTGGTTCACCGACGAGAAGATCAAGAAGCAGTTCAAGGACGCCTACGGGTACGACCTGGGCGTCCCGGTCAACTGGGCCGCCTACGAGGACATCGCCGACTTCTTCACCAACAAGGTGAACGGCGACGGCACCGTCGACGGCAAGAAGGTCTACGGCCACATGGACTACGGGCGCAAGGACCCGTCCCTGGGCTGGCGCTTCACCGACGCCTGGTTGTCCATGGCCGGCAACGGCGATCCGGGCATCCCCAACGGGCTGCCGGTGGACGACTGGGGCATCCGGGTGGAGGACTGCCGCCCGGTCGGCTCGTCGGTGAGCCGCGGCGGCGACACCAACGGCCCGGCGTCGGTGTACGCCCTGACCAAGTACGTGGACTGGCTGAAGCGGTTCGCGCCGAAGGAGGCGGCCGGGATGAACTTCAGCGAGGCCGGTCCGGTCCCGGCGCAGGGCAACATCGCGCAGCAGATCTTCTGGTATACCGCCTTCACCGCCGACATGACCAAGCCGGGGCTGCCGGTCGTCAACGAGGACGGAACGCCCAAGTGGCGCATGGCGCCCAGCCCGCACGGCGCGTACTGGAAGGACGGGAACAAGCTGGGCTACCAGGACGCCGGCTCGTGGACCCTGCTGAAGAACACCCCCAAGGAGCGCCGGGCCGCGGCGTGGCTGTACGCCCAGTTCGTCACCTCCAAGACGGTCTCGCTGAAGAAGTCCATCGTCGGGCTGACCTTCATCCGGGACACCGACGTCAAGAGCGACTACTTCTCGGAGAACGCCGCCAAGTACGGCGGGCTGATCGAGTTCTACCGCTCGCCCGCCCGCGTGCAGTGGACCCCGACCGGGACCAACGTGCCCGACTACCCGAGACTGGCCCAGCTGTGGTGGCAGAACGTCGCCACCGCGGTGACCGGGGAGACGACGCCCCAGCAGTCGATGGACAACCTCGCCAAGCAGCAGGACGACATCCTGTCCCGGCTGGAGCGCCGCGGGTACGGCGGCGCCTGCGCGCCCAAGCTGAACCCCGAGCAGAACCCCCAGCACTGGCTGGACCAGCCGGGCGCCCCGGTGCCGAAGCTCGCCGACGAGCGGGGCAAGCCGGAGACGCTCGACTACGACAAGCTGCTCGCGCAGTGGAAGAACGCCGACTGACCCGCCCCGGCCCCGACTCCAGCCCCGCTCCCGGCCCGCATCGTCGTTCCGGGCCGGGGCCGCGGGCTGGTGTCCCGTTATGTCCGCGATCAGTTGGGCATCGAGGGGGGTGACAGGGAAAAGCCGCAGGTAGGAATGGTCATGAACAAGCGAGCACCGCACGGGACGGCTCCTCGGACCGAGGAGGACAGGGAGCGGGAGAAGGCGAGGGAGGAGTACAAGGGCACCACCTTCGACCCCGAGCTGCACAACATGGGCGGGGACGTCGGCCCCGCGTCGATCCGCGGCTCCAACGCCAAGCCGGGCGGACGTCCGTACGACGACGCCGAACCCAAGAGCGGCTGGTCCGAGCCCATGGGATACGTCACCGGCCGGGACGACGAGTCGCCGGCGACGGCGGGGTCGGACGAGAAGGCGGTCGGGGCGCGGACGGACGAGATAGAGGGTCACATCGAGACGATCGCCGGCCCCAGCCCGCATCCCATGCCTCCGGGGACGGACGGTCCTCGCGGCACCCCGCAGGACGCCGCCCGCCGGGCGAAGGGTCCGGTGGAGGACGGCCCGGACGACGACGGGCCTCGCCCCGGTCGCACCGCCCCGCCCAGGGAGGGACATGTGGGAGCCGACCTGGACTGGGTCGACTCCGACGAGGACGACCCGGACGGCGGGTCCGGCCGGACGTCGGAAGGGGACGGCGGCTACCTCCCCGGGGAGGCGACCGGCCGCCCCGGCAGGTGAGGCGCGGCCGCCCCGGATCCGATCCGGGGCGGCGATCCCGACACGGAAGCCGGGGTCCGTGTCGGCGGGCGGGGCCTTCCGGCCCCTACATAGAAGTTGACTTATATAAGTCGCTGTTATTATTTTGATGGCGTGCACGCGTTCAACGTGCTCGGGGACCCGGTGCGCCGCAGGATCCTCGAGCTGCTCGCCGACGGCGAGATGACCTCGGGTGAGGTGTGCGGGACCGTCCAGCGGGAGTTCGGCATCTCGCAGCCCGCCGTCTCGCAGCATCTCAAGGTGCTGCGGGAGAGCGGCTTCGCGACGGTGCGGGCTGAGGGCACCCGGCGCCTCTACGCGGTGAACTCCGACCCGTTGCGCGAGGTCGACGTGTGGCTCGATCGTTTCCGGCGCTTCTGGACCCCCCATCTGGACGCGCTGGAGACGGAACTGGCCAGGGGCAGGCGCGAACGCCGCCTCCGCGACTCCGATGAGGACCCCGCCCGGAAGGGGAAGAGTTCATGATCGACGTCACCCACCAGATCAACGCCGCCCGGCGGAAGGTCGGCACGCGCGTGCTGGAGGCGGGGGAGGCGCGCACCGTGACGATCAGCCGGACCTACGACGCCCCCGTCGACGATGTCTGGGACGCCTGCACCAACCCCGAGCGCATCCCCCGGTGGTTCCTGCCCGTCTCGGGCGAGCTCCGGCTCGGCGGCCGGTACCAGATCGAAGGCAACGCCGGCGGGAAGATCGAGCGCTGCGACCCGCCCACGGGCTTCTCCGCCACCTGGGAGTACGGAGACGAGGTCAGCTGGATCGAGGTCCTGCTGACCCCCGGCTCCGAGGGCGGGACGCTCCTGGTCCTGGAGCACATCGCCCACGTCGACGACACGCGGTGGGCCGAGTTCGGCCCCGGCGCGGTCGGCGTCGGCTGGGACCTGATGATCCTGGGACTCGACGGCTACCTGTCCGCCTCCGAGAGCAGGGTGACCCCGCAGGAGGCCGAGGCCTGGAGCCTCTCCGAGGAGGGCAGGCGGTTCGCGGCGCTCAGCAGCCGGCGGTGGTGCGAGGCGAACATCGCCGCGGGCGCCGACGAGGCCGCCGCGCGGGCGGCCGGGGAGCGCGTCACGGCCTTCTACACCACCGTCCCGGACGAGCCGCCCGGATCGTGACCGGGCGGCTCAGCGCAGCAGGGGGAGCCTGCCGGTGAGGCGTTCCACGTCCGGGCGGGAACCGAACAGGCTCACGGCGTGGTAGGCCAGGTCCTCGCTCCGGGTGCGGGCGAGCTCGTCCAGGTAGTCGCGGTAGACATTGGTCCGCTGGGCGATCGTGGCCATGTCCGTGACCAGCAGGTCCGGTACGGCCGCCGCCTCCGCCGCGACCCGGCGGACGACGGCGGCCGGGGCGGCCAGCACCGCGCAGCCGGTCCAGGGCAGCCCCGGATGCGCGCGGCCCGAGGCGTCGGCGCCGCCCGCGCCCAGGATCGCCGGCACGGCGTTGCCGACGGACGCGGCCAGGCAGGCCACGGCGTTGGCCTGGAGCCCGCGCGGCAGGTCCCGGTCGACCAGGATCGCCCACTTCACCGGCAGCTCCCGGGTGGGCAGGTCGGGACGGTAGCCGAAGTCGGCCGTCCAGCTCTCCAGAACGGTCATCTGCATCCCCTTCCTCCGAATTTCAGGAAGGAACATCGCACCTTCGCCGATGAAGTCTCAACGTGAGATGTCGGATTCCGAAGAAAATTCGGAATGTCATGGCACCATGCGTCCATGGACGAAGTTGATGCGGCCATCCTGGCCGAGCTGCAGCGCGACGGCCGCCAGACCAACCGGGAGCTGGCCGAGCGCATCGGCGTGGCCGCGTCCACCTGTCTGGAGCGGGTGCGCTCCCTGCGGAACAGGGGAGTGATCGAGGGCTTCCACGCCGAGGTCAACCTCGCCGCCATGGGCCGCCCGGTCCAGGCGCTCATCCACGTCCGGCTCCACCCGAAGATCCGCGAGTCGGTGGAGGCGTTCCGCGACTACGTCACCGCGCTGCCCGAGACCCTCGCGGTCTTCGTGGTGTCCGGCGGCGACGACTTCATCATCCAGGTGGCCGTGCGGGACACCGGCCACCTGCGCGACTTCGTCCTCGACCACGTCGCCCGGCACCGCACCATCGCCGACGTCCGCACCTCCCTGGTCTACGACCACATCCGTAAGACCTCGGTGGAGGAGCTCCCGCCGGAGCGGCCGAGCCCGCCCCGGACGGGCCGCCGCAGATGACCGCCCCGGTCCGGGCCGGGACCCTTCAGGGAATGAGGAGCGTCTTGCCGGGGAGCCGCCCGGTCTCGGCGTCGCGGTGCACCGAGGGAAGTTCGGCGAGCGGGCGCGACTCGGCGACGTCGACCCGCACCGCGCCGGCGTCGACCAGCTTCACCAGCGCGGCGAGGTGGCCGGTGTCGTTCCGGACGACGAAGCGCACCGCTGTGAGGTGCGGTCCCGCCAGCTGTTCCACCTCGACGGTGGCGGACACCAGCACGCCTCCCGGCCGGATCAGCGGCACCAGCTCCGCGGCCTGCGAGGGGGTGACCGCGGCGAAGTTGAACAGCACGTCGACCGGCTCGTCCAGCGCGTCGGCGAGGGGGGCGGCGGTGTAGTCGACGATCCGGTCGGCGCCGAGCCGCCGGACCGTCTCGGCGCCGCGCGGGCCGGCGGTGGCGATGACGTGCGCCCCGAGGCGCCCGAGGAGCTGGATGGCGAACCTGCCGACGGTGCCCGAGCCGTTGACCAGCACCCGCTGCCCCGGCCCGACGTCCGCGTGCTCGAACACCGCCTGCCACGCGGTGACCCCGGCGATCGGCAGGGCCGCGGCATGGGCCAGCGGAATGGTGGCGGGCGCCGCGACCAGGAGGTCGGCCGCGGCGGTCACGTACTCGGCCGCCGCGCCGCCGTCGAGCCGGCCGACGACCCGGTCTCCGGCGGCGAACGCGGACACGCCCGCGCCGACCTCGGCGACGACCCCGGCGACGTCGCCGCCGAGCGTGTACGGCAGGTCCAGCGGGAAGACCGAGCGCAGCCAGCCCCGGCGCATCCCGATCTCGGACGGATTGAACGACGTCGCGGCGACGCGGACGAGCACCTGGCCGTCACCCGGCGCCGGACGGGGAACGTCGTCCTGCCGGATGACCGAGGCGTCGCCGTACCGGTGGATTCGCATGGCTTTCATGTCCCCCAACCTACGATCACACAGGAAGACGATAAATGCTTAGAAGTCCCTGTTGTATACGTCATCGTCTCCGGCGCATTATGATCGCGGCATGGACGTGCTGAGCGACGTGCTCGCGATCATGCGCACCGGCCGGCCGCGATCGGCGCAGGTCACCTGGCACGCCCCCTGGGCGCAGCGGTTCGCGCCCGTGCCCGGCGCCGTGGGCTTCCACGTGATCCTGCGGGGATCGTGCTGGCTCATGCAGCCCGGCGCCGACCCGCTGCCCCTGTCCGCCGGGGACGTCGTGTTCCGGCCGCACGGCCGGGGCCACACCCTGGCCGACGACCCCTCCACCCGGCCCGTCGCGCCCGCGTGCCACCCGAACGAACCGGCCGCCCTGCGGCGGTACGCCGTCGACACCGTCGGCGCGCCCTCCGGCGACGGCGGTCCGGCCGCCGTGGTCCTCTGCGGCGCCTACGAGCTCGACCCCGCCCTCGTCCACCCGCTCCTGCACGACCTGCCGGAACTGGTTCACATACCCGCGCACCTCGGGCGGCGTCCCGAGCTCCGGGCCACCGTCGACCTGCTCGCCGCCGAGCTGGCGCAGCCCCGCCCCGGCGCCGACGCGCTCATCCCGGCGCTGCTCGACACGCTCCTGCTGTACATCCTGCGGAGCTGGTTCGACCGGCGGCCCGCGCCCCGCGCCACCGGCTGGGCCGCGGCGCTCAACGACCCCGCCGTCGCCGCGGCGCTGCAGGCCATGCACGACGATCCCGCGCGGCCGTGGACCGTCGCCGCCCTCGCCGCCGAGGCCGGCCTGTCACGCGCCCCGTTCGCCCGCCGTTTCACCGCCCTCCTCGGCCAGCCGCCGCTGACCTACCTCACCTGGTGGCGCCTGACCGCCGCCGCGCGGCTCCTGCGGCAGAGCGACGCGCCGCTGAACGTCATCGCCGGCAGGGTCGGCTACACCTCCTCGTTCGCCTTCGCCAACGCGTTCAAGCGCCGGTACGGCACCGCCCCCGGCCGATACCGCGGCCGGGGGCGGCGGGCCGCCGAGCCGGCCGGCGTCAAAAAATAGAGAGACGCTCTAGAGAACCTCTCTAGTCTTCCCTACACTCCCCGCATGGAATCAACACGCGCAGACCGGCCCGGCTCCCCTCCGACGATCGTGGTGACGGGCGGCAACCGGGGCATCGGATACGCCGTCGCGGCGGAACTGCTGCGCCACGGCTGTGACGTGGTGCTGGTCAGCCGGGACAGGGGTCGGGGCGAGGCCGCGCGGGCCGCCCTGACCGCCCCCGGCACGGCGGGCCCGCGCCTCGTCGTGGGAGGCCTCTCCAGTGTCCGGGCGGTGCGCGCCACCGCCGAGGCGATCCGCGAGTTGTGCCCCCGCCTCGACGTGCTGATCCACAACGCCGGTCTGTGGCCGAGCCGCCGCGTGCTGACCGAGGACGGGCTGGAGGAGGCCTTCGCCGTCAACCACCTGGCGCCGTTCCTGCTCAACCACGAGCTGGAGCCGTTGCTGGCCGCCTCGGGGGCCAGGGTCGTGCAGGTCGGCGCCGGGCTGTACGTCAAAGGACAGGCCGATCCCGAGCGCACCCCCACCGGACTGGACTTCCACCCCGTACGGACCTACGCCGACACCAAGCTGTGCAACCTGCTGCTCCTGCCGCGGTTCGCCGAGCGCTGGCGGGACGCCGGAGTGACCGTCAACGCCGTGCACCCCGGGGTGATCCGCACCGGCCTGGGGGATCGGGGCGGGCCCGTGGGCTACCTGCTCAAGGCCGTGAAGCTGCTGTGGAAGAGCCCGGAGGCCGGGGCCGGGCCCGTGGTCAGGCTGGCCCTGGCCGAGGAGCTCGCCGGGCGGACGGGACTCTACTTCAACCTGGAACAGGAGGAGGCGCCGGCCCCGGTCGCCGCCGACGCGGAGCTCGCGGGGCGGCTCTGGGAGCAGGCGCTGGAACTCGCGGGTCTGGAGCGGACGCCGCCGCCCGCCCGTCGCTGAACGGCCGTACCATCGCCTGACGACTGCTGATCTCCGAACGGCTGTGATGTCACCGAAACACCAGCGGGGCGAGATGACCGTCGACCGCGTCCTCGCGGCGGCGCTCGACCTCTACGCGGAGGACCCCGACGGGCTCACGATGACCGCGCTGATCGCCAGGACCGGCGTCAGCAGCGGCAGCCTCTACCACCACTTCGGCAGCCTCGACGGGCTCGCCGCGGCGCTCTACATCCGCTGCATGGCCGACCTGCTGGACGCGGTCGCCACCGCGGTCGAGGCGGCCGGATCGGCGCGCGAGGGCATCCGGGCCTTCTCGGAGGCGTACCTGGGATTCGCCCGCGACCGCCGCGCGGCGGCGCACTTCATCCACGCCTCGGCCTACGCGGCGTTCCTCCCCGCCCACGCGGGGCGCATCGCGCGGGCCAAAGAGCCCGCGATGCGCAGGATCGCCGCCTGGCTGGGGCCGCACATCGCCGCCGGGCGCATCGTCGACCTCCCCGGCCCGCTCCTGGAGATGCTCGTCGTCGGACCCCTGGCGGAGACGACCCGCCGCTGGCTCGCCACCGGCCCCGCGGAGAGCGCGCACCGCGGAACGGGACGGGGAGCCGGCTCCGGCGCGGATCCCGGCGTGGACCTGGAGGCGGCGGCCCGGCTGCTCCCCGAGCGCATCTGGCGGTCGGTCCGCGGCGAGTAGGGGTGTCCCGTTCCACGGCGATCGGCGGTCGGTCCGCTGGCGGGGAGGGTGTCCCGTTCCACGGCGATTCCGGCCGCGGCGCCCTGAGCCCTCCTTCTTGACAAGACGCCGCAGAAAAGTCATGTCACCATTTACCGTTAGGAAACTTTCTTTTACATTTCTATCAACCCCCCAGCAAAGGAGTAGGACGTGCGAAAAACGATCATGCTCATCGCGGTGGCGTTGATGACCCTCGGGGCCACGGTGCTCACCGCCACACCGGCCTCGGCCCACGGATACATCTCCTCGCCGCCGAGCCGTCAGGCGTTCTGCGCCCAGGGCAAGGTCCCCAACTGCGGTGACATCATCTACGAGCCCCAGAGCGTGGAAGGCCCCAAGGGGCAGCGCAGCTGCCACGGCGGCGTCGCCCGGTTCGCCCAGCTGAGCGATGAGAGCAAGCCCTGGCCCGCGACCTCGGTCGGCACCAGCGTCACGTTCAACTGGGTGCTCACCGCCCGGCACGCGACCAGCACCTGGGAGTACTACATCGGCAACACCCGCATCGCGCTCTTCAACGACAACGGCAGGCAACCCGGCGCGACGGTGTCGCACAACGTGAGCCTCGCCGGCTACAGCGGGCGGCAGAAGGTCCTGGCCATCTGGAACATCGCCGACACCGCGATGGCCTTCTACTCCTGCGTCGACCTGCAGATCGGCGGCGGCAACCCGAACCCCACCCCCACCCCGACGGTGACCCCGACCAGGACGCCCACCCCCACCCCGACCTCGACGGCCCCCTCCGGGACCTGGAGGGCGGGGACCGCGTACGCGGTGGGCGCGCAGGTCACCTACGCGGGCGCGAGCTACCGCTGCCTGCAGGCGCACACGTCCATGGCCGGCTGGGAGCCGCCGAACGTCCCGGCGCTCTGGCAGCGGCTCTGACGCGGAAGGGAGGAAGGCGGTGAGGCGCCCGTCCCGGCGTGACCTCTCCGGGGCGGGCGCCTCACCGCCGCGACGCCCATGAGACACCTATGAGCCGGATCCTCGCGAACCGGACGCCCTTGAGCCGGACGCCCCTGAGTCGGATGCCTCTGAGCCGGATGTCCAGGGGCTGCCTGGCCCTGGGCATCGCCGCCGCGAGCGTGCTGGCGGCCTCTGCCTGCGGTGCTGACGCCGCCTCGCACCACCACGCCGGACCGGCGCCCGATGGCGCGGCCCCGGCGCCCGGTGTCACGACTCCGGTGGCCGGTGGTACGGCGCCCGCGACAGACGATGGAACGGAGGCGGATGCCGCGACCCGGCCCGCGGAGAGCGACACCCCGGCCGGGGTCTTCAACGCCGCCGACGTGATGTTCCTGCAGATGATGATCCCGCACCACCGCCAGGGCGCGGAGCTGGCCGCTCTGGCGAAGGCCCGCTCGGCGCGCGAGCCGGTGCGCACGCTGGCCGCGGCGATCGCGGCCACCCAGGGCGACGAGGCCCGGACCATGACGGACTGGCTGCGGGCCTGGAGACAGCCGCTGGAGGCGGAGCCGCACGCCCACGACGCGCACGGCGGCCTGCACGTCACCCCGGCGGAGGAGGCCGAGGCGCTGGCGGGGCTGCGCGGGGCCGCCTTCGACGCGCGCTTCCTCAACGTGCTGATCGCCCACCAGCACAACGCGGTGGAGATGGCCCGCACCGAGCTGAAGACCGGCAGGAATCCGCAGGCGGTGGAGCTGGCCCGGCGGATCGAGCGGTCCCGCTCGGAGCAGATCCGGCAGATGCTCGCCGAGCTGTCCTCCTGAGGGCTCCGGATCGGGCGGGGAGACCGTGAAACCTCCGGCACGGTCTCCCCGCCGCCCGCCGCCCGCCGCCCGCCGCCCGCCGCCCGCCGCCTGCCCTCCGGCTGCCGGGCGGACGGCGGGCCGGCCCTTCGGGCGCCGCGGTCCCGGTCAATCCGCCGGGTTCGCAGTCCGGGTCAGTCCGCCGGGTTCGCGGTCCCCGTCAACCTGCCGGGTTCGTGATCCCGGTCAGTCTGCCGCCACCGTGCGGAAGCCGCAGTTGCCGCTGCTCGACTCGGGGGTGTTCGACGAGCGGGCGGCGACCCGGTAGCGGTAGCAGTAGGAGCGGTGGCACAGGTAGGAGCCGCCGCGCATGACGCGCCGCTCGCCCGTCTCGGGGCCCCGGGGGTCGTGCTCCGGCGAGCTCGCGTAGTAGCAGGGGGAGAACCAGTCGGCGCACCACTCCCAGACGTTGCCCGCGACCTCGTGCAGGCCGAAGCCGTTGGCGGGGTAGGAGCGCACCGGGGCGGTGGCGAGCCACCCGTCCTCCCCGGTGTTGCGCCGGGGGAAGCGCCCCTGCCATATGTTGCACATCCAGCGGCCGTCGGGGACCGGCTCGTCCCCCCAGGCGAACCGGCGGCCCTCCAGACCGCCCCGCGCGGCGTACTCCCACTCGGCCTCGGTCGGCAGCCGCCGCCCCGCCCAGGCGCAGTAGGCCAGGGCGTCGTTCCAGGACACGTGAACCACCGGGTGGTCCCGCAGCTCGGCCGCGTCCGACAGCGGCCCGTACGGACGACGCCAGTCGGCGCCCCGCACCATCAGCCACCAGGGGGCGCCCGCCACCGCGCCGAGGACGTCGGCGCGCTCGGCGGCGAGCGCCTGGTGGAAGACCGCCGACGAGCCGTGGATCTCCGCCTCGGTGCGGTAGCCGGTCGCCGCGACGAACGCCGCGAACCGTCGGACGGTCACCGCGGTCGCGTCGATCCGGAAGGGGGCGAGCCGTACGGCGTGCACCGGCGCCTCGCCGTCGGCCGGGTAGCCCTCGCCGAACGCGTCGCCCATCGCGAACACGCCGCCGGGCAGCGCGACGTCCTCGTGCGCGGGCGGGGCGTGTCCGGGGGATCCGGGGAGGGCGTCCGGCGGGGAGGCGGAAGCCGCGACGCCCGCCGGAGGGTCGATGCCGGGGCCCGTCAGGGGGACGGCGCAGCGGGTCCCTTCGCGGTCCCGGCCGACGCCGGGGGCGCAACACGCCGGTCCGGTGCCCATCCAACTCCTTCCGCCGCGCCGTCTTCCGGGCGCCTCCGCCCGCAACCCGTCGGCCGGCCGGTGCGCAGACGGCGACCCTATCCGGTAACGGCCCTTGACCTGCGGGGAAGCGAATCATTGTAAAACAATGCACATAGGTGATCATGCACATTGCAATGCCCGAAGGGTGCCGGTGTGAGATTCGAGTACGTCCTGCTGTCGCTCCTGGCGGCCCGCCCCTACAGCGGATACGACCTGGGCAGATGGCTGGAGTCGGAAGGCCAGTTCCTGCGCCCCCGCGCCCACCACAGCCAGATCTACCGCTCGCTGGCCAGGATGGTGGCCGACGGCTGGGTCCGCTACGAGGTCGACGCGCGGGAAGGACGGCCGGACGCCAAGGTCTACCGGCTGACCCTCCTCGGGCGCGAGGTGCTCCTGGAGTGGGTGCGCTCGCCGTACGAGCCGCCGAGCCGGTTCCAGGAGCCGGACTTCATGGCCCGGTTCGGCTTCGCCGCGGCGCTGGACCGGCGGGCGGCCGTCGCCCTGCTCAGGACCGAGCTGGACCACCGCCGCGCCCAGGTGGCGCGCAGCCGCGGCCGCGACCGCACGATGCGCTTCCAGGAACCGATCCCGGAGCTGGACCCGGTCCGGGCGCAGGCGGTCTTCGACCGCATGCACGAGTACGGCATGCGCGCGGTGGACCAGTGGATCGAGTGGCTGGAGGACATGCTCCACCGGCTGGAGGAGGGGGAGGACGCCCGATGAAGGCGATCATGGTGATGTTCGACAGCCTCAACCGGCACATGCTGCCGCCGTACGGGGCGGACTGGACGCACGCGCCGAACTTCGCCCCGCCCGCCGGGAGATCCACACCGGGCGCCACAACTTCCTGCACCGCAGCTGGGGCCGCTGGAGCCGTTCGACTACGGCGGCATCGGCCTGTTCGGCCTGTTCTTCGGGCTCATGGGCGTGATGCAGGGCGTCAACCCCGGCGTCAACCGGCCCTCTCACCGATAATCGTCATACGGCGACGACGGTTTGGTCGTTGACGGATTCGCAGGAGGAGGCGACGGTGGGCATCCCGACCGGAACGTCCACCCGCCTACCGGCCGCGGCCTCGCCGGGCGCGCAGGTGCGGCGGCCGTACTGGGCCGGCGCGGCCACGGCCGCCCCGGGCCTGCTGGCCTTCACCGGCGCGATCGGCTCCGCCGAGCCGCACGCCCACGCCGCGGTGCAGGTCCTGCTGGTGCTCGATGGCGAGGTGGTGCTGACCGACCGGCACGGCCGGCAGCGCCCGGTCCAGGCCGCGATCATCCCGGCCGGCGTCCGGCACGGACTGCGGGCCACCCCGGCCACGCACGGCCTGCTGGCCTACCTCGATCCGGCGAGCCCGGTCGGCCGGGCGGCCACCGCGCGCACCGCCGCATACGGTGATGCGGACGCGGTGAGCACCTGGCAGGCCGCGGCCCGGCCGGGCGTGATGGCTGCCGCGCCGAGGTCACCGGCCGTCGTGCCCGGCTCACCGGCCCTCATGCCCGGCTCGCCGGCCGTCGCGCCCGGCCGGGCCGCCATGCGCCGCGCAGCCGGGCCGCATCCCGGCGCCGGCGCGCTGCCCGCCCCTTTGTCACGCGCGCTCGCGCTGGTCCCGCAGCTCATCGACGGGCCGCTGCTGCTGGGCGACCTCGCCGCCCGGTCCGGGGTCTCAGCCAGCCGGCTCGGGCACCTGTTCGCCGAGCATCTGCACCTGCCGTATCCGGCCTGGCGGCGCTGGGCCCGGCTGCTGCACGCCGTCGAGGCCGTGCGCGGCGGCGCCACGCTGACCGAGGCCGCGCACGCGGCCGGGTTCGCCGACAGCGCCCATCTGACCCGCACCTGCCGGGCCATGTTCGGAATCACGCCCAGCCAGGCCCTGGCCGCCACCGGCTGGCACTCCCTCACCCGCGGCCGACGATAGCCGCCACGCGGCAGCGGATTCGTTCAAGCCCGCACCCCGGCCCAGCCGCCAAGGTGCAAGGCATGTCCCTGACGCACTCACCCACCGGCGGCGCCGTCCGGACGGTGGTCCGCTACGGCTATGCCCCGCTGATACTGCTCGGCGTCAACGGCGGCGCCGTCGCCCTGGTCGCCGCCGACGCCTCCAAACTGTGGCTGCTCGGCCTGCTGGCCACTGCGATCGCCCTGTCGTTCACCGCCGAACGCCTCCTGCCGTATGACAGGACCTGGAACACCTCCCAGGGCGACGCCGGCCGCGACGCCGCGCACAGCCTGGTCAACGAGAGCCTCATCCTGGTCAGCGTCGCGGTCGTCCCGCTGCTGGCCGCGGTCCTGTCGGCGACGTTTCCGGCCGCCGCCCTGTGGCCGCACGCCTGGCCGCTGCCCGCCCAGGTGCTGCTGGCCGTACTGATCGCCGACGCCGGCATCACCCTGGTCCACTACGCCAGCCACACCGTCGGCGCGCTGTGGCGCCTGCACGCCGTCCACCACTCCGTCAGACGCTTCTACGGCCTCAACGGGCTGATGAAACACCCCCTGCACCAGATGCTGGAGATGACCGCCGGGGTCGCGCCGCTGCTGCTGATCGGCCTGCCGGTGCAGGTCGCCTCGGTGCTCGCGCTGGCCGTGGCGGTGCAGTTGCTGCTGCAGCACTCCAACGCCGACTACCGCGTCGGCGCGCTGAAGTACGTCCTGGCCCTGAACGAGGGACATCGCTTCCACCACCTCAAATGGGCCGGCGTCGGCGACGTCAACTTCGGCCTGTTCACCCTCCTCTGGGACCACCTGCTGGGCACCTTCTCCTACGACCCCGGGCGCCGCTTCACCTCCGAGGTGCTCGGCATGGCCGCCAAACCGGACTACCCCACCGCCTACCTGGCCCAGCTCGCCGAGCCCTTCCGCGCCTCCGGCGCCTGCCACGCCGGGCCCGCCGGCCGGGCCGCCGACGTGGACGACGATCACCGCCTCGGGTGGGCGCGGCCGCCGTGGGGACCGTCCGGTCGCGGCGATCAGGCGGCCTTGCCGCGGGCGAGGTAGACCTTCATGTCGGTGAAGTCGAGGGTGACGTGGTAGGGCTTGTAGAAGCTGTGGGAGAAGTTGGCCAGCACGTCGAACCCTTCGCGGCCGGGTCCGCCGGGCCCGCCGGGCCTGCTGTCCGCGTAGCAGTAGGCGTCGCGGGCGGTGGCGCCGCCGAGGCGGATCTCCTCCGGGTAGCAGGGGTAGGCGGTGAGGAACCGACCCCCGGCCGACGTCTCGATCGGGCGGTCGTAGTCGGTGCGGATCCGCAACCGTCTGGCCGTCTCCTCGGTCATGCTCGCCGTCATTTCGCCGGTTCCGCCGATGTTCAGGGCCACCACCCGGGCGCCGGAGCCGGCGACGCTGCCCCTGCTGAACAGCAGGTGCTCCTGGGCCAGCCACAGCGGCAGCGGCCCGGCGCCCGACCGCGCGGCGGCGGTGCGCGCCTTCCCGGCCGTTTCGGGGGTTCTGCGGCGCAGGATCAGCGACCGGCCCGCGTAGTCGACGGTGGTCAGGAAGTGGTACAGGATCCACGTGCCGATCAATCCGTCCCCCGACTCCGGGCCGTCCTCCCCGCCCGACCAGGCCACCGGGATGTTGCGCAGTTCGATGCCGCCGAGCTTGAAGGAGTCCAGCACTCCGGAGTAGTACGTCACGGTTCTGCCCTGAAACTCGAACGTGTCCACGGTCACGGCGACCAGCCCGGCGTCCTTGGCCGCTTTCGCCGACACGTTCAGCGACGCGACGCGAGTGTAGAACGAGAGGTCGATCGGCGGTCCGCCGTTGAGTGAGGCCTTCACCAGCGGCATCGGGTCCATCTGCTGCCACGGCACCCGCGCGGTGTCGCCGTGGATCTGGTATGGCTCGCCGCGGAACGCCGCGAACAGCTTGGCGTAGCTTTCCTCCCCGGCCGCCCGCCATCGTGGCGCGGCGAGGGAGAACTTGTCCTGCCGGGTGTAGCAGTCGGCCAGGAGCCGGTTGGTCTCCTGGTCGCCGGGCGCCGACTTGAGGGCCGTCGCGAGATACTTCTCAGCCTCGGGGAACTGGTTGGCCAGGAGCCCGACATGGCCGCGCCGGCGGGCCGCGTGCACGTTCGCGGGGTCCTTTTTCAGGATCTCGTCATATGCACGGCCGGCCTGCTCGAACTTCCCGGCCCTGAAGAGCGCGTCCGCGTCGCCGCCGCCGGCCAGCGCCGGGACCGCCTCGCCCAGCAGCGGCGCGGTCGCGGCGGCGCCGGCCACCACGGCGGCGCCCCGCAGCAGCGAACGCCGGTCCCATCGTCTGTCATCAGCCACGCCTTCTCCCCTTTTCGTGATCACCTTCGCCGCGACGTTCTGTCCGGCGGACGGCCACGGCGGCTCCGGCGACCTCCTCCCGCCCTGCCTGATGAGGACGGCGCCGAGGTCGCCGGGGCCGTGACCCGGGGCCGGGGCCACCTGGGCGGCCGGCCCGCTCGGCATCCACTGTCGGCGGGCCGCGTCCCCGCCTCGTCCGCGCCGCGTCATGGTTGCGTCACGGTCGCGCCGACGGCGGCCTCCGCGGACGGACGGCGACATGCGTGCGCAGACTGAGGGCGAAGCCGCGCACCCGCTCCGCTAACGCCCGGCGCGCGATGTCGCGAGGTAGCGGGCCGGGACCTCGCCGCCGCCGTGGACGGCGAGGTCCGCGCCGGTGACGTAGGACGACAGGTCGCCGGCCAGGTACAGGCAGGCGTTCGCCACGTCGCCGGGGACCGCCATCCGGCCCATCGGGATCAGCTCCGCGAGGCCGGCGCCGCCGTCCGGGCCGTAGACGGAGGCCGCCGCCTCGGTCCGGACGAGCCCGGCGGTGATGTGGTTGACCCGCACCTTGGGCGACCATTCGAGCGCCAGCGCCCGGGTGAGCGCCAGCAGCCCGGCCTTGGCGGCGGAGTAGGCCGCGGTGCCCGGCTGTGGGTCGTGGGCGGAGACGCTGCCGATGTTGACGATCGCGCCGCCGGTCTCCTGGCCCTGCATGATCGCGTTGGCCGCCTGCGACACGTAGAACGGGGCGAGCAGGTTCAGGCTCACGATCTTCTCGACGAAGCGCGGGGAGACCGTCGCCGCGTCCGCCGAGGGGGAGCCGCCGGCGTTGTTGACGAGCACGTCGAGCCGGCCGAGGAGGCCGGCCGCGTGCTCCGCCAGCGCGGCGGCGGCCCCGGGGTCCCGGATGTCCGCGGCGGCGAACCGGGCGGTCCTGCTGCCGCCCCGGGGCAGGGCGCCGGGCAGGTCCGCGGGCTCGGTGCGCCCGCAGACGACCACTTCGGCGCCCGCGGCCAGGAACCGCTCGGCGATCGCGAACCCGATGCCCTTGGTCCCGCCGGTGACCAGCACCGCCCGTCCGGTGAAGTCCATCGCCGGATTCACCCGCGTG
This sequence comes from Planobispora longispora, assembly GCF_016863135.1. Classification (GTDB taxonomy): domain Bacteria; phylum Actinomycetota; class Actinomycetes; order Streptosporangiales; family Streptosporangiaceae; genus Planobispora; species Planobispora longispora. The sequence continues at coordinate 115,165 of NZ_BOOH01000052.1, forward strand.
TCCGTCGCCGCATTCATCGGCGCCCTCCCTTCTGCTACGTTTAATTTCTAACAAATGTTTGGTGGAAAGGTATCGCATGGGAATCTCCACCAGGAACCACGGCGACGGCATCGCCGAAGTCGTCACGGACGTGCCCCCGGTCAACGCGCTGCCCGTCCAGGGCTGGTTCGACCTGGCGGGGGCCGTACGGGAGGCCGGGCGCGATCCGCAGACCCGCGTCGTGGTGCTGCGCGCGGAGGGCCGGGGCTTCAACGCCGGGGTGGACATCAAGGAGATGCAGGCCGCCGCCGGGTTCGAGGCGCTGGTGGGGGCGAACCGGGGCTGCCACGCCGCGTTCGCGGCCGTCTACGAGTGCGAGGTCCCGGTGATCGCGGCCGTGCACGGGTTCTGCCTGGGCGGCGGCGTCGGCCTGGCCGGCAACGCCGACATCGTGGTCGCCGCCGAGGACGCCTACTTCGGCCTGCCCGAGGTGGAGCGCGGCGCGCTCGGGGCCGCCACCCACCTGTCCCGCCTGGTCCCCCAGCACCTGATGCGCGCCATGGTCTACACCTGCCGCACCGTCACCGCCGCCGAGCTGCACGCCTTCGGCTCGGTCCTGGAGGTCGCGCCCGCCGACCGGCTCCGCGAGACCGCCCTGGCGGTCGCGGCCCAGATCGCCGCCAAGGACCCCTACGTCATCCGGCGCGCCAAGGAGTCGCTGAACGGCATCGACCCGGTCGACGTCAACCGCAGCTACCGTTTCGAGCAGGGCTTCACCTTCGAGCTCAACCTGATGGGCGCGGGCGACCGGCACCGCGACGCCTTCGTCGCCGAGGGGGCGTGATCCCCGTGGCACAGGCGGCATCGAAGGTGACGACGGTGGAGGAGATCGTCGGCTCGCTGGAGAGCGGCACGACGATCGGGATCGGCGGCTGGGGCTCGCGGCGCAAGCCGATGGCCCTGGTCCGGGCGATCTGCCGCTCCGCGCTGGAGAATCTGACGATCATCTCGTACGGCGGGCCCGACGTCGGCCTGCTCTGCGCCGCGGGCAAGGTCCGCAGGCTGGTCGCCCCGTTCGTGACGCTCGACTCGGTCCCCCTGGAGCCGCACTTCCGGGCCGCCCGGCAGCGCGGGGCGATCGAGCTCACCGAGTACGACGAGGGCATGTTCATGTTCGGCCTGCTCGCCGCCGCGCACCGGCTGCCGTTCCTGCCCACCCGCGCCGGGCTCGGCTCGGACGTCATGCGGGTCAACCCGGACCTGCGCACGGTCCGCTCGCCGTACGGCGCGGCGGGGCAGGAAGGCGAGGAACTGGTCGCGGTGCCCGCGCTGACCATGGACGTGGCGCTGGTCCACATGGATCGGGCCGACACCCGCGGCAACGGCCAGTACCTCGGCCCCGACCCCTACCTGGACGACCTGTTCGCCAAGGCCGCCACCCGCTGCTACGTCAGCTGCGAGCGCCTGGTGGACCCCGGGAAGCTGGACGGCCCGCCGCAGAGCCTGCTGATCGGCCGCATGCACGTCGCCGGGGTGGTGGAGACGCCGGGCGGCGGCCACTTCACCGACTGCGGCCCGGACCTCGGCCGCGACGAGGCGTTCCAGCGGCACTACGCGGCCTCGGCGGCCGACCCGGAGGCGTGGGCGGCGTTCGCGGAGCGGTTCCTGTCCGGGGACGAGGCCGCCTACCGGGAGGCCGTACGGCGCTGGCACGACGAGCGCGGACAGGAGGGGACGCGATGAGCACGACCGGCGCGGACCGGGGCGCCACCCGGGCGGGCACGGCCAGGACAGGAGCGGGCGACTCGGATGCGGGTCCGGCGGGCGCCACCCGGGCGGAGATCTGCGTGGTGGCCTGCGCCGAGGCCTGGCGGGGGGACGGCGAGATCCTGGCCGCGGCGATGGGCACCTGCTCGATCCTGGGCGCCCGGCTGGCCCGCCTCACCTTCGAGCCCGGCCTGCTGACCACCGACGGCGGCGCGCTGCTCACCGCCGAGCCGGTGCCGATCGGCGCGCCCGCGGGCCCGGCCGAGGGGTGGATGCCCTTCCGCGACCACCTGTGGCTGGTGCAGAACGGGCGACGGCACGTGATGATGGGCGCCTCGCAGATCGACCGGTACGGCAACACCAACATCTCGGCGATCGGCGCGTGGGAGCGCCCGGCGTCGCAGCTGCTCGGCGTGCGCGGCGCCCCGGGCAACACGATCTGCAACCCGACCAGCTACTGGATCCCGCGGCACTCCACCCGGGTGTTCGTGCCCGAGGTGGACACGGCCAGCGGCGTCGGCACCGACCGGGCGGCACGGCTGGGCCCGCGGGCCTCGCGCTTCCACGACCTGCGCCGGGTGGTGACCGACCTGGGCGTGTTCGACTTCCGCGCGCCGGACGGGTCGATGCGGCTGGTCTCGCTCCACCCGGGAGTGGACGCCGGGGAGGTCGCCGCGGCCACCGGCTTCGCGATCCACGGACTCGCGGAGCCCGCGGAGCCCGCAGGGCCCGCGGAGCCCGGGACCGGCGGCGAGGTGCCGCGGACCCGCATGCCGACGGGGGAGGAGCTGCGGCTGATCCGCGAGGTGCTCGATCCCGGCGGCCTGCGCGACCGGGAGGTGCGGGCATGACCCGGCGGGCGCACGGCCCGGAGGCTCCGTACCGCGGGGAGGCCCGGAGATGATCGAGCAGATGCTGGACACGCCGCTGACCCGCCTGACCGGGGTGCGTCATCCGGTCGTGCAGACCGGGATGGGCTGGGTGGCGGGCCCCCGGCTGGTCTCCGCGGTGGCCGACGCGGGCGGCCTGGGCATCCTGGCCTCGGCCACCATGACCCTGGACCAGCTCGCCTCCGCCGTCGAGGAGGTCCGCTCACGCACCGACGCGCCCTTCGGGGTGAACCTGCGCGCCGACGCCTCGGACGCGGGCGACCGCGTCGACCTGCTGATCAAGAACGGGGTGAAGGTCGCCTCGTTCGCCCTGGCCCCGCGCCAGGAACTGATCGCCAAGCTGAAGGACGCCGGAGTCGTGGTGATCCCCTCGGTCGGGGCGCGGCGGCACGCCGAGAAGGTCGCGGCGTGGGGCGCGGACGCGGTGCTGGTCCAGGGCGGCGAGGGGGGCGGCCACACCGGGGCGGTCGCCACCACGCTGCTGCTGCCCCAGGTCGTGGACGCGGTCGACATCCCGGTGATCGCCGCCGGGGGCTTCTTCGACGGGCGGGGCCTGGCCGCGGCGCTGGCGTACGGCGCGGCGGGCGTCGCCATGGGCACCCGGTTCCTGCTGACCTCCGACAGCTCGGTCCCGGACGCGGTCAAGCAGCTCTATCTCGGCACCGCGGAGACCGTGGTCACCCGTCAGGTGGACGGCATGCCGCACCGGGTGCTGCGCACGCCGCTGGTGGACGGCCTGGAACGCGCGGGCCGCCTGTCCGGGCTGGCCCGCGCGGTGCGCAACGCCGCCCGGTTCAGGAAGATCTCCGGCATGTCCTGGCCGGAGATGATCCGCGACGGGCTGGCCATGAAGCACGGCAAGGAGCTCACCTGGTCCCAGGTGCTGATGGCGGCCAACACGCCCATGCTGCTCAAGGCGGCGATGGTGGACGGCCGCCCGGACCTGGGGGTGATGGCCTCCGGGCAGGTGGTGACGCTCATCGAGGACCTGCCCTCCTGCGAGGAGCTGATCGACGCCGTCGTCACCCGCGCCGCCGAGACCCTGCGCGGCCTGGGCGCCCACCTCGCCCCCGCCTGACCGGCTCCCTCCGCCGCTCCGGCGGTCTTCACGGGACACCCGATGGCCTTCGATGCTTCCCGCCGGGCCGCGGCCTCCCGTCGACGGCTCAGCCGAAGGATGTAGCCCGACCTCCTCAACCGGTAGGAGGCCGGGCGGACCGGGCCTGAATACGATCTTCCAGAGATTCGGCGCCGCCCATCCCTCCGGTCGAAAGGTCTGGTCATGACCCCTGCCCGCAAGACGCTCCTCACCGGTTCGGCCACCTTCCTGGCGGGACTGGCGCTGTGGCTGTTCGGGCTCGATGAGGAGATCTTCATCTTCACCCCGTCCAAGGTCGGACTGGTCCTGATGGTCGTCGGAGGGCTGGAGATCTTGTACGGGATCTACAAGAGCGTGCGCGCCTCACGGGACGGGTTTCAACGGGGAGAGTCGTAGACGGCGACCGACCACGGCTGGGGACGCTCGCCGAGCCGGGCGGCGATCGTGCTCGCGGTCTCCGTGCTGAGCCTGTGCTTGCCGTCGCACATCGCCCTGTTGCAGTTGTGCTCGACGCGGCTCGACAGGATCGGCGCGTCCGGGGGGAAGACCCAGAACGTGACCGTGTGGGTGCGGCTCGTCCAGCCCGGTTCGTAGCTCTTGTCGTCGAAGCGGCTGCGCGTGCCGTCGGGACCGCAGACGCCGGACGCCTCGCTCAGGCCGTCGTCATGGGTCTCGGAGACCAGGACGCGCGAGCCCGGCGCGGAGCAGCGCAGCACGATCGCGGTCTTGACGCTGGTGGGACGGAACCTCAATGTGATCTTCGCCGCCGTGCTCTGCGACGTCTCCGTGCGGAGGATCCGGAGCCCCTGGTAGGTGGCCGGCGGCTCGACGGACGGCGTGGACGGAACGGTGGGCGGGAGGGTGGGAGGGGTGACCGGAGACGGGGCCGTCGGGCCACCGGCCAGGAAGACCACGGCGAGGGTCACGGCGGCCGTCGCCGCGGCGCAGACCAGTGCCCAGGTCCAGCCGGAACGCCGTCCGGGCGGGCGGTGACCGGCCGGGCGCCGCTCCCCGGCGGTCAGCCGGGCACGGGCACGGGCCACCACCTGCGGAGAGGGAGGCGGCGCATCCGGAATGGCCCGCCCCAGCAGGGTGATCTCATCCATCGAGGGCCTCCTTCAGGGGGTTCACATCGCCCAGGGCTTCACGCAGCTGTTTGCGCGCCCGGTTCAGCCGGGACGCGACGGTCCCGTACGGGACGCCGAGAGCGGCGGCCACCTCCGCGTGGCTGAGATCGCCCAGAGCGAGGAGGAGGACCACGTCGCGATCACGTTTGGCGAGACCGGCCAAGGCCCCCGCGAGGCTGCCCGTCACCTGCTGCGCGCTGACCTTGGCCGTCACCGCGCCTTCCGGGCTCTCCTGATCGTCGCCCGCCGCGGTCCGGCTGAGCGCCTTCCAGCGGCGCACCTCGTCCCGGCGGTGCCGGGCCAGGAGGTTGGTGGCGATCCCGTACAGCCACGGGCGGATCCCGCCGCGGGAGGGGTCGAAGCGCTCGCGGTCGCGGAAGGCGATGAGAAAGGTGTCGGCCGCGAGGTCGTCAGCGGTCTGGGTGTCCAGCCGCCGGGCAATGTAGCGATGGATCTCGGCGAAGTGAGCGTCGAAGACCCGGCTGAAATCCTCGTGCGGCGACCACTCGCCGGCCCCGGCCTGCGGCCCGGGACCAGGGTGAGCGACCATGCGTGGTCCTTTGTTCGGGGGTGATGACACTCCTTGTTGTCCGCAGGGGCAGAGTGCTTTCACGCGATGCTTTCACGCGCGATGCTCTCCCGCGCGAGGCTTGGACACGGGAGATCGTCTTGCGGGCGGCCGCATCAGCCGGTCACCCGGCTACTCGGCGCTTTCCCGGTCTCCCGTCAGGCGGGAGAGCACGCGGGCGCGGTGCGCGGCGGGGGAGCCCCAGGCCGAGCGCAGGGCGCGGGCCTTGCGGATCCACAGGCTCGGGTCGTACTCGTCGGTGTAGCCGATGGCGCCGTGCACCTGCAGGGCGGTCCTGGCCGCCGCGTAGGCGGCGTCCGAGGCCGCGGCCTTCGCGGCCGACACGTCGCGGGAGAAGTCCGGCGAGCCGTACGCCAGGGCCGCGCCGTGGACCAGCGGGCGGGCGTACTCCAGGGCCACGAGCACGTCGGCGAGCTGGTGCTTGACCGCCTGGAACCCGCCGATCGGCCGCCCGAACTGCCGCCGCGTCCCGGCGTACTCCACCGTGACCTCCAGCAGCCGCCGTCCCACCCCGGCCAGCTGGGCGGCGCAGGCCAGCGCGCCCAGGTCGAAGGCCGCCCCGGCCGCCGCCCGCACCGCCGGGCCGGAGACCGGGGCCGTCCCCGCCTCCACGGAGAACAGCCGCCGGGCCGGATCGAGCGAGGTCCGGACCGTCCCCGGGACCGCGGCGCGCAGCTCGTCGCCGTCCACGACCAGGACGAGGTCGGCGGCGTCGGCGTCCAGCGCGTACGGCACGGCCGGGGGGAGCGCGAGCGAGACGACGGCCGCGCCCTCGGCGATCCGCGGCAGCCACGCGGCGGCGAGCTCCCCGCCGTGGTCTCCGCTGCTTCCGCCGCCGGACGCCCGGTCCTCGGAGTCTTCATGGCCGGACGCCCGGTCCTCGGAGTCTTCATGGCCGGACGCCCGGTCTTCAAAGTCTTCATGGCCGGACCCCAGGCCGGCGCCGTCGCCGAGCCGGGCCAGCAGTTCGGCGGCGGCGACGGTCTCGGCCAGCGGCCCGGGCACGGCGTGCCGTCCCAGCTCGTGGAAGGCGGTCACCAGCTCCACCGGGAGCGGGCCCGCCCCGCCCGCCGCCTCGGGGACGGCCAGCGCGAAGACCCCCGCCTCGGCGAGCGAGCGCCACAACGCCCGGCCGGGCTCCGGGTCCCCGGCGGCCCAGGCCCGGACCGCGCCCGGCGTGCCGGCCCCGGCCAGCAGCTTGTTCAGGGTCTCGCCGAACAGCCGCTGCTCGGCGTCGAGGACGAACTTCACGCCTTCCCCTCCCTGGGCAGGCCGAGCACGCGCTCGGCGATGACGTTGCGCTGGATCTCGTTGGTCCCGGCGTAGATCGGCCCGGCGAGGGAGAAGACGTAGCCCTCCAGCCAGTCGCCCTCCAGCTCGCCGTCCGGGCCCAGCAGGTCGAGCGCGGTCTCGTGCAGCGCCACGTCCAGTTCGGACCAGAAGACCTTGTTGACGCTGGACTCGGCGCCCACGTCCTCGGTGCGGGAGACGGTCTCGAAGCCCTTCAGCCGGTAGGCGCGAGCCTTGATCCAGGCGTCGGCCACCCGGTCCCGCAGCGCGGTGTCGGCGGGGTCGGCGCGCTCGCGCCAGAGTCCGACCAGCCGGTCGGCGGCGGCCGTGAACCGTCCCGGGCTGCGCAGGGTCAGTCCCCGCTCGCTGCCGGTGGTGCCCATGGCGACCTTCCAGCCCTCGCCGGGCTCGCCGACGACGTCGGCGTCGGGCACGAAGACGTCGTCGAAGAACAGCTCGGCGAAGGCGGGCTTGCCGTCGAGGCGGCCGATCGGCCGCCGGGTGAGGCCCTCGGCGTCCAGCGGGAACATCAGGTAGGTCAGGCCCCGGTGCCGCCCGGCCTCCGGGTCGGAGCGGAACGGGCCGAAGCCCCGGTCGGCGAAGGCCGCGCGCGAGCTCCACGTCTTCTGCCCGTTCAGCAGCCAGCCGCCGTCGACGCGGGTCGCGGTGGCGCGCAGCGCGGCCAGGTCGCTGCCCGCCCCCGGCTCCGACCAGGCCTGCGCCCAGATCACCTCGCCGGAGGCCATCGGCGGCAGGACGCGGTCGAGCTGCTCGGGGGTGCCGTACTTGAAAAGGGTGGGCGCCAGCAGGTTGATGCCGTTCTGGCTGACCCGGCCGGGCGCCCCGGCCGCGTAGTACTCCTCCTCGAAGACCAGCCACTCCAGCGGGGTCGCGTCCCGCCCGCCGTACCGGGCGGGCCAGGAGACGACGGAGAGCCGGGCCGCGGCCAGCTCGCGCTCCCAGGCGCGGTGGGCGGCGAAGCCCTCCCCGGTCTCCAGGGAGGGCAGGGGGGCGGCCGGGACGTGGGCGCGGAGCCAGTCGCGGACCTCGGCGCGGAACGGTTCCACGGAGGACAGGTCGAGATCCATCGGCGGCCGCCTTCATGCTCGGGGAGCCCTTGGTTCTTTCTAACAACTGTTTGGTAGAGTAAACCATGTGATCCTCGGCGAGGAGAGGGGGAACGGGCGTGAAGCCGTCCTACATCCCGGGTCATGGCCTGCTGCGCGGCCGGGTCGCGGTGGTGACCGCCGCCGCGGGCACCGGCATCGGGGGCGCCTGCGCCCGTCGCATGCTCGAGGAGGGCGCCCGCGTGGTGATCAGCGACGCCCACGAGCGGCGGCTGGGGGAGAGCCGGGCCGCCCTGGAGAAGGAGTTCGGCGCCGGCGCGGTGGCCGCGGCGCCGTGCGACGTGACCTCCGAGGAACAGGTCCGGAACCTGTTCGCGGGGGCCGAGGAGCTGTTCGGGCCGGTGGACGTGCTCGTCAACAACGCCGGGCTGGGCGGCACCGCCACGCTCGCCGAGATGACCGACGAGCAGTGGCACCGGGTGATCGACGTCACGCTGAACGGCACCATGCGCTGCACCCGGGCCGCGCTGCGGCGAATGCAGCCCCGGGGCCGCGGGGTGATCGTCAACAACGCCTCGGTGATCGGCTGGCGGGCGCAGGAGGGGCAGGCCCACTACGCGGCGGCCAAGGCCGGGGTCATGGCGCTGACCAGGTGCGCGGCCGTCGAGGCGGCGCCGTACGGCGTGCGGGTCAACGCGGTGGCCCCCTCGCTGGCCATGCACCCGCACCTGGCCAAGGTGACCACCGAGGAGCTGCTGGCGGAGCTCGCCGGGAAGGAGGCCCTCGGGCGGGCCGCGGAGCCCTGGGAGGTGGCCAACGTTATCGTCTTCCTGGCCAGCGACTACTCCTCGTACATGACGGGAGAGGTCGTCTCCGTCTCCAGTCAGCACCCCTGAGAGGTCCGCATCCCATGAGCCCACGACGCCGAGACTCCGAGAGCACCGCCGCGGCCCGCGCCGAGCGCCGCGCCGAGCTGCTCGCCACGGCGGCGGAGGTGTTCGCGTCGCGGGGATACTCCGCCACCACGGTCCGCGAGGTGGCCGATGCGGCGGGCATGCTCGGCGGCAGCCTCTATTACCACTTCGACTCCAAGGAGTCGATGGTCGACGAGATCCTGTCGACGTTCCTCACCGACATGTGGGCGGCCTACGACCGGGTGCTCGGCTCCGGCCTCGGCGCGCGGGAGACCTTCCAGGAGCTGATCGTCGAGTCGTTCCGGACGATCGACCGCCACCGCCCGGCGGTCGTGATCTACCAGAACGAGTCCAAGCACCTGGCGTCCGGCCCGCGCTTCGACTACCTGCTCGACTCCCAGCGGCGCTTCCGGGAGATGTGGCTGTCGGTCCTGGACCGGGGCGTCCTGACCGGGGAGTTCCGCGCCGACCTCGACACCGGCCTGATCTACCGGTTCATCCGCGACACCGTCTGGCTGGCCGCGAGCTGGTACCGCGGTGACGGCCCGCTGCCCGCCGACGAGATCGCCCGGCAGTACATCGCGATGGTCCTGGAAGGGATCCTGGCAACCTAGGGAGTTTCCGATGTCCTTCTCACCCCCCGAGGCCTACATCGTCGAGGCGGTCCGCGCCCCCGTGGGCAGGCGCGGCGGCGGCCTGTCCGGCGTGCACCCCGCCGACCTGGGCGCGCACGTGCTGACCGCGCTGATGGAGCGCTCCGGGGCGGACCCGGCCGCGGTGGAGGACGTGGTCTTCGGCTGCGTGGACACGATCGGCCCCCAGGCCGGGGACATCGCCCGCACCTGCTGGCTGGCCGCAGGGCTGCCGGAGGAGGTGCCGGGCGTCACCGTCGACCGCCAGTGCGGCTCCTCCCAGCAGGCGGTGCACTTCGCCGCGCAGGCCGTGCTGTCCGGGACCGCCGACCTCGTGGTCGCCGGGGGAGTGCAGAGCATGTCGCAGATCCCCATCGGCTACGCCATGACCGCCGGGCAGGCGCTCGGCTTCGACAGCCCGTTCACCGGCTCCCGGGGCTGGCGGGAGCGGTACGGCGAGCAGGAGGTCTCCCAGTTCCGCGGCGCCGAGATGATCGCCGAACGGTGGGACATCTCCCGCACGGACATGGAGGAGTTCGCCTACACCTCGCATCAGCGGGCGATCCGGGCGATCGACGAGGGGCGCTTCGCCCGCGAGATCGTGCCCCTGGAGGGTGTCGAGCACGACGAGGGGCCGCGCCGCGACACCTCCCTCGAGAAGATGGCCGGCCTGAAGCCCCTGGCCGAGGGGGGACGGCTGACCGCGGCGGCGGCCTCGCAGATCTCCGACGGCGCGGCGGCGCTGTTGATCGCCTCGGAGCAGGCCGTACGGGACCACGGCCTGCGGCCCCGCGCGCGCATCCACCACCTGTCGGCGCGCGGGGAGGACCCGATCTGGATGTTGTCGGCGCCGATCCCCGCCACGGCCCACGCGCTGAAGAAGGCCGGGATGTCGATCGGCGACATCGACGCGGTGGAGATCAACGAGGCGTTCGCCTCGGTCGTGCTGGCCTGGCTGAAGGAGACGGGAGCCGACCCCGGGCGGGTCAACCCCAACGGCGGCGCGATCGCCCTGGGCCACCCGCTCGGCGCCACCGGGGCCCGGCTGATGACCTCGCTCCTGCACGAGCTGGAGCGCACCGGCGGCCGGTACGGCCTGCAGACGATGTGCGAGGGCGGCGGCCAGGCCAACGTCACCGTCATCGAACGCCTCTGACACGGCGGGCGGACGCGGCGCCGGATTCACAGGATCCGCGCGCCGCCGGAGGACTTCCGGCGGCGCGGATCCTGCTGTATGAGCTATGCTTCATATGTAAGGAAATTCTTTCACATGAAGGAGTGCCATGACGGGGGGAGTGCCGACCGGTGACGAACTGGTCGTGATGCTCGCGGCGCTGGCCAACCCCCTGCGGCTGCGCATCGTCGCCAGGCTCGCCGGCGGACGCGACTACGTGAGCCGCATGGCCCGCGACATCGGGATCAGCCGGCCGCTCCTGCACATGCACCTGCAGCGGCTGGAGGCCGCCGGTCTGATCGCCGGAAGCCTCGAGCTGTCCGAGGACGGCAAGGCCATGAAGTACTACGAGCTCACGGACTTCCACCTGCACCTGACCGCCTCGACCGTGGCCGAGGCGGTCCAGACCCTCACCCGATCGGACCCGGACAGGGGTCCCTCATCCAAGGAGCAGTCCTAGATGGACACGACGACCTGGCCCGGCACGGTCCTGATCCTGGGCCTGTCGCTCCTGGCCCTGTTCCTGCTCATCGGCACCGCGGCGACGGTCCTGGAGTTCCGCAAGCTGAAGATGTCCGCCGCGGTGCAGGAGGAGCTGCGCCAGCTCGTGCGCCGCTACGAGCAGCTCGCCGAGAACACCCTGGACGCCCAGCGGCGGACGGCGAACGACGTCTCCGAGCTGCGGTCGCGCGCGGCCTCGATCGAGCAGATCCTGCGGTCCGTCGAATGAACGAGCACCCCCGGCACCCCTCAGCTCCCTCAGCGCCCGAGGAGAACACGATGAAGGCGATTCTTCAGGAGAAGTACGGTTCGGCCGAGGTCCTGCGGCTCGGTGAGCTCGACAAGCCGGTGCCCGGCGACGACGAGGTCCTGGTGCGCGTCCACGCGGCGTCGGTGACCCACGGCGACCTGGTGACCATGACGGGCCTGCCGTACCTGGGCCGCCTGGCGTTCGGGCTGCGCGGGCCGAGGCGGAAGGTCCCGGGCCGGGACGTCGCCGGGGAGGTCGAGGCCGTCGGCGGGAACGTGACGCGGTTCCGGCCGGGCGACGAGGTGTACGCCGAAGTCGCCGCCGGAGGCTTCGCCGAGTACGTCTGCGTCGCCGAGGAACTGCTGTGCCCGAAGCCGGCCAACCTGACCTTCGCGCAGGCGGCGGCCGTGCCCTGGGCGGCGAAGACCGCGCTGCAGGGCCTGCGCGACCGCGGCGGGATACGGCGGGGGCAGAAGGTGCTGATCAACGGGGCGTCGGGAGGCGTGGGCACCTTCGCCGTGCAGATCGCCAAATCGTTCGGGGCGGAGGTGACCGGCGTGTGCAGCACGAGGAACGTGGAACTGGTCCGCTCGATCGGCGCCGACCACGTCGTCGACTACACCCGCGAGGATTTCACCAGGGGCGACCGCCGCTACGACCTCATCTTCGACCTGGCGGGGAGCCGCTCGCTGGCCGAGTGCCGGCGGGTGCTGACCCCCCGCGGGACCCTCGTCCTGTCCTCCTCGAAGGGCGGCCGGTGGTTCGGGCCGATGGGCCGGCTCACGGGGGCCCTGGCACTGGCGCCGTTCGTACGGCAGAACCTGCGCGGCAACGTGGCGCGGCAGAACCGGAAGAACCTCCTCGACCTCAAGGAGATGGTCGAGTCCGGGAAGATCACCCCGGCGATCGACAGGACCTACCCGCTGAGCGAGGTCCCCGAGGCGATGCGGTACTTCAGCGAGGAGCACGCCCGGGCGAAGGTCGTCATCACCGTGTGAGACCGGGAGCGGAGGGGCCCCGGCCGCCCCCGGCCTCCGTGCCGGCCGCCGCGGCGCCAGGATGTCCTCGCTGTACGGGGGACGGCCGCCTCCCGCCTTCAGGTCCTTCTCGATGCCCTTGACCAGCGCCCGCGACGGGACCGCGTCACCGGGTGGCCCGGTGACGCAGTATCACCGCGATGTCGAAAGTGGCGACGGCCGTGAGCGCCGCCATCGCGATCGCCAGGAGCGGCTGGCCGATGATGACGGCCAGGCCCGCGAACACGCCGCAGACGGCCATGCCGGAGGTCGCCAGCACCAGCCGCAGGATGAGCGCGCTCCGCGGCGGCTCGGCGGTCGGGGAGAACTGCGACCACGGCCGCCTCCGCAGCATGCGGGCGAAGAAATCCTCCGCCGGTCCCCGGTGCGTGATCTTATGGTGTCGTTCCATGATGTCCACCTCCTCGCCGGACACCTACCTCCTACGGAGGCGGATAAGCGGCCGGGACGGGGACGGTCGCGGGGGAGAGCAGGTCGACCAGGCCGGACGCGTCGAGCGTCTCGATCCCGGCGGGGTCGAGGCGGCCGGGATGCAGGGCGTAGACCTGCGCGCCGCCGGCGACGCCGAGATCGTCCTCGATGACCGCGGCGAAGCCCGCCTCGGGAGGCGTGTGCCGTCCGGCGGGGGCGGCTCCCCGGTCCGGAGGCGCCAGGCCCGCCTCCTCGCGTGTCGCCCACGTGCGGTCCGGGAGCGTGCGGGCGGTGAGGCGGGCGGCGAGTCCGGCCGCCGTCTCGTCCGGGCCGCGCCGGTAGTGGCCGACCGTGCCGTCGCGGTGCCGTACGACGACCTCGGCGGCCCGGGCGGCGGCGTGCCAGCAGGCCGCCTCCCAGAGGGTGACGCGGTCGCCGAGGCCGAAGGCGTCCTCCAGCGCCGAGCTCAGCCGGGCGAGCTGCCCGTGGTGCTCGTCGAGGTCGTTGAAGCCGCCGTCGGTGGAGAGGTTGAGGTCGGCCCAGCGCATCGTGCGGGACCACAGGTCGGCGACGAGCGGCACCATGATCTTGGCGGGCCCGGTCAGGTCGAAGCGCTGCCGTACGGCGAGCGGGTCGAACAGGTCGCCGGGCGGCGCGTCCATGAACCCCGCGAACCCCCGCACGAGCCGGTCGAACGGGACGTCGTTGTAGCTGAAGACGACCGGGACCGCGTAGCGGCCGCCGATCGCGCGCATCGCCCTGACGTCCAGGTCGACGAACTCGGAGGCGCCCAGCGGCTCGGGGGCGGAGGTGAGGTCGCCGGAGTGCACGGCGGCGTCACCGCCGAGGATCAGGTTGGTGTAGTCGCACAGGCCGGTGAACTCCCACCGTTCGTCGAACAGCGCCACCGACAGGTCCAGGTCGACCCGGCGGTCCTCGGGCTGGGCCCAGTGCAGGAACAGCCGGATCCGCCCGCCGGAGGGGAGCGGCCGGACGCTGCCGCGCGGCAGCCGCACCAGGGAGGAGGAGGCCGAGCGCTCCGCGACCGGCGCCAGGAGGTCGGTCAGCTCCTCGTCCAGCACCGCCCGTTCCACCGGGGGCAGGGCGGCGGCGCGGCGCAGCATCTCACCGATGATCGCCGACGCGACCGCGCTGACGGCCGGCGCGGGGACCGGCGGGCGGACATCGGGCTCGGTCCAGATCCGGACCGTGCCGCCGCGCGGCAGGAAGACCCGGGTGCCGCCGGGCGGCGTGCGGAGCTGGCCGAGCGCGGCGATCAGCACGCCGGGGGAGACCCTCGGCGCGGTCTCGGCGACCGCGGCGGCCAGTCGCCCGGCCGGGATGTGCCGGGCCAGGTGCACGAGCCGCCGGGCCAGCTCGCCGGGGCGCCCGCCGAGCAGGTCGAGCGCGCGGGCGTGGTCGCCGTCGCGCAGCGCCGCCTCGACCCGGCCGGCGAACGTGAGCGGGCGCAGCCGCACGCCGTCGAACCGGACGACCTCGGGGTGCGCGGCGGCGCGGGCGAGCAGTTCCCCGGCCTGCGGGGTTCCGGCGTCCAGCCGGGTGCCGCGCAGCACGGCGAAGGCCAGCGCCGCGTCCGGGTGCCGCCGGTGGTGCTCGAACGGGTGCAGCACCTCGGCCATGCGCTTCCACGCCTCGGGGTGGCGGAGCAGGTCCTCGACCAGGTGCGGCACGGGCATCCGGTCCATCCGCTCCAGCAGCGCGCGCCGTACGGGCCGGGGCAGGGAGGTGCGGCGGGGCAGCGGGGCGCGCATGCCGGGGTCGCCGCCCATCAGGGCGTACAGCAGGCGGAGCACGTCCGTCGCGGTGTCGGTGTGCCGCTCCAGCAGGTCGCGGGCCCCTCGGGCGTCGCGCGACAGGGCCGCGGCCAGGACCAGCGCGCGGGTCTCGCGGACCGGGATCCGCTCGGGCAGCCAGCCCGCCGAGCGCGGCCAGAAGTCGCCGAGCAGGGCCTCGATCGCGGCGCGGTCCTCCGCGCGGGCCGGGGTCTGCCGGTCCAGCAGCTCCCGGAGCATCTCGCGGGCGACCTCGGCCGGATCCTCGCACGACCACAGCAGGACGGCCCGGTCCGGCAGCGGCTCCCGCCTGGCGTTCTTGGCGACGGCCTCGGCCACCGGGTCGTCGGCGGGCCGCAGGAACGGGTCGTCGAGGTCGATGCGGCGGTGGCAGAGCGGGCAGGCGCTGAAGTCGGCCCCGTCCCAGCAGGCGCGGCAGACCAGGTGGGCGCAGGGCGAGACCGGGTGGACGGCGTCGACCGTTCCGCACAGCACGCACGGCTGCCGCGGCTCCTGCAGGAGCAGGGCGAACACCCGCCGCACGTAGAACTCGAAGGTGTCGGCGGGGACGCTCTGCGGGAAGTCGCGGAACAGCGGGACGTGGTCCACGTGGCCGCCGTACTCGGCCAGCAGGGCCTCCAGCAGGGCGCGGCCGGCCCGGGCCAGCCCGGCGCCGTCCAGCTCGCCCAGACTGCGGCGGAGCGGGGCGGACAGCAGGTAGCCCAGCCGCAGCAGGTCGGCCTCCAGGGCCAGCAGGCCCGCGGCGGGATCGGGCGCGGCGCCGGCCCCGCCCTTGCGGCGGCGCGAGGCCACGACGGCCGTCGGCTTCCACCAGCGTGCCGCCGGACCGGGGGAGTCCGGCGGCGGAAGGTCGAGCAGCAGGCTCGGAGAGGTCATGCGGCGCCGCCGCAGCAGCGTCTCGGCCAGCCACGTCATCGGACCCCCCTCGCCCGGGAAAGATGGAGAAGGGGCGGAGAGCGGACGCGCTACGTATCTTTTGCAGAGATAGGAGAAGGAAGCACGTCCAGGAGCCGCCCCTTAGCCGACGACTGTATCGGGCATTCAGTGCATATGCCGTTTATTTCTCGTCCGATGGACGCCTCCACGGCGTGGTGGCGCGAGTCCGTCGTCTACCAGATCTATCCCCGCTCGTTCGCCGACTCCGACGGCGACGGGGTGGGCGACCTCGCCGGGATCACCGCCCGGCTCGGCCACGTCGCGGGCCTGGGCGCGCAGGCGGTCTGGCTCACCCCGTTCCAGCGGTCGCCGCAGGCCGACCACGGCTACGACGTCAGCGACTACTGCGACGTCGACCCGGTCTTCGGGAGCCTGGCCGACTTCGACGCGTTCGCCGCCGAGGCGCGCCGCCTGGGGCTCAAGGTGATCGTCGACCTGGTGCCGAACCACTGCTCCGTCGCCCACCCGCTGTTCCGGGCGGCGCTGGCCGCCGGGCCGGGCAGCCCGGAGCGGGCCCGCTTCCACTTCGCCCCGGGCCGGGGACCGGACGGCGGCGCGCCGCCCAACAACTGGTTCAGCGTCTTCGGAGGTCCCGCCTGGACGCGGGTGACCGAGCCCGACGGATCGCCCGGGGAGTGGTACCTCCACCTGTACGCCCCCGAGCAGCCCGACTGGAACTGGCGCGACCCGCGCACCGCCCCCTTCTTCGACGACGTCGTGCGGTTCTGGTTCGACCGGGGCGCGGACGGGCTGCGCGTCGACGTCGCCCACGGACTGTTCAAGGCCGAGGGGCTGCCCGACCTCCGGCGCACCGGGGTCCTGGAGCCGATGCGGCTGCGGGCCAACCCGCTGGCCTGCGACCTCGAGGAGGTGCACGAGGTCTACCGCCGCTGGCGGGCCATCGCCGACTCCTGCGAACCGCCGCGCGCGCTGATCGGCGAGGTCAACCTGGACCCCGACCGGGCCGGGCGCTACACCCGGCCGGATGAACTGCACCAGGCGTTCGCCTTCGCCTTCCTGGTGGCGCCCTGGGACGCGGAGGCCTGGCGGGCCGCCGGGACCGCCCTGCTCGCCGGGGACCCGCCGAAGGCGCCGGTGACCTGGGTGGTGGACAACCACGACGTGGTGCGCAGCGCGAGCCGCTACGGCCCGGCCCGCGGGCCGGCGCGGGCGCGGGCGGCGCTGCTGGCGGTGCTCGGGCTGCCCGGCGCGGCCTACCTGTACCAGGGACAGGAGCTCGGCCTGCCCGAGGTGGACGTCGCGCCCGAGGACCGCAGGGATCCCGCGTGGCCGCGGTCGGGAGTCTCCCGGGACGGCTGCCGGGTGCCGCTGCCCTGGCGGCGTGATCCGGTCGGGGCCCACGGGTTCTCGCCGCCCGGCGCGCGGCCTCCCTGGCTGCCGGTTCCCCCGGGGTGGGGCGGGCTGTCGGCCGAGGCGCAGGAGGGCGATCCGTCCTCGCCGCTGTGGTTGTGCCGCTCCGCCGTCGGGATACGGCGGCGGCTGCACGCCGAGGGCGTCCTGACCGCCGACGACCCGGTGGACTGGACGGCGGACGGGGACGGCCGGCTGGTGGCCGACCGCGCCGGACGGTTCACGCTGGTCCTGGCCATGGGCGACGATCCGGTACGGCTGCCGCCCGGCCGTCTCCTGCTGGCCGGCGGCCCCCTGACCGGCGACGGCCTGCTCCCGCCCGACACCGCCGCCTGGCTGCTGCCCTGAGCGGCCCCTCCTGCCGGCCGGCGGCTGACATCCGTCCGCGCCGCGGTGTGCGGGCTCGACGGCGTCCGGCGAGCTTCCGACGGACAGAGAGCGCTCTCGTTCAATGTGCAGGTCAGGAGCGATGCACTTCCCGTCACATGGCAGCGGGACGAGAAAAACGGCCATGATCATGGTGGCCGTCGACACGCCACGGGTGCAGGAGAAGATTCGGGATGATGAGAGAGCGCTCTCTCTTCCCTATTGACTCGACGCCTTCACAGGGTCAAGATCTGCACAGTGCGGACTCGGGGGACCGCCATGACTGTCGCAGCACTTCGAGAACGGACCCTCGATGACCAGACCCATCGCCCGATCGGGCGTCCTCCGCCGGAGCCGCGTCGCGGTCCTGGCGAGCCTCGCCGTCCTGGCCGCGGGCGTCACCGGAATCCCGGGCGCGAGCGCCGAGACCGCGACCGGCGAGCGGCAGCCGGTGATCGGCCAGCCGCGGCTGGACGCCCGCGGCTGCGCCCGCATCGAGAAGGACCTTCCCACCCTCGCCGACTGGCCCAAGGTCAACAGCCGGATCAAGAAGAACCCGGTGGACGAGTGGCGGATCAGGAAGATCCTCGCCGGGATGACCCTCGCCGAGAAGGTCGGCCAGATGACCCAGCCGGAGATCGCCGCGATCACCCCCGAGGAGGTCAAGCAGTACGGCATCGGCTCGGTGCTCAACGGCGGCGGCTCCTGGCCCGGCCGCGACAAGCACGCCTCGCCGCAGGCCTGGCTCGACCTGGCCGACGCCTACTGGGACGCCTCGGTCTCGACCAGGACGAAGATCCCCGTCATCTGGGGCATCGACGCCGTCCACGGCAACAACAACGTCTACGGCGCGACGGTCTTCCCGCACAACATCGGCCTGGGCGCCGCGCAGGACCCGTGCCTCGTCCGGGACATCGGCGAGGCCACCGCCGAGCAGATCCGCGCCACCGGCCAGGACTGGGCCTTCGCCCCCACCCTCGCCGTCGTCCGCGACGACCGCTGGGGCCGTACCTACGAGGGCTTCTCCGAGGACCCCCGGATCACCCGCGCCTACGGGTACGAGGCCGTCAAGGGCCTGCAGGGCAGGGGCCTGTTCCGCATCGGCTCCGACGGCGTCATCTCCACCGCCAAGCACTTCATCGGCGACGGCGGCACCCTCAGGGGCGTGGACCAGGGCGTCAACCCCTCGTCCGAGGCCGAGATGATCAACCTGCACGGCCAGGGCTACTACGGCGCGCTCGGCGCCGGAGCCCAGACCGTGATGGTCTCCTTCAACAGCTGGACCAACGAGGAACTCGGCATCACCGAGGGCAAGCTGCACGGCAGCAAGCGCGCCCTCACCGACATCCTCAAGATGAAGATGGGCTTCGACGGCCTGGTCGTCTCCGACTGGAACGGCATCGGCCAGGTGTCCGGCTGCACCAACGCCAGCTGCCCCCAGGCGGTCAACGCCGGCATCGACGTCTTCATGGTCCCCAACGACTGGAAGGCGTTCATCGCCAACACGGTCGCCCAGGTCGAGAGCGGCCAGATCCCGATGGCCCGCATCGACGACGCGGTCACCCGCATCCTGCGGGTGAAGCTGCGCGCCGGCGTGCTCGACGGGCGCAAGCCCTCCGAGCGCCGCCACGCCGGCTCGGCCGACGCGCTGGAGGCCGAGCGGCTCGCCCGGGAGGCCGTCCGCAAGTCGCAGGTCCTGCTGAAGAACAACGGCAAGGTGCTCCCGCTGGCCTCCGGGTCCAAGGTCCTCGTGGTCGGCAAGAGCGCCGACAGCATGCAGAACCAGACGGGCGGCTGGACTCTCACCTGGCAGGGCACCGGGAACACCAACGCCGACTTCCCCAACGGCGCCACGATCCTCGGCGGGCTGCGCGAGGCGCTCGGCGAGGCCAACGTCACCTTCAGCGAGACGGCCGACGGCGTCGACCCCGCCGCCTACGACGCGGTCATCGCGGTGATCGGCGAGACCCCGTACGCCGAGGGCGTCGGCGACCTGGCCCGGCGCACGCTGGAGGCGGCCAGGCTCTACCCCGGCGACCTCGCCGTGCTCGACAAGGTCGCGGGCAAGGGCAAGCCCGTGATCACCGTCTACGTCACCGGCCGCCCGCTCTGGGTGAACAAGGAGCTCAACCGCTCCGACGCCTTCGTCGTCGCCTGGCTGCCGGGCACCGAGGGCGGCGGCGTGGCCGACCTGCTCGTCCGCGGCAAGCACCGCGAGGGCTACACCGGCAAGCTGCCGTACTCCTGGCCGAAGACCGCCTGCCAGGCGCCGCTCAACGCGGGCGACGAGGGATACGACCCGCTCTTCCCGCTCGGGTACGGCCTGCGCCACGGCCAGACGGGCTCGGTCGGCACCCTCGACGAGACCGCGCCCACCACCTGCGGCACACCGGGCGGCGGCGGCGAGGCCACCGAGGACCTGGAGCTGTTCAACCGCGTCGACGTCGCGCCGTACAGAAGCTACATCGGGTCCGCCGAGAACTGGGGCGGCACCGAGATCGGCCCCGACGGCACGGCCGCGCACGCGGAGATCAGCGTCGTGCAGTCCGACGTCAACGTGCAGCAGGACGGCCTGAAGGCGACGTGGACCGGGACCGGCCCCGCGCAGATCTACAGCCAGAACCCGGCGGGCGGCACCGACCTGCGCGGCTATCTCAACGCCGACGCCGCCCTGGTCTTCGACACCATCGTGCACCAGCCGCCGGCGGCGCGGACCGTCATCAGCGCCCACTGCGTCTACCCCTGCTTCGCCGAGGTCGTGGCGACCTCGCTGTTCCAGGGGCTGCCCGTGGGGACGAAGGCGACCGTCAAGATCCCGATCTCCTGCTTCGCGGAGGGGGGTCTCGACATGGAGAACGTCAACACGCCGTTCCTGGTCTACACCGACGGGGCCTTCTCCGCGTCGTTCGCCAACATGCGCTGGGTCCCGAAGGCGGGCGCCGACCCCGACGCCAGGAAGTGCTCCGAGCTGACCTGACGGCCGTTGCGGCGACCGTCCCGACCTGACGACCGCGCGAGCGGAGACCGCGGAGATCCGGACCCAGCCGGATCGGGCGGACGCAGGCCGGAGGGTGACCCCCTCCGGCCTGCCGGGCCTCTCCCCGGCTTCCCGCCGTCGCTAGTTCCCCGCCGGAGCCGGCAGGGCGGGGCCGTCGCCTTGCGGGACCCGGGCGGAGCGTCCCAGCTGAAGCTCCGACAGGAGCTCCAGAGTCGCGGCGGTGACGGCGTCCACGGCCCGGTCGAAGGCCGCCGCGTTGCGCGCGGACGGGGCCCGGAAACCGGAGACCTTGCGGACGTACTGCAGCGCGGCGGCGCGCACGTCCTCCTCCGTCACGTCGTCGGCGTAGGGCTCGCGGAGAGTCTTGATGCTTCGGCACATATCAGGACCGTACGACATCCCTGTGACATATCTCGGGACCCTCTCCGGATCCCGGAAAGGGCCCGGAACGACGGGGAGATCCGCGGTATTCCCCCCTGGCCGGGCACCGCCGTCGTCGTCATACTTTCTCTTCTCGGGCGAACTCATGCCTCGCCGGGGAGGGATGCGCCGATGGACACATCGAACGGCCGGGTGCTGATCCTCATCGTGGTCGCGACCGCCGCGTTCTTCATCGGACGCCGCTTCCAGCGCACGAAGGACACCTGGTCGGGGTGGGGCAAGGCGGTCAAGGCCGTGGCGGACGCCAAGGACAAGGTCCCGGGCGCGAAGTCGGCGGCGTGGGCGGCGGCCCGAAACATGATCATGGTCGCCGTGGGGGCGCTGATCCTCTTCGCCGTGGTCGCGAACGCCATCCGGTACGGATGACGCCCCAGGCGGCACGGCCGCCCGCTGCCCGGGTCCCCGGACCTCCGGGCGACGGACCCCGGCCACGCTCAGAGCCCGGCCACGCTCAGAGCCCGGCCACGCTCAGAGCCCGGCCACGCTCAGACCCCGGGCCCGTGGACCCACGACACGCTCAGACCCCGAACATGCGTGCCGCGTTGTCGTGGCACACCGCGCGCAGCCAGGCGTCGCCGAGACCGAGGTCCGCCAGGCCCCGCAGCGCCTCGGCGTAGGGGTAGGGGATGTTCGGGAAGTCGGTGCCGAACAGGACCCGGTCTCCCAGGTCCGCGAGGCGGGGCAGCTGCTCGCGGGGGTAGGGCGAGAGCGTCTCGCTGAACACGGTGAAGGCCATCGTGGTGTCCAGGCACACCCCCGGATGGCGATCGGCGAGGTCCAGGAACTCGCCGTACTCGGGCATGCCCATGTGCGCCACGATCAGGCGCAGCCGCGGATGGCGGGCCAGCAGCCGGCCGACGGGCCCGGGACCGGTGTACCTGCCCGGGGCCGGGCCGGAGCCGCAGTGGGTGACGATCGGGATCCCGGCCTCGGCGAGCAGGCCCCACACCCCGTCCAGCAGCTCGTCGCCCGGGTCGTAGTCGCCGACCTGGAGGTGGGCCTTGAACACCCGGGCCCCGCCCTCGACGGCGCGGGCGACGTAGTCGACCGCCCCGGGCTCGGGGAAGAACGTGGCGGTGTGCAGGCAGTCCGGCGTCCGGGAGGCGAACTCGGCCGACCAGGCGTTGAGCCAGGCGGCCATCTGCGGCTTGTGCGGGTAGACCATGGAGGTGAACCGGCGCACGCCGAAGCCGCGCAGCGTGTCCAGCCGCAGCGACTCCTCGGTGCGGTAGGCGATGGGCCACCGCACGCCGGTCAGCGGGCCGACGGAGTCGAAATAGTTCCAGACCTTGGCCAGCACCCGCTCGGGCATGAAGTGCGTGTGCACGTCGATCAGCCCGGGCAGTCCCAGCCCCTTCCAGAAGGAGGCCACCTGCTCGCTCTCGGTCACGCGCCCACCCTACTCGCGGGCGCGCGGGAGATCACCCGGCACGGGGCACGCCGACCACCGCCCGGCTCCCGGGCGTACGGGAGAGCCCGTCCGGCGTACGCGGGCCACGCTCACGGGCGTACGCGGGCGAGCAGGTAGTGGTCGCCGTCACGCCAGAGCAGCCGGTTCCCGGTGACCATCGCCTCGCCGGGCAGGGCGACCGTCCTGGCCGTGCGCGGGTCGTACACCAGGGACTGGGAGACGTCGCGGTCCAGATGGCGCACCGAGTAGACCACGATCCGCTCTCCCGCGCTCACTCCCGCCCCGAAGTCGGCGGCCCCGCGGCGCGGCAGGTCCTCGACGGGCGCGTACGGCCGGCCGGTCCGGCGGTCGACGACGCGCAGGGCGGTCCGGTCGGCGAAGGCGAGAAGCCCGGGACCGGCGGCGATGGACTCCGCCCGCGCGGGCGGGAGGGGAAGGCCGCGGGCCTCCGCGCTCCCGCCGGTGCGCACGTTCACCCGGAGCAGCCGGTCCTTGCGCAGGAGGAACGCGTGGGGGTGGGAGAAGGCGACCAGAGTGCCCCGTGCCGGCAGGGTCCTGGGCCTGCCGGCGCATCCGCGCGCCGTCATCAGGCGTCCCCCCTCCGCCTCCCAGACCAGAAGGCGGCCTGAGAAGAAGAACGTCCTGCCGGTCCAGCCGGGGAGCGATCGCACCGCCCGCCGCCCGTGCTGATCCAGGCACCGCAGCCGCTCCCCCCAGGGCCACAGGTGGCCGCTCGCGCCGGTCGCCATCCGCCACAGGGACCACGGCTTGCCGGTGTCCCGCAGCAGGCGGGCCCCGCGCTCCCCGGGCCGCGCCCGCCACACGCCACGGCGCAGGTGGGTGAAGCCCGCGGAGTCCACGACCTGGGAGCCGCCCAGGACCGTGCCGTCCGCGCCGAGCGCCATGACGTCCAGCAGGGTGCCGTCCGGGAGCGAGCGCCGGATCCTGACGACGCTTCCCCGGTCGATCAGGCGGTCGAGGCCGGGCGGGATCGGCGTGCCCGCCGCCGATCCGCCGGAGGGATCCGCCGCATCCCGCTCGGGTACGGCGGGCGGTCCGCCGGAGGGAGCGGACATGTCCCGCTCGGTCACGGCGGGCGGTCCGCCGGAGGGCGCCCGCACCGCCTGCGCGGAGGCGGCGGGAAGGAGCAGGACGGTGGCGAGGAGGACTCCGGCGAAGGCCGGCTGTCGAGATTCGTCCATGGCGCTTCTCCTCCGCCTCGGCATCGCCTATCTCTTGAGACGAGACCGGTGGGCGAGTAGTTCACGCCGGTTCGGCGCGGGAGAGGGGGCGTCGCTGTGACCGCCACACCGGAGGGAGCGCCGCACCGCCATGACGATCTGCGGGCGCTGTTCGTCGACTGCACGCTGAAGAAGAGCCCCGAGCGCAGCCACACCCGGGGGCTGATCGACCTGAGCGCGCGCATCATGGAGAAACAGGGGGTGCGGGTCGAGCGGCTCCGCGCGATCGACCACGACATCGCCACCGGGCTGTGGCCGGACGCGCCCGGCCGGGCCGGGACGACCCGGCGTCAGTCGAACCGGGCGGCCAGCTCCCGCAGCCGCTCGGCCATGGTGGACAGCTCGCGGGCCGTCTTCAGCGAGGTGGCGGCGTCCTCGGAGGTCGCCAGGGCGGTGGCGGCGATCGTCGAGACGCTCTTGCCGATGTCGCCGCTGTGCCGTACGGCCTCTCCCATGGTGCGGGTCATCTCGGCGGTCGTGGCGCTCTGCTGCTTCATCGCGGAGGCGATGGCCGTCTGGAACTCGTTGATCCGCGCGATCACCGAGGCGATCTGACTGATCGCCTCGACGGCGTCGGCCGTGCCGGCCTGGATGGACTCCACCCGGCGGGAGATGTCCTCGGTCGCGCGGGCGGTCTCCTGCGCCAGGTCCTTGACCTCGCCGGCGACCACCGCGAAGCCCTTGCCCGCCTCGCCGGCGCGGGCCGCCTCGATGGTGGCGTTCAGCGCGAGCAGGTTGGTCTGCTCCGCGATCGAGGTGATGACCTTGACCACGCTGCCGATCTCGGCGGACGAGCCGTCCAGCTCCGCCATGATCGTGTTGGCGCGCTCGGCCATCGCGACCGCCTCGCCCACCACGCCCACGGCCGAGGTGGTGTTCTGGGAGATCTCGGTGATGGAGGCCCCGATCTCCTCGCTGCCGCGCGCGGTCGTGGCGATGTTGCCCTCGACCGTCCGCGCCGCGCCGGAGACGGCCTCCGCCTGGTTGCTGGCCTCCTGGGCGGAGGAGGCGATGCGCTGGGACACCTGGGTCATCTGCTGGGCGGAGGCGGCGACCGACGTGGCCGAGCAGGTCAGGGCGTCGACCGTCTCCTGCACGCCGCTGATCGCGGTGTCGAGCATGCGGGCCATGACGCCGATCTCGTCGGCGGACGTCACGTCCGCCCGGCGCGACAGGTCTCCGGAGGCCATCGCGGTCAGGACCGCGGACACCTCCCGCAGCGGCCGGCGGATGCCCTGGCCGACCAGCCGGGCGACCCCGGCCAGCAGCGCGGCGGCGAGCACGCCGATGCCCAGGAGCGTCCAGGTCGCCTCGCGGCGCTGGTCGGAGACGGCCGCGACGACGGTGGCGGCGTGCGCGTCCAGCGCGTCGCCGATCGCGGGGAGCTCGTCCTCGACCGTCGTGAACGCCTCGCTGAACCGTTCGTACGCCTCGGCGTCCGGGTCGCCCGCGGCGGTCTCGGCCAGCTCCAGATAGTCCTCGACGGCGGGGGTCACCCGCTCGGCCGCCCGGCGCACGGAGACCGGCACCTGCGGGCCGGTGAAGTAGGCGAGTCCCCCGCGCATCGCCGAGGAGTGCTCGGCCAGCTCGTCACGCGCCCGCGCCCGCTCGGCGTCGTCGGTCGTGACCATGGTGCGCAGCACGTCGCCGCGGATGGCGTCGTGCGCCATGTCCGCCTCCAGCGCCATGCGGGTCATGTGCGCCGACGTCTCCAGGTCGCGCGCCCGGTCCTCCGCGAGGCGCAGCTCGCCGACGCCGATGCCGGCCGTGGCGGCCAGGCCCAGCATCGCGATCCCGACGATCAGCGCGAGCTTCCCGCGGACCGGGCGGTTGCCCAGCCATGACCCGGTCGTGCGCGCTCCGGCCTTCTCAGTGAACTTCTCCGTCGTCACGAGGATGTCATCGGCTCCCGTCCGGAGAGCCTGAGGAAAACGCCCGGCGCGCGGGCCGGGTGCCGTACCCGCGGGGCGCGGGCGGCGTGCCGTGCCCGGCCCGGATCAGGGGGCCCGCCCCTCGACGCGGTCACCCGTCTCCGCGGGGCCGGGGGGTTCGAGCAGGCGCAGCAGGTCCAGCCAGCCGTCGAAGGGCTGGGCCGTGACCGAGCCCGGCGGCGTCAACCGGCCGTGCACGCCACCGTCCGGCGTGTAGTACAGATCGAGGATGAACCGCACGACGCCTCCAAGTCCCGGCTAACTGATCAATCTTCGGAAAGCGGCCTCGTACGCTGGGTCGAGGTAGTAGTCGCTGTGACCGAAGATCCGTGGAGGCGTCTTCGAATCGGTCCGGCCGAGCGAGGGGTCGGCCGGATCCCACAGGGGTTCGTCGACGCCGCCCGTGACGGGCTCCCAGGGGTCGCTGAGCGCGAAGACCGGGCCTCCGATGGGGTCGGAGCGCCGGTGGAGGTTGCACCAGTGGCAGGCGTGCGCCGCGCCGGCGTACAGCGCCCGGGTGGTGACGGTCTCCTTGACGACCTGGAGCGTGCCGAGACCGAAGTAGGTGGGGAAGAAGCGCGCGTAGAGCCGGCGCAGCGGCGAGCCGTGGGTGAGCAGGCGCGTGTGGCGGCGGTCGGCGGGGTCCAGCTGGAGGATCAGCGCCGTCGCGATGACGCTGCCCTGGCTGTGACCCGAGACCACCACGGTGTTGTGCTCTTCGCGGACGAGGGTCTTGACCCGGTCCAGGAGGTCCGGGATGACGCGCTCGGCGTAGCAGGGCGGGGCGAGGGGGTGCGTGGCGCGCGGCCAGAACGTGGTGACGTCCCACAACACGCCCACCGTCGAGCGCAGCGCGGGATGTTCGTACGCCTGCCAGCCGACGTAGACGAGCCCGACGGCCACCCCGGCCGTGACCACGACGCCCAGGGCCACGGCCGGACCCGTCGGCACGTCTCTGAGGCCGATGGTGATCAGGACCGCGGCGAGCGCGACCGCGATGGCCCCGATCGTCGCGATCACCGTCACGACCACGTCGGTCTTGTCCGTCAGCGTGGCCGCCGCCCAGCTGCGGCACACGTGCTCGGTGTGCTTCGGATACCTCTGGCGGAGCTCGGGCATCAGCCGCCGCACCTCCCGCCGCCACGACAGCAGCAGCCACAGCGCCAGCAGGATGACCGTGAGGGCGGCCAGGAGCATGGCGAGGGTGGACCACCAGTAGGGACCCGACAGCACGATCCTCGTGCCGCCGCCGGTGAAGGACGGCGTGCCCATGATCTCCGCGACGGCGAACGCCAGCCCGATGGCGAAGACCGCCGCCAGGGCCCAGGCCATCAGCAGCGTCACCGGGCCGGCCAGGCCCCGCAGGGCCCGGGGGTAGGACACGGCGGAGTCGACCGGTTCCCTGCTGCACCGGGCGAGGACGGCCGTTCCCGCGGTGACGGCCACCAGCAGGACGGTCTGCGCGGAGAAGAGCGTCTCCAGGAGGCCGTGGAAGCCGGGAAGCGCCCCCCTGTCGGCCGGGACGTCCGGGCCTCCCGTGATCACACCGGCGGTGAGGGCCAGGCCGTACAGGATCAGGGCGAGCAGGCGCAGGCCCGTGCAGGCCCCCGTCAGCAGGGGCAGCCAGTCGGGTTCCCCTCCCGGCCGGCGCCGTACGGCCGCGTACGGGAGGGCCACCAGCGCGACCACGAGCAGGAGCGTCATCTGCCCCAGGAGGAACAGCGCGCGGAACAGCGGGTCGGAGGCGAACGGCAGGCTCAGGGCCAGCGCGATCAGCGTGAAGCCGAAGGCGACGTGGAGCGAGCGGAGGCGCCCGACGGGGTCGCCGCCGTTCCACATCCGGCGGTTGGCCAGCGGCACCCCGTCCGTTTCCGGGTCGGGCTCGCCCTCGTCCACCGGACGCCTGTCCAGGCGGGCCCAGGACGTCCTGCCGAACCACCAGACCAGGGCCAGGACCAGGGCGGGCAGGAGCGAGGCCAGGGCCAGCCGCCGGGCGGCGTCGCCCGTGCCGGTGACGGCCAGCCACTCCAGGAGGGAGACGGCGTGCGGGATCCGGGCCGCCTGCCAGCCGACGATGTCCATGGAGGTCCCGACGAGCGCGGTGATCAGGGTGCCGGTCAGGGACAGCGCGAACAGCCGCTGCCCGGCGTCGACCAGCAGGCGGAGCGGGGCGAGGCGCTCGCGGCCGTCCGCCACCCAGCGGGGGGTCATGTAGAAGGCGATGTTGGCCAGGGCGAAGGGGAGCATCAGCAGCCAGAACGCCCGTGAGCGGGAACCCGAGGTGAGGCCGCCCCACACGTAGGCCTCCCGCCGCCAGGGGGCCGGGGCGCGGTCCACCGGGACGTAGATGCCCACCGGGTCGCGGGACCTGTCGCCGAGGAACGCGACCTGGTCGGGGCAGCCGGGGAAGAGGACGGACCCGGGCGAGGCCCCCGCCACCCCGTGGATGCGCAGCTCGGTGACGTGCTCGCGGGTCGGAGCGCTGTCGGCGGGCGGCTCTTCGATGGACATTCCGGTTCACCTGCGCGAGGTCGGGCGGAGAACACTCCTCCTGGTAGGGGGGCGGACGGCCCGGCGTGCTCCCTCGCGGGGACCGCGAGCGTCACGGTCGCGGAGCGCGTCGGCCTGCTGTGGGAAACGATACGCAACGGAGGGTGGCCGCACCTCGGTAATCGGCCTAGGGAATTCCCTAGCCGTTACTGGAATTATCCTCGGTCCGCCCTGCTTCACCAGGACGAACATCTTTTTTCTCATCCGTATGGGGAGGAGCGGGGCTCGCTCCTCCCGTTACGGAAGGTGACCGGACGGGCCGGGAGGTCGGCTCAGTTCCCGTAGGCGGGGTGGCCGAAGCCGACGATGGTGTTCATGCTCCGCTTGCGGGTGACGACCTTGTCGCTGACGTTGCCCTCGACCGTGGAGACGGTGCCGTCGGGGTTGACGCCGGTCACCATGCCGATGTGGTCGATGGCCGAGATGTTCTTGGAGCCGCCCCAGTCGAAGAAGACGAGGTCGCCGACGCGCGGCTTGGTGTCGAACCGGCCCTGCTTCTTGAACCACTGGGCGTGCCAGGGGGTGTAGGCGTAGATGCCCATCTGCTCCTGCGCGCCGTTCTGGACGGCCACCCAGGCCAGGAACATGTCGCACCAGGGCGCCGCGGCGAAGCCCTTCTGCTTGGTGTGCCCGTCGTACCACTTGCCGTAGAAGCTGGTGCCGTCCGAGGCCTCGCCCTCGCCGACCTTGCTGAGGGCGGTGGAGACGACCCGCTGGACCAGGGCGCCGCCCGACGCCTGCACGGCGGGGGCCTGGTCGCCGCCGGTCCGGGTTCCCGTGCCCTGAGGCCGGTCGAGGCCCATGAGCCCCGCGGCGTCGGACAGGTCGATCCCGGTCCCGCCGTCCTGGAACTGGTCGAGCGCCGGAAGCTCCGCGGTCGTGGCCTGCTCCGGCTCCCGGATGCTCTGGGGCGGGTCCTGGAAGGCCGTCCGGTCCTCGAACGCCTGCATCTCCGTCTCGATCTCGGCGATCCTGGAGAGCATGTCCGAGAAGGGGACTTCGCCGGACTGGCTCTCGCCGAAATCATGAATGTCGGCGACGGCCGCTTCCGCGGGAAGAACGGTGAATCCGACGGCGCCGGCGATGATCAGACCGGCGGCGAGGCTTCCGCGGGAGGAGAAGCGCGACATAACGGACAAAGACAGGCCCCTTCTTCCTGCTGCCCGCTGAGAGGAGGAGCCTCGTCCACGTGGGGGGAGACTCACCCGGACCGAGAAACGGCCGGGTGGGCGCGGACTCACGGGCAGATCGGCCCGCGCCCATCCTGGTGTCGGCCGACCATTCGGCGGATGAGGGCGCGTGCTGAGTAAAGTCCCGGTCTACTCCGGGTCCGGAACCTGTCTGGTAGATCCTTCCCGGCCGGTCACACGACCGAGGTCAGCTTCGCGGCGAGCGCGGTCCGGGAGGTGACGCCGAGCTTGGCGTAGACGTTGCCGAGGTGGTACTCGACCGTTTTGACGCTGAGCACCAGCTCCCCGGCCACCTGCCGGTTCGTCAGGCCGCGGATGACGAGCCGGGTGACCGCGTCCTCCTGGGGGGTGAGCCCGAAGGGGTCGCCGCCCGGCCTGTCCCCGGCGGGGTGACCGCACGCGGCCAGCTCCTGGTCGCACCGGGCGACGTAGGGCGAGGCGCCGAGCCGTAGCAGGATCTCCCGGGCGGCGCGCAGCTGCTCGGTGGCGGCGGAGCGGCGGCCGGTGCGGCGCAGGAACGCGCCGAAGTGGAGCCGGAGCCGGGCCTGGACGAACGGCGAGCCGCCGCGCGAGGCGTGGTCCAGAGCCTCCAGGTAGGCCCGCTCCGCGAGCTCCGGCTCATGGAGGTGGGCGTGCAGGTTGCCCCGGCTGCGGGCGAGGGCCGCCAGGACGGAGCGGCGCTCCCGCGCGACGGCCAGCTTCCGGCAGTGGTCGAGTACGGACCGCGCGTGCTCCGCCCTGCCCAGCGCGATGAGCGCGTCGATGAGGAGATCGTGCCAGGGGACGACGCCCGGCTCGTTCACGATGTCGTGCACGCCCAGCTCGAGGAGGGGTTCGAGCGCGGTCACCGTACCCGCATGGTCGCCGTCCGCAGCCGCCAGATGGGCCCGGGCGTGGGCCGTGTGCGTCTGGGCGGCGACGCTCGCGCCGTGGATCATCAGCTCCTGGGCCGAGCGGATGTGCCCCATGGCGCGCTCCCGCTCGCCTCGCGCAGCGGGGACGAGGGCCGCCAGGGCGTGGCAGATGGGAGCGATCCATGCCTGCTCGGCGTCGTCGGACAGGGACGCGGCGATCTCGGTGTGGATGAGCGCGTCGTCCCACTTCCCGATGCGGTACTCGGCCTGGCCGAGCATGGCCGTGGCGAGGATCCGGAAGGGCACGGACCGCTCCCGGCAGGCGACGAGGACGCCGTGCAGGTCGGCCACCGCGCCGGGGAGGTCGTCGGAGCAGGTGCGCAGCAGCCCGCGTCCGAGCAGGGAGTCGAGCTCGGCCTGGGACGACGCCAGCGCGGGCTCGGGGAGGTCCTCGACCAGCGACAGTCCTTCGGCGATCCGGCCGGAGATGCACAAACCGGTCAGGCGGGTGTACATCGTGAAATCCGTGGCGCCCCGGTCGGGGTGGAGCTGCGAGGCGCGGTCCGACCAGGTCACCGCCTCCTCGCCCCGGCCGCCCAGCACGCACAGCAGAGCCATCTGCTGCGCCGTGCGCCGGGCGAAGTGCGGCGCGCCGCCGGGGTCCAGCTCCGCCCACGCGCTGGTCAGCAGGGCGTGGGCCGCGCCGGGACGGCCGGTGACGATCGCCAGATGGCCCGCCGCGCAGGCGCGCACGGCCGGAGCGGTCTCCGGGGGCAGATCCTCGACCAGCCGCCTGGCCTCGTCGATCCGCCCGTCGAGGAGCAGGACGCCCACCGCCTCCGCCATGAAGCGCCCGCGTTCCGCCGGGGAGTCGCTGAGGTGCGCGGCGTCGAGCAGATGATCGGCCGCGCCGGCCCAGTGACCGGCGGTCGCCTGGGCCCGGGCGTGCTCGGCGAGCTCGGCGGCGAGCGGCGGGTCGGGCCGGTCGGCGGCGCGGACCCGGTGCCGCAGGCGGTGGAAGCCGTCCTCGGTGAGCTCGGCGACCCTCCGGTGCAGGCCGACCCGCCTGGCGGGGCCCAGGTTCTGGTAGACGGAGGCGCGGACCAGGGGGTGGGGGAAGGAGATCGCCAGCCTGCCCGCCTCGTGCCGCTCGGTGAGCAGCCCCAGCGTGACCGCCTGCTCGAGCGGGTCCAGGGAGTCGGCGACGCCGGCCAGGGTCGCGGCGGTGTGGCTGAGGCAGGACATGCCCAGCACGCTGGCGGCCTCGACGAGCCCGCGGGCGCGCTGGTCGCAGCGGGCCAGCTGGCCGAGCACGAGGAGCGCGTAGGAGCGGGGCGCGGGCAGCGGGACCTCCGTGTCGTCCAGGATGTCGCCCGGCACCTCGTCGAGCAGCGCGCGGACGTGGAGCGGGTTGCCGGCGGTGTGCTCCCGCAGCCGTTCGAGCGCCTGGGGGCGCAGCGGCGCCACCCCCAGCATGTCGCCGAGGCGGCGCAGCTCCCCGGCGTCGAACCCGCCGAGGCCCAGCCGTACGGCGGGCGGCCCGGCCACCACCCGGCGCAGCCCCTCGGGAAGGCGCGGGTCGTCGCCGTCCCGGGTCACCAGGATCGCGAGCACCCGGTCGAGCCGGAGCCGCCTGAGCACGAACGTCAGGGCCCGCAACGACGGGCGGTCGGCCCAGTGCGCGTCGTCGACGATCAGGATGACGGGCCCGCGGTCCTGGAGCTGGCCCAGGCGGTCGAGGAAGGCCGATCCCGCCGCGAGGGGCTCCATGCCGCTCGCGTGCGCCGCCCGGAAGAGGGAACCGCGCACCGACGCGGGCGACGGCGGGCAGAGGGACCCGGACGCCGTCGCGGGAGGTGGCGGGGAGAGGGACCCGGGCACCGTCGCGGGCGGCGGAGGGGAGGGCGCCCCCTTCCCGGTCCGGCCCGATCCGCCGCTCCCTGGCCGGGCCGGCACGCCGGTCTCCGGCGCGGCCGTCAGCTGGTCGAGCACGCCGTACGGCAGCGCCGTCTCCCCCTCGTCCCCGCTGGCCCGCAGGACGCGGGAGCCCCGGGCCGCGCCGAGGAAGGCGCGGATGAGGGCGGTCTTGCCGATGCCCGCGGGACCTTCGACGAGCACGACGCGCGGCTCCCCCCGCCGCACACGGTCGAGGGCGTCGTCCAGCTCGGCCAGCTCTCGTTCCCGGCCGACGAACAGCTCCTCCGCTCCACCGGGCATAGGCCACCTCTGGAGGCTCCGGCAGCAGTGCAATCCACGGTGACCGGCGAGGCGGTGCCGGTCAAGTCACGTTGCCCTGTCGTCCCGCCCGACCTCGCGCCGCGCCCCTTTTCGGCCCTCCGGCCCGCTCCCCGGCCTGGTCCGGAAGACACGTGCCGTCCCGCCGCGGGCCGGTGCGGCACCCGTGACCTCCGGCCGGAAGCCTGGCCGTCCGGCACTCCCGGAGCCCGGCCCGCCGTCCCTAGCGTTCTTCCCGAACCCCCTTACGGACAAGGAGTGTCACAGATGTCCCCATCATGGTTGAGGCGTTTCGGCGCGGTCTGCGGAGTCCTGCTGGGACTGTCCATCGGCGTGCCCGGGATCATCGAGGCGTTCACCGGTGAGACCGCCCTCACCAGCTTCGTCATCGGACTCGGGGCGGCCTTCGGCGTCCCCGCGGTGACCGCCTTCTACCTGCACCAGAGCGAGGCGGCCGGCCGCTTCGGCGCCGTGGCGTACGCGGTGAACCTCATCGGCCTCGCGCTGTTCACCGGGGTGGCGTTCGCGCTGAACCTGGTGATCTTCTTCCTGGCCGAGCCGGTCACCGCCGCCCTGCTCGCCGGCCCCACCAGGATCGCCGTGTTCGGCGGCATGGGGGTCTTCGTCGCCGGGACCGTCCTGTTCGGCGTGTCGATGGTGCGCGCCCGGGTGTTCCCGCGCCCGGCCGCCTGGGGGTACATGGTCTCGCTCGTCGTCCTGACCGCGCTGGCGCCCCTGCCCGACACCCCGTTCACCAGCATCGTGCACGTGGTCGTGTGCGGGGTGCTGGTCTGGATGTCGGCGTCGGTGTGGTCCGCGGCGGCGGCGCCGGCGGCGGGCGCGGTGCGGCCGGGCGTCCCGGCGGCTCCGGCGGGCGGTCGTCGGCCGTGAGGCGCCGGGCGCCCGGGCGGGGCGGCGTCCGGCCCGCCGGCCGCGGGGCCCCGCCCGCGGCCGGCCGCGCCGCCCGCCGGTCGTAGGCTGGCGGCGTGTCCTCCATGCGGCCCCTGCCCTGGGTCTCTCCCGTGCTCTACGTGACGGTGCTGGCCGCCGGTCTGTACGCCGGGACGGCGGGGCTCGGCACCACCCACGCGGCGCCGTTCACCGGCGGCCTCGCCGCCCTGTTCGCGATCGACCTGCTGGAGCGGCGCCGCTATCCCGCCGGCACCCCGCCCTGGCCGGCGGTCGCGTCGCTCTGCGCCCGCGTGGCCCTGTTCGCCGTGGTGGCGGCGGCCGACGGCTCGGGACTGTCGCGGGCGCTGTTCGTCCTGGTGCCGTTCACCGCCTGTTTCGCCTTCGGCCGTACGGTCGCCGTCGTCCTGGCGGCGGGGTGCGCGGGACTGGTCGTGGCGGGGTACGAGCTGGGCCCCGGCCGCTGGTACACCGACGCGGAACAGGTCTCCGACCTGCTGATGTTCTGCGTGGGACTGGTCCTGGCCGTCGCGACGGCGGCCGCGGCCGCGCAGGAGCGGCGGGGCAGGACGCGGCTGGAGGAGTCCCACCGGCGGCTGGCCGCCTACTCCGCCCAGGTGGCCGAGCTGTCGGCGGCGGCCGAGCGCAACCGGGTCGCCCGGGACATCCACGACGACCTCGGCCACCACCTCACAGCCGTCGTCGTGCTGCTGGAGAAGGCCACGGCCTTCCGCGAGCGCGATCCCGGGCAGGCGCAGCGCGCGATCGACGACGCGCACCGCTCGGCCAGGCGCGCGCTGGACGACGTGCGGCACTCGGTCCGCACGCTGCGGGCCGACCCCGCCCCGTTCCGCCTCTCCACCGCGCTCGCCGACCTGGTGGACGGACAGGCCGACGACGGGCGGACGGCCGTCACGCTGGAGTTCACCGGCGACGAGAGCGGGTACGGCCCCCCGGCGCTGACCACGCTCTACCGCGCGGCCCAGGAGGGCATCACCAACGCCCGGCGGCACGCGGACGCCGACCGGGTCCGGGTGGCCGTCGCCCTCGGCGAGACCGAGGCCCGCCTGACCGTCGCCGACGACGGCGCGGGCTTCCCGCCGGGACGCGAGGGATTCGGCCTGCTCGGCATGCGGGAGCGGGCCGAGCAGGTGGGAGGCCGGGTCGAGCTCGACAGCGGTCCCGGCGCCGGCACCCGCCTGACGGTCACCGTCCCCCGGGGCGGCACGCCATGACGGACGCGCAGGTGAGCGTCCTGGTCGTCGACGACCAGGGGCTGATCCGCGAGAGCATCGCCTCCCTGCTCGGCATCCAGCCCGGGATCACGGTCCTGGGGACGGCGGCCGACGGCCGCGACGCGGTCGACAAGGCGGTGGAGCTCGGGCCGGACGTGATCCTCATGGACGTCCGCATGCCCGGGATGGACGGGGTCCGGGCCACCGCGGAGCTGCGGCGCCGCGCCCCGGCCTGCCGGGTGGTCATGCTGACGACCTTCGACGACGAGGAGTACGTCGTGGAGGCGCTGCGGGCGGGCGCGGCCGGGTACCTGCTGAAGGACCTGCCGGCCCGGGAGCTCGCGGCGGCGGTGCGGCTCGCGCACGCCGGCGTCGTGCAGTTCGACCCGGCGGCGGCCGCCCGCCTGACGGCCGCGCTCACCCGTCCCGGTCGCGTGAACCCCGCGGGCCCTACGGGCTCCGCGAGTTCTGCCGATCCCGTGAACCCCGCGGGCCTGACGGGCTCCGTGAGCTCCGCGGGTCCCGGCGGCTCCGAGGGCCCCGCCGTCCCGGGGCCGCCCGGCGACCGGGCGGACCTGGGGCTGACCGGCCGCGAGATCGAGGTGCTCCGGCTGGTCGCGCGGGGCTCGACCAACCGGGAGATCGCCGAGCGCCTCTACCTCAGCGAGGGCACCGTCAAGAACCACATCTCCCGCATCCTCGGCAGGCTCGGATTGCGCGACCGCACGCAGGCGGCGATCTACGCCCGCGACAGGGGCCTGTTGTGAGACCCGCGTGACGCCCGGGCCGGACGGCGGTGCGTGACGGAGGGCGGCCCGGATTCAGCGGCCGTCTCCGGCGCGACGCTCCGCCAGGTTGACCAGCGCCAGTATGTGGGCCACGAGGGTGAAGGGAACCCCGAAGGCCGGGATGAGGCTCATCGGCAGCGCGGCCATCAGGTCGGTGCCGACGTCCCCGTACAGGACGCCGGCCGGGCTGTCGGAGTGCAGGACGCCGAGTGTCACGGCGGTGACGAGATCGGCGATCCCCAGTGCGGTCCAGGCCACGTAGAGGCGGTCGGAACGCCCGATCACGAACAACGCGACCAGCGGCGCCGTGAGCCCGATCGCCACGTCGCCCAGCCCGGCCGGGACGGCGAAGCCGCCGGGCAGGGCGTGCACGGCCGTGAGCGCCAGGAACGCCAGACCGGCGATCCGCGAGGTCTGCAGAAGGGTGAGGAAGCGCAGGTCGAGACGGCCGGCCCAGGCGCGGAACCGGGGTGAGCCGAGCGCGAGCGCGAGCGCCGCCAGCGGCGGGAGACCGGCGGCGAGACCGATCGCCACCGGCGGTGCGCCCGGGGCGGTCCGGAACGCGCCCAGCGCGCCGGCGCCGAGCGCTGCGGCGAACCACGCGATCGAGAGGGCCGCGGCCGGGGTCATCGGTGAGCGGGGCGAGCGGGCGAGTGATGGGACGCTCATCGGACTTCCACCTCCGTGTCACTTGCGTTTTGAAAGTGACAATAAACAGGTGACTTGTATAATGCAAGCGACAAGGAGGTGGAGATGTCCCCGTCCCGCAACACGCCCCCGCGTTCGGACTGCGCCATCGCCGGCACGCTGGACGTGGTGGGTGACAGGTGGTCGCTGCTCATCGTGCGCGACCTGCTGTTCCACGGTGAGCTGCGCTTCGCGGACCTGGTGGCCTCGGCGGAGGGCATGCCGACGAACACGCTCTCCGACCGGCTGCGGCGGCTGGAGGAGAGCGGCGTCCTCGTGCGCGAGCCGTACAGCGACCGGCCGGTGCGCCACCGGTACCGGCTGACCGAGCGGGGCCGGGGGCTCGCCCCGGTCCTCGACGCCATGGCCGCCTGGGGGGTCACTCACCTGCCCGGCACGCGCAGGCTGGGGGAGCGGTGACGCCCCGCCGGGTCAGCCGATCACCGGCGCGCGGCGGCCGGGCGGTCAGGGGACGCCCGGCACACGCCGCTCAGTGCGCGGAGACCTCGCGACCGCCGCCGAGCAGGTCGAGTACGGCCTGCGCCACGTCCTTCTTGGACATGGCGGGCCGCTCGAAGCGCATGTCGGCCACCTCGGCGAACGCCGCCGCGCGCCGCTCGCGCAGTTCGATCGCCAGATCCAGCGGTTCCTTGCCGAAGCGGGGCCGGTGGGGCCTGGCCGCGATCTTCTCCGCGGTGAACGCGGGCGAGGCGTCCAGCCAGACGACCAGCGCCGGTCGCATCGCGGCGCGGCACCCGGGGTCGTCGAGCACGCTGGCCGCCGCGGCGATCACCGGCGCGGGCCGGTCGGCGAGCGACTCCTTCAGGTGGAGGGCCTCGCGGTCGTGGAGCACCGTGGCGCCCTCGCGTTCCGCGATCTCGGCGGCCGTGAGGCCGTAACGTTCCTCGATCCACTCGTCGCTGTCACGCACCGGCCGGTCGAGGGCCTTGCCGAGGATGCGCGACACGCTGGTCTTGCCCGCTCCCATCAAGCCGATCACGACGATCGGGGTCTCATCCGTCAGAACGATCGGCCTCTCAGCCGGCATGGCGCCACCTCCCGCGATCCGCGTACCAGAGCACCGGACCCCTGCCCGGGAGGAACGCGTTCTACCGGATCATCCCGCCGGATCGCCGTCCCGCGCGGGCGGGGCGGCCGCCGTCGGCCGCCCCGCCCGCGGGGCCGTACGGCCCGGGCCGGCTACCCGCGCGTCTCCGGGCGTCCGGTGACGCGGCCCCCGCCCGGGGCGGAGCCGTGCCCCGCGCCCTGGGCGGAGATGCTGTCGAGCCACGCCCGGTGCAGGCTCGCG
Source organism: Planobispora longispora (assembly GCF_016863135.1). GTDB lineage: Bacteria > Actinomycetota > Actinomycetes > Streptosporangiales > Streptosporangiaceae > Planobispora > Planobispora longispora. The sequence goes on from NZ_BOOH01000052.1 coordinate 152,158, forward strand.
AACCGGCCCGAGCGGGCGATGAGCCGGTCGGGCGGGCCGTCCTCCACGATGCGGCCGCCGTCCATGACCAGCACCCGGTCGGCGATCTCGACGGTCGAGAGCCGGTGGGCGATGATCAGGGCGGTCCGGTCCGCGAGGACCGTCCGCATGGCCCGCTGCACCAGGCGCTCGCCGGGGACGTCCAGGCTGGAGGTCGCCTCGTCGAGGATCAGCACGGCGGGATCGGCGAGGAACGCCCGGGCGAACGCCACCAGCTGCCGCTGGCCCGCCGACAGCCGGCCGCCCTGCTTGCCGACCTGGGTGTCGTAGCCCTCGGGGAGCGCCGAGACGAACTCGTGGGCGCCGACCGCGCGGGCGGCGCCGACGACCTCGTCCATGGTCGCGCCGGGCCGGCCGAACCTGACGTTGTCCGCGACCGAGCCGGTGAACAGGAAGTTCTCCTGCGTCACCAGGACCACCGCCTCGCGCAGCGTGTCCTCGGCGAGGTCGCGCAGGTCGGTCCCGTCCAGCAGGACGCGGCCGGAGACCGGGTCGTAGAACCGGGCGACCAGCTTGGCCAGCGTCGTCTTGCCCGCGCCGGTGGCGCCCACCAGCGCCACGACCTGCCCCGCCGGGACCGTCAGGTCCAGCCGGGGCAGCACCGGGGTGCCGTCCAGGTAGGAGAACTCCACCCCCTCGAAACGCACCTTCCCCCGCGGCCGCTCCAGCGGCACCGGATCGCGCGGCTCGGCGACCGCGGGCCGCTCCTCCAGCACGCCGGAGAGCTTCTCCAGCGCCGCACCGGCCGACTGGAAGGTGTTGTAGAACTGGCTGATCTCCTGCATCGGCTCGTAGAACTGGCGCAGGTAGAGCAGGAACGCGGCGAGCACGCCCACCGTCACCTCGTCGCCGATGGCCAGCCACCCGCCGTAGAGCAGGACGGCGGCGACCGTCACGTTCCCGATCAGTTTGACGCCCGGCATGAAGAGCGCGATCAGTCGCATGCTCCGCACGTTGGCGTCCCGGTAGTCGGCGTTGAGCCGGGAGAAGATCTCCTGGTTGCGTCGCTCGCCGCGGAACGCCTGGACCGCGCGCATCCCGGTCATCGACTCCACGAAGTGCACGATCACCAGCGCCACGGTCTCCCGGGTCCGGCGGTAGGCGATGCTCGACTGCCGCCGGAACCAGCGGGTGAACAGCAGCAGCACCGGCAGCGGCAGCAGCGCGACGAGACCGAGGTGGACGTCCAGGACGAGCAGCAGGACCGCGGTGCCGGTCAGCGTCAGCACGGCGGTGACGAGGCTGTCGAAGCCCGACTGGAGCATCTCGGAGATGGCGTCGATGTCGGAGGTGAGGCGGGACACGACCCGGCCCGAGGTGTAGTCCTCGTGGAAGGAGAGCGACAGCCGCTGGAAGTGGCGGAAGACCCGCCGCCGCAGCTCCAGGATGATGCCCTGGCCGATCCGGCCGGCCATCTTCAGGAACGCCTGCCGGGTCACCGCCTGGGTCACCGCCGCCGTCAGCACCGCGGCGACGACCGCCAGCAGCGTGCCCGGTCCCTCGCCCGCCCGCATCGGCGGGATGCCGGTGTCGATGCCCACCTTGACGAGGAAGGGGATGGCCAGGGAGGCGGCGTTGCAGACGACGATGACCGCGATGAGCAGGACGATCTGGGAGCGGTACGGCCGCAGCAGGTCGGCCAGGAGCCGCCGGGAGCGGTTGCGCAGGACGAACGACACCTGCTCCGGGACCTCGTCCTGCTGCTCGGCGGCCACGCCGCGCCAGTCCCGCGTGGTGGTCTGCCCGCTCATCGGAGAACCCCCTCGGTGTCCAGATCGTCCAGGTCACCGTCCAGATCGTCCAGGTCACCGTCCAGCTCGTCGTCCAGGTCACCGTGCGGACCGTCGTCCCGGCCGTCCGTGACGCCGGGGCCGCCGGGACCGGTGGAGCCGGTGGAGCCGCCGCCGGGGCCGCCGGGATCGTCGTCCAGGTCGGCGGAGAGCAGCGCGCGGTACTCCGGCACGGTCGCCATCAGCTCGTGGTGCCGGCCGACGTGCGCGATCGTGCCGTCCAGCAGCAGGGCGACCCGGTCGGCCAGGAGCACGGTCGAGGCCCGGTGCGCGACGACGATCCCGGTGGCGTCCCGGAGCACGTGCCGGAGCGCCTCCTCGACCAGGGCCTCCGTCTCGACGTCCAACGCGGACAGGGTGTCGTCCAGCACGAGGATCTTCGGCCGGGAGAGCACGGCGCGGGCCAGGGCGAGCCGCTGGCGCTGGCCGCCGGACAGGGACATGCCCTGCTCGCCGATGCGCGTCTCCAGCCCCCACGGCAACCGGTGGACGAACCCGGCCTGGGCGACCCCGATCGCCGCCTCGATCTCCTCCTCGGTGGCGTCGGGCCGTCCCAGCGCGAGGTTCTCCCTGACGCTCATCGAGAACAGCGTCGGCTCCTCGAAGGCCGTGGCGACCGCCGAGCGGAGCGCGGGCAGCGACAGGTCCCGCACGTCGTGGCCGTCGATCGTGACCCGGCCCGCGGTGACGTCGTGCAGCCGGGGGACCAGGGAGGTCAGCGTGGTCTTGCCGGATCCGGTCGCGCCCACGACCGCGACCGTCTCTCCCGGCCGCACCTCCAGCCAGACGTCGCGCAGCACCGGCTCGGCGGCGCCGGGGAAGCGGAACTCCACGCCCTCGAAGCGCAGGTGGCCGCGCGGGTTCTCGATCGTGTCGGGGCCGCCGACGATGTCCGGCTCGGTGTCGAGCACCTCCGCCACCCGGTCCGCCGCGGTCATCGCCTCCTGGCCCATGGCCAGGATGAAGCCGAGGGACGAGATGGGCCACACCAGCTGCAGCATCAGCGTGGTGAAGGCCACCAGCGTGCCCAGCGACAACGATCCCGAGCCGACCGCGAGCGCGCCCAGCAGCAGCACGGCGGCGAGGGTGACGTTCGGGATGACCTCCAGGAAGGTGAAGAACCTGGCCGAGAGCCCCACCTTCTCCATCGAGCTCCGGTAGACCTTGCCCGCTCCGTCGTCGAAGGTCGCGAAGACGTGCCGGCCGCGGCCGAACGCCTTGATCGTGCGGATGCCGCCCGCGGACTCCTCGACGACGGTGGCCAGGTCGCCCTGCTCGTCCTGGACCTGCCGGGAGATGGCGATGTAGCCCCGCTCGAAGCGCATCGAGACGGTCACGATGGGCACCGCCGACGCGGCGACCAGCAGGCCGAGCGGCCAGTACAGCTGGAACAGCAGCGCCGTCACCACGGCGATCTGGACGGTGATCAGCACCAGGAAGAGCATGCCGAACCCGAGGAAGCGCCGGATCACGGACAGGTCGGTCGTCACGCGCGACAGCAGCTGGCCGGACTGCCAGGCGCCGTGGAAGCTCATCGGCAGCCGCTGCAGGTGCCGGTAGAGGTCGTCGCGGAGGGCGGTCTCCACCCCCAGCACGGCGTCGGCCAGCAGCCACCGGCGCACCAGGACGAGCAGTGCCTCGATCGCGCCCAGGACGAGGGCGAGCAGTGCGAGGGGGAGCAGGGCGCCGGTGTCGTCACGGGCGACGGGACCGTCGATGATCTCTCTGCCGACCAGGGGGATGGCGATGCCGATCCCGATCCCGGCGAAGGAGGTCACCCAGATGACGGTCAGGCGGGTGGCGTAGGGGCGCAGGTAGGACTTCATCCGCCACAACGAGCGCATCCTCGTCAGGTGCGGGCGGCGGGGTCTGCGCTGGTGCGGGCGGCGGGTTCCGGTCTCTCGGTCGGTGCCGGCGGTATCAGGGGGCATCAGCAGGCAGCACGCTCCTCACGGTCTTCAGTTGACGCCCTTCACCATTCCCGGTGCGGGGCTCGTTAAAGGGTCTGTCGTCCGGATGGTCTTGTTTACCCCGATCGCGCGGACGGCGCCTCGCCGCAGCGGAGATCCGGGGCAGGGATCCGGGCGGCAGGACCTAAGGCTAAGGAGCCTGTCAATCGGTTTTCCGTACGGCCGCCGCCGGTTTCGCGCACGGCTGCCGCCGGTTTTTCCGTACGGCCGCCGCCTCCGGAAGCCCGCCGGAACGGGCGCGGGCCCCGCCGGGTGGAGAACCGTTGCTCCCGGAGGGTTGTTACTTTAAGTAACTCAGGAAATACGGAGAGTATGGAAAACGAGGTAAACACCTCCGGACTCCGCTTGTTGATCATAACCGGCGAGGGTCCGGCGAACGACGACATCAGACGCCTGGAGGGGGCGGCGAGGCAGCGGGGGCACCTGCCGAGTGTCGTCCCGTGGAACGAGCTGAGCGTGGCGCTCGACGATCGGGGCCCGCGGCTCTGCGCCGGCGGCGTCCCGCTGGAGGTGGACGGCATCATCCACCAGATGTCCACCGACGCCCTGGACGGGCTCGTCATCCTCGGCGCGGTGGAGGAGGACGTCCCGCATCTCAACTCCGTCGACGCCGTCCTGCGCTCGGCCGACAAGTTCGCCACGCACGTCCGGCTGGTCGCGCACGGCGTCCCCACCCCTCCCACCGCCTTCTGCCCCAACGACGACGAACTCCGGCTGTTCGCCCGGGACTACGGCTACCCGGTCGTGCTCAAGCAGCCGGACGGGGCGCGGGGGGCGGAGGTCACCCTCGCGCGCGAGGAGAGCGAACTGTTCGCCAAGGCGGCCTCGATCCGGGGACGGGGGACGCCGCTGCTGGTGCAGCGGTTCGTCGCCGAGGCGGCCGGGATCAACCACCGGGTGATCGTCGTCGGCGGGAAGTTCGTCGCGGCGGTCGAGCAGACGGGCGGCCGGCCCGGGGACTTCCGCTCCAACGGCCCCGGAGACGTGTGCCGCCCGGTGACGCTCACCGAGGAGGAGATCGAGATCGTCGAGCGCACGGCCCGCGCGGCCGAGCTCGACCTGATGAGCGCCGACCTGCTGCGGAGCGAGGACGGCCCGGTCATCCTGGAGACCAACTCCTTCCCCGCGTTCGGCGGGTTCGACCACGTGGACCTGTGCGCCCACGTCCTGGACGTGATCGAGCGGAAGGTCCGCGAGCACGTTCCGCTGGTGCTGCCGCAGTCGCCGTCCTCGGAGGAGCTCCTGGTGGCCGAGGTGGAGGAGGAGCTCGCGATCCAGTCCGGGAAGGGGAGCCTGGCGGCCTCCGCCGTACGGGACGCCTCGGCCTCCGGCGGGGAAGGGCCCCTGTCGGCCTCGACCTGAGCCCGCCGGGGCCGTCCGAGCCGACCGCGCCGACCGAGTCGCCCGGCTCACCCCCTCCGCCCTCTCCGGCCTCGCCCGTCACACGCGAGCGGCCTGATCCCGATCCGCTGAACTGCGGCTGGGTAGAAAACAGGCATGGACCCCCACGTAGTGACCACGAGCGGGCGGGTGCGCGGGCACTGGGCAGGCGGTGTCGCCGAATTCCTCGGCATCCCGTACGCGGCCCCTCCGGTCGGCGCGTTGCGCTTCGCCGCGCCGGTCCCGCCGCGCCCCTGGGACGGTGTGCGTTACTGCCACGCCTACGGGCCGACCGCGCCCCAGCCGCCGAGCGACTACACCGAGGGCGTGCCCGAGCCGCTCATCGCGGGCGAGGAGTATCTCAACCTCAACGTCTTCACGCCCGATCCCGGAGCGGCCGGACTGCCCGTGCTGGTGTGGATCCACGGCGGCGCCTTCAACGGGGGCAGCAACTCCAGCCCGTGGTATCGGGGGACCACCTTCGCGCGCGAGGGCGTGGTGTTCGTCGCCGTCAACTACCGCCTCGGCGTCGAGGGGTTCCTCCCGCTCGAGGACGCCCCGGCCAACCTGGGCGTCCTCGACTGGGTCCGGGCGCTGACGTGGGTCCACGACAACATCGCGGCCTTCGGCGGCGACCCCGCAGCGGTGACCGTGGGCGGGCAGTCCGCCGGCGGCCAGGCGAGCGTGACCCTGCTCGCGGTGCCGGGAGCCGCCGGGCTGCTCCACCGCGTGATCGACATGAGCGGGGGAGCGGTGCGCTGGGAGCCGGTCGGCCCGGCCCGCGAGGCCGCCCGCGCGCTGGCCCGGCGACTCGGCGTGCCGCCCACGCGCGAGGCGTTCTCGGCCTTCGCCCCGCAGGAACTGGTCGCCGCGTACGGCTCGCTGGGCCCCGGTGACCAGCCCTCCGATGAGCACCGCCCCGGCCCGCTCGACGCGATCTTCAAGCCGGGCCCCAAGGGCTTCAACCCGGTCAACGACGGCGAGGTCGTGGCCCGCAGCCCGCACGACATGATCGCCGACGGTTCGGCCCACCCCGCCGCGCTGCTCGTCGGCGCGACCTCCGAGGAGTTCAACGAGGCCATCCGATCCCAGCCCGGCCCGATCGACGAGGAGCAGTACACCCAGGCGCTGCGCGGCCTGGAGGCGGGACCGGAGGCCCGGCGCTTCTACGAGGAGCGGCTGCCCGCCGGGCTGGAGGTCCTGGGCCAGATCCTCACCGACCGGATCTTCCGGATCCCGACCCTGCGCCTCACCGAGGCCGCCGCCGCGGCCGGTCGCCCGGTGCACGCCTACGAGTTCCGCTGGCGCTCACCCGCGGGCGAGGGGATGACGGGGGCGGGCCACTGCGTGGACCTGCCGTTCGTCTTCGACAACCTGGACGGCGAGGGCGTGGGCCGGATGTGCGGCCCGAACCCGCCGCCGGGCCTGGCCCGGGAGATGCACGCCGCCTGGGTCGCCTTCGTCACCTGCGGAGACCCCGGCTGGCCGCCGTACGGCCAGGAGGGCCGCCCCACCTGGATCTTCGACGCCCCCGGCCACCTCGCCCACGATCCCCTGGCCGAGGAGAGCCGCCTCTGGCGGGACCTCTAACCCGTCAGCCGAATCGCCAGTAGGCGGAGTGCTGATACTGGATCTCACCTTGGAACGTCGTGAAGCTGCTGACCGCCCACGCGGCGGGGGCGCCCGGCCACGACGCGACCGCTTCGATCGAGGCGTCCGGGAGGTCCAGGTGCTTCACCCAGCGAGTGCCCGACAGCCGCCAGAGGGAGGACGTGCTGTCGACCGCCCAGGCGTCGTCCCGGCCCGCCGGGGCGAGCTTGATCATTTCTCCGGTCGGCCCCTGCGGGCTGAGGCGGTAGGACCACCGGCCTGCGGAGAAGCGCATGACCAGGCTTCGGAAGTGGGTCCGGTCGTCGCCGTCGTCCTGTTCGACGCCGTCTCTTCTGCCGCTCGGGCCCACGTCGACCCAGGAGGCGGATCCCACGGCCAGGAGCCCGGAGTCGCCCGCGGGGAGGAGGCCGTACAGCGAGGCGTTCCAGTTCTGGATGCGTTTCCCGGTGGGCCGGGGAAGCCGAGGAAGCGGCCGCCGGGTCCAGACGGCGCCGTCGAAGGAGGCGGCGGCCGGCGTGCCGGGTGCCGGACTCGGCCCGGACCCCGCTACCGCAGGACGCCGACTCCGCCCTCGACGCGCAGGCTCGTGGGAGGCTCCTCCAGGTCGGGACGCCAGTCCTGCACCGGCACCAGGCCGGGCTCGACCAGGTCGAAGCCGTCGAACAGGGCCAGCACCTGATCGTGCGTGCGGAAGGTCGGCTGCGCCGGGGAGCCCGCGGTCGAGGCCTTCAGCTGGGCCATGGCCTCCGGGGCGCTCTCGGCCACGGCCTGCGAGAGCAGCAGGTGGCTGCCCGGCGCCATGCGGTCGCGGAAGGCGCGGATGATCCCCGCCGGGTCCTCCTCGTCGGTGACGAAGTGCGTCACCCCGGACAGCAGGAGACCGATGGGCCGGGAGAAGTCGATGAGCGCGGTGACCTGCGGGTCGCCGAGGACGCTCTCCGGGTCGCGCAGGTCCGCCTGAACGCTGATCACATCTTCTCCGACGGCGAGGAGCACGTCGTTGTGCAGCTTCACGACCGGGTCGTAGTCGACGTAGACGACCCTGGCGCCGGGACGGACCCCCCCGGCGGTCTCGTGCACGCTCGGCGAGGTGGGGATCCCCGCACCCAGGTCGAGGAACTGCCGCACCCCGGCCAGGGCCATGTGCCGGACGGCGCCGACGAGGAAACGCCTGCTGGCCCTGGCGACCCGCCGGGTGTCCGGCGCGACGTGCAGCAGGCGGGTGGCGACGGCCCGGTCGACCTCGAAGTTGTCCTTGCCGTCGAGCAGGTAGTCGTAGACGCGGGCGGAACTCGGCACGCTGGGATCGACACCGGCGGGCACGCGAGTCAACTCGGGCACGGAGCGGTCTCCTTCGGGGAAGAGATGAAGATCATATCCAGCCGTGTTCTGCGAATGAAGTCTGTTCCGGGAAGTGCTCCGAGGACAAGGGGGAACGCCCGGCCGGACACTTCTCCCGGCGGGCGCCCTTCAACGGGAGAGCGCCCCGGGAGCCCTCCCGCGGAGGAGCGGCCGCCGGGTCCCTCACGTCACCCGAAGAGCAGGACCCGGGCCAGGCCGATCGCGGCGGCGGCGGCGATGAACCAGGCGGTGTTGAGCTCGGTGCGCCACTGCAGGAGCAGCGCGGCCACGGCCAGGCCGACGGTGAGCGGGTCCACGAACGCCTCGCCCGCCAGCTCGACCGTGACCCCCGCCATCAGCGCCAGCGCGGTGGCGTTGACCCCGTCCAGGAACGCCGCGGACCAGACCCGGTCGCGGACGCGGTCGACGATCCGGGTCAGCAGGGCGACGAGGGCGAACGAGGGGGCGAAGATCCCGACCGTCGCCAGGATCGCGCCGGGCAGCGCCGCGATGACGTAGCCGAGGAAGGTGGCGGTGGTGAACACCGGGCCGGGGGTGACCTGCCCGATGGAGATCGCGTCCAGCAGCTGCTCCCGGGTGACCCAGCCGAGCCGCTCCACCAGATCGCCCTCCAGGAAGGCGAGCAGGACGTAGCCGCTGCCGTACAGCACGGCACCGATTTTCAGGAAGGTCAGGAAGAGGTGGACCAGCTGCCCGCCGGCGGGGTCGGCGAAGCGGGGCCCGCCCAGCAGCGGCGCCAGGCCGTACGGCCCGCCCAGCAGCGGCGCCAGCAGCGCGTGCGCCCCGCCCCCCGGGGTGCGGCTCCCGGCGGTGCGCGCCGCCATGACGATCAACCCGCCGGCCGCCAGCACGGCGAGCTCGTTCACGCCGAGGAAGTAGGCGGCCAGCGCCGCCGCGGCGACCAGGGCGGTCAGCCACCCCTTGATCGCGGTCCGCGACAGGCCGGCCAGGGCCCACACCACGATCGCCACGACCACGGGCTTGATCCCGTACAGCAGCCCCTCGACCGCGGGCGTCTGGCCGTACCGGACGTAGGCCCAGGCCAGGGCGAGCACGATGGCGAAGGCCGGGAGGATGAAGCACACCCCGGCCACGACGAGCCCCCTGCCGCGGGCCCGCTCGTGGCCGAGGTGGATGGCCAGCTCGGTGGAGGTCGGCCCGGGGATCAGGTTGGCCGCGCCCATCAGGTCCACGAAGCGCTCGTCGGAGACCCAGCCGCGCCGCCGCACCAGCTCCTCGCGCATCATCGCGATGTGCGCGGCCGGCCCGCCGAACCCGATCACCCCCAGCTTCAGGAAGACCGCGGCCACCTCACGGACCCCGCCGCCCGGACCGCCCGGACCGCTCGAACCGCCCGAGCCCGTCATCCGTCCCCCTCACGCGAAGAAAGCATACGGTCGGGCAGTATTCACCATTCCGGTGAACGGCGGCGGGCCGTCAGGGGAACACGACGGGACTCACCGCACGGGACCTCACAGGTCCAGCCATCGCTGCATGCGGGCGAGCAGCTCCTCGGCGTTGACCGGTTTGGTGACGTAGTCGCTCGCCCCGGCGGCCAGGGCCTTCTCCCGGTCGCCGCGCATGGCCTTGGCGGTGACCGCGATGATCGGCAGGTTGGCGAAGCGCGGCATCTTGCGGATGGCCGCGGTGGCCGCGTAGCCGTCCATCTCCGGCATCATGATGTCCATCAGGACCAGGTCGATGTCCTCGTTGCGGGCCAGCGTCTCGATGCCCTTGCGGCCGTTCTCGGCGTAGAGCACCTGCATGCCGTGCAGCTCCAGGATGTTGGTCAGCGCGAACACGTTGCGGACGTCGTCGTCGATGACCAGCACCTTCCGGTCGGCCAGAACGGTGTCCGGCTCGTCCGGGACCTGGGGCCGCTCGTCGGGGCTGGGCTGGACCAGGGGCAGCACGTCGCCGGGCTCCTGCGCCGACAGATGGAGGGTGATGCGCTCGCGCAGCTCGTCGAGACTGGGCAGGAGCTCCAGCGGCTGGGTGGTGGACCGGCCCTGGAGCAGGTTCTCCTGCGGGCGGGTGAGCGTGCGGGTGTGATGGGCGAGCACGGGCAGCTCGCGCAGATTCGGGCTCTCGTCGAGCATGCGCAGGAACTCGGCCGCGGCGTCCTGCCGCATGCCCAGGTCCAGGACGACGCAGTGGTAGGCGTCGCGGCCCAGGGCCTCCATCGCGGAGGCCGGGTCGTTGGCGGTGGAGACCAGGACCGGCCCGTGCGTCTCGGTCAGGTCGGCGACCACGCTCTCGGCCAGCTGCGACAGCAGCCCGTTGGGCCGGGACTCCATGACGAGCAGCCGCCGGCCGTCGCCGTCGAACAGCTGATCGGTCTCCGGTACGGCGGGCATCGCGGTGTACGCCGCGGACGACGGCTCGCCGCCCCCGTCCCCGCTCTCGTCGGCCACCGTCCTGGTCACCGATCCGGGGGAGGGCTCGATGATCGGCAGGTAGAGGCTGAAGGTGCTGCCCTTGCCGATCGCGCTGACCGCGCGGATCTCACCGCCGAACAGGGTGGCGATCTCCCGGCTGATGGACAGGCCCAGCCCGGTCCCGCCGTACTTGCGGTTGGTGGTCCCGTCGGCCTGCTGGAAGGCGTCGAAGATCTGGGAGAGGTTCTCCTCCGCGATGCCGATGCCGGTGTCCACCACGTGGAAGGCGATGGCCCGCTGCCCCCGCGCACCCGGCAGGTCCGCCTTATCGACGCGCTCGACGCGCAGCCCCACCGAGCCCTTCTCGGTGAACTTCACCGCGTTGGACAGCAGGTTCCGCAGCACCTGCCGGAGCCGCTGCTCGTCCATGAGCAGCTCCGCGGGCACCTCGGAGTCGACGGCGACGTCGAAGCGGAGCCCCTTCTCCGTGGTCAGCGGGCGGAAGGTCGCCTCGACGTAGTCCAGGAGCTGCCGGAGAGGCAGGGGTTCGAGGCTGAGGTTCATCTTGCCGGCCTCGATCTTGGAAAGGTCGAGGATGTCGTTGATCAGCTGGAGCAGGTCGGTGCCCGCCGAGTGGATGACGTTGGCGTACTCGACCTGCTTGGCGGTCAGGTTCCGGGCCGGGTTCTGGGCGAGCAGCTGGGCGAGGATGAGCAGGGAGTTGAGCGGGGTGCGCAGCTCGTGGCTCATGTTGGCCAGGAACTCGCTCTTGTACTTGGACGCCAGCGCGAGCTGCTGCGCGCGGTCCTCCAGCTCCTGCCGGGCCTGCTCGATCTCCCTGTTCTTCGTCTCGATGTCGCGGTTCTGCCGGGCGAGCAGCTCGGCCTTCTCCTCCAGCTCGGCGTTGGAGCGCTGCAACTCCTCCTGGCCCATCTGGAGCTCGGTGGCCAGCCGCTGCGACTCGGCGAGCAGGGCGTCGGTGCGGGCGTTGGCGACGATGGTGTTGACGTTGACGCCGATGGTCTCCACCAGCTGCTCCAGGAACGCCCGGTGCACCGCGGTGAACCGGCTCAGGCTGGCCAGCTCGATCACGCCGAGCACCTGGTCCTCGAAGATGATCGGCAGCACGATCAGGGTGACCGGGGCGGCCGCCCCCAGGCTCGAGGAGATGGTGACGTACCCGGCGGGGGTCTCCTCGACCAGTATGGGCCGCCTGCTGGTGGCGGCCTGTCCGACCAGGGAGTCGCCGAAGGCGTGGCGGCGGCCGATCTCCTTGTGGCCGTAACCGCCGACCACCCGCAGCTCGGGCCCCGCGGAGGTCTCCTCCGCCAGCAGGAACGTTCCGTACTGGGCGCGCACGAGCGGGGCCAGCTCGTTCATCACCAGCTCGGCCACGACGGACAGGTCCCGGTGCCCCTGCATGAGGCCGGAGATGCGGGCCAGGTTGGACTTGAGCCAGTCCTGCTCCTGGTTGGCCAGGGTGGTCTCGCGCAGCGACTTCACCATCGAGTTGATGTTGTCCTTGAGCTCGGCCACCTCCCCGGAGGCGTCCACGGTGATCGAGCGGGTCAGGTCGCCCGAGGTCACGGCGCTGGTCACCTCGGCGATCGCGCGGACCTGGCGGGTGAGGTTGCCGGCCAGCTCGTTGACGTTCTCCGTCAGCCGCTTCCAGGTGCCGGAGACGCCCTCCACCTCGGCCTGGCCGCCCAGGCGCCCCTCACTGCCGACCTCGCGGGCCACGCGGGTGACCTCGGCGGCGAAGGACGACAGCTGGTCCACCATGGTGTTGATCGTGGTCTTCAGCTCCAGGATCTCGCCGCGGGCGTCCACGTCGATCTTCCTGGTCAGGTCGCCCTGCGCGACCGCCGTGGTGACCTGGGCGATGCTGCGCACCTGGCTGGTCAGGTTGTCGGCCATGGAGTTGACGTTGTCGGTGAGGTCCTTCCAGGTGCCCGCCACGTTGGGCACGCGGGCCTGGCCGCCGAGCTGGCCCTCGGTGCCGACCTCGCGGGCCACGCGGGTGACCTCGTCGGCGAACGCGCTGAGCGTGTCGACCATGGTGTTGATGGTCTGCGCGAGCGCGGCGACCTCGCCCTTGGCCTCGACCGTGATCTTCTGCGAGAGGTCGCCCTTGGCGACCGCGGTGGACACCTGGGCGATGCTGCGCACCTGGCTGGTCAGGTTGGAGGCCATGACGTTGACGTTGTCGGTGAGGTCCTTCCAGGTGCCGGAGACCCCGCGGACGGTGGCCTGACCGCCCAGGTTGCCCTCGGTGCCGACCTCGCGGGCCACGCGGGTGACCTCGTCGGCGAACGCGGACAGCTGGTCGACCATCGTGTTGATGGTCTCCTTCAGCTCCATGATCTCACCGCGGGCGTCGACCCGGATCTTCTGGGAGAGGTCGCCCTTGGCGACCGCGGTCGTCACCTCGGCGATGCTGCGCACCTGCGCGGTGAGGTTGTCGGCCATGACGTTCACCGACTCGGTCAGCGCCTT
>NZ_BOOH01000053.1 GCF_016863135.1 Planobispora longispora
CCGCCGATTCGTCTCGCTCAGCTCCGCGAGGGTCTGCTCGCGCCGCTCCTCCTCCTTCTCGGCGAGCCGCAGGCCCCAGGCGCAGGCGCACATCAGGACGATGTTGAAGGCGACGATGATCACGTGCAGCGTCAGGCCGAACGCGTCCGTCCCGGGGACGCCGGACGCCTGCGCCGTACCGGCCAGGACCGCTGCGGCGGTCACGCCCAGCAGCCGCCACGGCCAGCGCAGGACTGTGAAGGAGTAGATGAAGGCGGCGGGGGTGAAGAGCCCGAAAACGGGGTGCCGGACCACCAGGACCGCGGTGATCGCGAGCAGCCCCGCGACGAACACCCCCATGATCCGTGGCCGGTCCCACCAGCCGGGACGCAGGGTGAACATGCCGAGCATCCACGCGGCCGCCAGCCCGAACAGGCCGAGGTCGATGAGCAGGGCGCCGCCCGTCCAGTCCTCCACGATCATCAGGATCGCGACGGGGAGCGCCAGCAGCGCGTACGGCACCGCGTTGACCAGCAGGAACGGCGGCTGTTGCGAGATCTTCCCGCTCAAGACTCCTCCTCCCCGCGAGCATCTGTCCCCATTCGGCGGGCCGCCGCATCCAGCCTGCTACGACCGGCGCTTCTGTCAACACCGGCCGGGGGACGGAACCTGAGCGCCGGACGGCGGGGCCGCCGGGTCAGCCGGCCGGTCGCGGCGATCCGCCGATCGGCGGATCGCCGCCGGACGAGGGGGACACGCGAAGCGGCGGGACCGGTCGCCCGCTCCGTGGACGCGTCAGAGCGGCCGGGCGGCCGGGAGGGTGATCCGGTCGACGGCCTCGCGGCGGCGCCGTTCGGGACGGCGGTCGTAGCGGGCCGTGGTGGCGGGGGAGGAGTGGCCGACGAGGGCCTGGGCGGTGGCCAGGTCCACGCCGGCGTCGAGCAGCTCGCCGATGAAGGTGCGCCGGAAGTCGTGGGGGGTGCGCGGCATGGCTCCGGCCTGGGCCAGCCGCCGGGCCAGGATGTCGGCGACGGCCTGTCCCGTCATCGGGGCGGGCGCGCCCTCGCGCAGCCGCAGGAATCCGTGCTTGTTGATGGGGCAGAACAGGGCGCCGGCGGGCTTGCCCCGTACGGCCAGCCACCGCTCCATCCGCCCGACGGCCTGGGCGGTGAGATAGACCATGCGCTCCTTGTCGCGCTTGCCGCGCACCCGCAGCGAGCGTGCCCCGGGGTCGTAGTCGGCCAGGGTCAGCCCGGCGATCTCGGCGCGGCGGCAGCCGGTGGAGTAGAGAACCGCGAGCAGCGCGGCGTCGCGGACCCCGGCGGGGGAGTCGTCGCCGTCGCAGGCGGCCAGGGCCGCGCCCACGACCTCCGCGGGGACGTGCTGGCCGGTGGGGAGCCGGGTGTGGTCGAGGGTCGGGAGGTCGGCGGCGCGCTGGTAGTCCTCGGCGGTCATCTGGCCGAGCCGCCAGGCCTCGCGCAGCACCCGGCGCAGCGCGACGAGGTGTTTGTTGACGTAGGCGGGGGACCAGCCGCGCTCGACCATGAGGGCGCGCAGGCGGACGGTGTGCTCGTAGCGCAGCAGGTGCCAGGGCTGGCCCGCGCCGGAGGACGCCTCCCCGCCGGAGATGAGCGCGGCCAGCCGGTCCAGGCAGCCGCGCATGGCGCGGCGGGACTCGGCGCCGGTGAGGGAGTCGAGGTAGACCCGATAGGGGTCGCGCGCCGGCTCGACGGCGGGACCCGGGGGTCCGGGTACGGCGGGCAGGATCACCCGGCCGATCTTACCCTGTGCTGTTAATCTACATTGTAAAGGCGCTGGGTCGATACGAAAACAATCCTGAAGATCATCGAGGACAACGATGCGGATCAAGGGCCACTTACGGGGATTGGCCGTTCTCCCCGGGCCGGGAGATTGATCAAGATGGGCCCATGGTGTCTGTCAGCGCGGTTCTCGGTATCGCAGTGGTCGCCCTGGGCATGGTTCTCACCCCGGGCCCGAACATGATCTATCTGGTGTCGCGGTCGGTGACGCAGGGGCGGGCGGCGGGGCTGATCTCCCTGGCCGGCGTCGGGACGGCCTTCCTGGTGTACGTGGTGGCGGCCGCCGCGGGGATCGCGACGGTCTTCGCGGTGGTGCCCGCGGCCTACACGGCGCTCAAGCTCGCGGGGGCGGCCTATCTGCTGTGGCTGGCGTGGCAGGCGGTGCGGCCGGGCGGGCGGCCGGTGTTCGCGCCGGGGCGGCTCCCGGTGGACCGGCCGCGCCGGCTTTTCGCGATGGGGCTGATGACCAGCCTGCTCAACCCTAAGATCGCTATCCTGTACGTGTCGCTGCTCCCGCAGTTCGTCGATCCCGCGCGCGGTGACGTCGCCGTGCAGAGCGTGCTGCTGGGGCTGACCCAGGTGGTGATCGCGGTGACGGTCAACGGGATGATCGTGCTGGCCGCGGGGTCGGTGGCGGCGTTCTTCGCCGGGCGGCCGCTGTGGGCGCGGGTGCAGCGGTATGTGATGGGGACGGTGCTGGGCGGGCTGGCCGTGCGGGTGGCGGCGGACGGTTCGCCGGCCGGAGGGTGAACGCCGAGGCGGGGGCCGGGAACGGCTCCCATTAACGGATGGATCGTGACACTCTGGAGGCGGTGAGCAGGGCTCGGGTGCCGGCCGGGGTTCTGCCGCCGATGCGCAGGTGGAGCCGGAGGAGGCCGGAGGTGTCTTGGTGACCGTTGCCGTTGAGCTCGCCGTCGTTCCCGAGGGGGCGCTGGAGCGGGCGGCCGTGCTGGCGCTGGCGGGGGAGCTGGATTACACCAACGCCGAGCAGTTGCGCCAGGACATCGTCGAGGCGCTGCCGTCCGACAGCCGCGATCTCATCGTGGATCTGACGCACCTGAGTTTCTGCGACTCGACGGGGATCCGGGTCTTCCTGGGACTGCGCACCCTGGTGGGCGAGCGGGGCGGGGTGGTGGCCCTGGCCGACATGCAGCCGCGCCTGACCAGGATTTTCCGTACGACGGGGCTGGTGCATTTCTTCACCGTGGTGCCCACGGTGTCGGATGCGGTCGACTTCCTCCGGTCGCGGTAGCCGTGGCGACGGGCCGGGCGGGATACGTGGCGCGGGGCCTCCGGGCGGATCGCCGACAGGGGGGATCATGACCGCCACCGGCGATCGGCGCTGGCCGATCACCTCTGATCTGGGGACGCTGCGAGGACGCATCCAGCGTCGTGCGGCCCTGGCGGGGCTGAGCGGGGAGCGGCTGGACAACCTGCTGATCGCCGCGAACGAGGCGGCGATCAACGTGCTGGAGCACGGCGGGGGCAGCGGCACGGTGTCGGTGTGGCAGGACGACTCCTTCCTGACGGTCGATGTGACCGACAGCGTGGGCAGCCTGAAGCCGCAGGACGCGGTGCGCGACCGCCCGGAGGCGGGCGCGTCGCGCGGGTTCGGGCTGTGGCTGATGGGTCAGCTGTGCGATCAGCTCAACATCCAGCAGGGGGCGGGTGGCTCGCGGGTCCGGCTGCGGATGCGGTTGCATCCGTACGGTTCGTGAGAACTGCCCTTACTCGTGGGACACGGATGTGTTATGTCGTCTTGTCAGGTTTCTGGTGCGGGCGGACATTCTGAGCGATGAGCCGATCGGGGGAGAGCCCGAGGAGGCCTGATGAACGTCCCGCGCCGGATCCTCGTCGTCCTGGTGGCCCTCGCCGGAGCGGTGGCCGCGGCCCCGGCTCCGGCGCACGCCGCGGCGGTCACGCCGGCGCGGAGTCCGGAGACCGCCCGCCCGGTCCGGGTGGCCGCGACCGCGATGGCGTCGCTGGGCGACTCCATCACCCGGGGCTTCAACGCCTGCGGTTTCTACGTCGACTGCCCGTCCAGGTCGTGGTCCACCGGCACCAGCACGAGGGTGGACAGCCACTATCTGCGCCTGCTGGCCGACGACCCCTCCATGGTCGCCTACAACGACGCCCGCTCCGGCGCCAGGATCGCCGACCTGCCCGGGCAGGCCGAGCTGGCCGTCTCGCAGCGGGCCGGTTACGTCACGATCCTGATGGGCGCCAACGACGCCTGCACCTCCTCGGAGGCGGGCATGACGTCGGTGGCGGACTTCGAGGCCTCGTTCCGTACGGCGATGCGCACGCTGGTCACGGGCCTGCCCGAGGCGTCGATCTTCGTGGCGAGCATTCCCGACGTCAGGCGGTTGTGGCAGGTCGGCAAGGACAGCTCCGCGGCCCGCTCGGCGTGGGCGGCGTTCGGGATCTGCCAGTCGATGCTGGCCAGGCCGCGCTCGACCGATCAGGCCGATGTGGACCGGCGGGAGCGGGTGCGCCAGCGGGTGGCCGACTTCAACGCGGTGCTGGCGGGGGTCTGCGCCGAGCAGATCACGTGCCGCTACGACGGCGGCGCGGTGTTCGGGTACCCGTTCGAGCTGTCGCACGTGAGCCGGTGGGACTACTTCCACCCGAACACCTCCGGGCAGCGCCTGCTGGCGGAGGTGACCTACCCGGCGGCGCTCGGAGGGTGAGCGCGGGGGCCGTCCCGGCGGCTCCGTTTCCACGGTGCCGTCTCTCACGATGCCGCTCCCGGTCGTCGGATCAGGGGTCCGCGTGGTCCGCACAGGACAGGATCTGACCTGAATGGGATCTACGGTGCGGGTACGGCGGCGCGCTTCGCGGCGGGCCGCCGCACCCGGACCCCGATCCCCGAAGGAGCCCCGTCCCGATGAGCAGCAGGATCGCCGAGAGCAGTGACCGCCCGGCGCGCACGGCGCGGTTGTCGTGGGAGCGGGTCCGCGCCCGCCGGCTGCGGCGGCACGGTCTGGCGGCCCCGCTGGCCGACGCCGGGCCCGCCGGAGCCGCCGCCGCCATGTGCGGCGCGCACGCCCAGGTGTTGTCGGCGGCGGAGATGTCGATCGGGCTGCGCACCGCCGGGACCACCCGCGTGGACGTGCGCGAGGCCCTGTGGACCGAGCACAGCCTGATCAAGACCTTCGGCCCGCGCGGCACGGTCCACCTGCTGCCCGCCCGGGACCTGCCGATGTGGACCGGGGCGCTGTCGGCGCTGCCGGCCGGGGCCAATCCGATGCCGCCGGACGTGCGGATGACGCCGGAGCAGACCGACCGGGTCGTGGCGGCGATCGCGGAGGCGCTCGCCGGCGCGGAGCTGACGGCCGACGAGCTGACCGAGGCGATCGCCGAGCGGGCCGGGGCGTGGGCCGCGGATCCGGTCGTCCCGGCCTTCCAGGGCATGTGGCCCCGCTGGCGGCAGGCCGTGGCCACGGCGGCGAACCGCGGCGCGCTGTGCTTCGGTCCCAACCGGGGCCGGAAGGTCACCTACACCGCCCCGGCCCGCCTGCTGCCCGGGTTCCGGCCCGCCGGCGGGCCGGAGGCCCTCGCCGAGCTGGTCCGCCGGTACCTGTACGCCTACGGGCCGGCCACCCCGCAGCACTTCGCGCAGTGGTTGTCGGCGCCGCGGCGCTGGGCGGCGGAGTTGTTCGCCTCCCTGGAGGGGGAGCTCCAGCCGGTGGACGCCGACGGCGTCACCGGCTGGGTGACGGCCGGGGACGCCGAAGCCGGCCCGGGGTCGGAGGCGGATCCGGACGCCGGGGCGCGGGGGGTGCGGCTGCTGCCGTACTTCGACGCCTACGCGGTCGGCTGCCATCCGCGTGAGACGGTCTTCCCCGGAAGGGCCGCGGAGCGGGCCCTGGCCGGCGGGCAGGCGGGGTGTTTCCCGGTGCTGCTCGTCGACGGCGTCGTCGCCGGGGTGTGGCACCAGCGCCGCTCCGGCCGCAGGATCGACATCACGGTGGAGCCGCTGGGGGAGCTGACCTCCGCGCGGATGCGGGAGCTGGAGGCTCAGGCCGAGCGGATCGCGGAGATCCTCCAGGGCGTTCCCCGTCTGACGATCGGTCCCGTGACCGTCGGCCCGCACGCCTGAGGGGCGCGGCCCGGCCGCCGGTCACCACGCCCACCGTCTCCGGGCGGCGTCACCCGGACGAGGGCGGCCGCGCCGCTCCTTGGCGGGTGCTCTGCCGCGGCGCGACGAACCCCAGGATGGTCTCGATGATCCCGCGTCCCTCTGACACGCCCCACAGGCCGGTGCAGTGGGGGGACCGCCAGCCGGTCAGGGGGATGCGGGCGCAGGAGGTGCTCCTGCCGGGCCGGGTGGGGCGGCCGGTGGGTCTGGGCGTCCCGCGGACGGGGACGTCCGTCCTGGCGGACGGGCGCCGGCCGGTTTCCCCCGAGCGGGCCCCGTCCTCCGCCGGGCGCGGGGACCGGTGCTCGGCGCGGGCGGCGGCCCGGCTCCGGCCGGGCCGGTCGGCGCGCGCGCCCTGGCGGTCCTGGCCGCCGCCGGTCTGCTCCGGCCGCCAGCCGATCCCCTGCGGCTCGCCCCCCTGGACGGCGGGCACGCGCGCGCCCGTTCCACGTCCGGAGGAGGGGCCGGAGCGGCCGGGCGACCTCCGCGTCTGCGGTCCGGGCGGTGGCTCGGCGGGCGAGGCGGAGGCCGCGGTGGCGGGGGGAGCGGCGGAGGAGAGCTCCGGCAGGAGCGGGAGGGCGGGGGGCGCGGCGGCCAGGACGCCGGGCCGGTCCTGGAGTCCGGTGATCCCGGGCGGCGCCGTCGCCGATCCGTGCCTGCCGGAGTCCGCGGCGAACGCGGCGGCGACGACGGCCGCGGCGGCCAGGGCCGCGCCGGCGGTCATGTAGGGCCGCCAGTCGCGTTCCCGGGTCTCAGTGGTCTCATTGTCGTACGACACCGGCTTCCCCCCGTTTATCACTGGTAGTGAGCAGTGTGTCACGTTCGGAGATGGGTGGGGCTGACCTCCGCGGCGCGTCGGGCGGATCGGATGAGGATCACCGCGCCCGCACGGCCCGGTGGCGGAGGTCGGCCGGGCCGTGCGGGGCGGAGGGGTCTCACGACCACAGCCGCCGCATCTCCGGGCAGGTCTCCAGCAGTTCCTCCAGCCGCCCCCGGCCGGCCACCCGGCCCCGGTCCAGCACGATGATCTGGTCGGCCCGCGCCAGGACGGCGGGCCGGTGGGAGACGACCAGCAGCGTGCAGACGCCGGTGATCCCCTCCCACAGCCGCCGCTCGGTCTCCACGTCCAGGGCCGAGGACAGATCGTCGACCACGAGCAGGTCGGGCGAGCGGACCAGCGCCCGCGCGACGGTCACCCGCTGCGCCTGGCCGCCCGAGAGCCGCACTCCCCGGGGGCCGACGACGGTGTCCAGGCCGGCGGGCATCCCGGCCAGATCGCGGTCGAAGGCCGCCAGCCGCACCGCCCGCTCCAGCCGGTCGGCGGGCCGGCCGAGCAGCAGGTTCTCCCGCAACGAGGCGGAGAACAGGCGGGGCGCCTGCCCCACGTACGCGACCCGGTCGGGCACCAGGAAGCCGCCGGGGTCGGCCACCGGCCGGCCGTTCCAGCGGATCGTCCCGGCGTCCGCCGGTTCCAGCCCGAGCAGGGCGCGCACCAGCGTCGTCTTGCCGGAGCCGACCGCGCCGGTGATCACGGTGAACGATCCCCGCTCGATTTCCAGGTCCACCCCGTGCAGGCCGTACCCGACGGTGAGTCCCCGCGCCTGCAGCACCTCGAGCGGGTCGTCGTGGACCGGGCGGGCCGGGACGGGGTGGTCCCGGCGGAACCAGACGCCGGTGTCGCGGGACAGGTCCTCTCCCGGCCCCGTCATCTGGGTGAGCCGCTCGACGGAGACGGCGGCCTGGGGCATTCGCGACAGGATCCCGCCGATGGTCCGCGGCAGCGCGGTCAGCCAGCCGACATAGGTGGTGAACAGCGCCAGGTCGCCCACGGTGAAGTCGCCCCGGTGCATGGCCGGGGCGGCCAGCAGCAGCACCAGGCCGATGCTGATCTCGACGGTCGCGCCGGTCGCGGCGCCCAGCAGGTCGGTCGCGAGCCGGTCCTTGACCGCCGCCTCGCGGCGCAGGCGGTTGTGCCGGCGCAGCCGCTCCAGCGCCGCCTCCTCGGCCCCGGCGGTCTTGATCGCCAGTACGGCGCCGAAGATCTCGCCGAGGTGGCCGGTGACGGCCGCGCCGAGCGTGCGGGAGCGCCGGTGCAGCCGCCTGATCGTCCGGTTCAGCAGGCGGCTGAGCACTCCGATCGCGATCGCCGGGATGACCAGGACCAGCGTGACGGCGGGATCGACGGACGCCATGATCGTCAGGGCGGCGGCGCCGAACAGCACGGCCCCGGCCAGCGGCACGGACTCGTCCACGAAGTTCACCACGTCGCCTACGTCGTCGCGCAGCCGGGCGAGCCCTTCGCCGGGGGAGTGCCGCGCCCGTCCCCGGCCGGTCAGGATCGAGCGCAGCACGTTGGCCCGGAGCAGGGCCGCCGCCGCGCTCCACCAGTAGTCGCCGTAGGTCCAGGCGATGACGATCGTCAGGCCGCGGACCAGTTCCACCCCGACGAAGGCCGCGCACAGCAGGAGCGGCGCCCCGCCGGTTCCGAGGTCGTCGAACAGCCGCTGCAGGATCAGCCCGCCGGCCAGCGGCAGGATGCTGGCCGGCATCCACAGCAGGCCGCCGACGAGATAGCGGCGGAGCTCGAAGCGGACCAGTGTGGCGGTCACCGCCAGGAGGGGCGTCATGAGGGGTCTCATCGGCGCGCCTCCTCGAGCATCCGCGCGAACCGGCCGGTCGGATCGGCGAGGAGGTCGCGGCGTCCGCCGTATTCGACGATCTTCCCGTCGGCCACGACGGCGATCCGGTCCGCACGGGACAACGACGCGAGCCGGTGCGCGATGAGCACGCCGGTCCTGCCGGACAGCAGCCGGGTGACGCCGCGGTCGACGCGGCGTTCGGTGGCCGGGTCGAGCCGGCTGGAGGCCTCGTCGAGCACCACGAGGCCGGGGTCGGCGAGGAAGGCGCGGGCGAGGGCCAGAAGTTGCGCCTGTCCGGCCGAGACCGCGCCGAGCGGGGCGTCGAGGTCCCAGTCGCCGAGCCCGACCTCGGCGAGGGCCTCCCGCAGGCGGTCGTCGCCGGGGTGCGCCCGGAACAGGGTGAGGTTGTCCCGGACGGTGGCGCTGAACACCTGCACGTCCTGGGTGACGACGCCGACGCGCCCGCGCACCGAGGCGGGGTCGGCCTCGCGCAGGTCCAGGCCCCCGACCCGGACGGCGCCCGCCGTCGGGTCGTACAGGCGCGCGATCAGCCGGGCGATGGTGGTCTTGCCGCTGCCGGTGCGGCCCACCAGGCCGAGCGTCTCTCCCGGCGCGAGGCGGAGCGTGATGCCCGAGAGCACGGGCTCGTCGTCGTAGGCGAAGTCGACCGCGTCCAGCTCCAGGCTGAGCGGGCCGGCCGGGGGCAGCCGCCGGGCGGGGGAGGGGGGCGCGGGCAGCGTGCTCCGTACGGCCAGCAGCTCGCCGATGCGTCCCAGCCCGGCCAGTGCCGTCTGGTACTGGCGCAGCTGGTCGATCAGCCGCTCGAACGGCGTGCGGACCATGAGGGTGTACTGCAGCAGCAGCACCGCGGTGCCGGCGCTGAGCGTGCCCGACAGGGCCAGCATGAGCGCCGTGCCCGCCGCGAACGCCACGCCGGTGCCGGCCAGCACGGAACTGCCCACCGCGTCCCCGCGCCGATCGGCCCGCCACAGCGCGGCGCTGACCTGGTGGAAGCGGCGGACGGCGTGCTCGCCCGCGCCGTTGGCGCGCAGGTCCTCCGCGCCGGCCAGGCGCTCTTCCAGGTAACCGGAGAGCGCGGCGCCGGCCGCCCGCGCCCGCGCGGCGGACGGGACGGCCAGCCGCTGCGCGCGGACCATGCCGAGGCCGATCAGCGCGCAGTAGGCCAGCAGGACCGCGCCGACGCCCGGGTCGACGGTGACCGCCACCACGGCGATCACTCCGCACAGCAGCAGCACGCCGGCCACCACGTCCAGCAGGAACGCCACGACGAAGCCGGCGACGGCGGCCACGTCGCCGTCCACCCGCTCGATCATCTCGCCGGGCGTGTGCCGGCCGTGGAAGGCCATGTCCAGGCCGAGCGCGTGCGCGGCCAGCCGCTCGCGCAGCCGGTCGGTCCCGGCCCAGGCGAGCCTGCCGGCCAGCCACGCGGTGAGGGTCCGGGCCGCCTGCCCGGCGACGGCCAGGCCGAGGTAGCCCAGGGCGATGAGGGTGAGCCGGTCGATGCCCGCGCCGGCGGCCGCGTCGTCGACGAACCGGCGGGTGAGCTGCGGCGCCGCGAGCGGCAGCGCCGTCGTGGCGACGATGGACAGGGCCAGGAGCGCGGCGGGCCCGGGTCCGGGCCAGAGGGAGTGGAGCCGGCGGGAACGGAGGACGTGCCTACCGGAGGCAGCCCTCCCCGATGTCGATGAGGCCGACAAACGTCATGTCCTTCACGTGGGTGATCTGGATGTTCTGGATGGACATGGACGTGTGCCTCATTTCGCCTCCTCTGGCGTGGATTGACTGATCATGAGTAGATCAAACGGCCGGTCCGGCGGGCAACCGGTTATCCGGAGCCGGCGGCGTCGTCCGCCGTGACAGGGCGCGGCTTCCGGCCGCGGCGGCGAGCGCGACGACGACCAGGATCGCCGCGACCGCGAACGTGACCCGCATGCCGGTGGCGACGGCCCCGGGATGCGCCGTCGCGACGTCGGTCGTCGCCGAGGCGAGCGTGAACACGGCGCCCATGACGGACGCGCCGGTGACGAGCCCGAGATTGCGCGACAGGTTGAGCATGCCGGAGACGACGCCCCGCTGATCCGGGCGGACGTCCGCCATGACGGCGGTGTTGTTGGCCGTCTGGAACACCGCGTAGCCGACGGTGGTGACGACGATGGGGGCGATGTATCCGAAGACGCCGAGCGTCTCCGGCAGCAGGGACAGGGCGAGGGAACCGGCCGCCATTCCCGCGAGCCCGGCGACGGTCATGCGCCGCGAGCCGAAACGGTCCGCGACGCGCCCGGCCGGCACGCTGGTCAGCGCGGTGACGATCGGGCCCGCCGACAGGGCGAGCCCGGCGAGGGCCTCGCCGAGGCCGAGCGCGCGTGAGAGATAGAACGGCCCGACCACCAGCGTCGCCATCATCACCGTCGAGACGAGCGCGCTCATGGCGAGGCTCGCGCTCAGCGCCGGATCGCGGAACACCGCCAATCGGATCAGGGGTGACGCCGCCCCGGCTTCGACGCGCACGAACAGGCCGACTCCGGCGGCGGCGGCCAGCAGCAGGGCGAGGTTGAGCGGGCCGAAATCACCGCGCCCGGCTGTCATGGCGAGCGCGTAGGCCGCGAGCGTCAGGGCGAGCACCAGCGTGCCCACGTTGTCGAACCGGGCCCGGCCGGTCTCCGGTCCCCGCCGGTCGGCGGGCAGGTGACGGCGCGACAGGAGGAGGGCCGCGACGCCCAGCGGCACGTTGACGAGGAAGATCGCCTGCCAGCCGAGCCCGGAGATCAGGACGCCGCCGAGCGACGGGCCGAGAGCGGTGCCGATCGCGGACATCGTCCCGAGCAGTCCCATGGCGCTGCCGGTCTTCGCCTTCGGAACCGTCTCACCGACGAACGCCATGGTGAGAGCCATCATGACGGCCGCGCCGACGCCCTGCGCGGTCCGGGCGGCGATCAGCACCCAGAGGGCGGGCGAGAGGCCGCACAGGATCGAGGCCGCCGTGAACAGGGAGATGCCGGCCAGGAGCAGTCTCCGGCGGCCGATGATGTCGCCGAGCCGCCCGGCGCTGACGATCAAGGTGGTGATGGCGAGGAGGTAGGCGAGGACGACCCACTGGACCTCCTGGAAGGAGGCGCTGAAGGCCTGCGCGAGCGCCGGCAGGGCGATGTTGGTGCTGCTGGTGCCGAGAGAGGACAGCAGCATGGACAAGGAGAGGCCGGCGAGCGCCCACCGGGCCGAGGGCGTCCGCGCCGGGCTCGCCGCCGCCTCGTCTCGTTCTGTTTCGGCTGTTTTCACCATGGACTCCGTTCTCTGGTGACTGCCGGGAGCCGTCCGGGGACGGTCACCGGGCGGGGCGCACGCCCGTGAAGACCGTGGTGGCGGACAGGAGGAAGGCGTCGGGCCGCCGCAGGACGCCCTCCGGCGCCCCGGGATCGAGCAGCGCGTCGAGTGTCTTGTAGTCCTCCGCCGTCAGGGACTCGCTCACCGTCTCCCGCAGCCGGGTCAGATGGGCGTGCAGGAAGGCGCGGGCCGGCTCGTCCAGAGGCGCCTGCAGGTCGAGGAGGAAGGTGGAGCCGCCGGTGCGGGTGAGCCCCGCGCGGCCGAGCATCGCGGGCCAGTCCTCGACCACGGCGGTGCTGCCGGGCAGTTCGGCCCGCATGACCTCGAACCACTGCTCCTGGACGACGTCGAGTCGGGCCTGGAGGCCCGGCCTGCCGAGGCCGATGTCGCGCGGGAGGAAGCGCATCGGCAGGCCGCCCTCCGCCACGGCGAGCAGCCCGCCGGGCCGCAGGGCGCCGGCGAGCGCGTTCAGCGCGCCCTGCTGGTCGCCGAGGTGGTGCACGGCCTTGCTGCTCCAGATCAGATCCGCCGTGCCGAGGCCGCCCTCCGCGTGCTCGTCACCGCCGTCCAGGCATTCGGGCAGCTGCGCGTGCCGGACGGTCACCCTGCCGCCGAGGCCGAGCCGTTCGGCGCGGGCCAGGGCGCGGTCCAGCAGCCCGGGCGCGCCGTCCACGGCGACGACCTCGGCGCCTGTGAAGGTCTCGGCCAGAACACAGGTCATCACGCCCGGTCCGCTGCCGATGTCGAGGATGCGCCGGACCTCCTTCTCCGGGCCGAGCAGCTCCCGCAGGCGGGCCGCCGCCTGGCGGAGGGCCGGGAGGTGCAGCTCGCCTTGGCTCTCCAGATGGGTGGCCATGACCTCCCAGTCGAGGTCGGTGTGGTGCCCGTGTCCATGGCCGTGTCCGTGTCCGTGCTGCTGCTCGGAGGCGCGGTGCCCCGGGGCGTGCCCGTGCTCGGAGGCGTGCCCGGGGGTGGTCCCGTGCTCGGAGGCGTGCTGGTGTCCGTGTCTGGATTCGTGGTGTGCGTTCATGCCGAGCAGCGTGCCCCCGGCCGGGCGGTTACGGCAAATCCTGTTGCCATTTCTGGGAAAAATGCTCTCCAGGTCAGGCGGGCGAGGGTCAGGCGGGAGGGGCTCCCGCGGGCCGTCCCGGCGCGCGGGAGCCCGGAACGACCAGGCCGGTCTCGTAGGCGGCGATGACCGCCTGCGTCCGGTCGCGCAGCCCGAGCTTGTTCAGCACGCGGCTCACGTGGGTCTTCACCGTCTCCTCGGTGACCGTCAACCGGCCCGCTATCTCCGGGTTGGACAGGCCCTCGGCGACCAGCCGCAGGACCTGCGTCTCGCGGGGGGTGAGCGCCGCGAGCACGGCCGTGTCCCGGGCGCCGGGCCGGGCGTGCAGGCGGGCGAACTCGCCGATGAGGCGGCGGGTGACCGCCGGGGCCAGCAGCGCCTCACCGGCCGCGATGACGCGCACCGCGTCGAAGAGCCGTTCGGCGGTGACGTCCTTGAGCAGGAACCCGCTGGCCCCGGCGCGGAGCGCGTCGTAGACGTACTCGTCCAGGTCGAAGGTCGTCAGGATGAGCACGCGCGGCCCGGCCTCCGCGGAGCCGGCCAGCCGCCTGGTGGCCTCGATGCCGTCCATGACCGGCATGCGCACGTCCATCAGGACGACGTCGGGGGACAGCTCGCGGCACACCCGCACGGCCTGCGCCCCGTCGCAGGCGGTCGCCACGACGGTGAAGTCCGGCTGGGTGTCGAGCAGCGCGGCGAACCCGGTGCGGACCACCAGGTGATCGTCGGCGACGACGATCCGGACCGCCGGGGACGGGCCGCTCATCCGGGCATCCCGTCCCCGGCCGGCAGGCGGGCCTCGACGAGGAAACCGCCCCCGGCGGCCGGGCCGGCGCGCAGCTCGCCGCCGATGGCCGCGGCGCGCTCGCGCATGCCGGACAGCCCGTGCCCGGCGTACGGCGCCGCCGCGGCCGGGCCGGGCCCGTTGTCGCGGACGAGCAGGCGCAGCCCGTCGCCGGTGTAGTGCAGCTCCACATCGACGGCGGCTCCCGGCGCGTGCCTCCGGGCGTTGGTGAGGGCCTCCTGGACGATGCGGTAGGCCGCCAGCTCGACGCCGGGGTCGAGGGTGACCGGAGAACCGCTCAGGATGAGGCGGGCACCCGTCCCCGAGGCGTCCCGCGCCTCGTCGAGCAGCTCGTTGAGCTCGCCCAGGCGCAGGCCCGGCTGGGGCCGCCGGTCCGCAGCCTCCGCTCCCGCGTCCTCGCGCAGCACGCCGAGCAGCCGCCGCATCTCGGTCAGCGCCGCCCGGGCGGTGTCGCCGATGGCCGACAGCCGCTCCGCGCCGGCGGCCGGCATGCCCGGGGTGGCCAGCCGCGCCGTCTCCGCCTGCACGGCGACCATGGAGATGTGGTGGGCCACGACGTCGTGCAGCTCGCGGGCGATGCGCGCGCGCTCGCCGCGCGCGGCGTGCTCCAGGAGGGTGTCGGCGATGGCCTGCCGGGCGGCGCTGTCGCCCAGCGCCCGGGTGTGCGCCCGCCGCGCGATCCCGGCCATGGCCGCCGCCGGCGCCAGACAGGCCGCCAGCAGGGTGGGGAGCCCCGTCCCGCCGGCCGCCGTGCCGGCCAGCGCCACCAGCACGAACGGCGCCGCCAGGGAGACGGCCAGCGCCTGCGAGCCGGCGCGGCCGAGCCGGTAGCCGCAGATCAGCTGCGCGGCCACGCCCGCCGCGGTCAGCGTGTGGAGGGCGGCCAGCGACAGCAGATCCGCCGCGGAGACGGTGACGGCGGCCACGGCCGGCTGCGTCCGCACGAGCGCCACCGGCAGCGTGCCGGCCAGGAGGAGCAGACCGGCCGCCACCAGGAGCGAGGCGGCGGCGGGGCCCCGGTCCTGCGGCGCGTCCCCGGGGGAGGCCTCCACCGGGCGCGCGGTCACTTCGCCGGCCGGCGCGTCCGCGGAGGGCGTGCCCGCAACGTCCGCAGAGGGCGTGACCACCTCGCCGGCCGGCGCGCTCACGGTCTCCCCGATGGACGAATAGGCCGGCAGCGCGCCCGCGACATGGGCGACCGACTCGGCCGCCGCCAGCACCGCCAGCAGGACGGCGGCCACGACGGGAGCGTACGGGGCCGCGACGATCCGCCGTCCCCGGCCGATCCAGCGGGCCCGCATCCCCTGGCGGTCATGCGCTCGCTCCACGAAAGGCCATTGTTCCCGCAGCGGGAGATTCCGGCATCCCTCGCGTGAGGGATGCCCCCTCCCTCACGCCAGCGACGGCGAAGACCGCTCCCCTCCGTGACGACCGCGGCCCCCGCCGCTGCCTAGTGTGCGGTGGCATGGAAGCAACCATCGAAGTCGCCGGGCTGCGCAAGCGGTTCGGCCGGGTCCTCGCCCTCGACGGGATGTCGTTCACGGTGACGCCGGGGCGGGTCACCGGCTTCGTCGGCCCCAACGGCGCCGGCAAGTCCACCACGATGCGGGTGATCGCCGGCCTGGACGCGCCCGACGAGGGCAGCGCGCTGGTGGGCGGCCGGCCGTACCGGAGCCTGCGCAATCCCCTCGGGCACCTCGGCGCCCTGCTGGACGCCGGCGCGCTGCAGCCCGGCCGCACCGGCCGTGACCACCTGCTCTGGCTGGCCCACTCCCAGGGCCTGACCGCCCGGCGGGTGGGGGAGGTGGTGGAGCTGGTCGGGCTGGGATCCGCGGCCCGGCGCAGGGCGGGCGGCTACTCCCTGGGCA
This sequence comes from Planobispora longispora, assembly GCF_016863135.1. Taxonomy (GTDB): domain Bacteria; phylum Actinomycetota; class Actinomycetes; order Streptosporangiales; family Streptosporangiaceae; genus Planobispora; species Planobispora longispora. The sequence continues at coordinate 15,664 of NZ_BOOH01000053.1, forward strand.
TGCGGCAGCGGCTCGGGGTCGCCGCGGCGCTGCTGGGCGACCCGCCGGTGCTCATGCTGGACGAGCCGTTCAACGGCCTCGACCCCGAGGGCATCGTGTGGATGCGCGGCCTGCTGCGGTCCCTGGCCGCCGAGGGCCGGGCCGTCCTGGTCTCCAGCCACCTGATGGGCGAGCTGCAGGACACCGCCGGCCATCTGGTGGTGGTCGGCCGCGGCAGGGTCGTCGCCGACACCGCCGTGGAGGACCTGATCGCGGCCGCCTCGGGCGGCCGGGTCGAGGTGCGCACCGCCGGGCGTCCGGAGGCGATGGCCGCGCTGGCGAGCGCCGGGGCGACCGTGGCCGCCACCGGCCGCGACACGCTCGTCGTCTCCGGACTGGCGGCCGAACGCGTCGTGGCGCTCCTGACCGCGGAGGCGGTGCCGTTCTCCGAGGTGACGACGTACCGCGCGACGCTCGAGGCGGCGTACATGGACCTGACCAGGGACGCCGTCGAGTTCCGCGCCGAGGCGGGGGCCTTCGCGGACGACGCGCGGGCCTCCACGGGAGCCGTCGCGGGACGGGAGGCGGCGCGATGAGCACCGGAACCGACACGGCCGCGCCGTACCGCTCGCCCCTGCGGGCCGGGCGCGACGGCTTCGCCCGCCTGCTGCGCGCGGAGTGGACCAAGTTCCGCACCGTCCGCGGCTGGGTGCTCGCCATGGGGGCCGCGGCGCTGGTCACCGTACTGCTCGGCGTGCTCCTGGCGACGGGCATGCGCACCGTGTGCAGCAACGGCCCGGTCGAGATCCGCTGCCCCGCCCTTCCGACGGGCCCGGGCGGCGAGGCGGTGGACGACAAGTTCTACTTCGTGTACCGGCAGCTGACCGGCGACGGCTCCATCACCGCCCGGGTGACGTCCATGGCCGGGCAGATCCGCCTGCCCGACGCCGTCCCGGGGGTCCGGAACGTCGTCCCCGGCGTCGTTCCGTGGGCCAAGGCCGGGGTGATGGTCAAGGAGAGCGGCGAGCAGGGGTCGCCGTACGCGGCGGTGATGGTCACCGGCGAGCACGGGGTGCGGATGCAGCATGACTTCACCCACGACACGGCGGGCCGGCCGGGCAAGGTGTCCGAGCGGTCTCCGCGCTGGCTGCGGCTGACCCGCACGGGGGAGACGCTGACCGGTTACGAGTCCGCCGACGGCGTCACCTGGGCCGCGGTCGGCACGGTCCGCCTGGCCGGGCTGCCGGACACGGTGCGGATCGGGATGTTCGCCGCGTCCCCCGGCCATCTGACGGTGACCCAGGGCGGCATCAGCGGATCCTCCTCGGCGATGCGCTTCGCCGAGGTCACCGCCGTCTTCGACCGGGTCGGCCTGGAGGGCACGGCGCCCGCCGGCGCCTGGAGCCGCCAGGACGTGGGGGTCACCCTGGGACCCGACGGCCTGCCCCACCACCCGGGTGGGCTCGTCGAGTCCGGCGGCACGTTCACCGTGACCGGGGTCGGCGACATCGCGCCCCGTCTGGGCGACGCCGTCGTCGAGACCCCCCTCACCGGCGTGGCGATCGGCCTGATCGCCGTGATCGTCGTGGCGGTGACGTTCATGACCGCCGAATACCGGCGAGGACTGATCCGCACGACCCTGCTGGCCAGCCCGCGGCGCGGCCGGGTGCCCGCGGCCAAGGCCGTCGTGATCGGCGCGGCCGCCTTCGCCGCCGGGCTCGTCGCCGCCGGTGTCACGGTCCCGCTGGGCACGCGGCTGTTGCGCGAGGGCGGCACCCCCGTCCTCCCGGTGAGCGCGCTCACCGAGCTGCGCGTCATCGTCGGCTGCGCGGCGATGTTCGCCGCCACCGCCGTCTTCGCCCTGGCCCTGGGCGCCCTGTTCCGGCGCGGTGTCGCGGCCGTCGCCGCCGCCGTCGTGATGATCATCCTTCCCCACATCCTGGCGACCGCCTCCGTCCTGCCCGTGGACGCCGCCCAGTGGCTGCTGCGGGTCACCCCGGCCGCGGCCTTCGCGATCCTGCAGAGCGTTCCGGAGTACCCGCAGGTGATCCACCACTACGCGCCGGCGGCCGGCTTCTACCCGCTGGCGCCGTGGGCGGGCCTGGCCGTGCTGTGCGGTTACGCCGTGCTCGCCCTCGGCCTGGCCGTCTTCCTTCTGCGCCGGAGGGACGCGTGAGAGGGCAGACGCATGCGGAATGGACGAAACTGCGCACCGGGACGGGCGCCGGCCCGCTGCTGCTGGCCGTCGTCGCGCTGACCGCCGCGGTGAGCGCCGCGGCGGCGGCCGCCGCGACCTGTCCCGCGGCGGGCTGCTCCCACGACGTCCCCAGGCTCGGCCTCATCGGGGTCCAGGCGGGCCAGGCGGTCGTCGCCGCCCTGGCCGTGCTGGCGATGGGCGGGGAGTACGGCACCGGCATGATCCGCACCACGCTGACGGCGATGCCGCGCCGGGGCGCCGTCCTGGCCGCCAAGGCGATCGTCCTGACCGGCGTCACGCTGGTCGCGGGGACCGTCGCCGTGCTGGCGTCCGTGCTGGCCGCACGGCTCATCCTGCCCGGCAACGGCTTCACCCCCGAGAGCGGCCACCCGCCGCTGTCCCTGGCGGACGGGCCGACGCTGCGCGCGGCCGCCGGATCGGTCCTCTACCTCGTTCTGATCGCCCTGTTCAGTCTCGGCGTCGCCGCCGCGGTGCGCGACACTGTGACGGCCGCCGGGGTCGTGCTCGGCGTGCTGTACCTCTCGCCGATCCTGGTGCGCCTGGTCCAGGACCCGGACGCGCAGCGTTTCCTCTACCGGATCTCGCCGATGGACGCCGGGCTCACCGTCCAGGCCACCACCGGCCTGGCGGACCTGCCCCTCGGCCCGTGGGCGGGGCTGGGCGTGCTCGCCGCCTGGACCGCCGCGGCGCTCCTGGCCGGCGGCCTGCTGCTGCGGCTGCGCGACGCCTGAGGGACGGCGGGGCGTTTACATCGGATTTATGGGGACCGGACTTCACTCTCCGGTAGGTGGAAGGATGACACGATGAGTGAATTCGGTCCGACGGAGCTGCTGCGGGACGAGCCGCCGCGGCGCCGGGTCCCCCGCAAGATCCTTCTCGGGGCGGTCACCGCGCTCGTGGTCGCCACCGGGGCGGGGGTGGCGGCCGCCGCGACCGCCTCGTCCCCGACCCCGTCGCCGGCCTCTCCCACTCCCAGCCCGACCCCGTCCGTCACGGAGGGCGACGCCACGCCGACCCCGGCGCCGCCGCCGGGGAAGGGCTGGAAGCGCATGATGCGCGGGCCGTTCGGCGCGATCCACGGCGAGTTCGTCGTGCCCGACGGGAACGGCGGATATCAGACCGTCGCCACACAGATCGGCGAGGTCACCGAGGTGGGCGAGGACTCCGTCACGGTCAGGAGCGAGGACGGGTTCTCCCGCACCTACGCGGTCGGCGACTCCACCCGGGTCAGCGCCGGCCGTCAGGGCGTCACGGGCATCGAGTCCGGTGACACGGTGGCGGTGACGGCCGAGGTCGAGGGTCAGACCGCCACGGCGACCTCCGTCGTCGACCTCACCCGTCCGCAGCATCCGAGGTGGTACGGCGGGCACGGGCGCGACTTCCCCGGCAAGCCGTTCCCCGGGCGTGAGGGGGACCCGGCTCCCCCGGAGGCCTCCCCGGCGCCCACCGGCTGACGGCGGGGTTCCCGCCGGCCACCGGCGGACGGGGCTCCGGCCCGCCAGCGGGGTGAGCGGCCGCGTCCATCGGCGGGCCGGACCCGCCGTGCGCCGTACGCGCCGGGCACTGCGTCCGTGCACCGCGTCCGCGCACCGCATTCACCGACGAGGTCGGGACGACAGCCGAAAACGGTCAACATGATCAGGTTCGAGCCCCGCCGGTTCGAGCCCCGCCGGTTCGACCCCCGCCGGTTCGAGCCCCGCCGGTTCGACCCCCGCCGGTTCGAGCCCCGCCGG
>NZ_BOOH01000054.1 GCF_016863135.1 Planobispora longispora
GAGCCCCGCCGGTTCGAGCCCCGCCGGTTCGACCCCCGCCGGTTCGAGCCCCGCCGGTTCGACCCCCGCCGGTTCGAGCCCCGCCGGTTCGTGGAAGCGGTCAGCGCCTTCCTCGAGCGGGACCGATTCCGCGATTCGATAGGCATGTCATGACTTTTCCGGCATTCTTCTCATCGATATGGGAACCGCAACGCAGGTGCCGCAGACGCAGAGCATGAGCGGCGAAGAGCTCTCCGCCGACCACGCTTGGGCGACGCTGCGTGCTTACGGTGGCTGGCATCTGGTCCGCGACTCCTACACGCGGTTCCGCTACGGCGACGGCCTGACCAACTCCCGCGCGCTGGCCTTCCAGATCTGCCTGTCGATCATCCCCGGAGCCATCGCCCTGGTCGGGCTGAGCTCGGTGATCGGCCAGGAGCGGCTGGGCCGGGTCCTGGGGCTGACGCTGAGCTACCTGTCGCCCGGGCCCGGCGTCGCGGCCGTCCAGGACGTGCTCGACGGCAGCCACCGGCAGGCGGGCCAGACCGACGGCGCCCTGGCCCTGTGGCTCGGGCTGATCGTCGCCCTGGTCTCGCTGACCAGCGCCATGGCGCAGATCGAGCGCGGCGCCAACCGCATCTACGGCGTCGAACGGGACCGCCCGTTCCACCGCAAGTACGGCCGGGCCCTGCTGCTGGCGCTGAGCGCGGGCGCCTTCATGACGGCGAGCTTCGTCGCGATGGTCGGCGGCGGCGCGATCGGCCGGGCCCTGGCCGAGGTCTACCGCTGGGACGAGGACATGCGGCAGGCCTTCTCGCTGGCACGGTGGCCGGTCGGGTTCCTGCTGTCGCTGCTGTCGACCTCCGTGCTGTTCCGCGCCTCCCCGCGCCGCAGGCAGCCCGGTCACACCTGGCTGGCCTTCGGCGCGCTGGTCGCCCTCATGCTGTGGATGGGCTTCACGTTCCTGCTGGCCCTGTACACCGAGACCAGCGGCACCTTCGGCGCCACCTACGGTCCGCTCACCGCGGTGATGGCCCTGCTGCTGTGGTCCTTCCTGGGCTCGACGGCCCTGTTCGTCGGCCTGGCCTTCGCCGCCCAGCTGGAGGCGTGCCGGGCCGGGGACTCCACCCCCTGCGCGCCCGATCCCGGTCCCACCGCCGAGCAGGAGCGCGAGCCCCTGGTGGGCGCGGTGGGATCGGCGGCCCTCGCGGCGCTGCAGGCCACCCTCAGATTCTGGCGGCGCAGGCGGGCCGGCTAGGGCTTCGCCGGTGCGCCCGGCCGGATCCCCTGTGCCACCCCTGAGCGCGCAGTGTAGTCGATTGGGCACTTATTGTAATAGCGTGATCGGAAAGTCGCGGGAGGACGCTCATGGGATCGGTGGCGCAGCTGGGCGACAGCGCCGTCCTGCAGTCGATCCTGGAGCAGGCCCACGAGGCGTTCATCTCGCTGGACGGCGCCGGCGCGGTGCGGGCGTGGAACGCCGCGGCCGAGCGGCTGTTCGGCTGGAGCGCCGACGAGGCCCTCGGCCGCGACGTGAGCGACCTGATCGCTCCCGCCGAGTCGCGCTCCCGATACCGGGAGGGCCTGGCCGCCCTGTACGAGCACGGCCCCGGCGTCCTGCCCGGCGAGCGGCTGGAGCTGGTCGTGGCCGACCGCTCCGGCCGGGAGTTCCCCGTCGAGATGTCCCTGCAGGCGGGCCGCGATTCTCACGGCGAGATGGCCGTGCACGCGTTCCTCCATGACATCAGCGCCCGGCAGGAGGCCCAGCGGCAGCTGGAGGCCGAACGCACCTTCCTGCAGGCGCTGCTGGACAGCCTGGACGTGGGGGTGGTGGCCTGCGACGCCGAGGGCCGGGCGACCGTGACCAACCAGGCGGCGCGCGGGCTCTACCGGGACATGCCCGATCCGTCGGCGCGCCGCGAGGAGTGGCCGCGGCTCTACCACCTGTTCACCCCCGACGGGCGCACCCCGCTCCACCCCGATCAGGTGCCGCTGGCCCGGGCGCTGGCCGGCGAGCACGTCGACGGCCAGCAGCTGATGATCTGTCCGCCCGGCAGGGCGGCGCGGCGCTGCCTGGTCAACGCCCGGCCCATCGTCACCGGCGACGGGCGCCGCCTGGGCGCGGTGCTGGCCGTACGCGACATCACCCGCGAGCACCGCGCCCAGATGCTGAACGAGGCCCGGCACGCGGTGGTCCAGGCCCTGGCCGGGGCCTCCTCCACCGAGGAGGCCGCCACCGGGGTGCTGATCGCGGTGGTGCGGGCGCTGGGATGGACCTACGGCGAATACTGGCAGGTCGCCCCCGACCGGCAGAGCATCGTGCGCACCAGCTGGTGGAGCCGGCCCGACCGGGACGTCTCCGCCTTCGCCGACGACCAGCAGGCCCGCGTCCGCTGCGGCGACGGCCTGCCCGGAGGGGTGTGGAAGGCCGGTGAGGCGACGTGGATCCGCGATCTCAGGGCCGAGGCGCGGCCCTTCCTGCTGAAGCAGGCCGCGCTGGACGCGGGCCTGCGCGCCACCATCGCCCTGCCCGTGCGCAGCGGCGACCAGGTCCTCGGGGTGCTGATCTTCTGCGCCGACGCCGTACAGGAGCCCGACGACCAGCTGGTCGACCTGCTGGACGGCGTCTGCGCGCACGTGGGCCGCCACCTGGAACGGCGGCGCGCCGAGGAGCTGGCCATGGACCTGGCCGAGAGCCGCCGCCACTTCGCCCGGGTCGTCTCCCAGCTCGACGACAACATCTGGACGGCGCAGATCACCCCCGACGGGCAGCTGCGCTCGCTGTTCCGGGGCTCCAACATCGCCGCCGTGCTCGGCGTCGACCCGCCCGGCGACGTCAACGTGGGCATCCTGATCGGTGAGCGGCTCCACCCCGACGACCGGGAGCCGTGGGCCCGCTTCCAGAACGAGCTGACCGCCGGGCGGCCCGCGCAGGCCGAATGCCGCGTCCTCGGCCTGGACGGCGTCACCCGCTGGATCTGGATCCGGGGCACTCCGCGCCGGGAGGGGGAGCAGACCTTCGTCGACGGCATCTCCACCGACGTCACCGAGCGCCACCGGCTGGCCGACGAGCGCGACCGGATGAAGGACGAGCTGGTGGCGCTGGTCAGCCACGAGCTGCGCAACCCCATCGGCACGATCCGCGGCTACGTGGAGATGCTGCTGGAGACCGCCGGCCTGAGCGAGACCCAGCGCAAGTTCGCCGACATCATCGACCGCACCAGCGCGCACCTGCTCCACCTGGTCGACGACCTGCTGGATCTGACGCGCCTGGACACCGGCCAGATCACCGTCGAGGCCCGCCCCGTGTCGCTGACCCGGCTGGTGCGCCAGGCGGTCGACGACCACCGCGGCGCCGCCGTCGCCAAGCGCCTGACCGTCGACGTCGAGACGGCCCCGCCCCTGCCGGTGCACGCCGACCCGCTGCGGCTGCGCCAGGTGCTGGACAACCTGCTGTCGAACGCGATCAAGTACACCCCCGACGGCGGAGCCGTCACCATCACCGCCGGGCCCCGCGGCGGCGACCCGGGCACCGGCGACCCGGACGGCCAGAGCGCGGTCGTCACGGTCGCCGACACCGGCATCGGCATCCCGCCGGAACAGTACGGCCAGCTGTTCTCCCGGTTCTTCCGCGCGTCCACCGCCCGCGCGGCCGGGATCAAGGGCACCGGCCTGGGCCTGGCCATCACCAAGGCCATCGTCGAAGCCCACGGCGGCACGATCGCCGCCGGCCCGCGGGAAGGCGGCGGCACCGTGGTCACCGTCCGGTTCCCCCTCACCGTGGCCGATCCCTCCTGAACCGGCCGGGGCCGTCACCGCCCGGTTCCCGGGGCCGCGAGCCCCGGGGTTCCGGCCACGGCGTCCGGAGGGAGCAGACCAAGCACGCCGGAGAGGGCTGATGGAACTGCTATCCGAAGGCATAGACGACCGGCGCGGTCAGGGCGGCGACCGCATCCCGGTCAACGGCTCGGCGCGCCTCGAAGGTGAACCGGGCTTCCAGACCAGCCGGCTCGCCCGAGCCAAGGGTGCGCAGCCCGGGATAGTGCGGACTTCTGCTCAGCAGTCGCCACAGTTGGGCCTCATCCGTACGGGGCAGCCTCACGCTCTCCGCTGCCATCCGCACGTCGGTGAAGCCGGCACGAACCAACGCCTGCGCGCAGCGCTGCTCGGTGCCGAGCTCGGCCATCGGATCGGCTAGATTCACGCCGAATTCAGTAGCGCACGCGCGAAACACCCCGGCGAGCACTGGAAACCCCGCCTGCATCGCGGAGGAGCCGATCAGCCCATGCGGCCGCAGCAAAGCCCGGTCGTCGAAGTGAGCAGCCGTCCGAGAGCGGTCCATCCGATCGTCATCACGGCAGGAGGGGGAATCGATCAATGATCGTCTGGAAGCGATCTCTGGCGACGCCACTTCCCGTAGGTCAGCGGTCATTCGTGAACACCCCACCCGTCGCTGACCGTGACGTACATGGCCAAATAATGTTGCAGACTCCCGGCCAGAGTGCGTTGCGGGACACATCGGAATCGTCGACAAGCTTGCACGCCCGCGCGTAGGGGTGTCCCGAAAGTCCCGAAACCCTGCCCAACCGCATCGACTGCCCGCTCAGTCGGCCAGGCAGGCGTACCACGACGACGCCGGTCGGTGCCGATGGCATCCAGCCACAGCACCACTCCGGCCTCCCGCTCGGCCCAGCCCAGCGCCTGGGGGATCAGGTCGGTCAGGGGCACGGTTGGGTCGTCGACGGAGGCGGCCAGGCGCCAGGCGGACAGGTGGCTGCGCAGTGCGTGGGCCAGGGTGTGGCTGGTGCGGGCCAGGCAGGCGGCAGACCAGGTACGCCGGAAAGGGACAACGGCAGTGGGCATAAGCGTCACTGGCCGTTCGATCGCTGCTCAAGCCCGTCTCGGTTACCGCCTGCGGTTGCGACAGACTGAGGACATGACCCAGGTGCGACCCGCTCCGAATGCCGACGCGGCTCGATGGCTGCTCCGGGCTGATGTCGAGTGGTGGGATCTTGTTCGCTACGGCCCACCGGGCTTCGAGGTGTACGTGCGTATCGCCTTTGGCCATGGGGTGGAGGGTGTCGACTCACAGGGAGAAGATCGCGCCGTTCGCGTGGCACTGGCGACTCTCGCGACATGCACGGCCACGCCTTCCAGCGGATACGCGGCGGTCTGGGAGGGCTGGGGCGGAGACCCGCCGGCTCCCGAAGCGCCGCGGGTGGACATTCCGAATCGAGAGATGCTGCTGTTCACCGGCCCTGTCGACGTACTGAGCGAGGCGCCCGCCCTCGCCTGGTACGGCTCTGCGCGGGTCTATCAAGACCCCCACCTCGTGTGGCCCGAAGATCAAGCCTGGTGCCTGGCCTGCGAGGTCGACGAGGAGATCGAGTTCACCGTCGGATGTTCCGTCGAGGCGTCCCAGGCTCTGGCCAAAGCCCTGCCCGGTGCTGTCCGACGGGTGCAGTACGGAGAGCCGGCACCGATGTACCTCGACCAGGTCTAGCACCGGCAGCACTCGCACATCGGCACGAGAGTGCGTCGATCGCGTCAGGGACGTCTGACGGACGTCACAGCCGCGTCACGCCGGCCGTTGGCCCCGTCCGGCGTACTTGGTCCGCCCCCGCAGGCTCAGCCGGCCGTCGTGGCCGGTTTCCGGGCGGCCAGCCGCTCCACGACGCCCAGTTTGAAGCGGTCGCGGAGCTCGACGGACAGGCCGTGGCCGGCGAGATGGTCGAGGGGGCGGCGCAGGTAGTGCTCGCCCGCCATCGGCACCGTCACCGTCTCCAGCAGCCGTTGCGCCGCGCGCACCGGCCGGGACGCCCCGGCCACGTGGTCGGCGAGCAGCAGGACTCCGCCGGGGCGGAGCACCCGGACCATCTCCGCGATCGCCAGCCGGTGGTCGGGGATCGCGCACAGGGAGAAGGTGCACACGACCGTGTCGAAGACGGCGTCGCCGAACTCGAGCGCCCGGGCGTCCCCTTCGCGCAGATCGGCGTCGAGGCCGAGGCCGGCGGCGCGGAGCCGCGCCCGGGCGAGCATCGCGGGGCTCCACTCGACGCCGGTCAGCCGTACGCCGCCGGGGTAGAGGGGGAGGTTGATGCCGGTGCCCACGGCGACCTCGAGCGTGTCGCCGCGGGCCCGCCCGCAGACCCAGGACCGGGTGTCACCGAACAGCACCCGGTCCCAGAAGGCCATCTGCCGGTCGTAGGAGACAGCGGCCCTGTCCCAGAAGCGACGCAGCCGCTCGTCGTGCGGAGTGGAGTTCATCGCGCCTCCCATACGGCCTCGGCGAGGACGGTCCACAGGCAATTGTCGCGCGACCGGCCGCCGGGACGAGACGACCCGGCGGCGCGATCCCGTCATCCGGCCCGCCCGGCCTCGCGGAGGCGGCCCCCGCGGGCGGCGGCGCCGATCCGGGCGGTTCACCGGCCGGTCTCCGGGCCGGCGTCGGGAAGGACGACGAAGGTGAACCCCGTGCTCGTCCTGCGGTTGAGCGGGATGTCGCACTTGACCCGGCGGCCGGTCTCGCCCCGGCTGATGCCGAGGCCGCAGGCGATCAGCTGCTCGGGACGGACGGGCACGGGATCGAGGAAGCCGACCTCCACCCGGACCGGCCAGCTCGTGTCCGCGAGCGGATCCGGCGGCGTGTCCAGCCGCCACGCGCCCGTCCAGTCGAGGGCGAACCGGTTGCGCCGGGCGATCGACGGGTCCAGGAGCGCCCGGGCGACGAGCGCCGGATCGTTGTTCTCGAACGCGCGCAGCCGGACCGGATCGAGGGAGCGGACCGGGACCCGCTCGTGCACCGTGATCTTCGAGGTCTCGTCGCAGGAGACGCAGCGGACGAGCAGCCACACGTCGAGGAGCTTGCCGTTGGCGTTGACCCGGAACGAGCCCTCCGCGGCGGTGGCCGTCTCCGATCGGCACTCCAGGCAGCGCAAGGAGAGCAGCGGCAGGCGGGTGCGGCGCACCGTCCAGGACAGCACGGAATGATCTGTATGGGGTTGTGAGGACATGATCTCTCTAAGACCTGACGAAAGGCCGTCGTCACACGGCCTGGAACGCTGAGAAGCCGGGGAATGCCGGCGGAGCCGACGGCCTCGGCGGGGCGGGCCGGGACGGCCCGGCGCACCGGCGGGGTCGGCGACGAAGCGCTACGGGAAAGGCGTCAGGCGGAGAGAGCAGGCGGGGTCACGCGGGGTCCTCACGACGGGCTCGACAGATTCGGCTATGCCGACCGCAAGTTATGTGATCGCCCGCCGGGCCGCAATCGATTTATCCGCGCGGTCCCCGGCCCCTTCGGAACCGCCGTCTCCTGACGAGCCAGATCTTTCGTAAGTGGGGTTACTTTCTCTGGACAGATAACCCCGATAGGGTTATACCTACTATGTACCCCCTCGGATAACCCTGTTGAGAGGCGGAGGGCGCCATGCCGAAGATCAATGTGTATCTGCCCGACGAGCTGGCGGAAGCGGTCAAGAACGTCGGCGTGCCCGTGTCGGCGGTCTGCCAGCGCGCGCTGGAGCAGGCGGTGCGCCGGATCACCGCCATCAGGCAGACCGCCCTGGGCGAGCTGGAGGCCGGCGATCTGGGCGAACGCCTGCCCCACTTCACCGCCCGCGCCCGCGCCGTCGTCAAGATGGCGATCGACCGGGCGGGCGCCGACGCCGCGCCGAACGTCGGGACCGGGCACCTGCTCACCGGCATGGTGGCCGAGGGGCAGAACCTGGCGCTGCACGTGCTCCGGGCGATAGAGATCGATCCCGCCCAGGCGCGACGTGACGTGGAACGGCAGACGGATCCCGAGGAGGGGGGAGCCGAGGAGGGCTCCTCCACGCACTTCAGCGGCCCGGCCGCCGGCGTGCTCGAGCTGGCGGTGACCGAGGCGACCGCGCTGGGGCACAACTACGTGGGCTGCGAGCATCTGCTGCTCGGCCTGGTCGCCGAGCCCGACGGCGTCGCCGGGAAGGTGCTGCGGGCGCTGGGAGCCGAGCCCCGGCTGACCCGGCGGGCCGTGACGGCCGCCCTGGCCGGCTACGTGCACCTGCGCGCCCAGACCCCCGCCGCCGCGGCCGATCCCGCGCAGGCGCTGGCCACGGCCGTGAGCCGGCAGCTGGAACCGCTCGTCGCGCGGCTCGAACGCCTGGAGCGGCGTATCGGTCCCGATTCCCCCGAGCGGTGAGTACGGCCGTGCGGGCGCGAATCCACCCCGACGACCTCGGCGACCGGCCGGGAGCCTCCGGTCGCGAGGGACTCCGGCGGCCGCCGGCCGCCGGGCGTGCCGTCCGCGTCATCCTCAGGCTGGCCGCGACGGCGGTCGTGTGGCTGCTGCTGTTGCTGCCGCTCCTGCTGGAGGCGCGATGACCCCGGCGTCCGGCCGCCGGGGCCGATGACGAGGATCTCCGCCGGACGCGCGAGGCGTACGGGAACTGCGTGATCGTCGCAATGGACGCCAGGTCGTCTCCGCCGGGCGCGAGGCGTACGGCCGGCGGTTCGCGCGGCTCCGCGGGTCAGGCGGCGAGGGAGGCGTGCATCTCCCACACCAGGATCTCGGCCGGCTCGGTCGCGGTCACCTTCTGCCCGCCCGTGGCGGTGAAGCGCACCGCGTCGCCGGTCTCCAGCCGTCCGGCGCCTTCGAGCTCGACGGCGCCGCGCGGCACGAACAGGTGCACGAACGGCGCCTCGGGCAGCTCGACGTGCCGGCCGGGCCGCAGGCGGGCGGCGTGCAGCGCGGCGTAGCGGTTCTTGATGCGGATGGCCGCGGCGCCGTCGTGCTTGTCCATGCCGGAGGCGACCGGCACCAGGCCGCCGCCGAGCAGCTCGGCGTCGATCTCCAGCTGCTCGTAGCCCGGGGTGATGCCGGGCTCGTCGGGCACCACCCACATCTGCACGAAATGCACCGGCTCGTCGTGGACGGCCCCGGCCAGGCGCCAGGAGTCGTTCTTCTCCGAGTGCAGAATGCCGCTTCCGGCGCTCATGCGCTGGGCCAATCCGGGGTAGATGATGCCGTTGTGCCCTTCGGAGTCCTGGTGCACCAGGGAGCCCTGCAGCACCCAGGTGACGATCTCCATGTCCCGGTGCGGGTGGGTGTCGAAGCCGAACCCGGGGCGCACGACGTCGTCGTTGTTGACCAGCAGCAGGCCGTGGTGGGTGTTGGCGTCGTCGTAGTGGTGGCCGAAGGAGAAGGAGTGCTTGGAGTCCAGCCAGCCGATCTCGGTGGTGAAGCGCTCGCTCGCGCGGCGCACGTCGACCTGCGGGGTCAGCGAGGTGTGCATGGCGGAGGTCCTTCCCGTGGGGGGCGGGCCGCTTCCGGCGCCGCCGACGATAGAAGATGATGCATCATGTATCTGCCTCAACCTCCACGGTGCGTCGTTCATTCCGAAATATTAATGATGTGTCATGCACTTTTGGGTAGGGTGGAGGCATGACCACCCCTCGCTGGCTCGACGACGACCAGCAGCGCGCCTGGCGGGCCTACCTGCGCATGCAGGGACGGCTGAGCGCCGCGCTGAACCGCCAGCTGCAGACGGCCTCGGGCCTCTCCCTGGCAGACTACGACGTGCTGGTCCACCTCACCGACGCGCCCGAGGGCCGGCTGCGCCCCTACGAGCTGCAACGCGCGCTCGACTGGGAGCAGAGCCGCCTCTCGCACCACCTGAGCCGGATGCAGCGCCGCGGCCTGGTCGAGCGCCAAGAGTGCGCCGACGACGGCCGCGGCGCCTTCGTCTCGCTCACCGCGACCGGCCGGGAGGCGATCACTGCCGCCGCCCCCGGCCACGTCGAGACCGTCCGAAGCCTGTTCTTCGACATCCTCGACCCCGGCCAGGTCGACGCGCTGCGGCGGCTGTCCACCCAGGTCCTGGCCCGGCTCGACGCCGCCGACGGCGAATGAGACGTCAGCCGGCCGCGGATCCGCCGAGCGGGGCCCGGGCCGGCGCGGGCCTCCGGGGCCGCCAGGTGACCAGCAGCGCCAGGGCGAGCAGGAGCTCGGCGATGTCGCCGCCGTAGTACATCAGCTCGGCGCCGCCCCGGCGTTGCGCGGCCGGGACGTCCAGGGAGACCAGGACCCCGGCGTACATCAGCTGCGACAGCGCGGCGTGGCCGGCGACGGCCACCCCGAGCACGACCAGGCGGGCCGGGACCGACGGCCGGTGCGGGGCCGGGTCCGGACCGGCGATCGCCCAGGCGAACAGGTAGCCGGAGAGCAGGAAGTGCGCGTGCACCAAGTGGTGGATCCACGGGGTGGCGGCGGCGAGGCCGTACAGGGGAGTGCAGTACAGCGCGGCCAGCCCGCCCAGGGTGAGCAGCAGGGCGGTGACCGGGTGGGCGAGCAGGCGGGCCGTACGGCTGCGCAGCAGGCGGCCGAGACGCCGGCCCCGGCGCGGCGGGAGCGCGCCGAGCACCAGAGTGAGCGGCGCGGCCAGCACCAGGGCGAGCGGCGCCAGCATGCCGATCAGCAGATGCTGCAGCATGTGCCCGCGGAAGTCGCCCTCGCCGAAGGGCAGCGCGTTCCCCAGGGCCAGGGCGAGCAGGGCGCAGCCGGTCAGGAAGGCCGCCTCGCGCCGGCGACTCCACGGTCGCCCGGCGGCGCGGCGCCGGGCGGCGGTGAGCAGGTACCCGGCGGCCGGCAGGGCGAGGAGGAGCGCCGGCAGCGCGTCCGGCCCGGCGTGCGCGTGCGGAGAGGTCATGACGGTCGGCGCGCCGCCGTGTCAGGCTCGGCCGGCTCGGCCGGCTCGGCGGTCACGGGGCGGGCGCCGCGCTGCAGCAGCCAGCCCCCGGCCACCAGCAGCGCGCCCAGCGCCAGGAAGCCCAGGTCCCACCAGAGCTGGCCGGGGCCGGTGCGCACGTGGTGGATGCCCAGCAGGTGATGGTCGACGACGCCTTCGACCAGGTTGAACAGCCCCCAGCCGACCAGCACCCAGCCCCACAGCGCCCGGGAGGTCCACAGGCGGCCGCGGGCGCGGGTGACCCGGGAGTACAGCAGCGCCAGCCCGGTCAGCACCGCCAGCCAGGTGAAGGTGTGGAACAGCCCGTCCCACAGGGTGTTGATCCGCAGGCCGTGCACGGTGGTGGCCGGATAGTGGGCCACCCCGATGTTGTCGGTGTCGGTGCTGGTCAGCATGTGATGCCACTGCAGTATCTGGTGGAGCAGGATGCCGTCGAGGAACCCGCCGAGGCCGGCTCCCAGGACGATGCCGGGCAGCGTGACGGTCGGGCGTGCGGTGGCCATGGAGCCTCCCGGTGCGAACGCTGGTATCCCTGTCGCCTACCCGGGAGAGCCCGATCAATCGCCCGCCGTACGACCGGCTCGATCAATCGTCCGCCGTACGGCCGGCGGCGGTCGTCCTGCCGGTCCGGAAGCCGGGGACCGGCCGTCGTCCCGGGCGTCCCGGCCCCGGAGGTCAGTTCCCGGAGCCGGCGATGGCCAGGCCGGCGGCGGCGGCGCCGGCGTAGGCGTCGTCGATGTGCACCGCGCGCCGTCCGGCGCGGGTCAGCAGGCCGGCGGCGGCCGCGGCCCGGTAGCCGGAGCCGCAGTGCACCCACACGGTTCCGCCGGGTATCTCGGCCAGGCGGGCGGGCAGCTCGGGCAGCGGGATGTGCGTCGCGCCCTCGATGTGCCCGGCCCGCCACTCGCCGCTCATGCGCACGTCCAGCACGATGTCGGGGGCGGGCAGATGGCGTGGGATGCGGCCGGCGCGGGCGGCGGCCAGGTCGGCGAAGGTGGCCGTGGCCAGCGTGGTCAGGCGGGTCTGCTCGCCGCCGGCCCAGTCGTGGGGGGTGCCGGTCGCGGTCGCGGCCGGGCGGTCGATGCCGATGCGGGCCAGCTCGCGCTGGGCGGCGGCGATCTGCTCGGGGTCGTGGCCGAGCAGGGTGATGGGCGCGCCCCAGGGGGCCAGCCAGGCCAGCCAGGTGGCCATCGGCCCGTCCAGGCCGAAGCTGACGGTGCCGGTCAGGTGGCGGGCGGCGAAGGCCTTGCGGGAGCGCAGGTCCACCACCCACTCGCCGGCCGCGATGCGCTCCCGCAACTGCTCGGCGTCGGCCGGCTGCGCCGGGGTCAGGTCGATCAGTCCGGCCCCGGCGCTGTTGCGCGCGCCCATGTGGGCGTAGTAGGCCGGATAGGCGTCCAGCCCGGCCAGGGTCCGGGTGACGAAGGCGTCGGCTTCCAGCCGCAGCACGGGGTTGGCCTGCTTCTCGCGGCCGATGGTGGAGGCCGCGGCGTCGGACTGGGTGGCCGAGCAGAAGCTGCCGAAGCCGTGGGTGGGCCAGATCTGGGCGCCGTCGGGAAGGAGGTCGGCCAGGCGGCGGGCCGAG
Organism: Planobispora longispora; assembly: GCF_016863135.1. Taxonomy (GTDB): domain Bacteria; phylum Actinomycetota; class Actinomycetes; order Streptosporangiales; family Streptosporangiaceae; genus Planobispora; species Planobispora longispora. The sequence continues at coordinate 12,289 of NZ_BOOH01000054.1, forward strand.
GCGTGCTGGCGGTGGGCCAGGGTGCGGGCGTGCTGCTCGCCGAGCAGGTCGGTGCGGCCGGTGGTGCCGAACAGCAGCGAGCCGCCGGTGAACACCCCTTGCGGGCCGCCGGGGCCGGACAGGACGTAGGACAGGTGGTGGAAGGTGTGGCCCGGGGTGGCCACCACCGCGATCCGCATGCTCTCCGAGACGGCGATCTCGTCGCCGCCGGCCACCGCCAGCCGCTCGAAGTCCACCGCGTCGGCGCCGGCCACCAGGTAGGCCGCGCCGGTGACCCTGGCCAGGGCCAGGCCGCCGGAGACGTAGTCGTTGTGCAGGTGGGTCTCGGCCACGTGGGTGACGCGCACCCCGAGCCGGCCGGCCAGGGCCAGGATCCGGTCGATGTCGCGCTGCGGATCGACCGCCAGCGCCACCCGCCCGTCGTGGGCCAGGTAGCTGCGGTCGCCCAGGGAGGAGGTCTCCACCACCTCGACGTGGATCGTCGTCATCGTCATTGCTGCTTTCGCTCGTCGGCCGGTCGCCGGATTGCTCCACTCCGCGTATGCCCCCGGAGCTGCGCGCGAGACAGGTTGACGTCTTTCCGTCCGGGCGAAGACGGAGATCGCCGGGACAAATCCGGAAGGCATCATGAGATGACCTCGGAGGGCGGCCGCGTCATTCCGGGCGGATGAGGCGGCTTTCGTAGGCGAAGATCACGGCCTGTATCCGGTCGCGGAGTTCGAGCTTTTGTAGGATCCGTCCCAGATGGGACTTCACGGTCGCCTCCGCGAGGTACAGGGCGGACGCGATCTCGGTGTTGGACAGGCCACGGCCCACCTGGACGAGCACCTCGCGCTCACGGGCGCTGAGCCGGCTCAGCCGCTCGTCGCGGTCGGAGCCGCCGCCGGGGATGTACGGGCGGAAGTCCTCCAGCAGGCGGCGGGTGATCCGCGGGGAGAGCACCGCGTCGCCCGCGGCCACGTTGCGTATCGCGGTGAGCAGTTCCTCGGGCCTGGCGTTTTTCAGCAGGAAGCCCGAGGCTCCGGCGTGGAGCCCGGCGAAGGCGTATTCGTCCAGGTCGAAGGTGGTGAGGATCAGCACTCTGCTCTGCGGGGAGACCCGGATGAGCTGCCGGGTCGCCTCGATCCCGTCGGTCCCGGGCATCCGGACGTCCATGAGGACGACATCGGGGCGCAGCTCCCGGGCGAGGCGTACGGCCTGGGCGCCGTCCGCGGCTTCGCCGACCGGCGCCATGTCGGGCTGGGCCTCCAGAACCGTGCCGAAGGCCATCCGGAGCAGCGCTTCGTCGTCGGCGATCAGGATGCGGATCGTCATGCGGACGCCGCTCCGCCGCTGCCGAGGAAGAGCCGGGTGTGGACTCCCCAGCCGCCGCCCGGAAGCGGTCCGGCCCGCAACGTCCCCCCGTAGGCGGCCGAGCGCTCGCGCATGCCGGGGATGCCGTGACCGGACGGTGTGACGCCGGGAAGCGGCGGGCACGGGCCGCTGTCGGTGACGTCCACGGTGACGGTCTCAGCCGAGCACTGGATCCGGACCTTCGCGTGTGTGCCGGCGGGTGTGTGCTTGAGGGTGTTGGTCAGGGCTTCCTGCACCAGGCGGTAGACGGTCAGCTGCGCGGTGGCGGGCACGTGGGTGTGGCCGCCCTCGACCTCGACGCGGGTCGGCAGCCCGGCGGCGCTCATCTGGTCGGCGAGGGTCTCCAGCTGTGCGATGCCGGGCAACGGGTGGCGCTCCGCGTCCGGTTCGTCGGTCCGCAGGATGCCCAGCGAACGCCGCATGTCGGTCAGGGCCTGCCGGCCCGTCTCGGAGATCTGGAGCATCGCGGCGGTGGCCTTGTCGGGCGACCGGTGCTGCGCGTAGACGGCGGCGTCGGTGAGCGCGACCATGACGGACAGGTTGTGGGTGACGATGTCGTGCATCTCCCGGGCGATACGCGTCCTCTCCTCGGCGACGGCCAGCCGCGCCTGCTGGTCCTGCTGCTGCTCCAGGCGCGCGGCCCGTTCCTCCAGGGCCGCGAGGTAGGCGCGCGTGGTCCGCGCGTTCACCCCCAGGACGGCGGCGGCGACGACCATCGCGGTCACCGCGACGAAGGGGGTCAGGAACGCGCCTTCCGTCGTCCAGCGCAGGCAGGCCAGCAGGGCCCCGCCCTCCACGACGGCAGCGGCGGCGAACGTGCCGCGCCGGTCCGAGTTCGCGGCCACCGTGTAGAGAGCCACCAGCAAGGCGACGTCCGCCGGCAGCGGGACGTCCATCAGCCACTGGACGAAGGCCGCGGCCGCCACGGCGCCGAACACCGTGAGCGGGGCCCGGCGCCGCCATATCAGCGGCAGTGCGAGGGCGGCGGTGAGGGCCGCGGCCACCGGAAGCTCTCGCGGCGCGCGCGTGGTCATGATGGTGAGCAGGAGCAGCGCCGGCACCAGCGAGTCCCCCACCATGGGAGGCAGCCGGAGGGCCCTGCGCCGGGCGGCTCTCACCACTCTCGCCGCTCGCACGGAGGCCAGGCCGGCGGACCCCGTCAGCCGTACGGCCGTCCTCGTCCGCCGTACGCGGTCCCGGTAGCGCACCGGATGGGCATCCCCGGGCTCTGCGGCCGCCTCGGTCATCACACGTCCCTGTCGATTCAGCGTCATGGCGGCCCCGGTCGGGGCCGGTGCCGCGTGCGGCCGGAGCCGGGTCGGGTACGAGAAACCCGCACCCCGCGCTCCCCGGCGTGTACCGCGGCCCTGTCACGGTAGGCCACCGGCCCGCCGAGCGCATGAGCCCACCGTCTGATCGCGTCGCGCCGAGGTACGACCGCAGGAGGAGGCCCGCTGCCTTCCGCGGTCGCAAAGCGGCCGCTCACCCGGCGTGCTCGATTGCGACTCCGGTCGCACAGGGGACATGCCTCGGATTGCGACTCCGGTCGCACGCGGTGGAGCTCCGGGAACGATGCGGCATCGCGCGCCCCGCCCCGAGGATGGCCGGGTGACCGAGATCATCGCGGGACTGCACCTGTCCCCTCTGGAATTCCTCGTCCTGCTGGGGGCCGTCGCGCTGGTGGCGGCGCGCTGGTTTCCCCCCGTCGCCCGCCCGCGCGTCACGATCGCGGCGGCGGCGGTTCTCGTGCCGTCCGCGATCGCGCTGAGCGCGGTGGGGATCCGCTGGCAGATGCTGCCGGTACTGGCAGGCGCCGCCGTCGCGTCGCCGTTCGCCTTCTCTCCTCTGCTGCGGCGCCGTGCCGGCCGGCCGGCGTGGCGGGCCCGATGGTGGCTGGCGTTGCCGGGGTCGGCGGCCTGCGTCGGCCTGATCGCCACGGGCCCGGTGGCCGCCTGGGCCTTCCCCGTGCCCGTGTTCCCCGAGCCGTCGGGCCGTTTCGCGGTCGGCGCCCACGTGGTGCAGTGGACCGACCCCCACCGCCCCGAGAGCTTCACCGCCGATCCGCACGACCGGCGCACGGTCGTGGTCCAGCTCTGGTATCCCGCGCGGAAGAGCCCCGCAGGCGCGCGGCGCGCCCAGTACCTCGGACGCGCGGAGCGCGAGGCGCGCACCGTTTCCGGCGCCCTGGCCCGCGGGGTCGGCCTGCCCGGCTTCCTGGTCGACGGCGTCCCGCGTGCCCGCACCCATTCGGTCTTCGACGCCCCGGTGGCCGCTGGGGACGAACGGTTCCCGATCGTGCTGTTCTCTCCCGGGTCGGGCGGAGTGCGCACCCAGAACACGGCCTGGGCGGAGGAGCTGGCCAGCCACGGCTACGCGGTCGCCGCGCTCGACCACCCGTACGACTCCGCCGCCGTCGTCCTCGCCGACGGCCGGACGATTCACGCCACGATCGCCTCCACCGGAGACCGGGACGAGGACGCCGAGCTGGCGGCCGGCTGGACGGCTGTCCGGGCCGCCGACCTCAGCTTCGTCCTCACCCAGCTGGACCGTCTGGGCCGGGGGGAGATCACCGGCCCGCTGACCGGGCGCCTGGACACCGATCGGGTCGCGGTCACCGGCCACTCCATGGGCGGCGCCGCCGCTCTGCAGGCGGCCCGGCAGGACCGCCGGGTCGACGCCGCCATCGATCTGGACGGCTACCCCCACGGCCCCGTCTCCCCCTCCCTCCGCCAGCCGACGCTCGCGCTCACCCAGGCCGTCACCCCCGGAACCGACCCGCGCTACCTACCCCGCCTCACCGAGGTCCTCGAGCTCGGCACCGCGACGAACTACCGGCTCACCATCCCCGGCGCCGCACACCTCACCTTCATGGACGGCCCCCTGTACCTGCCGCCTGTGCCCTCGATAGCCGGCTCCCTGGGCCGCGCCGGCAGCCCGCACGTCGTCGCCGCGACCACTCTCGCCTTCCTGGACGCCACCCTGCGTCACGAGCCCGGTGACCTGGCCGGCGTCCTGTCGGCCTACGGCGACCTCAGCGTCCACCACCCGGACGCCGGCGGCGCCGTCAAGGAACGACCAGGAAAGACCACTGCCCGTGTACCGGCCGGAGCCGAGGGTAACTGATGCCGCGAACCCCCGGAACGCGGCAACGCCGGCCTTCGTAAAAGGAGCAGGGAATGGTCAAGATCGCGATTGTCCTGGGGAGCACCCGGCCCGGCCGCATCGGGCAGGCGGTGGCCCAATGGGTCTACGACTTCGCCGCCAAGCGCACCGACGCGCAGTTCGAGCTGGTCGACATCGCCGACTACAGCCTGCCGCTGCTGGACGAGCCGGTCCCGCCCTCGATGGGCCAGTACAACAACGAGCACACCAAGCGCTGGGCCGCCCGGATCGCCGAGTTCGACGGCTACGTCTTCGTGACCCCGGAGTACAACCACTCCACCTCCGGCGCGCTGAAGAACGCCCTGGACTACCTGTACGCCGAGTGGAACAACAAGGCCGCCGGCTTCGTCGGGTACGGCAGCGCCGGGGGCACCCGGGCGGTCGAGCAGCTGCGCCTGATCATGGCCGAGCTGCAGGTGGCGACCGTGCGCACCCAGGTGGCGCTGTCGCTGTTCACCGACTTCGAGAACTTCTCCGCCTTCCAGCCGGCCGCCCACCACGAGCAGCCCCTGACCACGATGCTGGACCAGCTGGCGGCCTGGAGCCAGGCGATGAAGCTCGTGCGCGGGCGCGACCACATGGACATGTACCGCTCCTAGCTGCTGTACTGCTCGCGGTCGCGGGCTTCGGGCCGTACGGCGGGCCGCTCGGACGCCGCCGCACGGCCCCGCCGCGCGCCCGGCCGCCGTGCCGACGCGGCGGCCGGACATCCGCATTCAGGGGGTCATCGCTCATGAGCAAGCGGCCGTACGTGCTGCTGAGCTGCGCGGTGTCGATCGACGGTTACATCGACGACGCCAGTGAGAACCGGCTGCTGCTGTCCAACGAGGCCGACTTCGACCGGGTCGACGCCCAGCGGGCCGGCTGCGACGCCATCCTGGTCGGCTCGGGGACGCTGCGCGCCGACAATCCCCGGCTGGCGGTGCGCTCGCGGGAGCGCCGGGAGGCCCGCCTCGCGCGCGGGCTGCCGGAGACGCCGGCGAAGGTCACCGTGACCGGCAGCGGCGACCTCGACGCCGGCGCGCAGTTCTTCACGGCCGACGAGGCCGATGTGATCGTCTACGCCGCGACGCCGGCGCTGGAGAAGGCCCGCCACAACGTCGGCGGCCTGGCCGGCGTCGTCGACGCCGGCGACCCCGTCGATCTGGCGCGGGTGCTGGGCGACCTGGCCGACCGCGGCGTCGGCAGGCTCATGGTCGAGGGCGGATCCGGCACGCACACCCGGTTCCTCGCCCGCGGCCTGGCCGACGAGCTGCAACTGGCCGTGGCGCCGTTCTTCGTGGGCGACTCCCGCGCCCCGCGGTTCGTGGGCGACGGCTCCTTCCCGTGGACCTCGGAGCACCGTGCCCGCCTGGCCGAGGTGGTCCGGATCGACGACGTCGTACTGCTGCGTTACGCGCTGTCCGATCGGTACGGTGCGGCATGAGCGGGCCCGCCCGGGACGACCGGCGGTGGCTGGAGTCGGCGATCGAGCTGTCGCGGCTGTCGCCTCCGGCCCCGGACCGCTACGTCGTCGGCGCGGTCGTCGTCGGCGATGACGGCGCCGTGCTGGCCACCGGCTACACCGGCGAGGCCGACCCCCTCCACCACGCGGAGGAGGTCGCGCTGAGCAAGCTCGCCGGCCGGCGGGGCCTCGACCTGTCCCGCGCCACCGTCTACAGCTCCCTGGAGCCGTGCACCGTCCGCAAGTCCCGGCCGGCCCCGTGCGCGGAGCTGATCCTGGCCGCCGGCATCGGACGGGTGGTGTTCGCCCTGCGCGAGCCGCCGCTCTTCGCCGACTGCCGCGGTGTGGAGACCCTGCGCGAGGGCGGGGCGGAGGTCGTCGAGATCGGCGAGCTGGCCGCCTCGGTCCGCCGGGTCAACGCCCACGTCCTCGACCGCCGGTGACCGCGCCCGCTCCGACGCGTCAGCGGTTCCGGCGGGCGTCCGCTCCGGCCGGGAACGGCGGACGCGGCCCGGCCGGGGTTCCCGGCCGGGCCGCGTCACGGGTGGAGCGGCGGGCGCGTCTCACACGAGGGAGTGCTCGCGCGGCGAGGCGGCCGAGGCGGCGGCGAGGCTCTCCCCCTCGATGTCGAGGTTGGGCAGGGCCCGGTCCAGCCGGCGGGGCAGCCACCAGGCGGAGCGGCCGAGCAGGGACATCACCGCGGGCACCAGGGTCATCCGGACGACGAAGGCGTCGATGAACACGCCGACGGCCAGGGCGAAGCCGATGGACTTGATGATGGGGTCGGGCATGAGCACGAACCCGCCGAACACCGCGATCATGATCAGGGCGGCGGCGGTGACGACGCGGGCGTTGTGGCCCAGGCCGTTGACGGTGGCCTGCTGCGGGGTGTCGCCGTGGACGTAGTCCTCGCGCATGCGTGAGACCAGGAACACCTGGTAGTCCATGGCCAGGCCGAACAGGATGCCGATCAGCAGGATCGGCAGGAAGCTGACCAGCGGGCCGGGGGTGTCGACGCCGACCAGGTCGGCCAGGTGGCCCTGCTGGAAGACCGCGACGGTGATGCCGAAGGTCGCGCCGACGGTGAGCAGGAAGCCCGCCGCGGCCTTGACCGGCACCAGGATGGACCGGAAGACCAGCATGAGCAGCAGGACCGACAGCCCGACCACGAGCAGCAGGTAGACCGGGAGCGCGTCGGCGAGCTTCTCGGAGATGTCGATGCCGATCGCGGTGACGCCGGTGAGGGCGATGTCGGCGCCGGTGACGGTGGCGACCTTGTCGCGGATGGCGTGGACGGCCTCCTCGGTGGCGGCGTCGGTGGGCCCGGCGGTGGGGATGACGGGCAGCAGCGCGGCGGTGCCGGCGGCGTTCAGCTGCGGCGGGGCGACGGCGAGCACGCCCTCGGTGCCGGTGATCAGCTTGGCGGCCCGGGTGGCCGCGGCGGTGGTGGCCTCCTTGTCGGCGGCGGTGACGACGGCGATCAGGCGGCCGTTGAAGCCGGGGCCGAAGCCCTCGCTGGTCAGGTCGTAGGCCCGGCGGGCGGGGGAGTCCTCGGCCGCGGTGCCGGCGTCGGGCAGGGCCAGGCGCATGTCCTGCATGGGCAGCGCGAGCGCCCCCAGCGCCACCACCCCGGCCAGCAGGATCGGCACGCGCAGGCGGATGACCAGGCGGCCCCAGCGGAACCCGAACGCCTCCCGCGTCGCCTGCCGGGCCTGCCCGGTGCGGTGCCTGCGGGGCAGGACGCGCTCGCCGACGAAGCCGAGAACGGCCGGGAGCAGGGTCAGCGCGACGGCCACGGCCACGGCCACGGTGGCGGCGGCGGCCAGGCCCATGGCGGTCAGGAACGGGATGCCCACCACCGACAGGCCGGCCAGGGCGATGATCACGGTGACGCCGGCGAACACCACGGCCGATCCGGCGGTGCCGGTCGCGCGACCGGCGGCTTCGCGGGCCTCCATGCCCTCGGCCAGGAACTGCCGGTAGCGGGAGGTGATGAACAGAGAGTAGTCGATGCCCACGGCCAGGCCGAGCATCAGCGCCAGGGTCGGGGCGGCGCTGTTGAGCTCCACCACGCCGGTCAGGGCGAACAGCCCGGCCATGCCCGCGCCCACGCCGACCAGAGCGTTCACCATCGTCATGCCGGCGGCCACCAGGGAGCCGAAGGTGACGACCAGCACCACCGCGGCGACCAGCACGCCCAGCGCCTCGGACGAGCCGACCTCCGGCGCGCCGCCGCTGACCGGTTCGCCGCCGGGCTCGACGCGCAGGCCCGTCACGCCCTCGCCGACGTTCTCGTACGCCTCGCGCTGGGCGTCGGTCAGATCCGTGACCTTGGCCGAGAACTGCACCTGGACCAGGGCGTAGCGGCCGTCGGGGGAGAGCGATCGGGCGGTGAACGGGTCGACGGCGGCCAGCACGCCGGGCACGGCCGCGGCCTGGGCCACCACGGGCTTGACCTGGTCGGGGGTCAGCTTCTCCGCCGTGGCCGAGGCGATGACGACGGTGCCGGTCGCGCCGCCGGCCTGCGGGAACTGCTGGCGCAGGACGTTCATCGCCCGCTGGGACTCGGTCCCGGGCATCGTGAACTCACTGCTGGTGGAGCCGCTGAACGCCGCGGCGGCGCCGCCGAGCAGCGCCAGCAGCAGCAGCCAGACGGCCACCACCCGGCCCCGCCGGTGGAAGGAGAACCGGCCGAGCCGGTAGAGCAGAGTCGCCACTGTGAGACACCTTTTATAGGGAACGACGGTGAGTCGTGCGGGTCTGGGACTGGATGGTGCAAGGTCTGGGTCGGGGCCGCGCTCCGGTCCGGTGAGGTCCCGGCGCGCTCCGGCGCGGCGGCTCCGCCGGAACGGGGCTGCCGTGCTCTTCCCGGGTTCAGCGGCCGGCGGGGTCCGGGTGGCCCAGGGCGTCGTAGCTGACGCCGATGAGATGGCCGAGGGCGTCGGAGGGCAGGTGCGCGCCCAGCGCGGTGCGGGCCACCGCCAGCGCGCCGACCGCGCCGGCGACCCGGACCAGCCGGCCCGGGTCCGTGTCGGGGCTGAGCAGGAACGCCTCGACGATCACCTCGGCCACGGGCTCCAGCGGGGTGCTCCCGCCGCTGCCGGGATCGTTCGTGCCGTCCGGCAGGTCGCGGAGCAGGATCGACAGCAGCAGCGCGATGAAGCCCGGCCGGCGCAGCGCCAGCCGCGCCAGAGCGGTCAGCGCGGCGCGGTCGCGTTCCGGCCCGGGAGCGTGGCCGGCGGCCTGGCGGGTGATGTCCTGCAGTTCGGACAGGCACCGGGCGGCGACCTCCTCCTGCAGCGCCTCCTTGGAGGGGTAGTGGCGCAGCAGGCCGCTCTTGGAGTAGCCCACCGCGTCGGCGACGCGCTGGATCGACGTCTCCTGGAAACCGTGGCGGGCGAACAACATGGCGGCGCAGTCGATGATCTCCTCATCGATCTGCTCCCGGGTCTGACGCGGCATAGGACCACAATAGACGCTATGCGACCATATTGGTCGCAATGAGACCGTGATGGTTCCCACAGGGGGAAATCCTCAGATCGCGTGTCCCCGCACGGGGGGTGGCGCGGTCACCGGCTCTGTCTGATGCTCGGAACATGGCTCACTCACCGCTCTCCTACTCCTGCGGCATTTCCACCACGCCCCTGCTGGGCGAGACGATCGGGGAGAACCTGGAGCGCACCGCGGCGCGCTTCCCCGACCGCGAGGCGCTGGTGGACGTGGCCGCCGGCCGGCGCTGGACGTACGCCGAGTTCGACGCCGCCGTCGACGAGCTGGCCCTCGGCCTGCTGGCCGGGGGCGTCGCCAAGGGCGACCGGGTCGGCATCTGGGCGCCGAACTGCGCCGAGTGGGTGCTGACGCAGTACGCCACCGCGAAGATCGGCGCGATCCTGGTCAACGTCAACCCCGCCTACCGCAGCCACGAACTGGACTACGTGGTCCGCCAGTCCGGCATGCGCCTGCTCATCAGCGCCGTCGCGCACAAGGGCAGCGACTACCGGGCGATGCTCGCCGGGATCGGCTTCGAGCCGGTGGTGTTCGTCGGCGAGCCCGGATGGGACGAGCTGGTGGAGGCCGGGCGCCGTGCCGACCCGGCCGCCCTGCGTGACCGGGCGGCCGCGCTGGCCTTCGACGACCCGATCAACATCCAGTACACCTCGGGCACCACCGGCTTCCCCAAGGGCGCCACGCTGTCGCACCACAACATCCTCAACAACGGCTACTCCGTCGCCCAGGGGCTCGGGTACACCGAGGCCGACCGGGTCTGCCTGCCGGTGCCGCTGTACCACTGCTTCGGCATGGTCATGGGCAACCTGGCGGCGACCTCGCACGGCGCGTGCGTGGTGCTGCCGTCGCCCGGCTTCGACCCGGAGGCCGCGCTGCGGGCCGTACAGCAGGAGCGCTGCACCTCTCTGTACGGCGTGCCCACCATGTTCATCGCCGAGCTCGCGGTGGCCGCGGAGTACGACCTGTCGTCGCTGCGCACCGGCATCATGGCCGGCTCGCCCTGCCCGGTGGAGGTGATGAAGCGGGTCGTCGGCGAGATGCACATGAGCGAGGTGGCCATCTGCTACGGCATGACGGAGACCTCCCCGGTGTCCACGATGACCGGGCGCGACGACGGGCTGGAGCGCCGCACCGGGACCGTCGGCCGGGTCGTGCCGCACCTGGAAGTCAAGATCGTCGATCCCGACACCGGGCGGCCGGTGCGCCGCGGCGAGCCCGGCGAGCTGTGCACCCGCGGCTACTCCGTGATGCTCGGCTACTGGCAGGAGCCGGACAAGACCGCCGAGGCCGTCGACGCCGCCCGCTGGATGCACACCGGCGACCTGGCCACCATGGACGCCGAGGGCTACGTCAACATCGTCGGCCGGATCAAGGACATGGTCATCCGGGGCGGCGAGAACGTCTACCCGCGCGAGATCGAGGAGTACCTGTACACCCACCCCGACATCGCCGACGTCCAGGTGATCGGCGTCCCCGACGCGAAGTACGGCGAGGAGCTGATGGCCTGGATCGTCATGCGCCCCGGCGCCGAGCCGCTCACCGCCGAGGCGGTCAGGGAGTTCTGCGCGGGCCGCCTGGCGCACTACAAGATCCCCCGGTACGTGCATCCGGTGGAGGGGTTCCCGATGACCGTCACCGGCAAGATCCGGAAGGTCGAGATGCGGGACATGGCCGTGGATCTGCTGGGACTGCACGACGCGGCGGACATCGCCGGGGCGTGACCGCCGGGGCCGCGCCGGCGGGGGAGGAGGGAGGCCGTCCCGGCGCGCGGCGACGCCGTGCGAGCCCTCCCTCGCCTCCGGTCAGCCTCTGGTGACGGTGGAGGGCACCAGCTCGCCCAGCCCTCGCACGACGAGGCGGTCCATCGGCCGGAGCGCGAACGCGCCGTCGCCGGCCAGCTCCTCCGCCATCGCGGGGTCGACCAGCACGGCGTCGGCGGCGGCGAGGGCGGTGAGCCTGCTGGCCAGGTTGACCGTGGTGCCGAACACGTCGCCCATGCGGCCGATCACCTGGCCGATCGCGAGCCCCACCCGCAGCGCGGGCGTGTTCTTGGAGCGGGAGTGGACCTCCACGAGCCGCAGGGCGATGTCGGCCGCCACGGCCGCGGTGTCGGCGACGAACAGCACGGAGTCGCCGAGCGTCTTCACCACCCGGCCCTGCGAGGAGGTGACGACGTCGGCCGAGCGGCTCTCGAACCGCTCGACGAGGGCGGCCAGCTCCTTCTCGGAGATCTGGCGGCTCAGCCGGGTGAACCCGACCAGGTCGGCGAAGCCCACGGCCAGCCGTACGGTGCCGGTCTCCTGGTCCACGACGCGCCCCGCGGCGCCGGCCAGCTGCCGCCGCCAGGCGTAGACGAGCAGCCGCTCCAGGTCCGGCACCACCCGGTCGGCCCGCGTGCGCCAGGTGTCCGCGCGCTCCCGCAGGGGGACGCCGGCCTGGTCGAGCGCCTCGACGCCGATCACGGCCTGCGACTCCGCGAGCCGGGCGGTGGCCCTGCCCAGCGACCGGGTCACCAGGAGCGCGTGCTCCTCGTCGTAGGTCCCGTCGCGCACCAGGCCGATCAGGGTCAGGAGCGCCTCGACGTCGGAGTCGGTGAACTCCACCGCGTCGTCGGCGACGTCGGCGAAGCCGAAGGCGCGCCAGAACCGCCGCGCGCGGTACATCGGTATGCCGGTCATCGCGGCTACCTGGCGGCTTGTGTAGCGGCGGTGCTGTCGGAGGAACGCCCCCGCCAGATCGTCGGCCACCCTGTCCTCGACTGTCGTCAGCTCTTCCCGTGAATCCCATAAGGGAGGAATCGCACCATACATCCCGTGGGCCGCGGGACGCCAGGACGGCCGGTGCCCCGGCCGCCGGAGCCCGGCGGTGCCGCTACCCTGCACAGGGTGTACGTGAAGATCTGCGGGCTGCGCGAGCCCGGGCATGTGGCGGCCGCCGTGGAGGCGGGCGCGGACGCGGTCGGTTTCGTCCTCACCCGCAGCTCCCGGCGGGTCACCCCCGAGCGGGCGCGGGAGCTGGCCGCGGCGGTGCCCCCGCACGTGCTGACCGTGGCGGTGTTCGCCGGGGAGAGTCCGGAGCAGATGCGGGAGGACGCCCTGGCCTCGGGGGTGCGCGCCGTCCAGCTGCACGGCGACCATCCGCACGAGGACTTCACCGCGCTGCGCGACCTCGGCCTCACGCTGGTGCGCGCCGGGGCGGCGGGGGTGGACCTGCGCTGCGGGGCCTTCGACGAGGACCTGCTCATCGTCGACGCGCCCCGGCCCGGCTCGGGCGAGCCGTGGGACTGGGCGGCGGTGCGCGGGCGCCCGTCGGGCCGCTGGATGCTCGCCGGGGGACTGGACCCGGCGAACGTGGCCGGGGCGATCGCCGCGGCCCGCCCGTGGGGGGTGGACGTGTCGAGCGGGGTGGAGAGCGCGCCCGGGGTCAAGGACGCCGGGCGCATCGGGGAGTTCGTCGCCGCCGCCCGCGGGGCCGCCACGGGATAGGGCCCCGCGGGGCCGCCACGGGACGGGGGAGCCGCGCGGCGACTCCGGCTCATCCCCTCGCCGCGTGCGTCAGGGAGGCTTCCCAGAAATCGGCGTAGCGGCCACCGCGGCGCAGCAGCTCGTCGTGGCCGCCTTCCTCCACGAGCCGGCCGCCGTCCAGGAAGACGATGCGGTCGGCGCGCCGGACGGTCCGCAGCCGGTGCGCCGCCATCACCACCGTCCGCCCCGCCATCAGGCGCTCGACGCCCTCGTGGACGGCCGCCTCGTTCACCGGGTCCAGCGCGGAGGTGACCTCGTCCAGCAGCACGATGGGCGCGTTCTTCAGCAGCGCCCGGGCGATCGAGACGCGCTGGCGCTCACCGCCCGACAGCAGCGCGCCGCCCTCGCCGACGTTCGCCGCCCATCCGCCGGGCAGTCGCTCGACGACCTCGTCCAGCCGGGCGGCGGCCGCCGCCGCCCGCACGTCGGCGTCGTCGGCGTCGGGACGGCCGAGGCGCACGTTCTCCTCGATCGTGCCGTCGAAGAGGTAGACGTCCTGGAAGACGATGGCGATCCGCTCCATCAGCACCCGGGTGCTGATGGAGCGCACGTCCACGCCTCCCACGCGCACCGCGCCCGCGTCCACGTCGTAGAACCGTGCGAGCAGCTGGAGCAGCGTGCTCTTACCGGCGCCCGAGGGGCCGACGACGGCCAGCCGCTGCCCCTGGGGCACGGACAGCGACACGTCGTCGATCACCGTGCGGTCGCCGTGCCGGAAGGTGACGGAGTCGAGCTCCAGGTCGTGGCGGGCCGGCCGGATCGGTTCGCGGGCCTCCGGCAGCGGTTCGGTGCGCAGCACCGTGTCGAGTCTGGCCAGTACGGAGCGCGCGCCGCGCAGTTTGCCGGCGATGTCCGACAGCGACAGCAGTGGATCGGCGCAGCGGGCGGCGAGCACCAGGATCGCCAGAAGCTCCGCCGCGCCGATGTCCCCGCCGAGTGCGAGGTGGGCGCCCAGCGCCAGCACCAGGGTGAACATCGCCTGCACCGTGAGCGTCAGGCCCAGCACGCCGGGCAGCGCCGACAGCACGGTGCGGCGGGATGCGCGCTGGAGTTCCCGCAGTGAGCCGTCGAGCAGCTCGAAGCGTTCGCCGGTCCGGCCGCCGGCGCGCAGCACGGGCTGGGCCTGGAGGTATTCGATGACCCGCCCGGCGGCCTCGTGGTCGCGCCGGTGGCGTTCCGCGTCGGCGGCGGTCGCCGAGCGCGCCGTCCAGATCTGGATCGCCGCCACGACGGGGGCGGCGGCCAGCGCGGCCAGGCCCAGCCGCCAGTCGGAGGCGAGCATGACGGCGACGATCGTCAGGGGTGTCACCAGGGCGGAGACGAACGGCGCCAGCAGATGCGCCGCCACGCCCATCGCCTCCAGGAGGCCGCGGCTGGCCAGGACGGACACCTCGCCGACCCGGCCGGGGCTGTACCAGCCGATGGGCAGGCGGGCCAGGTGATCGCCGAGCCGGTGGTACATGCCGCGCAGCAGCGTGGTCCCGACGCGCATGCCGGACAGGTCGCTGAGGTAGCGGAGTGCCGCGTAGACCGCGATGGCGGCCCCGAAGGCGATCAGCCAGGGCCGGGCGGCCGCGGGGTCGCCTCCGAAGAGCGCTCGCAGCACGGGGACCAGCAGGGCGTAGGAGAGGCCCTCGGCTGTCGCGGTCGCCGTCATCAGGGCCACGGTGCGGCGCATCGGCCGGGCGTGCTCGTGTCCCAGCACGCGCAGCAGCATTCGGATCATCGGGTCGTGTCTCCTCGCGGTGCGTCACCGTGGGCTTCGGTCTCGCCGGTCGTCGCCGACTCGTGGGATCGCCGGAAGGCGGCGAACCTCCCGTCCCGTGCCAGCAGGTCGGCGGGGCTGCCGCGCTCGGTGATCGATCCGTTCTCCAGCACCACGACGGTGTCGGCGTCGGCGATCGTCTCCGGGCGGTGGGCGATGACCAGGATCGTCCGGTCGCCGCTCAGCGTCGCCAGGGCCCGGCGCACCGCCCGTTCGGTGTGCGGGTCGGCGAAGGCGGTGGCCTCGTCGAGGACCAGGACGGGTGTGTCGGCCAGCAGCGCGCGTGCGATCGAGATCCGCTGCGCCTCTCCGCCCGACAGTTCGGCGTCTTCGCCGATCACGGTCTCGTACCCGTGCGGCAGTTCGAGGATCCGATCGTGGATGTTCGCCAGCCGGGCGGCGTGGATCACTTCGTCGAGGCCGGCGTGGGGCACCGCCAGTGCGATGTTGTCGGCGACCGACGCGCGCAGCAGGCGAACGTCCTGGAAGACGAAGGAGACCGTCCGGTACAGCTCGCGGCTGTCGAGATCGCGGAGATCGACGCCGCCCAGGGTGACCGAGCCGTGGGTCGGGTCGGAGAACCGCGGCAGCAGCCGGGCCAGTGTGGACTTCCCGCTTCCCGACGGCCCCGTGATCGCGGTGATCGTGCCCGGTTCGAGTGCCAGGTCGATCCCGCGCAGCACCTCGTGGCCGGTTTCGTAGGCGAATCGGACGTCGCGCAGTTCCACCCGGTGCCCCCGCGGCACGAGCGGGCGCGCGGGCTCGGGCAGCGGCCGGACCGCGAGCACGTCCCGGATCCGTCCGACGGCGCGCCGGGCGCTCTGCAGATCGTCGAAGCCGTGGCCGAGGGCCGCCACCGGGGCGGTCAGGCCCAGTCCGAGCAGCAGGAAGGGGAGCAGGTCGGCCGGGACCATGCCGCCGGTCGTGATCAGAACCGTGCCGCCGGTCAGCACGACCAGCAGTACGAAGGGCGGTGACAGCGCCAGCTGCATTCCGGCGGCGATCGGGGACATGCCGCGGACCCAGCGGACGAAGTCGCCGACGAAATCGTCCGCGGCCGACAGGAACGCGCGGTGGGCGCGTTCGGTCCCGCCGAACGCCTTGACGACCGAGATCCCCTGGACGAACTCGACGACGGAGCTCGCGATGCGTCCCATGGCGGCGTCGAGCGTCTCCTGCTCGCGCAACCGGGCGGGGGTCATCATCAGGGGGACCAGGGCCACCGCCAGCGCCACCGGGATCAGTGTGATCAAGGTGAGCCGCCAGTCGACGGTGAGCAGATAGACCAGCGATACCAGCGGCACCGCGAACGCGGAGACGAGTTCGCCGGGGGCGTGGGCGATGAAGGGGTGCACCGCGCTCACGTCCTCTCCCACCACCTTGGCGAGCTCGCCGGTCCGGCGGTGGGAGAGCCAGTCCATCGGCACGCGTCCCAGCTGGGCGGCCAGGCGGCGGCGGAACGCCAGTTGCACCCGGCCGTCGAGGAGATGCCCGATTCCGGATGAGGCGGCGGTGAACAGCAGCCGGATGAACAGGCCGGCCGCGCCCGCGACCACGACGGTCCGGACGTGGCCGTGGTCGATCGGGCCGGGCGACAGCAGGGCGCGGCCCAGTTCGGCGACCGCCAGCAGCGGCGCCAGTCCTGCGACGGCGCCGATCACCTGCAGGATGACGACGGCGGCGAAACCGCGCGCGTGGGGGCGCAGCAGTCCTGCCATGCTCTGTTCCGCCGGGGAGCCGGTGTCCGGTGGCGGCGCGGGCTGTTCTGCCGCCGGGGCGAGGTCGGTGGTGGTCATCGTTCTCCCGTCTCCGTTCCCGTCGATCTCGTCGCGGCCGGGCCGGTGGGGGTCGTATGCGGGACCGCCCGCGAGGGCTTCACCCGGCCAGGGCGCGGCGCAGGGCGGCGCCGAGTTCGGCGAGCTGCCGCTGCGACACCTCGGCGGACAGGATCGCCTGCGAGCCGTGGAAGGTGCCGGGCCACTGGTGCAGCTCGACCGAGACGCCCGCCTGCAGCAGCCGCAGCGCGTAGTCGATGCCCTCGTCGCGGCTGGGGCAGAGTTCCGCGGTGGCGAGGTAGGCCGGGGGCAGGCCGGACAGGTCGGCGGCCCGTGCCGGGGCGGCGTAGGGGGTGGCGGGTCGCGCGCCCAGGTAGTGCCGCCACGATGCGGTGACTTTGTCGCGATTCATCCAGGGGGTGTCGGTGAAGTTCCGCTGGGACCAGGTCTGCTGGCGGTCGTCGAGCCCGGGCTGGTTGAGCAGCTGGAAACGGATGGGCGGTCCCTGCTCGTCGCGTGCCCGCAGCGCCGTCGCGGCCGCGAGGTTCGCACCGGCGCTGTGGCCTCCGACCGCGATCCGCTCCGGGTCGACGCCGAGCTCGGCGGCGTTCTCGGCGGTCCAGTTCAGTACGGCCCAGGCGTCGTCCAGGGCGGCCGGGAACGGGTTCTCGGGCGCCAGGCGGTAGCCCACCGAGATCACCGTCGCGCCGGAGGCGTCCGCCAGGCGCGCGGCCCAGGGGTGTTCGGTGTCCAGGTCGCCCATGACGAATCCGCCGCCGTGCAGCCAGACGACGGCGCCCTGGGTCCGGTGCGGGCGGTAGATCCGCACCGGCACGCCCGGGTCGGCGGGGACCGTGCGGTCCTCGATTTCGAGGTTCGAGGTGTCCGGCGCCGCCACCGCCCCGGCCAGCCGGGCGAGGTTCTCGCGCTCGGTGACCGGATCGGTCAGGTCGGCCCGGGGGAACAGGGGGACGAACACTTCCAGTTCGGGATCCATGTCGGCCATCCTCACGGCCGTGGCCCGCGAGATCATCCGACATCCGTCGGGTGTCCGGCCCCGATCGCGCACCGACCGGCGCGCCTCCTCGTGCCGCGGGAGCCGTATCCTCCTGCCATGGAGGCTCTGGCCGCACGGCTGTCGCACCTGGATCCGCACGTCCAGGGTGTGGTCCGCGTCGTCGCGTTCTATGACACGCTGATGCGCCGGCGGGTGGATCTGCCGGCGCTAGCCCGGGCCTCGGCGGGGCTGGCCGAGTGCGTGGCCGGGATCCGGTTGTCCGGCACGGGGCGGATCATCCGTACGGCGCCCGACGGCAGGGAGGCCTCCGTTCCGCCGGCGGCGGCGTCCACCACCGTGCCGATCCTCCTCGACGAGGAGGAGATCGGCACGGTGTGGCTGGAGCGGCCGGGCCCGCCCGGCCCGCTCGACGAGGTGCTGCTGGACCGGCTGGCGATCGCGGCCGGGGCGGTCGTGGAGAGGTACGGCCCGGCCCGCACCACCATGGCCGATCCCGCCCTCGTCGAGCTGGTGATCAGCGCCGACAGCGACGAGGCGGCCCGGGCCCGGGCGTTGCGGCTGCTGGGGTTCGCCGCCGATCTGCCGGTCCGCGTCGTCGCCGTGCGTTCGCCCCTCCCGCTCGACCGGGTCGGCGGCCTCATCTGCCCGGCCCGTCCGGTGAAGGCGGCGCCGCTGGCCGAGGTGGGCGTCATCTTGGCCACCACCGTGGATCCGGCCCGCTTCCCCGCGGGGGTGCGCGCGGGCATCGGCTCCGCCGAGAGCCCCGATCGATCCTGGTGGGAGGCGCGCGCCGCCCTGCGCTTCACCACCGCCCGTCAGCCGGTCGTCCACTACGGCGGCCTGGGCGCGCTGGCGCTGCTCGCGCAGGTGCCCCAGGAGGCGGCGCGCGACAACGCCGACGTGGCCGCGATCGCCCGGATGGCCGACGCCCCGGGGGACCTGGAGACGCTGGAGGCCTACTGCGCCACCGGCTCGCTGCGCCGGGCCGCCGACGTGCTCCACCTGCATCACAGCAGCGTCGCCCGGCGGCTCGAACAGATCGGGAAGGCCCTGGGCATCGAGCTGACCGAGCCCACCGGGCTGGTGCGGGCCAGGATCGCCCTCACCGCCTGGCGGCTCCTCGACGGCTGAGGAGGGGGCACGGGCTCGCGGGGCGCTCCTCAGCCCTCGCGCCCGACCGGAGGGGCGAGGCTCAGCGGTGCGTCCACTCCGGCTGGAGGAAGTCGGCCACCCGCGCGGTGCGCCCGAGCAGCACGATCTCGCGGAACTGCCACAGCAGCGCCCCGGTGGGGGCGTGTATCACCATCCGGGGGCCCAGGTGCATCTGCAGCAGCCGCCCGCCGTCCGGCTGCGGCACCCACCGCACCGCGTCCGGCGCGGCCAGCCGGCGCAGCGGCACGTGGTGCACGGAGTGGACCTCCTCGGCGCTGGGCGCCAGCGGTCCCGGATCCGCCACCGCCACGACGAGCGGGGTGATCGTGAAGTTCGAGGCGGCGGGGAAGTCGTCGAGCCGTCCCAGCACGGCCTCCGGCGCGGCGGCCAGCCCGATCTCCTCGTGCAGCTCGCGCAGCGCCGCCTGCAGGGGGCTCTCGCCGTCCTCCAGGCGTCCGCCCGGCAGGGCCCACTGGCCCGCGTTGCGGCCCCGGTAGGCCCGCTTGATGACGATCACCGAGGGCGCGCCGGAATGCTCGACCACGCACAACGCCACCGCCGCCCGCCGCACGCCCGGTGCGTCGGGCAGCGTCGTGTGCCGGTGGGCCGCCAGCCGGTCGGCGGCGCGCTCCCGCAACGCCGCCAGGTCGCCGAGGGGATCGCTCATGGACGCATCATGTCAGAGGATCACCCGCCGCCCGCGCCCGGCGGCGGGTCTCCGGCCGGGGGCGGGAGCCGCCGGGAATTCGCGCGCGGTCGCCGCCGTTGTCACCGGTGCGGCCCCGATCGGGGGCCGTCCGGACGAGACGCGCCGTACCCGGCCTGCAAAGACGACGCTCCTTGGGAAGGGAGCCGTCGTGGCCTGGCTCATGATCATCGCCGCCGGTCTGTTCGAGGTCGTCATGGCCTACTCGCTCAAGCTCAGCGCCGGGTTCTCCGTGCCGCTGCCGAGCATCGGCTTCGCCGTGTCGGCCGTGCTCAGCTTCGGCCTCCTCGCGCTCGCCCTCAGAAGCCTCGAGGTCGGTACGGCCTACGCCGTCTGGACGGGGATCGGCGCCGTCGGCACCGCCGTCGCGGGCATGGTGGTGCTGGGAGAGAACGCGTCGCCCATGAAGATCGCCTCGATCGCCCTCATCCTCGCCGGAGTCGTCGGCCTCAACCTGGCGGGCGGCGGTCACTGACCGGCCGGCGCCCGCGCCCGGAAGATCGCGAGACATCGGGGCTTGACCCTGCCCCTAGGGCAGGGTTCGACGATGGTCCGCATGGACACCAACGCACTGCACACCAACGCGCTGCACACCGTCGAAGCCGGGATCCGCGAGCAGGTCGCCGCCCACTGCGAGTCCGGGGAAGTCCCCGGGTTCGTCGCCGGCGTCTACCACGCCGGCGAGCAGATCGTCGTCGCGCACGGCATCGCGAACGTCGCCACCGGCGCGCCGATGCTCGAGGAGACCGGCTTCCTGTTCGGCTCGGTCACCAAGGTCCTGACCACCATGCTGGTCCTGCAGCAGGCCGACCGCGGAACGCTGGACCTCGACGCGCCGGTGGTGAAGTACCTCCCCGAATTCGCCCTGACCGACCCGGGCGCGGCCGGTAAGATCCTGGTCCGGCACCTGATCTCGCACACCAACGGCATCGACGCGGACCTGTTCTTCCCCGACGCCAAGGGCCCCGACGCCCTGAAGACCTACGTCGACGGCCTCGCGAACAGCTGCGGCACCATGTTCGAGCCCGGCGAGCAGCTCAGCTACTCCAACGGCGGCATGATCGTCGCGGGCCGCCTGCTGGAGGCGGTGACCGGCGTGCCCTTCCCCGACCTGCTCGAACGCGACGTCTACGCGCCCGTCGGAATGAAGGACTCCAGCACCTCGGCCGAACGGGCCATCCTGCGCAGCACGGCCGTCGGCCACTTCCCGGACCCCGAGACCATGGCGGCCAGGCCCACGCGCATGTTCACGCTGCCCGAGACCTGGGGCCCGGCCGGCGGGACGCCGATCGGCACCGTCGCCGACCTGCTCGCCGTCGGGCGCACCCACCTCGCGGGCGGCGTGTCCCCGTCCGGCGCGCGCGTCCTGTCGGCGGAGTCGACCGCGCTGATGCAGCGGGTCTCGTACGACATGGCGAGCCCGAACGTCCCGCCGATGGGCCTGGGCTGGGTGCGTTACCCGTTCGGCGGCACGACCGTCCTCGCCATGTCGGGCGCGTCGCCGGGCGGGGTGTCCATCCTGTGCGTCGTGCCCGAGCACGACCTGGTCTTCACCGCCTTCGGCAACACCCCGGGGGCGATCATGCTGCAGGACCGGATCCTGCGGTGGCTGCTGAGCGAGCACCTCGGCGTCCGGATCCCCGCTCTGATCACCGAGACGGAGCAGGACGTCGACCTCACCCCGTACGCGGGCACCTACCGCTCCGATCAGCTCCGCATCGACGTCAGCGTCGTCGACGGCCAGCTGGAGGAGCGGGTGACCTACGAACCGGCGGACGAGTCGCAGAAGCGGATCTTCACCGAGTTCGCCGGCGGGACGACCTCCGCCCCGCCGCAGCGCTACGTGCCGATCCGGCCCGGCCTCTTCGCGCCCGCCGGATACCCCATGGAGACGTTCGACGGATATCTGCGACTGCTGCTCGTCTCCTACCACGACGTCCGTGACGGCCGGGCGCGCTTCCGCAACGGCGGCGGCCGCCTGACCCGGCGGGCCTGACCGTTCCCCACCGGAGTGGAAGGATGTCCGGCATGCTCACGATCGGCCGGCTCGCGGACTACGCCGGAGTGACCGTCAAGGCCATCCGCCACTATCACGAGCGCGGTCTGCTCGCCGAGCCCGACCGCGACTCGTCCGGCTACCGGCGCTACACCGCCGAGCATGCCGTCAAGCTCGTCAAGATCAGGACGCTGGCCCATGCGGGCGTGCCGCTGGCCCGCGTCAAGGAGCTTCTCGACGCCGACCCGGACACGCTCACGGCGGCCATCGCCGAGATCGACCACGACCTCGAGGACCGCATCGCGCAGCTGCGGCGAGCCCGCGGCCAACTCGCCCAGCTGCGCGGCGGTGACCGGCTTTTCGTCTCCCCGGAGGTCGCCGACCACCTCGACGATCTACGCGGTCTCGGCGTCAGCGAGCGCGCGATCCGGGTGGAACGCGACGGCTGGATCCTCATGCAGACGGCCTCGCCCGAGGACGCGGCCCTGTGGATCGCCGAAAAACGCGAGCTGATGGCCGATCCCGAGTTCCGCGCCCTCTACCTCGAACACGACGCCGCCTACGACTGGCCGCCGGACGATCCCCGCCTCGCCGCCCTCGCGGACCGCATCCGGAACTGGTTCGCCGGTCGGCACAGCCGGTCCGAGGCCCGGCCCGTCCACAACCCGGCCATCGCCCGGCTGGCCGCGCAATCCCTGCCCGGAGCCTCATCCCCGGCCTGGGACCGGCTCGCCCGGCTCGTGGAGGGCTGAGCCCGATCGCGTGGAGGGCCGACCTCGGTCCCGTGGGGGCCGGGCCCGATTCCGTGCGCCGCCCGGCCGGGAGCGTCGGGCGCGATGTCCGCCTCGCCGGGATCGCGGCAGTCCCTTCTGCTGCGCCGCGGGGGACGGCAGAATCGATCAAGGTAACGCCGGCCGCCCGACGGCCCCGGCCGGCACCGTCCGAGGAGGTCATGGAAGTGGAACGGCTCACCGGCAGGCGGATTCTGATCACCGGCGCGGCTTCAGGCATCGGCCGGGCGACGACGTTGCGGCTGCTGGCCGAGGGCGCCCGGGTGGTCGCCGCCGACGTCTCCGAGGACGGCCTGAAGGAGACCCTCGCCCTGGCCGGCACCGACCGGCTCACCGTCGCCACCGCCGACATCGCCGACGAGGCGTCCGTCGGCTCGCTGGTGAGCGCGGCGGCCGCCGAGCTCGGCGGGCTGGACGCCCTGGTCAACGCCGCCGCCATCCTGCGCGGCGCGCACACCCACGAGTGCTCGCTGGAGCTGTGGAACCGGGTCATCGGAATCAACCTGACCGGCACGTTCCTGATGACCCGGGCGGCGCTGCCGCACCTGCTGGCATCCGGCAGGGGAGTGGTGGTCAACTTCAGCTCCACCGCGGCCTTCTTCGCCCACCCGTTCATGGCCGCCTACTCGGCCAGCAAGGGCGGCATCTTCTCCTTCACCCACAGCATCGCCCAGGAGTACGGCAAGCAGGGCCTGCGCGCGGTCAACGTGGTGCCCGGCGGCATCAGCAGCGGCATCACCGCCAACATCCGCGACCTGGTGCCCGAGGACACCGACTGGGACCTGTTCGGCAAGCTCACCCCCGCCCTGCCCGGCGGCATCCCGGGACCGGAGAAGGTCGCCGGCGTGGTGGCGATGCTCGTCTCCGACGACGGCTCCTTCATCACCGGCACCGAGATCCGCGTCGACGGAGGCGCCCACCAGTAGACCGGGCGGGCCGGACCCCGAGCCGCGACGGTCAGGAGCCGCGCGGGACCACCAGGCCGGACTCGTAGGCGAAGATCACCAGCTGGGCGCGGTCACGGGCGCGGAGCTTGGTCATGGCCCGGTTGACGTGGGTTTTCGCGGTCTGCGGACTGATCACCATGCGGTCGGCGATCTGGTCGTTGGACAGGCCCCGCGCGACCAGGGTGACGGCCTCGCGTTCGCGGTTGGTCAGCTCCTTCAGCCCCGTGCCGGCGCCGGTGTGCGGCGGCTGGGCGACGTACCGGTCGATCAGCTTGCGGGTGATCGACGGTGCGAGCAGGGCGTCGCCGCGCGCGGCGACGCGCACGGCGTGCAGGAAGTCCTCCGGCACGATGTCCTTGACGAGGAATCCGGCCGCGCCGGCGCGCAGCGCGTTGAAGACGTACTCGTCCAGGCCGTAGTTGGTCAGGATGACGACGCGCACCCCGGCCAGGGCCGGGTCGGCGGCGATGCGCCGGGTCGCCTCGATGCCGTCGACGACCGGCATCTGGACGTCGACGAGCGCGATGTCGGGCAGGTGCCGCCTGGCCAGGGCCAGGCCCTCCTGCCCGTCGGCGGCCTCGGCCACCACCTCGATGTCGTCTTCGAGGTCGAGGAGCGCGCGGAACCCGCCGCGGATGAGCGGCTGGTCGTCGACCAGCAGGACGCGGATCACGGAGTCCGGTCCACGGGGAGCTCGGCCTGCACGGAGAAGCCGCCCTCGCTGCGCGGCGCCGCCCGCAGGCTGCCGCCGAGGGCGGCGACGCGTTCGCGCATCCCGAGCAGTCCGACGCCGGGCACGGGCGCGGCGCCGGGCGTGGCCCTGCCGTCGTCGTCGACCTGTATGACCAGGACGTCGGGACGGTAGTCGATCCGGACCGACGCCGTCGCGGCGGCGGCGTGACGGGCGACGTTGGTCAGCGACTCCTGGACGATCCGGTAAGCGGTCCGCTCCACCGCGTCCGGCACGTCGGGTCGCCGTCCCTCGATCGTCAGCTTGGCGTCCAGGCCGGTCGTCCGGGCCCGTTCCACCAGTTGCGGGACGTGGTCGAGCCCGTGCGGCGGGCTCTTGCCGTCCTCGCGCAGCACCTCCAGGGTCGCCCGCAGTTCCCGGGCCGCCTCGCGACCGGCCTCCCGGATCGCCAGCAGCGCCTCCGGCACCTGCTCGCCCCGCTTGCGGGCCACGTGGACGGCGACCTCGGCCTGCACCTTGATGATCGAGATCTGGTGGGTGAGCGAGTCGTGCAGCTCCCGGGCGATGTGCAGCCGCTCCTCGTCGGCGCGGCGGCGCGCGGTCTCCTCCCGGGTGCGCTCGGCTTCGTCCGCCCGCCGCTCGGCCTGCCGCAGCGCCTCGCCCGCGGCGCCGGCCGCGATCAGCCAGGCCAGCTCCAGGGCGCCCCGGGCCTGCGCGAACGCCTCGCCCGTGTCGTGCAGGCCCGAGGCCATGGCCGCGAGGGGGAGGAGGGCCAGCACGATCACGCTCGCCGCCACCGTGACGGCGCGGTGTCCCGCCCGCACGGCGGCGTACACCGCGAACAGGTAGGCGACGGCGGGCACGTCGAACCCGGCGGCCTGGTGACCCGCCGCGCACAGCCCGGTGACGGCCAGGACGGGAACCGGGGCCCGGCGGCGCGCGGCCAGCGCCAGGCCGCCGGACGCCAGCAGCGCGTAGCCGAGCAGGTCGAGGTAGGTGCCGGAGTGCCGTCCGGACAGCCCGGTGACCAGCAGCGCCGCCGCCACGCCGACGGCGATCGCCCAGTCTCCGGCAGTGGCCGGGAAACCGGGCCGTCCTGTGCTCATGCGCGCACCTTAGCCGGATACCGCCGCGGGCGACTCCTGCCGTGGGGTGATCGGTCGCCTACCGCGCACGCGGTATCTCCGCGACTTCTGCGGCATCGGCGGTACCCGGCTGCGGCGTCGGCGGCAGCACGGATTGTCCGCGTCCGCCGGACGACCGGTGGTGGGGCCGGCGGACAGGATCAGGTGACGTCCAGTCGCAGGAAGCCCAGTGGAAAGGACCATCCCATGCCCGTCCGTCATCTGTTCGCCGCCGCGGCCGCCCTCCCCGGAGGTCTCCATCTCGCCGTGCCGGCGGTCGCGCACGTTCTGGCCCAGCCGGATTCCCCCGGTGCCTACACCCTGACCTCGGGGCGTCTCTGGTCGCTGGTGGCCGCGGCGCTGGGGCTGGCCGGCGCGGCCGTCGGCGGGCTGGCCCTGACCCGCTCCGCCGGCCGTGCCGGGGCCGGCACCGGGCGAAGGGGCGCCGTCGCGGCGCTGGCGGCGGGGCTGGCCGGCGCGCTCATCGGCGGGCTGGTCGTGGCCGCCGCCGAGGGCGGTCCCGGCACCGGCTACGGAATAGTCGGGGGCTTCGCGGCCCTGGCGGTGGGACTGGTCGCCATGGTGCTCGGCGGGCTGGCGCTGGCCCGCTCCCGCCGTATCGCGCCCGGCCCCGGCGACGATCAGCCCGTCGGGATGAGGACGGATCCCGGCACGTCGCGGCAGACGCGCTGACGGCGCCCGCCGGGCGTTACGCCGGCGCCGGACCGCCGTCCGGTTCGCCCGCCGCCGGCTTCCGACCCGGTTCGTCCGCCACCGGTTCGCTCGTCACCGGCTTCCGGCCCGGTTCGCCCGTCCCCGGCTTCCGGCCCGGTTCGCCCGTCCCCGGCTCCGGGGCCGGCTTGCTCGCCACCGGCTTCTGACCTGGTTCGCCCGTCCCCGGCTCCGGGGGCGGTCCGCTCGTCACCGGTTCCGGTTCCGGGTTCGGTTCGCCGAGCTGCTCGCGCAGATAGTTCCAGAGCACGGCGATCAGCGCGGCCGCCGGCACGGCGAGCAGGCTGCCGATGATGCCCGCCAGGCTGCCGCCGAGGACGACCGCGAGCAGCACCACCGCCGCGTGCAGGCCCAGGCCGCGGCTCTGCACGATGGGCTGGAAGACGTTGCCTTCGAGCTGCTGCACCACGACGATGAGGGCCAGCACGATGAGCGCGTCGGTCAGGCCGTTGGAGACCAGGGCGATGAGCACGGCCACCAGGCCGGCGAAGAGGGCGCCGATGATCGGCACGAACGCCGACACGAACGTCAGCACGGCCAGCGGAAGGACCAGGGGCACGCCGATGATCCACAGGCCGAGCCCGATGAAGACGGCGTCCAGCAGGCCGACGAAGGCCTGGGAGCGGACGAACGCCCCCAGGGTGTCCCAGCCGCGCTCGGCGATGGTCGGAAGGTCGACCGCGAGCCGGCCGGGCAGCTGGCGGGTCAGCCAGGGCAGGAAGCGGGGACCGTCCTTGAGGAAGAAGAACATCAGGAAGAGGGCCAGCACCGCGGTGACGATGCCGTTGGCCACCGTGCCCACGCCGCTGACGGTGGCGGTGAGGATGCTGCCGACGCTGTCCTGGATGCGGGCGACCGCCGTGTCGAACGCCCGGGTGATCTGATCGTCGCCGATGTTCAACGGCGGGCCGGCCGCCCATTCCCGCACCTGCTGGATGCCCTTGACCACGCCGGCGGTCAGCTCGCCGGACTGGGACGCGACCGGCACCGCGATCAGCACGACGATGCCCGCCGCCAGTATGAGGAACAGTATGGTCACGACTGACGCGGCCAGGGCCGGGGGCCATCCGTGCCGGCGCAGGAATCGGGCCGGCGGCCACGTCAGCGTGGTCACCAGCAGCGCGACGACCACCGGCCACACGACCGACCACATCTTGCCCAGCGTCCACAACGTCACGGCGGCCAGCAGCAGGACCAGAAGCAGCCGCAGGGAGACGCGGGCCGAGACGCGCAGTGCCGACCGGGTCTTCGCTGAGCTCAGCGGGGCAGACATGAGATCACCTTAAGGTGCCGGGCGAGCGGGATCGCTCGCCTGGAGACCGGAGACATGATGGCGTGTCAGGACAAACATATAAATCTACATAGTAAAGGGCATCTCTCGAATCTAAACAAGATCAACAAAACCAAGGCGACGACGGGGGAGAGCCGCCCCGACCTGCCCGGACCCGGACGGCGGCCCCGGGCCGGTCTCGCTCCATGTCACAACTGGACCGGTCTCCTCGTCTTAGACGATCTGCGGGATGCGCGGGCCTGGCTGATCACGGTGGTCGCCCGGATCTGCCTGGACGAGCTGGGCTCCGCCCGGGTAAGGCGCGAGAGCTGCGTCGGGCCGTGGTTGCCCGAGCCGCTCGTCGGGGCCGCCGGGGATCGTGCTCTGTCGTGCCCGGGGCCGGGTCCGGAGGATCGGGTGACCCTGGACGAGTCGGTCAGCATGGCGATGCTCGTCCTGCTCGAGTCGCTCAGCCCTGCGGAGCGGACCGCCTTCGTGCTGTATGAGGTCTTCGGCCTGTCCGATCCGGAGGTCTCGGCGGTCGTGGGCCGCAGTGAGGCGGCCTGCCGTCAGCTGGTGGCCAGGGCGCGGGGGCATGTCCGCCGTCGCGCGCCCCGTTTCACTCCCGATCACGGTCAGCACGTCCAGGCGGTCGAGGCGTTCTTGAAGGCGTGCTTCCACGGAAGCGTCGAGGAACTGGTCCGGGTCCTGGATCCGGGTGTCGTCCTGCGCTCCGATGGCGGCGGTCTGGTTCCCGGCGTGGCGCGGCGGCCCGTCGTCGGCGCGGTCAACGTCGCGCGGCTGCTGTCCGGCGTCGCGGCCAGGCATGCCGTCACGCCGCGGTTCAGTGCGGTCAACGGCTCGACCGGCCTGGTCTTCGAAAGCGGCGGGGTCGTGGTCGGGGTGATGGGGTTCACCGTGGCGGAGAGCTTGATCACTGAGATCGATTTCGTGGTCAACCCCGACAAGCTTCAGCGGGTCGCCCGTCGGCGGTGATCCGTACGGCTGCGGGCGGATCCTGCCGAACGCTGCTATCGGGCGGGGGCGCCCCTCGGCGTGCCGACGACCGTCGCGTTCGGGTCGCGCGACCTCCTGCTCGTGCGCCGGTCCCGTCATCTCGATCAGCTCCCGCCGGGTACTCGTGCCGGGGCGCTTCCCGGCTGCGGGCACGTCGCCATGAGTGATGATCCCGCCGCTGTCGTCGCGCTGATCATCGGATCCGCCCGTGTCGTGGATCATCCGGCATGAGCGGCGTGGGCGGGCGGTCGTTCGGGCGGGGAGCCCAGGTCCGCCCGGGTGAATCCGTCGGGCAGCGCGCCGATCCCTGAGCCCGGATCCGCGATCAGGTGAGAGGAGGTTCCGATCGGAGCAAGGTGTCTCCCGCCTCGGCTCGCTGGTACCGCACGTTGGCTCCCTGCCGGGTGCGGGCCACCAGACCGGCGTTGAGCAGCACGCCGAGGTGATAGGAGACCGTGGAGGCGGCGAGATCGTGGCGGTGGCTCAGTTCGGTGGTCGATCTGGGCACGTCGAGATCTCGCAGGATCGCGGCCCGGCTGGGTCCCAGGAGATCGGGCAGTGCCGAGCGCCGTCCCGGTCTGGCGGGGAACGGCTCTCTGACTGGATAGGAGATGACCGCGTTGTCCGGGTCGCACAGCTGGACGCGCAGGACCGGCCAGGCCAGCAGGGAGGGCGACAGGACCAGTTCGTGGCCGCGTAGTTCGCCGATCTCGTCGTACGGTTTGTCGATGCGCAGCTCCTGTCCGGTCCAGGTGAGGTCGGGGTGGAGGGTGTGGAGCACGTGGCCGACGCCGTGCGTGGCCATGGTCCGCGCGCGGTCGGCCATGTCGGCGGCTGCGTTCTCGCTCAGCGCCTTCCACTGGTCGGCGAGTGTGATCGACCAGAAGCGGCGGAGGCCGTCGACGGCTCGCCGGGCGAAGGCGCCCGATTCCATCGCCCGGCGTATCCCGTCCGGCATGGGGTTGTTGGGGTAGCGGCCCAGGAGCAGTTGCCGCGCCACGTCGGTGTCCGGGGTCTCTCTGATGATCTCCAGTTGTTCGCGCAGGGCCCGTGGCCAGGCGGTGGTGATCGAGGGCCGTGGTGTCAGCATGTCGAGGGTGTAGCCGGTACGGCCGGGCAGCACCGCGGCGATCATCGCCACGTCGGGATCGCGTAACGCGCATCGGGCGCCGGCTCCGGGCAGTCCGAAGTGCGGGTGGCGCTGGTTGAAGGCGGTGAATCCCAGCCAGGAGGTGACCTCGGCGGCGGGAGAGGGTGCGAACCTGGTCCGAGAAAGACTCAAGACATCCACTCTTACAGTGATCACGACTCATTGTAAAACACATGCGAATCTCTATTTATGAGTATTTCCTCTTTGATTCGCTTTCGCGGAACCGGCAATTCTCATGGAGAACGACCAATCGCCCGGCGGCTGGATGAACGACATCATTGATGCCGTCGACGCCGGGCGGCCGGTGGCCGGTCGTGTCAGTCCAGGCAGAACTCGTTGCCCTCGGGGTCGGTCATCACGATGAAGCCGGCGCTCATCGGGGGAGCGGGCTCGTGGCGGCGCACCCGCTTGGCTCCCAGCGCGACGAGCCGGTCGCACTCGGTCTCCAGCGCCGCCATCCGCTCCTGTCCCTGCAGTCCGGGAGCCGCGCGGACGTCGAGGTGGACGCGGTTCTTGGCGACCTTGTCCTCCGGGACCCGCTGGAAGAACAGCCGCGGGCCGTGCCCGTCGGGGTCCTCGATGGCCGATGCCGTGTTGCGCTCCTCCTCCGGCACGCCGGCCCGCGCCAGGAAATCGTCCCAGGCGGCGAGCGGGTCGGCGTCCTCGGGCAGGTCGACTCCGGGCGGTCCGGGGTGGACGTAGCCCAGCGCGTCGCGCCAGAAGGACGACAGTTCCCGCGGGTCGTGGGCGTCGAAGGTGACCTGGATGTGGCGGCTCATCGGGCTGCTCCGTTCGTAGCGGGTCTCGTGTGCGGGCGGAACTCCGGCGGGCGGTGGATCGGCCCGCGGTGGATGCGCGGCGCCGGATTCCCCGGACCGCGGCCGGGTTCCGCTGCGTCCGTGGGACTACTCTGACACCTCTAGCGGACAGGATCGGTCCGCTTTCTCTGGCAGAGTGGGTGTCGTGGACGCGGCGAGCGGTGACGAGCGGGGGACGACGGAGCGGGTTCTCACTCTGCTCGGGCTGCTGCAGCAGCGTCAGCTCTGGACCGGCCCCGAGCTCGCCGAGCGGCTCGGGGTCACGCCGCGCACGGTACGGCGCGACGTCGAGCGGCTGCGCGCGCTCGGCTACCCGGTGCACGCCGGTCACGGCGTCGGCGGCGGCTACCGGCTCGGCCCGGGGAAGGACCTGCCGCCGCTGCTGCTCGACGACGAGGAGGCGATCGCCACCGCGGTCTCGCTGCTCGCCGGTGCGGGGGGCGCGGTCGCCGGCGCCGGTGACGCCGCGCTGCGGGCGCTGACCAAGCTCGACCGGGTGCTGCCCACGCGGCTGCGGCACGAGGTGCGCGCGCTCTCCGGTTCGGTGGAGTCCTTCGGCGGGGGCCGTACGCCGGTCGATTCCGAGGTGCTCATGACGCTGGCCAGAGCCTGCCGCGACGGGGTCGAGGCCGGCTTCGGCTACCCGTCCGGGGGCGAGGTGCGGCAGCGGCGGGTCGAGCCCTACCGCCTGGTCGCCTCCGACCGGCGCTGGTACCTCCTGGCCTACGATCTCGACCGTGACGACTGGCGCAGCTTCCGCGTCGACCGGATGACCGGTGTGGCCGCGCGGACCTGGCGCTTCCGCCCGCGCGTGGCGCCCGACGCGGCGACGTACGTGCAGGAGAGCGTGGCGAGCCGGGTCTACCCGCACCGGGCGCGTTTCCTCGTGCACGCGCCGGCCGACACGGTCCGCGCGCAGATTCCGGCGGCGGCGGCCGTCGTACGGCCGCGGGGGGACGCGCGCTGCGAGGTGCTCAGCGGCGGCGGTGACCTCGACTTCGTGCTCATGCACGTGCTCCTGCTGGGGCACGATTTCGAGGTGCTCGACCCGCCGGAGCTCGGCAGGCGTTGCCGCGCGCTGGCGGAGAGGCTGCTGTCGGCCGGTGCGTCGATCCCGCCGGTGACGGGTCCCGCGGATCGGTGACGGAGGCCGTGCGCGCGCGCCCTCCAGGTCCCGGGTGTCCGGAGATGTGTCGCGGGCGGGGGTCGCCGGCTCGTCGGTGCGGTACGGGCGACCTCCGGTGTGGCCATCTCCGGGTCGGAAGGGGTACGGGCGGCCTCCGGGTCGGAAAGGCGCCTCCTCCCCAGGGTGGAGGCGGCCTCGGACCCGCGGCCGCAAGAGCGGCCCCAGGGTTGGCGATCCGTCCGGGCCGCGCCGACAGGCTGAGGACATGACTCGTTGGAACCGTCCGCTGCTCGTCCTGTCGGGGATCATGGCCGTCCTCGCCCTCGTCGCCCTCGTCGGCGTCTTCGCCGACGACCGGGTCCTGACCGGTGCGCCCGTCTGGCTGAAGGTGTTCAAGTTCGCCGTCTCGTTCACCCTCTACGGCGTGACCCTGGCGTGGATGTTGTCGGTGCTGCCGACCCGCGGCAGGGTGGTCGGAGGGGCCGCCGTCCTGATCACCGCGACGTCCGCCGTCGAGATGCTCATCATCACCGCCCAGGCGGCCCGGGGGCGCGCCAGCCACTTCAACGAGACGACGAGTCTCGACACGGTGCTCTGGCAGATCATGTCCGTGTCCATCATGATCCTGTGGCTGTCGCAGCTGGCCCTCGCCGTGGCGGCGGCCCGCCGGCCGATCCCCGATCGGACGGCCGCGCGCGGGATCCGCCTCGGTCTCGCCGTCTCGCTGCTGGGGATGCTGGTGGCCTTCCCGATGACCATGCCGTTCCAGGCCGCCAGCGATGTGATCACCGGTGCGCACAGCGTCGGCGTTCCCGACGGAGGCCCCGGACTGCCCGTCACCGGCTGGAGCACCACCGGAGGCGACCTGCGCGTCGCCCACTTCGTCGGACTGCACGCCCTGCAGGCGCTCCCGCTGCTGGCCTGGTGGCTGACCGGGCGGGCCGGGCGGGTGGCGCGCCTGGACGAGGCGACCCGGGGCAGGCTCCTGGCCGTCGCGGCGGTCTCCTACTCCGTGCTCGTGGGGGGACTGACCTGGCAGGCCCTGCGCGGCCAGCCGCTGCTGCGTCCCGACGCCCTGACCCTCGCCGCGCTGGCCGTGCTGGTCGCGGCGACCGCGGCCGCCGTCGCGGCCGTGCTCCGGGCGGGACGGCGGCCCGCCCGGGTGGAGCGCCCGGAGCGCCCGGAGCGCCGCGCGGCCGTCGAGGCGGTCCGGTGACCGCGGCGGCGGCTCACCCGGCCCGGCGCCGGGCATCCGCGAGCGCCTAAGGTGTTCGGCGTGCGGTGGATGGGACGGCTCTTCGACGAACGGGACACACTGGTCCGGCTCGTGCTGCTCGTCCTCAGCGGTCTGAGCTACCTGCTGTTCGGAATGCACGACGGGCAGCCGTCCGCGGCGCAGTGGTGGCTGGCCGTCACGGCCTTCGCGGCCGTCCTGGCGCTGCACCGGCTGCCGCTGCCGTCCCTGGTGGTGCAGACGGCGCTGCTCGGCGCGGCCTTCGCCGTGCTGGACGACCCCACGGTCAATCAGGTGGGGGCGAGCTGGGCGCTGCTGGAGCTCGTCATGTCCTCCCGCGCGCCGGCGGCGCTCTGGCCGGCGGTCGCCCTGCTCACCGGTGTCCACGTGGCGGACGGGGCGGCCGGCTGGCCCGGGGCCCTCGCCGACACGGCCCTGGGCATCGGCACCGCGGTCGGCCTGCCCGTCCTGTCCGGCCTGCTGGTTCGCAGTTCCCGGGAGCTGGAGCGGCAGGCCGGACGGCAGGCCGAGGAGGAGCGCCGCCGCCGCGAGTCCGAGGCCCGCGTGGCCGTCGCCCGCGAGCGCGGCGCCATCGCCCGTGAGCTGCACGACGTCGTCGCCCACCACGTCGCGTCGATGGTGCTGCGGGTCGGCGTGGCCCAGCACGTGCTGCCCGGCGTCGACCCCCGGGTGGCCGAGGTCTTCGACGACCTGCACGCCACCGGCACCGCGGCCCTCACCGACCTGCGCCGGCTGGTGGCGCTGCTGCGCGACCCCGACGGGGCGCGCCCGGACGCCGCGACCGCGGCGATCGAGGCCGACGCGCTGCCGCAGGCCCTGCGTGCGGCCGTCGACACCGCGCGGCGCGCGGGGCTCACCGTCGAGACCGTCATCGCGCCGGAGACCGGCGCGCTCGACGCGGTGCGCGGCCTGGCCGTGCTCCGCCTGACCCAGGAGGCGCTGACCAACGTGGCCAAGCACGCGGGGCCGACGGCACGGGCCCGGCTGACGATCTCGGTGGCGGACGGCGACGTGCACGTCGAGGTCACCGACGAGGGACGTCCCGACGGCGGCCCCGGCGGGCATCCGGCCGACCGGCTCACCGGCGGCGGGCACGGCCTGACCGGTATGCGTGAGCGCGTGGAGCTGTTCGGCGGCCGGTTCGAGGCGGGCCCGGCGGGCGGCGGCTGGCGGGTCGCCGCGGTGCTGCCGGCCGTACCGGCCGGTGAGAGCGGAGGCGCGGCGTGATCCGGGTGCTGCTGGTGGACGACCAGCAGCTCATCCGGGCGGGACTGCGGATGTTGTGCGAGTCCCAGCCCGACATCGAGGTCGTCGGCGAGGCCGGCAACGGCCACGACGCGACCCGCCTCGTCGAGCGGCTCAGTCCCGACGTGGTGGTGATGGACCTGCGCATGCCCGGGGTCGACGGGATCACCGCCACCGGCCGCATCGTCGCCGAACGGCCGAGCGTGCGGGTCGTCGTGCTCACCACGTTCGGCGACGACGACCACCTCTACCCCGCGCTGACCGCCGGGGCGTGCGGTTTCCTGCTCAAGGACGCGCCGCCCGTGCAGCTGCTGGACGGCATCCGGCGCGCGGCCGCCGGCGACAGTCCCTTCAGCCCGGAGGTGCTCCAGCGGCTCGTGCGCCGGGCGGTGCACGCCCGGACGGTCACTCCGCCGCTGCCCGGCCTCACCGCCCGCGAGCGCGACATCCTGGAACTGGTCGCCGAGGGCCTGTCGAACACGGAGATCGCCGAGCGGCTGCACATCGGCGTCACCACCGTGAAGACCCACATCACCAGCTTGATGGCCAAGACCGGCAGCCCCAACCGGGTCCGCCTGGCGTTGTGCTGGACGGGCGGCTAGCCGTATCCGGCCGTGACGCCGGTGACGGCCCGCCGAGGCGGCGGGCACGTCGTCCGCCGCCTCGGCGGTCCGGGCGGGCGGGGCGTGCTGCGATAGTGGACGGATGCGCGTCGGCATCCTCGGTCCCCTGGTGCTGGAGACCGCCGCCGGCCCGGCGCGGGTCGGCGGCGCGCGGCTGCGGGCGTTGCTGACCCGGCTGGTGCTGGACGCCGGGCGTTCCGTCCGCCCGGCGACCCTGGCCGAGGCGCTGTGGGGCGAGGAGGCGCCGGCCGACCACCTGCACGCGCTGCAGTCGCTGGTGTCCCGGCTACGGCGCGTCCTGGGCGATCCCGGGCTGCTCACCTCGGGTCCGGCCGGGTACCGGCTGGCCGTCGAGCCGGACGCGGTCGACGCCGTCAGGTTCGAGCGGCTGGTCCGCGAGGG
This sequence comes from Planobispora longispora, assembly GCF_016863135.1. GTDB lineage: Bacteria > Actinomycetota > Actinomycetes > Streptosporangiales > Streptosporangiaceae > Planobispora > Planobispora longispora. The sequence continues at coordinate 46,882 of NZ_BOOH01000054.1, forward strand.
CCGGCGCTCGCACGCGCAGTCCCGGCCCGCGGAGGCCGCCGCCGCCTTGCGTGAGGCCCTGAGCCTGTGGCGCGGCCCGGCCCTGGCGGACGTGCGTGAGGCGCCGTTCGCCGCCGCCGAGGCCGAACGGCTCGAGCGGGCCCGGCTGGCCGCGCTCGAGGACCGGATCGAAGCCGAACTCGCGCTGGGCGCGGACCTCGACCTGGTCGCCGAGCTCGAGGCGCTGGCCGCCGCCCACCCGTTGCGCGAACGGCTGCACGCCCAGCTGATCCGGGCACTGGCGGGCAGCGGCCGCGGCGCCGAGGCGCTGGCCGCCTACCAGCGGATCCGCGGCCTGCTGGCCGACAGTTTCGGCAGCGACCCCGGTCCGCAGCTCCAGCAGGCCCATCTGGCGGTGTTGCGCGGTGAGGCTCCCCGGCCCCGCCGCCCGCACGGCAACCTGGACGTCCCGCTCACCAGTTTCGTGGGCCGTGACGACGACGTAGACCGCGTGGCCGGACTGCTCGGCCGGGTCCGGCTGGTCACGCTGGTCGGTCCCGCGGGAGCGGGCAAAACCCGGCTGGCCAGCACCGTCGGGCGGCGGCTCACGCCGTCCGGCGGGGTGTGGTCGGTCCCGCTGGCCCCGGTCGGCGCGGACGACGTGCCCCGCGTGGTGCTCGATCTGCTGCGGGCGCGCGAGGGGGGCGCGCCGGCACGGCCCGTCGCCCCGGGGGCGGTCCTGGACCACCTGGTCGAGACGCTCGCGGACGACGACCTGGTGCTGGTGCTGGACAACTGCGAGCACGTGATCGAGGCCGCCGCGGCGCTCGCCGGGGCGCTGCTCGGCCGGTGCCCGGGGCTGCGGGTGCTGGCCACCAGCCGGGAGCCCCTGCGGATCGACGGTGAGACCCTGCACCCGGTGCTCCCGCTGGAGCTGCCCGAGCCGGGGGCGACGGCCGAGCGGGCCCGCGCCTGCGCGGCGGTCCGGCTGTTCTGCGACCGCGCCGCCGCGGTGCGGCCGGACTTCACCGCGGACGGCGGCGCGCTGGCCGCGGCGGTGGAGATCTGCCGCCGCCTGGACGGCCTGCCGCTGGCGATCGAGCTGGCCGCGGCACGGGTGCGCGCCCTGCCGGTCGAGGTGGTCGCGGCCCGGCTGGACGACCGGTTCCGGCTGCTCACCGGGGGCAGCCGCACCGCGCTGCCGCGGCACCGGACCCTGGACGCCGCGGTGGCCTGGAGCTGGGGCCTGCTCGAGGCCGACGAGCGCCTGCTGCTGGAACGGCTGTCGGTCGTGCCCGGCGCCTTCACCGAGGACGCGGCGGAGGCGATCGGCCGGTCGGGAGACGCCTCCGCAGACGTCTCGGGTGATGTCTCAGGCGATGTGCGGGAGCTGCTGACGGCGCTGGTCGACAAATCCCTGCTGCACCCGGCCGAGACCGCCGACCCGGCCGAGCCGCGCTACCGCATGCTGGAGACCATCCGGGAGTACGGCCTCGGGCGGCTGGCCCGGCGCGCGGAGGTCGGCCTCGCGCGCGGGCGGCACGCCGGGTTCCTCCTCCGGCTGGCCGAGACCGCCGACCCGCACCTGCGCACCTCCGACCAGCTGCGCTGGCTGGCCCGCCTGTCCGCGGAACGGGACAACCTGTCGGCCGCGATCCGCTGGGCGGTGGAATCCGGCGACGCCGCTCTGGCCGTCCGCTTCGGCGTGGCGCTGTGCTGGTTCTGGTTCCTGCGGGATCACCCACCGGAGTCGCTGGACCTGCTCGGCCGGGTGCTGCGGGCCCGCGGCCCGGCCGAGCCGCGGGCACGCGCGCTGGTCGCCGCCGCGCACGCGCTCGCCACCACCGAGGCGGTCAGCCGCCCGGACGAGGCCGGAGCGGCCTTCGAGCGGATCAGGGAGGCGCTGGAGCGCATCGGCCCCGGCGCCCACGGCGTCCATCCGATCGCGGAGATGGCCGGGCTGGCGCTCGCCATCGGCTCGGGAGGCGATCGGCTCCCGCCGGGCCCGCTCGACTCCCCGGACGGGCAGGCGGATCCCTGGAGCCGGTCGCTGGCGCTGCTGGCCCGGGGCGTGCTGGCGATGAACACCGGCCGCGCCGCCGAGGCGGTGCGGCTGCTGTCGCGTGCGCTGACCGGTTTCGAGGAACTCGGCGAGCGGTGGGGCCTGGCGATCACGCTGAGCACCCTGAGCTCGGCGTTGCAGCGGGCCGGCGAGCCGGCCGGCGCGCCCGCGCTGGCCGAGCGGGCCACCGGCTGCTTCCGGGAACTCGGCATGCCCGAGCACACGATGGAGAACGAGGTGGCGGCCGCGCTGCACCGGGCCCGGGCCGGCGACGCGGACGGCGGGCGGCGGCGGCTGACGGACCTGCTCGGCCAGGCCGAGCGGAGCGGGTCGGCGGAGTCGCAGGCCCAGGTGCGCCTGGGCCTGGCCCGGCTGGAGTGGCGGGCCGGGCGGCCCGGGCCGGCCCGCGAACACGCCCGGGCCGGCCTGGCCGAGGGGCCGCCCGGCCGGTCGACCCCGCACCTGACCGCACTGCTGCTGGGCGTGCTCGCCCAGGCGGACGCCGCGGAGGGGCTCCCGGAGGAGGCGGTGCGCCGGCTCGACCATCCGGCGGTGCACCTGACGCTGACCTGGAACACGCCGGTCGCGGCCGGGACCGCGGTCGCGGCCGCCGCGATCGAGCTGTGCCGCGACCGGCCGGAGCGGGCGGGACGGCTCCTGGGGGCCGCCGCCGTGCTGCGGGGCCGGGACGACCCCGACGACGCCGACGTGCGGGCGATCGCGCAGCGGGTCGCGGCGGCTCTGGGCATCGCCGGGTTCGCGGCCGCGCACGCCGCGGGCGCGGAGATGTCGCGGGCCGAGGCCGAGGAGCTGGTGTCCGCGGTCGTCACCGCGCCCGCGGCGGACCGCGCCGGTCAGCCGGCGTGAGCCGCGGCCGGGACGGGTTTGCCGAACATCGCGCAGATCACGGCGCTCTGGAGCGCGCCGGCGGCCTTGGCGATCTTCGGGTCGGCGTCGAATTCCGCCCAGAGCTCCGTGGAGACCAGGACGGTCGCCGTGCGGCCGCCGGCGCGGTCGGTGACGTTGGTGGTGAGATAGCCGGGGATGCCGCCGTCGTGACCCCAGAACGTGCCGCACGGGGTGGCGCCGGTCTGGATGCCCAGCCCGTAGCCGGGCCCGTCCGGCTGCCGCGGGTCCACCGGCACGGTGGTGCGCATCTGCGCCAGCTGGGCGGCGGGCAGCAGTTCGCCGGACATCAGCGCGGTGGAGAAGCGGGCCCAGTCCTGCGCGGTGGACACCACCGCCCCGGCCGCCCCGCCCCACCCGGGATCGTTGCCGGAGACGTCCACGTGGCCGTGGCGGCGCTGCCCGGCGAAGTGCCTGAACCCGGCCGGCACCTGCGGCGGCATGTGGGCGGCGTCCCGTTCGTAGCCGTGGGCGTGGGGGCCGCGCCAGGTGGAGTCCGTGGCGTAGTAGGTGCGCTTGAGGCCGAGCGGCCGGGCGATCCGGTCGCGGACCAGCTCGGCCAGGCTCGCGCCGGTGACCCGTTCCAGGACGGCGCCGAGCGCGGCGTAGTCGGTGTTGCTGTACGACCATTCCGTGCCCGGCGCGAACAGCGGATCGTGCTTGACGCCGAGGGCGAGCAGCTGCGCCGAGGTCCAGCGCCGCCGGTCCGTGCCGAGGATCGACGGCCGGAGAGCGGGGTCCTCGGTGTAGTCGAACAGGCCGCTGGTGTGGTTCAGCAGCATGCGCAGTGTGATCGCCTCGCCGTCGGGCACCTTGCCGGGCAGCCACTTGTCCACCGGGTCGGTCAGGGCGAGCCTGCCCTCGGCGGCCAGCTGCAGCACGAGCGTGGCCACCATGGTCTTGGTGTTGGACCCCATCCGGAACTCGTCACCCGCCGTGAGCCGGTGATCCCGTCTGCTCCAGGGGGCCTGCTCGGCGATCTCGATCGGACGGCCGCGGCCGTCGTCCACTCGCACGATCACGCCGGGCGCCCCGGCGTCGACCAGCTTGCGGGCCAGCTGCCGCAGCTGGGCGCGCTGTGGCTCGGCGTCGCTGCGGGCCGTGGACGGCGCGGCCGCGGCGGCGGCCGGGAACACCGCGGCCACGGCCAGGCTCACGGCCAGCGCCGCGGCCGTGAGCGTGCGCGGACGGCGCGGACGCATCGTGCGGTCCGACGGGAGAAGGCGTTGGGACATCGACCGGTTCCTCCGGGTGATAGGTGAGGCGGACGACCTCACCCTTCACCTCGCCGCTCACAGGGCGCACACAGCGCGCTGTCAGCGGCCTGGCCGGCGTCCTGATCCGGTGCCGGCGTCCGGCCGGCGCACGGCGGTCACAGGCCGGCCAGGAGCGTCTCGAAGGGGGTGGGGTCGGCGAACGGGTCGGCGACGGCGGCCCGCGGGCGCTGCGCGACCAGAGCGGCCAGTTCGCCGGCGGCGCGCCGGATGCGGTCGCTCAGCGCCGCGCTGGTCGCGTCGCCGCCGGCCCAGTCCTCCGACGCGGCGAAGACGGCGGTGGGTGCGACGACGGCCCGCAGGTAGGCGAACAGCGGCCGCATCGCGTGCTCCAGGGCCAGGGAGTGCCGCGCGGTCCCGGCGGTCGCGCCCATCAGCACGGGCTTGCCGGTCAGCGCCTCCTTGCCGAGCACGTCGAAGAACGTTTTGAACAGGCCGCTGTAGGAGGCGGAGAAGATCGGCGTCACGGCGATCAGGGCGTCGGCGCCGGCCACCGTGTCGACGGCCGTGCGCAGCGCGGTGTTCGGGAACCCGGTGACGAGGTTGTCGGCCAGGTCGCGGGCGTGCCCGCGCAGCTCGACGACCTCGACGCCGGCCTCCAGGCCCAGCGCGGCCAGCGCCTCGGCGCTGGCCTGGGCGAGCCGGTCGGCCAGCAACCGGGTGGAGGAGGGGACCGACAGGCCGGCGCTGACGACGGCCAGGGTGCGGGTGCTCATCGGGACTGGACCTCCTGACGGGACTGGCCGGTCACGTCGTCGGCGGGCGCGTGCACGGTGGCGTCCTTGGCGCCGCCCGCCGCGGCGACCCGGGCGGCGTGCGTGGGCGCGTCGGGGACGTGGGCGGGCTTGAGCGCCGCGAACTCCTTGCGCAGCACCGGAACGACCTCCTCGCCGAGGATGTCGAGCTGCTCCAGCACGGTCTTCAGCGGCAGGCCGGCGTGGTCGATGAGGAACAGCTGCCGCTGGTAGTCGCCCACGTAGTCGCGGAAGGTCAGGGTGCGGTCGATGACCTGCTGCGGGCTGCCGACGGTCAGCGGCGTCTCACGCGTGAACTCCTCCAGCGAGGGGCCGTGGCCGTACACCGGGGCGTTGTCGAAGTAGGGGCGGAACTCGCGCACCGCGTCCTGGCTGTTCTTGCGCATGAACACCTGCCCGCCGAGCCCGACGATCGCCTGGTCGGCCGAGCCGTGGCCGTAGTGCTCGAAGCGCTGCCGGTACAGGCCGACCATCCGCTGGGTGTGCTCCTTCGGCCAGAAGATGTGGTTGTGGAAGAAGCCGTCGCCGTAGTAGGCGGCCTGCTCGGCGATCTCGGGGCTGCGGATCGAGCCGTGCCAGACGAACGGCGCGACGCCGTCCAGCGGCCGCGGGGTGGAGGTGAAGCCCTGCAGCGGCGTGCGGAAGCGGCCCTGCCAGTCGACCACGTCCTCGCGCCACAGCTTGTGCAGCAGGGCGTAGTTCTCCACCGCGAGCGCGATGCCGTTGCGGATGTCCTGGCCGAACCAGGGGTAGACCGGGCCGGTGTTGCCGCGGCCCAGCATGAGGTCGACGCGGCCGCCGGCGAGGTGCTGCAGCATCGCGTAGTCTTCGGCGATCTTCACGGGGTCGTTGGTGGTGATCAGCGTGGTCGCGGTGGACAGCTGCAGCCGCCGCGTCTGCGCGGCGATGTAGCCCAGTGTGGTGGTGGGGGAGGAGGAGAAGAACGGCGGATTGTGGTGCTCACCCAGGGCGAACACGTCCAGGCCGACCTCCTCGGCCTTCTTGGCGATCGTGACGACCGCCTGGATCCGCTCGGCCTCGCTGGGCACCCGCCCGGTCGTGGGGTCGGCGGTGATGTCGCTGACCGAAAAGACACCGAACTGCATGATGCTCCCCATTTGCGTATGTGCCCTGTCATGTTCTTCCCCGTCAACATGCATGACACGTCATTTATTTCGTGGACGGGGTGCCCCGCCCGCCCGGACCGCCTAGATGCATGATGCATCATATATATTGAGACGACCAGGGAAGGCGTCTTCTGGCTGGAGCCGTACCAGACATCGGGGCATAAACGGTGTGCGCCATCTGCCGTCGTCAGCCAGATCGTCAGCCAGTGAGTGAGGACCCCATGACCGAGACCGACCCGGCCTCGCTGGAAGCCGAGCGCCGCCGCATCCGGGACGCCCACCTCCGCCCGGCCGCCGAGCGCCCGCCGTCCACCGCCCGGGGCCTGCACCACCTGGCGATCTCGGTGGAGCCGCGGCGCTGGGAGGAGATCGTGCGCCGCCTCGGCGACGCGGGCGTCGAGTACGCGATCCACAGCGGTGTCTCGGTGTACTTCCGCGACCCCGACGGCGCCCGCGTCGAACTCATCGCCGACCCGCTCGGCGAGATGTACGGCGACAAGGTGCTGTGAGGCGAGCGGGCCGCCGGGCCTCACCGGCGGGCGCCGACGGCCAGCAGCGCCTGCACCCGCGTGAGCAGCTCGCGCGGGCTGAACGGCTTGGTCATGTAGTCGTCGACGCCGGCGCGGAAGCCCTCCTCCACGTCACCGGGCAGGAACTTGGCGGTGAGCATCAGCACCCGCACACCCGCCAGCGGCGGCAGGGCGCGCAGGTGGCGGCACACCTCCGGCCCCGACAGCCCCGGCATCATCCAATCCAGGACCACCAGGTCCGGCCGGAGCCGGTCCAGCGCGGCCAGGGCCTGGTTGCCGTCGGCGGCGGTGTGCACCTCATAGCCGGCCGTCCGCAGCCGGAAGGTGATCAGGTCCCGGACGTCGTCATCGTCGTCCACCACGAGTACCGCCGGCATCCCCACCCCCGATGACGTCCGTCGTATCCGGCAGACTGCCCTTTCGCGGCGCTGTCATGCCTGTTCCGGAGGCCCTCAAGCGACACGACCGATATTCACGGGGAAGTACGAAAAATCCGGGCTTGTCGGAGCTTGTGCGCCTCAGGAAGGATGCGTAGTGCCGGACGGTGATCCCGCCGGCAGGAGGCTTCAGTCTTCAGGCTCAGACAAAGGATGCCGGATGACCCATGCCAGTCGGCCGACGGACCACCAGCGCCTGGTGGCGGGACTCGCGGAGCTCGTGGAAAGGCGGCTGGACCGCCCCCTCGACCCGGACCTGAACTTCTTCGAAGCGGGACTGAACTCCCTGGCCCTGGTCGAGTTGCACGACGAGATCACCACCACCCTCGGCATCGACCTGCCGGCCACCGCGCTGTTCACCCACCCCAACCTGGCGGCGCTCGCCCGCCTGATCGCCCAGGGCGGCGCGCCGGCGCGAGCCGACGCCGCCAGGCGGCGGCCGGTCGCCGGCAACCGCCGCGACATCCGCGCCCGCCTCCGGGAGGGCGGCCGGTGACCACTCCCGAGCCGCGGTCCGAGCCCGTGCTCGAACCCGTTCCAGCCCCCGCGCACGAGTCCGTGACCGCCGGGCCCGAGACCGGGCTGGAGGAGAGGCCGGTCGCGGTCATCGCCCAGGGCCGGTTCACCGGGCCGGACGACGCCGTCGAGGAGGCGGGACACGACCCGGCGGCGCAGACCGTCCGCGCGTTCGACGGGGTGCGCAAGGCGTGCGCCGCGCTGCTGGCGGGAGAGTGCGAGCTGGCCGTCGCGGAAAGCGCCGACGTCGCCGCGCTCACCGGGACGCTGGTGCTGCGGCTGCTCGACCGGGCGTTGCTCGACGGCGACATCGTGCACCGGATCATCTGGCCGGACGACGCGTCGGTCGAGGACGGTTACCCGCCCGTTCACGTCCCCGCCGCCGCCGGGCCGCGCGTGGTGGTGTGGTCGGGCCGCACCCCCGAGGAGGCGGACGCCGTACGGCGCGGCCTGGCGGGCTTCTTCGCCGGCCTGCCCGAGAACCTGTTCGCCGACGCCGTCGGCACCCTGCAGCGGGGCAGGGCGGCGCACCCGGTGCGCGGAGCGGCGGTATGCGAGAGCGCGGCCGAGGCGGCCGCGGTCCTGACCGCGGCGACCCCTCAGAGCTCGCAGGCCGCTCAGAGCGCGCAGGCCGCTCCTGGACCGGCGGATGCCGCCGCCCGCGCGGCCGAGGTCTTCCACGGCCGCGCCGGCGCCGCCCCGGCCGTCGCCCCGGGCGCGGTGTCCCCCGAGCTGGCGGCGGCGCTGTACGGCGCCGACCGGATCTTCACCGAGACGGCGGACGTCTGCGCGGAGGCCTTCGAGGCCCACGACGTCGAGCTGCCGGCCGACTGGACGGGCTCGGCCGCGGCCTTCACCATGCGCTACGCGCTGACCGCGACCCTCGCGGATCTGGGCGTCGCCGCGCCGATCACGCGCCCGCTCGGCGAGCTGGTCGCGGACGTGGTGCGGGAGGACCGGGCGGCCCGCGACGATCAGGAGCCCCCCGGAGAGGACGTCTGGGGGCGGGACCGGCGCGGATTCCTGGCCGCCCTCGCCCGGCTCTGGGTCGCCGGCTGCCCGGTGGACTGGCGGGCGCTGGACCCCGATCACCCGCTGCAGCGCATCCCGCTTCCGAGGCCGGGCAGCGAGCTGCCGCCGTCCATGGAACCGGCCCGCCCGCTCGCGGCGGTGCCGTACTCCTTCTGGGTCCTGGAGCAGCTCGCCCCGGACAGCGGCGTCTCCAACCTGGCCGTGGCGTTCAGGACGCGCGAGCCCCTGCGCAGGCTGCCGCTGCAGATCGCGGTGAACCGCCTGGTCAAACGGCATCCGGCGCTGCGTCTCCGGTTCCCCGTCGTGGGCGGCGCACCGGTCAGGCACCTCACCGCGCCGCAGGACGCGCAGCTCAAGCTCGTGACCCGGTCCACGACCGAGGAGACGCTGGTCGCCGACCTGCAGCGCTTCCTGGACGAGCCGTTCGACCTGGGCCGCGACCTGTTGATCAGGGCCGGCCACTTCACCCTGCCCGGCGACGGCGGCAGCGTCGTCTGCCTGGTCGGCCATCACATCGTCATCGACGCCCACTCCATGCAGTTGCTGGTGGAGGAGCTGGGCCGCTTCTACGACAGCCAGACGGGTCACGATCCGCTGCCCGCCGAGCTGACCGGCACCGCGCCCATGCTGGAGCCCGGCAGCCCGTCGCGGGAGTCGCTGGACTACTGGCTGGAGCGGCTCGACGGCGCGGACCCGGCCGCCATGGTGCTGCCCGGCAGCAGGCACTCCCCGTCCAGCCCGACCTTCGCCGGGCACACCTGCTCGTGGGAGGTGGACGAGGAGACCGTCGCGGCCCTCGACGAGCTCCGCGCGAGGCTGCGGACCACCGGCAACATCGTGCTGGCCACCGCCTTCCTGCTGACGCTGCGCGGCCACGGGGCCGGGCCCGACCTGGTGGTGGGCATGCCGGTCAGCACCAGGACCGCCACCGGGCGCGGGCACGTCGGCTACGGCGTCAGCACGCTGCCGCTGCGCGTGCGCGCCGAACTGGACGAGGACTTCGGCCAGGTCGCCAGGCGGGTCGAGGAGGCCTGGGCGGAGGGCGTCGAGCACGCCGACGCGTCGGTGGAGGCGGTGCTGGCCCACCGCGGGCACGGCACCGGCGACTGGCGGGTGCCGCTGTTCCGGCACATGTTCAACTACCGGCCGTGGAGCGACGAGCAGGTGAGCATCCGCGGCGAGGTGCCCGGCTACATCGAGGACCTGTTCGACCGCAGCCGCCTCGACCTGCAGGTCGTCGCCGTGCAGGAGCCGGACAGGCTGACGATCAGGGCCTGGCACAGCACCGAGGTGCACGACGAGGCCGAGATCGAGGCGTTCGCGGCCCGGATGGCGTCGGTGCTCCGGCAGGCCGCCGCGGGAGCGGTGGCCGACGTGCTGTCCCCGGCGGACCGGGCGCTGCTCGATCGGGTCAACGACACCGCGCGCGAGTGGCCGGAAACGCCGGGAGCGCCGGGCACGCTGCTCTCGCGGATCGGGCCCGGGCAGGCGGTCGCGGTGCGGGAGGGCGCGCGCGAGGTCACCTACGACGAGCTGCTCGGGCGCGCCGCCGCCGTCCGCGAGCTCCTCCACGAGCGGGGAGTACGGCGGGGCGACCTGGTGGCGCTGGGCCTGGACCGCTCGTCCGACCTGGTGGCCGCCGTGCTCGGGACGTGGCAGGCCGGGGCGGCGTTCCTGCCGCTGGACGTCCGCCAGCCGGAGATGCGGCTGGCGTACCAGGTGGCGGACTCCGGCGCCCGCCTGGTGATCACCGGCGTGGAGCGGCCGGAGTGGGCGGGCCGTACGCCCGTGGCGGCGATGCCGGAGGCCGCGGCCGTCCTCCGGGAACCCGGATCGGCGCCGGGCGGGGCCGATTCCGGGGAGGCCGGGGACACCGCCGGTCCCGGAGGAGCCGTCTCCGGGAGGCCGGGGCCGGAGGACATCGCGTATGTGATCTACACCTCGGGCTCCACCGGCAGGCCCAAGGGCGTCCGGGTCACCCATGCCAACCTGGCGAACCTCGTGCTCGACTTCGCCGACCGGCTGGGCGCGCCGCGCTCGGCGCTGTGGTCCACCACCCCCTCCTTCGACATCTCCTGGCTGGAGCTGCTGCTGCCGCTGGCCGTCGGCGGCACGGTCGTGGTGGCCTCGGACGAGGACCAGGTGCAGCCCCGCAGGTTCCTGCAGCTGGCCGGGGCGGTCGAGGTCGTGCAGGCCACGCCGACCGCCTGGCGGATCGTCGTGCCCGAGGCGGGAGGGGAACTGGCCGGGCGCACGGTCCTGTGCGGCGGCGAGCCGATGCCCGCCGCGCTGGCCAGGGACCTGCTCGCACTCGGCTGCCGGGTCTTCAACGTGTACGGGCCCACGGAGACCACCATCTGGTCCACGGCCGCCGAGCTGGTGGAACCGCCCGGCGACCCGGTCCCGGTGGGGGCGCCGCTGGCCAACACCCGGATCCTCATCCTCGACGGCCACGACCGCGAGGCGCCGCCGGGCGTGCCGGGGGAGCTGTGCATCGCGGGCGACGGGGTGAGCGCCGGCTACCTCGGCCGGCCGGAGCTGACCGCCGAGCGCTTCGGGCGGCACGGGCGCCACGGTCGCTTCTACCGCACCGGGGACCGGGCCAGGCTCCGCCACGACGGCGTCCTGGAACTGCTGGGCCGCGACGACCGGCAGGTCAAGCTGCGCGGCCACCGCATCGAGCTGGGCGAGGTCGAGGCGGTCCTGCACGAGCACGCGGCGGTCCGCGCGGCGGCCGTCGTCCTGGACGGCGATCCGCAGACCGACGGCCGCCTGGTGGCCTTCGTCGAAACCGCCCGTGAGGCCGCTCCCGATCCCGCCCGCGAGGACCTGCGTGAGGAACTCTGGCGCTTCGCCAGGACCCGGCTGCCCGACTACGCGGTGCCCACCGGGTACGTCCTCACCGATCGCCTGCCCACCACCGCCAACGGCAAGATCGCCTACCTGGAGCTGGTCGTTCCGCAGGAGCGGCGGGACGCCCCGCCCGAGGCGGGCGAGGGGCTCGTGCGGCAGGTCGTGGACCTGTGGCGGGACGCGCTGGGCCGCCCCGGCCTCGGCCCGCACGACAACTTCTTCCTCAACGGCGGCCACTCCGTGCTCGCCGTCCGCCTGATCTCTCCGCTCGAGGAGCTGGCCGGCCGCTCCCTGCCGGTCCGGGTCGTGTTCGACCACCCGACAGCCGCCGAGCTGGCCGCCCACCTGGGAGGCGCCCGATGACACCGTGGTTCGTGCAGATCAAGGAGGGCGAGCGGGCCCTGGTCGCCTTCCCGCACGCCGGCGGCGGCCCCTCCTCGCTCACCGGTCTGGCCGAGCACTTCCCGCCCGAGGTGGGCCTGTGGGCGGTGAACCTCCCGGGCCGCCAGGCCAGGCTCGCCGAACCGCCGCGCACCGACCTCGACGGGCTGGTCGACGACCTGGCCCGGGACCTGGCCGGGTGGCGCGAGCCGTACACGCTGTTCGGATACTGCAGCGGCGCGCTGCTGGCCTACCTCGTCTGCCGCCGGGTCGTGGAGCTCGGCGGCGCGCCGGAGCGGCTGGTCGTGGCCTCGTTCGCGGCGCCGGACATCACGCCGCTGCTGCGCCGGCTGCCCTCGCTGCCGTCGTGGCTGTTCTGGGAGCAGTTGATCGACCTCGGCGGCGTCCCCCCCGAGCTGGCCGGGCGCGAGGCGCTCTGGCCGGTGCTGGAGCCGGCGCTGCGCGCCGACTTCGGGCTGCTGGCCGGTTACCGGCACCGGGCGGCGCCGCCGCTGCCCGTCCCCGTCACGGTCCTGTACGGGACCCGGGACCGTTCGCTGAGCAGGGGCGGCCTGCTGGGCTGGCGCAGGCACAGCGCGCACCGGCCGGCGCTGCGCCCGCTCGACAGCACTCACTGGCTGGCCGAGGAGACCCCCGGTCCGCTGGCCGCCGTGATCGCTCAGGAGATGGGATGCGCCTCGGTTACAGCATGAGCTACTGGGGCGGCGCGGGGCTCGGCCCCGCCGACCACCTCGCGCTGGTCCGCGAGGCGGAGGCGCTGGGCTACGAGTCGGTGTGGGCGGCCGAGACCTACGGCACCGATCCGGCGAGCCTGATGGCCTGGATCGCCGGCCAGACCGAGCGGATCGCGCTGGGCACCGGCGTGCTGCAGATGTCGGGGCGCAAGCCGGTGGTCGCGGCGATGACGGCGGCCACCATCGACCAGGTGTCCGGCGGCCGGGCCAGGCTCGGGGTGGGGGTTTCGGGACCGCAGGTGGTGGAGGGCTGGCACGGCGAGCGCTTCGAGCGGCCGCTGGCCCGCGCCCGGGACTACCTGGAGGTCGTACGGCTGGCGCTGGCCGGCGCCCCGGTGAGCCACCGGGGCGAGACGCTCACGCTGCCGCTGGACGGCGGCGAGGGCAAGGAGCTGGCGCTGGCCGTCTCGCCGGTGCAGGAACGGCTGCCGGTGTACCTGGCGGCGATGAGCCCCGGGATGATCGCGCTGGCGGGGGAGCTGGCCGACGGCTGGCTGGCCATCCACTTCCCGCCCGAGCACCTCGCCGCGATGCGGGCCCATCTGAAGGGACGGGACATCGACGTCGCGCCGATGCTGCTCACGCTGGTCGAGGAGGACCAGGAGCTGGCCTACGACATGATGCGGCCGATGTTGTCCCTCTACCTCGGCGGCATGGGCTCGCGGCGCACCAACTTCTACAACCGGCTGGCCGCCTCGCTCGGCTTCGAGAAGGAGGCGTCCGTGATGCAGGAGGCCTTCCTGGAGGGACGGCAGGGCGAGGCCATGGCCATGCTGCCGGACGCGCTCATCGACGCCATGACCCTGTGCGGCCCGGCCGGGAAGTTGCGCGAGCGGGTCGCCGCCTACCGCGAGGCGGGCGCGACCAGCCTGATCGTCGGCCTGGTCACGCCCACCCGGCGGTTGCGCAGCCGGCAGCTGCGGCTCATCGCTCAGCTGGTTCGGGCATCTGCTTGAGCCTGGCCAGCGGCGACCACGCCAGTGCGGCGATCGGCACCAGCGCGCCGATCGTGATGATCGCCCACAGTGCCGGCCGGATGCCCACCGCCCCGGCCAGCAGCCCGGCGCCCAGCGCGCCCAGCGGCGCGGGGATCAGGCCGAGCGAGTAGATGGAGGCCACCACCCGGCCCTGGAGGTGCGGCGGAGTGATCGTCTGCACGAGCGTGGTGTTGGTGACGAAGAAGATCTGCGCGGTGACGCCGTTGACGACCTGCGAGGCCACCAGCATGGTGATCTTCAACCAGGTCGGCCCGGCGGCCAGCGGGATGAGGAAGAGCGCCACGTTGCCGTACACGATCGACCAGAGCAGCACCCCGCCGACGGAGAAGCGCCGCATCACGCGTACGGCCAGCAGCGCCCCGATGATGGCGCCCACGCCGCCGCCGGCCAGGATGCTGCCGAACCAGGCCGCGGGCACGCCCAGCTCGCGGATCACGTACAGCGCGTAGACGGAGTTCATCGCGCCCAGGATGAACAGGGAGAACACCGCGGAGGAGATCGCCAGCGGGCGGATCAGCGGGTGCTTCATCACCCATATGACGCCCTCCCAGATGGCCCGGTGGATCTGCCGCGCCGTGGTGTCGTCGGCCTCCGGCCGGTCCTCGGGCCGCTTGATCAGCGCGATCGCGACGGCCGAAGCCAGGTAGGAGACCGCGTCGATGATCAGCAGTACCGGCGCGGCGATCACCTTCAGCAGCGCCGCGGCGACGCCGGGGCCGAGGGTGTTGGCCAGCGACTCGGTCAGCTGCAGCTTGGAGTTGCCCTCGAGGAAGTTCTCCGGCGGCACCAGGAACGGGAAGTAGCTGCGGTAGGCGACCTGGAACATGGTCCCGAGCAGTCCGATCGTGAAGACCACGACGTACAGCCAGGCGAGCGTGAGCATGTCGGCGAACCAGGCGACCGGGATCAGCGCGAGCAGCACGGCGCGCGCCACGTCGGTCCAGATCAGGATGGGCCGCTTGCGCACCCGGTCGGCGAGCACCCCGAACAGCAGGAACAGCACCATCGGCGCCCGCAGCAGGAAGCCGACCACGCCCATCTCCTCGGGTGAGGCGTTGAGCACGGTGACGGCGATGACGGGGATCGCGAAGTAGGTGACGAACGACCCGAGCTGCGACAGGCTCTGCCCGGCCCATAACCGGAGGAAGTCGGCGTTGTGCCACAGGCTCGTCTGCTCACTGGTGGGGGATGCCATGGTCCATCCACTTTCTGATGTTCTCGGCCGCATCGGCGACCAGGGGCTCGTAGAGGGTCGGGACGCGGAGGATCGGGGCGCCACCGTCGCGGGGCTCGCGCCGGAGGCCGCCGATGATCATCTCGTGAACCTTTCCCGGTCCGCGGGGCTGAGCAGGGCGAACGCCCCCGTTTCCGGCTTCGGTACGGCCCGGCGCGGGCGCAGCGCCGCAGCCAGCTCCGCCACGGACCGGTGCGTGAACAGGTCCCGCAGCTCCACGTCGTAACCCGCCGCGCGCAGCCCGGCCACCACCTTGAGGCTGCGGATGGAATCGCCGCCGACCGCGAAGAACGAGTCGTTCCGGCCGGGCCGTTCCAGCCCGAGCACCTCCTGCCAGACGTGTGCCACGGCCTGCTCGGCGCCGGCGCGCGGCGGCTCCCACGGCAGGTCCGCCCGCCACTCCGGGGCGGGCAGCGCGGCCCGGTCGAGCTTGCCGTTCGCGGTGAGCGGCAGCTCGTCGAGGTGCACCCACGCGACGGGGATCATGAAATCCGGCAGGACGGCCCGCAGGTCCGGGACGCCGCCGTCCCCGACGAGGTAGCCGACCAGGCGGCCGTCGACGAGCCCGGCGGCGGCCTGGCGGACGCCGGGCCGCTCCCGCAGCACCGCCTCGACCTCGCCGAGTTCGACGCGCATGCCGCGGATCTTGACCTGGTGGTCGGTGCGGCCGAGGTATTCGAGTTCGCCGGTGGGCAGCCAGCGGGCCAGGTCGCCGGTGGCGTACAGGCGGGAGCCGGGCGGTCCGTAGGGGTCGGGCAGGAAGCGTTCGGCGGTCAGGGCGGGGCGGCCGGCGTAGCCACGGGCCAGCTGCACGCCGCCGATGTGGAGCTGGCCCGGCGCCCCGATCGGCACCGGCTGGAGCGACTGATCGAGCACGTACAGCCGGGTGTTGTCGACGGGCCGTCCGATCGGCACGACCGTCTCGCCCGGCAGGCAGCGGTGCCAGGAGACGTCGATCGCGGCCTCGGTCGGGCCGTACAGGTTGTGCAGCTCGGTCTCCGCCGGCCACTCGATCCCGACCGGGAGCGCCTCGCCGGAGCAGATGACGCGGGCGGGCAGGCGGATGTCCTCCTCGAGGAGGAAGGCCTCCAGCATGGAGGGCACGAAGTGCGTCGTGGTGACCCCGTGCCGTTCGATCAGGTCGCGCAGGTAGGTGGTGTCGCGGTGGCCGCCGGGGGCGGCGACGACCATGGTGGCGCCGGTCATCAGGGGCCAGAACAGCTCCCACACCGACACGTCGAAGGTGGTGGGGGTCTTGTGCAGGACGCGGTCGGCGGGGGTGAGGCGGAAGGCGGCCTGCATCCAGTGCAGCCGGTTGACGATGGCGCGGTGGGAGACGGCCACGCCCTTGGGGCGGCCGGTGGAGCCGGAAGTGAAGATCACATAGGCCAGGTTGTCCGGGTGGACCTCGGGCATCGCGTGATCGCCGGGGAAGTCGGTGTCGGTCGGGGGGAGGGGGGCGGTGGCGCCGGTGGCGGTCCGGGTGAGCTGAAGGCGGCCGCCGGGGGCGCCGGTGATCAGCAGGGTGGCGCCGGCGTCGGTGAGCATGGCCTGGCGGCGGGCGGACGGGTCGGCGGGGTCCAGGGGCAGGTAGGCGCAGCCGGCGGTGAGGACGCCCAGCAACACGGCGGGCAGGTGCAGGCCGCGCTCCAGGCACACGCCGACGGGCTCATCGGGGCGGGCGCCGGCGGCGTGCAGGTGGCGGGCCAGGTGGCGGGCGTATCGGGCCAGCTCCCGGTAGGTCAGCTGCCCCGCGCCGGTGCCCGTGCCGCCGTCAGCGCCCGTGCTCGTACCCGTGTCCGTGCCGCCGTTTGTGCCCGTGTCCGTACCCGCGCCGGCGTCGTAGCGGACGGCGGTGGCCTGCGGGGTGCGCGCCGCCTGGGCGAAGATCAACTCGTGCAGGGTGCCGCCGGGATGCTCCCGATCGGTGGCGTTCCAGCGGGACACCACCAGCTCCCGCTCCTGCGGCGGCAGGAGGTCCAGCTCGCCCACGGGCACCTCGGGCCCGGCGGTGACCGCCCGCAGCAGCGCCTCGAACCGCAGCGCCAGCCGCCGCACCGTCTCCGGCAGGAACAGCTCCCGGTTGTAGACGAACCGCCCCGCCAGCCCGTCGCCGGATTCGGTGAGGTACAGCTCCAGGTCGAAGCGGGTGGTCGTGGTGTCCAGCTCGAAGCCCTCGCCGCCGTCCCGGTAGTTCTGCAGCGCGAACAGCACCTGCAGGTACGGCCTGCTCACGTCGCGCACCGGGTCCAGCTCGGCCACCAGCTTCTCGAACGGCAGCTCCTGGTGCCCGTAGACCTCCAGCGCCGCGTCCCTGGTACGGCGCAGCAGCTCGGCGAAGCCGGGATCGCCGGCCAGCCTGGCCCGCATCGGCAGCAGGTTGACGAACAGCCCGACCACGGCCTCGAACTCCGGCCTGCTCCGCCCGGCCACCGGCGAGCCCACCACGAAGTCGGTCGCCCCGGACCACCGGCCGAGCAGCGCCTGGAAGGCGGCGAGCAACGCCATGTACGGCGTCGCCCCCTCCGCCGCGGCCAGCTTCCGCAGCCGCCCGGTCACCTCGGCGTCCACGGTGAGGTCGCACCAGCCGCCCCGCACCCCCTGCACAGGCGGGCGCGGCAGGTCCAACGGCAGGTCCAGCGGCGCCACCCCGGCCAGCTCCGCGCGCCAGAACGCCAGCTCGCGGTCGAGCACCTCGCCGGTCAGCCGCTCCCGCTGCCACAGCGCGTAGTCGCCGTAGCCGATCTCGGGAGGCGGGCCGGCGTCGCCCAGCAGTTCGCGCACGATCAGGCCGGCGGACCAGCCGTCGGTCACGATGTGGTGGGCGGCGACCAGGAGCACGTGGTCGCCGGGCGCGAGCCGTACCAGGACGGCGCGCAGCAACGGGCCGGCGGCCAGGTCGAACGGGAGCGCGAGGTCCGCGCTGAGCACCTGCCGGGCCTCCTGCTCCGAGGCCGCCGTCACGACCCGCAGCGGCACCCGCGGACGGGCGGCGATCCGCACCTCGGGCCGCCCGTCCGGCCCGGCCGGGAAGGTCATCCGCAGGCTCTCGTGCCGCGCCGCCAGGGCGTCCAGCCGTTCCTGCAGCAGCGCCGCGTCGACGGGCCCGCGCACGCGGGCGGAGACGGGCAGCACGTACGCGCTCGTGCCGGGGGTGAACTGCTCCATGAACCACAGCCGTTCCTGCGCGAACGACAGCGGCGGCGCCGTCCCCCCGGGCCGGCGCGCGATCGGCCGTTCGGCGTTCAGCCCGGTCACGGCCTTGCGGAAGCGCGCCTCCAGCCGGGCCCTGCGTTCATCCACGCCCGTCCGCCTCCCGGTCGAACTCCGCCTCGGCCAGCCGTTCGAGCGCGGCGGCCAGCCCGCGCGGGGTGGGATGGGTGAAGATGAGCTTCAGCGGCACGTCGAGGTCCGCGGCGGCCGCGATCCTGGCCGTGGTCCTGGTGGCCAGGAGCGAGTGGCCGCCGAGCCGGAAGAAGTCGTCCAGCGCGCCCACCCGCTCCAGCCCGAGCACCTGGGCCCAGACCGCGCACACCAGCTCCTCTGCGGCCGTGCCGGGCGGTTCGTAGCCGGTGGCGGCCTGCCGCTCGGGCGCCGGCAGCGCGTCCCGGTCGACCTTGCCGCCGGGGGTGAGCGGGATCCGGTCCACCGCCACGATCGCCCCGGGCACCATGTGCGGCGGCAGTTCGGCGGCCAGGTGCTCGCGCAGGACGGCCTCGACGCCGGGCCGCCCGCTCGCATCGGACCCGCCGCCCGTGCCGGACCCACCGGGTTCACCGGGTTCACCGGGTGCACCGGCCGCGTCGGGCACGACGTACGCGATCAGGCCGCCGTCGCGGACCACCACGGTCGCCCGGGCCACCGCCGGGTGGGCCAGCAGGCAGGACTCGATCTCGCCGGGCTCCACCCGGTAGCCGCGCACCTTCACCTGCCGGTCGAGCCGGCCCAGGATCTCCAGCCGCCCGTCCAGGCGGAAGCGGGCGCGGTCGCCGGTGCGGTAGCGGCGGGCGCCGTCCGGGCCGGGCAGGAAACGCTCGGCGGTCAGCGCGGGGGCGCCGCGGTAGCCGCGGGCCACGCCCGCGCCGCCGATGTACAGCTCGCCGGCGGCGCCCGGCGGGACCGGACCGCCGTCGGGGGCGAGCACCTCCAGCGTGGTGCCCGGCAGCGGGCGGCCCACGGTCGGCCGCCGCGCGGACTCCGCCGGGTCCAGCTCGGCGGCGGTCGCGATGATCGTCGTCTCCGTGGGGCCGTAGCTGTTGATCAGCCGGGCCGCCGGCGGCCCGGAGGCGTACCAGGCGGCCAGGGCCGGGCCCGGCAGCGGGTCGGCGCCGAGGATGAGCAGCCGCAGCCCCGGCGGCCAGGAGACGCCGGCGGCGAGCAGCTCCTGCCAGTAGGAGGTGGGCAGGTCGATGACGGTCAGCGTGGCGCCCTCAGGGGTCTTCAGGAAGTCCGGCAGCGGCTCGTCCGGGCACAGGACCAGCTCGGCCCCCGCCGCCAGCGCCGGGTAGATCTCCTCGGCGTGCGTGTCGAAGCTCGCCGAGGCGAACTGCAGCACCCGGTCGCCGGGGCCGAGGCCGTACTCGGTCCGCATCCAGCCCACCCGCGCGGCCAGCGCCCCGCGCGGCACCTCCACACCCTTGGGCCGCCCGGTGGAGCCCGAGGTGTAGATCACGTACGCCAGCGCCCCGGGATCCGCGCCGCCGGAAGGTCCCGCCCGGTCCTCGCCCGGGTCGTCGAGCGGGATCACCGGCAGGTCGCACTCCAGCAGGCCGTCCTGCGCCAGCAGCAGCCCGGCCCCGGAGTCCCGCAACATCCAGCGCAGCCGCTCGGCCGGGTAGCCGGGGTCCAGCGGCAGGTAGGCGGCGCCGGCCTTGCCCGCCGCCAGCATCCCGGCGACCATCTCCACCGACCGGCGGGCGCACAGGCCCACCACCGTCTCCGGTCCCGCCCCGGCCGCGGCCAGCCGCCCGGCCAGCCGGGAGGCGAGCGCGTCCAGCTCGGCGTACGTCACCCGGCGCGAGCCCTGGGCGACCGCGATCGCGGACGGCGACAGCCGGGCCCGCTCCTCGAACAGCGCGACCACCTCGCGATCCGTCCCGGCGACCGGCTCGCCGGACGGCAGCCGGTCCTCCGGCAGCGGCATCGCGGCCCGCAACGCCGACAGCGGCGCGCCGGGGGAGTCGGCCACCGCCTCCAGCAGCCGCTCCCACCGGCGCAGCAGCCGGACCGCCGTCTCCCCGTCGAACAGGTCGGAGGCGTAGGAGAGCAGCGCGTACAGAGTGCCCTCGCGCTGGGTGACGTCCAGCATCAGGTCGAACTTGGCCTGCGCCGCCCCCGGGTCGAAGACCTCCGCCTGGATCCCCGGCAGCGGCAGGGAGGAGGCGTCCTTGTCCTGGATCACGAACATCGCCTGGAACAGCGGCGTCGTGCTCAGGTCGCGCCGTACGCCGAGGTCGTTGAGCAGGCGCTCGAAGGGGATGTCCTGGTGGGCGAAGGCGTCCAGGACCGCCGCCTTGGTGCGGGCGAGCAGGTCCCGGAAGGGCGGGTCGCCCGACAGGTCGCCGCGCAGCACCAGCGTCTCGGGGAAGAAGCCGACGACGTCCCGCAGCTCGGGCCGGTCGCGCCCGGCGGTCACCGAGCCGACCGCGATGTCGTCCTGCCCGGAGTGCGCCCACAGCAGCGTCTGGTAGGACGCCAGCAGCACCATGAACAGCGTGCACCGCTCGTCGCGGGCCAGCCGCTCCAGCCGCGCGGTCAGCTCGGCGCCGATCCTGCGCACCCGGTAGTCGCCGCTGGGCGTCCGCACGGCCGGGCGAGGCCGGTCCACCGGCAGTTCGAGCGGCTCCAGCCCGGCCAGCCGGGCGCGCCAGTAGTCGAGGTCGCGCTGCGACGGCTCGCGGGAACGCTGCCAGGCCGCGAAGTCGCGGTAGTCCAGCGACGGCTCCGGCAGGTCCGCCCGGTCGCCGCGCAGGGCGGCCGTGTAGCAGGCGGCCAGCTCGCCCAGGAGCTGCTTCAGCGACCAGCCGTCGGCCACGATGTGGTGCAGGACCAGGCAGAGCACGTGGTCGGTCTCCGACAGCACCAGCAGGTGCACCCGCAGCAGCGGCCCGGCCTCCAGGTCGAACGGGGCGTTCGTGAGCTCGGCGACCAGCGCCGTGGCCCGCTCCTCCCGTTCGGCCGCCGGGACATCGCCCAGGTCCACGAGCACCGGTTCGAGCTTCGCCGACGGCTCGACCACCTGCACCGGCCGGCCCGCGTCGGACGGGAAGCGGGCCCGCAGCATCGGATGCCGCGCCACCAGCGTGTCCAGGGCGTGCCCGAACGCCTCGGCCGAGAGGCGGCCGCGCAGCCGCTGCACCATGTACATGTTGTAGGAGGCGTCGGACGGGTCCAGCCGCTGCAGGAACCACAGCCGCTCCTGCCCGTAGGACAGCGGCGCCGGCCCGTCCGGGTCAGGACGCGGCGGGATGCCCGCCGCGCGCACCGGCGTCCGGTCCCGGAGCCTGCGCTCCAGGGCCGCGCGCTGCTCCGGGCTCAGCCGCGCCAGCCGTTCCCGCATGTCGCTCATGTGCCCGCACCCTCCACCGGGTCCTCCGCCAGCAGCGCTTCCAGTTCGGCGGCATCGCCGAGTTGCAGCTCCAGCACGGCCAGCGCCTGCTCGGCCACCGTGGTGAGCTCGAAGCAGTCCCGCAGGTCCATCTCGATCCCGTAGATCTCCCGGTACCGGGTGACCAGCGACACCGCCAGCAGCGAGTGCCCGCCCAGCTCGAAGAAGTCGTCGTGCGCGCCCACCCGGTCGCGGCCCAGCAGCTCGCCCCAGAGCGCGCACAGCTCGGCCTCCAGCGGCGTGCCGGGTTCGGCGTAGGCGGTGCCCAGATCGGCGCGGCCGGATCCGGTGGGCGGCGGCAGCGCGGCCCGGTCGAGCTTGCCGCTCGGCCCCAGCGGGAACTCCGTCACCTGGACGAACGCCTGCGGCAGCAGCGGCGGCGGCAGCTTGCGGGCCAGCGTGGCGCGCATGGCCTGGGCCAGCTCGGCGGGCTCGCCCGTCCAGTCCACGTACGCCACCAGCCCGCGGCCGCCCGGCGCGTCGTTGCGCAGCGCCACCACGGCCCGCCGCACCCGCGGGTCCTCGGCCAGCACCGCCTCCACCTCACCCGGCTCGACCCGCCAGCCGTGCACCTTCACCTGGTCGTCGATCCGGCCGAGGAACTCCAGCTCGCCGTCGGGCCGGAGCCTGGCCAGGTCGCCGGTGGCGTACAGCCGGGAACCCGGCGGGCCGTAGGGGTCGGGCACGAAGCGCTCGGCGGTCAGGCCGGGCCGGCCCGCGTAGCCGCGGGCGACCTGGACGCCGCCGATGTGCAGGTGCCCCGGAACGCCGACGGGCATCGGCTCCAGCCGCTCGTCGAGCACGTGCAGCCGGCAGCCCGGCATCGGCCGGCCGATCGGCAGCGTGGCGCGTCCCTCGACGTCCTCGCACTTCCAGGCGGTGACGTCGACGGCCGCCTCGGTCGGGCCGTACAGGTTGTGCAGCTCGGCGCCGGGCAGCCGCTCGAGGAAGCGGGCCGCCATCCGCGGGGTCAGCTCCTCGCCGCTGCACACCACCCGCTTGAGCGACGTGCACGACTCGATGCCGGCCTCCTCCAGGAACAGCGCCAGCATCGAGGGCACGAAGTGCATCGTGGTGACCCCGTGCTGTTTGATCAGGTCGCGCTGGTGGTTGGGGTCGCGGTGCCCGCCCGGCCGGACCGGCAGCAGGACCGCGCCCCGGGTCAGCGGCCAGAAGAACTCCCACACCGACACGTCGAAGCTGGTCGGCGTCTTCTGCATGACGACGTCGGCCGGGGTGAGCCCGAACCTGTCCTGCATCCAGGCGAGCCGGTTGACGATGCCGCGGTGGGAGTTGACCACGGCCTTCGGCCGGCCGGTGGAGCCGGAGGTGTAGATGAGGTAGGCGGCGTCGTCCGGCCCGGCGACCGGGTCCGGGTCACCGGACGGCTCGTCGAAGTCGTCCTCCAGGAACACCGGCTTGGCCGCGCCCCCGGGCAGCGCGTCCCGCAGGTGCCGCTGGGTCAGCAGCACCCTGGCGCCGCTGTCGGCCAGCATGAACGCCAGCCGGTGCCGCGGGTACTCGGGGTCGAGCGGCACGTACGCGCCGCCCGCCTTGAGCACCGCGAGCAGCGCCACGACCAGCTCGGGCGATCGCTCGGCGCAGACCGCGACCGGGTCGCCGCGCCCCACCCTGATTTTGCGCAGCCAGCGGGCCAGCCGGTTGGCGCGGGCGTTCAGCTCGGCGTAGGTCAGGGTGACGTCGCCGAAGACGACGGCCGGCGCGCCGGGCGTGGCCGCCGCCTGCGCCTCGACCAGCGCCGACAGCGTGCCCTCCGCCGCCTGCGCCTCGACCGGCGTGGACGGCGTGCCCTCCGCCGCCTGCGCCTCGACCGGCGTGGACGGCGTGCCCTCCGCCGCCCCGGGGCCTTCGGCGGCGTCCAGTCCTTCGGCGGCGCCGAGGGCGAGCACCCGCTCCCGTTCCCCGGCGGTGAGCAGCGGCAGCGCCCGCACCGCCCGGTCCGGGTCGGCGACCGCGGCCTCGACCAGCGTGCGCAGCTGGGCGTCGAACCGCTCGATCGTCTCGTGGTCGAACAGGTCGGTGGCGTACTCCAGCCGGGTGTGCAGCCGGCCGTCCCGCATGTTCAGGTCGAGCTGGATGTCGACCTTCGCGGTGCCGTTGGCGATCTGCCCCTCGTTGGTGCCCGAGGCGAGGTTGAACATCACCTGGTACAGCGGCGGCACGCTCAGGTCGCGCGTCGGCTGCAGGTCCTCCACCAGCCGCTCGAACGGCAGCTCCTGATGGTCCAGCGCCTCGGCCACCGTGGTGCGCACCCGCGCGACCGCCTCGCGGAAGCCCGGCGAGCCCGACAGGTCCACGCGCAGCGGCACCGCGTTGACGAACATCCCGATGACCGGCTCGGTCTCCGGCAGCAGCCGCCCGGCGATCGGCGTGCCCACCACGATGTCGTCCACGCCCGACCAGCGCGACAGCACGGCCGCGTAGGCGGTGAGCATCACGGTGAACAGCGTCGTGTTGAGGTCCTTGGCCAGCCGCTCCAGCCGGGAGCTCAGCTCGGGTGAGTAGACGCCCAGGCACGCCTCGCCCCGGTAGGTGCGGCGGGCCGGGCGCGGCCGGTCGCCCGGCAGGCCCAGGTCGGCGGGGATCCCGGCGAGCCGCTCCCGCCAGTGCGCCAGCTCGGTCTCCAGGAACTCGCCGGTGAGGCGGCCGCGCTGCCACACCGCGAAGTCGGCGAACTGGATCTGCAGCTCGGCCAGCTTGGGCGCCCGGTCCTCGCCGATCGCGTCGTAGCACTCCTCCAGCTCGTCAATGAAGATCATGCTGGAGACGCCGTCGAACACCGTGTGGTCGAAGACGATGATCAGCCGCAGATCGTCGTCGGCGAGCCTGACGTGCCTGGCCCGCCACAGCGGCGCCCGGTCCATCGCGAACGGCGCCGCCGCGTCGGCCCTGGCCAGCCGTTTCAGCTCCGGCTCGCGCTCGGCCGCCGGCAGGTGGGTCAGATCGGTCTCGACGAGCCGGGCGGGCGGCGCGGAGCCGGTGACGATCTGCACGACCTGCCCGTCCCTGAACTCGAACGTGGTCCGCAGCGCCTCGTGCCGCCGCACCACCATGTCGATGGCCCGCTCCAGGCGGCGCGGCTCCACCGGCTGCCGGGCGGACATCGGCATCAGCATGCCGATGTTGTAGACGGCCAGGTCGGGTTCGAAGCGGGCCAGGAACCACATGCGCTCCTGGCCGGACGATGCCGGGAAGACGTCGCTCGACGGACTCACCGGGCGCCCCCTCCGTCCATGGCCTCCCGCAGGCTCCTGGGCCGCATGTCGGTCCAGACCCGCTCGATGTGGGCCAGGCACTCGTCCCTGGTGCCGGAGAAGCCGGCGTCGTACCAGCCGGCGGGATTCTCCCTGCCCACCGGCCAGATCGAGTACTGCTCCTCGTCGTTGAGCACGACCTTGACGTCACTCACTGCTCGCTCCTCCGGGGAAGCCGCGGGATGGTCTGACCGGCCGGCTCGGCGGCGGAGGCCCGGCCGGCCTCGTCGATGAGCGCCGCCACCCCCGCCACCGTCGGCTCCTCGAACAGGCTGCGCATCGGCAGCCGGACGCCCAGTTCCTTGCGGACGAGGGCGATGAGCTGGACCGCGATCAGGGAGTTGCCGCCCAGCTCGAAGAAGTCGTCGTCGACGCCGATGTGCTCGCCGCCGAGCACCTCGCCCCACAATCTGGCGATCGTGGCCTCCACCTCGCTCCGCGGCGCGACGTATCCGTCGCCCGGGGATCTGGCCTGCCGGTCGGCGACGGCGGCCGGATCGAGCTCGGACTCGACTGTCTCCTGGGTCAGTGAGCCGACCCCGGCGATCAGCTCGGCGACCGGGGTGGCCGCCACCACGACCTGCGGCCCGAGCGGTACGGCCAGCAGCCTGCGCAGCGCCCGCGCGCCCTCGGCCGGCCTGATGCCGACGGCGTCCTCGGGGGTGGCCACCGCGGTGCCGGCGCGCTGGGAGTCGGCCTCGGCCACCACCCCGGCGGTCACGGCGCCGGTGTCGATGCGGCGCAGCACGTAGTCGGAGATCTGCACCAGCACGGTGCCGTCGGGCGCGATGAGCGTCACGTCCACGGCCAGCACCTCGTCGGTGTCGCTGCCGGTGATGCGCACGTGGCTCCAGAACGCCTCGGGTATGGCCTCCCGTACGGTGATCCGGCCGTAACCGAGCGGCAGATAGCTGCCCTCGACCTCCACCCAGCTGAAGGAGGTGGCGCTGTCCAGCAAGGCCGGGTGCAGCCCCCACCGGTCCAGGTCCTTCAGCACCACGTCGTCGGCCTCGAACAGGCCGAGCACCTCGCCCTGCCCGAGGTGGGTGTCGGTCAGGCTCCGCTGCCAGTGGGCGCCGAGCGTCAGCAGCCCGGACAGCGGCACCCCGCCCTGGTCCCCGGGCGCGGGCGTGCACCGGTCCATGATGACTCGGAGGTCGACGCGGTCGGCCGGGCCCGGGTTCACCTTGGCGGCCACGCCGCGGGCGTGGGTGCGGTGGGAGTCGCCGACGATGCTCTGCACCTGGAACTCCGCGCCGTCGGATTCGGGGGTGAACACCACCCGCACCTCGGCGGTGGCCCCGTCGGCCACCGACAGCGGCTCGACGAAGACCACATCCCGCAGCTCGAGCACCCCGTCACCGGGGATCACCGTCTCGGCGGCGGTTCTGGCCAGTTCGAGGTGGCCGGTGCCGGGCAGCACCGGGACCCCGGAGATGCGGTGCTCGTCCAGCACCCAGTGGGTCTGCGGGGACAGGACTCCGCTGCACCAGCCGAGCTCCTGGCCCTCGTGCCTGGCGGTGATCACGGGATGGTCGATCGCCTTGATCCGGTCGCCGCGCTGCAGGGCGGCGAACCCGGCCGGCGCCGCGGTCTCCGCCGCCATGCCGACCTCCAGCCACTTGCCCCAGTTCACGCTGACGAGCCGGGCGGCGTGCCAGCCGCGGCCCGCGCGGGCGTGCGCGTCGAGGAAGTTGTTGGCGGCGCAGTAGTCGATCTGCCCGAACCCGCCGGCCACCGCGGTGATCGACGAGCAGAGCACCACCGCCTCCAGCTCCAGATCGCCGAAGGCGGCCTGCAGCGCGAGCGTGCCGAGCACCTTGGGCCGCAGCACCGCCTCGGCCGTCTCCCGCTCCTTGATCTCGGCCATGCCGCCGCCCGGCAGACCGGCCGCGTGCACGAGCACGTCCACCCGGCCGAACGCGGCCAGCGTCTCGTCCCTGACCCGCCGCATGTCGGCGACGTCGGTGACGTCGGCGGCCAGGCACAGCACCTGCGCGCCCGCCTCCTCCATCCGGCCGATCGCCTCGACCGCCCTGGCCTCGCGGGCCGAGCGCGGCGGCCCGTCCGGCAGCCCGCCGCGCGACAGCAGCACCAGCCGCACCCGCGCCCGGGCGGCCAGGTCCTGGGCCAGCGAGATGCCGATGCCGCCCAGACCACCGGTGATCACGTACACCTGGCCGTCACGCGGCTCGCCCGGTTCCCCGGCCACCTCCAGCTGTTCGTAGCCGAGCAGCCAGCGCCGCCCGCCGCGCAGCCCGACCGGGGCCGACAGTCCCGCCTCGCCCGGCTCGGCCTCCCTGCCGAGCTCGGCCGCGACCGCCCGCGCCCAGTCCGTGTCGATCCCCGCCGCACCCGCGTCCGGCGCGTCGATCTGCCGCACCCGCAACCACGGCGTCTCCAGCGGCACCACCCGCGCGAACGCCGCCAGCGTCGCGTGCTCCGGCCGGGTCAGGTCGCCGCCGACGACGTCCATCGTGCCCGCGGTGACCAGGTCGAGCTGGACGCCGCCCGCGGGCTGCGCCGCCGACAGCGCCTGCACCAGGGCGAGGACGCCGAAGAAGCCGTCCTCCTGCGCCTGCCACGTGTCCCGGGGGCCCGTCGCGGCCCACGCGTGGACGACGCGCCCGGGCGCCTCGCCGACGGCCTCCAGCAGCGCGTCGTAGTCCTCCCGTACGGCCGGCCGTACCGTGAACCGGTCACCGTCGGCGGTGAAGCCCGTGCCGCGCCGCACCTCCAGCACCTCGGCCCCCGAGGCGCGCAGCGCGGCGGCGAGGGCGGCCGACTCGTCGTCCACGAACGCCAGGCACCGCGTCACCGGCGCCGGGCGGGCCGGGCCGGGCGGCGCCTGCCGCCAGACCGGCGCCCCGTACCACCGCTCGGGCGGCAGGTTGCCGTGCGTCTGCTGCGGCATGGCGGTCCCGCCGGTGAACGCGCCGTGCGGGTCGGGATCGATCCACGCCCGCTGCCGCTCCCAGGCGTAGCCCGGCAGCGACACCCGGTAGCCCGGCGCCCCGAAGTCGGACGGTTCACCGCCGTTCACCCACAGCGCGCCCACGGCCTGCGAGAACACCTCCACGTCCCCGGCCTTGTCGCGCGGCCCCGGCAGGGACGGCAGCGGGCCGGGCGCGCCGGCCGGCAGCTGCGCCCTGACCAGCCCGGAGAGCTGCCGTCCCGGCCCGCACTCGATCATGATCCACTCGCCGTCGGCGACCAGGGCCGCGACGCAGTCGCCGAAGCGCACCGGCTCGCGCACGTGCCGGGCCCAGTAGGACGGGTCGACGGCCTCGGCCGCGGTGATCCACGTGCCGCTCACGTTCGACAGGAACGGCAGGCTCGGCGCGCTCAGCTCGGTCGCCGCGACCAGCGCGCGGAACTCGCCGAGCATCGGCTCCATCATCGCCGAGTGGAAGGCGTGCGAGGTGCGCAGCGGGGTGCAGCCGATGCCCTCCTCCTCCAGCATCTCGGCCAGCTCGCGCACCGACGCCGACGGCCCGGCCACCACGCACGTGCCGGGGCCGTTGATCGTCGCCACCGACACGTCGTCGGGCAGCAGCGGCGCGATCTCGTCCGGCATGAGCTGCACGGCCAGCATCGATCCCGGCGGCATGCCCTGGATGAGCCGCCCGCGCGCCTCGACCAGCCGCAGCGCGTCCGGCAGCGTGAACACCCCGGCGACGGTCGCGGCCACGTACTCGCCGATGCTGTGCCCGATCATCGCCGCGGGCTCGACGCCGAGCGAGAGCCAGAGCCTGGCCAGCGCGTACTCGACGGTGAACAGCGCCGGCTGGGTGAGCGAGGTCTGCCGCAGCCGCTCGTCGGCCTCCTCGCCGGTGGCGAAGATCTGCTCCCTGACGTCCAGGATCGCCGCGCACTCGTCGACGGCCTCGCGGAAGACCGGCTCGTTCTCGTACAGCTCGGCCGCCATGCCGCCGTACTGCGCGCCCTGGCCGGGGAACAGGAACGCCACCTGCGGCGCCCGCTTCTGCTTGGCCCCGGAGACGATCCGCCTGGGGTCGGCCAGCGCGGCGACCGCGTCGGCGGGCGAGGTGGCCACCACCGCGGCCCGGTGCTTGAGCTCGCGCCGTCCCACCCGCAGCGTGAACGCCACGTCGGCGAGCTCGACGTCCGGATTCTCGGCCAGGTGCGCGGCCAGCCGTTCCCTGGCCGCGGCGAGCGAGGCCTCGGTCCTGGCCGACAGCCTCAGCAGGTGCGCGGGCCGCTGCCGGGGGAGCTCCTCGCGCGGCGGCGCCTCCTCGAGTACGGCGTGCGCGTTGGTCCCGCCGATGCCGAAGGAGCTGACGCCCGCGCGGCGGGGGAAGCCGTTGCGCTCCCACTTGACCGGCGTGGAGACCACGTAGAACGGGCTCGACGGAAAGTCGATCTTCGGATTGGCGCTCTGGTAGTGCAGCGTCGGCGGGATCAGCCCGTTCTCCAGGGACAGCACCGCCTTGATCACGCTGGCCACGCCCGCCGACTGCCCGAGGTGGCCGATGTTGCTCTTGACCGAGCCGATGCCGCACCACTGGGTGTCGGCCGTGTCCTGCGCGAACACGCTGGACAGCGCCGCCACCTCGATCGGGTCGCCGAGCGCGGTGCCGGTGCCGTGCGCCTCCACGTAGGTGACCGTGCGCGGGTCCACCCCGCCCACGCCGAGCGCCTGCGCGATGACCGCGGCCTGCCCGTCCAGGCTCGGCGCGGAGAAGCCCACCTTGCCCGCGCCGTCGTTGTTGATCGCGTTGCCGAGCACGACCGCGCGGATGTTGTCCCGGTCGGCGATCGCCTCCGACAGCCGCTTGAGCACGATCACACCGCCGCCGCTGCCCCAGATCGTGCCGCCGGCGTCGGCGTCGAAGGGGCGGCAGTGCCCGTCGGGGGAGACGATGCCGTCCTGGTCGTAGATGTATCCCTGGCCCTGCGGCAGGTCGAGCATGGCGGCCCCGGCCAGCGCCATGTCGCACTCGCCGTTGCGCAGCGCCTCGCACGCGATGTGCAGCGCCACCAGCGCCGTCGAGCACGCGGTGTGCACGGTGTAGCTGGGACCGCGCAGGTCGAGCTTGTAGGAGGCGAGAGTGGCGCAGTAGTCGACGTGGTTGCCCACCATGATGGCCAGCCATCCGGCGTTGGCCTGCGCCTGGGCGTTGCTGCGGATGTTGATCCACTGGTAGAAGTCCGAGCCCGACCCGGCGTAGACGCCGATCTCGCCCGGGTAGCGGAACGGGTCGTAGCCCGCGTCCTCCAGCGCGGTGTGCGACAACTCCAGGAACAGCCGGTGCTGCGGGTCGCGCACCTCGGCCTCCCTGATCGACATGCCGAAGAACGCCGCGTCGAAGCCCTGGTGGTCGTCCATCACCATCGCCGCGGGCACGAAGGACGGATCGGCCAAGGTCGTCTCGGACACCCCCAGCGCCCGCTGCTCGTCCAGGGTGTACGTGGTCAGCGACTCCACACCGTCGGCGAGGTTGCGCCAGAACTGCCGCGCGTCACCCGCTCCCGGAACCCGGCACGACAAGCCGATGATCGCAATCGGCTCAACCGTGGGTTCGTCGGTCATGCGGTCGTCCCTTTCTCATCGCGATTCCTCAGCCGGTCCCGCCGTACGGCGAGGCGGCGGGCCGCCCTGTCCAGGCCGGGGCTGCCGCCCCCGCCGTCGAGGTGGGCGGCGAGCGTTCTGATCGTGGGGTGGCGGAACAGCTCCACGATCGGGATGTCGCGGCCGGTCGCCGCCTTCAGACGAGCCTGTACGGCGGCCATGGCGAGCGAGTGGCCGCCGATCTCGAAGAAGTTGTCGTCGGGCCGCAGCCGGGGCACCCCCAGCACCGCGTGCCACACCTGGGCGACCACTTTCTGGGTGGGCCCGTCCAGGTGGCCGTCGCCGCCGGCCGTCCCGGCGGCCCGGGCCGCCGGGCGGCGCAACGCGGCCCTGTCCACCTTGCCGTTGGGGGTCAGCGGCAGCGCGGGCAGCAGCACCACCTCTCCGGGCACCGCGTGCTCGGGCAGGAGCGGGCGCAGCTGCTCCAGCACCCGGTGCGCGCTCAGCCCGGGCCGGGCGGGCACCACGTAGCCGATCAGCGTCCCGTCCTCGGCCCGGGCGGCGGCGGCGGCCCGCACGTCCCGGCAGCCGGCCAGCGCGGCCTCCACCTCGCCGAGCTCCACCCGGAAGCCGCGGATCTTGACCTGGTCGTCGGCGCGGCCGGTCAGGGTCACGGTGCCGTCGGGGTTGAGCCGGCCGAGATCGCCGGTGCGGAATCGGTCGCCGTCGAACCGCTCCCGGGTCAGCGCCGGGTCGAGGTAGCCGGTGGCGAGGTGGCGGCTGCGGACGACCACCTCGCCCAGCTCG
>NZ_BOOH01000055.1 GCF_016863135.1 Planobispora longispora
TACCAGGCGTGGGCCTGCGGGGTCTCGGTGGTGCCGTAGAAGGCGACCAGCCGGGCGGCGGGCGCGAGCCGCCGGAGCCGAGCGGCCTCGGCCCAGGTGAGGCGGTCGCCGCCCACGCCGACCAGCCGGACGGCGGGCAGCGTCGCGCCGGTGCCCGCCAGCATCGCGGCGAGCTGCGGGGTCAGGTGCAGCACGGTGATCGCGTGCTCGCGCAGCCAGGCGGCCAGCCGTACCGGGTCGCGGAGCAGCTCCTGGGCCGGGACGGACAACCGCGCGCCCGCTCTGACCGGGACGAACATGTCGCGCAGCGCCGGGTCGTGCGCGAGCCCGGACAGCAGTGCGAACCGGTCCTGCGGCGTTATCCCGAAATTCCTGACATACCAGTCGGTGAAGTGGGCCAGCGGGCGGTCCGTGGTGACGACCGGCTTGGGGTCGCCGGTGGTGCCCGAGGTCAGCGAGAGGTAACCGCGCTCGGGATGGATCGTGGCGTCCTCCTCGTCGGTGAGGACGATCTCCGGCAGCCCTTGCAGCCCCTCCGGTCCGGGCGCGCACCTGATCACGGCCCGCGCCCCCGCGGCCTGCCGCTCCCGGACCGCGGGCGGGTGGGCGGAGTCGACGATCAGCCACCGCGCCCCCGAGGCCAGCACGCCGAGCAGCAGCCCCGGCAGCTCGGGCACCCGCGCCGCCAGCACGGCGACCGTCTCGCCCGGCCGGACCCCGGCGCGCCGGATTGCGGCCACTGTCCTGCGCCGCAGGCTCCCGTAGGCGTCACCGTCCAGCAGGCCGGGCCCGTCCCACCCGGGCAGCTCGCGCTGCGGGGCCTGCGGCGCGCGGCGCCCGGTCAGCAGCTCGCCGAGCAGGTCGACGTAGCCGGTGAGCAGGGCCTCCATCCGCTCGGCCGAGTAGAGGTCCGGGTTGTAGACCAGCTCCAGCGCGTAGCCGCCGGCGCGCTCGCTGACGTACATGGTCACGTCGAACAGCGCGCCCGGCAGCCCGGGCCGCAGGGATTCGCTCGCGCAGCCCGGCAGGTCCAGCCGCGCCTCGGCGAAGTTGTACATGTTGAACAGCACCTGCGTGATCGGGTTGCGGCTCAGGTCCCGCGGGACCCGCAGCGACTCCAGCAGCGGAGTCAGCGGCACGTCCGGGCGCCTGATCGCCGCGTTGAGCTCCCGGGCGCAGGCCGTCACCTGCTCGTCGAACCCGCCCGCCGGCCGCAGCCGCAGCGGGAGGATCTGCACGCACATGCCCACCATCCGGTCGAAGGCCACGTGCGGCCGGTCCGCGTAGGCCGCGCCGACCACCAGGTCCTCGCGGCCCGACAGGCGGGCGAGCTGCCGGGCGAAGGCGGCCAGCAGCACCGCGTAGGGCGTCGCGCCCAGCCCGGCCGCCAGCGCGCCGACCCGGCCGGCCGTCTCCGGGTCCAGTTCGGCGCGGCAGGCGGCCCCGCGGAAGGTCTGCTCCGGCGGCCGGGGGCGGTCCCTGGGCAGGTCCAGCACCAGCGGGGCGTCCCGCAGGTGCTCGCGCCACCAGGCGAGGGCGCCGGCGTCGCTCCGCTCGCGCTGCCAGCGCACGTAGTCGGCGAAACCGCGGCCCGCGCCGTCCAGGGTCTGCCCGCGGTAGGCGGCGGCCAGGTCTCGGTAGAGGACCTCCTGCGACCAGCCGTCGAAGACCAGGTGGTGGACCGTCAGGCACAGGACGTGGTCGCCGGGCGCCAGCCGGATCAGCCGCGCCCGCAGCAGCGGGCCCGCGGCCAGGTCGAACCCCGCCCGCGCCTCGGCCTCCAGCAGCCCGGCGAGATCCTCCGGGGCGGCCTCGACCACCGGCAGCGCCACCTCGTACGGCGGCGCCACCGACACCTCGGGCACCCCGTCGCGCGCGCCGACCCGCCAGCGCAGCACCTCGTGCGCCGTCACGACCGCGGTCAGCGCGCGGCGCAGCGCCGCCGGGTCCAGCGGGCCGCGGACGCGCTCGGCCATCGCGATGGTGTGCGCCGTCGAGCCGGGCGCCAGCCGCTCCACGAACCACATCCGGCGCTGGGCCGGCGACAGGGCCGCCGGGCTGCCGGTCGGCGGGGTCTCCCCGGCGGCGTGCGGAGCCCGCTCGACCAGGGCGCTCAGCCCGCCGAAGGTGCGCGCCGCGTAGACGTCCTCGACCGAGACCTCCCGGCCGAGCTCCGCGCGGACCGCGGCCACCAGGCGCATCGCGCGCAGCGAGTGCCCGCCGTGCTGGAAGAAGTCGTCCTCGTCGCCGGGGGCCGGCGCCCGCAGCACGCGGGCCCAGATCCCGGCCAGCCCGCCGGCGCCGTCCTCCTCCCCGGTCCCGGTCGTCGTCGCCCCGTTCCGCGCCGAGTCCCCGTCGCGGGTTGCGCCCGCCGCTCTGAGCGCGGCCAGGTCCACCTTGCCCGAGGAGTTCAGGGGCAGCAGGTCCAGCCGTACCAGCCTGCTGGGCAGCATGTACGGCGGCAGCCGCACCGACAGGTCCTCGCGCAGGGCGGCCAGGCCGGGCGCGTCCCGCGGCGTCACGTAGGCCACCAGCTCGCCCGTGAAGTCCACCACCGCCTGCAGCACCGCGGGATGGGCCCGCAGCGCCGACTCCACCTCGCCGATCTCCACCCGCTGCCCCTGGACCTTCACCTGACGGTCCAGCCGGCCCATGAACGCGATGCCGCCGTCGTCCTCCCACGCCACGTGGTCGCCGGTCCGGTACAGCCGCGCCCCCGGCTCCGCCGAGAACGGGTCGGGCACGAACCGCTCGGCGGTCAGCGCGGGCCGGCCCAGGTAGCCGCGGCCGACCTGCGGCCCGCCGATGAACAGCTCGCCCGGGACCCCGGGCGGGCACTCGTTCATCTCCTCGTCCAGGATGTGCGCCCGGCAGCCGCGCAACGGCCGCCCGATCGGCAGCGGCCGCCGCCACTCTCCGTCGAACGCGCCGCCGACCACGCACACCGTCGACTCGGTCGGGCCGTACCAGTTGTGGAAGCGCGCGTGCGCCGACCACCGGGCCACCTGCTCGGGCCCGGGCGGCTCGCCCGCCGTCACGAGGTCCCGCAGGTGCGGCAGCCGGGCGGGATCGACGAGCGGCAGGAGCGCCGGGGGGATGAACCCCCAGGTGACCTCGTGCTCTTCGAGGAAACGCTGCAGCCTGGCCGGGTCCACCCGGTCCCCGTCGGGCACCAGCTGCACGCATCCGCCCGCGGTGAGCGGAGCCAGCATGTCCAGCACCGAGACGTCGAACCCGAGGGCGGAGAAGGCGATCGACCGGCAGGACCCGTCCAGGCCGAAGTGCGCGACGGTCGCGGTGGTGAAGGCGACGACGCTGCGGTGGCTGACGACCACGCCCTTGGGCCGGCCGGTGGAGCCCGAGGTGTAGAGCACGTAGGCGGCGTTCCCCGCTGCGGCCGGACCCGCCGGGCGCACCGGCCCCGCGCTTTCGACCCCGGCGGCTCCGATCCCAGCCTCTCCGGCTCCGGCGGCTCCGATCTCCGCGTCCCCGATCTCCGCGTCCCCGATCTCCGCGTCCCCGGCCTCGACGTCTCCGGCCCCGATGTCTCCGCCCCCGGCGGCGTCGATCCCGATCAGCACGCGGTCGCAGCCGCCCAGCAGTTCCGCGCCCGCCCCGTCCACGACGACCACCGCGATCCCGGCGTCGTCGAGCACCTCCTCCAGCCGCCCGCGCGGGTGCCCCGGGTCCAGCGGCACGTACGCGCCCCCGGCCAGCAGCACGCCGAGCACCGCCACCGGCATCAGCGGAGTGCGCCGCGCGCACAGCCCCACCCGCGTCTCGGGCCCGACCCCGAGCCCGGCGAGCCGGGCCGCCAGGTCCGTGGCGCGCGCGACCAGCTCGGCGTAGGTCAGCGTGGTGTCCCACTGCCGGATCGCCGGCGCGTCCGGGGTCCGCACGGCCTGCGCCAGGATCAGCTCGCCCAGTGACCCGTCCGGCGGCCTGTGCTCGGGCCCGTGGGTCCAGTTCGGGCGGAGCGGGGTCAACGTCATCCTGCGGCCTCCACGCGGTGCGGTTGCGGGCCGGCACGGCCGGGGAGCGTCATCGCCCGGACGTGGAAGAGGCCGTCGAAGGTCTGCCGCCGGGCCCGGAGGGCGGGGACGCCGCCGCCCGCGCGGGGGAGGCGGAACAGCGGGGGAGCGCCGGGCGGGTAGCACGTCAGCGAGGTGAACGGGGGGTTCGGTAACGCGTTTTCCTCTCGCATCGCTACGCGAAGTCACCTCCAGACGGGACCCGCCGAGCCGTGCGAGATCGTCGCTCGAACAGCGGATGAGGGAACCACTCGTGCGGGGGTCGTCCCGCAGAGGGCCTGTCAGCGCCAAGCCACGCTCTTCCTATTATTTCGGCCGAAATGCAGTCAAGAGGTGAAATTTCAATCGATGTCGAAATGGAGGTTTCGGGCATCTCCCTAGATCGGGTCCTCCGCCACCCCGGATCGGACAATGTCGAGGTCAGCCGGGATCCCAGCGGAAACCGGATCCGGCGCCGGTGGGCCCTCGATCCCGCCGCGACGTCGCGGCGGACACTCACCGTCACGGATGATCATCCTAGAGAGAGTGGCCGAAACCGGACTTCCGGTCCTCCCTATGGCGAGAGGGACAGTCCTAATTGACAAAAATTGTCGTACTTAAGTCAATACAAGAGTCAATGTAGGCGGTAATGCGGCGCTCGGACTATTCATGCGCGCGCCGAGAAATGGCGCGTTCCAATTCGCCGGTTCACCGCGCTGCGGCACAGCCGGCGGGCGGAGCCGTCCGACGACCTCCGCGCCGCTGCAGAACTCGTTCCAGCCCGGTTCCCGGGCGGGGCGATCGGGGATCGCCCGCCACCCCTCAGGATGACGCCCCGTACCGGGCGGCGATCGCGGCGGCCCGATCGTGCAGGGAGGTGCGCAACCACTGCGGGGCCAGGGCTTCCGCGTCCGTGGCGAGCTGCCACAGCGCCCATTCGGCGTGTCTCGGATCCTGGAAGGTCACCTCCAGCCGCAGCCGGCCGTCCGGGTCGGATTCCTCGGCGAGGACGGCCAGCGCGGTGCCCACCAGCTCCTCCCGCCGCGCCGGGTCGACGCGCACCAGCACGGTGACCTGGTCGCCGCCGGTCCTGAACCGCGTGCTGCGTTTCCGCCAGACCCGGTCCAGATCGACCCGATCCGGTCGCTGCGCGGGTTCGGCGAGCTCCTCGGCGGCCAGGATCCGGGACAACCGGTAGGTGCGGTCCGCGCCGGATCTCGCGGCCAGCAGATAACCCCGGTCGCGTACGGTGACCAGGCCGATCGGGTCCACCGTGCGCCACTTCGGGGCCTGGTCCACGGCCGCGTAGTGGATCCGCAGCCTGCGCCCGGCGAACACCGCGCGCAGGACCTCGGCCACGACGGCGTCGGGCGTCTCCTCGGCGGCCAGCCGGCGCGAGAGGAGGTCGGTCTCCGGGTCGATGAGCAACCGCTCGGCCGCGCTGGCCGCGGTGTCCCGATAGCTTTCGGGCAGCGCGTCGACCACCTTGAGCATCGCCGAGGCGAGCGCCGAGCCGAGCCCGAACGCCTGCGCGCCGCGCCGCGATCCGGCGACCAGCAGGGCGAGGGCCTCGTCGTGGTTCAGACCGGTGAGCTCGGTCCGGAAACCGGGCAGCAACGCGAACCCCCCGTGCCGCCCGCGTTCGGCGTAGACCGGGACGCCGGCCGAGGACAGCGCCTCGATGTCGCGCAGCACGGTGCGGGTGGACACCTCCAGCTCGCGGGCCAGCGCGGTGGCGGACAGCCGGCCGTGCTGCCGCAGCAGCAGGACCAGTGAGACCAACCGGTCGGCGCGCATGCGAGAACGCTACCGAAATACACGACACAGGATGTCGCGATTTGTTGGGAGGCTCATCAACGCGGCCGGACGACGGCGGCTACCGAACTGATCGACGTACGTGATGTCGACGAATCGAATGGAGCTGATATGGCAGTGGAGCGAACGGCGGTCAACCCGTGGGCGTGGTCGGTGGAGCTGGGATACAACCAGGGCGAGATCGTCTCCGGGCACGCCCGGACCCTGTACTGCGCCGGGCAGACCGCGATGGACGGCGACGGCAAGCCCCGGCATGCCGATGACATGGCGGCGCAGCTGGCGCTGAGCCTCGACAACCTGGAGGCCGTGCTCGGCGAGGCCGGCATGTCCCTGGCGAACCTCGTCCGGCTCAACGTCTACACCACCGACGTCGATCGGCTCTTCGAGCACTACGGCGTGCTGGCGTCGCGGCTGGGCGCCGCCGGGGTGGCGCCGCCCACCACGATGCTCGGGGTGACACGGCTGGCGCTCCCCGACCTGATGGTCGAGCTCGAGGCGACCGCCGTCGCCTGATGCGACCTGTGCCGCCTCCGGCGGGGCTGCCGGAGGCGGCACGAGCCGGAGGCGGCTGGGTGATCTCCGGCACTCGGGACGGCGGCCATCGGCGGCTCGGGCACGACCGGACGGCGGCCATCGGCGGCTCGGGCACGACCGGACGGCGGTGATCGCCTGCCGTGGGCGCCGGACGTCGCCGGGCCGGCGGGTGATTGCGGTGTGGAGGGTGCGGAGAGCATCCTGATGAGGATGCCTCGATGGCTGTCGGGGCCTGTCGGGGCCTGTCGGAAAAGAGCGTGAGTCGGGATGTCGGAACCGTTTCCTCCCCCTCAGGCCGAGCTGTGCTCAGTGCGGCGTGAACGGCAGGCGGTGCGGTTGCGGGGGGACATCGATCTGGTCAACGCCGCGGAGATCGCCGACCGGCTGGTCGCCGAGGTCGAGGCCGGGGCGTGGCATCTGGACCTGTCGGAGGTGGACTACTGCGGGGTGGCGGGCCTGCGGGCCCTGCTGGCCGCCTGTGACGCCCTGCGGGCGCGCGGTGGAACGCTGCGCTTGACCTGCTCGCCGTCCGTGCTGCGCGCGCTGGAGATCTGCGAGCTGAACCGCGCCGGCCTGGAACTGGTCGCCGCGGACCCGGCCGGCGGCGAGGAGGCGGGCTGGTGAACGCTCCGCGTGGGATCCGCGTGGGGTGAGCCGGCCTCGCTGCGCACCGCACTCCGCGGACGGCCTCACCCGGGGACCTGCCCGGAAGATCCGAGGCGCTTCACCTCCCTGCGCAGCTGAGCGGCCCGGATGCCCGCCGCGGCCGTTTTACGCTGTATGATCTCCACCCGGGCCCGGGCGCCCTCCAGCTCCGCCGGGCCGTGCCCCATCGGCAGCGCGAGCACCAGCCGCACCCCGAACCCGCCGGGAGGGCGGAAGGTCTCGACCCGATCGCAGGACCGGCGGGCCAGCCACAACCCCGCGCCCCCGCGCAGGTCACCGCTGGGCGGGCTGTATCCCAGCAGCCGGTCATCGAACCCCGGCCCCTGATCGACGATCGTGCACACCAGCCGCGACGGGTCCGCCCACAGGCGCAGCCGCACCGGGGGTGCTCCGTGCAGCAGGCCGTTCACCACCGTCTCGGACACCGCCGCGACCAGATCCGACCGCCTGGACACCGGCACCTCGAGCCCCGCCAAGATCGAACGTAGCTGCTCGCGCAGCGCCGGAATCTGGCCGGGCGCGGTCACGGGACCCGACCGGTAGGCCGGTGGCGTCCTCTCCAGAGGATCGGGACCCGCCTCTGACAGGCCGGCGACGAAGGCGGACGGGTCCGTATAAGGAGGGCTGGGCACCGCACCCGCGGCCGTGAGGAGCGCCGGATGGGTGCGCGCCGCGGAATCCAGCACCGGCCCCGGCAGCGCTCGCGTGTCATACGCGCACACGCACCGCAGCCGGACCGAGGCCAGCGCCACATTCATGATCGCTTCGAACCGCATCCACTCGCGCCACGACGCAGGTTCGGCCCCGAAGTCCACCTCGCCCACCAGTCGCACCCCGCGCGCACCCGCCTCCAGCCCGGCGCGCACGATCCTGCGGAACGCGGCCACCGCACACGCGGGCCGGGTGTAGATCTCCGCGCGCTCGACCAGCATGACGTTCCCGCGCTCGCGGTCCGGCAGCGCATTCACCAGCAGCGCGTTGCCGGCCTCGCCGCACGCCAGCACCACCGCGTCACCGGCGGCCAGTCCCCGGCGCAGGAACGGCACGGCCGCCGCCAGCAGTTCCCCGGGCGAGCCGTACAGCAACCCCTGATGAGCGCAGCCGCCCTCGGTTGGAGGGCCCATTCCTGGCCTCCCGACCAGCTCCATCCGCAACCAACAAACCGCATGATAGCTCCGTCACCCCACGCGCCGCCGCCCCGTGTCGGGCCCCACAGGCCGGCGACGGCCGCGGCCGGAGTGCCGCCCTCATCGAAGGAAGGACGGAGGGACGTCAACCACACATTCCAGGGCGTCTCCCGCACGTGCGTGATGAAATTACCGATGATGATCAGATATTTCGTGATCGCCGGGTTGTTATCCCTCAACCTGCCCGCGCAGGCCCCCGCGCTCCACGTGATGACGTGGAACGTCTGCGCAGGCACCAACCAGAGCTGCCCCCCTCTTCCGCCGCTCCGCCGCCGAGCTGGCCTGGCACGTCGCCGTGCCGGCCACCGAGGCGGACGTGGTCTTCCTCCAGGAGTTCTGCACGGGCGCGGACGCCGACCTGGAGCGCGAGCTGGAAGTGCGAACCGGCCGGGCGTGGAGCGTCGAGTCGGCCGGGCTCGCCCACCCGGACGGCTCGCCGTACCAGTGCTTTCCCGACTGGAACGGCAGAGCGCGCGGGGTGCAGAGCGTCACACTGGCCGTGGCCGGGCAGGACGCCCGCTTCGAGGTGCACGCGCTGACCTCGCCGCCGTGGGGCGCCCGCAGGTACGCGGTCTGCACGGCCGACCGGACGCTCTGCACCGCGCACTTCTCCTCCGGTTCGATCTACGACGACAGGCAGAAGGGCGCGCCCTACCGGCACAGACAGCTTCGCGAGCTGTTCAAGCTCGGCCGGGGCGTGGTCGGCGGCGACCTCAACCTGGTGCCGCGCGATGCCGCCGCCGCCTACGCCGGTCGCGACGAATGCGATCCGCGCAGCCGCTGGACCTACGTCACCCGTAAGCGGAAGATCGACTACGTGTTCGCCGGCGACGGCCGCATGCGGCGTTGCTTCGTCGACTACGCCAGGAAGGGATGGTCGGACCACGTGCCGATGCACGCGTGGGTGGCGCGGTAGGAGGGATTCCGGCCCCCCGTCCGCCGACGTGATCCTGTCGCTGGCGCACGTTGCGCACGAGATCCACGATCCGCACGGCGTATCAGACGCATCCGGTGGAGTTCGGGCCTGCAGCGCCTACCCCTGAGAAGCACGGCCCGCTCGGCGGCCCGTGCCCGGACTGTCGTCACGGCCCGAGCGTCCGCCGTGACCCGCGCCGACTCCCGCATGACGACCATCGCCGTACCGGGACCGCTCGACGCCATCAGGGTCCCGCCGGGACGGGCAGGTCGCGGCGACGGGATCCCGTCGCCGCGACCACCTCGCCGGCCAGCACCACCAGCCATCGGCCGCACGCGCATTGCCGGTAGTCCACCGTTCCCTCGGAACTGCCGTGCGCTGACCGGGGAGAGGACGGCGGATGTCCACACGATGGGCATCCGGGCCGTTCCTGCCGGATGACAGGGCTCATGTGTCACCGAGGATGACGCGATCGGCACCGGCATCCCGGTGATCGGGGGAAGAGAACACGCAACGACCTCCTGGAATGGAATTCCTTAATCTAAGATATCATCAGGAATATGATTCCTGAAGATTCGGGTGGATCACCGGACGCCGCGCACCCGGCCGGCGGGGTGGCCGCGGTGATCGCGGCGGCCGCCCCCTCGCTGCGGCCGAGCGACGCGCGCGTCATGCGCCTGGTGCTCGAAGAGCCGGACTTCGTGCGGGGCGCCACGGTCGCAGCCGTGGCCGAGCGCGCCGAAGTGAGTCCGTCCACGGTGGTCCGGGCGTGCCATGCCGCGGGCTTCGGCGGCTTTCCGGAACTGAAGCTGGCGCTGGTGCGCGAGGCGGCCCGGTCGGCCGACAACGTGCCGCGCACGCTCAGCGCCGGCACCGGACTCGACGAGGTGTACGCGACGGTGCTCGCCAGCCACGGCGACAGCGTCCGCTCGGTCCGAGCCACCCTCGATCTCGCCCATCTGGAGCGGGCCGTCCAGATGCTGACGGCCGCCGCGCACATCCTGGTCGTCGGCGTGGGGACGTCCGCGGCCCCCGCCGCCGACGCCGCCTATCGGCTCACCACGATCGGCTGCCGCGCCGAGGCCCCGGCCGACGGCCGGACCCGGCAGCTGAGGGCGAGCCTGCTGGACGAGGATGATGTGATCTTGGCGGTCAGTCACACCGGACGCAGCGCCGAGACGCTGGCCGCCGTCGAGGCCGCCCGCCTCCGGGAGGCGAAGATCGTGGCGATCACCAGCTTCTCGTCATCGCCGCTGGCCGACCACGCCCATGCGGTGCTGGTGGCCGGAGGTCCGGACCTGGGCTTCCAGATGGCCGCCTCCAGCAGCAGGCTGGCCCACCTGGCCGTCGTCGACATCCTGCACGCCGCCATCGGCCTGTCCGCCCCGGCCCGTTCGCACGCCGCGATGCGGGCGACCGCCGACATCACCGACGCCAACAGTCTCCCCGGCTGATCCCGTCCCCGATGGCGCCTCGATCTCTTGTTGACTCTCTTGTTCACCGTACAATACGATCTTCTTGGCCACTGTACAGGAAAGTTTGCCGGGGGATGCGGGGACCAGCGGATGCCGAATCCGGGACAGGTGTCGAACCGCGCCCCCTGCAGGGCGCGTGAAGGACGCGCGCCGAGGACGACGGCCGCCGGGGCCGTCGGCAACCGAAGGAGAGCAGGATGTCCGTACCGAACCGGGCCGGCAAGGCCGCACTGGCAGCACCTGCCGGGCGGCGAACGGCGTCGGCCGCCGTCCTGGTGACGGCACTCGCGCTGGGGGCCGTGGCGGCTCCGGCCGGCGCGGCGGTGCTACCGCAGCCGGCCGCGGCGCCGGCCGCCTCCGCGACCGCGGCCGGAAAATTCGGGCCGTTCGGATTCGGAGGTGTGCGACTGGGGATGAGCGCCAAGAAGGCCAAGGCCACCAGGAAGATCGTCTCCAAGCCCGTTTCCGGCCCGTGCACGGCATGGGACCTGAAGGCCTACCCGAGCGGCGCCGACAGCGTGGGCCTGTACATCTCCAAGAAGCACGGCGTGGCCGTGATCGTCGCGCCCAAAGGTGCGAAGACCCCGCGGGGAATCAAGGTCGGCTCCACCGGCGGGCAACTGAAGAAGGCCTACCCCGGCATACGGCGGGCGGCCAACGGATACGCCGTCATCACCGTTCCGGGCAACGCGAAGGCCGATTACCTCTTCCAGCTGTCGCGTGGCAGGGTCAGCGAGATGATCCTGGCCCTGAAGAGCCAGGACTGCGTCAACTGATGGCGTTCTGATCACTTGGGCGGCTCGGCGGGGATGCCCCGTCGAGCCGCTCGTGCGCTCAGGCCGTCCAGGATCGCCTCGATCCCGGCGGCGAAGCTCGCCTCCAGATCCAGGTCTCGGATCTGTCCGGCCAGCCGGTGGGTGGCGGGGAACTCGGCGGCGGGCAGGGCCGACAACTGGTCGAACTCACTGTCGTCCGGTGGCCCGATGGTGGCGTTGACCTCGGCGAGCGTGAAGCCGGTGGCGTAGGAGAAGATCAGGGTGCCGGCCTGCACGGTGCGCACCGGATCGAGACCGGCCTCCTCCAGGGCGCGGTACAGCTCCTCGTAGATCCTGTACTCCTGCACGGTGCTCTCCGGATAGGAGGCCAGGTAGGGAAACAGCCGCGGATGGGCGTGCGCGACCTGCCGCAGGGCCAGGCACAGCGCCCGTATCCGGTCCCGCCAGGCGCCGGTGCGGGCCCGGGTGAGGTCCATCTCCTCCAGGACGGTCTCCACCACGCCGCGCAGCACCGCGTTGCGGGTGGGCAGATAGTAGTACAGCGCGGTGGGGAACACGCCGAGGTCGGCGGCCAGGCGCCGGATGCTCAGTGCCTCCACTCCGGCTTCGTCGATCATTTCCAGGGCCCGCCGCAGGATCAGCTCCCGCGACAGCGGCTCTCGCTCCGGTCCGGCCGCTCGGCGGGCACGCTCTCCGGCAATCTCCTCGACCATGTTGTCCACCGTACAATAAATTTGCTGTTGTTCACCGTACAATGTGGTTTACCGGGGATGATGTGAAACAGGATGCGCGTGACCGGGAAACAGCTGCTGGCAGGGATAGCCGGGCTGTCTGTTGCCGCCGCCGGGACCGCCCTGGGTTACCGGGCCGGTGCCTCGTCAGTCCGGCCTCCGGCCGGGAGTAGGCGGCAGGTCGGCCGCGACGGCGGCCCTGCGCCGGGCGGCGTCGCAGGCGAGCTCACCCGCGTCATCGTGATCGGGGCGGGATCGGCCGGTCTGACCGCGGCCAATGCTCTGGCCTCGGCCGGAGTGGAAGTACTGGTCCTGGAGGCCACAGATCGCCTGGGCGGGCGGATCCGCACCGCTGAGATCGGCGGGACCGACATCGACCTGGGCGCCGCGTGGATCCACACCCCCACGGCAACCCGCTGACCCATTTGTGCGAGCGGGCGGGCATCCCGCAACTGCCCTACGCCCTGGAGGGCCTGACCGCCGGGGTCGCGCTGGTCGGTGAAGGAGGCGTGCGAGTGCGCAGCTCGCTCCAGTCGAGCTTGATCCGCAGCGCGGCCGGCGTCGAAGACGCCGCAGCCAAATTCACCGCCCGCACCCCGCCCTCCGGCGCTCCCGCCGCCTCAGCAGGCGCCGCAGGGAGCGGGCGGGAGGAGACGCTCGGCAGCCTCATCGACGCCTACTGCGCCACCGAAACCGACGCCGGCCGCCGCGAGTGGATGCGCTTCATCCTGCACACGGTCGTCGAGACCGAACTCGCCGCTCCGGCCGGCGGTCTGTCGACTGCGGTGCTGGAGGTTCCCGAGCCCTACGGCGGAGGCGACGACGTCCCCGGCGGCGGATGCCGCCGCCTGATCACGGCACTCACCCCTGATGCGCCCATCCGGACGGGCGCAACCAGCCGCAGCCGGCGGGCAGCGTACCGGCCGCGCTGCGGGAAAGGATCGCCTGCGTGCTCGAGGTGGCCAAAGCCCATGGTCACTGCCGGCTGGTGCTCGGTGCGTGAGGGTGCGGGGTGTTCGGCAACGATCCCGGCCTGGCCGCCGGCAGGGGTTCACCGCCCTGCCGCGGCGCCGAGCGGCCGAGCATGGTGGGCTGGCTGATGCTTTGCTGCGTGGCGCGCACGCGCCAGGCCGTGCCGAGGCGCCCCGAAGCCATGATCCACTCACGCGGCGGTCCGGTTGGACCTCGATGTGGAACTCCAGACCCCGATCGGCACGCTGTATGGTGACCGCTGGACGCCCTCCCACCGGACACGATCGCCTGTCCGGCGGCCGGAGGGGCCATCACCACCGGATGGCCCTTCACGCTCCACGAACGCAACCCCGCCGCCAACGTCGATGGGACACATCGTGAACCTGCTCGATGACGAGGCGCTTGAGCGCTCCTCGGTGGTGGCCAGCTGCCGGATGAACCGGGAGCGCCGCGCTCGCCCGTCCCGCCCGGCTACCGCACCTCCGACTTCGACTGGAGAGGGTGCGACGGCATCGGCTCGTGGTACCTCTCGTGCGCCTGACAACGGGACGGAGGGGCCGCGCGCCGGCGTGCGGCCCCTTCACCGTGGGGCTCTTGACCGGCGTTCGCGGGAAGCGGGCACGGTCTCGTCCGCACGGATGAAGGCTCGCTGGCAGACCCAGCCGGCGATCCGGTTTGACCGCTGACGGGATGATCGTCGAAAGCGGGCCTGGCCTTTCCCCGGATCAGACATCTCACCTGGCGCGGGTCGTGAACGGTTCAGCCGATTAGGCCGGCAGCTTGCAGACTGAGGGACATGGACATGATGGATGAGATCGGTGAAGTCATGGCCGATCGGCAGGTCGAGGCCGTGAC
This sequence comes from Planobispora longispora, assembly GCF_016863135.1. GTDB lineage: Bacteria > Actinomycetota > Actinomycetes > Streptosporangiales > Streptosporangiaceae > Planobispora > Planobispora longispora. Next base: position 13,938 of record NZ_BOOH01000055.1, read on the forward strand.
TTCACCGATGGGGCGCACCTTGCGGTGACGGCCAGGTTCGGGCGGCCGCGTCTCGACGAGCTGAGCGAGCACGGCGACTGGTGCTGTCCCTACCAGATCCTGGGCCTGGGCGAGGAGGATGTCAGGGGGCATCCGGCGTGGACTCGCTGCAGGCGCTCCTGCTGAGCGTGTATAAGGCGCAGTCGGAGCTGGAAGCGCGAGCACGGTCCGCGTCGGTCCGGCTGGACTGGCTGGGCCTGCCGGATCTCGGTTTCACTGTGGAGCCGGACCAGATGGTCTGAGCGGGTCTGGGCCCCGGGAGACGCTGGAGGAGGCCGGCGTCCGGTGCGAGATCACCGGCATCGTCGGCACCGACACCAACCCCAAGCACGTCATCCTCTACACCTCCAACGGCGAGGCCCCCCAGGAGTTCTCCATCGTGCTCACGGGCCGCGCCGTCGAAGGCGAGCCGACGCCGAGCGACGAGTCCCGCGAAGTGCGCTGGGTGCCGCGCCAGGAGGTCGAGGCACTGACGATGGAACGGTCGATGCGCCTGCGGATCGGCCACTACCTGGCCGGCCGGGCGGCGCCGTACATCGGGTGAACCGCTGCCTGAGTGCGGCTGCGACTCGTTCGGTCCCGTGAGAGGACTGCTGTCGCCGGCACAGCGGTCCGCGCGTCAGTCTCCGTCATCGGCGTAGTAGTTCGCACAGACCGCTGAATACTCCGCAGTGGAGAACCCGTCGAAGTCCCCGGCGGCCTCACACATGAGCAACCGGTCCAAGGCTGCCTTCGCCTCCTCCGAAGGATGGCCGGCGAGGAACGTCTTCGTTTCCGCCAGCCCCGCTCCGCACAGAAGCTGGATGTCGATGGAGCAATCGGCGTCCATGCTCGCCGTCTTGGCCTGCCAGACGAGCAAGACGTCATCGAGCGCCCCGACGTTGAACAACTGGACGCAGCAGAGCCTCATCAGCTCGGTATCACCCGCCCCCTGCTCCTGGCGTTCCCCGGCGGCCTGGGCGGTCAGCAGTTCACGTATCTCGTCGAGGGCGCGCCCGTCTGGGTGCAGGCCGTACCGGTGGAGGAGCTCCTCCTCGTCCATGCGTTTCTCCTTTGCGGCCCGGCCGGGCGGCGCCGTACATCGACGGAGTCCTTCTTGATCGCGCTGCCGTACGGTAGCGCTCATGAGCACCCTTCACGTTCCCGGCGGCACACGGTAGCCCTGGCTCGACCTTCTGCGGCGCGTAGGCCCGATCGTCATCGAGTGTGCATCCTGGTTCGCGGTCAACGGCGCCCACCTGATTGCTCTGGTCCGCGCCGGAGCCACCTTCATCGACGGCAGACCCGTCGAACGCCCCTCAGAATCACCCGTCCCTACAGCCGCCTAGGAACTCATGATCTACAGATCTTGACTATTGCTCTCGGGATAGTAGTCGTCCTGGTGCATGGCCTTGAGAAAGGGATGATCGATGATCAGCTGGTTGCTGATGGGCACTTTCGTTTCCTGCTCTCGCCTCACCCGATGTGCCGATCCTGCACGCCAGTACCGACAAGGGCGTGTGGTTGGGCCGATCCGGGGACATCAAAGCCTCCATCGCTACGACCCGGATATGACGTCGTGGCGAAGGGTGCGGGCCAGCCCGCACCTGGTCGATCGAGTACGGGCCGTCAGCACGCACCCCACCTGATCACCGGCGCCGTCGGTATCGCGCTGGCGCGGCGTGTGAGCCCTGCCCCCGCTCAGGAGTCGATGCGTACCGGTTCCAGGCCGATGCTGATCTGCCGATCACCTGCTATGGCGGCTGTGTGTCCGCTCAACGTCGTCACCGTGTGCGCGTTCCAGCCGGGCGGCAGTTCGACCCGCTCCGGCGGGCCGGTGGTCCACAGCACCGAGTAGCGCTGCCTGCCGCGCGCGAGGCGGAAGACGTAGATGTCTTCAGCGACCCTGTAGGAGGCGGTGATGCGCGCCCCGGACAGCCACTCGGCCGCCGCCTGGTAGCCCTCCCCTTCCAGGCTCGGCTTGCCGTCCTTCATCAGCCGGGCGTCGTAGGCCTCCTCCAGCATGTAGAAGTTGAAGTTCTCGATGCCGCGCCCGGCCATGACGAACAGGGCGCGGGCGACGGCCGAGCGGCGCTCGGCGTCGGTGATCGGCCGGCAGCCGCCCGGCGTCTTGCACAGCTCGACGGTGCAGGGTCCCTGCTTGAGGCACACGGCGTTGGTGCCGTTCAGGCACGGGCCGCCGCCCACGCAGCTTTGCATGCCGCCTTCGGTGTTCCACAACTTCAGGTGGCCGATGCCGTGGCGGTCCATGAGGGTGCGGATGTTGTCGATGACGCCGGCGTTTTCCGGATCCGTGGCGAAATACCAGTGGAAGGCCACCCCGTCGATGTGGTCTTTGCCGCCGGCGGCCAGGAACCGGTGGAGCGAGTCGATGCCGTTGACGGTGATGCTGGGGCTGAGCAGGATGTTGCCGGCGTAGGCCGCTTTGAGTTCCTGCCGGGCGATCTCCGCCAGCCGGGCCAGGCGTTTGGCGTCGCCGGTGTAGAACAGGCCGTAGTCGAATTCGTTCCACAGCTCCCAGACGGTGATCTTGCCGGCGTACCGCTGCGCGAGGGTGCGCACGTAGTCACGCCAGTCGTCGTCACTTTCCGGCGGGGACTGCGGGCCCGTTGCCCCTGGCGGCCGGGCCCAGGCGGGCGTCTGTCCCAGAACGTATATGATCTTGAGTTTGGGATCGAGGTGCTCCCGGATGTCGATGAGTTTCTTGACGTAGGTCACCTCCAGCCGTTTGCCGACCTTGCCGTTGCTCCAGTCCCATCCGTCCTGGGTGGGCTCGAGCCGGAACCACTGCGTCCCGCTGTCCCACAGGCGCACCACGTGCTGGCCCAGGGGCGGCCACCGCCAGGAGGCGGCGTCGATTTTCTGGGTGTGGAGGCCGAACAGGTTGTCGGAGACGGCGCCGTCGCCCGCCGGCGCCCACGGGTTGCCGTGGATCTCGGAGATCACCATGTCGTCGAGGTAGATGTTGCGCTCGGCGCTCAGCGCGGTCAGCCGGATGCTCACCGGGATTCCGGGAGCCTGCGCGCAGGCCACCTGGAACTGCACTTTCTGCCACCGGCCGGTCAGGGTCACGCTCTGCTCGGCCAGGTAGGTGAAGGCGTTGCGGATGTCGCGGCGGACTCCCAGCCGCGCGCCGGCCCGCTGCCCGGCGTCGGTGCGCATCTGCGCGGAGATGCGGTAGGTGCGCCCGCGCGGGCAGCCAAAGCGCCGCGGGTCGTAATACAGCGCGGCCCGCGAACCAGGCTTGATCAGCAAGCGCTGCGCGGCGGCGCCCTCGCCGTCCGGGTCGTGGTAGCCCGGCGCGGTGGCGGCTCCCGCGTCGACATCGGCCAGATCGGATGCGGCGTCGTTGAGGTTCCAGCCCGGCGCCAGGCGCCGGCCGGTGTGGTAGGGGCCTTCGAAGTCGACGGCGGTGTCGGTGGTTCCGATGCGGGGGTCCATGCTCGGCGGGATGTGCAAGGGTGAGCGCGCATCGGCGTCGGTAACCGACGACAGGGTGAAGCGGTCGATGAAGACATCGACGTCATCCTCCAGCGGCGCCACCCGGAATGAGCCGGGATCGGCCCAGCTGTAGGTGCCCTGGAGCGTCACCTGCGCCCAGTTCGTGCTCACCTCTGCCGTCGTGGCGGCGGCCACGTCGAAGGCCCGCTCGCCGTCGCGGCGCAGCAGCAGCTGGACCCGGGTGGCGCGGGAGGCGCGGATGGCCAGGCTCACCCGGTAGGCCGTGCCCCGCTCAAAGGGCCAGGCGCGATACAGGTGGGCGCCGGCGCCGGTCGAGCGCGAGACGATCCGAAATCGTTGGGCTCCGCCGGAGGCTCCGGGACCGGAAGACGCCTCGTAGCCGGGGAGGCGGCCGTCCGGGCCGGGCCAGCGGTTGACGCGAAAGCCCGGAGCCGTCGTGGTGAAGGGCTCATCGAAGTCCTCTGCGATGAGCAGCTGCGGGGAGGAGACGGCAGGCGATCGCAGTGCCGCCGCGCCGGTGGGCGCCGCCAGGGCCGCCAGCAGGGCGGTCAGGGCCAGCGCGGCGATGAGCGCCGTTCGCCGTGCGGCAGACCTCACCGGCGCACCTCCGGGCGATGGGATCGGGGCAGGGGCATCGCTTTTCTCTTTTCTGTGGTCGGTGGCCGTCATCTTCGGCGGGCGCCCCAGATGGGCGGGGTGCGGGGCGTGGCCGGGCGCGATGTCCGGGCGGGCGCCGCCGATCGCGGCTGCGGGTAGTCGCGACGGGTGCGCGTGCCGCCTGGTGCGCGGGTGTTCCTCGCCGTGCCGACAATCCGGCCGCCCGCGGTGGATGTCGTTGTACGGTGGACAACGACAACCGTATTGTACGGTGAACAACATGGTCAAGAAAGCGGCATCCGGCGCTTTCCGGGTCCACCGCGCAAGCCCTCATCCCGGACCGGACATCGGAGATAATCGACGAGGAAACAAAGGCGCCGGGCATCCGACGGCTCGCCGACGATCCCATCCCGCTCTCTTGCCGCCGGCACTGTCCTCCTACCTGCTGATCAAGGAAGCCGTACCGCGCGATGCCGTAGAGATTGTCCTGGAGAAGATGAACCTCGCTCGAGCCTTCACCGGCGATTGGAGGCAGCAGGCGGACCTACGGCGTCATGTCCTGCGACAGGGCGGTCCTTTTGCGCCCCGTTTCTTCCTCCATCTGGCCTCCTACCTGCAAAGCATCCGGCAGGAATACCGGCTCTACGAAGGGCGGTACTGTGCGCTGCCGCAGGCCGGCCTGGCTGGTTGGAAGGACGAGAAGTGGCTTCGCCTGCCAAAATCTTCTGGTCCCGGCGCGGATCGTGCACACAGGTAGCCTGCTCTTCTCCACCACCGGCTTCGTCCCGGCCGAGGTCAGTTTCATTATCGATCTCGCCGCGCCCCGGCGAGATCGATCGGGTGTCAGCGCTGCCGGCCGATGAGTTGCCTGCCATTCACCGGCCGGCAGAGGAGGTCTGCGGGCTCGCGCTCAATGCGAGCTTCGCGGCTGGGACCGAGGCGACCCTCGACCGGCTGACCGCCGCACAGCCGAGGTGACCGGCGCCCGTGGCCACCGGCGTGTCCGATCATCTGCCCAGCGCCACGGCGCATGGCGGGGCACGGCGGGGCACGGCGGATCAGGTCCGACTCCTCGCCGCCCCTGGCCTGCTGCTAGTCACCGCGGCTGGCCTGCCCCTGCTCACCCAGGTCACCGTCGAGCGGCCGACCCTCACCACAACCTGAGCCGCCAGGTCCTGCCGCAGCAGCATCATCGGAGGCACCGCCGCGACCCCGTCGGCAGGGGTCGCACCGCCCTGCCGCGGCGCCGCACGGCCGAGCATTCTGGGCCGGCTGATGCTTCGCTGCTTGGTACGCACGTGCCAGGCCCTGCCGGGGTACTCCGAAGCTACGATTCGCATCATCATGGGCGACCTCATGAGAGGTGCTCTCACCGGCGAAAACACCCTCTGTCGCCTGACCCGGCACCTGAAACCCCGACCAGATGGAACTTCCGGGGCCAACCCGCCCGCTGAAAACGATCACGGCCGCCCACCGCACATCAGATCGTCAGTGTCCGCGAGCAGATGACGTTGTCGGCGCGCGGATCCTGATCCGCCGGGGTGACCAGCACCCAGGGAAACTTCTCGAAGGGGTCCCAGGGGTCGGCGGGCTTCCAGTCGTCGACGTTTTCATTCAGCCAGTCGTGAGTGGCATCATCGATGTCGGCGTAGGTGATGCCCATCTCCTCGATGGGCCGCCCGACGGCGTCATCTCCGGCGCTGCCCTTCACCACGCTCAAGGTGTAAGACAGCGGGCCGATGTAGGCGTTTGCCGCCTGGTTGAGACTGATTTTGGGATAGCGCAGGCGTAGTCCCTGGCCGGTCCATTCCACAGCCCGGATGCAGCTTTCGTCGATGTGGGCCCTGACCTGGCCGCCGCGCTCACTGGGCCGCCAGGCATCATCAAGCCAGGCGCGCGCGTCGGCGGCGAAGATCCCGGTCGGGGTATCGGTGGGCGGCCGCACCCTCCAGGCGCTGTTGCCGCGTGCGATGACCAGCTCTCCCTGTCCGCTCTGATAGAGCGTCACGGTCATCACGCGCTCGTCCAGGAGGCTGAGCGGGACGACGGCGGCGGCGCGCTGCCCGTCCCGCACGATATAGGTGATCTCCTCGGCGGTTGCCGCCCGGTCGACCAGGTCGTCGAGCCCGCCGTGCTCCTCGCCGAGATCCGCCTCTCGCCCCCTCACGATCATGAGCGTACCGGCTGCGCCGGGCGCCGTCGCTAGGTGTAGACGATGGCGTGGCCGGAGGCGATGCTCGCCCGGCACGCCTCGTGCAGCGCCAGCCAGGTGATCTGCTCAACGGCGTAGGGGCCGCCCCCGTCCTGCACCAGGCGGCTGGCTTCGGCATCGGACAGCGAGGTGTCGGGCTCCAGCCCTACCCCGATCAACGGGGCGATCTCGATCAGCTCACCCAGCAGACCCTGGCTGGAGCCGACCATGCCCGCGCCGTCGATGGTGTCCTCGGCCAGGAACAGCGGACCTTCGAACGGTAGCGGGACGTAGAAGCCCGCATCGTCAGCGTGGCACAACAGGTGGGAGTCAAGCATGGAGGCAGCGTCCTCGATGTGTCCATCGGCGCCTTCCAGATCCTCCGGGCCGGACACCGGCATCACCGGTTGTCCTGCGACGTGGAGGGCACCCACCCGTCTCAGGTGACGCAGGAAACTGTGCGGGAAGCCTTTCACATGGTGGCGCGCGATGCCGGCGGATGCGCCTGCTTGCGGCGGTGACCAGTCGATGCCGTGTTCGGCCAAGGACTGCCGCAACGCCTCAAACTGCCGGCGATAGCGCTCCTGCCGTCAGGGTCGAGGCCGAAACACGGGTTTCCCACGCTGATAGTCAATCCCATAGCGGTGACTTTAGGGCCGGCTCTGAGCTCGAACCATGGGGTTGCGGGCTCGCGCAGGAAGAAAGGACGCGCGACAGCGGTGCGGGAGCGGCCGGGGAATCAGGCGGGCTTCGCCGGCGCTGCCGACGTTGAGCTGGATGGGAGCGGAGGCGTTCTCAGCTCGGACACCGGGGAGTCGCGCCGGGTCGCCGCTCAGGGCGAGACGATGCAGGCATAGGTGCGGTCGAAACGGCCACGGGCCAAGTCTCGCCCATCGATGCCGTCTTGAGGATGGCCGCCGATGCGGCTGCGGCCGTCGAGGCCGGAGGGAGCAGGTTCCGCAGGCGCTCACCCAGGTCACCCAGCTCCTACAGCAGCTGTTGCGGCAGATTCACCGTCGTCTGCACGCGCAACGCGCAGACGGGAAAACCGGTCAGCTCGTCGTTGCGGAACCGGGCAGTCGGGGACGCGCACTCCCGCAAGCGCGACGCATCGGGAAAATACCGGACCGCGTGTACGACGTTCGCGGCCGGCTCATCGATTCCGACGAAGAAACTGAGCAGGCCAACGGGGGGCAGACCGACGACCGGCGCATCGAAGGCACCGAGGTCGAGCTGGCCGACGGACGTCAGCGCCTCGCTGCCGATGGTGGGCCAGTGACCGGAGCCGGGCAGGGCGGGTCTGCCGCCCAGGCGGCTACCGGTAGGCAGGATCGGACCACCGGGTACGACATCGGCCGCGAACGCGGGCAGTGCTGCGGCCTGTATCTGGGGCCATCGATCGGCCAGACCTTCCCGCTCGGCCAAGCCCTGCATCTGCTCCATGGTCGCGTCGACCATGCGCCGTATCCAACCAGCCCGCCGCAGGCCGCCCGAAGCGTCGGAGACGGGACCGAGGCCGGCTATGAGCTGCCGCCGTACGGCGGTGCCACCGGCCATCGGTGACAACGGGCCTCTCCGCCATTGAGATCGCGGTTTCCAAGGGCGCGCCGCGCTGTATCGAGGAAATTGCCTGGAACAGGCGAGTGTGAATCAGGAATGCTCTCATCCATGGGCATGCTGGATGCGATGGCTGCAAGGGTGGTGGCCGGGGCCACCGTGGAGTTCAAACCGACGGGCTCATCCATGATTCCTTTGATCCGAAGTCGGCAGTCGGTGAAGGTGGCGCCAGTGGATCCGTCGAAACTCCAGGTCGGTGACATCGTGCTGGCCAGAGTTCACGGGAGCGTCTATCTCCACCTGGTGTCGGCGCTGGATGTGCCGGGCGGCCGGGTGCAGATCAGCAACAACCGGGGACAGGTGAACGGCTGGACGGGCCACGATCGGGTGTTCGGCATCTGCGTTTCAGTTGACGGCGTCACCAGGCCCGGTGCGGAGGGCAAGATGCGAACGCCTGAAGGTGAGCCTCAAGACCGGTGATCACGGGCTCCGGTCACCGCCCCCGGTGAGCGGCCGGTCATACATTCGTGATCGACGGTGAACGTCCGGACCTGCAGATCACGGTCAGACCGTCTCGGGTGCGGATCACGCTCGGCAGAGCATTCAGGCCGCCGCCAACGCCCGCACGCGCACGGCCTCATCGTGCTCAGGCGGGCTTATGGCGTGGATTGTCGCCGTACTGGAGGAAGGGATACCGGTAGTAGAGGTCCGGGGGAGCGGCGAGGCCCGCAGCCTCAAGCCCACTCCTCCTGCAGCCAGTGGTGGTACAAGGTAGCGAATCAAGGTCGCGACAGCGCGTTCGCCAATGGCGCGGATGCGGGCGTGGGCCCGGTTGACGTCTCGCCGCCCGCGAGACAGCCATCAACACGCCCATCATGATCAGGTGTGTTGCGACGAACACTAGAACCCGCGCGGAATCACAGGGTCAGTCTTCAGTCGGAACCGACATGGGGCGCAGCAGGAACGTGAAGGACGTACGTACACCCACCTCCTGTAGCCCGAACCGGGTCAGCCGACGCTCTCAACGGGTACCGGCATTTTTTTCGAAGAGAGGCAGCGCAGATTCCCCCACCCGCTGAAGCAGGTAGTCCCCCTCCGCGCGATGTTGATGGATGCCCGATCCCAACCGCCGCTGGGCGGCGCAGAATCAACGATGGGCCCTCGTTCGTCCGTTGCCGTCGAAGAGACCGTGCCGGATTCGATGACTGAACGCAACCTGGACGATCATCTGGCTGTCTGGGGCATCATGATCGTGCCGCACTTGCATCGCCGGTGCCGTCCTAGGCTGTCGTCGTGATCGGGCATGCTGACATCGATGTGGGCCCGGCCCGGCGGGCCGGTGCCGCAGAAGCCAAGGAGAGTGCTGGGGCGCGGTGGGCCGTGCGATGGGTGACCGCCGTACCGCCCGCCGCTGCCCGGCGGCCCGCCGCAGCCGCTGGCGCCCCGGGGATACGGCAGGTGGCCACCGCGGTGATGGCCGGTCGCCCGGTCGCCGTGGTCAGCGAATACGGCCCGGCCGGCCCGGTGCGGCTGACGTTGTGGGATCTGACCACCGGCCGCTCACGAGGATCAGTCGCCGCTCGGCTCGGTCATGCCGACGTGGTCACCGCGGTGGCCGCCGTGGTGATGGAGGGCCGCCCGGTCGCGGTCACCGTCAGCAGCGGAGGGTACGGCGAGCATGTGCTGCGGGTGTGGGATCTGGTCACCGGACGGCAGATCGGCGAGCCGCTGTGCCCGGATTTCTGCTCGATGACGCGGATGGCCGCGATGAGCATGGACGGCTGGGCTGTGGTCGTCACCGAAGGCGACGGGCAGTTGTGGGTGTGGGACGTGGCCGGCCGACAACCGGTCCAAGGACCCGTCGTCGGCTGCCCGCAGGCGGCCGGTGGGACAGCACTGATCACGATGACGATCGAGGGCCGGCCTGTGGCGATCACCGGTGGTCACGGCGGAGACGGCCGGGTACGGGTGCATCCCCTGCTGGCCGGGGAGCAGGGGGCGCAAGAATCCGACGTGGTGTTCCCACAGCCGGTAACGGCGCTGGCCGTGACCTCGGACGGCGGCCTGCTGGTCGGCTTCGGCGAGCAGATCGCCCTGCTGGAGCGGATGAGCTGACAGCGAGACCGCTGGAACCGGTCATCGCCCCCTGGACCAAAGGCCTTACTCGAGCTGCCAGATCGACCAGCCGGGTTCGGCGGCGGGATGGAGCGCTGCCGGAGGCCGGGTGCGGAAGGCCAGGTGCCGCCCGGACGGCGATACTCTGGCGTCGCAGAGGCGGGGGAGGGGCTCGGTGAGCGGCAGGCCGGCGACGGTGTCCCACACCTGCACGCCGCCGTCGGACTCGACGACCACGCGCCGCTGGTCGGCGCTCGGCGTGAGCCCGTGCACGCCCGGCACGTCGAGGGCGTGCACGACGCTCAGCGACGGTAACGAGTACCGGACGATCTTGGAGCGGAACGCGACCGTGCACGTCCGGCCGTCCGCGGCGACGATGAGCGCGCCGGGCCATCCCCAGTTCTCCAGGTCGGCGTGCGGTTGCCCGAGGATGCGCGGTCCCGGCTCGCGCAGCGGGGCGGGATCGAGGTGGAGCGTCCATCGCTCACCGTCGTAGCGGTACAGCAGGAGCCCGCCGCAGGGCGTCCACCCCCAGCTTTCGGCGTCGAGGTCCCTGCGGTGCCCGGATCCGCGCACCGGCACGACGCACACCCCGTCGATGCCGACGGCCAGGACCCTTCCGTCCGGGGACCACGACAGCTCGGGGGAGCAGACGAGCCGCGAGCCGGTCAGCAGCGGCCGCCAGGGCCCTGTGGAGGCCCGGCGGAGAAGGAGCCAGTGGCTGCCGCAGTCGATGTGCACCACCGCCGTCGCCGAGCCGCCGTGCCACGATATCCGCCGCGGTGTGACATCACAGCGCCGGCAGGTTCCCTCGAACCTCTCCAGCGCCGCGCCGGCGATCTCCTCGCCGCCACCGAGGCACAGCGGGGGCCCGCCGGCGAGGTCCACGTGCCACAGATCGGCATCGGCGTCCAGGGCCAGCAGGCGGCCCTCGTCGGCGAAGGTCACGTCACGGAAAACCGGATCAAGATCGGTGATCTTCCGTAGTGCCATGGGAGGAGTATCGCAGCCGGGCGGCCCCGCCGGGGTTTGTCCTGGCGGGGCCGCCGGCGTTCGGGCACGGGGTACTGTGGCCGCTCGGGCGTCAGACGACCGCGGCGCGGGTCACGTCGTAGGGGTCCCAGTCGAGGTCCCAGAAGGCCTTGAGGCCGTTGGCCTGGATGAAGCGGCGTTCGCTGGAGTGGATGGGGTAGCAGCCGGTGATGCTGACCGGCAGCTCGTCGCCGACGTCGATGCCCAGGAAGTCCTCCCGCTCCAGTGCGGCGGGGGCGAACAGCACGAAGGCGTCCATGCCGCTGTCTTGGGAGATGCGCTGCCCGAAACCGAGGGTGTCGCCGTAGCCGAAGTGGCAGGGGCCGCCGCGCAGCTGCTCGGCCAGATGGGCGATCGCCCAGGCCCAGGCCTCGTCGGTGGAACGTACGGTGATGCACAGCTCGGGGGTGCTGCGCTGCCAGGCGGGATGGCCCGACAGCGACAGGCCGTAGGTCAGGCCGGTGAGGAATCCGGGTTCCGGCTGATCGCGGTAGACGATCGCGGTGACGTCGCGCAGTCCCGGTTTGCTCGAGCGGAAGGGGACGAAGGCCGGCTCCTGTCCGCCGGACAGGCGGTCCAGATGGGCCAGATAGCGTTCAACGCGGGTGGGCATGTGCCGATTCTGCCGTGTGATCAACACAAGGGATGATCGGCCTCATCCCGGAGGGCGACGGCGTCTCACCCGGTCGGCATGCGCGCGCGAGGACTCCTACGGCACCGCCGGCACCGTCACGACCTCGATCCATCCGTCGTCGATGCCCGTCACGTAACCGGGAACCTGTCCCGCCTCGCCCATCCCGATCGCCGGTTCCGCCTCGGCGGCGACGGCCCGCAGGAACAGCGTCGTCTGTTCGGAGGCGACGGCGCGCCACCGGCCGTAGGTGCGGAAGTTGTCCACCGTCGAGTCCTCGATGAACCCGACCAGTTGCTTGCGGTAGTGCACGGGGACGTCCACAGGCTCCTTCCGAGGGTACTGGCGGGCTCTTCGCCGCGGTGAGTGCTTGCCGTCTCAGATCGTGCTCTCCGGCCGGCCGTCGAGCGTCATGTCCTCAGCGGGGGCTCAGTACTGCGACATCGCAGCCGAAGCCGGCCAGCAGACTATCCGATGCCGCGGCCAATGCGGTGATCCGAGCCGGAAACCCCGACGCCGGGCCCGCCTGACGGCCGGTGGCCGGATCCCACACGCGCACCGTTCCCTCGGGGCCGCTGCCGGTAATCACGCGTGGGCGATCATCGATCACCGTCACGGTCACCTGACCGGCTCCGCCCTCATCCCGCATGGGCCTGCCGATCTGCCGCCCGGTGGCCGCATCGCGCAGCCGTACGTCGCCGGCTTCATCGGCGGTGACCGCGAAACGGCCGTCCGCCGCCATCGCCACCGCGCGGATCGCGACGTCATGACCGGCCGCGGCCCCCGGCAGCGCACCGTTCGACTGCGACCCGGTGGCCCAGATCGGGTTCCATCGTGGCGGCGGAGGGCCGTCCTGCGGTCCGGGCTGAGAACACTGGTCGGACATGCCCGGCAGCATACCTAGATCGATCAAGGACGCCGTGGGTTCCTCGCCCGCCTGGACGGAGCTTCACGCAACGGCGCAGGCCGTCGCGGTGGCCGGATGGACATCGATCGCCATGGAAGGTCGGGCGGAGGCCGTCCCGTCACCGCCGATCGGCGTGTTCCCGCTCGGCGGCCGCGGCGTAGGCGGCGTCGAGGCGCTCGAACGGGCCCGGGCCGTCGTGCGGCTTCGGCGGGGTGCCGAGGTGGCGGACACGGAGCTCGTCCATGAGCTCCTCGATGAACGCCGGACCCTCATCGCGCATGAACTGCTGCCGGCTGCGGAGCTCGGCGCTGCCCGGGCACCAGTCGAGGCCCCAGTTGCCGAGGGCGTACATGACGGGAAGAGTCTGGATGCCGGTTTCGGTGAGGCTGTAGCGAGCGCGCTGCCCCCGCGCGGCGGTGCCGCGGGTGAGGATCCCCGCCTCGACGAGCCGCACGAGGCGGTCGGCGAGGATGTTCGAGGCGATGCCCTCGATCGACCCGGTGAGCAGCGCCCGGAAGTGGCGGCGGTCGCCGAAGATGACGTCGCGCAGCACGAGCAGCGACCAGCGATCTCCGAGCACCTCGACGGCGGCGTTGACCGGACACCCCGACCGTGGTTCCACGATTCCTCCTTGACAGGTATTTCGCCCCCCAACAATAGTAGTTGCAGAATGCAAGCACTACGCGGAAGGGGAGATGATGGGTCGCTTCGCATATTGGATGAACGTGTCCCTCGACCTGCGGATCGAGCAGGTTCCGGGGGACAACGGCGCGGGCGAGTGGCTGCGCATCGGCGAGGCACTGCACCGTGAGTTCAACGCCCGGGCGCAGGCGCTCGCGCTCATGGTCCAGGGCCGGGTCATCTACGAGGTCATGGAGGAGTACTGGCCACGGGCGCGCGGGGACGGGTCGCTGCCGGAGGTCCTGCGTGAATACGGCGAGATCTGGACCGCCAAGCCCAAGGTGCTCGTCTCCCGCACCCGCCGCAGCGCCGATCACAACACCCGGATCATCGGCGGAGACGACGCGATCGGGCAGCTCGCCGCCCTGCGGGCCGAAACCGACGGCGCCATCGGGGTCGGCGGCGCGACGCTCGCGACGCAGCTGCTCCGGGCCGGGCTGCTGGACGAGCTGCTGCTCTTCACCCACCCGGCGATCCTCGGCTTCGGCAGGCCGCTGTTCGACGACTACGATCTGCCGATCGACCTCGACCTGCTGGAGCAGCGATCGTTCGAGCAGGGTGTCACGATGCACCGCTACGCCGTCCGGGACGCGAAGGAGGCGGGCTCGTGCTGAGGCAGGTCGCCGAGGGTGTGCTGGTCCACGAGAGCCAGTTCGTGCAGAGCAACGCCGTTGTCGTGCAGGGCAGGGCCGGTGTGCTGCTCATCGATCCCGGGGTGACCGACTCCGAGATCGACTGCCTCGCGAACGACCTTCGCGAGTTGGGCCAGCCCGTTGTGGCGGGGTTTTCTACGCATCCGGACTGGGATCACCTGCTCTGGCACGCCCGGCTCGGCGAGGCGCCCCGTTACGGCACGGCCCGCTGCGCGGACACTATCCGAGATCAGCTGTCGGACGCGGGTGCGAAGGATCGCATCGCCGACCACCTGCTGGAGACGGAGGTCGCCGGGCAGGTCCCGCTGGACCTGCTCGGCCTCATCACCGGCCTGCCCGCCGAAACCGCGCGGATCCCATGGGACGGCCCTCAGGTCCGGATCATCGAGCATCAAGCGCACGCACCGGGCCATGCGGCGCTGTTCATCGAAGAACGCGGGGTCCTCGTCGCCGGCGACATGCTCTCCGACGTCCTGGTTCCGATGCTCGACCTGGACGCCGCCGCTGACCCGATCGAGGACTACCTCACCGCGCTGCGGCTGCTGGAGGGCGTGGCGGGCGACGTCGAGGTCGTCGTCCCGGGCCACGGGTCCGTCGGCGGATCCGACCAGGTGCGGGCACGGATCGACCAGGACCGGGCGTACGTGCTCGCCTTGCGCGACGGCCTCGCTCTCGGCGACCCGCGGGTCGGTCCATCGGCCAAGGACGGCTGGGAGTGGGTGAGCTTCGTGCACGAAGGGCAACTCCAGAGCCTCGCCCGAAGAGGTTAGCGCGACGGGGCGCCCCGCTGGTGATCGGCATGCGGCGCAGCCGGCACGCGCGGGTCCCGGCCGGGATCCGGGACGGCGGCACGACGTTCTGCGGTTCGGCCGCTTCTGTTCAGATCGTGTGATCAGACAGGGGGTCGTTCCGCCGTTCCGGCCTCCGGACGGGAGGCGCCCAGGTCTGCTTCCAGTCCGGCGGCGGTCACGAGGTCGGCGGCCAGCGCCTCGCGGTCGGCCGCAGACAGCTCCAGCGCGCCGGCCTCGGCGAGCGCCGCCGCCGCGGCGTCGCGCGCGCCGGTACGCCATCGCAGTTCGGCGAGATAGACCAGCGCGGACAGGCGCTGGGCGGGCGGCGCATCGGTGTGCCGGGCGAGCCCGGTCTCCAGGATGCGGATTCCGGCCGCCTCGTCGCCGCGGGAGTCGGCCTGGCGCGCGGCGGCGGCCACCACCCGCGCCAGCCTGCCCTCCGCGGCCGCGGGCTCGTCGCCCGCGTCGCCGTATCTGCTGATCCGCAGCCAGTTGCCGCCGGGATCGACGACCGTGAAACCGCCGGCGGTGCCCTGCTTGCGCCGCGGCCGGGTCATCCGCGGGATCCCGGACGCCGGAACCTTGCCGAAGGCGGCACGCAGTCCCGCGGTGAAGGCGGTGTGCAGCGCCTCCGTGTCCGGGACGAGCACGACCACGCTTCCCATGGAGTCGGCGGGGTCGAACGTGGGGACGGCGAAGAAGTGCAGCTCTATCCCGCCGCGACGGACGGCGGCGTACGGGTTGGGGCGTTCCTGGCGGTAGGTCACGTCGAATCCGAGCGCGGTGTAGAAAGGCAGGACGTTGTCGAGGTCGCGGCATGGCAGGCCGGGGATGGTGGATTCGGTGCGCATAAAAACACCGTACACCGTTCGGTGTATTCGTGGCAGAAGGGTGGGAGATGGAGTACCCGGGACGCGGTGACGCCGCGCGCACGATGGCGCTGCTCTGGGACGGGGCGCCCACCCCCCGGCGCGGCCCGCGGCAGCGGCTCGACCTCGCGCGGATCGTCGACGCCGCGATCGCCGAGGCCGACCGCTCCGGGCCGGCCGCCCTGTCGATGCGGGCGCTGGCGCACACGCTCGGCATCGGCCCGGCGTCGCTGTACACCTACGTACCGGGCAAGGCGGAGCTGCTGGAGTTGATGGTCGACCGCGTCGCGGGCGGCCGGCCCCTCCCCTCCGCGGACGCCGGGTGGCGGGCCGGGCTGCGCGACCTGGCCGCATCCGACCTCGCCGCCTTCCGCGCCCATCCCTGGCTGCTGCAGGTGGCGACCTCGCGCACCGTCTTCGGCCCGAGCGTCCTGGCCCGCCATGACGCCGCGCTGGCCCTGCTCGACGGGTACGGCCTGGCGGCAATCGACATCGTGGGATGCGTGGCGGCGGTCGAGGCGTACACGCGGGGCGCGGCCTCGGCAGTCGTCGAGGCCGAGCAGGCGCCCGCGCTCACCGGCAGCAGCGACGACGAGTGGTGGGAGGAGCGCGCCCCGCTCCTGGGGGAGCGCATGGCCGGCCGCTTCCCGCGGCTGGCCGCACTGGAGGAGGCCGGGGCGTTCGCCGTGTCGGATTCCGCTCTCCCCTATACGCTGCAGCGGGCGTTGGACCGCTTCGCCTTCGGGCTCGACCTCGTCCTCGACTCCGTCGGCGCCCGGATCGCCGCGGCCCGGGACTGATCGTCTCTGCGCGTTCGCACAAGCCCGCAGACGGCTACGGCGACCGGGGAAACGGCGAGATCCCGCCCGATCGAGATGATCAGACGGGATCTCCTCAACCGCCGGTCAAACGTTTCCTCGCGATGCGGCCGCTTCACGCTCGCGCCGCACCACCGGCGGTGCCGCCGGCGTCGGTGACACCGGCCTGGATGCCGTCAAGAAGCCAGGTCAGGCCGAGAGCGAAGCCGGTGTCCCAGTCGCCTTCCGCGACGAGCGGGCCGTGGGCGGCGAGGGCCGGGTAGCGCTCCCGATTGGACTGGAGGTGTTCTCGAGCGGCCCGTCGCACCTCCTGCTCCGCGTCGGCCGGCCAGGTGGCCTGCATCAGCCCCGAGCCGATGACGTAGTTGGACAGACCGTACGCCGCGGCGGTGAGGTGAGGCTCGACCACTCCTGCCGCCAGGAGGGTGGCGTACAGGAACTCGCTGCGGGCCAGCACGTTGGGGCCCAGCATCGGGCGGCTCAGCAGCGCCGCCGACCAGGGGTGTCTCAGCAGGACCGCGCGCCACCCGTTGATTAGCGCGGTGATGTCGGCACGCCACCCCTCGCCGCTCTTCTGTGGGATCTCGACCTCGGCGAAGATCGCGTCCAAGGCGAGGTCGAGGACGTCGTCCTTGGTCTTGACATGCCAGTACAGCGTGGTGGAGCCGGTGCCGAGCCGTTCGGCCAGGCGCCGCATGGTCAGCCGGTCGGCACCTTCGGCGTCCAGGAGGGCAACGGCCTCCTGGACGATCCGGTCCCGGCTCAGCGGCGGGGCGCCGCGCTCCCTCCGCGCGGACGGCCGCAGCCACACCTCCCCTGCCACTCCTGTGCGGTGTGCTCCAGGCCCTGCCTTGCTCGCTTCCACGGAAGCGAGTCTAGTATGAGGATCGAGCACCGGATCATTGATCCGGTGAATGGAACATCGATCCGGAAGTGATGGGAAGCCCGAGCCCGCATCAGGGAGGCGTCGTGGCAGGACATGTCGAGGTGGACAGGCTGACCTACGTATTGCCGGACGGGCGGCTGCTCCTGCACGAGGTGTCGTTCCGCGTCGGGGATGGGGTCAAGGCCGCCCTGGTGGGGCCGAACGGCGCGGGCAAGACCACCTTGCTGCGGCTGGTCGCCGGAGATCTGCGACCGGACGACGGCCGCGTGGTCTCCTCCGGAGGGCTGGGAGTGATGCGGCAGTTCATCGGCGGTATCCGGGACGACCGGAGCGTGCACGACCTGCTGCTGTCGGTGGCGCCGGACCGGGTCCGGGCCGCCGCCGCGGCCCTGGCGCAGGCGGAGACGGCGATCGCGGCCCGCGACGACGAGGAGAGGCAACTCGCTTACGCCCAAGCGGTCGCCGACTACGCCGACGCCGGCGGCTACGACATGGAGGTCGTCTGGGACGTCTGCGCCACGGAGTCCATGGGCCTGCCCTACGACGCCGTCCGGAACCGCCCGGTGACCTCCCTGTCGGGAGGCGAGCAGAAACGCCTCGTCCTGGAGGCCCTGCTGCGCGGCCCGGACGAGGTCCTGCTGCTGGACGAGCCGGACAACTACCTGGACGTGCCCGCCAAGCAGTGGCTGGAGGCCCGGCTGCGGGCCACGGACAAGACCGTGCTGCTGGTCTCCCACGATCGCCGGCTGCTGGCGGAGGCCGCCGACCGGATCGTGACCGTGGAGGATCGCGGCGTCTGGATCCACGGCGGGGGGTTCGCCACCTACGCCCGGGCGCGCCAGGAGCGAATCGGCCGACTGGAGGAGCGCCGCCGCCGCTGGAACGAGGAGCACGCCAAGCTCAAGCAACTGGTGCGCACCTTGCAGCAGAGTTCGGCCAACAACGACGCGCTGGCCTCGGCCTACCGGGCGGCGCACACCCGGCTGAGCCGCTTCGAGGAGGCCGGTCCGCCCGAGCGCCCGCCCAAGGTCCAGAACGTGCGGATCCGGCTGCGCGGCGGACGCACCGGCAAACGCGCCGTCATCTGCGAGAACCTGGAGCTCACCGGTCTGATGCGGCCGTTCGACACCGAGATCTGGTACGGCGAGCGCGTCGGGGTTCTCGGTTCCAACGGCTCGGGCAAGTCCACTTTCCTGCACCTGCTGGAGCAGGCCGCCGACGGCGCGGTGCCCGCCGTGCGGCACAGCGGTTCGGTCCGGTTGGGAGCGCGGGTGGCCCCTGGCCGGTTCGTGCAGACCCACGCCCGGCCGGACCTGCTCGGCCGCACTCCGGCCGAGCTGGTCATGGCCGGCCACGCGCTCACCCTGAACGAGGCGATGGCCGCTCTGGCCCGCTACGAACTCGCCCCCGCCGCCGGGCAGCGGTTCGAGACGCTGTCGGGCGGTCAGCAGGCCCGGCTGCAGATCCTGCTGCTGGAACTGTCCGGCGCCACCCTGCTGCTGCTGGACGAGCCCACCGACAACCTGGACCTGGCCAGCGCCGAGGCCCTGCAGCAGGGCCTGGCATCCTTCTCCGGCACCGTGCTGGCCGTCACCCACGACCGCTGGTTCGCCGCCGACTTCGACCGCTTCCTGATCTTCGCCGCTGACGGGGCCGTCTACGAGAGCGACGAGCCGGTTTGGCGCGAAGGCCGGGTCGAGCGCGCGTACTGATGTCGCAGGCCGGTGAGCGGTGACCGGGCATCGTCCGCACCCTTTTCGCGAATGCCGAACGCGCTACGCCCGGTTGATGTCAGTGGCCGCCGGACAGCCCGACGCTGGGATCGACTCCGGCGATGATGGAAAACGAGATCGCCTCGGGGATCAGGGCCAGGGCGACCACCAGGCCGGCCGGGCGGCGGGCAGCAGGTGGGCGAGTGGTGATGAGCGCGGCACGACGACGTCCTTGGATATGGGAGGGGCCGCCGTACGGCATGCGACCGCGAGGCCGTCCCCATGAGGGTGGCAACAGGCGAAACAGAGAAAGCGGCACCCGTATCAAGCAGGCGGGCGGTGAGACATCGACGACCCCCGGGGGCGAGCGCTGAGCGGGCCACCGAAAGCGGGGCCGGGGCGCGGCTACCGGGGCGGGAGCATCACGGCGGGCATGCGCGAGCCGGAGTCCTTTGCGTCGGGATCGTCACACGGCGCGCCGGTGCGCCGTGCTCGGGCGGACCGGGGGTCAGTGCCCGCGGCAATCAGGGCATACCGGCATAAATCTCCCCGTGATCAGCAACTCTACCCTAACGTTGGAGTAGGGATTGAGGAGGGGGCCCGGTATGGCCGCACCCCAGCCGCCCCGTCAGCAGTGAGGCCTCCCGATCATGGACACCCTGGACGATCCCACAGCCGCATCCTCCACCTCGCATGCTGCGCGCAGTAGTGGAGGTCGCATGCACATCGGCCGGGTGGCCGACGGAAGGGCCACCGGTCATCCCCTCCCTGAGACGTTCATCAACCTCTCTCAGCCTGCTCACAGGGATACCGGGAGAACCTGTTGTCGATGAAGGCCCCGTCGATGCGGAAGCGAAGGTGCGGCCATGGCGTTGTCGACGCGCTTCACGGAGCTGTCAGGGGTGCGGCACCCGATCGTGCTGGCGCCGATGGGCGGGTCGGCCGGCGGGGCGCTGGCGGCGGCCGTCTCCCGGGGCGGTGGGCTCGGAATGCTGGGCTCCGGGAACGGGGAGCGCGGATGGCTGGAGCGTGAGGCGTCGATCGTGGCTGCGGGCACCGACCAGCCGTGGGGCGTCGGGTTCCTGAGCTGGGCGGCTGACGTCGGTGCGGTAGAGCGTGCGCTGGAGTACGGCCCCCGGGCGGTCATGTTGTCCTTCGGCGATCCCGGCCCGTTCGCAGACTCCGTCCGTCACGCGGGAGCACTCCTGATCATCCAGGTCACCGATCTGGATGAGGCCCGGCGCGCTGTGGATCTGGGCGCCGACGTCATCGTGGCGCAGGGCACCGAAGCCGGCGGCCACGGTGCCCGGCGCGGGCGTTCCACACTGCCGTTCGTCCCCGTCGTGGTGGATCTGGCCGCACCGGTGCCGGTGCTGGCGGCCGGTGGGATCGCCGACGGCCGGGGCATCGCCGCGGTCCTGGCCCTGGGCGCTGCCGGGGCCCTGCTCGGCACCCGCTTCCAGGCCACCACCGAGGCGCTGGTCGATCCCGCGATCGCCGAGGCGGTCGTCGAAGGACGGGGGCACGACACCGAGCGCAGCAGCGTGCTGGACATCGTGCGCGGCTCTCGCTGGCCGTCGAAGTACACCGCCCGCACCCTCGGCCACCCCTATCTCGAGCGTTGGCGCGGCCGCGAGGCCGAGCTCGCCGCAGATCCCCGGGCCGCCCAGGACTATCAGGACGAGCTGGCACGAGGTGCCATACCCCCTCTACCGGTCTGGGCCGGTGAGGCCGTCGACCTCGTCACCGATCGGCCCTCCGCAGCCGATCTCGTCGCCACCCTGGCCGCCCAGGCCGAGGACGCCCTCAACAGAGCCGGAAGGAACTGACCGATGGCGGCTCCCCGCAGCGTCGGTCTGCGGGGAGCGTCCACACATGGGCGCAGCCGCGCCTGTGACGGGTTCGGCGTCGTCTCCGGACGGCAGAGCACGTGGCCCTGCCGCTGCGTGCGGCGCCCGACGCGGCTGAGGGGGTTCTCAGCGCCTCTCAGCGAAATCGAAGGCGCGGTGGAGCAGACTTCCAAGGTCTTCTCCAGCCCGAGGAGGTCCGCATGAGGAACCGTTCCGACGACCGCGCGGTCACGCCGTCGATCACCTGGTGGCAGCGGTGGGCGTCATGGGCGGGGCCCGTCGCGAGCGGAGCGGCCGCCGCGTACGGCTGCGTGCTGCTGGTGGCCGCGCTCATGGGATACCGCTCGTTCCTCGGCGTCACGGATCTCGGCCTGCCCGACGTCACCTGGCCGGGCGCGGCCGTGCTGCTCGTCGGGTCCGTGGTCGCGGCCGCCACCGTACGCCCGCGGGGCGCGCGGGTGCCGCCTGTCGCCGTGTCGGCCGGCGCGTGGGGTGTGGCGGTGCTGGCCCTGGCGGGCAGTTGCTGGGTGCTGCTCAACTTGATCCAGCTGGTCCTGACCGGCACCGTCACCGACCGCCACGGCGACAGCGACTGGGTGACCTTCGCCGAGCGGTTGTGCCTGGCCGTCGTGGGAGCCCTGTTCGCAGCCACCGCGCTGGCGCACTCCCGCCGCCGGGCCGGCGTCTGTCCTCGGTGCGGCCGGGCGCATCCGCCGCAGGCATCGGGCCGGCGGTATCCCGCGCCGCACGCGGCGCCCCCCGCGGTGCGGCGGATCGCCTACACCGGCTGCTGCGCGTTCCTTCCGTACCTGGTTCTGCACGCCCTCGGCGCGGCCGGTGTCCCCGGAATCGAGCCGGATGGATTCCGGCCGGCCTGGTCCATGGTGCTGGCGGGGGTCTGCGGCGTCGGGCTCGCCGTGTTCCTGCTGCTGGGACTCGTCCGGCCGTGGGGCATGGTCTTCCCCCGCTGGACGCCGTGGCTGGCGGGCAGGCGGGTGCCCCGGTTCCTGCCGTTGACACCGGTCTGGGTGGTCGCACCGACCCTCGCCCTGTACGGCACCGGAAGCGGAATCCTCGCGGGCGCGGGCATCCTGGGCGACGGCCTGTTCGGCATCGGGGGAGCGGCGTCGCTGGCGTTCGGCGGGTACGGCTGGGCGCTGGCCGTCGCCGCCGTCTCCTACCAACTCCGGACCCGGCCCCTGTGCGTCCCGACGGCCGCTCTCTGACAGGCCTCCGGGAAGGATCGGAACGGATTCCGGCGCCAGGGGCGCGGCTGTGAGCCGGTCCTCGTGAACGCGGCCACGTGATGATCCGGAAGTGTCGGTAGGACCTGGCAGGGTGCCTGTCCATACCGGTGACAGCGGTCGGGCGTGCCGCGGTGGCCGTTCCTGTGTGGATCAAGGGGAAGAGGTGCACCGTGCCCGAGGCTGGCCCGCAGTCGATCGCTCCTCACCGGCCAGCCGGCCTGCGAGTCCGGACCGTCACGGGTCCCGCCTGCGCCGAAGGCTCCGGAGGCGTCGGGTGAGGGCTTTCGCAGCGATGGCCGCGCCCCTGGCGGTCCGTGACTTCCGCTGCTATTACCTGGGCCAGACGGCCTCGGCGTTCGGCGACGCGCTGACCCCCCTGGCGATCGCGTTCGCCGTGCTGCACCTGACCGGATCGCCGGCCGATCTGGGGATCGTCGTGCTGAGCACCCGCCTGCCGGTGATCGCGCTGACATTGCTGGGCGGCGCACTCGGTGACCGCTTCTCCCGCCGCGGCGTCATGCTGCTGGCCGACCTGATGCGCTTCCTGGCGCACGGCGCCACAGCGGTCCTGCTGCTGACCGGTACCGCCCAGATCTGGATGCTGGTGGTGCTGCAGCTGCTGGCCGGCGCCGGATCGGCCTTCTTCAACCCGGCCGCGGTCGGGCTGGTGCCGTCGCTGGCAGGCAGGAAGCACCTGCAGGCGGCCAACTCGCTGCTGGCCGTCTCCCGCAGCGCCACCTCGATCCTGGCGCTCGGCACGGCCGGCGCGCTGGTCGCGGTGGCCGGGCCGGGCTGGGCCGTCCTGATCGACGCCCTGAGCTTCCTGATCAGCGCCGCATTCCTGTACCGCCTCCCCCGGGCCGCCACCGCGCAGCCGTACGGGCCACGCCCCGGACTGCTGGCCGGCATCGGCGCCGGGGTCGCCCAGGTGATGGGGCGATCCTGGCTGAGGTTGTGGATCGTCCACGTCTGCCTCACGAACATGATCGCGGTCTCCCCGATCCTGGTGCTGGGCCCGTACATCGCCGACGACCACCTCGGCGGAGCCCCGGCCTGGTCGGCGATCGGCATCGGCTACGCCGCAGGCGGCATCGCCGGAGGCGTCATCGCGGCCCGCTGGCGACCAGCCCGCCCCATGGTCGCGGCGTTGTCGGTCTTCCTGCTGATGATCCCGCTGCCGGCTCTGCTGGCGCTACCGGCCGCGACCTGGCAGCTGGTGTTCGCCGCGGTCACCGCCGGTCTGCAACTGGTGGTCTACAACGTGCTGCAGACCACCGCCCTGCAGCACAACCTGCCCGAGGAGCATCTCGCGCGGGCGAGCTCCGTGGTCATGCTCGGGGCCCTGGTCGCGGCGCCGATCGGCATGGGCCTGGCCGGGCCTGCGGCGGCCGCGTTCGGCACCCGCACCGTCCTGACGGCCAGTGCGGTGCTCGCGACGCTCACCACGCTGGCTGCCTTGCCGGTCCCAGCGGTATGGCGAATCCGAGGGAGCCGGTGTGCTCCCGACAGCGGTGACCAGCCGCTCGATGTCCGCACCGATGGGGACGGTGAGAAGGAACAACGGAACGAAAACGTACGCTGAGAAATCCGGGGAACATCTCATCCGTATGGGCCGGATGTTCGTCATCGTGCTGATGCTGACCGGGTGCGGCGTCTCGGTGGAACCGCCGCGTTTCACCGAGCCCGCCCGCACGGTTGAGGAGATCGCACGCCGGCTGCGCGAGTTCGAGCTGCGCGGCCAGGCACCGTTCCCCCGGGCGGGTGATGTCTTCCACCTGTGCCTGAACGCCTCCGACCCCGAGGCGCCCGCCGAACCGCAGGCGGTTCCCACCGTGGTCGCCCAGGTGAGGACCGACCCGCCCGTCCACGTGCGGTTCATGCTGATGCCCGGTGCGGCGCGAGCGGCTCGCCTGGTGGCCCGGGCCGCCGCGGTGGCTCGCGGCTGCGCGGGCCCGGCGGTCGTCGGAATGGGGGAGGGACTGCGAGGGCAGGCGAGTGTGTCCGCCTTCGACCGTGGCGGCTGATCCGGCGTGCAGGCCATCATCAGCGGGCGAAGAGGGCGCGACACCGATCACTCCTTCTTCTACAAGCCGTTCACCGTCCGTGCTGGCCGTGGCCGACGGCGGCGTCACCGCGCCAGCCGCTCAGGACCGGACGGCCCGGATGTCCGGCGCCCTGCCCGATCCCGGCGTGTACGGCAGGCAGCTGAAGATCTGGCCGGAGCCCGGCGGACCGCGCCCGTTCCTGACGGGCAGGTCAGGGCCGCCGATGAGCACCGACATGTCCTGCAGTTCCGTGGCGTTCCGAGAGCGCCTTCCGAGCTTCGTCCCCTCCGTGGAGCGCTCACTGCTCGGCGGGGTCGTCGTGCACGAGATGGTGGCGCTGGCCCATGATGAACAGCAGGCCGAGCAGGTACGGCGGGCCTGGCTGCGCGACGAGGACTTCCCGATCGGGTCCTTCGCACCGGACCCTTGCCGATACTCCGACCCGGGATTCACCTACAACGAGCAGACCCGCCCGAAAGTCATCGCACCGTCGGTGGCGGCCTTCCGGCACGGGTCGTGGACGGGGGGATCGAGCGGTTCGCCGCGCGTCATCCGAAGGCGACCGCCGCCTCCGGCTATCGCGGCTCTTACGTGCACGTGGCGGAGCCGTACGGAAAGGCGCGATCGCCGTCTACCTGCGATGGCAGGGCCCTGCAGGGGTAGATCCGCAATCGCTGTTCGAGCGCGGCCAGTCGGCCCTGAATCGCACGCTGGACCGGCTCGCACGGGCGGCCTGACCGGATTGTCCCGGCCCTCGACCGCGACCGCGCACGACCGCGCATCGATCGGGGCCCGCCGCCGGGGTCCGACCGGGGTCAGAGCTGCTGGCCGGTCTTCGGGTCGTAGCGGACCTGCACGGCCACGACCTGGTCGGTCGGGAGCACCTCGATCCACTGGTCGAAGATCTGGTACGGCTCGGCCGGGCGGAAGCCCCCATCGAGCGGGTCGAACCCGGTCTCGAAGACCTCCTCGGTGGCCAGCAGGTTCGCCACCGAGGTGTTGGACGCCTGCAGTCCGGCCGCGAGCAGTTGCAGCACCTCGCCGACCTTCTTGCCCTGGTACTCGGGCGGGTCGCCCGGCTGGAACGGGTAGGGCAGGTCGAAGGCGGCCTGGCCCTCGACCTCGACGAGCCACTTCAGGGCGGCGATCTCGTGCCCCGGCCGCACCGGCAGGACCGCCTTGGCCCAGGCCGCGTTGAGGAACTCGTTGCGGCGCTCGTCGCCGTCGATCTGGATCAGCCAGCCCAGGGAGCTGCCCAGCGGCGCGGGCTGGGTCTCCTCGGTGATGAGGTAGTCGATCCGCCACTCGGGGGTGGCCTGGCCCTGCGGGTCGATGGCGTTGTTCCGGTCGGTGTGGGAGTACCAGCTCACCACGGTCTCACCCGCCAGGGGCGCCGTCTGGTCGGCCGCCCACGGCGGCGGGGGGACCGGGTACCGGCCGAGACTGGACGGGGTGGGGTGGGTCGTCCCGGTGCTCGGCCGCCAGAAGTCGGGGGCGACGAAGTACAGCATCTCGTCGACGTCGAACAGTTGCCGGATCAGCTCCGAACCGAGGTGCGGGTCCGTGCCCAGGGAGAGTCTGCGGATCAGGGTGCCGAAGACCGTCTGCCGTTCCTCGCTGCGCAGGTCCTCGGGCGGCCGGGAGCGCATCGTGCTGACCTTCTTGAGGCGCTCGCGCACCGCGTGGCCGTACGCCTCGTGCTGGAGCTGCGCGACCTGTCTGGCGTAGGCGGCCCGGGCCTCGGCGTTGGCCGCGTCGATCGCCTGGACGGCCGCGGCCGTCGGCGTGTAGACGATCGAGGCGTCGAAGGGCAGGGACTTCCTGCCCTGGAAGTTGGCGTGGGTCAGCCGGAGGCCGAGGCTGTTCTTGGCGGGATCGGGGTTGGCGGGCATGCCCAGGTCGGTGTGCGAGGTGGTGAACTGGACCTGGGCGCCGCGGAAGTCGATGGAGGCGATCCGGTTGACCTCGTAGCCCGGGGGCGGGGGCGGGAGCGGGAAGTCGAACCGGAACTGGATGATGTTGTTGGTGCCGACGTCGGGCTTGTGGATCCCGTGGTCGCGGTTCTCGTCGGAGAGCTTGTAGGTGTTCTCCGCCTCGTCGTCCGCCCCCTGGTGCAGGACGAAGGGGAGCGACAGGGGATAGGTCACCTTCTGGTCCTGCGGGCGGGGCTGGATCTCCGGTTTCTGGACCCCGGTCAGGTCGGGCGCGGCGACCACGTCGACCATGTCGCCCAGCCCCAGGTCGCGGCCGGGCGCGTCGAGGTAGACCTGCCAGCTCAGCCGCGCGCCGATGTGCTGGAGCTGCACGCCGACCTTGCGCATCTTGCGCCGCAGTTCGTAGTTGACGAGCTGGTCGGTGGTGTTCTGCACGACGTAGCGGCGGCTGGAGGTGTCGGTGACGTCGGTGACCGTCTTGAACGTCGTCTTGAAGTTGCGCTTGATCTCGCTGGTGACCTTGGAGCTCTGCGTGCGGGCGTGCTTGTGCGTCTCCTCGGCGGACCGTTTGACCGTGCTCTGGGTGCTGAAGCTGGCGCTGGCGTCGGCGTGGTAGATCGGGGCGTTCACCCCGCCGGTCGCGCTGACCCCGAGCTTGGTGTCGTTGGCGTTCTCCTCCTTGACCGCGTCGGCGATGTCCTCCTGCCGGGTCAGGCTCTCCTCGACCTTGCGGGAGGTCTCCTCCGCCTGCTCGGCGACCCGTTCGACCAGCGTGCGGCGGGTGCTGGTCTCCACCACCTCCACGGTGCCGCCGGGACTGATCCACAGGTGCCCGGCCGGAGCGCCCAGGAAGGTGTCGAACTCGAAGAAGTACTGCCGGAAGAGGTTGACCAGCCCCACCGGGGACAGCACGCCCTGGGCGGCGGCCTCCAGCCGTCCGGCCAGGTCCGCGAGTTCCCGGTCGTCCAGCGTGCGGGCCGCCGCGGCGGAGAAGGCCTCCCGGCTCAGCCCCGGGACCTCGTAGCCGGTGGTGCCGGTGGCCGCCCGCAGGGTGTTCTGCGCGCCGAACCAGCCGGCCAGCGGCTGATAGACGCCGAAGATCTCGCTGGCGTACGGCAGCGTGCCCGCGAAGTCGGTCAGCGGGCGGCCGTTGAACACCGGCCGGCCCTGCACCGGCGCGGTCAGGACCTGCACCGGGGCGTGGACGCCGCCGGGGGCGGTGGCGAAGGGCAGCGACACCACCGGCTGGTTCGACTGGATCCTGACGAGCAGCATCTCGCAGGTGGACTCGGCGGCCGGGGCGACGAACGAGATGGTCTGGGCCCCGGCCGACCCGGTGGTCCGCCCGACGTACTGGCGGGCCGAACCCGGATCGCGCCGCAGGAAGGTGCCGGCCAGCTGGGGGAGATCCGGGTGGAGGCCCGGATCCCGCACGTCCACGGTGACGGGCAGGCTCAGCGCGATCTGCTGGTTCGCCGGGATCTCGCCGGGCGGGCTTGGATCGATCTTGTATGACCAGATCTGGAAGCCCGTGTCCGGTCCCGGCAGGGCCGTCTTCCCGGTGAACGTGACGACGATCGCCATGAGACCCCCTTAGGTAGGCCGCACCGGGCCGTATGTGTCCTCGGCGGGCCGCGCCTCTCCCTGAAGTGCCAATGTGCCACGCGATTCCGGCGATTGACAGTGAGTGTCCACATCAGGACTCTCCGTACCATCCGGCCTCCGTGCCGTCTAGGCTCGGAAGGTCCCGCATCGTCCCCCGCCCGGGAGCCCGGATGGCCGTCACGTGCAGAGTCTCCGTGGTCGACGTCAACGGCCGGCCCCTGGCCGGGGCGCGGGTGCGCCTGGGGTCCGCCGGCGGGCTCACCGACCCCGCCGGGCGCTGGAGCGCCGAGATCGACCTCGACCCGGCCCGGCTGGTGACGCTGGAGGTCGACCACGGCCAGCACGTGGCGGAGAGGTGCGCGTTCACCGGCCTGCCGGGCCGCGCCTCCTGGGACAACGCCCTGGTCACTCCGACGGTGAGCGGTCAGGAGGTGCTGCTGGCCGTACGGCTGGGCCGGATGGACACCGCGCCCACCGTCAATCTGCCGGCCGAGCAGGTCGCCGCTCTGATGAAGACCCCGGCGCGCGACCCCGGCGGTGTGCTGCTGTCCGGCGTTCCCCGCTTCCCGGGGGTGTTCGGCTACGCCCGGCACTGGAACGACATAAGAGCGGTCCAGGTGCCGCGGGCGCAGCTGCTCCCGCCGAAGCCGGTGGCCCCGGGAACGAAGGGATGGAAACGGCTGCAGAGCGATACGGCGCAGGCCGACCTCGCGGCCTTCGGGCGGTTCTACTGGCTGGAATACGCGCCCCGGCCCAGCCGGCCGCGCTACGCCGTGGCGGTCTGGTCGCCGAACCTCTCCGATGAGACGCCGCCGGCGGCTCTGGACTACGTCGTCTTCTACAGCCCCACCACCGAGAACGAGGAGTACCAGGGCGTGGCCTACCCGTACGGGCTGGTCAACCGGGCCGCGCCGTTCCAGAAGTACATGGAGCTGGCGAAGAAGTACCTGCTCGACGAGTTCTTCTTCGCCTACGAGATGGTCGCGCAGCGCAACCGCGCGGTGCTGGTCATGCCCATCGCCGACTACGGCGACCTGGGGCCCTTCAGCAGCGGGGAGGGGCTGCTGCGGGCGCTGCGGGAGATCGGCCTGTTCCTGCACCGCCAGTGCCGGACCAGCCGGCTGGGGCTGCGCCCGCCCAGGTCCGCCCACCCGATGGAGCTGGCCGGGCCGAACCTGCGCGGCAACACCGCGGCCGTCGTGTCGGAGGGGTTCGGCGCGGTCCCGGCGGTGGGCAGGGTGGCCGTGGCCGGGTTCAGCACCGGGATCACCGCGGTCAAGACGCTCATGTGCGAGAGGGGCTGGGACATCTCGACCGTGGAGCTGTGGTCGACCGCCAAGGGTCTGTGCACGCCGGTCGCCAAGCGGCGGAACGTCACGCTGGATTCCAGCCTGTGGGGCGTGCCCGCCGGCGGCGGCGTGGTCCCCAGCGGAGCGTGGCGCGAGTCGTGGCAGGAGCTGTGGGACCTCGACGGGTTCCATCCGTCCGCCGGCGGCTGGCCTCCCTACCTGGACCTGCTCCAGCGCTGGCTGGGCGAGAACGGCTCCCGGGTGCTGCGCAGCTATCACACCTCCAGCCGGGTGCCGCCCGACCCGCTGACCGACCCGCACCGTGTGTGGAAACACCTGACCGGCCCGAAGCTGGATGTGCGGATCTCCCTCCCCCCGGTCACCGGCATCGGAGCCGCCCAGCAGTTGCAGAACGACCGCTGGACCAGCGTCACCGCACAGGACGCCTACCTGGGCGGCGGTTCCGATGAGGAGCCGGTGTTCATCGATCCCCACCACACCACTCCGCGCGTCGGCTTCCCGCACGCGCTCCGTCTCTCCAAGGTCGGGCGGACCGTCAGATGACCGCGCTCCATCGGCCGGGATGCGGCTGATCTGCGCCACCGGCGCGGGGCTCGGCTGGTCCGCGGGCACGATGGCCTCGATGGCCGGGTGATCGGAATGCGCTGGAGCGGCGACGGTCTCAGCCTCCAGGGCCGTCACCAGATGACGATCCCGGCAGGGCCTTCGGGTCCGAGGGCTACAGGCCGGTCATCACCAGGCTCATGTAGTACCAGTAGCCGGTGCCGAAGATGTGCTTGGAGACATAGGCGATCTGCCCGGTGGCGAGCGTCGCGCAGGTGGAGCCCCTCGCGGTGACCGAACCGAGCTCGTCGCCCTGGCCGACGGCGGGCGGGGTCACCTCGCGCAGGCTGAACAACGCTGAGCCGGTGGTGCCGATGGTGGTGGCCGGGTTGGCGAAGTTGCCGGAATAGGCGGTGTCACCGCTGTTCATGGCGACGTAGTTGTTGCCGCTGGGGTACATGTACCCGGCGAGGTTGATCCGGATCTCGTCGCCGTTGTTCTCCTCGGTGTCGTAGGCGTCGACGTAGTTCACCTCCACCCGGCAGGTGGCGGCCGCGCTTCTCGCGC
This sequence comes from Planobispora longispora, assembly GCF_016863135.1. GTDB lineage: Bacteria > Actinomycetota > Actinomycetes > Streptosporangiales > Streptosporangiaceae > Planobispora > Planobispora longispora. Next base: position 43,980 of record NZ_BOOH01000055.1, read on the forward strand.
CGGCGGGTGAGGCCGCGGACACAGTCGCCGAGACGGCCAGGCCCGCCGTCAGGGCGAGCGTGAGGAGCTTGTCGGATCGCATGCCGTGTCTCCCTTTTTGTTTGACCCGCGTTTCCTGGCGGAACGCCGGCCTCTTGAGGGTGTGGCAGGCGGCGTGGGCAGGTCAGTGGCCAAATGCACACTCCATCCACGCCCTTTTACGTGTTCGTCGCTTTCCGAGCCAATCAAAAGAAGATGGACGCAGAGACCCAGGCGCGGTGGGATGCGGCTCTTCTGGAGATGAGTCGGGGGTGCGGAGGCGGCGCGGTGTCTGCGTCATCGCGCCGAGCGCCATGGGCGGCGCGAAGGCAGCTGTGACGTCTTTAGTCGAAGTTTGCCCGGGTGGGCACCGCAGCCGGGTATGTCTGCAATGAAGTGATCATGGGGGAGAAGGGACCCACGATCGCGCCGCGCCTCAGTAGAGGGTGGCGGTGTCGATCACGAACCGGTAGCGGACGTCAGAGGCCAGGACCCGCGCGTAGGCCTCGTTGATCTGCTCGGCTGAGATCAGCTCGATGTCGGCGCCGATGTTGCGGGCGGCGCAGAAGTCGAGCATCTCCTGTGTCTCGGCGATGCCGCCGATCATCGACCCGGCGTAGGAACGCCGGGCACCGATGAGGGAGAACACGTTCAGGCTCAGCGGCTCGGCAGGGGCGCCGACGTTGACCAGGGTGCCGTCGACGGCGAGCAGAGCGAGGTAGGCATCGACGTCGATACGGGCGCTGACGGTGTTGACGATCAGATCGAACCGGCCGGTGAGCTGGGCGAACGTGCCGGGGTCACTGGTGGCGTGGTAGTGGTCGGCCCCCAGCCGCAGGCCGTCTTCCTGCTTCTTCAGTGACTGCGACAGCACGGTGACCTCGGCGCCCATCGCGTGGGCGATCTTGACAGCCAGGTGGCCGAGGCCGCCGAGTCCGACGACGGCGACCTTCTTGCCCGGGCCGGCGCCCCAGCGGCGCAGCGGCGAGTAGGTGGTGATGCCGGCGCACAGCAGCGGCGCCGCGGCCGCCAGATCGAGGCTCTCGGGCACCGACAACACGAAGCCGGCGTCCACGACGATGTGCGTGGAGTAGCCGCCCTGGGTGATGGTGCCGTCCCGGTCGGCGCCGCCGTAGGTGGGGATCATGCCCTCCCTGCAGTACTGCTCGTCGCCGTTGCGGCAGTCGGCGCACCGGCCGCAGGAGCCGACCATGCAACCGACGCCGACGCGATCACCCACCCGGTGGGCGGTGACGTCGGCGCCGACCTCGGCGACGATGCCGACGATCTCGTGGCCCGGGACCAGGGGATAGGGCTGGGGGCCCCAGTCGCCGTTGACGGTGTGGATGTCGGAATGGCAGATGCCGGCGTACTTGATCTCGATGAGCACGTCGCCCGGGCCGACCCCACGCCGTTCGATGATGGTGGGGGCCAGCGGTGCGGCGGCGGCCGGTGCGATGTAGGCGGGCACACGCATGATGAATCGCTCCTTTGAATGAGCCCGCTCCCCGGAGGACTCACCGGGGCCGGGCGCGATGGCTGCTACCTAGTAAATGCGCTGGTCACAGTGGGAAGAAGGCACTGGTGAAAGGTGTACTGACAGGGCACCCCCAGCAGAGACAGGGCCGCCTAGCCTGGAAGGTGTGGACCATCGCAGTCAGATCCGTGAGTTCCTGACCTCCCGCCGGGCCAGGATCAGCCCGCAGCAGGCCGGGCTGGTCTCCTACGGCACCCGCCGGGTGCCGGGTCTGCGCCGCGCCGAGGTCGCCCACCTGGCCGGTGTCAGCGTGGAGTACTACTCCCGTCTGGAGCGCGGTGACTTGTCCGGCGTCTCCGACCAGGTGCTGGAGGCCCTGGCTCGCGCGCTGCGGCTGGACGACGACGATCGCACCCATCTGGAAGACCTGGCCCGCGCCGCCGGACCCGCACCGCGCCGCCGACGCCGCACCGCTCCGCAACAGGTACGGCCCACGGTGCAGCGGCTGCTGGACGGCATGACCGAGGCCCCCGCGTTCGTCATGAACGGCCGCGGCGACATCCTGGCCACCAACGCCCTGGGCCGTGCCCTGTACGCTCCGATGCTCGAGGCGGCCCGCGGCGCCGTCCCCAATCATGCCCGGTTCATTTTCCTCGATGCCCGTTCCCAGACGTTCTGGGGTGATTGGGAGCGCGCCGCCGACGACACCGTCGCCCTGCTGCAGGCCCAGGCCGGACGTGATCCTTTCGACAAGGACCTCACCGATCTGATCGGCGAGCTGTCCACCCGCAGCGAGGATTTCCGCACCCGCTGGGCCCGCCACGAGGTCCGTCAGCACCACATCGGCGCCAAGCCCTTCCACCACCCCGTCGTCGGCATTCTCCACCTCACCTACGAGTCCCTCGACCTGGCCGCCGACAATCTCACCCTGGTCGCCTACGGCACCGAGCCCGGCAGCGATTCGGAAGACAGACTCCGCCTGCTGGCCAGCTGGGCCACCACCGCCGACCAGCCCCAAGTCGCCGGTCCTGCTCCCGCCAAGCGTGATTGACGGGGTTCCGGTAGCGATGAAGAAATTTCCCACGAAGTACCGCCTGATACGCGACGCCGCCCCAGCCGAGATCGCCGAGCGCTACCTGCACGCCGGGCCGCTGCTGGGTGCCCGCTGGAATGAGGACCTCGTCGCCTCCTGCCGGCCCGATCTGCCGCGGACGGCCGGGGCGCTGAAGTACGGCCAAGCGAGCGCCTCGCTGATCGTCGGCAAGCGGTCGGCCGCCTCCCGGCAGAACACCCTGGCCGCCGCGCTGAAGGAGTGGGGCATGCTCAGACGGACTGTGCACCTGGCCATATACCTGTCGGATCCGGCGTATCGGCGGAAGATCTCCCGCCAGCTCGACAAGGGCGAGTCCCTGCACGCGCTGCGCCGCGACCTGCACTACGCCCAGCAGGACACCATCACCCGCCCGCACCTCGAGCAGCAGACCGAGCAGGCGTGGTGCCTGACGGTTTCGGCGTCATCACCGTCGACGTCGAGGCGGAGCCGGCCAAACTCGATGGCGGCGGATGGCGCCAGCTGCGGCCCGCGCAGCCGCGCGAGCCGCAGCTGAGTGATGTACTCCGACTTTGGTGGCGCCGACTCGGTTGGCTCTCATGCCGGTTGGACGTCCGGGTAGAGCATCTCGTATTCGACGGGGGTCAGCATCCCCAGCGCGCTGTGACGCCGCTGCCGGTTGTGGAAGATCTCCAGATACTCGAAGATCGCGTTGGCCAGCTCGATGCGAGTCTTCCACCGCTTGCGGTTGAGCAGCCCGGTCCGCATCCGTCCCCAAAACGACTCGATCACGGCGCCTGCGAAGCAGTCACCGATCGATCCCATCGACGGCACCAGACCGGATGCTTCGGCGCGCTCGGTGAAGGTTCAGGAGGTGAACTGCACCCCGTGATCGGAATGGATCGGCGTTCCGGCCGGTGGCGTGCGGTTGCCGACCGCCATCCCGAGTGCGCTGGTGGCCAGCGTGGCGGTCTGGGTGCTGTCGATGGACCAGCCCCCACCACCCGGCGGAAGTAGACGTCCTCCCGCCACGCAGCAGTAGACCTTGCCCTCCCGGGTTGGGTGCTCGGTGATGTCTTCTGACCCATGGCTGATTGGGGGCGGCGCGGGCGAACTGGCGGTCGACCAGGTCGGCGGCTGGTTGTGCGCAACGGCTATCACCAGCCCAGGTCGGTCACCACCGCCGCCGGGACGGGCGAGGTGAAGGCCCCGCGCGTGAATGACAAGCGCACCGACGAGGGACCGGGGAGCGCAAGCGGTTCTCCTCGGCGATCCTGCCGCCCTGGGCCGGGAAGTCCCCGAAGATCAGCGAGGTGCTGCCGTTGCTCTATCCGCACGGCCTGTCCTCGGGCGACTTCGTGCCCGCGCTGGAGCAGTTTCCCGGCAGCTCGGCCGGCCTCTCGCCCGCCGCCTCACCCAGCAGTGGCAGGCCGACCACACGGCCTTCGGTGAGCGCGACCTGTCGTCCACCGACTACGTCTCCATCTGGGCCGACGGCATCCACCTGCGCATCCGCCGGTCCGAGGCCAAGTCCTGCGTTCTGGTGGTCATGGGCCTGGGCGCAGCCGGCTTGAGTCAGCTGGCCGTTTCGACGTACGACGCCAGGTTGGCCAGCGAGGAGGCGATCCCAGCTTCGTGGTCCGCTTGGTCGATGCCCGGTGGCACGTCCGTGGCGGTGACGGTCACCTCGGTCCCGTCACTGACGGCGACGAGGTGCCAGGTCATCGTCATGGTGCCTGCGTACGACGGATCGTCGGCCTCGAACACCGCCCGCTGCACCACACGCTCCGGTGGCACCAGGTCGGCGAACCCGACGTCGACGACATCCGTCGACTCTGAGGTCTTGCCGGGGCTGTCGGTGGAGTTGAGGTAGGTGAGGACCATCCGGAACCCGCCGCCAGGCCGGGGATCCCACCGCTCGACCCGCCCGCGCATGCCGTCCGGCGGCAGCCAGGCCTCGAGCGACTCCCGGTCGAGGAGGGCGTCGTAGACAGTCGCCGGTGATGCCGCGATGACCCGGCTGGCGCGGTCGGTCCTGCTCATGGCCCGATCCTAGGACCAAAAGGTTCCGCTGAGCCCATACTCATCGAACGAACCGCCGAAGAAACCAGCAGGAATCAAGAGGCGACCAACAAGTCGCAGGACACGCCGATACACAGGTCTTGACTATCCCTCGTGCGCGATTCGGGCGCAGCCAACGGCGTGATGATCGCCGGCGCGCTCGCCACCCCCGCCTGCTGTGCTGGGCGATGGATCGGCGGGGTCGTCCCGAGCGCATCAGCACTCATGTGCTAAGGGAGATGACGCTGGAGTACTTCCGTCTCGCCGCCATCAAGGCCGCCTCGGCGCGCGGGTGGCGGCGCGTCGAGCCCGTACCCCTTGGACTACCTGAGCAGTCACGGCATCTCGTGGGGTTTCTGACATCACCAGCCGGCCACTCGATCCACAGCCTTCTGCCAGGCGACGTCGTGGACGGCATCACAACAGCAACAACCGGCTGACCGCCCCTGGTCTGCCCGATAAGGACAACAGTCTGGGGTCGGTCCAGTAGGTGGGGTTGTTTCCGCAGTCCCGAATATGCCTGGACAACCTGTATTTTCCGCCGGGTGCTTGCCGGCAGGGACAGATGGGAGCACCTGCGAGGCCGAGCGGGCATCGGCGAAGCTCGGCCCGATGTCCATAGCCGACGCGCAGCTGTTCGAACCACCGTGACCAGGTCGTTGAGGACCCCTGGTCGCAGCACCGGACGGGTGCGTGGTGGTTCGCCTCACCCTTCCTCCTCTTCCTGAATCTTCGGCCGGTCGCCTCAAACACCGCGGATCCGGGAGCCGTGCCCTCACTCGGCCGGTCCCAGCGGTGTACAGGGGCCCAAAGTCCCCAGCACCCACGCCCTACGGCTCTGCCCGATTCCGGCCGGGCGACGGACCATGAAGGCCCCGAGGGGAGGAGGCGTCATGCCTGCGGTGATCGTCGATGGATTGCGCAAGCACTACGGGCCGGTACGGGCGGTGGACGGGGTGAGCTTCACCGTCGCCGAAGGCGAGGTGTTGGCCCTGCTGGGGCCGAACGGCGCCGGCAAGACCACCACGGTGGAGATCCTGGAGGGGCATCGGGGCCGGGACGGCGGCACGGTGTCGGTGCTCGGGCTCGACCCGGCCACCGGCGGGCGGGCCTACCGCGAGCGCATCGGGATCGTGCTGCAGGAGGCCGGCTTCGAGGAGGAGTTCACCGTCGCCGAGCTGGTGCGGCTGTATGCGGGCTTCTACCCGCACCCCCGTGACCCCGGCGAGGTGATCGAGCAGGTCGGTCTGGCCGACAAGGCGGGCGCCCGGGTGCGCACCCTGTCCGGCGGGCAGAAACGCCGCCTGGATTTGGCGCTGGGCCTGGTGGGCCGGCCCGAGCTGCTGTTTCTGGACGAGCCGACGACCGGGTTCGACCCCTCGGCCCGGCACCGCGCCTGGGAGCTGATCGAGGGCCTGCGCGCGCTGGGCACCACGATCCTGCTGACCACCCACTACATGGACGAGGCCCAGCACCTGGCCGACCGGGTCGCGGTGCTGCGCGCGGGACGGCTGGTGGCCATCGGCGCACCGGACGCGCTCGGCGGGGACGGCCGGGGAAGCGTGCTGTCCTTCCGGCTGCCCGAGGGCACGGCCCCGGCCGACCTGCCGGCGCTCACCGGCGAGATCAAGGCGTACGGCGAGGCGGTGGACGTACGCACCCGGCAGGCCGCCCGCGACATGCACACCCTGACCGGCTGGGCGCTGGAGCGGGGAGCGGAGCTGACCTCGCTGACGCTGTCGCAGCCGAGCCTGGAAGACGTCTATCTCGACCTCGTCGAGGACCCCGGACCGTCAGCTGAGGCCGGGCGGGAACCGGCCGCCGTTGGCGAGCGGTTCAAAGCGTCATCCGGAACCGGGCGGGAACCGGCCGTCGGCGACGAATCCGCACCCAGGAGGTCGTCATGAACATCCACGTCGCGGATGCCGGGCTGGTCGCCCGCCTGGCCCGGCACGAGACGCGCTCCTTCCTGCGCACCCCGATCGCGGCCGTCTTCACCGTCGCGATGCCGCTGCTGATGATGGTGATCGTCGGTGCCGCGGTGGGCAACGCGACCGTCGATCCGGCCACCGGTGTGCGGGTGATGCAGTTCGTCGTCCCGGTCATGACCGTCTTCGGCATCGCCCAGGGCTGCTTCGGCGCTCTGGCGATGCACCTGGCCGATCTGCGTGACCGCGGCTGGCTCAAGCGCCTGCGCGGCACCCCGGTGCCGGCCTGGGCGGTGATCGCCGCTCTGGCCGGGACGTCCCTGGCGATCGCGCTGGCCACGACCGTGGTGCTGGTCGGCGCCGGAGTGCTCTTCTACGACGTGCAGCTGGTGGGGCGCACGCTGCCGGCGCTGCTGCTGACCTTGCTGCTCGGAGTGGTGTGCTTCACCGCGCTCGGCTTCGCCGTGGTGGCGCTGGTGCGCAGCGCGGCGGCGGTGCAGCTGATCGGCACCGGACTGCTGTTGGCGCTGGCGTTCATCTCCGACGTCATCTTGGTCGGCGCGAAGCTGCCGGTCTGGCTGGAGACCATCGGGTGGATCTTCCCGCTGCGTCACTTCGGCGAGGCCGTGCGCGATGCCTTCAATCCCTTCCTGCCCGGCTCGGGCCTGCACGGCGGCCATCTGGCTGTGCTGGCGGCCTGGGCGGCCGGGGCCGTGGCGGTGGCGGTGTGGCGCTTCGGCTGGGAGCGGTCACAGGACAGGGCCGCGGTGGCGGGTACGGCGAAACCGCGACCACCGGCGGCGGTGTCCAGGCCCGCCATCCGCGCCGTCCGGCCCGAGGGGCGTCCCGCGCCGTGGCGGCTGGCCGGGGGCCAGGCCGCGCACGCCGCGCTGCGGCTGCGCCGGGATCTGCCGACGGCGTTCTTCACCGTGGTGCTGCCGATCCTGCTGCTGGTGATCATCTCGCTGGTCTTCGGTGAGACGCAGGCCGAGGGGGTGCCGTTGCCGGTGTTCATGCTGGCCGCGATGACCGCCTACACGGTCGGGGTTTCGGCTTATGTCAACCTCGCCGAGGCCGTCACGGTCGACAAGGAGCGGGGCGTGCTCAAGCGGCTGGCCGGCACGCCGCTGCCGCGCTGGGCCTACTACAGCGGCTGGGTCGTCTGCGCGCTGCAGGTCACGCTGGCCACCACCATCGTGCTGGCGCTGGTGGCGGTGTCCGGCTACGACGTCCGGATCGGATTGTCGGCGATCCCCGTGATGCTGGTGACGGTGGTGCTGGGGGTGGCGTGCTTCGCCGTCCTGGGAGCGCTGGTGGCGACGCTGGCCGCCCGGTCCGCGACTGCGAACGCGATCACCTTGGGGACCTTCCTGCCGCTGGCCTTCGTTTCGGACGTGTTCGTCGTCGGCGGGCCGCTGCCCGCGGTGCTGGAGACGGCCGGGGAGGTGTTCCCGCTCAAGCACCTCTCACACGCGCTGCTGGCCGCCCTCGATCCGGCGGGCCGTCCCTGGCCGTGGACGGACCTGGCGGTCGTGGCCGCCTGGATGCTGGCCGGGGTGCCGGCCCTCGCTGTCGCAAACGGCCGCCGCACCAAAGGAGACGCGTCGGCCTGACCAGGACGGCATGACGGACACAGAGATGCAGGGACACGGAGACGGCACAGCGGCCTCAACGGTTACCTCCCACTCCGGCTCACCCGTCCAGGGCTCCGGTACGGTGCCCGTCAGCCGGTGCCGAGGTGGGCGAGCCGCTCCTGGTACTCCTCGGTGGAGATCTCGCCCTTGGCGTACCGGTCGGCCAGCGCCTCACGCGCGCGTCCGGCTTCAGGGCGCCCGGCCGGCCGCCGGTCGGAGGCGGCGCGGACGACCAGCCAGACTCCTCCGGCGATGAGGCCCGCCCACACCAGCATCATGAGCGAGCCCCCCAACCACGCCGATCCGCCGCCCCACATGTGGTGGCCCCTGCCGTCCCACGGGCCGGCGGCCACGAGCAACGCGTTCATGGCAGCCTCCTTCCTTTGCCTTCTTCCAGCGGTCACGGCCGGACCCGGGCGGGAAAGGACCGAAAGTCCCCCGGCCGGGGAGCGGAAGGCCCTGCTGCGGCAGGAGGCGGCGCGGGAGTCTGAAGGTGAGCGCCGGACCAGGCTTTCCCGCACGCGCGGGCCCGGCGGACGCCCCGGGATGGAAGGGGATGGAGACGATGAACGAGCCCACGCGCACGATCGAGCGGGCCAGCCCCGATGACCTGGCGATGCTGGCGATGAGCTCGCGATCGGCGCCCCGGCAGATCGGCGCCCTGCTGGTGCTGGGGGCGACACCGGACTTCGACCGGGAGGCCGCCACCAGGCTGCTGGCCGAGCGCGTCCGGGCCATCCCGCGGCTGCGGCAGCGCCTGGTACGGGTGCCGCCGGGATGCGGCCGCCCCGTCTGGGCCGACGATGCGGCCTTCGCCGTCGGCCGGCACGTGCGCAGCGTGCCCTGCCCGGCCCCGGCGGATGAGCGGGCGCTGCTGGATGTGGCCACCGCCGTGGTGAGCGAGCCGCTGCCATTGTCCCGTCCGCCGTGGTCGGTGACGTTCGTCACCGGACCGGGCGGCGACGTGCTCGGGATGGTCGTCGTCCTGGACCACGTGGTGGCCGACGGCATCGGCGGGCTGGCCGTGCTGGCCGGGCTGGTGGACCAGACGGCCGCCGCGCCGCCTGCGGAGGCCGCGGCGTTCCCCCGGAGCCTGCCCTCGCGACGGCGACTCGCCGCCGACGCCCTCCTCGGCCGCCTGCGGGCGCTGGGCCGCGTGCCCGCGTTCTGGCGGACCGTCCGGGCGTCCGCGGCGACGTCGGGCGGGTTGCTCCACCCGGAACCTGCCGCCCGGTGCTCGCTGCTGCGGCCGACCGGGCCGCGCTGGCGGGTGGAGACGGTCGGCACCGATCTGGCCGCGCTGCGGGCGGCGGCCCACCGCTCCGGCGGGACCGTCAACGACGCGCTGCTGACCGCGATCACCGGTGCGCTGCGCACGCTGCTGACGCATCGCGGTGAGTCCGTCGACGCCTTCGCCGTGGGGGTGATGGTGGCGGCCCGCCGTACGGCCGGCGCCGACCGGCTCGGCAACGAGGTCATCCCGCTGATCGTCACCCTCCCGGTCACCGGCGAGCCGCCCGCGCGGCGGCTGGAGCGCATCGCGGCCATCCTGCGGGCCCGCAAGGCCACGGCCGCCAAGACGCCCCTCATCGCCCTGTTCGGCCTGCTGTTCCGGGCCCTGGCCGGGCTGGGGCTGTATCGCTGGTACATGCGGCGCCAGCGGCGCCTGCACACGCTGGTCAGCAACGTGCGCGGCCCCGATCGGCCGCTGTCGTTCGGCGGCGCGGCGATCCGCGCGGTCGTGCCGGTCGCGGTCGCCGAGAGCGGCAACGTCACCGTGAGCTTCGAGGCCCTGTCGTACGCCGGGACGTTCACCGTCTCCGTCCTGGTCGATCCCGACAACGTGCCCGACCTCCCCGTCCTCGTCGCCGCGCTGCGGGCCGAGCTCGACGCCCTGACGGAGGCGCCCGACCGGCCGCGGGAGCTGCCGCATCCGGAGGAGAGCGGCGCCTGGACGGCCAGCTGACGAGGGTCAGATGACGAAGGTCCCGCCGAGACAGGAGGAGCGGCCCTGAACCGGATCGGCCCCGGGGACGAGGGTGGGAGCGTGAGCTTCGACCGTGAGGAGGCCATGATGACCGGCATACAGGACGGACTCGGCGTGGTGGTGGGGATCGACGGCTTCGCCCCGGGGGATGCGGCCCTGCGCTGGGCCGCGGCCGAGGCAGCTGCCAGGGGCGTCCCGCTCACCGTCTGCCACGTCTGGCGGTGGCCCTACCCCCAATGGCCGGGGGAGGAGGTGCCGGCGGAGATGGCCTGCCGCCCGGCCCGCCGGATGCTCGATCGCAGCGCGGCCTGGGCCGAGCGGAATCATCCCGGGCTGGCCGTCCGGACGGTCCTGCGGCAGGGGCGGTCCGCGGACGTGCTCGCGGAACTGGCCGGGATGGCAGAACTGCTCGTGGTGGGCACCTGGGACCGGAGCGGGCCGGCGACTCTGCTGCACGGGTCGGTGAGCACCTGGGTGGCGGTGCGCGTCCGCTGCCCCGTCGTGGTCGTGCGAGGACACTCCGACCCGGGCGGGAGGCGGCCCGTGGTGGTCGGCTTCGACGGCTCACCCGAGTCGCCGGCCGCCCTGGACTTCGCCGCCGGAGAGGCGCACCTCCATCACGCGCCGCTCCGGGTCCTCATGGCCGATGCGCACATCGGCCATGAGGACTCCGCCGCGTCGCAGATCGCGCGTCTGCAGGCCGAAGGGAAGCTCTGGACCGAGCTGTGGCCGTGGTTGCACCGGTATCCCGGCCTGGAGGTCCGCGTCGAGATCCTCGACGGATCGCCGCGCGGGGAGCTGCCGGCCGCGGCCGCGCAGGCGCGGCTGCTGGTGGTCGGATCCCGCGGGATGGGCGAGCTCCGCGGCCTGCTGTCCGGCTCGGTCAGCCAGGCCGTGATGCGCCACGCGCCCTGCCCCGTCGCGGTGGTCCACCGGGGATGGGAGAGCCGGTCGGGCCATGCGGACCGCATCCGGCTGCGGCCGGTCGCGTGACCGCTACCCGGATCGGGACCTTGGTCCCGGCACGCGAGGCCGTGCGGCACTGACGGGACGTGAGCCCCGGAGGGAGGGTCGGAACATGACCGAGACCGTCGTCCAGAGCATGCAGACCTGGCGCATCGAGGTGCGCGGGGTCGTGCAGGGCGTGGGATTCCGGCCGTTCGTGCACCGGCTCGCCACGCGGATCGGGTTGCGCGGACACGTCCGCAACGCCGGAGGGCAGGTGACCATCACCGTCACCGGCACGCGGGCGGACCTGGAGGCCTTCGACGACGCCCTCGGCCGGGCGCGCGCCATCCACGGCGTCGCCCCGGCCGCGGTCGCCCACGACGCGCATCCGGCTTATCTGTCGACCCAGCTCGCCGGAGGGTGGCCCGCCGCCGATCGCATCACCGTCCAGCACCACCACGCGCACGTCGCGGGCGTGGCCGCCGAGCACGGGCTGACCGGGCCGTTCCTGGGCATCGCCTACGACGGGCTCGGTCTCGGGGACGACGGCACGTTCTGGGGCGGGGAAGTGCTGCGGGCCACCTACACCGGCTGGCCCGCTTCTGCTGGGCCTGTGCGCGGACAACCGCTTCGAGGGCGAGGCCGCGATGAGACTCGAGCGGGCGGCGACCGGCTTTCCCGGCGCCGACCCGCTCGCCTGGCGCATCCGCCGAGACGGCGGAATGTGGGTCTATGACGCCGTGGCCACGCTGCGGGACCTGCTGGAGGCCAAAGCGGACGGCGAGCCGGTCGGCGCGGTGGCCGCGGCCTTCCATGCCACGATCGCCGCGGCCCGCGGAGGTGAGAGCGGTGTGCCTGGGCATCCCCGGACGGATCGTCGAGCTGCACGGCGGCTCCCCGCCCCTGGGCGTGGCCGACTTCGGCGGCCTGCGGCGGGAGGTCTGCCTGGCCTACACGCCCGAGGCTCGTCCGGGCGACTACGTGATCGTACATGTCGGCTTCGCCATCTCCGTGGTGGACGAGCAGGAGGCCGAGCGCACCCTCGCGGTGATCAGGGCGATTCCCGGAGGGCTCGATGAGATATCTGGATGAGTATCGCGATCCGGTCCTGGCCCGGGCGCTGCTGGCCGAGATCCACGCCGCCGACCTCGGCCTGGCCAACTTCAGCCTGCTGGTCAGCCATGTGCTGGTGCCTCCGGCGATGAGTGCGATCCTCGACTCCGCGCACAACGAGGTGCAGGCGTTCCTGGCCGCCGGGCACGTATGCGCGATCATGGGCTGGACCGCCTACGAGCCGCTCGCCGCCCGCTGCCGGGTGCCGATCGTGGTGACCGGCTTCGAGCCCCTGGAGCTGCTCGAAGGCATCCTCCTGGCGATCCGCCAGCTCGAGGCGGGCGCCTTCCGGGTGGAGAACCAGTACGTCCGCGGTCCGCCGCACCGGCAACGCCGCGGCGCAGCGGGCGATCGAGCGGGCCTTCCGGGTCGGCGACCGCACTTGGCGCGGGATCGGTGCGATCCCGGCCAGCGGCCTGGTACTGGCCCCGGCCGGACTGGGACTCGGGCGCGTACCGGGATCATGGCACGCGCCCGCCGCCTGGAGGACTTCGGGTTCCCGCTCAAGGCTGGGGCTTTTTCCGCTCAAGCCTGGGACGCGGGGGCATGCGTCAGTGCTTCGACCAGCGCGGTGAGGTGGGCGACCCGCGTCTCCAGATCGCGGATGCGGGCCTCGAGGGCTGCTGTGGACGGGGGCTGGTAGGTCAGAGCGATCTGGCGGGGCATCTCTGGTTCCTCTTTCCGATTCGGCGGGGTCTGCACACCGCACATGGGACGGCTGTGCCGGGTCCGACCCCTTTGTCGCGCGTAGACGCGTCTTCCACCTTTTAGTGTCGGGACCGTTTCGGCAGGCGGGTACGGCCGTTGGACCTGCAATCATGGGCACTCCGGCCCACTCGGGGATTCCGGGCTCCGAACGGACTCCGGTTCAGGCGCGGGTGTCGTCCTCGTCCCACTGGATCTCGTCGACGACATCGACCACGCCGTTGATCCGCAGCGCCAGGCGGGCGGCGACCCGGGCCTCGCTGCGCTGCTGCATGCGACCGCCCAGCGTCACCACGCCCTGATGCACGGAGACTCTCACCTGGGAGGTGTCGGTCCATGCGGAGTGGTCCAGGATGTCCTTGCGGATCTCCTGGGCGATGTCGGCATCCGGCCGGACGAACACCTTGATCAGGTCATGACGGCTGACGATGCCCTGCAAGGCACCGTTTTCGTCGACGACCGGCAGGCGCTTGACGCCGTGCTCGTCCATCAACCGCATCGCGTACACCACGGCGGACTGCGGGCGGATGGTGACGGCCGGGGAAGTCATCAGCTCGGCGGCGGTCTCCCCGCGCGCCTTGTCCAGGTTCTTGCCCTTGTCCTGGCCGAGGCGGTGGCGCAGCCGGGCGCGCAGCGGCGGCCGGTAGCCCTCCCGGTAGTACTGCTCCTTGAACTCCTCCTTGCACAACAGATCCGCCTCGGAGATCACACCGATGACGTGGTTGTCGGCGTCGACGACCGGGACCGCGCTCACGCCGTGGTTGACGAGCGTCTCGGCGACGTCCTTGAAGGGGGTGGCACCGGTGACGGAGGCCACCGTGCCCGTCATGACCTCGCTGACCTTCACACGCATCGGGCTCTCCTGGAAATCGTGGGGTTTCTTCCCTCTCATTTCACCTTCGTCCCTGAGGGAGCGGGCAGAGCCGGAAGTCCTCCGCTGCGAGGTCGTTGTGCCGTTTTCCGCATCTGTTTTGCCTGATGGTGAGCTTGTTGGAGGGCAAGCGGACGCTTCCTCCGGCGGGGCGGCGACAGCACCGGAGAAAAGAACCAGGCGCCGTCGACCCGGATCGGTAGAGGCAGGGCGCCGGGTC
>NZ_BOOH01000056.1 GCF_016863135.1 Planobispora longispora
GCGCGCCGTACCAGCGCAACCGTACCGGCACGCCCCGCCGCACCGGCAGATTGGACCGGGATCGGCGGGGTAGCGGTTCCTTCCCGGAACGATGGAGGAGACATGGCATCGCTGATATCCCGCCTTCGCGCCTACCTGAGCACGCCGCAGGGGCGCAGGAACGTCGAGAAGGCCAAGGCCATGGCGCGCGACCCGCGCAACCAGCAGAAGGCCCGGAGCCTCCTGGCCAGGCTGAGGGGGAAGCGGACCCGGCCCCGTTACTGACCGGCTCCGGCCGCGGTCGGGGACCGCGGCCACGAGCCGTTCTTAAAACGTATCAATCAAATAGGAGTCAGCCTGTAGGGGCGACGGGCAAGATGGCGTTAACATCCCAGAACGAAGCGGGCGGGAGGCCCGCACTCTGAGAAAAAACGTTCTAGATGTTAGGTCATCCTATGATCCGAGCCGCAATCGTGGGGGCGGGCGCCATCGCCGCGCACGGCCACGTGCCCGCCGTGCGGGCGCACCGCTCCCGCGTCGAGCTGGTGGCCGTCGTCGACGTGGACGAGGCCGGGGCCCGCGCCTTCGCGGCCGAGCACGGTGTGCCGGCCGCCTACGCCGGCCTGGCCGCGATGCTCGACGCCGAGCGGCCCGATCTGGTGTTCGTCTGCACCCCGTCGCACCTGCACGCCGACCAGGTGATCGCGTGCCTGGAGGCGGGGGCGTGGGTGTGGTGCGAGAAGCCGCTGTGCCGGTCGCTGGCGGAGTACGACAGGATCGAGGCGGCCGAGGGCGCCGCGGGGCCGTACGCCGCGGTCGTCTACCAGCAGCGCTTCGGCTCGGGCGCCGGGCACCTGCGCGAGCTGGCGGCGGCGGGGGCGCTGGGCCGCCCGCTGGTGTCGCAGTGCGTCACGGCCTGGTACCGCGACCACGACTACTACGCGGTGCCGTACCGCGGCCGGTGGGACACCGAGGGCGGCGGCACCACCCTGATGCACGGCATCCACCAGATCGACCTGATGCTCTCGGTGCTCGGCGACTGGGCGGAGGTCCGCGCGATGGCCGGACGGCTGGACCGGCGCGTCGAGACCGAAGACGTCTCGATGGCCGCGGTGCGCTTCGACGGCGGCGCGATGGCGAGCGTGCTCACCAGCGTCCTCTCCCCGCGCGAGGAGAGCTACCTGCGCTTCGACTTCGCCGGGGGCACGGTCGAGCTGCGCCACCTGTACGGCCACCGCAACGAGAACTGGAGCTCCACCTCGCCGCTGTGGAACCCGCCCCACGACGTGCCGAGCGGGCACGAGGCGCAGCTCGGCCCGCTGCTCGACGCCTTCGAGCGGGGGGAGCGGCCGCTCGCGAGCGGTCCCGACGGCCGGCGCGCGATGGAGTTCGCCACCGCGCTGTACGCCTCGGCCATCACCGCCCGCCCCGTCCGCAGGGGGGAGATCACTCCGGACAGCCCGTTCTACCGCCGGCTCGACGGCGGCCGGGGCCTGTAGGCGGGGCCCCGGGCCCGTGAGACCCGGGCGGGGACCCGGGTCCCCGCCGGACCTCAGCGCAGCCCGGCGGCCACGGCGAGCTGCTCGGCCACCTGCGCCGAGCCGCCGCCCTCGTGGGCGTTGTACGGCCAGACGCGGATGTCCTTGGGCCCGGCGTAGTGGTTGTAGGCGGCGAACACCGTCGAGGGCGGGGTGATCCCGTCGCGCAGGGCGACGGAGAACAGCGCGGGGGTCGTGCTGCGCGCGGCGAAGTTCACCCCGTCGAAGTAGTCCAGGGTGGCGAAGACCTCCTCCACCCGGTGCCGCTGGGCGGTGAAGAACCGGGCCAGCTCCGCGTACGGCTCGGAGTCGGTGATCTCGGTGGCGTGCCGGATGTGGGTCATGAACGGCACGTCGATGAAGGCGTGCAGCAGGTCCGGCACGAGCGCGCTGACCGCCATCGCGATGCCGCCGCCCTGGCTGCCGCCGGAGACGACGATCCGGGAGGCGTCCACCAGGGGGTGGGAGCGGGCGGCCTCCACGGCGCGCACGGCGTCGGTGTAGAGCCGCCGGTAGTAGTAGTCGTCGGGCGACGAGACGCCCTGGGTGAGCCGACCCGGCGCGGAGGGGTTGCCGGCGGCGGCCGGGTCGGGCGTGTCGCCGTGCCGGGAACCGGAGCCCTGGCCGCGTGAGTCCATCACGAACGTGGCCCATCCCGCGCTCGGCCAGAGCAGCCAGTCGTGCGGGAAGCCGCGCCCGCCGTTGTAGCCGATGTACTGCACCACGCACGGCAGCGGCCCGGTCTCCCGGGCCGGGGTCAGCAGCCAGCCGCGGACGGGGTGGCCGCCGTAGCCGGCGAAGGTCGCATCGGAGCAGCGCACCTCGGCCAGACCGGTCTCCACCTCGGTGAAGACGGCGCCGAGATCATGCTTGCGGGCCTCGGTCAGGGTCCGCTCCCAGAACTCGGCGAAGTCCGCGGGCTCCCGGCGGGCCGGGAGATACTCGCGGAGCTGGTCGAGCGGCATGTCTACGAACAAGATGATCTCCTCGGAAGATGCTTCCGGATTGAAACGTTCTTCTCCGGAGGCCGCCGGAAGAAGGTCCGGCAGTTCCGCGGTCGGTAACGTTCAGGTAATCCGGGTGGGGGCGGGGGCGCGCGGGCGGGTCCGCGGGGAATGGGTTCTACCTGCGGAAACCGTCTCCGGCGCAGCCCTATTCTGACGGCTCGGCCCGCTCTCCGCCACCGGGCGATGCGGAATGGGTCTTGTGCGGCAGGTAGAGAAACGTTTTAATCCCCGGTAAAGCAGACGTAACGCACCCATGTTAACGATCACAGCGGGTGGTGCTCTCCGATGTGAAGGGGGGTGGGCGCAACATGAGCGGCGGGATCGCCTACGGCGGGGACTGGAACCCGGAGCAGTGGCCCGAGGAGACGTGGACCGAGGACGTCGCGCTGATGCGCGAGGCCGGTGTCACGCGGGTCAGCGTCGGGATCTTCTCCTGGGCGCTGCTGGAGCCGGCCGAGGGCGTCTACGACTTCGGCTGGTTCGACCGGGCGCTGGACCTGCTGGCCGGCGCGGGCGTCGAGGCGTGCCTGGCCACCCCGACCGCCGCGCCGCCGCCGTGGTTCGGCCACGCCCACCCCGAGGCCCTGCCGGTCGACGCCGACGGGCGGCGGCTGCACCACGGCAGCCGCCAGGGCTTCTGCCCCAGCTCGCCGGTCTACCGGGACAAGGCCCTGGAGATCGCCGAGCGGGTCGCGCGGCGCTACGCCGGGCACCCGGCGCTGGCCATGTGGCACGTGCACAACGAGTACGGCTGCCACAACGCCCGCTGCTACTGCGACACCTCCGCCGCGGCGTTCCGCGACTGGCTGCGCGGGCGTCACGGCACCCTGGAGGCGCTCAACGACGCCTGGGGGACGGCGTTCTGGTCCCAGCGCTACGGCGACTGGGAGCAGATCCTGCCGCCCCGGGCCACCCCGTCCTTCACCAACCCCGGCCAGCAGCTCGACTTCCGCCGCTTCAGCTCCGACGCGCTGGTCGAGCTCTACACGGCGGAACGGGACCTGCTGAAGAAGATCACCCCGGAGGTCCCGGTCACCACGAACCTGATGGCCGGGGCGCACATGGACATGGACTGCCGGTCCTTCGCCGCCGAGGTGGACGTGGTCGCCACCGACCACTATCTGATCGGCGAGCGCGAGGAGCCGCACGTCGACCTGGCCTTCGCCGCCGACTACGCCCGCTCCCTGAACGGGGGCCGCCCGTGGCTGCTGATGGAGCACTCCACCAGCGCGGTCAACTGGCAGCCCCGCAACTTCGCCAAGACCCCCGGCGAGCTGCGCCGCAACTCCCTGGCCCATCTGGCCAGGGGAGCCGACGCGATCATGTTCTTCCAGTGGCGGGCCTCGCGCGCCGGGGCCGAGAAGTGGCACTCGGCGATGCTGCCGCACGCCGGCACCGGGACCAAGATCTGGCGCGAGACGGCCGCGCTCGGCGCCGAGCTGGCCGGGCTCGCCGAGGTGGCCGGGAGCACGGTCCGCGCCGAGGCGGCGATCC
Organism: Planobispora longispora; assembly: GCF_016863135.1. GTDB lineage: Bacteria > Actinomycetota > Actinomycetes > Streptosporangiales > Streptosporangiaceae > Planobispora > Planobispora longispora. Next base: position 4,019 of record NZ_BOOH01000056.1, read on the forward strand.
TGTTCGACCACGCGAGCGTCTGGGCCCAGGACCATCCCGCCCAGCCCACCTGCGACATGGACCCGGTCGAGGAGGCCAAGCGCTGGCACGCCGCGCTCTGGCGGGCCGGGATCACCTGCGACCTGGCCCGCCCCGAGGGCGACCTGTCCGGCTACCGGCTGGTGCTGGTCCCCGCGCTCTACCTGGTGAGCGACGCCGGGGCGGCGAACCTGGAGGAGTTCGTCCGGCGGGGCGGGACCGCGGTGGCCGGGCCGTACAGCGGCATCGTCGACGAACACGACCGGGTGCGGCTCGGCGGCTACCCCGGAGCCTGGCGTGAGCTGCTCGGGGTGAACGTCGAGGAGTTCTTCCCGCTCCCGCCCGGCGGCACGCTGCGCCTGACCGGCGGCGGCACCGGCCGGGTCTGGAGCGAGGCGGCCCACGCGGTGACCGCCGAGGTCCTCGACTCCTACGCGGACGGGCCGCTGGCCGGCGCGCCCGCCTGGACCCGCAACGCCTGGGGCGGGGGGACGGCGCACTACGTGACCACCCGGCCCGACGACGCCACCCTGGCCGCCGTGCTCGCCGCCGCGTGCGCCGAGGCGGGGGTGGAACCGGTCGCCGAGGCGCCGGCCGGGGTCGAGGTCGTACGGCGGGCGCACGCCGGCGGCCCGTCCTACCTGTTCGTGATCAACCATACCGGCGACGACGCCGTGGTGACGGTGCCGGACGGCGAGTCCGTGCCCGTGCCGGCGGGCGGGGTCCGGATCGTCCGGGAGCCGGACGGCTGACCGATCGGGCATGACGCCCGGACCGCCCGGGGCACGCGGCCGGCCGGGCGGCCCGCCCTGTGAGAGGCACGCCCCCTCTCTCCTCAGCGGAGAGAGGGTGACGCACCGTATACGGGAAAGCGCTTACACGTAATGACGACCACTCAGGAAAGGCGACGGCATGCTGTACCGCAACCCCCTCGCCTCGCCCGCGGACCTCGACGGCTTCCGCATGGAGGGGGAGGGGGCGATCTCGTTCCCCCGGGGCAGGCTCCGGCTGGAGAGCCTGCGTCCCCCCGGGGACGGGCAGGACGCCAACATCGTCCTGTGGTGTCCCGAGGACTTCCCCGCGGACGTCACCGTCGAGTGGGACTTCTGGCCCGTCCACGAGCCGGGCCTGTGCATCCTGTTCTTCCACGCCCGGGGCAGGCGGGGTGAGGACCTGTTCGACCTCGCCCCGCGGACCGGCCCCTACGAGCAGTACCACCACGGCGACCTGGACGCCTACCACGTGTCCTACTTCCGCCGCATGTGGCCGTCCGAGCGCCGGCTGCACACCTGCAACCTGCGCAAGAGCCACGGCTTCCACCTCGTCGCGCAGGGCGCGGACCCGCTCCCGGCGGTGCTGGACGCCCAGGGCCCGTACCCGATGCGCCTGACCGTCCACCGGGGCGAGATCACCTTCGAGGTCGCCGATTTGGTCTCGTTCCGCTGGCGGGACGAGCGGCCGCTGTCCGGCGGGAAGATCGGTTTCCGGCAGATGGCCCCGATGATCGGAGAGTACGCGAACCTGCGGGTCACCCCCGGGGGTGACCGATGACCGCCTGGCCGATCAGGCTCTACGCGGCCTGCGACGAGCTGGTGTGGGCGGTCCGGCTCAACCTCGCCTGGATCGTGTTCACACTCGCCGGCGGGGTGGTCCTGGGCGTCGGGCCCGCGACCGTCGCGGCGTACACGCTGGCCCGGCGGCACGCGAGAGGCGAGGCGGTCCGGCTCTGGCCGGAGTTCGCGGGCGCCTACCGCCGGGAGTTCGCCCGCGGCTCGCTGCTGGTCCTGCCGCCGCTGGCGGTGGCGGGCGTGCTGTACGGCAACTACCTGTACTTCTCGGCCCTCGGGCTGGGGACGGCCCCGCCCGGGCTGGCGACGCTCGCGGGACTGGTCACGCTGGCGGCGGTCACGACCTACCTGCTGCCCATGTACGTCCACTACGACCTGCGGCCCCTGGCCTGCCTGCCGAGGGCGTCGCGGCTGGCCCTCGCGCGCCCGGCCTCCACGGTCCTGCTGCTCTTCGTCTTCACGGCGGTGGCGTTCGCCGCCGCGACCTTCCCGTTCCTGGCGCTGGCGCTGGCCGCCGGCGCCTGGATCCAGCTCGACACCTGGCTCTGTCTGCGTTTCTTCGCCGAGAACGAGGCGCATCTTCCCCCGAAAGGCACCCGATGAAAACCACCCCCCGCCGGCTGCTCGCCGGAACGGTCGCGCTGACAACCGCCCTCCTCGCCTCCGCCTGCGGCGGTGACGAGGGAGGGGGGCAGGCGACGAGCAACGAGCTGACCATGATGGTCCCGCTGTTCGGCACCGCCCCCGACCCCAAGGGCGAGGTGCAGCAGGCGGTCGAGAAGCTCCTCGGCAAGAAGCTCAAGATCACCTGGGTGCCCAACGCCGAGTACCAGGACAAGACCAACGTGACGCTCGCCTCGGACACGATCCCGCAGGTCATGGTGGTCCAAGGCAAGATCCCCTCGTTCGTCCAGGCCGCGCAGGCCGGGGCGTTCTGGGAGCTCACCGACAAGCTGGACAAGTACCCGAACCTGAAGGCCAAGTCCGAGCAGGCCGAGCGGAACGCCTCCATCAACGGCAAGGTCTACGGCATCTACCGGGTCCGCCCGCTGCTCCGCTCGGCCGTGCTGTACCGCAAGGACTGGCTGGACAAGCTCGGCCTGAAGGTCCCGGAGACCGTGGACGACCTTTACGAGGTCGCCAAGGCCTTCACCGAGAAGGACCCGGACGGCAACGGCAAGAAGGACACCTACGGGCTCATCATCCCCAAGTGGCCCACCCCGGTCTTCTGCAGCTCCAGCCCGTACAACGTGATCGAGACCTGGTTCGGCGCCCCGAACTGCTACGGCGACCGCGGCGGCAGGCTCGTGCCCGCCTTCGACACCGAGGAGTTCTACACCGCCAACCGGTGGCTGAAGAAGATGGTCGAGGAGGGCCTGGTCAACCCGGACTTCGCCACCCTCGACTCGGGCAAGTGGAACGACCCGTTCTACCAGGGCAAGGGCGGCATCATCATCGACGTCAACGTCCGCGCCACCCAGATGTACGGCCTGCTCAAGGAGCAGGACCCGGAGAACTACGGCGACAAGCTCGCGATGGGCGGCAACCTCAAGCGCTCCGACGGCCAGAAGTTCTCCTACCCCTTCGACGGCTACAACGGCTTCCTGGCCGTCTCCAAGCAGAGCGTGCGCACCGAGGCCGAGCTCGACGAGGTGCTGAAGACCCTGGACAAGCTGGCCACCAAGGAGGGCCAGACCCTGCTGGCCAACGGCATCGAGGGCCGCAACTTCAAGCTGGAGAACGGCCACGACGTGCCGATCGGCGACGACGACCCCGCGGTCAAGACCATCAACAACGACGTCGACTTCGCCTTCATCCAGCTCGGCACCTGGGCCACCATCGGCATGGGCGTCTACGACGCGATGCCGGCCAGCGAGGCCGAGCGGGAGAACCTCCGGCTGCGCAAGGAGCTGACGGAGCTCGACCTGCAGACGGCGGTGCACAATCCGACCCTGCCGATCGTCTCGCCCACCTACGTCAGCAAGGGCGCGACCCTCGACCCCATCGTCTCCGACGCCCGGGTCAAGTTCCTGGCCGGTGAGATCACCGAGGAGCAGCTCCGCGCCGAGATCAAGCGCTGGCACGAGAGCGGCGGCGACCAGGTCATCACCGAGATCAACGACCTGCACGCCAAGCTCGGCGGCAGCTGACCCGACCTTGACGGGGCCCGGCGCCGGCGCCGGGCCCCCTCCCGAGAGGAGGCCGCGATGGCCACCGACCTGGCGCCGCCTCCCGTGAAGGCGGTCCCCGAGCCCGGGCGCGGCTCCGAGAAGGTGCCGATCCGCACCGCGTTGCGGCGCTACCGCTGGTTGTACCTGATGCTCATCCCGGGACTGGCCTACTTCGCGGTCTTCAAGTACCTGCCGATGTACGGCCTGACGATCGCCTTCCAGGACTTCGTGCCGTTCCTCGGCTACTCGGGCAGCGAATGGGTCGGCTTCAAGCACTTCGAGGACCTGTTCACCGGGCCCGACTTCGGCCGCCTGCTCTCCAACACGCTGATCCTCGCGCTGCTGACGGTGATCTTCGTCTTCCCGGCGCCGATCATCGTCGCGCTGATGCTGAACGAACTCCGGGTCAACGTGCTCAAACGCTCCGTCCAGTCCCTGATCTACATCCCGCACTTCCTGTCCTGGACGATCGTCGCCTCCCTGACGTACCTGCTGTTCGCGGTGGACTTCGGAGTGATCGCGAACTTCATCCAGGGCGTGCTCGGCGGCCCCAGGACCGACTACGTCGCGCAGGCGGACTGGTTCCGGCCGATCATCATCATGCAGACGCTCTGGAAGGCGACCGGCTGGGGCACGATCATCTACCTGGCGGCGCTGGCCGGCGTGGACCCGAACCTGTACGAGGCGGCCCGGATGGACGGCGCCGGGCGCTGGCGGCAGTTCTGGCACATCACGCTGCCCGCCATCCGCCCCACGATCGTGGTCATGGCCATCCTGACCTCGGGCAACCTGCTCGACTCCAGCTTCGAGCAGATCTGGCTGATGACGAACTCGCTGAACCGCTCGGTCGCCGACGTGTTCGACAGCTACGTCTACTACGTCGGCATCACCCAGGGCGCCTTCAGCTACTCCACCGCCGTCGGCCTGTTCAAGGGCCTGGCCGGCGTCGTCCTGATCTTCGGCTCCAACTGGCTGGCCAAGCGCCTGGGCCAGCGCGGACTGTTCTAAGGGAGCGCCCGGCATGTCGGTCAACCACTACAAGTCCCTCGGCAGCCGCGTGTTCGACACGCTCAACATCGTGCTGCTCACCGGCCTGGCCCTGATCACGGTGCTGCCGCTGCTCTACGTCCTGGCCGGGTCGTTCGCCACCGAGTCGGAGATCGCCACGCGGCCGTTCTTCCTCTGGCCGGAGAAGTTCGTCACCGACACCTACGAGTACATCTTCGGCACCGGCACCTTCGTCCGCGCCCTGATCACCACGGTCTGCGTGACGGCGGTGGGCACGGTGGTCCAGGTCATGCTGACCTTCACCATGGCCTACCCGCTGGCCAAACGCTATCTGCCGGGCCGCGCTCTGGTGCTGAACCTGGTCATCTTCACACTGGTGTTCAGCGGCGGCATGGTCCCCACCTACCTGGTGGTGCGCGACCTGGGGCTGCTCGACAGCTACTGGGCGCTGATCCTGCCGCTGGCGATCAACCCGTTCTACCTGATCATCGTGAAGAGTTTCTTCCAGGAGCTGCCGCAGGCGCTGGAGGAGGCGGCGCGCATCGACGGCTGCAGCGAGATGGGCGTCTTCTTCAGGATCGTTCTCCCGCTCTCCAAGCCGATCATCGCCACGTTCTCGCTGTTCTACGCGGTGGGCATCTGGAACGACTACGTCTCGCCGCTGCTGTACATCGACGACTCCAGCAAGTGGACGCTCCAGGTGCTGGTCCGCCAGCTCACCAGCGCCGACGCGGAGAACGCCCTCGCCCAGCTCGACTCGGTCTTCTTCCCGGCGGAGGGCCTGAAGTTCGCGGTCATCGTCATCGCGACGCTGCCGATCCTGCTCTTCTACCCGTTCCTGCAGAAGTACTTCGCCAAGGGCGTGCTGATCGGATCGGTGAAGGAGTGACGGCCGAGGAGGCGACCGGAGAGGGGATGCCCGGAGAGGCCGCGGCCGGAGACGTCGGGGCCGGGGCGGTGACGGTGCTGCGCTGGCTGGAGCGGCCGTGCCGCCAGGGGGTGACGTGGGGCGTTCCCTGGCCGCGCGGCGCCGTACGGCCCGGCACCCCCTTCGCGCTCGCCGGCGGCGTCCCCGTGCAGAGCTGGACCACCGCCACCTGGCCCGACGGCTCGGTCAAGTGGTCGGCCCACGCCATCGGCCCGCAGGCCGCGCCCGCCGGCTCCTACGAGCTGATCCCCGGCGCCGGACCCGCCGCGCCGCAGGAGCCGGTGACGGTCACCCGCGACGGCGACGTGCTCCGGGTCTCCACCGGACCGGTCGCCTGGGCCCTCTCCGGGACAGATCTGATCACGTCCGTCACGTACGGCGGCGCCGAGATCGCACGCGAGGTGCGCCTGGTCAGCCTGCGCCAGGACACCCCCGACGAGGACGGCTCGCGCGTCCGCGAGCCGTACACGGGGAGGATCTCGCGGATCGTCGTCGAGCAGGACGGCCCGGTCCGCGCGGTCGTGCGGCTGGAGGGACGGCACGTCCCGGACCGGGGCCCCGCGGGGGACGCCGGGAAGGACGCGGGGGAGACACTCGGGAAGGGCCTGGGGGAAGCGCTCGGCAAGGACGCGGGGGAGGCCGCCGGAGAGGACGCGTCCTGGCTGCCGTTCACCGTGCGCCTGTACTTCTACGCCGGGGCGGCGGACGTGCGCGTCGTGCACTCCTTCGTCTGGGACGGCGACGCCTCCCGCGACTTCCTCGCCGGGCTGGGCCTGCGGGCGCGGGTGGTCATGCGCGACGCGCTCCACGACCGGCACGTCCGGCTGGCCGGCGCGGAGGGCTTCCTCACCGAGGCCGTCCGGGGACTGACCGGCCTGCGCCGCGACCCGGGCGAGGCCGTACGGCGGGCGCAGGCCGAGGGCCGTCCGGTCGGCGAGATCGGTGACCCCGAGGTGGCCGGGCGCCTGCACCTGATCCCGGCCTGGAACGACTACACCCTCGATCAGGGCAGCGCCGACGGCTTCACCCTGCGCAAGCGCACCGCGCCCGGCCACGCCTGGGTCACCGTCCCGGCGGGCACGCGGTCGCGGGGGTACGGCTACGTCGGCGGCGCCGGCGGCGGCCTGGGCTTCGGGCTGCGCGACTTCTGGCGGCTGCACCCCACCCGGCTCGACATCCGAGGCGCCGCCACCGACCTGGCCACGGCCGTCGTCTGGCTCTGGTCGCCCGGCGCCCCGCCCATGGACCTGCGCTTCTGGCACGACGGGATGGGCCAGGACACCCACGCCGGGCAGCTCGAAGGACTGGAGATCACCTACGAGGACCATGAGCCCGGCTTCGGCGACCCGCACGGCGTCGCCCGCACCCACGAGCTGACCCTGCGGGCCTGCCCGGCCACCCCGCCCGCCGCCGAGCTGGCCGAGTACGCCGCCCTGCTGGAGAGCCCCGGCCTGCTGACCGTCACCCCCGGGCGGATGCGGATGGCGGGCGTGTTCGGCACCTGGTCGCCGCCCGACCGGTCCGTCCCGGCCGCCGCGGCGATCGAGGACCGGCTGGACTTCCTGTCGGACTTCTACGCGCGCCAGCGCGAGGAGCGCCGCTGGTACGGGTTCTGGGACTACGGCGACGTCATGCACGCCTACGACCCCGACCGGCACACCTGGCGCTACGACGTCGGCGGCTACGCCTGGGACAACTCCGAGCTCTCGCCGGACCTGTGGCTGTGGTACCAGTATCTGCGCACCGGGCGGGCCGACGTCTTCCGCCTGGCCGAGGCGATGACCCGGCACACCGGCGAGGTGGACGTCTACCACCTGGGCCGGTGGAAGGGCCTGGGCTCCCGGCACAACGTGCAGCACTGGGGGTGCAGCTGCAAACAGCTGCGCGTCTCCAACGCCGCCTACCGGCGCTTCCTCTACTACCTGACCGCCGACGAGCGCACCGGGGACCTGCTCGACGAGCTGGCCGCGCCCGAGGAGACGTTCCTCGCCCTCGACCCGCTGCGCAAGGTCCGCCGGGACGTCTACACCCCCGACCCGGCAGCCCTCTCGGTGGGCCTGGGCGTGGACTGGGGGGCGCTGGCCGCAGCCTGGCTCACCCGCTGGGAGCGGCACGGCGACGAGCGGGCCCGGGACCGGCTGCTGGGCACGATGGCCGGCATCGGGGCGCTGCCGTACGGCTTCCTCACCGGTGAGGCCCGCCTGGACCTGGTCACCGGCCGGTTCGACACCACCCGGGAGGCCGTCGACGTCTCCCACCTGTCGGCGCTGTTCGGGCTCCCGGAGATCTGCGCCGAGCTGATCGACCTGGAGCTGGGCGTGCCCGGCTTCGAGCGGGCCTGGCTGGACTACTGCCGGCTCTACCTGGCCCCCGCCGAGCGGCAGGCCGCCGAGGTCGGCCGGGCACTCAGCGGCATCTCGATGATCCAGGCGCACAGCAGGCTCGCCGCCTACGCCGCCGCCCGCACCGGCGACGCGGAGCTCGCCCGGCTCGCCTGGCGGAAGTTCTTCCACGACGAGGGCGACCAGCTCAACGTCAACCCGCTGCAGCGGGAGCCCGGCTGGCGGCTGACCGAGGTGCGCGGCCCGGCCGTGCTCATGCCGGTCACCGAGGCCCCGTTCGTCTCCACCAACGACGCCGCCCAGTACGGCCTGGCCGCCATCCAGAACCTCGCCCTCGTCGGGGACGAGCTCGCCACGACGTGACCCCGGCCGGCTGCGGGGAGCGGACCCCGCTCCCCGCACGCTGGACCCCGGCCGGTCCGGGGCACGGATGCCGTCCCCGCGGTCCCGACCGGGCCGCGGGGACGGTCTTCCACCGGTCCGCGATCAGCGGCCGAGGCGGATGACGTTCCAGGACAGGGGCGGGAGCACGGCCCGGAGCCGGCCGCCGTCCACCGCGGCCGCGTCGGCCCCCTCCAGCGGGCGGGGCCGTACCCGGTCGGGGTTCTCGCGGGTGTTCTTCGCGTGCCGGTCGTCGTCGGCGAGCACCTCGTGGGAGAGCACCCGGAGCCCGTCCGGGGCGTCCGGGGTGTTCAGGGCACGCACGTCCGCGGTCAGCTCCATCGGCCCGTCCAGCGCGCGGTTGACAGCGAAGACGGTGACCGTGCCGCTCTCCGCGTCCCGCACGGCCGTCGCGTGCAGCAGCGGTGTCTCGCCGTAGGCGGCGGTCTCGACGGTCGGGGAGACGGGCTCGACCCGCAGCACCTCGCCCCGGCCGTACCGGGCGGCCTGGGCGAACGGGTGGAAGGTCGCCTGGCGCCAGGCGGGGCCGCCGGGCTCGGTCATGATGGGCGCGATCACGTTGACCAGCTGGGCCTGGCAGGCGATCTTGACCCGGTCCGCGTGCCGGAGCAGGGCGATCAGCATGCCGCCCACGGCGACCGCGTCGGTGAGCGAGTAGGTGTTCTCCAGCAGCCGGGGCGCGCGCTCCCAGGGCTGGGCCTCCTCCTCCATCGGCTTCATGTACCAGACGTTCCACTCGTCGAACGACAGGTTGATCCGCTTGCGCCGCTTCAGCTTCGCCCGCACGTGGTCGCAGGTGGCCACCACGTCCTCGATGAAGTCCTCCATGGCCGAGCCGGAGGCGAGGAAGCTGGCCGGGTCGTCGTTCTCCTCGCGGTAGTAGGCGTGCAGCGACACGTGGTCGACGTCGTCGTAGGCGGCCGTCAGGACCTCCTCCTCCCACGCGCCGAAGGTCGGCATGCTGTGGTGGGAGCTGCCGCAGGCCACCAGTTCGAGACCCGGGTCGATCATCCGCATGGCGCGGGCGGTGGCCGCGGCCAGCTTGCCGTAGTCGGCGGCGGGCCGGTGCCCGATCTGCCAGGAGCCGTCCATCTCGTTGCCCAGGCACCACATCCGGATGCCGTACGGCTCGGCGTCGCCGTGCTCGGCCCGCAGGTCCGACAGGTGGGTGCCGCCCGGGTGGTTGGCGTACTCCAGCAGGTCGCAGGCCTCCTGCACGCCGCGGGTGCCGAGGTTGACCGCCATCATCGGCTCGATCCCGGCCGCGCGCGCCCAGGCCGCGAACTCGCCCAGGCCGAACTCGTTGGTCTCGACCGACCGCCAGGCGGGCTCCAGCCGGGCCCGCCGGACCGGGCCGACGCCGTCCTCCCAGCGGTGGCCGGAGACGAAGTTGCCGCCCGGGTAGCGCACGACCGTGACGCCCATCTCGCGCACCAGGTCCAGCACGTCGCGGCGGAAGCCGTTATCGTCGGCGGCGGGGTGGCCGGGTTCGTGGACGCCGGTGTAGACGCAGCGGCCCAGGTGCTCGACGAACGAGCCGAACAGCCGGGGATCGACGGCGCCGACGGAGAAGGCGGGGTCGAGGGTGAAGGAGGCGCGGTGCATGGACGCCCTTCCGGGAGGGGGTTCAGTGACATCGCTGATTAAAACGTGTCATGAACTTATGTGCCATACCGGGAGGAGAATCGCCTTGCCGAGGGATGTATACGGCATTGGGGCGAGGCCGGATGGACTACTCCTTCCCGAAAATTCTTAAAACGTTTTGAGGAAAACGGGCTCCCGCGCCGGGTGCCCGTCCCCTCAGTCGTACGACTCGGCCGCCGCGCGCAGGGCGGCCAGAACCTCCCGCGGATCGTAGTCGGCGGGCTCGCCCGGCAGATAGGTGACCGAGATCAGGTCGCCGCTGTAGGGGAAGGCGCCGTGACGCTCGTAGACGGGCCAGGAGACGGGGGAGCGGCGGTCGATCCCGACGTCGATCCCCTCCATGGGGGCCAGGCCGATCAGCATCTGCACGCCGTCCAGGCGGGCGGGCCGTCCACAGGTAGCCGGTGCCGTCGTCGAGGGGGAACACCTGGTTGTCCCAGGCCGCCCGCTCCCAGGCCGCGGCCAGCTCCCCGACCAGCTCCGGCCGGTCGGCGGCGAGGTCGCGGGTCTCGGTGGGATCGGTGCGCAGGTCGTACAGTTCCCAGGGGTCCTCGTCGTGCGGGCGGCCGGGCCGGTGCAGGGTGACCAGCTTCCAGCCGTCGCGGTAGAAGGCCCGGTTGCCGGTCATCTCGGCGTACTGCTCGGCGTGCGTGCTCGGCGCGGCCGGGTCTGTCAGGGCGTCGGAGAAGGAGTTCCCGTCGAGTGGGACGGCCTCCTTGCCCCGCCATTCCCGCGGCCGGGTCACCCCGGCCAGCTCCAGCAGGGTGGGCAGCACGTCGGTGACGTACTGGTAGCGCGTGCGCAGGCCCGTCCCCGCGTGCTCCGGCCAGGCCCCGGGGCCAGGAGAGCACGAACGGCACGCGCACGCCGCCGGCGTGGGTGGTTCCCTTGTAGAGCCGGAACGGCGTGTTGGAGGCCATGCCCCAGCCGCGGGGGTAGTGGACCATCGTCTGCGGCCCGCCGATCAGCTCCGGGTCGCGGGGCACGTCGAGCGTCCAGTCGCCGGGCAGGTTCGCCCGCCGGCCGAACTGCTTGAAGTACGACCGGGTGCCGCGCACCCCGCCCTCGCCGGTGCCGCCGTTGTCGGAGGTGAAGATCACGATGGTGTCGTCCAGCTCGCCGTACCGTTCGATCACCGAGAGCAGGCGGCCCAGGTTCTGGTCGACGTTGTCGACCATCGCGGCGTAGACCTCCTGGTAGCGCGCGAACAGCTCGCGCTCCTCCTGCGGGAGGGAGTCCCAGGCGGGCACGTCGTGGAACTGCTCGGAGTTGCGCGGCGGCAGGGCCGTGCCCTGCGGGAACAGGCCCCCGGCGAGCTGGCGGGCGAAGCGATCCTCGCGCGGCGTGTCCCACCCCGCGGCGTACTTCCCCCGGTACTTCGCGATGTCGGCGGGCTTGGCTTGGAGCGGTCCGTGCACCGCCGGGTGGGCGAGGTAGAGGAAGTACGGCTTGCGCGCGTCGTGCGCCCGCAGCGCCTTGATCATCCCGATGGCCTGGTCGGTGAGGTCGTCGGTGAGGTAGTAGCCCTCGGGATAGGCGTCGATCTCGACGGGGGAGTTGTCGCGGACCAGCCGGTGCGGGTGATGCAGGCCGGTCAGCCCTTCGAGGATGCCGTAGAAGCGGTCGAACCCCTTCTGCGTCGGCCACGAGGAGCGGGGCGCGCCGTCGTTCATGGTGGCGTCCTTGGTGAGGTGCCACTTGCCGACCGCGAAGGTGGCGTATCCGGCCTCGCGCAGGGTCTCCGGGAGGGTCGGCACGTCGTCGGCGATCTCGAAGGTGTAGCCGGGGAAACCCGGGTCGGCGTTGGCGGCGAAGGCGTACCCGGCCCGGTGGTGGTTGAGTCCGGTCAGCAGCGAGGCGCGTGAGGGGGAGCAGAGCGGAGTCGTGTGGTAGTTGGTGAACCGCAGGCCGGAGGCGGCCAGCCGGTCCAGCGTGGGGGTCTCGATCTCCGATCCGAACGGCCCGACGTCGGCGAAGCCCATGTCGTCGAGGAGGACCACGACGATGTTCGGCGCGCCCTCGGGGGCGCGGACCGGCTCGGGCCACCACGGGGCGGAGTCGGCCACCGTACGGCCGAGGCGTCCTGCGAAGCTCATGATGTCGTCCCTGGGAGCGTGAGGGAGGCCCCGGCCGCCTCGGGCGGCCGGGGCGGGGCGGTCACGGGTCAGGCGGCGACGGGGGAGTAGGCGGCGGCGTCACCGGCCAGCACGGAGCTGGGCCTGCCGTCCACGCCCACCGGGACGTCGCCGGCGATGGTGACGCGGTGCAGGCGGCGCGGCCGGTCGCCGAAGTCGTGCACGACCCGGTGCTGGGTGGCCCGGTTGTCCCAGACGGCCACGTCGCCCGGGGCCCACCGCCAGCGCACGGTGTTCTCCACCGCCGTGACCTCGTCCTGGACCAGCCGGATGATCGAGGCCGAGGTCGAGGCGGACAGGCCGGCCAGCCGCCGGGCGAAGTCGCCCAGCAGGATCGAGCGCTCCCCGGTCTCGGGGTGCACCCGCACCACGGGGTGCTCGGTCTCGAAGACGGTGGAGGCGAAGACCTCGGCGTGCGCCCGGGCCCGCTCCGGGTTCTCCGCGGCGGCGACGCGGGCGTAGTCGAACTGGTTGGTGTGCACGGCGCGCAGCCGGTCCACCAGGTCGCGCAGCTCGGCGGGGAGGTATTCGTAGGCGGTCACGGTGTTGGCCCACAGCGTGTCGCCGCCCGCCGGGGGGACGGTGATCGCGCGCAGCACGGAGGCGGCGGGCGGCCGGTCGACGAAGGTGACGTCGGTGTGCCAGCGGTCGACCTTCTGGCCGCCGCTGTAGTCGAGGTCGAGGATGTGGGCGTTGCGGTCGAGGGCGGGCACGGTCGGGTGGGCGGTGGTCAGCTCGCCGAGCAGCCGGGCGAAGGCCGTCTGGCCGTCCTCGTCGAGGTGCTCCTGGCCGCGGAAGAAGACCACTTTGTGGGTGAGCAGGGCCAGGCGGATCTCGGCGACCACGTTGGCGGGCAGGTCGCCGCCGAGCCGCACGCCGGCGATCTCGGCGCCGATCCGGCCGGTGATGGGGGCGATGGACAGAGAGGTCATGGCTGGTGGGTCCTTCCAGAGAGGGGTGGGGGCTACGGCTGGAAGGGGCGACACAGCGCGCTGGCCACGCGGCAGAGATCCACGTGACCGCGGGTGATCAGGGGGACCGCGTTCGTCACGCTCCCAACGTAGATCGGGCGGGGAGTAAAGTCAACACAATTGGTAGGTAATTAGGGTTTTATGGGAGCGGCGGGCGGCCGTCTCCGGAAGGGAGCCGTCAGTCGTTGCCCGAGATGCGGCGGAAGACCTTGCGGAACCTGTCCAGGCGGCCGGGCTCCCGCTGCGCGGACGGCTCCGGCGCGGGGTCGGCCGGGACCGGAGCCGCGAACTGGGGCGGGATCGGAGCCGCGAACTGGGGCGGGACCGGGGACAGGCCGTCGCGGGCCCGGAGCAGGGCGGTGAGGGCCTCGGCCGCGGAGGGCCGCTTGGCGGGCGTGACGTCGCGCATGCGGCGCAGCAGGTCCATCACCTCGGGCGCGACGCCGTCCGCCGCCTCGGCGCCCGCGGCGGGCTCGGCGTCCGGGCCCGCCGGCGGCAGGGAGCCGGTCAGCAGCTGGAAGGCGATCACTCCGGCCGCGTAGACGTCGGAGGCCGTCGTCATCAGGTCGGGCCGGGCCTGGCACTCGGGAGCCACGTAGTGGGTGTCGAGCACGTTGGGCAGCTCGTTGGCCACCGTGTGGAGGCGGGTCCCCGGCTTGGCGTAGTCGAAGCCGGTCAGCATCGCGTGGCCGCCCTCGACCACCAGCACGCAGGCGGGGGTGAGCGCCCGGTGGATGACGTTGTTGGCGTGGACGTGGGCGAGGCCGTGCAGCATGTCCTCCACCACGGCGAGCCGCGCCCGCGGCGGGAGCGCGTGCCGTCCCGGGCGGGAGGGCAGGTGCAGGTGCAGCGCCTGGCCGTGCACGTCGTCCAGGACGAGCACGAACCGGCTCTCGTCGTCGACGGCGAAGAAGTCGCGGGAGCGGACGACGCAGGGGTGCGGCGGGATCCTGGTCAGGGACTGGTAGGCGTTGGTGATCAGCCGCCGCTCGGCCTCCCGCGGCCCCTCCTCGGCCAGCGGGTCGGCCCGGTACACCCGCAGCAGAACGGTCTCGCCGCCGCGGACCGTCGCGTTGACCGCGCGGTACTCGGTGACCCGGGCGTCGCCGCCGAGCTCCTCCTCGACCTCCCAGTTGCCGAACCGGGGCGGCGTGGTCGAGCGCCGCACGCTGCCGTTCAGCGCCTCGATGATCGCGGTCCGGTACGGTCCGACGTCGGTGGTGTAGCCGCGCCGTACCCGCGAGGCGTCGCTCAGCGTGCCGATCAGGCCCGCCAGGTCGGTGACGTGCCGGGAGTCGCGCCCGGCCGGGTCGACCAGCTCGGCGTCCGGCCCGGTCAGCACGACGACGCTGTCGACGTAGACGCGGTCCAGCTCGCCGCGCTCGCGCACGAGCACGCCCTTGAGCGCCCGCCCGTTGCCCCGCAGCTTGCTCACCGGGGACCCGAACGCGCTGCGCCGCGCGGGGAACCAGCGGGTCCCCGACACCTCGATCCGGCCGCGCGTCCCCTTGACGTCGATGACGCACAACGAGTGGCCGGTCAGCACGACCAGATCGACCTCGAAGACGTCGTCGTCCCTCGGGACCTCGATGTTGTGCAGCAGCAGCCAGTCGCCGGGCGCGTTGTCCCGCAGGTGCGCGATGACCCGTCGCTCGGCGTCGTTGACCGGGCGTCCGCCACCGACGATCTGTGCCATCCGAGCGCGCCGCCTCTCTAACGGACCCCAGGGGCCTCGCGATCCTCAACAGAACAAGGGTCTCATCCTCGCGGGAATTCCGCCGGGACGCGAATGATCTAGGGTGGGTCCGCTGGATCTCGGCCGTCGCGGACGGCCGTCCGGGCGTCGCGTGGAGATCCGGGGATCCGGTCGCGCGGAGATCCGAAGATCCACGAGACCTGCCCGGTCTGTCCGCCCTCACCCCTCGATCGGACGGGATGCCCATGGAGTTCATGCTGACGGTCGTCCTGCTGGTGACGGTCGCCGTGGTGCTGACCGTGTTCGCGGTGGCCGCCCGGAGGCTGCTCGACCTGCGGTTCGGGCTGGTCCGCACGCTGCTGGCCGGGGCTCTCGTGCTCGCCATCGGCGGACCGCTCATGCGCGCGTTCAGCGGGGCCGTCGATCCGGGCGACTCCGGCATCACCCCGCTGTGGTTCCTCATCCTGGCGGTCGTCTGCGCGCTGCTGGCCGGGATGGTGTTCCTGGTGGTGGCCGAGGCGCTGGCGCCGCCCGGATCGATCCCCGGGCCGCTGGAACTGGTCAGGGGAACGCGCCGGCGGCTGGTCAGGTCGCGCCGCTACCTGGCGATCACCCGGATCCTGGTCCGGCACGGCCTCGGCCCCTACCTCCGCGGCCGGGACCCCGCCCTCGGCGGCCCCTCCAGCCGGGCGCGGCTGGCCAGGTCGCTGCGCGAGGCCCTGGACGACGGCGGCGTCACCTTCGTCAAGCTCGGCCAGATCCTGTCCACCCGGAGCGATCTGCTGCCGCCGGAGTTCGTCGAGGAGCTGCGGCTGCTGCAGGACCGGGTGGCCGCCGCCCCGTGGACGGAGGTCGAGCCGGTGCTCGCCGCCGAGCTCGGCGGGCCGGTGGCCGAGGTGTTCGCCGCGTTCGATCGGGAGCCCCTCGCGGCGGCCTCGATCGCGCAGGTCTACCGGGCGCGGCTGAAGACCGGTGAGGACGTGGTGGTCAAGGTCCAGCGGCCGGGGATCGCCGAGGTGGTGGAGCGGGACCTCGACATCGTGGCCCGCCTGGCCCGGTCGCTGGAGCGGCGGACCCGCTGGGGCCGCACGCTCGGCGTGACCGGGCTCTCCCGGGGGTTCGCCGAGGCGCTCCGGGAGGAGCTCGACTTCCGCGTCGAGAGCGCCAACATGGCCGCCGTGGCCGCGGCCTCCGCGGGCGAGCCGGTCCGGGTCCCCGCGCCCCGCCCCGAGCTGTCCGGGCGGCGGGTGCTCGTCATGGAACGGCTGGAGGGGGTCTCCCTCGGCGGCGCCGTACCGGAGGGGACCGACCGGGAGGGGCTCGCCGGGACCCTGTTCGACACGCTGCTCCGCCAGATCATGCTGCACGGGGTCTTCCACGCCGACCCCCACCCGGGCAACATCATGCTGCTCGCCGACGGCGGCCTGGCCATGCTGGACTTCGGCTCGGTCGGCCGGCTCGACGCCTCGTTGCGCGAGGCGCTGCAGCGCCTGCTGCTGGCGATGGACCGGGGCGACCCGCTGGGCGTGAGCGACGCGCTGCTGGAGGTGGTGTCGCGGCCCGAGGAGATCGACGAGCGCGGGCTGGAGCGCGAGCTCGGCCGTTTCATGGCCCGGCACCTGGTCGCCGGCGCCGCCTCGGACGCGCAGATGTTCGGCCACCTGTTCCGGATCGTCTCCGGGCGCGGGCTGTCCGTCCCGCCCGAGGTGGCGGCGGTGTTCCGGGCGCTGGCGACGCTCGAGGGCACCCTGGCGCGGCTGGCGCCCGGCTTCGACATCCTCGCGGAGGCGCGGTCCTTCTCCGCCCGGCACGTCGCCGAGC
Source organism: Planobispora longispora (assembly GCF_016863135.1). Taxonomy (GTDB): domain Bacteria; phylum Actinomycetota; class Actinomycetes; order Streptosporangiales; family Streptosporangiaceae; genus Planobispora; species Planobispora longispora. The sequence continues at coordinate 20,723 of NZ_BOOH01000056.1, forward strand.
GGAGCGGTCCCGAGCGGATCCGGGAGGCGGTCATGGCGGAGGCGCTGGGCCTGCTGCCCATGATGCGCCGGCTGCCCCGCCGGGTGGAGCGGATCGCCGACGCGGCCGAGCACGGCCGGTTCGGCGTGAACGTGCGGCTGTTCGCCGACGAACGCGACCGGCGGCACGTCACCGGGCTCCTCCACCAGGTGCTCCTGACCGTCCTGGCGGCCACCACGGGGATCATGGCCGTGCTCCTGCTCGGCGCCGACAACGGCCCGGCCGTCACCGCCAGCGTCGGTCTCTTCCAGCTGATCGGCTACAACCTGCTGCTGGTCAGCGCGATCCTGGGCCTGCGGGTGCTGGTGGTGATCTTCCGGGCGGGCCGCTGAGCCCCGGGCCGCCGGCCGGGCCCCGGGTCACCGGCGGCGGGGGCTGACCAGGCCGGTCTCGTAGGCCAGGGCGACCGCCTGGGCGCGGCTGGACAGGCCCAGCTTGGCCATCGCCCGGTTGAGGTGGGTCTTGACCGTCGCCTCGCTCACGCACAGCTCGTCGGCGATCTCCCCGTTGGACAGCGCGCGGCCCACCATGCGCAGCACCTCGACCTCCCGGGAGGTGAGCGCGTCGAGGCCGGCGTCCGGGACGGCGGCGGAGCCGCGGCCGCTGGTGTAGGCCTCGACGAGGCGGCGGGTCACGGTGGGGGCGAACAACATGTCGCCGGCGGCGATCGTGCGGACCGCCGCGATCAGCCGCTCCGGCGGGGTGTCCTTGAGCAGGAAACCCGAGGCCCCGGCGCGGAGCGCGTCGTAGACGTACTCGTCCAGGTCGAAGGTGGTCAGGATCAGCACCTTCGGCGGCACGGGCCCGGCCGCGGCGAGGATGCGCCCGGTCGCCGCGATGCCGTTCACCTCCGGCATCCGCACGTCCATCAGGATCACGTCGGGCCGTACGGCGGCCGCCAGCGCGACGGCCTCCTCGCCCCCGGACGCCTCGCCCACGACCTCCAGGTCCGAGGTGGCCCGGATCAGCGCCGCGAAACCGGCCCGCACCAGTACCTGGTCGTCCACGACCAGTACCTTGATCATCGATCCCTCGCTCACCGTTCCGTCCGCCGGGCCGCTCACCGGGTGCGGGACCCGCCCTTCACCGGCGACAGCGGCAGTGTGGCCGACACCTCGAACCCGCCCTGCGGGAGCGGCCCGGAGATCACCGCCCCGCGGTAGAGCTTGACGCGCTCGCGCATTCCGATCAAGCCGTGCCCGCCCTCGCCGGACTGCCGCGAGCCGGATCCGTCGTCGGTGACGGTGACGCGCAGCTCCTCGCCGCCGTAGTGCAGCCGGACCGTCGCGCGGGCCGGGAGCGCGTGCTTGATCACATTGGTGAGGCCCTCCTGCGCCACCCGGTACGCGCACAACTCGACCCCGGGGTTGAGCGGCCGGACGCTCCCGGTCACCTCCACGTCGACCGGGACCCCGGCGGCGCGGACGCGCTCGACGAGCTGGCCGAGCTGCCCCAGCCCCGGGGTGGGGTCGTAGGTGCCGTCCTCCCTGGTGGGCCGGTCCAGGCGGAGCACGGCCAGCAGCCGCCGCATCTCCTCCAGCGCCTCGTGGCTGGTGTCGGCGACCGTCGCCAGCGCCGTCCTGGCCGTGCCCGGGTCGCTGGAGAACACGTAGCGGGCCAGCCCGGCCTGCACCGAGATCACCGACATGTGGTGGGCGACGATGTCGTGCAGCTCGCCGGCGATGCGCACCCGCTCCTCGGTCACCGCCCGCCGGGCCCGGTCCTCCTGGTCCTGCCGGAGCCGCTCGGTGAGCTCGGCCAGGCGCCGGTTGCGCTCGGCCAGCCTGCGGGTGCCGAGGCCGAACGTGCAGGTGGCGCCGACGACCGCCAGGCCCTGGAGGCCGTTGAGCAGCGCCATGCCGTCCTGCGCGGTGGCGGCGGCCCACCACCACACCGCCGTCGCGACCACGGCTCCGGTCAGTATGGCCGGGAGCGGGCGCAGGGCGGCGACGCTGTAGAGGGCGAACATGGGGGCGAAGTTGTTCACCTCGGGCAGGTAGCCGAGCGCGTGGTGGCAGATCGAGGCGGTGCCGCAGGCCAGGAGCACCGTCAGCGGGGCCTTCCTGCGCACGGCGACCGGTAGATTGGCCAGGCAGGTCAGCAGGGCGGAGGCCGTGTCGGACTCCCGCCACAGGCCGCTCCGGTCGGTCAGCTCCCAGGCCAGCGTGATCGCGGTGAGCGCGACGGCGAACGCCGTGTCCACGGCCAGGGGACTGACCTTCATCACCCGGCTCACCAGCGCCGTCATTCTCGCCCGCACCTGCGCATGGTAGCCAGCCGGATCCGGTTCCCTCATCGGTTGGGCGGTTGAGCGCGCATACCGCGGAAGTTGTACGGCGGGGCCGCGCCTACCGCACCGGTTACGGCCGAATCAGACTCCCGAGCGATGCGTGGCCGGCGACCGCGGCCTAGCGTGGTGTCCCGCAGCCGCAGCGGGTGAGACGGCGGCCGTGATGTCCTCGTCCGGGCCTCCGGCGCCGCGCACGGGGCGCCGGAGGCCCGGACGGGGGCGACCTCCGGGCGCGTGAACGCGGGGCGGGACCTCGCCGCCACGCTCTACGGCGGTGGCCGGGGCCGGTGGGGAGACCCGGCTCCGGCCGCCCGGCCTTCTGGGCGGACCCGGCTCCGGCAGTCTGGCCCGGCGCCTCGGACCCCTTTCCGGCCACGCCGGGTCATCCCGTTTTCCCGCCTCCGCCCTTCCCGCTCCCGCCGGGCCGGGGCCGCTCCCGCGGGGCCCCGGGGGTTTGCCGTGGCCAGAGCGGGTAGACGCCTACTTCTGTAGGGAGGAGGCATGTCATGACGCACAGTACGAAGGAGCACCTCTCCACCGCCGAGCTGATCCGGCAGGTCTCGGAAGAGGTATCCCGTCTGGTCAGGGACGAGCTTCGGCTGGCCAAGATCGAGCTCGCGGAGAAGGGGAAACACGCGGGCATCGGAGCGGGACTGTTCGGCGGAGCCGGGGTCGTGGCCCTGTTCGGCGGCGGCTCGATGGTGGCCGCCGTGATCCTGCTGCTCGCCCTGGTGATGCCCGCCTGGGCCGCCGCGGCGGTCGTGGGCGCGGTGCTGCTCCTCGCGGCCGCGGTCCTCGGGTTCATGGGCAAGCGCCAGGTGGCCGAGATGGGCTCGCCGACTCCTGAGCGGACCATCCAGAGCGTCAAGAGCGACATCAACGCCGTGAAGGAAAGAGCACACCGATGACCGAGAGCGACCCGGGCAGGCACGACCGGGATCTGACGGAAGCGGGGACGGCCGGCGCTCGCCGGCAGGAGATCGGCACGCCCGTCTCCGATGACGAGCGCGGTTCCCTGAACATGCCGCCCCACGATCCGGCCATGACGTCCACCGGCGCCGCCGGGTCCGCCGGGCCTGCCGGTCCCACGGGGACTCTCGCCGCCGCCGGGCCCACCGGGTCCGCCGGGGCCGGGACACCGGGCGACGACTCCGGCTTCTCGCCGGGGCAGAGCGGCGGGACGTCCCGGCCGGCCGGGGCCGTGCCCGCGGGGATGACGGTGGAGGAGGCCGTACGGCGGGACATCGAGGAGACCCGCCGCGAGCTGGGCGACACCGTGGAGGCGCTGATGCACAAGACCGACGTGAAGAGCCGCGTCCAGCACACCGCCGCCAGCATGGGCGACCAGCTCAAGGAGCGCGTCCAGCACACCGCCGCGAGCGTGGGCGACGACATCAAGCGCATGGGCACGGCCACCAGCGCCACCGCCACCGGTCTCGTGGACCGGGTCAAGGGAGCCGCTCCCGAGATGATGGACAAGGTCAGGGACGCCACGCCCGCCGAGGTCAGGCACGCGGCGGGGCGGGTCTCGGCCGAGGCGGGCAAGCGGCCCGTCGCCACCATGGCGGTGGCGGGCGCGCTCGCGCTGCTCGTGATCCGCGCCCTGCGCCGCCGGAGGATGCACGGCGCCGCCGACAATCCGCGCTCCGTCCTCCGGATGGTCCGCGGCGCCGCCCGCAACCCGCGGGCCGCCCTCAGCCCGCGCACCCCCTTGCGGATCCGGAGGGTCCGGTAGGCGGGGGAACCCGACGGGTTCGCCAAAGGAATCCGTAGAGCGCGTCAGAGCCCGGCCCGGCGCATGCCCGCCGGGCCGGGCTCCGCGCCTCCGGACGCTTCCGGTGCGACCGGCTACGCCGACACGCAGGCCGGGACGGCGATCGGCCGGTCTTCGGCCTTCCGGGGTTCCCGGCCCAGCCGCCTGACCGGCTTGATCAACAGCAGTGCCGCCACCACGCCGACCGCCACCAGGGACGATCCCAGCATGAAGGCGCGCGGTTCGACCACCGCGGTGACCGGACCGGCCAGCGCCTGGCCGACCGCCATGCCCGCGACCGACCCGGCCACCTGGTAGGCGTTGACCCGGTTCAGCACGTCCGGAGCGACCTGCGTCTGCACGCTGGTCGACCACATCACCGACCAGAACGCCCACGCGCACCCGCCGAGCAGGTGCCCGGCCATCAGCAGCGGCAGCGGCAGCCCCAGCGCGACCGTCAGCGGCACCGCCACGTACCCGCTCAGCGCCGCCGCCCCGGCCGCCAGCGGCCTGCGCGGCCTGAGCCTGATCGCCACCAGCCCGCCCAGCACCGTGCCGAGGCCGAGCGCCGCCATCACCCAGCCGTAGTCGGCCCCGATGACCTGCGACGACAGCGGCACGTACGGCCCGACCACCAGAACGCCCCAGAACACCCAGACCAGGATGACCGACCACATCCAGCTCCTGGCCCTGAACTCCTGCCAGCCCCTGCGCAGGTCGCTCAGCACGTCGGAGGGCTCCGGCCTGGGGACGGCGACCCGCACCACCAGCAGGCACACCCCGCTGACCAGGAACGTCGCGGCGTCCACCGTGTAGACGAACACCGGCCCGGCCACGAGCATGAGCACTCCCGCCAGGGCGGGCCCGGCCAGATGGGTGATCGCCTCGGCGATCTTCAGTGTCGCGTTGGCCCGCTGCGGATCCTCGGCGACCAGGGGGACCATGCCGTTGACGCCCGGTTCGAACACCCCGGCGGCCATGCCCGACAGGAACGCCGTCACCAGCAACAGGGCGTACGGCGGAGCGCCGTCCAGGAAGGCGATCGCCACGATCCCCTGGGTGACGACCCTGACCGCGTCCGCGCCGATCATCAGGCGCCGGGCGCCGATCCGGTCGGCGACGACTCCGCCGAACAGCATGACCAGCACGGCCGACGCGGTCCAGAGCGCGAGCACGTAGCCGACGCCCGCGATCCCGTAGACCTTCCCGATCGCCAGAGCCGAGGCGACGGGCATCATCGCGTCACCCAGCAGCGAGATCGTGCGGGCCCCGAAATAGAGGGTGAAGTTCCTCGTCCACATGAGTCCCAATTCTGGATTTTTCCAGATCAGAGCGCCGGTGTCGCAGATGACATCATTGGGTACATTTACGCCATGCCCCTGGACTTCCCGGAAACGCCCCCGGCGCCCCTCGATCCGCATCGCGTGGTCGCCTTGGTCGCCCCGAGGCAGGAGCTCTACCCGATCACCTCCGCCGCGGCCGTCTTCGGCTATCACGGCCCCGACATCGTCCAGCACTACAGCTTCAGTCTGTGCGCCGAGCGGCCCGGCTCCCTGCCCACCACCCTCGGCGGTCCCATCCAGGTGGACCGCGGCCTCGAAGCCCTCGACGACGCCGACACCGTGTTCATCGCGAGCTGGACCCTCATCCCCGCGCCCGCCGTACTGCACGCGGTGTCCCGCGCCCACGCCCGGGGCGCCCGCATCGTCGCCGTCTGGGCCGGGATCTTCGTCCCCGCCGCCCTGGGCCTCCTGGACGGCCGCCGCGCCTCCGTCCACTGGGAACTGTCCGCCGAACTCACCGCCCGCCACCCCCGCGTCATCCCCGACGACACCGTCATCTACGTCGACCACGGCGACGTCGCCACCGCCGGGGCCTCGGCCGCCACCCTCGACCTCTGCCTCCACCAGGTCCTCCAGGAGCACGGCGCGGCCCACGCCATGCGCATCGGCCGTCAGCTCGCCGCCGGGCCGCACCGCGAGGGCTGCCAGCGGCAGTACCCTCCCCTGCCCACCGCCGGCCCCATGCCGGACTCCCTGGCCCCCCTGCTCGAATGGCTCCTGTCGCGCCTGCCCGACCAGATCACCGTCGAGGACATGGCCGCCTACTCGGGTGTCTCCTCCCGCACCCTCACCCGCCAGTTCACCGACCAGCTCGGCGTCCCGCCCGCCCGCTGGCTGCTGGAACGCCGCCTGGCCGCCACCCGCGCCCTGCTGGAGGAGACCGACCTGCCGGTCGAGACCATCGCCGCCCGCGTCGGCCTCTCCTCGGCGGTCAACCTCCGCCGCCGCTTCCACAACGCCCTGCGCACCACCCCGGCCGCCTACCGCCGCTCCTTCCGCTGAAGCCCCCAGAGGCTCCACGGGGGCCGGGGCCGGCATGGGCGGCCCGGATATAGACCGCGTCGGACGGCGCAGGGTAACGTCCTTCCCGACGGAACAATGTTCCAGTCCGGCGCGGCCGAGACGTTAGGCGGCGCGCGAACCCGTGGCGGAGGGGAAGGCATGCAGTTCGGTCGCACCTATGAGGAGTTCGAGGTCGGCGCCGTCTACAAGCACTGGCCCGGCAAGACGGTGACGGAGTACGACAACCACCTGTTCTGCCTGCTGACCATGAACCATCATCCCGTCCACCTGGACGACAACTACTCCGCGACCACGGACCACGGCCGGAACCTCGTCGTCGGCAACTACGTCTACTCCCTGCTGACCGGCATGTCCGTCCCGGACGTCTCCGGGAAGGCGATCGCGAACCTCGAGGTCGACTCGCTCAAGCACGTCGCCCCCACCTTCCACGGGGACACGATCTACGGCGAGACGACCGTGCTGGAGAAGAGACGGTCGGCGTCGAAGGAAGACCGCGGCATCGTCCTCGTGGAGACCAGGGGGTACAAGCAGGACGGCACCCTGGTCTGCGTCTTCCGCCGCAGGGTCATGGTCCCGACGGAGGCCTACCTGAAGGAACGCGGCGACCAGCCGGGCCGTCCGGTCCCTCAGCAGCCGCTGACGCCCGCTCCCGGCGCGTGATCAGGCCAGGACCGGCCCCTGATGATCTGAGAAGGACCGTTCCGGTCATCCCCGTGGCTGAAAGGACCCAGTGGTGGACTTCGAGTTGAACGACGAGCAGCGCTTGTTCCGCCAGACCCTGCGGGAGTTCGTCGACTCCGAGATCGTGCCGGTCGCCTCGGAGTGGGAGCGGACCGGCCGCTACCCCACGGAGATCGTCGAGCGGTTCAGGCAGCTCGGCCTCTTCGGGATGACGATCCCCGAGGAGTACGGCGGGCTGGCCCTGGACCGGGTCTCGTTCGCGCTGGTCTTCGAGGAGATCGCGCGGGGCTGGATGGGCGTGGCCGGGGTGCTCGGCTCGCACTCGCTGGCCGCGTGGATGATCGCCCAGCACGGGACCGAGGAGCAGAAGAAGACCTACCTGCCGGACCTGGCCACCGGCGCCCGCCGTACCGGCATCGCGCTGACCGAGCCGGGCGCGGGCACGGACCTGCAGGGCATCCAGACCCGGGCCGTCCGCGACGGCGACCACTACGTGGTCAACGGGACCAAGACGTGGATCACCAACGCCCGCCACGCCGACCCGATGCCCGTCCTGGTCAAGACCTCGGTCACCGAGCCCGCCCACCGCGGCATGTCCCTGCTCCTCGTCGAGGCCGGGACCCCCGGCTACACCGTCAGCCGCGACCTGCCCAAGCTCGGCTACAAGGGAACCGAGACCTGCGAGATCTCGCTGGCGGACGTGCGGGTGCCGGTGGCGAACCTGCTCGGCGGGACCGAGGGCCGGGGAATGCAGCAGGCCCTGTCCGCCCTGGAACTCGGCCGGGTCAACATCGCCGCCCGCGCCGTCGGCGTCTCCCAGTGCGCCTACGACGCCGCGCTGAACTACTCCCGTGAGCGCCACGCCTTCGGCAAGCCCATCGCCGACTTCCAGGCGATCCAGCTCAAGCTCGCCGACATGGCCACCGAGATCCAGGCCGCCCGGCTGCTCACCTACTGGGCGGCCGTCCGCTCGGAGTCGGGCGCGGTGAACGCCGAGGCCGCGATGGCCAAGTACTTCGCCTCCGAGGTCGCGCTCCGCACCACGATGGAGGCCATGCGCGTGCACGGCGGCTACGGCTACTCCCAGGAGTTCGTGGTCGAGCGGCTCTACCGCGACGCGCCGCTCATGGCCATCGGCGAGGGCACCAACGACGTGCAGCGGATGGTCATCGCCAGAGCCCTCGTCTCGGAGGCCGTCAAGATCGGCTGGTGACCCGCCGGCGCCCCGCCGCCGAGCCCGGTTCCGCGTGAGCGGGGCCGGGCCGTACGGCGAGCGGATAGGGTCCGGAAGCGTGGAACCCGTCGTCGCCGTGCTCCTGGTCGTCGTCCTCGTCAGCGTTCCCGCCCTGGTGCTGTGGCGGGTGTTGCGCGGGCGGCGGGATCTGGGCAGCAGCCCGGCCGAGCGGGCCACGTTCGAGACCCTGCACACCGCCTCGCTCGCCGCGCCGCCGCTGCGGGCCGGGCTGACCGAGACGGGCGCGCAGAAGGCGTCCCGGCACCTGCGCGCGCTGCTGGGCTCCCCGGCGCTGGCGATCACCGACGAGCAGGGGCTGCTGGTCTACGACGGCGAGGGCGACCACCACGCCCACGAGGCGTTCGCCAACGCCGCCCGCACCCTCGCCGACGGGCGCACCCAGGTGCTCGGCCCCGAGGTCGTCTCGTGCGACCTGCCCGAGTGCCCGATCCGGTTCGCGGTGGTGGTGCCGCTGACCACCGACGGCCGGGTGGTCGGCTCGCTGGCCGCCTACGGCGGCAACGCCTCGGCGGGCCTGGTGCGGGCCGCCCACGAGGTGGCGCGCTGGGTGGACTCCCAGCTGGAGCTGGCCGAGCTGGACCGTTCCCGGACGCGGCTGATGGAGGCCGAGGTGCGGGCCCTGCGCGCGCAGATCTCCCCGCACTTCATCTACAACTCGCTGACCACGATCGCGAGCTTCGTCCGCTCCGACCCGGACCGTTCCCGCGAGCTGCTGCTGGACTTCGCCGACTTCACCCGCTACTCCTTCCGGCGGCACGGGGAGTTCACCACGCTCGCCGAGGAGCTGCGCTCCATCGACCGCTACCTCACCCTGGAGCGCGCCCGCTTCGGCGACCAGCTCCAGGTCACACTGCGCATCGCGCCCGAGGTGCTCGCCGTGGCGGTGCCGTTCCTGTGCCTGCAGCCCCTGGTGGAGAACGCGGTACGGCACGGCCTGGAGAGCAAGCCCGGCGTCGGCCGCATCTCCATCGTCGCCGAGGACGCCGGGTCCGAGTGCCGGATCAGCGTCGAGGACGACGGGGTCGGCATGGACCCCGACCGGCTCCGCAGAATCCTGGCCGGGGACGCCGACGAGCGCTCCGGGACCGGGGGAGTGGGCCTGGGCAACGTGGACGAGCGGCTGCGCCAGGTCTACGGCGACGAGTACGGCCTGGTCGTGGAGACCGGCAAGGGGGCGGGCACGAAGGTCAGCGTCCGCCTGCCCAAGTACCGCCCCGGCGTCTCCGTCCGCTGAGCGCTCCCGTCCGTCGAGGCTTCCCGTCGGCCGGGCGCCCCGGTCCGTCTGGCTCCTCGCCCGCGTTGGCCGCCTCCCGCGTCTGACACATTGAACGGCGCGTGTTTGACATATCGAATAGCGGTGGAAATATCGCACAGGTCGTGTCAAGATCGCTTGTCTCGCGCATGTCCGACGTCCCCCCGGAGAGTCCATGAGCGCCAGCCACACGGGCACCCCCGGCCCGGCCGCCGATCCGAAATCCGCGCCCTCGGCGGCCCCGCGCGGGCTGGGGCGGGGATTCTGGACGCTGTTCTCCTCCAGCACCGTCTCCAACCTGGCCGACGGCATGGGCCGGGTGGCCCTGCCGCTGCTGGCGGTGAGCCTCACCCGCGAACCGGTGCTGGTGGCGGCGCTGACGTCGCTCACCTTCCTGCCGTGGCTGCTGTTCGCGGTCGTCAGCGGCGCGCTGGTGGACCGGGTCGACCGGCGCCGGGCGATGATCGCCGCCCAGGTCGTCAGGACCGTGATCGTCGGCCTGCTCGGGGCGGCGGTGCTGACCGGGCAGGCGGCGCTGTGGATGCTCTACGTGGCGGCCTTCGCCCTCGGCGCCGTCGAGACGCTCTACGACAACGCGGCCCACTCCATGACGCCCGCGGTGGTCCGGCGGGACCAGCTGGAGAAGGCCAACGGCCGGGTCGAGGCCGCGAGCGTCGTCGCCGACAGCTTCCTCGGCGCCCCGCTGGCCAGCGCCCTGTTCGTCGCCGCCGCGGCGCTGCCGTTCCTGGCGAACTCGACGCTCTTCCTGCTGGCCGGGGTGCTCCTGCTCTTCCTGCCCGGCCGCTACCGGGCCGAGCCGGCGGCGGGGGCCGGGCGGCCCGCGAACCTGCGCGCGGAGATCGCCGAGGGGGTGCGCTGGCTCTGGAACCACCGGCTGCTGCGCGGGCTCACCGCGATCTCCTCCCTCCACGGGGCGGTGTTCCAGGGAGTCACGGCGGTGACCGTGCTGCTGGTGACGGACCTGCTGCGGCTGCCCGCCGCCGCCTACGGCTGGTTCGTGCTGACCGGGGGGATCGGCGGGGTGGTCGGCGGGCTGATCGCGCCGGTGCTGACCCGCAGGTGGCCGCGGGCCGTCGTGATGGCCGTCGCGCTGACGACCCCGGGTGTCTGCTTCGTGCTCATCGCCGCCCTCCCGTTCCCGGCGACGCTCGCGGTCGCGACGATGCTCGGCGCGGGATCGATCATGGTGTGGAACATCCTGATCATGTCGCTGCGCCAGGCCCTGGTCCCGCCGGCCCTGTTCGGCCGGGTGCTGGGGGCGATCCGTACGGTCCTGTGGGGCTTCATGCCGCTCGGCGCGCTGTGCGGCGGCCTGCTGGCCGAGGCGTTCGGGCTCCGCGCCCTCGCGGTGATCGGCGGGTGCCTGATGCTGCTTCTCATGGTGCCGCTCGGGCTGATCCTGCACCGGCACAGGGCCGTGCTGCGCACGCTGAACAGCTCGGATACTGTTGACACCTGATGTCTGATTCATCACCCTCTAGGGATTCGCTGACGAACGACCCGGAGGAGTAAGCGTGACCGGCCTGCGCGTCCTGGCGGTGGACGACGAGCTCCCCGCGCTGGAGGATCTGGCCTACCTTCTCCGGGCCGATCCCCGCATCGGGGAGGTCGCGCTGGCCAGGGACGGGGCGGCCGCCCTCCGGGCCCTGGACCGGGCCATCGCCGACGGGCGGCCGATCGACGCGGTCTTCCTGGACATCCGGATGCGCGGCCTGGACGGGGTGGTCCTCGGTAGGCTGCTGTCGCAGTTCGCCAACCCGCCGAGGGTGGTGTTCGTGACCGCCTACGAGGAGCACGCGGTGGACGCCTTCGAGCTCAAGGCGGAGGATTACCTGCTCAAGCCGGTCCGGCCGGAGCGGCTGGCCGAGGCCATCCGACGGGTGTGCGTCTCGGCCGAGCTGCCGGAGGGCGACGGGGCGGGCCGCGCCGACCCAGGGACCATCCCGGTCGAGCTCGGCGGCGTGACCCGGTTCGTGGCCAGCACCGAGGTCCGCTACGTCGAGGCGCAGGGCGACTACGCCCGCCTGCACACCGCGACCGGCAGCCACCTGGTCCGCATCTCGCTGGCGACGCTGGAGGAGCGCTGGGCCTCGGCCGGGTTCATCCGGGTGCACCGCAGCCACCTGGTCGCGGTCAAGCACATCGACGAGCTGCACATCGACTCCGGCCGCTGCGTGGTCCGCATCGGCGAGACCGAGATCCCGGTCAGCCGCCGCCACACGCGCGAACTGCGCGACCTGCTGGTCCGCCGGGCGCGCAAGGGGCGGGCGGAGTGAGCCGGGAACGCGAGCGCCCGCGCCGCGAGAGCGAACGGCCCCGCCGGGAGGGCGAGCGGTCCCGGAGGGAGGGCGAGCGGCGCAGGGACGCCGAGCGGCCCCGCCGGGAGGTGGTGACCAGCCCGCGCACGACGGCCGCCCGCCACCCCCGCTACCCGGCGAGCCGGGAGATCGACGAGCAGACCCGGCTGGGCGAGGTCTACATGCGCTCGCTGGTCCGCACCCAGTTCCGGCTGGCCCTGTTCGTCTGCACGGTGCTCGGCTGCGTGGTCGGCGGGCTGCCGCTGCTGTTCCTGCTCGTGCCGGAGCTGCGCGAGGTCAGGCTGCTGGGGATCCCGCTGCCCTGGGCGGTGCTGGCCGGGCTGATCTACCCGTTCTTCGTGCTCGGGGCCTGGCTCTACGTGCGGCAGGCCGAGCGCAACGAGCGCGACTTCGCCGAGCTGGTGGAGCGCGAACGATGAGCACGGCCTACGGCATGACCGCGGTGGTGCTGGTGGTGCTGGCCGCGGTGCTGATCGGGGCGTTCGGCATCCGGCTGTCGCGGACCACCTCCGACTTCTACGTCGCCTCCCGGACCGTCTCCCCGCTGTGGAACGCCTCCGCCATCGGCGGGGAGTACCTGTCGGCGGCGAGCTTCCTGGGCATCGCCGGGCTGATCCTCACCTACGGCGCCGACATGTTGTGGCTGCCGGTCGGCTGGACCGGCGGCTACCTGGTGCTGCTCGTCCTGGTCTCCGCGCCGCTGCGCCGCTCGGGCGCCTACACGCTGCCGGACTTCGCCGAGGCGCGGCTGGAGTCGATGGCGGTACGGCGCGTGGCCAGCGTGCTGGTCGTGCTGATCGGCTGGCTGTACCTGATGCCGCAGTTCCAGAGCGCCGGCCTGGTGCTGCGGACCGTCACCGGCGCCCCGGTCTGGGTGGGGGCGCTGCTGGTGGCGGCGGTGGTCGCGGTCAACGTGATGTCCGGCGGGATGCGCTCGATCACCTTCGTGCAGGCCTTCCAGTACTGGCTCAAGCTCACCGCGCTCGCCGTGCCGCTGGTGTTCCTGGTGCTGGCCTGGCGGTCGGACGGGTCCCCCGGGCTGAGCGCGCACGACGCGGTCACCTGGGCGCTGCCCCTGTCGGGCGACAGGGAGTACGGCCTCTACTCGACCTACTCGCTGATCCTGGCGACCTTCCTGGGCACCATGGGGCTGCCGCACGTGCTGGTGCGCTTCTACACCAACCCGGACGGGCGGGCCGCCCGCCGTACGACGCTGGTGGTGCTCTCCCTGCTCGGCGCGTTCTACCTGCTGCCCGCCCTGTACGGCGCGCTGGGCCGCATCTACGTGCCGGAGCTGGAGGGCAGCGACACGGTGGTGCTGACCCTGCCGGGACGGCTGATCGGGGGAGTGGCGGGGGACCTCCTGACGGCCCTGGTGACGGCGGGCGCGTTCGCGGCGTTCCTGTCCACCTCCTCGGGGCTGACCGTGTCCGTGGCGGGAGTGATCGGGCAGGACATCCTCAAGGGCGGGGTGCGCTCGTTCCGGACGGCGGCGGTGCTGGCGGTGATCGTGCCGCTGGTCCTGGCCATCGGCGCGCGCGCCCTGCCGGTCGCCGACGTGGTGGGCCTGGCCTTCGCGGTGGCCGCCTCGTCGTTCTGCCCGCTGCTGGTGCTCGGCATCTGGTGGCGGCGGCTGACGTCGGCGGGGGCGCTGGCCGGGCTGCTCACCGGCGGCGGCCTGGCCTGCGTCGCGGTCCTGACGACGATCGGCGGGGGCCCGCACACCGGCCTGGCCGGTGCCCTGCTGGCCCAGCCGGCCGCCTGGACGGTGCCGATCGCCTTCGCGGTGATGGTGGTCGTCTCGCTGCTCACCCCGGGCCGCATCCCGCCGGGGGTCGCCCGCACGATGGTCCGCCTGCACACCCCGGAGAACCTCGACCTCGACCGCGGGGACTGGCGGCCCCGTCACACCTGAGGCGTCCCCCCGCCGGTGGGCCGCGCCGTCCGGCACGGGGAGCCGTTCGTCGCACGATTAGGACCTTTCATCGCAAGCCCTACCCAGCTGAACGCGGCCCGGCGGCGGCTGGGCGAAGAGTCCGTCCGGAGGCCTCCTCGGCGGGTAGCGTCCCCTCCTACGGTGTTCGTGATCCAGATCACATGCGCAGGAGGTCTCCCCGTGGCCACCCAACAACATGACTCATCGGTTTATGAACAGGTGCAGGCCAGTGAACGCTTCCAGGAGCTGAAGCGTCACTTCCGCGCCTGGACGTTCCCGATGACCGCGGCCTTCCTCTCGTGGTACCTGCTCTACGTGGTGTTGTCCGGCTGGGCGCGTGACTTCATGGGCATCAAGGTGCTGGGCAACATCAACGTCGGCTTGATCCTCGGTCTGCTCCAGTTCGTCTCCACGTTCTGGATCGCCCGGGCCTACTCGCGGCACGCGGAGAAGAAGCTCGACCCGATCGCCGACGAGATCCGCCACGAGATCGAGGGAAGGCCCGAATGAGCTCCCAGTCCCTTGCCGCCGTCCTGTTCCTGCTCTTCGTCGTCGCGACGCTGGCGATCACGTTCTGGGCCAGCCGGCAGACCAAGACGGCCGCCGACTACTACGCCGGAGGCCGGTCCTTCAGCGGCGTGCAGAACGGCCTGGCGATCGGCGGCGACTACATGTCGGCGGCGAGCTTCCTCGGCATCGCCGGCATCATCGCGCTGTCGGGGTACGACGGCTTCCTCTACTCGATCGGTTTCCTGGTCGCCTGGCTGGTGGCGCTGCTGCTGGTCGCGGAGCTGATGCGCAACTCCGGCAAGTTCACCATGGCCGACGTGCTGGCCTTCCGGATGAGCCCGCGCCCGGTCCGCACCGCCGCGGGCGTCTCCACCATCGTCGTGTCGATCGTCTATCTGGTGGCGCAGATGCTCGGCGCGGGCGTGCTGGTCGGCCTGCTGCTCGGCGTGACCAACCCGGAGGGCAAGGCGTGGACGATCGTCGGCGTCGGCATCCTGATGATCATCTACGTGGTCGTCGGCGGCATGAAGGGCACCACCTGGGTGCAGATCGTCAAGGCCGTGCTGCTCATGGGCGGCGCGACCCTGATCACACTGCTGGTGCTGGGCAAGTACGGCTTCAACCTCTCCGGCCTGCTGGGTGACGCCGCCGCGCAGAGCGGCAAGGGCGACGCCTTCCTGGAGCCGGGCCTGAAGTACGGCACCGAGGCGCAGGGCCTGGCGGGCAAGCTCGACCTGATCAGCCTGGGCCTGGCCCTGGTGCTCGGCACGGCCGGCCTGCCGCACATCCTGATCCGCTTCTACACCGTGCCCACCGCCAAGGACGCCCGCAAGTCGGTCATCTGGGGCATCGGCATCATCGGCTCCTTCTACCTGCTCACCCTCGTGCTGGGCTTCGGCGCGGCGGCGCTGGTCGGCGGCTCGACGATCGCGGCGCAGGACAAGGGAGGCAACACCGCGGCGCCGCTGCTCGCCCAGAAGATCGGTCAGGAGATCTTCGGCGACGTGGGCGGCACGATCCTGCTGGCCGTCATCGCGGCGGTCGCCTTCGCCACGATCCTGGCGGTCGTGGCCGGTCTGACGCTGGCCTCCAGCTCCTCCTTCGCCCACGACCTGTACGCGCACGTGTTCAAGCGCGGCAACGTCACCGACAAGGAGGAGGTCGTGGTCGCCCGGATCTCCGCCTTCGTCATCGGCGCGGTGGCCATCGGGCTCAGCATCCTCGCCCAGGGGCAGAACGTGGCCTTCCTGGTCGCCCTGGCCTTCGCGGTGGCGGCCTCGGGCAACCTTCCGGCGATCCTCTACAGCCTGTTCTGGAAGGACTTCAACACCGCGGGCGCGGTCTCGGCCATCTACGGCGGCCTGATCTCCGCCGTGGTGCTGGTGATCTTCTCGCCGGTCGTGTCGGGCAGCGCCACCGCGCTGTTCCCCGACGCCGACTTCGCCTGGTTCCCGCTGAGCAACCCCGGTCTGGTCTCCATCCCACTCGGCTTCCTGGCCGGATGGGCCGGCACCAAGCTCAGCAAGGAGTACAACGCGGCCAAGTACGCCGAGATCGAGGTCCGCGCCCTCACCGGCGTCGGAGCCGAGAAGGCGTCCGAGCACTAGGGACGCCAAGGCCGCTCGCCATATCGCGGAGGGCCCCGGCCGGGACAGGCCGGGGCCCTCCGTACGTCGAGGTCAGTGGGACGCCTCGTCCGGCAGGGTGAGCTCGCCCTCGGTCGGCTTCACCTCGGCGACCGCGAGCAGCTGCCGGAGCAGGTCTCGAGCCTGCGCCGGTGGTATGCCAGCGTGGCCAGGCCCAGCGCGATCCCCCACGGCAGCCACAGCAGGGCGGGGGCGCCGCTGCCGGTGACGGGCAGTCCGTCGGGGATGATCTGCTGGTACGGCGCCATCCCGGCCGTGGTGACGGCGACGGCGACCACCGTGGCGGGGATCACGGCCAGCGCCACGGGTACACGCCGGCCGCCCAGGTAGGGCACCCATCGCGGCAGGACCGTGCCCCAGCGCATGGACAGCCCGAGTGTGAGCAGCGCACCGGCCACGGCGGACAGGGGAAGGCTGTAAACGACCAGCGGTCCGAGCCCCTTCGACTCCATGTCGGCCAGCAGGTCCCGGATGAACTGCCGGTCCACGCCCAGCGGGACGCCGAGGACCCACACCGCCCGCTGCACCGCGTACGGCAGCGGCGCGACCACCGCCACCGCGGTCGCCCAGCGGCCGATCCGGGCCCAGCGCGCCGCCGAACCCGGCTCGGCGTGCGGCCGGTCGCACCGCGGGCAGCGGGGACCGCTCAGCAGCGACGCCGCCGTGCCGGCGAGCAGCGCCCCGCCGAAGGCGCACAGCAGCTGGTTCACCACCGGCCAGTCCACGAGACCGACGTATCCCTGCAACCCGTAGGCCATGCTCTGGAGCACCCGGACGTCCGGGACCACCAGCAGCAGCGGGGCCGCCACCACCAGGAGCACGACGGCCGCCGCCCGGCGCGGGACCCGCCCCGTCTGCGGCGATCGCGTCCGCAGAGCGGCGACCAGACCGGCCGCGCAGCCGAAGGCGATGACGAGACCGGCCGATCCGGGCTCGGCGGCGACCAGCCAGCTCCCCATGTCCCCGCCCCTGGGGTCGCCGACGCCGAGAGGGAAGCCGGCGCCGCCGGACGCCCAGTACACGGCGAGGGTTCCGTAGCCCAGGCACCACAGGGCGGCCGCGTAGGGGAGCAGGATCCGCAGCCGCTCCGCCACTCCGACGCCGCGCCGCCCGGTCACCACCTCCGTCGCGGTCACCGACGTCCCCCTGACCGGATGCCGAGCGGACCACCGGGGCGGCACGCTCCGTGGGGTGGATGCGAATGGGCCATGTCTTCTCCTGGTGTCCTCTGCCGCCCCTGTCCGGGGCACGTTCCGGACAATCGCAGCCCTCCCGGCAGCCGCGGTATCCACCGATCGGCAGATACAGACCTCATCGGGCACGCTCTATGCTGGGCCCGTGATCGACAGCGCGGCCACCGGCGAGCCGGAGCGAGTGGACGCCGAACGCCTCGCCGCACGTGTGCTCCTCACCGTTGCGCCGCTGGCCGCCTCCCTCGCCCTGGCCTCGGCGCTGCATCCGGGTACGAGCCCGCTGCTGAAGGTGCCCGCCACTCTGGCACTGGGCACGCTGGGAGTGCTGGTCGCCGGAGGGCTTCGCATCCGGCGGATCCTCGGTACGGCGGTCGGCTCGGTCTCCGTCATCTCGATCGTCTGCGTCATCGTGTGGTTCACCGGCTCGCCCCCGGGGCCCGGCGGCTCGTGGCCGCTGCTGCACGCCATGGCGCTGATGGTCATGGTGGCCCTGGCGTGCCGGTGGTCGCCGCTCCGGGAGGCCGCCGCCTCGGGCGCGCTGTCCGTGCTCGCCTCGGCGGCCCTCGGTCTCCCGATCACCGGACCGTCGCGGGGACTCTGGTGGGAGCCCGTCGCGGTCTGCGCGTTCTGGGCGCTTCCCGCGGTCGTGGGCGCCGGGGCCGGAGGGTACCTGCGCTGGCTGGACGCCCGCAGGGTCCAGGCGGTACGGCAGGCCCGCCGGGCGCAGCGCGTCCAGCTCGCCGGCGACCTGCACGATTTCGTGGCCCACGACGTCAGCGCCATGGTCGTCCAGGTCCAGGCCGCCCAGGTGCTGCTCCGCGCCGATCCCGACGAGGCGGCGAGGGTGCTGCGGCGCATCGAGTCGGACGGCACGCGCGCGCTCGCCTCGATGGACCGGACGATCAGGATGCTGCGCGAGCTGGAGTACGGCGCGGGCCCCGGCCGTACGACGTCGCCCGGCGCGAGCGAGCTGCCAGAGCTGATCGCGCGCTACGCGGACAGCGGCGCGGGGCCGATCGAGCTGGACATGGCCCCGGGACTGGACCGGGCGCTGCACCAGGAGGCGAGCACGGCCGTGTACCGCGTGGTGGTCGAGGCGCTCACGAACGTGCGCCGGCATGCCCGTCCCGGCTGCCCGGTCACCGTCGAACTGGCCGGATCCGCGGGATCCGGCATCGTGCTCACGGTCACCGACCAGGGGGGCGATCCCGGTCAGGCGCCGCGCGGCCTCACCGGCCGGCGCCGCGGAGGAGGAGTGGGACTGACCGGCCTCGCCGAGCGGATCGAGGCGCTCGGCGGCGTCTTCAGCGCCGGGCCCGTTCCTCCGGCGGGCTGGCGGGTCCGCGCCGAGCTTCCCGCCGCTCTCCTGGAGCCGGCGCCGTGACCATCCGGGTACTCATCGCCGACGATCAGGAGCAGGTCAGGTTCGGGTTCCGTACCATCCTCGGTGCCGCCCCGGACATCGAGGTGGTCGGCCAGGCCGCCGACGGCGTGGAGGCCCTGGGCCTGGCCGGACGGCTCCTGCCCGACGTGGTGATCGCCGATATCCGGATGCCCCGGATGGACGGGCTGGAACTGACCCGGCTCCTCTGCTCCCCCGGCGCGCCGGTGAGCGCGCGGGTGGTCGTGGTCACCACCTACGACCTGGACGCCTACGTGCACACGGCGCTGCGCCACGGCGCCTGCGGCTTCCTGCTCAAGCACTCGGGTCCCGGGCTGCTGGTCGAGGCCGTGCGCGCCGCGATGACCGGGGACGCCCTGATCAGCCCGTCGGTGACGGTACGGCTGCTGCGCGAGCTGTCCGGACGGGACGGGGAACCGGCCCGGGCGCAGCCGCTGACCGGCCGAGAGCTGGACATCGTCTCCCTGGTGGCCGACGGCCGGACCAACGCGGAGATCGGCGCCGAACTGTACATCACCGCCGGAACCGTCAAGACCCATCTCGCCCACATCCAGCGCAAGCTCGGTGTGCGCAACCGGGTCGGCATCGCCGCGTGGGCGTGGGAGACCGGTCACCGGCAGCCCGGGCGCTGACCGGCCCCGGAATACGGAGGGCCCGGCCGGGACAGGACGGAGCCCTCCGTACGCCGAGGTCAGCGGGACGCCTCGTCCAGCAGGGCGAGCTCGTCCTCGGCCAGTTCCACCTCGGCGACCGCGAGCAGCGGCCGGAGCTGCTCGACGTCGCGGGCGCTGGCGATCGGCGCGGCCACGGTGGGCTGGGCGGCCAGCCAGGCGAGCGCGATCGTCGCCGGGACGGCGCCGTGGGCGGCGGCCACCTTCTCCAGGGCGTCCAGGACGCGGGGGCCGCGCTCGGTGGCCAGGTACGCGGAGGCCCTGGCGGCGCGCGGGCTGTCGACCTCGACGCCGGGCCGGTACTTGCCGGTCAGGAAGCCGCGGGCCAGCCCGTAGTACGGCGTGCTGGTCAGCCCGGCTCCGGCCACCACCTCCCGAAGGGCGCCCTCGTAGTCGCGCTCCACCAGGTTGTACTGCTGCTGCAGCACCCCGTAGCGGGCCAGGCCCTCCCGCTCGGAGACGGCCAGCGCCTCGGCCAGCCGGTCGGCCTCGTAGTTGGAGGCGCCGATGTTGCGGATCTTGCCCTCGCGGATGAGCGCGTCGAACGTGCCGAGGGTCTCCTCCAGCGGGGTCTCGTCGTCGTCGAGGTGTGCCCAGTACAGGTCGATGTAGTCGGTCCCCAGGCGGCGGAGCGAGTCTTCCACGGCCGCGCGGATGTTCGCCGCCGACAGCCCCGGACGGCTGTCCAGCATGCCGACCTTGGTCGCCAGCACGATCTGGTCGCGGTTGCGGCGGGCGGTCATCCACTCGCCGATGATCGCCTCCGACTCGCCGCCCACGTGCCCCGGAGCCCAGCTGGAGTAGACGTCGGCGGTGTCGATGAAGTTGCCGCCCGCTTCGACGTAGGCGTCCAGGACGGCGAAGGAGGCGTCCCGGTCGGCGGTCCAGCCGAAGACATTGCCGCCGAGGCAGAGCGGGAAGAGGTTCAGCTCAGAAAAGCTCATGGTCGCCACTCTATTGGCGAATAGTCACTCACATTCGGGGCAGCCGCCGAGATCGTCGGAACACTATTATGTGCCACGTCAATAAGGCGGTCGGAGGCTCCCATGGCACCCGGTTCACGGCTACGCGGCTTCATCGTCGGAGCCGTGGTCGCGGCCGGGCTGTTCGTCCTGGTCGTGGCCGCCGCGATCGCGCTGATCACCACCCAGCGCGACCCGGCCGCCGGGCCGGGCCGGTCCCCGGCCGCCGAGGGGCCGGACGGGACGTCCGGGCGGCCGGAGGAGACCTCGCGGCCCCGGGAGCCCGAGGGGATCGAGGTGGTCAAGGAGCGGCGGCTCAGCGAGCGCCGGATGGAGCTGACCCTGCGCTCCGACGCCCTCGGCGACCTCACCACGGTACGGCTGCTGCTGCCCGAGGGCTGGTCCGCGGACTCGGGGAAGACCTGGCCGTCGCTGTGGCTGCTCCACGGGGGCCTGGACGACTATCGGGCGTGGTCGCGATCGGACGCCGAGGAGCTGACCGAAGACGCGCCGGTGATCGTGGTGATGCCCGACGGAGGCAAGTGCGGCAGCTACTCCGACTGGCACAACGGCGGCGACGGCGGCCGGCCCCGCTGGGCGACCTACCACCTGAAGGAGCTGCTGCCGCTGCTGGAGAGCCGCTACGCGGCGGGCGGGGAACGGGCGATCGCCGGGTACTCGATGGGCGGCCAGGGCGCGATGCTCTACGCCGCGACCGGGAGGTTCAAGGCCGCCGCCTCCTTCAGCGGGGCCGTGCACACCCTGCTGCCCGGGGTGGACATCGCCGTGATGCTCGGCACCACCGCGGGCTGCTTCGGCACCGACTGGAAGCGCATCTGGGGCGACCCGCGCGGCGACCGGGAGGTCTGGGAGGAGCACAACCCCTACCACCAGGCGGACAAGCTCCGGGGCGTCCGCCTCTACGTGGCGGCGGGCGACGGGAGCAAGCGGGAGGGCGAGCTCTTCGGCGACGTCACCGAGGAACTCGCCCACAAGGCGGCCACCGCGTTCGCGGACCGGCTCAAGGAGCTCGGCATCCCCGTCGAGACGCACTTCTACGAGGGCCGCCACAACATGACCTACTGGAACCGGGAGCTGCGCCGGGCCCTGCCCGTGCTCCTGGAGTCCGTCGGGGCCCGCTGACCGGCCCACTTCGGCGCCGCCGCAGGGCCGTCATCAGGGCCGGATCGGCGGCGGCGCCGAAGAAGGCCCGGTCGGCCGCCTCGACGGCGGCGATGGCCTCCTGGGCGAGCTGCTCGCCCTGCTCGGTGACCCGCAGCAGCCGGGCCCGGGTGCCGGACGGGTCGACCTCGCGCCGGAGCAGGTCCTTGGCCTCCAGTCTCCGCAGCACCTGCGAGGTCATCTTCACGTCGGTGCCCGCGGCGGTGGCCAGGCTGAGCTGGTTCGGGCTCTGCCCGACCGGCTGAAGCCCCGCGGGTCCGGTCAGCCGATCTCGCGCAGTGTGGCGATGAGCGTGCTGAGGGCGCCGCGGGCGTTCAGCAGGGCGAGAGCCTGCGATTCGGTGACGCGGACGTCGTGCAGGCGCAGCACGGAAGCCGGGCGCTCAAGACGACGGCTCGGCGCATCCACGCGTCGGCAGGGCCTCTGGCCGGATCGACGGGATGACGGGCCGCGGCCCGTCCGACGCGGTGCGACGGATCCCCGACCCGCGGCCGGGACCGGGAACCCTCCCTCAGGCGAGGACCGGGGCCCCGGCCCTCGGACGCGGCTCGGCCCGTCCGGCGGGGCGCGGACCGGGCTCCCCGGCCGGTCCCGCGAGGGCCAGCAGTTCGTCCATCGCCTCCTGGACGTGGCCCATCAGCCGCCAGGCGTCCTCCACCCGCTCCGGGCAGGAGATGATGCCGAAGTCCAGCGAGCCGTCGTAGGAGAAGCAGGTGATGTTGACCCCGCCGCTCACGTCGGTCAGCACCGAGACCGGGTAGTAGGCCAGCAGCCGGGCCCCGCACAGATACAGGGGGAACTGCGGTCCGGGCACGTTGGAGACGAGCAGGTTGACCGGGGGCGGCGCCATCGAGGCGAGCCGGAAGATGACGGGGGTGGCCAGCGCGGTCACCGCCGGGGGCACCATGGACGACAGCTCGTTCGGCCAGGCCGTGGGGGAGCGCGCGAACCGCCGCTTGGCGGCGCGCATCGTCTCGCCCGCGATCCGCAGGCGCTCCAGGGGGCAGGCGACGTCCGTCGGCATCGGGGTGATCATGGCGGAGAGCTGGTTGCCCACCGTCTCCCGGGCGCTCGCCGTACGGACCGCGACCGGGACCGCGGCGATCAGCGGCCGGTCCGGCAGCGCGTCGCGCTCGCGCAGCCAGGAGCGCAGCGCCGACGCGCACAGCGCCATGACCACGTCGTTGACGCTGATCTCGAAGGCCCTCGCCACCCGTTTGACGTCGGCCAGGGGGATCGAGCCGTAGGAGAAGCGCCGCCGGGCGCTGATGCGGCCGTTGAACGGGGTGCGCGGGGCCGACAACGAGGGCGGCGCAGGCAGGTCCCGCCCGCCCGCGAGCCTGCGGGTCGCGGCGGCCATCATCCGGACGCCGGGCAGCGTGGCGATCACCGGGACCACGTCGAGGTCGGTCACGGTCCGGCCGAGGGAGCGCAGCAGCCGCGCCGGATGGGTCACCGACCGGGTGACGGCCCCGGCGAGCATCCTGACGAGCCCGGGGGCGGCGGTCGGCGGGCGCTCCGCGGGCGGCTCGACCTCGCGCGGCTCGGGAGTGAGGTCGAGCAGCGCGGCCAGGGTCTCGGCGCCCGACACGCCGTCGACGGCGCAGTGGTGGACCTTGGCGTAGAGCGCGGTCCTGCCGCCGGTCAGGCCGTGGATCAGGTGCATCTCCCAGAGCGGGCGGCGGCGGTCCAGGCGCCGCTCGTGGATGCGGGCGACCGCCTCGGCGAGCTGGGACTCGTCTCCCGGCATCGGCAGGACCGTCTCGTGCACGTGGTCGGCGACGTCGAAGGCGGAATCCTCCGTCCAGTACGGATGGTCGAGGCCGAAGGGCACGTCCGACAGGCGCATGCGCAGGGCGGGGGTCAGGTGCAGCCGCCGGCGGAGCAGTCCGATCAGGGCCTCCCGCGTGACCCCGCCCGTGGAAGCGCAGGCCGGTTCCAGGATCGCCACCCCCGCGACGTGGGCGGCGGTGGTCGCCGATTCGGCGTGAAGGAACTGCGCGTCGAGCGGAGTCAGCTGGCGCATCGTCTGAACCTCCTGCGGAAAAGAGTCGGAACGGGTCACCGGCATCATCGCCCCGGTTCGTTTCCCCGATGTTTCCGCGGAGCGACCGAAGGAGTATTTCAGATGAAATAAGCGTTCTCGAACGTCTATTTCGGTAATTTATCCTGCCTGATCAGGAGAATGATGCCTCTCCGGGTGGGAAATTCCCCCGCGCGCGGAAAGGCGATATCGATGTGATGACGGGCGCTTCCGTCAGACATTTATCACCGTGACGGGATGGCGGACGACGGCGTCGAAGAGATAGCCGAGTTCGTTGTGCGGGGTCTCCATCGGCTGGACCGTTCCGGCCTCGTCGCGGGCCCGGGCCATGAGGGTGTGCGGGCCGCTCTGCCCCGGGTTCCGAGAGCTCCGGGGGTTCCAGGAGATGTGCCACCGGGTCCAGGCGGAGACGACGCGGGACCCGTGCAGCTGGGCCCGGTGCCAGGTGGCGCCCGAGTCGAAGCTCACCTCGACGCCCGTGATCCGGCCGTGGCCCGACCACGACCGTCCGTGCAGCAGGTGCGGGCGTCCGGCCGCCAGCCCGGCCTCCCAAGGCAGCTCGAAGGCGCTCCGGATGCCCTCCCGGACGGTCAGCGGGGCGCCGCCGCCCGATGGGCGGCCCTCGCCGAACATCCGGTAGAACTCGGTGGTCCACGGCGAGGACAGCGGGGAGGCGGAGACCTCGATGTCGCCCACCCACTTGATCGAGGCCAGGCCGATCCAGCCCGGGACGACCAGGCGGACCGGGTGCCCGTGGTCGGGCGGGAGCGGGCGGCCGTTCATCTCGTAGGCGAGGATCACGTCGTCGAGCGCCTTGGCGATCGGGATCGGCCGCCGTACCCGCCCGTGGTCGACGCCGTCGGCGACGTAGGCCGCGTCGAGACCGCGCGGCATCACGTCGACGGCCCCGGGCAGCAGCCCGGCCCGCTCCAGCACGGTGGCCAGCGGCACCCCGCGCCAGCGGGCCACCCCGACCCCGCCGAGCCGCCACGGGGTGCCGGAGACCTCCTGGTGCTGCTGGGTCAGGAAGAAGCTCCTGCCGTTGCCCGCGCACTCGATCATCACGTCCCGGGTCACCGCCGGGAGCGCCAGCAGCTCCTCGTAGCCGAAGCTGCGGGGCGCGCGCAGGCCGGAGCCGTGCAGCTCCAGCCGCCAGGTCGCCGCGTCGATGATCGGCGTCGAGGTGTGGTCGCGCACGAAGAAGCGGTCTTCGGGCACGTGGTAGCCGACGCCGCGCATGGCCTCCCAGCGCGTCTCGGCGTTGGTGCCGTGCGCGACGAACAGCTCCCGCGGCAGCGGCTTGACGATCCCGGGCGGGGCCGTCTCCGCCGTCGTCCCCGTGGCCCGGCCCGCGGCCGTTCCGCCGGGACCGGTCGTTCTCGTCCGGTCGGTCTCGCCCGGGGTGGCCGTCCGCCGCGGGACGGCCACCGTGCCGGAGGGCTTCCTGTGCGGCATGAGCCACCATCCTTTCCGTTCTCATGTATTCCCTACTAGGAAAGCATGAAACTTGGGGGGTGGGGAGAGCCGCCTCAGCCGTTCAGGAAGCCGAGCAGCCGATCCAGCGGCCAGGTGTTGATCACGTCCTCCGGGGTCAGCCAGCCCCGCTGGGCCGTGCCGACGCCGAAGCGCTGGTTGGCCAGGTGGGGGACCGCGTGGGCGTCGCTGTCGATGGAGAAGCGCACGCCGTGGTGGCGCGCCAGCCGTACGAGATCGGCGGGGAGGTCGGCGCGGTCGGGGAAGGAGTCGATCTCCATCGCGGTGCCGGTCCGGGCCGCGGCGCGGAAGACCGCGTCCCAGTCGGCGTCCACCTGGGGGCGCTTGCCGATCAGGCGGGTGGTGGGGTGGCCGATGACGTGGACGTGCGGGTTCTCGCAGGCGGCGATGAGACGCCGGGTCATCTCCTCGCGCGGCTGGCCGAAGTGCGAGTGGATGCTGGCGACGCACACGTCGAAGCCCGACAGGATCTCGGCGGGCCAGTCGACCGACCCGTCGGGACCGATGTTGAGCTCGCTGCCGTGCAGGATCCGCATATCCGGGTATTTACCCTGAAGTTGGCGAATCTGCTCCCGCTGCGTCAGTGCTTTCTCCAGGGTCATCCGGTGCATGGCCAGGTCGGGCGCGTGATCGGTCACCGCGTAGTAGGAGTGGCCGCGCGCGTGGGCGGCGGCGACCATGTCCTCCAGCGAGGCGATGCCGTCGGTCAGGTCGGTGTGGGTGTGCAGGTCGCCCTTGAGGTCGTCCACGGTGACCAGCGCGGGCAGCCCGCCCTTGAGTGCGGCCTGGATCTCCCCGCCGTCCTCGCGGAGCGCCGGGGGGACCCAGTCCATGCCGAGGGCGCGGTAGATCTCCTCCTCCGACCCGGCCGCGATCACCCGCTCGCCGTCGAAGAGGCCGTACTCGGAGAGCTTCCAGCCCTTCTTCACGACGATCTCGCGCAGGTGCACGTTGTGCGCCTGGGAGCCGGTGAAGTACTGGAGCCCGGCGCCCCACGACTCGGCCGGGACCAGCCGCAGGTCCACCTGGACGCCCTCCGGGGTGCGGATCGAGGTCTTCTTCCCGCCGGAGGCGATGACCTCCGCGACGTACGGCTGCGCCTTGAAGACCTCCATCAGCGTCTCGGGGGCCACCGCCAGGATGTCGATGTCGCCCACGGTGTCTCTCATCCGGCGCAGCGACCCGGCGTAGGCGATGCGCTCGGCCCGGTCCTCCAGTGAGGCGATGATCCGCTCGGCCAGGCCCATCGCGACGCCGGTGTGCACCCTGGTGTTGGCCCGCTCCATCTGCTCGATGCCCCGCAGCAGGTTCTCCTCCGTCTTGGCGCCGAAGCCCTTGACGCCCTTGAGCCCGCCCGCCTTGATCGCCTCGGCGAGGGCCTCGGGCGAGTCGATGCCGAGCTCCTGGAAGAGGAGGACCGCCTTCTTCGGGCCGAGGGAGGGCACCCGGGTCAGCCTCCGCACCCCCTCGGGGACCTTCCCGCGCAGGTCGTCGAGCTGCCGGAAGCTGCCCCTGCCGAGGTATTCCTCGACTTTCTTGGCGATCGCCTCGCCGACCCCGGGCACGCTCCGCACCGGCACGGACGCGATGTCCTCGGGGAAGCCCGCGATGGCCTTGGCCGCCTTCTGATAGCTCCGGACCCGGAACGCGTCGCCGCCCGTCATCGCGAACAGCTCGGCGTATTCCTCCAGAGCCGCCGCCACACCGTCATTCGCTCTCGCCATGAGCCCAGCCTAGAAGATCGCACCGACGTTTCCCCGGCCGCTTCCGGGCCCCTCGCGCACCGGCCTTGACTAAGCGGACCGCAGTCCGTATCTTCGTGTCCGTGAAACGGACTGCGGTCCGATTAATGTCTGGATCACCGTTCGGAGGACGGACCATGAGACTGCTGCACATCTCCGCCTCGCCGCGGAGCTCCGCCTCGGAGTCGCTGGCGATCGCCGGAGAGTTCCTCGACGCCTACCGGCGCGCCAACCCCGGCGCCGAGATCGACCACTTCGACCTGTGGGACGGCACGCTGCCCGCCTTCGGCCCCGAGGCGGCCGCGGCCAAGATGGCCGTGTTCGGCGGCGCGGCCCCCGAGGGGGAGGCGTGGGCCGCGGCGGTCAGGACGTTCGAGCGCTTCGACGCCTACGACCGCTACCTGTTCAGCGTCCCGATGTGGAACTCCGGCGTGCCGTACGTCCTCAAGCAGTTCATCGACGTCGTCAGCCAGCCCGGCATGGTCTTCGGCTTCGACCCGGAGGCCGGCTACATCCCGCTGCTGAAGGGCAAGAAGGCCGCCGTCGTCTACACCAGCGCGGTCTGGGCCCCCGGCCTGCCGCCCGGCTTCGGCGACGACTTCCAGTCGCCGTTCTTCGACGGCTGGCTCCGCTGGGCCGGGATCACCGACATCGCCGACATCCGCTACCACCCGACGGTGACCGGCGACGCCGACCTGGAGCGCAAGCGGGCCCTGACCCGCGCCCGCGAGGTGGCCGCCGCGTTCTGACCGGGCCGGTATCACGGGGAGGCTCCGCCGCGCGGGGTACGCGGATCTGCGTACGGCGAAGCCTCCGGAGAGCGGATTGCGGCCCGGGGCCGCGCGGCCAGACTCGGTGCATGCTCACCACGCTCGCCCGCGCCTTCCGCGTGCCCGACCTCCGCAGGAAACTGCTCTTCACGCTGGCGGTGATCGTGCTGTTCCGGTTCGGGCAGGTCCTGCCCGCGCCCGGGGTGAACGTGGCCGCGGTGCGGCAGTGCCTGGGCGGGGCCCGCACCGGGCTCGTCGACATGCTCCAGCTGTTCAGCGGCGGGGCGATGCTGAAGCTGTCGGTGTTCGCCCTCGGGGTCATGCCGTACATCACCGCCAGCATCATGATCCAGATGCTGGCCGTGGTGGTCCCCCGGCTGGAGGCGCTCAAGAAGGAGGGGCAGCGGGGGCAGGCGAAGATCACGCAGTACACGAGATGCCTGACGGTGGGCCTGGCCGTGCTCCACGCCACCACGGTCGTGTCGCTGGCCCGCGCCGGACGGATCTTCCCCACCTGCGACCGGCAACTGCTGTACGGCCAGGGCCTGCCGGCGGTCACGGTGATCGTGATCACCCTGGTGGCGGGGGCCTGCCTGGTCATGCGACTGGGGGAGCTGATCACCGAGCGGGGGATCGGGAGCGGCATGTCCATCCTGATCTTCGCCCAGGTGGTCGCGGTGTTCCCCTCCTACCTGTCGGGCGTCTTCACGCGCAGCCCGTTCGCGCTGGCGGCGATGCTGGCCGCCGGGGTCTTCCTGGTGGCGGCGGTGGTCTTCGTCGAGCAGGCGCAGCGGCGCGTCCCGGTCCACTACGCCCGCAGGACGGCCGGGCGCAAGGCGCACGGCGGGACCTCGACCTACCTCCCGCTGAAGGTCAACCAGGCCGGGGTCGTCCCCGTCATCCTCGCCTCGTCGCTGCTGGTCCTGCCGCAGCTGGCGGCGGAGCTGACGGGCGGGAGCGGGCCGGTCGCGGCGTGGATCCAGCGCTACCTCGTCTCGGGCGACCACCCCGTCCACATGACGGTCTACGTGCTGCTGATCATGGCCTTCACCTACTTCTACGTGTCGATCACCTTCGACCCGGCGGAGGTGGCCGACGCCATGAGGCGGTACGGCGGGTTCGTGCCCGGCATCCGGCCCGGGCGGCCCACCGCGGAGTACCTGCGGTACGTGCTCTCGCGACTCACCGCGCCCGGGGCGGCCTATCTCGGCGCGTTGTCGCTGATCCCGATCATCGCGTTCGTGATCCTGCGCGACCCGGCGACGCAGCAGAACTTCCCCTTCGGCGGGACGATCCTCCTCATCATGGTCGGGGTGGGGCTGGACACGGTGAAGCGGATCGAGGCGCAGGCCGGGGAGCACGCCTACGGCGGCCTCCTCAGGGAACCGTCCGGCCTCAGGGAACCGTCCGGCTTCAAGGGATCGTCCGGCCTCAGGGGATCGTCAGCCCGGACCTGACCGCGAAGACGACCAGCTGCGCCCGGTCACGGGCGTGCAGCTTGACCATGGCCCGGCTGACGTGGGTGCGGACCGTGTCGGGGCTGATGGACAGCTCCGCGGCGATCTCGCCGTTCGACCGGCCGGTGGCGACCCAGGCGACCATCTCGCGCTCCCTGGGCGTGAGGGTGTCCAGACCTTCGACCGGCGTGACGTCGTGCCGGCCGAACAGGCCGATGACCTTCCTGGTGACGGAGGGGGAGAGCAACGCCTCGCCCGAGGCGGCGACCCTGATCGCGCGGGCGAGCTCCTCGGGGGCGCTGTCCTTGAGGATGAACCCGCTGGCCCCGGCCTGGAGGGCGGCGAAGACGTACCGGTCGACCTCGAAGGTGGTCACCATGATCACCCGGGTGGCGGCGAGCGCGGGATCGGCGGTGACGGCCCGCAGCGCGTCGATGCCGTCCATGCCGTCCATGCGGATGTCGAGCAGGAGGACGTCGGGACGGGTGTCGCGCAGCAGGCGGAGCGCCGCGGCGCCGTCCGCGGCCTCGCCGGTGAACTCCAGGTCCGGCTCGCGGTCGATGAGCGCCCGCAGACCCATGCGCACGATGGCCTGGTCGTCGGCCACCGCCACCCGGATCGGGGCGGGCCGGGGAGCGGGGCTCGTGTCGGGGGACGGGCTCGTGCCGGGGATCATGCGGTGTCCACGGGGAAGCGGGCCACGACGCGGAAACCGCCGTCCCGGTCCGGGCCTGCGGTGAACACCCCGCCCGCCCCGGTCACCCGGGCCCGCATCCCGGCCAGCCCCCGGCCGCCGGCCGTGCCGGAAGCGCCGGTCGTGCCGGAAGCGCCGGTCGTGAAGCCGGCGCCGGGGGAGAAGGCGTCTGCCGGAGCCCCGCCTCCCCGGTCGGCGACCTCCACGACGAACTCGCCCGGACGGCCGGCGAGCCGTACCACCGCCCTGGCCGGACCGGCATGCCGCAGGACGTTGGTCAGCGACTCGCGCACGACCCGGTAGACCGTGCCCTCCAGGTGCGCGGGGATGACCGGCTCCGCCGGTTCGACGTCGACGGCCAGCCCCGCCGCGCGCACCCCGCCGATCAGCCGGGACAGGTCGTGATCAGAAGGCGTGGGGTCGATGAGGTCGAGCGCGGAGCGGAGCCGGTCGAGCGCCTGGGTGCTGGTCGAGCGGATCGCCTCCAGCGACTCGCGGACCCGTCCGGGATCCTCGTCGAGCATCAGCAGGGCGACCCCGGCCTGCATGGCGATGGCCGCCAGCCCGTGTCCGGCGACGTCGTGGACCTCGGCGGCGATGCGCGTCCGCTCCGCGGCGATCAGCTCCTGAACGCCGGGCGCGCTCTGAACGTCCGTGACGGCCGTCCCGGTGATCATCCTGGCCGGGGTGTCGGCGCTCGTTCCGGAGGTCGTCGCGGGGGTTCCGGAGGCCGCGGTGACGGACGCCTCGCGCGTCTGGCCGGGGCCGCCGACCGGCCACGGGACGGCCAGCCATCCCGCCCACACCAGCATCAGGACGACCGGCAGGTCGCGCAGGCGGCCCAGACGGGACAGCGCGGCCGCGGCCGCCGCGAGGGAACGCGGGCGGCCGTCCGGATGCGTGTGCTGGCTCACCATCCCCCCTCCGCGGGGCCGGGCTCATCTGAGCCGATCCTAGCCAGCGCCGGGCGAAGTGAGCGGTCCTCCTCCGGCGCGTACGGCCCGGACCGGCCCGCCGCGGCGTCCCGGTCCGGGGTCACGCCGCGGGAAGCGCCCGCGGGCGTCCCCGACGCCGCCGTCGGCCGTGCTCGGTGATCACGGGGTTCGCGTCGTGCGGAGGAAGTCCTCGAGGATCTCGTTGAAGACGTCCGGGCGCTCCATGTTGGGGTAGTGGGCGGTCCCGTCGATCGAGATCGCGCGGCCGTCGGCGACGGTGCGGATGAGGCGCTCGGCCATGCCGATGTGGTCGGGGGAGTCGAGAGCGCCGTTGACGGCCAGCACGGGGACGGTGATCCCGGCGGCGCGTTCCCAGGTGTCCCGTACCGGGATGAGCCGGTTGGGTTCGTCTTTGGCGTGCTTGGACATGGTGCCCCGGGCCATCCGGCGCAACCGGTCCACGATCTCGGGATCGAGCTCGTCGAGGGCGCGGTGCGGGCCCGCGGCGAAGAGGGTCAGCCATTCGACCGAGGCGTCCAGATCGCCGGCGGCCATCGCCGCGTTCCACGCGGCCCAGGTCCGGGTGGTCCAGGGGTCGGTGAAGTACGGTTCGCCGGTCCCGGCGCCGCTGACGACCACGGCGCTGACGAGCTGCGGGTGCTCCAGCGCGGTGTCGACCGCGACGGAGGCCCCCATGGAGACTCCCACCAGGGTCGCGGGGCCGGTGTCCAGGTGGCGCAGGAGCGCGGCGAGGTCGTCGGTGAGCCGGTACGGCTCCGCGGCGTTGGCGGAGCGGCCGTGCCCGCGGGCGTCGGGCGCGATGACGCGGTACCGCGCGGCGAAGGCGGGGATCTGGTCGTCCCACATGCCGTGGTCCAGGAAGCCGCCGTGGAGCAGGACGAGGGGACGGCCGCTGCCGGTGTCGATCCGGAACAACTCATTCATGACAACTAAGGTGTCATTTTTGAAGGAAGATGGCAACCTGGGTGTCATCATGGTGGGATGAGTGAGGCACGCCGCGATCCGGCATCCGACGAACCGGCCGACCGGCTCATCGAGGTGTTCGACCTGGTGGGACCGCTGTACCGGCGGGCTCAGCGCAAGGTGGAACAGGACGCCCCCATCGAGGGGCTGTCGGTGGGGGTGCGGGCCGTCCTCAACCTGCTACGTGAGCACGGGCCCATGACCGTCCCCCAGATGGGCCGGGCCCAGGCGCTGAGCCGCCAGTTCGTGCAGCGCATGATCAATGACGCGGCCGCGCGCCGCCTGGTCGAGTCCGTGCCCAACCCGGCGCACAAGAGGTCCTCGCTCATCCGGCTGACCGGGGAGGGCCGGACCGCCATCGGCGCCGTGATCGACCGGGAGCGCGCGGTGCTGCGCCAGATCGGCGGCGACCTCACCGAGACCGAGATCGCCGCCTGCGTCCGCGTCCTCTCGCGTCTCCTCCGCCACCTCGACGACGTCGACGTGGATTGAGCAGCCGGACCGAGAAGACCGGTGAGAACGGCTCAGGGGTCCCCAGCCGTCGTCAGAGGTGCTTGACGAGGTCGGCCATGTCGAGCAGGGGCAGACCCCACCGCAGGGCGGCGATCTCCAGCTCGGCCGACCTGGCCATGGTCCCGTCGGGATTCATCACCTCGCAGCACACCCCGACCGGTGGCAGTCCGGCCGCCACGCACAGCGCGACCGTGGCCTCGGTGTGGCCCGGGCGTTCGGCCAGCCCTCCGGGGCGCGCGGCGAGCGGGAAGACGTGCCCGGGCCGCAGGAAGTCGTCCGGCCGGGCGTCCGGGCAGGCCAGGCGGCGCACGGTCGCGGCCCGCTCGGCCGCCGACACCCCCGTCCCGGTCCCGGTGGCCAGGTCCACCGGGACGTGCGGGCGGGTGCCGTGCCGATCACCGGGTCCGGGGACGGGGCCGATCTCCAGACGGTCGAGGACCTCGGGCGCGCACGGCACCGTCGAATGGCCGCACACCTGGGTGAGCAGGAAGGCGAACGCCTCCGGGCGCATCCGCGCCCCGGCGAAGATCACGTCCCCCTCGCCCTCCCGGTCGGGATCCCAGAGCACCACGGCCCCTCCGGCCGCGAGCTGCGCCACCGCCTTCTGCACGCCGTTCCCGCCCGAGAGCCGCCCGGCCCACGGCAGCGCCGCCACCACCTCGGTCACCGCGCGTTCCGGGTCGGACGGCCAGCGCCGCGCCAGGCGGGTGACCAGATTGGACTCCAGGTTCACCCGGTCGCCGGCCGACAGCCGGGACAGCGTGGTGGCCCGCAGGGTCAGGGGGACCAGCGCCACCGCGAACCGGTCGCGGGCCACCTCGGCGACGGTCAGGCTGACGCCGTCGACCGCGATGTGGCCCTTGGCGACGATCGACGGCAGGAAACGCTCGGGCGGCTTGATCCACAGGCGCCGCATGGTCGCCTCGTCGTCGACCCGTACGACCTTGCCCACGGCTTCCACGTCGCCCTGGACCAGGTGACCGGTGAGCGGGTCGCCCAGCGCCAGGGGGGCTTCCACGTTGACCCGGGTGCCGGGCTGGATCCGGTCGAGGGTCGACCGGCGGCGGGTCTCGGCGGAGAGCCTGGCCTCCAGCACCTCCGCGTCCTGCTCGAGCCGTACGACGGTGAGCCCCACCCCGTTGACGCAGACCGAACCCGGTGCGCCCGCGGCGGCCCGGGGAGCCCTGATCGCGATCCGGGCCTGATCGACGGCGGCCACCGTACCGAGCTCATCGATGTGTCCTGTGAACAACCGACACCACCTCTCGACAGCGGGAGGTCGTCCCTCACCGCACGAAGGAACCAGGGGCCGACGACCGGCCCGAGAGGTGGCGGGGTGTCACCGCGTGGCCCCGGAATCGCACCGGGTCGTCCCGCCGCAGCCGACGGAACCGGCGGGCTGTCACCGCCGCACCTTGGAATCGCACCGCATTCAGCTATATCACCCTGCGCTCCCCGGGAGCCACTTTCAGAGTGCTGAACCCCGACCGGAGACCGACGCCGTCGTACGGCTGCCCATGATCTTGTATCGATCTACTCTCGGTCTAGACAGACTGGACAGGGGGCGCTCATGGGTGACTGGCAGGTGCAGGAGGCGAAACAACGCTTCAGTGAGGTCGTACGGCGAGCGGTGAGCGAAGGCCCTCAGGTGGTCACCCGGCACGGGGAGGAGGTGGCCGTGGTCATCGACATCGCCGAGTATCGCCGCCTCAAGGGGGAGACTCCTGACTTCGGGCGTTTCCTCCTGGACGACCCCGACTGGGATGACGACGTCGAGTTCCCCCGCAACCGGGACCTCCCCGTCACGCCGGAGGTCGCGGAGGAATGGGGACGGATGAACGCCGTCCTCCCCCTGCCGACGATGGACGGGCTGATCGCGGCGACGGCCAGAGTGCACGGGTGGACCCTGGGCAGCAGGAACGCGAAGGACCTCGCGGGAACGGACGTGTCCGTGGTCAATCCCTGCGAACCGCAGAACTGACCGGCCGGGCGTCAGCCGCGGGTGTAGCGGTGTTTGGCGCCGGGGGGGAAGTAGTCGGGGTCGCCGGTTTCCCGGAGGCGGATGTCGGGGGTCTGGCGGTGTGGTGGGACGTAGGCGGCGAACTCGCTGTTGAGGCGGAGCAGCTGGGTCAGGATCGACTCCCCGGCGGCTTGGGCGATCTTGCCGGAGGGGGTGACGCCGGGGGCCAGTTCGACGGTGACGGCCAGGCGCCGGTCGCGCCGTTCGTCCTCGACGACCTCCAGCACGAACTTGCCGGTGACGAAGGCGCTGACCTCCGGCTGTTCCAAGCCGACAGAGACGTTCTCGGGATAGACGTTGGCGCCGTAGTAGGACACCGTGAAGTGGCTGCGGCCGAAGACGTGGGCGAAGGGGCGGTCCGGGCCGGTGGCGGAGGGGTGGAAGCCGTGCTCGCGCAGGAGGGCGAGCATCCGGTCGTACGGCGTCAGCCCGCCCTCGTCGGCGATGTGGTAGCGGATCAGCGGGATGCCGTTGTCGCCGGTGAACAGCAGGGTGCCGTCGTGCTCCTCGAAGAAGCGGACGTCCGGGTCGTACTGGACGAGGGTGGGCAGGCGGGAGGATCCGAACAGTTCCCCGGCGACCTCGGGGCGGGTGGCGAGGAAGCGGCGGATCTCGATGGAGAGCGGGGTCTCGTTGCCGAGGACGCCCGCGTCGGCGGTGCCGTACAGGGAGGCGGTGTCCAGGGCCGGGGCGGTCATCCCGGCGCGTTCGGCGACCAGGGTCCGCCACTCCTCGCTGAAGACCTCCCCGGCGGTCACCAGCTTGACCGCGTAGTCCCCCCACGGGACGCCCGCGGCGACGCCGGCGTCGATCACGTCCTTGAGGAACGGCGGGTAGCCGAGCAGCACCACCTGGTCGAAGTGCGGGGCGAGCTCCGGGATCACCCGCAGGATCTCCCGCCTGTCGCTGCCGGGGGCGACCACCGTGAGGGGATAGCCGCGTTCGGCCAGGTGGCGGCAGCAGGCGATGGTGAACAGCCCGCCCACCCAGGTGCCGAGCGCGAAGCAGACCACGGCCAGGGTGCGGCGCCCGCGGGCGGCGAAGGCGTCCCGGAAGACCTCCTCGAAGCGGTCGGCGATCACCCGCTCGTCCGCCGCCGACCGGGCCCAGAACGACGGTGTCCCGGTCGAGCCGGACGACACCGCGATCATGTCGCCGATCACGCCGTCCCGGCAGAGCTCGGGGAGGGGGAAGCGGCGGATGTAGGTGTCCTTGGACGTCAGCGGGAGCCGTACGAAATCCTGATATGTCAGGACCTGCTGGGGGTCCACGCCGTGCTCGGCGAGGAACGCGCCGTAGGCGGGCACCGAGGCCGCCACCCGATGGAAGAGCTCTACCGCCCGGTCACGAGGATCCACCAGCCGACTGTACGGCCCGGCGCCGCGCCCCATCCAGATCCCGGTCCGGACGCCGGAGAGGGCGGCGGACGCCTCAGAGGGAGAAGTCCCAGGTGACCCGGCCCGCATGCAGGTCGTCGACGAGTCCCCGCACGTAGCCGAGCTCCGCCTCCAGCACGGCCCGCTGGTACTCGACCTCCACGAGGAAGACCGCAGGCAGGAACGCCCGGCCCTCGGCCAGCTCGCCGTCCAGCGTCGTCAGCGTGGCCTCGAGGGAGGTCAGGCGTTCCTTGAGCGCCGCGAGGACCTCGCCGGGCTTCAGCACCGGCAGGAAGGCGAGGGCCGCGGGGAACTCGGGGAACTCCCGGGCGGGGGTGGACAACATCGTCCGCATCCACTGCTTGAGCGTCTCGCGGCCCGTGTCGGTGAGCTCGTAGACGGTCCGCTCGGGGCGGTTCTCCTCGCGCGAGGTCTCGCGGACCGCGACGAGCCCGTCGCGGAGCAGCCGCTCGATCGTCTGGTAGACGCTGTTGCGCTGCGCGACGTTGACCACGTCGTCCTTGTGCCGCTCCTTGATCAGCTGCTGCATCCGGTAGGCGTGCATGGGCTCCTCGGCGACCAGGGAGAGCAGGGCCATGGCCAGGGGAGAACGCCTCGTCGACATGGAGCTCATGGTAGGTCTTGCCCGCCCCTAGTCATAATATGTATAGTTATTGCATGACCAAGAAAGCTCTGATCATCGGCGGGGGCATCGCCGGTCCGGTGACCGCCATGGCCCTGCAGCGCGCGGGCATCGACGGCGAGGTCTTCGAGGCCTACGACCACGGCTCCGACGGCGTCGGCGTCTTCCTCACGCTCGCGGTCAACGGGCTGGAGGCGCTGCGCGTCCTCGGCCTGCACGACCTGATCCGCGACCTGGGTACGGACACGCCGCGCATGGAGATCGGCAACGGCCGCGGCAGGCGGCTGGCCTCCGTCCGGCAGCCCGGCCGCACGATCAAGCGCGCCGACCTCTACCTGGCGCTCCGTGACGAGGCCGTACGGCGCGGCGTGCGGTTCCACTACGGCAAGCGCCTCGACGACGCCTCGATCACCCGGGACGGCGTGCGCGCGGTCTTCGCCGGCGGGGGCGCCGCCGAGGGCGACCTGCTGATCGGCGCCGACGGGCTGCGCTCGCGCACCCGCACGATCATCGACCCCGCCGCGCCCCGCGCCCGGCACGTCGGCCTGCTCAACACCGGGGGCTTCGCGCGCGGTGTCGCGGTTCCGGGCGAGCCCGGCACGTTCCACTTCATCTTCGGCCGGAAGTGCTTCTTCGGCTATCTGATCCACCCGGACGGGGAGGTGTGGTGGTTCGCCAACCCGCCCAGCCGCAAGGAGCCGACCCGGGAAGAGCTCGCGGCGATCACCTCCGAGCAGTGGCGTGCCAGGCTGAGGGAGCTGTTCGCCGGCGACACCGGGCCGATGCTCGACATCATCGCCGCCACCGAGCACATCCCGCCCGGCTGGAACACCTACGACTTCCCGACCGTGCCGACGTGGTCCAACGAACGGATGGTGATCGTGGGCGACGCCGCGCACGCCACCTCGCCCTCCTCCGGGCAGGGCGCCTCCATGGCGATCGAGGACGCGGTGGTGCTGGCCAAGTGCCTGCGCGACGTCCCCGGCGTCCGCGACGCGTTCACCGCCTACGAGCGGCTGCGCCGCGAGCGGGTGGAACGGATCGTGGCCCAGGGCAGGCGCAACGGCAGCGGCAAGGCCCCCGGACCCGTGGGCGCCTTCCGCCGCGACCTCGTGCTGCCGACGATCATGAAGTGGGTGGAGAAGAAGAACGCCCTGGGCTGGATGCACGACTACCGGATCTCCTGGGACGAGCGGGTGACCGCGCCGGTGTCCTGAGCGGGAACCGCCCGCCCGGCCGTACCTCCGCGTCTTTTTACTCGCGGAGAGTGTGTACGGCGACGCTGCGGAAGCATCCTGTCGTCAGCAGGATTCCCGCATGCCTCTTCTCATGGAAACCCCGGCTCATGCCGTGAATCTTGTCTGTCCCCGCACGCCGGACGGCCCCGAGGGCGTCCTGGCGGCCCTGCGGGAGGTGTCGGGCGCGCTCCGCGAGGAAGGAGACGCGCGGGCGATCTTCCCCGACGTCTACGCGGTGATCACCGAAGGGGTGGTCGCCGGAATGTCCACCGGCCTCTTCGCGGAGCCCGAGTTCATGTCCCGGCTGGCCGGCCGGTTCGCCGCGCGCTACCTGGAGACGCTCTCCTGGTCCCTGTCCGGCCTGCCGCAGGACTGCGCCGCCTGGTCCATCGCCTACGCCCAGGTGGGCAGGCCCGGCGTGGCCGCGATCCAGCACGCCGGGCTCGGCATCAGCGCCCACATCAACTTCGACCTGGCCCTCGGCGTCGCCGAAGTGATCGGCGAGCTCGCCCCGGAGCGCGACCCGGCGCTCATGGGCGTGTTCAAGCGCGACTACGACGCGGTGAACCCGATCCTGGAGACCGCCATGCCCCGGGTCATGAGACTGCTCGCCGAGCGGTACGGATGCCCGCTCTCCCCGCTGTTCACCGGTCCGCTCGGCGGCCTGACCGGCGGCCAGGCGCTGGCGGTGGTCGCCCAGTGGCGGGAGCAGGTCTGGCGCAACGCCCTCGGACTGCTGGAGGCGGACGGCGAGGCCGGGCGGCGGGCCGTCGTGGACCGCATGGAGCTCGACTCCCGGGTGATCGCCCTGCTCGTCGCCGGTCCGCCCCTGGTGGGTCCCGCGGTGGCCCTGGCCCGCCGCGTCCCCCGGCTGCTCGCGGCCTGACCGCGGATCCCGCGCCTCCGCGACCGGGGACCCCGGACCGAGAAGATCGGCTCCGGGATCCCCGGCCGTATCGGGAGGGCCGACCGCGGTGCCGGGCGACCGGGCGCGACACCGGGCGACCGGGCGCGACGCCGGGCAACCGGCCGCGGTGCCCGGGAGAGCCGGCCGGGGGGCTACGGCCGCCGCGCCACCAGCAGCAGCCGGGGGCTGCCGAACCGGAAGGGCGCGCCGTCGGCGTCGCCGTACAGCTCGGCGCCGGTGAACCCGGCCTCGGTGACCAGCCGGACGACCTCGGCCGCCGTGTAGACGTGCTGCACGGACGTCCCGCGGTGCTCCTGCGCGCCCCGGCGGAAGGTGAACGAGGTCAGCCAGCGGCTGTTGACGACGTCGTACTCGTTGACCGAGACCGCCTCCACCCCGCCGAACGTCATCGGCGGTTCCTCGAGGGCCAGGTTCGGCAGCAGCGACTCGGCCACGAACGCGTAGTCCAGGACCAGGGCGCCTCCCGGAACGACGATCCCGGCGAGATCGGACAGGAACGCCTGCGTGCCGGCGTGCTCCAGGTAGCCGAAGGCGTTGCCCATGCAGATCGCCGCCTCGGCCCGGACGTCAGCGGGCGGCTCCCGCATGTCGCCCACGCGCAGATCGACGTCGAGCCCTTCGCGGACGGCGACGTCGCGGGCGTACGCGATGGCCTCGGCCGACACGTCCAGGCCGGTGACCCGGTGTCCGAGCCGGGCGAGTCCGAGGGCGTGCCTGCCGCTGCCGCAGGCCACGTCCAGCACCCGGGACCCCGGACGGAGCCCGGCCAGGCGGGTGATGAAGGCGACCTCGGCCGCGGTCGCCGCCTCGGGTACGGCCGCCCGCCAGAAGGCGTTGGGCAGCTCGGTGAAGAAGTCCGCGTACCACGCGGACAGGGAGTCATGTGACACTTCGTGTGCTCCAGATCGTGTGCGCGGCGAACCTGCGCCGCGCGGGCGAGAAAGAGATCTCAACGAACCGGGGCACAGGAGAGCGGCGCGTTCACGCGCGCAGGCGAGCGGGCGCGTTCGCACACGCCGGCGAACGGCTGCCGCCCTGACGGACGGACGCGTCCGCGCACGCCGACGAAGGGCTGTCGCACCGACGAACCGGCGCGTTCACGCGCGCCGCGACGGCCGCTCCGTCATCCGCCCCGGTATGGCCGGGGGGTAACCATGGCATCGCCTTCTCGTGATCGGCCGGGCAGGCCGCCCGGCGGGAGCAATCTCCGCTGAGCCTACGACCCTCCGTACGGCCGTCTCAACGGAATAAAACGGAATAAACGGCCCCGGGCACGGGGCCGGCCGGCTTTCCGCCCGGCCGGCCCCCGTACGCGGGGGTCCGGAGCCCGGTCCGTCAGTGGCTGATCGGGCGGGGGCGGTACGGCTCGGCGAGGAACGCGACCTCCTTCTCCGTCAGCGCCAGGTCCACCGCGGCGACGGCGTCGTCCACGTGCCGGTCCTTGGTCGCGCCCACGATCGGGGCGGTCACCCCCGGCTGGTGGAGCAGCCACGCCAGCGCCACCTGGGCCGCGGGAGCCTCGCGCTCGCGGGCCACCTGCGCGACCCGGTCGAGGATCTGGCGGTCGTTGTCGGCGTCGGTGTAGAGCGCCTCGATGCGCGCGTCGCTCCCGGCGCGGACGGTGGTCTCCTCCGATCCGGCGCGGGCGAGCAGACCCCGGGCCAGCGGGCTCCACGGGATGATCCCCACCCCCTGGTCCCGGCAGAGCGGGTTCATCTCCCGCTCCTCCTCGCGGTAGAGCAGGTTGTAGTGGTTCTGCATGGACACGAACTTCGTCCAGCCGTTGCGCTCGGCCACGTGCTGGGCCTTGGCGAACTGCCAGGCCGCCATGCTGGAGGCGCCCAGGTAGCGGGCCTTGCCCGCCTGCACGACCTCGTGCAGCGCGGCCATGGTCTCCTCGATCGGCGTCTCGTCGTCCCAGCGGTGGATCTGGTACAGATCCACGTGCTCGACTCCCAGACGGCGCAGCGAGGCGTCGATGCCGGCCATGATGTGCTTGCGCGACAGGCCCCGGTCGTTGACTCCCCTGCCGACGGGGAAGAACACCTTGGTGGCCAGCACGTAGTCGTCCCGGGACCGGAAGATGCGGCTCAGCAACCGGCCGGTGACCTCCTCGCTGGCCCCGCCGGAGTAGACGTCGGCGGTGTCGAAGAACGTGACCCCGGCCTCGGCGGCCCGCCGGACGATCGGCTCGGCCGCGGCCTCGTCCAGCACCCACTCGCCCCAGCGGTCCGGATCGCCGTAGCTCATCATGCCCAGACACACTCGCGAGACCTTCATCCCCGTCGAGCCCAGACGGACATACTCCATCGCAAACCCTCCCGATCTTGCTGACGGTCCCAGCCTACGGCCGCCGTACGGCGAGGAGGCAGGCGCATGTCGGGGCGGCGACGCGAACGGCCGCGGCGGCGGATCGGCGGGCCGTCGAGCCGGTTCGGGGCCCGGTGGCGGAGGAGCCGGTCACTCCTCCCGATCGCCGTCGAGGACGCGGATCGCCCACTCCAGAGACCCGGTGCGCACTCCAGGCTGGCCCTCTCCTCGTACTCGCCCACCGCACCGCTGATCATCCGTGCCACGGTCCCGGGGACGCCGCGCATCTGGTCGGCGGTGACCTGCTCGTTCGGGGTGGCCTTCAGGTAGAGCTTGCCGAGGTAGGGGATGCTCTCGGGATCCCGGACGCCCGCCTCCGGCCGGGGCGGCGGCTGACCGGAGGGCGGGTGGCGCGTGCGGGGGGCGCTAGTTGGCGCAGTCCTGCGAGTTGAGGACCAGGCCCAGCTGGGAGATCTTGCTGTTCCGCAGGATGAAGATGTAGTGGGCCTTCGGGTTGCCCGGGATGGTGGCGTAGCGGTATCCGCTCGCGGCCGTCTTGAGCTTGGGGTACGCCTTCTTCAGCTGCTTGAAGGTGGAGCCGAGCCTGATGCCCTGGGGGGTCGCGACGCCCTTGGGGGCGAAGATCGCGGCCACGCCGTACCGCTTGGAGATGAGCAGGCCCTGGGCGTTCGGGTGCGCCTTCAGGATCCAGGTCGTGCAGGTGCCCGTGTCGCCCGTCCGCTTGATCTTCCCGGTGGCCTTGGCCTGCTTGGCGCTCATCCCCAGCTTCACGCCGCCGTATCCGAACGGCCCCAGCGTGCCTTTCGCATACGCGGCGGACGCGGCGGACGCAGTGGAGGCGGTGGGCCCGGCGGCCGCGACGGGGAGGGCCCCGGCCAGGAGCACGCCTCCGGCCAGTGCCGCCACCAGTGCCGGACGGCTCAGCCGCTGAACGGTCGCATTCCCCATCGTTGTTTCCTCATTTCAGATGAAATATCCGTTTTATGGTGAAAAAAGAAGATTAGCGGTGCAGCCACTCCAGCAGGTCCGGCGGGGCCAGCCGGCGCGTGCGCTCGTGGTAGCGGGCGAGCTCGTCACCGGTGAGCAGCTCGCGGCCCGAGCCGGACGCGCCCCGGCGGAAGAACGCGGCGGTGTCCTTGAGCACGCCGGCGGCGTTCGGCGCGAGGCGGTCGGAGCGGGACTTCATGCTGTCGAACGTCGCCGCCTCCACCAGTGTCGGCCAGAGCTCCTCCGGCACGCTGACCTCCAGCGCCCGGGCGAGCCGGCGCATCTCGCCCTCCAGGTCTCCCAGGAGGTCGTCGTAGTGCACCAGCAGGACGTTCGGCTGCCGGAGGCGCCGCGCCCAGGCGTCCGACAGGTGCCACATCACCCCGGGCAGGGAGTCCATCTCCTCGGCGGGCGACACGTCCTCGTCCACCCATCGGAGCAGCCATTCGCGCAGCTGGGGTTTCGGCGCCGGCGGCCCGGAGGGCTCCGGCCGGTTCGTGAGCGCGCGGATCCGGTCGTGGTCGAGGTTGCCGCCCTGGTGGTAGAGCGACACGGCCATGTCGAGCGGGTGGCGGGCCACCACGACGTAGGTGGCCCGCTCGTCGATCGGGACCCCGTCGAGCGGCGTGTGCGTCTTGACGAACCGCCGGTGCGGCTGGGCCGCGAGCCGCGCGTACACCTCGTCCTCCGGGACGACCAGGTGGTCCAGCCACGGCGACAGCTGCGACAGCGGTTCCGGGAGGTCGGGAGTCTGGAAGACCAGCAGGGCGCAGATCATCTGCATCCATGTCGTGCCGCTCTTCGAGCGGGTGCTGATGACGATGTCGCCCTGCCGGAAGGG
The DNA here is from genome assembly GCF_016863135.1 of Planobispora longispora. Classification (GTDB taxonomy): domain Bacteria; phylum Actinomycetota; class Actinomycetes; order Streptosporangiales; family Streptosporangiaceae; genus Planobispora; species Planobispora longispora. Next base: position 63,197 of record NZ_BOOH01000056.1, read on the forward strand.
GAATCCGTTCCACCGGCCGCTGTCCTCGTCTTCGGACCTGTATCTCGTCGGGGGCTTGGACATACGCCGTCTCCTCCTGTCTGCCGATCCAGTGACTCCGGCCCCGGCCGTCCCGCGGGCGGGAGGCCGGGCTCGCGGAGCTCTCCGCGGGGGCGCGGGGCGCCCGAGGGTACCGCGCGCCGGAGCGGTCGCGCCCGTCGATATCGCACCGCCCCGCGGTGCGAGGCCGGCTTCAGACCATGCGGCTCATGCGGCTCCGCGGTGGGGGATCGGCTCCGGGCGGCGCGCGTGAGCACCTCCGGCGGCCGCCGGCGCGGCGAGGGCGGAAGAGCGCTTTCTCATGAGGGGAACGCTACGGATCCCCGCTTGTCGATGACTTGATCATGACTTGTGACGCGCTCCGGGCGTCCCGGACGGGCGCCAAGGTTTCGATCTGCGACATCTCGCCTCGAAAACTCCCTATCACCCCCTATATCACTCAACATCAAGAAGTATGGTGTACTTTGGGGAGTGTATCGGAACGATAGGGAGGGGTCGATGTCTCAGCGGCCGTACTCGGTCGAGCAGGTGGCCGACCTGCTGGGCCTGCATGTCAAGACGGTGCGCGGCTACGTGCGCGACGGCCGGCTGAAGGCCGTCCGCATCGGCAAGCAGTACCGCATCGCGCGCGAGGACCTGGAGGCGTTCACCGGGCATCCGGTGGAGCCGCCCGCCGCCGAGACGGTACGGCGCAGCCGGCATGTCGAGATGTCCGGCATCGTGCAGATCGACGCGATCGGCCGCGAGGAGATGAGCCGGTTGAGCAACACGCTCATGGCCGCCGTCGCGGTCCGGCCGTACGGGGACGGGAACCTGCGCGTCGAGACGGTCTACGACGAGGAGAGGGGCAGCATGAAGATCATTATCCTGGGCGGCCTGGACGACGCCGCGGAACTACTGAAGATCATCAACACGCTTGTGAAGGAGCCCGCATGACCGGCGTTCGCCCTCCGCTCGGGGCCGAGGACGTCCGCTACACCTCCGCGGAGGGCGCCCGCGCCGTCGAGCGGCGCTACCGCGAGCTGCTGGAGCTGTGGCCGGTGCCCGCCGAGCACCTGCGCGTCCCGACCCGCCAGGGCGAGACCTTCGTCGTGGCCTGCGGGCCGCCGGACGCGCCGCCCGTGGTGCTCCTGCACGGTTCCGGGATCAACAGCGTGATGTGGGCGGAGGCGACACCGGCCTGGTCGCGGCACTTCCGCCTGTACGCCGTCGACATGATCGGCGAGCCGGGGTTGAGCGCGCCCTCGCGGCCTCCGCTGGACTCCGACGCCTACGCGCTCTGGCTGGACGACGTGCTGGCGGGGCTGGGCGTCGAGCGCGCCTCGTTCGTGGGAGTCTCGCTCGGCGGGTGGCTGGCGGTCGACTACGCCACCCGCCGCCCCGGGAGAGCGGGCCGGCTGGCGCTGCTGTGCCCCGGCGGCATCGGCGGGCAGAAATACGGCATGCTGCTCGTGGCGCTGCTGCTGCAGCTGTTCGGCCGGCGGGGGAGGCGCCGGGCGATGAACCTCATCCTGGGCCCCGAAGCCTCCGTCGCGTCACCGGAGGCCGCGGTGCGCGGCGAGTACATGACGCTCATCCACGCGCACTTCCGGCCCCGCCGCGAGAAGCTCCCCGTCTTCGCCGACGACGCCCTGCGGCGGCTGACCATGCCCGTGCTGGCGGTCGTCGGCGGGCGGGACACCCTCCTGGACTCCTCCGGCACCCGGCGGCGGCTGGAGCGGGCCTTACCCCACGCCGACGTCCGGTTCCTGCCCGGCGCCGGGCACCTGCTGCCGGAGCAGACCGAGGAGATCGCCGTTTTCCTGCGCGCGGCGGAGAAGGTCCCGCATCATGACTGACATGCTCCAGAGCATCGGCGGCGTCATGGTCCTGGTGTGCGGGCAGGACGGCCCGAAGCTGCACGGGGACCGCGACGCCACGGACCTCATCGGGGAGGCCGCGTACGGCGGCGCCGACTGGGTGGCGATCCCGGCCGGCCGCCTGAGCGACGACTTCTTCCGGCTGCGCACCCGCGTCGCCGGTGAGATCGTCCAGAAGTTCGTGATGTACGGCCTGGGCCTGGCGATCGTCGGGGACGTCTCCCCGCACACGGCCGTCAGCACCGCCCTGCGGGACTTCGTCCGCGAGTGCGACCGGGGGGTCCACACCTGGTTCGTGTCCGACATCGACGATCTCCGCGACCGGCTGGAACGCCTCCCGTCGGGACGGGCCGTCGGCCGGGGCCGATGACCCGTCCCGACGGGAGGCGCCGCCGGACGGCGGACTAGGGGGCCGCGGCGGGACCGGGAGTCGCCAGGGCGGCCTCGACCGTGGGGAACACCGGGACGCGGGAGACCACACCGGTGATCCACAACACGCGGGCGGCGCCGTGCTCCACCGCCACCAGCGACAGCCGGCCGCCCTCCTCCTCGGCGCGTCTCCAGCAGGAGACCAGCAACCCCGTCGCACGGGAGTCGAGGAAGTCGGCCTCCAGGAGGTTCACGACGAGATTCGGGCCGAACCGGGCGAACGCCTTGTCGAGGAAGTCCTCGGCGAGCCGGTGCGTCGTGTAGTCGAGTGTTCCCTTCACGGTCACCACCCCGGTGTTCCCGGCGTCGGCGGTGGCGAACTGAAGGGGAGCGGTCAGGATGCGGGGATCGGACATCATGACACTTCCGGAACGATCGAGCTGAGGTGGGCAACCAGGATGCAGGTGTCGTCGCTGGTGTTGCTCGGCGCCAGGGCGTTCGTCACCGCGGCCAGCTGGTCGGCCGGGGCCGTTCGCAGGACGGCGGTGATGGTGGCGCTGAGGATGTCCAGACCCTCGAAGAGGTCGCGGCCCGGGCGTTCGATGAGGCCGTCGGTGAACATCACCAGCAGGTCGTTCGGTTCGAGCTGCACGCTCGCGCCGACGTAGTCGACGTCGTCGAAGACGCCGAGCAGCACGCCGGGCTGGAGCAGCCGGTGCACGACGCCGTCCCGGACCAGGAGCATGGGAGGGTGGCCGGCGTGGGTGAAGGTCAGCCTGCGGTCCTGCGCCCGGAAGCGGGCGACGAGGGCGGTGGCGAGCACGTCGGGGCGCATGCGGCGGAGCAGCCGGTTGAGCGTCACGAGGATCTGCTCGGGAGTCTGGTCCGCGAAGGCCAGCCCGGTGATCGCGTGACGGAGCTTGGCCATGGCCGAGGCGGCGGCCAGGCCGCTCCCCGCGACGTCGCCGACGGCCAGCAGCGCCTCGTCGTCGTTCAGGCCGATCGCCTGGTACCAGTCGCCGCCCAGCGGGGCGGTCGCCGCGGCGTCGTAGCGGACGGCCACCCGCAGGCCGGGCAGGGTGAGGAACTCCTCCTGCACCGGCAGGACGATGTGCTGCAGTTCCGCGGTGAGCCGGGACTCCTCCACCAGCCGCTGCTCGGCGGCGGCGAGCTGGTCGGCGGTGCGCCGCCAGTCCGTGATGTCCTGGATCAGGCCGTGGACCTCGATGGGCCGGCCGGTCCCGTCTCTGCTGATCTCGGCCACGTTGCGCAGAAGGCGGTAATCGTCGCCGACCCGGACGCGGATCTCGTACTCGTACGGGGTCTCGACGGTGTTCATCGCCTCCACCGCGCGGTCGATCACCGTCAGGTCGTCGGGGTGGGCGATCTCGCGGTACCGCTCCAGGTCGATCGGTCCGTCGGCCGGGTCCCGGCCGTGGATGCGGTACAGCTGCTCGGACCACTCGATGTCGCCGGTGACGAGGTTCCAGCGACCCCAGCCGAGGTTGCCCAGGCGTTCGGTCTGGGCCAGCCGCATCGCCAGCCGGTCGTCCTCGTCGTTGCGGATCCAGCTGACGAGCAGCCCGCCGAAGACCCTGGCGACCTTGACCGTGTAGACGGAGTGCCGGGGGACCCCCTCGGAGGCCTCGGTGTACGGGTAGCGGACGATCTCTCCAGGCTCGCCCGTCTCCATCACCCGCAGGTAGAGCCCGTGCAGGGGGCCGGCGACGATGGACGGGTACGCGCTGAACGGGCGGGTGCCGATCAGTTGCCTCCCGGCCCTGCCGCGGATGTCCCGGGCACAGGAACTGGCCGCCCGCGCCTCGAAGTCGAGGATCTCGCCGGCCCGCCCGCGGACCGGCACCATCCAGACCGTGTCGGTGGGGGAGCCGTCGAGCACGGCCTGGATCGCCGCGGCGACGTCGGTCTCTGGTCTGGACGGTTCGATGGAACCGTCTGATGGCGGAGTCATCACGGTCGGCCCGGAAATGCGATCACCTTCATCTACGACCCAAGGGCCCTCGCACGGGGCCTGCTGCCGGGAGCGGGCGCACCAAAGGGATGTCTCGAGTCTCTCATGCCGTGGCCGTACCGGCGCGGGCGAATCCCCAGTGAGTGTTCGAAGATACCTGATCGCGATGGGTGCGCCGTCGTCGCGCCCGGCTCACGGGTGGCCGGGGCCGGCGGCCGCCGCGTGAGCGCGGCGGACCGCCGGGATCCGGCTGAGCTGGAGGAGGCTCAGGCCGAACATCAGCACGCCCAAGGGGATGTGCAGGGTCTTCATCTGCGCGATGCCCAGCGCCACCTGCGCCAGCGTGAGCCCCAGGAACCCGGCCGCGTACAGGATGGGCCTGGGCGAGCCGCCACCCGGCCGCCACACCAGGACCGCGGTGACCAGGTGCAACAGCGCCGCGGTGAACACCCCGTACGCCGAGACGCTGTGCAACGTCCGTCCGCCGGGCGAGGACAGCAGCAGCCCGGCGGTGATCGGCGTGGTGAAGAGGGCCAGGGTCTGCACGATGATCGCGACACGCAGGAACACGGGTGACTCCTTGACGACTGCGGGACGGGTGGGGACGGCGGCGATGACGGCCGGGACGCTTTCCTGCGCGCTGGACGGCGTCTCATGAGTCCGACGAAACGACCGCCGGAAATGTGAGGTTAGATCGACAATGTTGGATATGAGCTCATCGCGGCACGACCACGCCCTGCCTCCGGCCCGCGTGGAAGAGATCTCTGACGGCGTCTACGCCTACATTCAGCCCGACGGGAGCTGGTGGATCAACAACACCGGTTTCCTCGCCGGGAGGCGCGGTGTGATCAGCGTTGACTCCTGCGCCACCGAGCGGCGCACCCTGGCCTACCGCGAGGCGATCAGGTCGGTCACCGACCGGCCGGTCACCACGCTGGTCAACACCCACCATCACGGTGACCACACCTTCGGCAACTCCGCCTTCCCCGAGGCGACCGTCGTCGGGCACGAGCAGACCCGCGAGCGGATCATCGAGGAGGGCGTCTCGGAGTATCTGAACGTGGCCTGGACCCCCGTCGAATGGGGGAATCTCAGGACCGACCCGCCCTTCCTCACCTACGCCGACGGGATCACCCTCTACTCCGACGACCTGCGCTGCGAGGTCCGGCACGTGGGCGTCGCGGCGCACACCACCAACGACTCGATCGTGTGGATCCCGGAGCGGAGGGTGCTGTTCTCCGGGGACCTGGTCTTCAACGGCGGCACGCCGTTCGTGCTGATGGGCTCGGTGCCGGGCGCGCTGAGGGTGCTCGACGACCTGGAGGCCCTGGGCCCGCAGACGATCGTGCCGGGACACGGCGGGGTCTGCGGGCCGGGCGCCATCGACCGGGTGCGGGGATATCTGCGGTTCGTGCTGGACACCGCCGAGCGCGGCCGCAAGGCCGGCCTCTCGCCGCTGGAGACGGCGCGCGAGACCGACCTGGGGGAGTACGGCGAGCTGGGCGACCCCGAGCGCATCGTCGGCAACCTGCACCGGGCCTACGCCGACCTCGACGGCCTGCCCCCGGGCGCGCCGATCGACGTGCCGACCGCGATCCTGGAGATGATCGACTTCAACGGGGGCAGACCGCTGACCTGCCTGGCGTGACGAACGCCGAGGGACGGGCGGCGCGACGCCTCAGGGAGTGCGCGACGCCTCAGGTCAGGCAGGGCGGGACACCCCGGGGAGGGCGCGACGCCCCGGGGCGTGCCGGACGCGGCTCAGGGGGCGAGGTGGCGTGACCACCACTCCAGGACGGCCTCGAAGCGCTGGAGCCGGTGGCGGGGCCGCCCGCTCCGGGTGAGCTCGTGGCCCTCGCCGGGGAACAGCAGGAACTCGACCGGGACGCCGTTCCTGCGCAGGGCCACGAACATCCGCTGGGCCTGCTCGACCGGGCAGCGCCAGTCTTCCTCCGAGTGCACCACGGCGAACGGCAGCGTGATCCGGTCGGCGTGGTAGAGCGGGCTCATCGCGCGCTGGGTCTCGGCGTCGGGGCCGCAGTAGGCCTCGGCGAAGAACCAGCCGATGTCGGAGGAGCCGGTGAAGGAGTCCCAGGCGTTGACGGCGCGCTCGCTCCAGGCGGCCTTGAAGCGCGACCCGCGGTGGGCGGCCAGCCAGCTGGTCATGAAACCGCCGTAGGAGCCGCCCATCACGCCCACCCGCTCGGGGTCGCACTCGGGCTCGGCCAGCGCCGCGTCCAGCAGCGCGAGCACGTCGTCGGCGTCCACGGTGCCGAGCGCGCCGACCACGGCCTGACCGTGGGCCTGGCCGTACCCGGCGGAGCCGCGCGGGTTGGGCAGGACCACCGCGTATCCGGCGGCGGCGTAGACCTGGGTCTCGTCGAGGAAACCCCAGCCGTGCTGGTGGAACGGGCCGCCGTGGACGTTGAGCAGGACCGGGTGCGGGCCCTGGCCCTCGGGCACGGCCAGCCAGCCGTGCACCGGGTGGCCGTCGGGGGCGGTGGCGGTGATCTCACGGAGCGGGCGGGTGCCGGGCAGCGGGCCGCAGAAGTCGGCGATCACCCTCCCGCCGGGGACGGCGGTGTGGCCGGGCCGCCCGGCCTCGGATCCGGTCTCGGCGCCCCGGCCGGCCTCGACGACCTGCCCGGGGTGCTCGGGGGAGGAGACCACCGCGACGGTGCGCCCGCCGTACGACGCGAACGCCTTCACGCTCGCCCGCTCGCCCAGCACCACCGGCAGCTTCTCCAGCGGCGCCCCGGCGGAGTCGCGGGGCACCAGGCGCAGCTCGACCGCGCCGCGCACGCGCACCGCGACCAGCGCGCCGTCCTCGACCGGGACGGGCGGCAGCGCTTCGCAGTCGACCGACTCCTCCTCGGTCAGCCGCGTCCCGGTCGCGGGATCGCCGTCGACCGCCAGGGGAGCGCGGTAGAGGCCGGTGGCGCGGGCCACCGCGTGGATCCCGGTGAACTCCGTGCCGAGGTAGAGCACGTGCCCGTCGGGGAGCACCGCCGGAAGGGTCGCGGAGCCGTCGCTGCGGACGACCGGGATCGGCTCGCCGCCGCCTGCCGGGACCGCGTAGAGGTCGGTGTTCAGGCTCTCCGGGTCGAGGCCGCGCGGGGCCGAGACCAGCAGGTGCTCGCCGTGCCAGCAGGGGGCCTCGACGCCGCAGCGGCCGTCGGTCAGCGCCACCGGCTGGGGGAGGTCGGCCAGGGCGTTCACGACGTACAGCACCTGGGGGCGGTCCATCACGAAGCCGATGCCGTCGCCCCGGTAGCGGAAACCGGTGATCCGGCGCGGGGCCTCGGCCGCGGCGCCCACGCCCTCCTCGGTGCCGTACCGGCCGGGCTCGGGAGCGCGCGCGACGAAGGCGATGCGCCGCGAGTCGGGCGCCCAGACCGGGGCGCCCGCGCCCAGCGGCAGGTCGGTGATCGGCCGCGGCTCGCCGCCGCCGGTCGGCATCACGTGCAGTTGCGGCTTGCCGCCCCCGCTCGCCCGCAGGAAGGCCACCCAGGCGCCGTCGGGGGAGATCTGCGGCGCGGTGTCGTGGTCGCCGTGGGTGAAGCGGACGGCCGGGCCGTCCTGCGGGATCCGCCACAGGCTCCCGCGGTAGGCGTCGGCCTCCAGATCGGGGTGGGCCACGTCGGTCAGCAGGAGATCGTCGTGGAGGGCGAGGGTGCCGGGGGCGCGGAGCATGGCGAGATCTTCTGGGCGCATGCCCTGGGACGTTATCACCGCATGGCCGGGGGCATACGTGGTCCTGATCCTCTTGTGGAGAACGGTATGCCACCTCCTGGGGCTGTGCAGAACGGCGACCGGGTACCGCTTGAGTGATCGATGAAGTCATGACACGTTGGGATAAAGCCGGTGAATGGACACTCAGTGGTCTCCGCGAAACAGATGATCTCTCGCGTCGTGTACGGCTCCCGCTACGACAAGGTCCCCTGGGGACAGCGGGTCTACGTCCGCCCGGGCGAGCGGCTGGCCCGGGAAGTCCAATGGCAGATGCGGCTCCGCCGCGCTCCGGTGATCGCATTGGACGATTACCGGAAACAGACGGATCTCGGGGAGATCGAGGAGTTCGTCACCTGCCATATGTGCGGTGACACGCGCCAGCAGCCGCTCTTCACGCCCACCGACGGCAAGGGGAAGTGGAGCTACCGGGTGGTGCGCTGCCCGGCGTGCGGCTTCCTCTACCGCAACCCCAACATCCGGCCCGAGCGTCTGGGCGACCTCTACTCCAACAACTACAGCGGCTTCCTCACCGGGGACTACGCCGCCGGCCGCCAGCGCCGCTACCGGCTGACCATGGACGCCTTCAGCCCCGTGTTCGACGACGGCCACGACGGGGAGAGGCGGCGGCGGCTGCTGGACTTCGGGTGCGGGGCCGGGCTCTTCCTGGAGCTGGCCGAGCAGCGCGGGTTCGACGCGCTCGGCATCGACCTGTCGCCGGACTCGGTGGCCGAGGCCAACCGGCGGCTCACCCGGGGTAAGGCCTACTTCGGCGTTCCCGACGAGGTCCCGGAGATCGCCAAGGGCGGCTTCGACGTGATCACCCTCTGGTCGGTCCTGGCCCACCTGCCCCGGCCGCTCCAGGACTTCCGGAAGTTCCGCAGCCTGCTCGCGCCCGGGGGGGTGCTGCTGATCCTCACCGTCAACGCCGCGTCCCTGCAGCTGAAGGCGTACGGCAGCAAGTGGAACGGGTTCACCAAGAACCACCTGATGTTCTACTCGTCCCAGACGATGCCCGCGCTGCTGCGCCGTACCGGATTCGCCGGCGTGGCCTTCGAGCCCTTCTACGGCGACACCATCGAGGCGGGCACCACCAAGCTGCCCGAGCCGCTCCGGCAGCGGCTGCGCCGCAACGTCAAGGCGGCCGACGGCGGCAACATGCTGCGCGCGCTGGCCTTCGCCGACGACGAGGCGATCGAGCGCTGGGGCGGCGGCCTGGACGTCCGCCGCCTGCACGAGTCCTAGGCGGGTGAGCCCGGACCCGTCCGGGCCGCGGGCGTGACGAAGGGGGCTGAGGATCGACGCGTGACGGACGGCCTCAGCCCCCTTCGCGCCGCGCCGCATGCCGGGATCGATGACCGGCTCGCCGCGGCGGGAGGACTCAGTGGTGCCTGGGCACCGTCACGGGCGCGCTGAACGGGAGCACGAAAAGCGGTCCCGTCACCACGGCGCGCTCGCTGCCCGGGCCGAAGGGGAGGTCGGCGATCTGCCTGCAGGTGCCGCGGTCCTCGATCCCGTAGACGGCGTTCTGTCCGTCGCGCCCGGAGTCGAAGCGGCCGATGAGCGAGATGCGGTCCCGCACCCGTCCCTTCTCGTCGACGAAGAAGCCGTGGATCGGCGCCGTGACGGAGAAACCGTCCGCGGTCAGGACTTCCTGCACCAGATCGGAGATCAGGAAGCGCAGCGTCCTGCCCTCGGCGTCGGTGACGGTTCCTTCGAGCACGCCGACGAACGGGGTGAAGATGCCCGGCGAGCCGGTGGCGAAGCCCTCGGTGTACGGCAGCGGCCGCCTGGCGAATTGCGAGATCCGCCACGTGCGTTCGAAGGTGCCGGTCCTGATCGTGTACGTGCCGTTCTTGCACTCGAAGGGGCGCAGCGTGCGCCCGGTGAGGTCGATCGTCTGCCGCTCGATCGGGTTGCCACCGGCCGGGTCGCCGAACCTCTCCTCGTCGATGCGCACGTCGATCGCGCGCGGTGACAGCTTCAGCACGAAGCCGGGGCCGATGGCCGTGACCCGGAACCGGTTCTCTCTGATCTTCAATCCGGGGGCGCCGGGTCGCTCGGGGGCGCCGGCCTGGGCGTGAGCGGCGGGCTGCGCGTGATCGCCGGGCCGGGCGTGAGCGGCGGCCGCGGGCAGGAGGCCGACGGCCAGTGCCGCGAGAACGGTGACGACGCTTCGGGTGACAGGGGTGTCGGGACTCATGGGTTCTCCCTCGCAATCGCGGCGATCATGGCGGGGTTCACAGGAGGGTGAGCCCTCCGTCCACGGCGAGGACCTGGCCGGTGACGTAGCTCGCCTCGGCCGAGAGCAGGAAGGTCACGACGCTCGCGACCTCCCAGGCGGTGCCCTGGCGGCCCATCGGGATCATCACCCGGTCGCGGTGCTCCCAGAGCTTGGCCGCGTCCCGGCCGAGCGGGGTGTCGATCAGGCCGGGCGCGATCAGGTTGGACCTGATCCCCAGGCCCGCGCCCTCCAGGGCGACATGCCTGGCCAGGCCGATCAGGCCCGCCTTGGAGGTGTCGTAGGAGGGGATCAGGCTGCCCGGCCGGAGCCCGGCGACCGACCCGATGAAGACGATCGACGCGCCGGAGCCCAGCAGCGGCAGCGCGCCCTTGCAGACCAGGAAATGGCCGCGCAGGTTGACCGAGAACACCCGGTCCCAGTCGTCGGCGCTGGTCCCGGCCAGGGCCAGCCCGGCGCCGATCGCGGCGTTGAGCACGATGCCGTCCAGCCCGCCGCCCGCCGCGGCCTGCCCGGCCAGCGCCTCGCAGGCCGCGCCGTCGGCGAGGTCCACGGTGAGCACCTCGGCCCGCCCGCCCTCGCGGGTGATCCACGCGGCGGTCTCCGCCGCCGACTTCTCGTCCACGTCGGCGCAGACGACCGCGGCGCCCTGGCGCGCGGCCTCGACCGCGATCGCCCGTCCGTTCCCGACCGGAGGATCGGGGTCGGGCGAGGGGCGGGTGCCCGCTCCTACGACGAGCACGCGTTTGCCTACCAAGCGATCGTTCACATGCGTGATCGTAATAAGTAATCTCTGATCCGTGAATCCCAGAGTCGAGCCTCTCCCGCCCGAGAAGTGGGATCCGTTCCTCGCCCGGGTGGTCGAGGGCACCGGTCCCTACCACGTCTTCACCACCCTCGCCCGCCATCCCGCCCTGTTCCAGGCGTGGATCGGCTTCGGCGCGGCCCTGCTGTACGGCACGCTCCCCGCCCGGGACCGGGAACTGGCGATCCTGCGCACCGCGCACCACCGGGGCAGCGCCTACGAGTGGGCCCAGCACGTACGGCTGGCGCGCGAGGCGGGCCTGACCGACGCGGAGATCGAGGCCGTCCGCGAGACCGGACCGGCCGGCGCGGAGGAGACCGGAGACGGGCCGGGCGCCCCGGAGAGCGGGGTGATCGGCGGCGGCCACGTGTGGGACCCCGCCGACCGGCTCGTCCTCGACGTCGCCGACGAGCTCCGCGCGCGCGGCGACCTCGCCGACGCCACCTGGCGGGCGCTGTGCGAGCGCTACGACGAGCCCGGCCGGATCGAGATGGTCATGCTCGTCGCCCACTACGACATGCTCGCCGTCGTCCTGAACACCCTGCGCGTACCCGTGGAGAAGCCCGGTCTGATCCCGTGACGCCCGCCCGCGCCCGGTGCGCCCGGTGCGCCCGGTGCGGGGCCGGTCAGCGCGGCGTGTCCTGGAGCATCCTGAGCATGCGCAGCGCGTCGTGGGACGGGGAGCCGGGGACGGTGGTGTAGAGGACCACGCGCTGGTCGCGGTCGGGGATGTGCAGCACCTGGCAGTCCACCTCGATCACGCCGATCAGCGGGTGGTGCATCTGCTTGCGCTGGTCGCGCTGGACCGCCACGTCGTGCGCCGCCCACATCTCCCCGAACTCCGGGCTGGCGGCCAGCATCTCCGCCACCAGCCCGCCGATCGACGGGTCGCCGGGATGGCGCGCGGCGGCGGCGCGCAGGTCGGCGACCGCGGCCCGGGCGAAGCGGCCCCGCCCCGGCTCGCAGAGCCCCACGCGCAGGTCGGGGGAGCGGAAGACCCAGCGGATCATGTTGCGCTCCTCGGGCGCGGCGTCGTCCAGACCGTGCAGCACGCCCGCCAGCCGGTTCCACACGAGGACGTCGTACTTGGGATCGATCACGTAGGCGGGCGTGTCCACCAGCGACTCCAGCATGTTCAGCACGCCGTCCGGAACCTCCCCGGACGGCCCGCCGCCGGGCGCCGGGGCCTCCCCGGCCAGGTGGAACAGGTGCGCGCGCTCGTCGCCGGTCAGCATCAGCGCGCGGGCCAGCGCGCTGAGCACCTGGCGGGACGGGCGGGGCCCGCGGGCCTGCTCCAGCCGGATGTAGTAGTCGATCGACATGCCCGCGAGCTGGGCCACCTCCTGGCGGCGCAGGCCGGGGGTGCGTCTGCGCCCGGCCTCGGGCAGCCCGGCCTCGCGCGGGGTCAGGCGGGCGCGGCGGTTGCGCAGGAATTCGGCGAGCTCGCTGCGGTTCATGCCTCCAGCATGGCCGATGCGCGGCCGGACGCGTCGCGCCGTGGGTGGTACCGCCGATCCCAGTCTCGCCGGGTCTCTCCCGCCCGGAGCGGGGCCCCGGCACGGTGAGACGCATGATCGCTCTCATCACGGGTGCCAACAAGGGCATCGGATACCAGACCGCCAAAGCGCTCACCGAGGAGGGGCACACCGTCCTGCTCGGGGCCAGGGACGCCGGGCGCGGGCGGCGGGCCGCCGACGAGCTGGGGGCCCGCTTCGTCCAGCTCGACGTGACCTCGGCCGAGTCCGTCGCCTCCGCCGCCAAGTGGATCGAGGAGGAGTACGGCGTGCTCGACGTCCTCGTCAACAACGCCGGGATCCTCATCGGCCACGAGGACTCGGTCCCCAGCGCGACCTCCGTGGACACGCTGCGCGCCACCTACGAGACCAACGTCTTCGGCGTGGTCGCCGTCACCAACGCGATGCTGCCCCTGCTGCGCCGGTCGGCGGCGGCCCGGATCGTCAACCTCTCCAGCGGGCTGGCCTCCCTGACCCGCCTGACCGACCCCGACGACGAGTTCTGGGCCATCAACTACGCGGCCTACAACTCCTCCAAGACGGCGCTGAACATGATCACCGTGTCCTACGCCAAGGAGCTGGCCGGCACCCCCATCAAGGTCAACGCCGCCGACCCCGGCTACTGCGCGACCGACATCAACGGCCACAGCGGTCCCCGCGAGGCCGCGCAGGGAGCGGCGGTCGCCGTACGGCTGGCGCTGCTCGGCCCCGCCGGCCCGACGGGCGTCCACCTGGGCGACGACGGCGTCGTCCCCTGGTGATTTACGTCTCCCGCAGATTAGAAGGCCGTTCACAGGAGAGAGGGGAGGGACGAGAGCCAATCGAACGGACGGTGTGATGGGGCAGAGAGTCGACAAGGATCGTTACTCCGAGGCGGAGTTCGCCCGCTTCGGGGAACGGCTGGCGGAGCAGCTCGCTCAGCTTCACGAGCTGCTCGCCCGGCCGGGGTTCGGGACGGGGCCCACGACCATCGGCGCCGAGCTGGAACTGTTCCTCACCACCCCGGACGGCCACCCGTTCCCCCGCAACCACGAGGTGCGCGACGCCGCCGACGACGACCGGCTCACCCTGGAGCTGGGCCGGTTCAACCTGGAGGCCAACCTGACCCCGCTGCCGCTGCCGGGCAGGCCGTTCACGGCGCTGGAGCGGGAGGTGCGCGAGGTCGTCGCCAAGGTGGACGCGGCGGCGGCCACGCAGGGCGGGCGGGCGGTGGCGATCGGCATCCTGCCCACGCTCGGCGAGCTCGACTTCACCCACGAGACGATGAGCGACGAGAGCCGCTACCGGGCGCTGAGCCGGGGCATGCGGCGGCTGCGGGTGGAGCCGTTCCGGGTCCGCATCCACGGGGTGGAGAAGCTGGAGCTGGAGGTGCAGGGGGTGATCCTGGAGAGCGCCAACACCTCCTGGCAGATCCACCTCCGCACGCCCCCCGCCGACTTCGCCCGCGTCTACAACGCCGCCCAGCTGGCCATGGGCCCGGTCCTGGCGGCCAGCGGGAACTCCCCGGTCTTCATGGGCAGGCGGCTGTGGGAGGAGACCAGGATCGCCCTGTTCGAGGAGTCGGCCGACGACCGCGACCTGGAGCGGCTCGGGCGCAGGGACCGGCGGGTGGCCTTCGGCTCCGGCTGGGTGAGCAGCGCCGAGGACATGTTCGCGGCGTGCGTGCGCGACTACGAGCCGATCCTGCCGATGATGACCTTCGGGGGGGAGCGGGAGGCGGCCGGGGACGGGGACGTCCCCCGCCTGGACGAGCTCCGCCTGCACCAGGGCACGGTGTGGCAGTGGAACCGCCCGGTGTACGACCCGGGCGACGGCGGGCACCTGCGGGTGGAGATGCGCGCCCTGCCCGCCGGGCCCACCCCCGTCGACATGGTGGCCAACTCCGCGTTCCTGCTCGGCCTCACCTCCGCCCTGGCCGTCGAGCCGGTGGAGGAGTTCCCCTTCGCCTCCGCCTACCGGAACTTCTACCGGGCGGCGATCAACGGCCTGGACGCCTCTCTGGCCTGGCCCGGGCGGGAGGGGGAGACGCCGGCCGCCGACCTGGTCAAGGACCTGCTGCCGGTGGCCGCGGCCGGGCTCGACCGGGTCGGCGTGGAGTCCGGCGAGTCCGGGCGCATGCTGGAGATCGTCCAGGAACGGGTCACGCGGCGCCGTACCGGGTCGGTCTGGCAGCGGGAGGCGCTCGCCGCCGCGGGCGGGGACGCGGCCCGGATGGTGGCCCGCTACCGCGAGCTGGCGCTGACCGGGGAACCGGTGCACACCTGGCCCCGGTAAAGGCGGACCTAGGCAATAGCGACATACTTCTGAACTCCGCACCATGATCCGCCAGACTGGTGGAAAAAGGGGGGAAGGAGTTCTTTGTGAGCACGATGACGCCCGTACCGCCCGAGCCGTTCCAGCTGAGACGCGGTGCCGCCGGCCCGCCGGCCGGGCTGGAGGTGCTGGCTCGGGAGCTCGACCGGGTGCCATTGAGCACCGTGCTGTCCAAGGCCAACCGGGTGGCGGTGCGCAAGGGGGCGGAGGGGACCGGGGCGTTCGGCCCGATGCGGCCCCGGCCGGTCGACTGGTACGCCTTCGAGGGCAGGGACAACGACGTCACCGCCTGGTACCCGCAGGGCCTGACCAGCTCCGCCGACGCGGGCGTCCCGGGGAACGTGCTCGTCGTCAGCTGGTACTTCAAGCCCGACGACGCCCCCGAGCGGGGGGTACGCCTGTCGTTCATGAACACCGCGACCCTGCGGTACCGGCATGTCCTGCTCGTCTCGGTCCGCCCGGACGGGAACATCGTCCCGATCGACATCCACGCCGGGGGTGTGGCCTGGTACGGGGACCTGCTCTACGTCGCCGACACCACCCGGGGGTTCCGGGTCTTCGACGTCCGGCACGTCTACGAGGTCAACGGCGGCGACGAGGAGGCGATCGGCAGGACGAAGGACGGGGTCTACAACGCCTTCGGCTACCGCTACGTGATGCCGCAGACCGGCTCCTGGACGACGACCACCGGCACGGCGCGGTTCTCCTTCGCCGCGATCGACCGCACGGGGGAGCCCGACCTGCTGGTCTCCGGGGAGTTCGTCGACGACCCGACCCGGGCCGGGCGGGTCGCGCGCTGGCCGCTGGCGGCCGACGGCACGTTGCGCGCCGACGCGAACGGCGTCGCCCCCGCCCTCGACGCCTACGGCCTGCCCGCGCAGAAGATCCAGGGGGCGCTCTCCCAGGGCCGCACCTGGTACCTCAGCCAGTCGGCGGGATCGGGACGGAACGGCACCCTGATCGTGGCCGGCGACAGACTCGTCCGCAGGCAGTACCCGATCGGCCCGGAGGACCTCACCCGGCTCGGCGACCGGCTGTGGAGCGTGAGCGAGTTCCCCGGCCGGCGGGTGGTCTACGCCGTTCCGCTGTGACCGCGCGCCGCTGACGGCCGCGGCCGGCGGCGTCAGTGGATGGCGCCGCCGACCAGGCGCAGGTCGTCGTGGAGCAGGAGGGCGGCCGTCACGATCGCGGTCAGCGCCTCGGCGACCAGCGGGACCGGCATGGACGGCGCGGCGTGGTCGAGGACCTGCTCCGGGGCGTACGGCACGTGCACGAAACCGCCGCGGACCTCCGGGAACTCGGTGGCGATCAGGTGCATGAGGCCGTAGAAGACGTGGTTGCAGACGAACGTCCCGGCGCTGTGCGACACGCTCGCCGGGACCCCGGCCTTCCGCGCCGCGGCCACGCACGCCTTCACCGGCAGCGTGGAGAAGTACGCCGCCGGGCCGCCGGGGACCACCGGCTGGTCGATCGGCTGCTCCCCGGCGTTGTCCGGGATGCGGGCGTCGTCGAGGTTGATCGCGACCCGCTCGACCGTGACCGCCTCCCGCCCGCCGGCCTGCCCGACGCAGACGACCACCTCGGGCTCGTGCTCGATGATCGCCTCGCGCAGGCGCCAGGTCGCCTCGCCGAACACGCACGGCAGCAGCGCGGAGTGCACGATCAGCTGCTGGACGGCGTGCCCCTGCTCGACCAGCCGGACCGCCTCCCACGACGGGTTGACGGTCGCGCCGTCGAACGGATCGAACCCGGTGAGCAGGGCCCTCATCGCCGCTCCGCCGGGAGGGAACCGGCCGCCGCCCCGCGGAACCCGCGGCCGCCATCACAGACCATCACCGGTTGGTTCGTCATAGGACGAACACTACTTAATGGGAACAAGGGTGACGGCGATGGGGCGGTGGTCGGAGTGGTCGATGTCCGGGTTCGCATGGTCCCTGCCGGTGAAGCCCGGGGTGACCAGGACGTGGTCGATCTGCTCGGGGGAGTCGCCGGGAATCGTGCGGAACGGCCGGACCGGGGCGATCGGGTCGGTCAGCCCGGAGTCCAGCAGCACCTTCCAGGCCGGGTCGGCGGGCTCGATGTTCAGGTCGCCGGCGACGACCACCGGGCGGTCCCGCGCGGCCTCCCGCACGATCCCGGCGAGCTGCTCCACCTGGTCGAGCTCGCGCCAGCCCGGCGGGGGCTGCAGGTGGGTGCCGATCAGCGTGACGTCCCGCCCCCGCCAGCGCAGCCCGATCTCCAGCGCCTGCGCGCCCGTGGGCCCGCCCTGGACGAGCACGTGGTTGCGGACCGAGGTGACCGGCAGGTTCGTCAGGATCGCGTCGCCCCACACCTCGTCGGCCGCCGGGGCCCAGACGAATCGCATGCCGAGCCGCTCGGCGATCAGCCGCACGTCGTCGTGGCCGCCGTTGAGCAGCCAGCCCCGGTCGGCCTCGCTGAGCACGACGACGTGCGGCCGCATCTCCCTGAGCGCGTCGGCCTGCCGGTCGAGCGAGAGCCGGCCGGGCTCGCCGTACCCCATCCTGATGTTGTAGGCCGCCACGCGCAGGCCCTCCCCGGCGGGCTCCCAGGCGGGGACCGGCCCCCGCCAGAGCGGGACGGCCGCCGCGAGCACGGCGGCGGCCACCGCCCCGGCGGTCACCGCGAGGGCGGGCGCCCGTCCCCCGGCCCCGCCCGTCAGCCGGGAGGCCCCGGGCAGGCTCAGCGCGGCGACCAGGAGCGCGGCGGCGATCGGCACCCAGTCGTTGGGCAGGTAGAGGTCGTAGGCGGCGTAATAGGCGAAGACGAGCACGACGAACAGCAGCATGCCCCCGGCGGCGGCCAGGCCGCGCCGGGCGGGCGCGCCGGGTCCCGCGGACGCGGGGGACACGGGGGACGCGGCCGCGTAGGCGAGGCAGGCGACCAGGGACAGCTGGCCGAGGACCTGGGCGGCGATCAGCGCCCGCGGCGAGACGCCGTGGATCCCGCCGATCGCCGGGTGCAGCAGGGCGAAGGCGGCGGCGGAGGCGACCAGGACGACGCCCGGGACCAGCGGGTGCCACCGCCACGGCGGTACGGCGGGCAGCAGCGACAGCACCGCGGCTCCCGCCACGACCGCCGCGACCCACCCGGGGGCCTCGACCGTGGACTGGGCGTAGGCGCCGTTCCCGGTGTACAGGCCCCACAGCAGGAGCGCGGGGCCGACCGGCAGCCAGGCGCGAGGCCCGCCCGCGGCCTCCTCCGGCCGTCCGGCGCCCGCGCCGCCGGAGGATCCGGGATCCGTGCCATCGGGGGATCCGCTGTCCGTGCCGCCGGGGGATCCGGCGTGCCGCGCCTCTCCCGCCGGGGTCCGGGAGCGGACCAGGAACGCCGCGAACAGCGCCAGCTCGACCGCCAGGAGCAGCCAGGGGACCGGCCCCGCCCGCCACATCAGGTCGACGCCGTCCAGCGCCGCGTGGATCACGGTGGAGGCCGCGAGCCCCGCGGCCACCCCGGCCAGTGCGGGCCGGGCGTCCCCGGCGGTCATCGCGGTGGCGACCAGCCAGACCAGCCCGGCCAGCAGCCCCGCGCTGGCCACGTAGAGCTGCGGGGCCCCGCCGCCGGTCAGCTGCAGCGCGGCCCGGGCCGAGAGCAGCAGGACCCCGGCGCCCAGCGCGATCCGGTGCGCGGGCACCAGGCGGGCCAGCGGCACCGCGAGGAAGGCCGCCGCGAACCAGGACAGGGCGTACAGGCCCATCAGCTCGGCGGGCGTGCTGCCCGCCCGGCCGAACAGCGTGATCAGTGACGGCAGGAAGACCCGCAGCACGTCGGCCAGTACGACCATGCCGAGGGTGACGTCCAGGCGGATCCGCATGCCCACCTCCAAGGAATGTGAGCCATCCTCGCTTCCTTGGGGGATCCTGGCAAGAGAGCTCAGGTCTCGGCGGGGCCGTCGAGGTAGCGGAACGCCTCGTGAGCGGAGTGCACGCTGTCGCGCAGCGCCTGCTCCAGCCGGGACGCGTCCCGGGCCAGGTGGTCGATCTCCGGTACGGCGAACGCGTTGGCGCCCGTCTCGGCGAGCAGCTCCTCGTACCGGGGCAGCCGGGAGCGGAGCAGCTCGATCTGCTCGTGGGCGCGCAGCGCCTGCTCGGCCTCGGCCACATGGCCGGCGTAGCGTTCCAGGGCCTCGACGCGGGCGACGACGGCGGCCTCGCTGGCGACCAGCGCCCGCTCCAGCGGCTCCATCGCCGCGAGCACCTCGGGGGAGCCGCCGCCCCGGGTGAGGTCGTGGTGCTCGCTCCGCAGCGCCGACAGCTTGGCCAGCAGTCGGGCGATCTCCCATTCCTGCGCGGGGAGCATCACCGAGTTGCGCACGTCGTCGAGCATCCCCCTGCCGTTGACCTCGGAGCCGAGCACGTAGTCGACGGTCTGCCGGGTCCGCTCGCGCAGCAGCTCGGCGGAGTAGTCGAAGTCCTCGGGCAGCAGGTAGCGTCCCTCGTACCAGCGGGCGTGGCGGTAGACGTCGTACTCATAGGTCTCCGGCTCCATCGGCTCCTTGGCGGCCAGGTGCCCGATGACCGCGACGAAGAGGAAGAGCGCGGCGACGAACAGGAAGATCTGCCCGCCGTCCGCGACGAGGAGGACACCCAGGAGGAGGAGCCCGGCGAGCGTCCCGCAGGCCTGCAGGGCGCGGACGGCGAGCTTGGAGGAGCCGGAGTGCGGTTCGGGGGTCCATCCGGCGCGGATTCGGGACAGAAGGGGACCGTTCCGGCGGAACAGCTCGGCGACCTCCGCCGGCACCTCCGGATCGACCACCACATGGTGCACCGGCTCGCCCCCTTCCTCCGGTCTCCCCGGTAGGACCGTAGTCAAGAAAGCTTATATTTTCGGCTATCCATCGAGATAGCGGAATGCCTCGTGAGCGGAGCGGACGCTGTCGCGCAGCGCCCTCTGCAGCTGGTCGGCGTCCTGCGCCAGGTGCCCGATCTCCGGGGCCAGCAGCGTTCCGGCGCCCGCCTCCGCGACGAGCTGCTCGTACTCCGGCAGGTGGGCGCGGATGGCCTCGATCTGGTGCTGCGAGACCAGGGCGCGGTCGGCCTCGGTGACGTGGCCGGCGTAGCGTTCCAGGGCCTCGACGCGGGCGACGACGGCGGCCTCGGTGGCGGCCAGCGCCCGCTCCAGCGGCTCCATCGCCGCGATCACCTCGGGGATCCTGCCGCCCCGGGCGAGGGCGTGATGCCTGGCCCGCAGCGCCGACAGCTTGTTCAGCAGCTTGGCGATCTCCCACTCCTCGGCGGGGAGCATCACCGCGTTGCGCACGCTGTCCAGCAGGCCCATGGAGTTGACCCGCGAGCGCAGGATCCGGTCGATGGCCTGCTGGACCCGGCCCATCAGCTGCCGTGAGGGCAGGTCGAAGTCCTCCAGCACCAGGAAGCGGCCCCGCCACTGGGTCGCGTGGCGGTACAGGACGCGCTCCGGGGAGTCGGCGGGAGCGGGCTTCCTGATGATGTACAGCAGGAAGAGGATGAAGAGCTCCACCCCGGTCAAGAAGATCATCAATGGTGCGATCGCCGCGCCCACGGCGATCAGCGTTGTGATCGCCAGCAGCAGCGTCGCGCCGAACACGCCCAGGACCGGACCGGGGATCCCGGTTCCCGCCTCCGGGTTCCAGCCGCCGTGGAACCGGGAGAGCAACGGTCCGTTCCGGCGCATGAGATTGGCCACATCCGCGGGCACCTCCGGATCGACCACCACACGCAGCACGGGCTCGCCCCCTTCGCCGAAGCCGAAAGCATATCCATCACCCGAATCCGGACGATGCGTCTCTCCATGGTGCCTCGTGATGGGAAGTGCGTGATGCCTTCGGACGATTCGGACCCGGCTCCCGCCCCGGACGATCGCCCGCCGGTACGGCCCGTGCCATCCCGGAGCGTAGGTGTTACGGTGATCAGCCGGTGATCGAAGGGGGAACGATGGGAGACCCAGGCGAACGGCTGAAAGATTCACGCTCTCACCGCGGTCTCGCCGGTGATTCACCGGCCGGACTGGACGCGATCGACCTGCGACTGCTGGAACTCGTCCAGGAGGAGGGCCGGATCACGCTGAGCGAGCTGGGCCGGCGGGTGCGGCTCAGTCCGGCGGCCGTGGCCGAGCGCATCCGCCGCCTGGAGGGGAACGGGACGATAACCGGCTACGCCGCGCTCGTCTCACCGGCCCACCTGGGATACGGCGTCCTCGCCTTCGTCCGGGTCGCCCCGCGCGGCGGCCTCACCCTCCGGCACCCCCGGCCCCAGAAGGTCCTCGCACGCCCCGAGATCCTGGAGGCGCACCACGTGGTGGGCGAGGACTGCTGGATCCTCAAGGTCGCGGTGCGCGACACCGGGCACCTGGAGGAGTTGCTGGAGCAGGTCATGACCCTGGGCCGGACCACGACCTCGATCGTGATGTCCTCGCCGGTCGACCGCAGAGTCATCGTGCCGATCGGCCGCGAACGGCCGGAGTGAGGCCCGGAACGGGCGGTGGCCGGCGGTTGACTTCGACCGGGCCGGACGGGGTGTGCCGTGAAGCGTGGTGGACGATACAGGGATTGAACCTGTGACCTCTTCCGTGTCAGGGAAGCGCTCTCCCGCTGAGCTAATCGTCCTCGGGTGAATCCAGAGCGGAAGACGGGATTCGAACCCGCGACCCTCACCTTGGCAAGGTGATGCTCTACCCCTGAGCCACTTCCGCGTGTCCGCTCCGGGTCGCCCCTTCGCGGTGTGTGCACCACTTTACCGGATCCTGCAGGCTCCGATGACCGTGCGCTGAGGTGGAGACGGGATTTGAACCCGTGTACACGGCTTTGCAGGCCGTTGCCTCGCCTCTCGGCCACTCCACCAGCCAGGCCCTGAAAGGACCTGCCAGAGCGGAAGACGGGATTCGAACCCGCGACCCTCACCTTGGCAAGGTGATGCTCTACCCCTGAGCCACTTCCGCGCGCCCCCGGCGGATCCGCCGGGGCACGGGAAAACTCTAGCGCCTTTTCGGAGGTGTGTGCGCGCGAGTTGGGTCTTGATGAGTGGGATGCGGGGGCGCACGCTCGTAGTGACCTTGGGGGACGGCTGGAGAACCAGGAGGCGCCCCATGACGGAACCCACGCTCGAACGTCCGCTCGGGGTCAGCCGCCCGCCGCTGGCCGTCGCCGATCTCCCCGCGCCCGAGGAGGTCTTCGGCGTCGGCAGGATCGGCGCGAAGGAACTGTTCAAATTCGCCGTCGGACCCAGCCTGATCGCCCTGGGCATCTCCATCGGCAGCGGCGAGTGGCTGCTCGGCCCTCAGGCGGTCGGGCAGTACGGGTTCGTCGGGGTCGGCTGGGTGATCGTCGTCTCCGCGGTCCTGCAGACCTTCTACAACGTCGAGTGCTCGCGCTACGTGGTCGCCACCGGGGAGGTCCCCGTCGTCGGCTGGGGGCGGGTGCCCCCCGGCCACCTGCTCTGGGTGCCGGTCTCCGTCTTCATCGTGATCTTCGCCTTCATCGCGGGCGGCTGGGCGAGCGCCGCCGGGCAGGGCGTCTACGCGCTCATCCACGGCGCGGTGCCGCCCGCCGACTCGGCGGAGCCCAAGTGGTGGGCCATCGCGCTGCTCGTGCTCGTCTTCCTCATCACCGCGGCCGCCCGGCGGATCAGCCGCGCCCTGGAACTGGCCAACTGGGTCATGGTCGGCTCGATCCTCGCCGCACTGCTCCTCATCGACCTGTTCGTGGTGCCGTTCGGCCAGTGGTGGGAGGCGATCCGCGGCTTCGTCACCCCCGCCGCCCCGCCCGCCGGGATCACCGCGACCCAGATCGGCGCGCTGGCCGGGTTCACCGCGCTGGCCTCCGGCCTCAACTGGTACGTCATGGGTCACTACCGGGACAAGGGATACGGCATGGGCCACCGGGCCGGGTTCATCTCCGGCCTGCGGGGTGAGCGCCGGGAGTTGCTGGCCAGCGGCGTCACCTTCCCCGAGGACGCGCGGAACACGGCCATGTGGAAGCGCTGGTACCGCCTGCTGCTGATCGACATGTGGGGCGTGTTCTTCGTCGGCGCCATGCTCGGCATGCTGCTGCCCACGATCCTGATGGCCCGCGCGGTCGAGCTCTCCGGCCAGCGGCCCACCCAGGCGAACGTCCCGACCTTCGTCGCGGGCGTGCTGCGGGCCGAGTACGGCCCGGCGATGTTCTACATCGCCCTGGCGCTGGGCGTGCTGATCCTGTTCTCCACCCAGCTCGGCATCTTCGAGGCGATGGTCCGGGTGACCACCGACGCCGCCCACGCCACCAGCCCCCGGCTCCGCGCGCTCATCGAGGGCGACCCGCGCCGGTTCTACTACCCCTTCATGATCGTGCTGCTGGTGATCATCGGTGCCGTCATCCTGTCCGGCGTCCTGCCGGTCGGCCTGGTCCAGTGGTCGGCGAACATGTCCAACCTGGGCGCGCTGATCTACCCCTTCCTGCTGATGTACCTCAACAGCCGCCTGCCCCGCCCGGCCCGCCCGCGCTGGTGGCACTACGTGATCCTGGTCCTCAACTTCCTGTTCTTCGGATTCTTCTTCGTCAACTTCATCGCCGACTTCGTGGGCGACCCGCTGGTGACCTTCTGACGGAGGCCCGCCGCGCCCCGGGCGTCAGCTCCGCACCACGACGACGTCCGAGGCGCGGACGAACATGAACCGGTGCCCGAACTGGATCTGGTGGTAGACCGTGTCGCCCACCACCACGCGGTGCTTGGCCGTGTCGAAGGTGACGGCGCTCAGGTACGACCCGCGCAGGCTCATGCCGACGCTGTAACGCTGCCCGGCCCGGAACGCGTACTGCAGCGGGGCGAGCTTCTGCCGCTTCACCCCCGCGGGGTAGGCCGACGGCTCGGGGTAGGCCCTGCCGTACAGCCTCACCGAGGACAGGCCGGGGCGGGGCGTCACCAGGGGGCCGGAGGCGCGCGCCGAGGTGCGGGCGCCCCTGGGGTCGTGGAACCAGGCCCGCTGGCCGAGATACCAGATCGCGGTCCAGTCGCCCCGGCGCTCGGCGAGGGCGTAGCGCTGGCCGGCCGAGGCGCGTGCGGCGTGGTCGTACACGCTCAGGGTGGAACGGCCCTTCGGGTGCCTGCCGACGTCCTTGACCAGGGGGGCGTCGGCCGAGGGGCGGGTGCGCAGCCAGACCGTGGACGCGCCCTGCGGCGGGCACGCGCCGGACCCGCCGCAGCCGGTGAAGCGCTGCCGGTTGGCCGCGTACCGCGGCAGGATCAGCACCGAGCGCCCGCCCTTGCGGACGGCCCGGGAGAGCGGGCGGCCGAGCAGCTGGAAGTAGCGTTCCCAGTCCCAGTAGGGCCCGGGGTCGGTGTGCATGCCGCGCACCGTCGCCCGGGTGGTCCCGGGCACGTTGTCGTGGCCGACGATGTGCGCCCGGTCCAGCGGCACGCGGTACTTCCCGGCGAGGTGCCGGACGAGTTTGGCCGAGGCCCGGTACATCGCCTCGGTGTACCAGGCGCCGCCCTTGGCCAGGTAGCCCTCGTGCTCCAGGCCGATGGAGCGGGAGTTGACGTCCCAGTTGCCCGCGTGCCAGCCGACGTCCTGGGCGCGCAGGTGCTGGGCGATCCGGCCGTCGCCGGAGCGCAGGGTGAAGTGCCAGCTCAGGTAGCGCGGGTTGCGCACCGCGTTGACCATGGACCGGTAACCGCCCTCGCCGTCGTGGATGACGATGTAGTCGATCTTCCTGCTCCCCGGGTACCGGTCGTGGTTGCCGTACCGGCCCTTCTTGCCCAGGCGCTTGTAGGGAGCGGGCAGCCAGGAGCAGGAGACGGAGGGCGGGCAGTCGGGTCCGGGCGTCGCGGCGGTCCGGCGCAGGCCCAGCCGTCCGGACAGGTCCGCGGTCAGGGGGGCGGGCGGGACCGCCGACGGGTCCGGGGGCAGGGCCACCGGTTCGCCGTCGTCGGTGGTCCGCGCGGCTCCGGTGCGGATCGTCGCGTACACCTCGTCGGCGAAGGCCGCCGCCGCCCCGGCGTCGTCCGAGCCGGAGTAGCGGGCCACCGCGCCGTACCAGTCGGCCGGGGCTCCGCCGGGCTCCCCGCCCGTCCGCCGCCGGTAGTCGGCCAGGAGCGCGGCGCCGCCCCGGATGTTGGCGGACGGATCGTCGCGCAGCCGCTCGGGGGAGATCCCGGTCAGCCGGGACGCCAGCCGCAGGGTGTCCTCCGGCGGGGCGGCGGCGGGCGCGGGAACGGCCGCCGGCCGGGCCAGCGGCCGTGTCTCGTCGCCGCGCGGGTCCTCCCCGTCTCCGTGATGGCCGCCGTGGTGATGGCCGTGCCGGTCACCGGATCCGGCGGCCGCGCCCTCGCGGCGCTCTCCGGGGGCGGCCGGGCGCGTCCCGACCAGGCCCGCGTCGACCAGGTGCATGGGCCCGTAGCCGCCGGAGACGCTGGGCAGCCCGCCGTTGCGGTCCCAGCGCGACTCCAGGTAGGAGACCGCGAGCAGCACGCTCTCCGGCACTCCGTAGTCCCGGGCGGCCTGGGCGAACGCCTCCTGCCTGCCGCCGGAGCCGTCCCGCCGGACGCCGGCGGCCCCGGGGGCGGTGGGGATCATCAAGGCGAGAACGACAAGCGCCGCGGTACCTGACAGATATCGCATAAATCACTCCTCCCACTCCGATGACTACCCTCTGTAGCAAAATGCTACCTAGAGTCATGGAAGTGACAGGGAGAGGAAGGGAACGATTGATTTCTGCCCGAAATCGGGCAGGAAACTTGGTGAATCGCTCCGCCCCTGCATATGGTCCTGCTCTGTGTCCGCGACATGGCATCCGCACGAAGACCTGATCGTTCACCTCACCAGGACGAGCTCGCTCGGGCCGGGGGAGGCGGCGCGGGTGGTGGCGGACGTGCTGGCGTACTTCTCCGAGCCCGTCGAGGAGTTCGTCCGGAGGCGTCACGCCGAGCTCAAGGGCAGAGGGCTGGTCAACGACGAGATCTTCCGCCGGATCGCCGCCGAGCTGCCCTCCCGCCGTGTCGCGGCGCCCGAGCTCTCCCTGCGCCAGCTGCGCAGGATCGTCTACGGGTGACCGGACAAAAATCGCAAGCCGACATATACCGACAAGTTGGTAGTGGGTACGCCCCTGATCGGGAAGGAAGAGCCGAATGTGTGGAATCGTGGCCTACATCGGGTCGAAGGACGCGGCGCCGATCCTGCTGGAAGGCCTGCAGCGCCTGGAGTACCGGGGATATGACTCGGCCGGCGTGGTGGTGGCCAACAAGGGCCTGAAGATGCGCAAGGTCAAGGGCCGGGTCGCCGACCTGGCGGCGGCCGTACCGGCGCGGTTCAAGGGGACCGTCGGCATCGGCCACACCCGCTGGGCCACCCACGGCGTGCCCAGTGACGAGAACGCCCACCCGCACCTGTCCAACGACGAGCGCATCGCGGTCGTGCACAACGGTGTCATCGAGAACGCCGACGAGCTGCGCGCCAAGCTGGAGGCCGACGGCGCGGTCTTCCTGTCCGAGACCGACACCGAGGTGCTGGCCCACCTGATCGCCCGGACCGTCAAGGAGGCCGACTCGCTGGAGGAGGCCGTGCGGACCGCGCTCAAGCGGGTCGTCGGCACCTACGGCATCGCGGTGCTCGACTCCGAGCGCCCCGGCGAGGTGGTCGTGGCCCGCAACGGCAGCCCGATCGTGCTGGGCATCGGCGAGAAGGAGATGTTCGCCGCCTCCGACGTGGCCGCGCTGGTCCGCTACACCCGCCAGGTGGTGCACCTGGAGGACGGCGAGCTGGCGGTGCTGAAGGCCGACGGCTTCCACACCTTCGCCAGCGACGCCCGGGAGACCGCCAAGGAGCCGCTGACCGTCGACTGGGAGACCGCGAACTACGACACCGGCGGCTACGAGCACTACCTGCTCAAGGAGATCTCCGAACAGTCCGAGACCGTCGCCCGCACCCTGCGCGGCCGCCTCGACGAGCGCTTCAACGTCGCCCACCTGGGCGGCCTCAACATGGACGCCCGGGAGATCAGGTCCTTCCGCCGCGTGAAGATCATCGGCTGCGGCTCGGCCTACTACTCCGGCCAGATCGGCGCGCAGCTCATCGAGGAGCTGGCCCGCGTCCCGGCCGACGCCGAGCCGGCCAGCGAGTTCCGCTACCGCAACCCGGTCGTGGAGCACGACACCCTGTACGTGGCGATCAGCCAGTCGGGCGAGACCTACGACACGCTGGCCGCCGTCCAGGAGCTCAAGCGCAAGGGCGGCCGGGTGCTGGGCATCGTCAACACCGTCGGCAGCGCCATCGCCCGCGAGTGCGACGGCGGCGTCTACCTGCACGCCGGCCCCGAGGTCTCGGTCGCCAGCACCAAGGCGTTCACCTCGACCGCCGTGGCCTTCGCGCTGCTGGCCCTGCACATGGGCCGGGTGCGCGACCTGTCGCCGGCCGACGGCCGCCGGATCTGCGAGGGGCTGCGCCGCCTGCCCGACCAGATCAAGGAGATCCTCGCGCTGGAGCCGGAGATCAAGGAGCTCGCGCAGAAGTACGCCGCCGCGCCGAGCATGATGTTCATCGGCCGGGTCCGGGGCTACCCGGTGGCCCGCGAGGGCGCGCAGAAGCTCAAGGAGGTCTCCTACGTGCACGCCGAGGCCTACCCGGCCAGCGAGCTCAAGCACGGCCCGCTGGCGCTGATCGGCCCCGAGATGCCGACCGTGGCGATCGTCCCCGACGACGAGCTGCTGGACAAGAACCTCACCGCGCTGGGGGAGATCCGGGCGCGCGGCGGACAGGTGATCATGGTCGGTCACCGGGCGGCCGACCCCAAGCTGGCCGACGACTGCCTGGTGGTGCCCAAGAACGAGGTCGAGCTGGACCCGATCCTGCTGGGCATCCCGCTCCAGCTGTTCGCCTACCACGCCGCCGTGGCCCTGGAGCGGGACGTCGACAAGCCGCGCAACCTGGCCAAGAGCGTCACGGTGGAATGAGACGGGCGGTTTCCTCCCACCCCGCCACGTAACGGAAAGTGGCGCCTGTGTAACTTCAGGTATCGGGGACCTGAGGAGGAACGCCGATGCGCCGCAGAACGTTTTTCGCGCTCAGCGCGGGGATCATGGCCTCCGCGACCGGTTGCGTCCTGACGGGCGGTGCGGTGGCGCCGCCCGCGGACCGGGTGTCCATCGTCGCGCCCGCGGTGCGCGGGCAGCGATGGGATCGGACGGCCCGGGCCCTGGCCGAGGTCGTGACCGGTGACGGGCTGGCCGCCGCGGCGCAGGTCGGCAACCGGCCGCAGGAGGCGGGACTGGCCGCCCTCGACGCCCTCGACGCCTCCCGCGTCCCGTTCGCCCGGGAGGGCAGGCTGCTGGTCGCGGGGGCGCCCCTGGTCGCCGGGGCGGAGATGGCCGGCAGCCTCCCCGTGGCCGACTCCGTGACCCCGCTGGCCCGCCTGGTCGGCGACTGGTCGGCGCTGGTGGTCTCGGCCGGCTCGCCGCTGCGCTCGTTCGAGGACTTCGCCGCCGTGCTCCGCCGCGACCCGGCCGGTCCCGTGGTCGGCGGCGGCGCGACGGGCGGCTGCGGCCACGTCCTCTACGGAATGATCGGCAAATGCCTCGGCGTGGACGTCCGGCTGCTCGACTACGCCGGATACCTGGAGGAGGGCGACGCCGTCGAGGCGCTCCACGTCGGACGGCTGGCCGCGCTCCTGGGCCCGGCCCGCGCCTTCGCCGCCGGGATCGCCGCGGGCGGGCTGCGCCCCCTGGCGGTCTCCTCCGCCGCCCGGATCGACGGCATCGACGCGCCCACGCTGATGGAGCTGGAGATCCGGCTGGAGTACAGCGACTGGTGCGGCGTGTTCGGCCCCCGGCGGATGAGCGCCGAGGACTACGACGCCGCCGTGGGGCTGTGCGACCGCCTGGACGCCTCCCCGCGCTGGCAGGCGCTGTGCGCGCGGGAGGGCTGGGACCGCGTCTACCTGAGCGGGGACGATTTCCGCCAGTGGCTCGGCACCGAGACCCGGCGCACCCGCGAGGTGCTCTACGACCTCGGATTGCTGAGCGCGTCCGACACAAACTGTGGGGTCGGTTGCGCTACGCGCCCCTAGATGTAGGATCCTTCCTCGTTGCTGGTTCGCCCTCCGGGGCGAGGCAAGAGGGAACCCGGTGAGAATCCGGGGCTGCCCCGCAGCGGTGAACGGGAACGACCGCCGTCAATCGAGCACTGGGGAGACCCGGGAAGCGACGGCCAGTAGGAACGTGTGCGACGCCCGTGAGTCCGAAGACCTGCCGGTGACGTGATGAGTCCAGGGCCTCGAGGGAGGGCCCGCGGACGAGGCGATCCCGGCGTGCCCGCACGCCCGCGTGCCCGGTGACCGCCCCTGCCGCCTGCCCGCCCCTGCGAGAGCCGTACCGCACGGGGAAGGCGAGGGGTAGCACGTGACACAGACTCTGTCTGAAACGGCTCTGTCCGAAACGGCCGAGCGCAGGCTGGCCATCGAGGAGGCCGCCGCCAGGGTGATCACCGATCCGGAGAACTCCCGGCTCGCCGCCCGGCTGCTGGCCGGCCTGATCGCCGACGAGGCGGCCGAGCACGGCGTGCGGACCTTCTCGGAGTCCGTCGCCGCCACCCACGCGGCCGGGCTGGTCGCCGACCGGCTCGCCGCCTTCGTCGCCGCGCACGCCGCGGAGCTGGACGCGCTGATCACCGGGGAGAGCGCGTTCGAGTACTTCGGCCTGCGCACCGTCTACGACCGCTACCTGCTGCGCCACCCCGAGACCCGCAAGGTCCTGGAGCGCCCGCAGCACTTCTTCCTCCGGGTGGCCTGCGGGCTGTCGGAGACCGTCGCGGAGGCCGCCGAGCTGTACGGCCTCATGGCGAGCCTGTCCTACCTGCCCAGCTCGCCGACCCTGTTCAACTCCGGCGCCCGCCGCCCGCAGCTGTCGTCGTGCTTCCTGCTCGACTCGCCGCGCGACGAGCTGGAGGCGATCTACGAGCGGTACGGCCAGGTCGCGCGGTTGTCGAAGTACGCCGGGGGGATCGGCGTCTCCTGGACCCGCGTGCGCTCCCGGGGCTCGCTGATCCGCGGCACCAACGGCCACTCCAACGGCATCGTGCCGTGGCTGCGCACCCTGGACTCCAGCGTCGCCGCGGTCAACCAGGGCGGCCGCCGCAAGGGCGCGGCCTGCGTCTACCTGGAGACCTGGCACGCCGACATCGAGGAGTTCCTGGAACTGCGCGACAACACCGGAGAGGACGCCCGCCGCACCCACAACCTCAACCTGGCCAACTGGGTCCCGGACGAGTTCATGCGCCGGGTCGAGGCCGACGCCATGTGGTCGCTGTTCGACCCCAAGCAGGTCCCGTACCTCACCGACCTGTACGGCCCCGCCTTCGACGAGGCCTACCGGGCCGCCGAGGCCGACGGCGCGGCCGTCCGGCAGGTCCCGGCCCGGGCTCTCTACGGCCGGATGATGCGCACCCTCGCCCAGACCGGCAACGGCTGGATGACCTTCAAGGACGCGGCCAACCGGACCTCCAACCAGACCGCCCGCCCCGAGAACGTCATCCACCTGTCCAACCTCTGCACGGAGATCCTGGAGGTCACCAGCGACGCCGAGACCGCCGTGTGCAACCTCGGCTCCGTCAACCTCGCCGCCCACCTCGGCGGCGGGGACGGCCTGGACTGGGAGCGGCTGCGCCGTACCGTCCGCACCGCCGTCCGCTTCCTGGACCGCACCATCGACCTCGGCTTCTACCCGACCCCCGAGGCCGAGGCCGCCAACCGGCGGTGGCGGCCGATCGGGCTGGGCGTGATGGGCCTGGCGGACGTGTTCTTCGCGCTGCGGCTGCCGTTCGACTCGCCCGAGGCGCTGGAGCTGTCCACCCGCGTCGCCGAGGAGATCGCGCTGGCCGCCTACGACACCTCGGCAGACCTGGCCGCCGAGCGGGGCCGCCACCCCTCCTACGACGACACGCGGGCCGCCGCGGGCGTGCTCCACCCCGACCACTACGGCGCCGCGACCTCCCCGCGGTGGGCCGCGCTCCGCGAGAAGATCGCCCAGACCGGTCTGCGCAACTCGCTGATGGTCGCCATCGCGCCGACCGCCACGATCGCGTCCATCGCGGGCTGCTACGAGTGCATCGAGCCCCAGGTCTCCAACGTCTTCAAGCGCGAGACCCTGTCGGGCGAGTTCCTCCAGGTCAATCGCTACCTCGTCCGCGACCTCCAGGAGCGCGGACTGTGGACCCCGGTGATCCGCGACGCGATCAAGCGGGCGGACGGCTCGGTCCAGGACATCCCCGAGATCCCGGCCGACCTGAAGGTCCTCTACCGGACCGCGTGGGAGCTGCCGCAGAAGGCGCTGATCGACCTGGCCGCCGGGCGCACGCCGTACATCGACCAGTCGCAGTCGCTGAACCTCTTCATGGCCACGCCGACCATCGGCAAGCTCTCCTCGATGTACGCCTACGCCTGGAAGTCCGGCCTGAAGACCACCTACTACCTGCGCTCGCGTCCCGCGACGAGGATCGCCCAGACCACCGTGGCCCAGCCGGCCGCCGCCGTGCCCGCTCCCGCACCTGTCGCGGACCCCGACGCCGTCGCGTGCTCGCTGGAGAACCCCGAGTACTGCGACGCCTGCCAGTAGGCGTCCGGCGACACGATCATCCCGTAGGACGACCGACCCCCGAGAGGCACTCCCTGATGTTGCTCGACCCCGGCATGGACCTGACCCTGCGGCCCATGCGCTACCCGGACTTCTACGAGCGGTACCGGGCCGCCATCCGCAACACCTGGACGGTGGAGGAGGTGGACCTCCACTCCGACCTCGCCGACCTGGCGAAGATGACGCCGGAGGAGCGCCACCTGATCAACCGCCTCGTCGCCTTCTTCGCGACCGGCGACTCGATCGTGGCCAACAACCTGGTCCTCAACCTCTACCAGCACGTCAACGCGCCCGAGGCGCGGCTGTACCTCAGCAGGCAGCTGTTCGAGGAGGCCGTGCACGTCCAGTTCTACCTGACCCTGCTGGACACCTACCTGCCCGACCACGACGAGCGCGTCAAGGCGTTCGCCGCGGTCGAGCACATCCCCTCCATCCGCGACAAGGCCGAGTTCTGCTTCCGCTGGATCGACTCGCTCGGCGGGCTGCGGCGGCTGGAGTCGAGGGACGACCGGCGGGCGTTCCTGCTCAACCTGATCTGCTTCGCCGCCTGCATCGAGGGCCTGTTCTTCTACGGCGCCTTCGCCTACGTCTACTGGTTCCGCTCCCGCGGCCTGCTCGGCGGCCTGGCCACGGGAACGAACTGGGTGTTCCGCGACGAGTCCATGCACATGGAGTTCGCCTTCAGCGTGGTGGACACCGTGCGCGCGGAGGAGCCCGACCTGTTCGACGACGAGCTCGGCGCGCAGGTGACGCGGATGCTGGAGGAGGCGGTCGCGGCCGAGCTGGCCTTCGCCGCCGACCTGTGCGGCGACGGCCTGGCCGGGATGAGCGCCGGGCAGATGCGGCAGTACCTGGAGTACGTGGCCGACCAGCGCCTGGTCCGCCTGGGCATGCCCGTCCGGTACGGCACCGCCAACCCGTTCGCCTTCATGGAGCTCCAGGACGTGCAGGAACTGGCGAACTTCTTCGAGCGTCGCGTTTCCGCCTATCAAGTAGCTGTTGAGGGGAATGTCACATTCGACGAGTCTTTCTGAATATGTGACACGCATAGGGGCACCCACCCGTCGGTAAAGCCGACGGGAGGGGCGCTGCCGGTGTCCGACTGGATCATCATGTTGGTTTCCGTGCTGGCCGCCGTGGCGGCCGTGGAGGTGGTGCGGCGGGCACTGCGCTCCCGGCTGATCGGCGAGAGGTGGGTCCTCGCCGGTCCGCTGGTGCGGCGCTGCACCTGGCCGGCGTTCGCCACGGCGGTCGTGGCGACCGTGTACACGCTCTACGAACCCGGAATGGCCCAGTCGGCGGACACCGCGATCCAGCGGGCCAGCACCCTGGCGATGATCGCCGCCGTCGCCTGGCTGGTGATCCAGTCGGCCTACGCCGTCACCGACGTCGTCCTGGAGCGGCTGCACGCCGTCGAGGGCGAGCGCAACCGGCGGGCCCGCCGCATCCGCACCCAGATCGCGCTGGTCCGCCGGGTCGCCACGGCGGTGATCGTCGTGGTGGCGCTCGGCGCGATGCTCTTCAGCTTCCCCCAGGTGCGGGCGCTCGGCGCCGGCCTGCTCGCCTCCGCCGGCATCGCCGGCGTGGTGGCCGGCATCGCCGCCCAGTCCACCCTCGGCAACATGGTGGCCGGGCTCCAGCTCGCCTTCAGCGACGCGATCCGGCTGGACGACGTGGTCGTGGTGCAGGACGAGTGGGGCCGGATCGAGGAGCTGACCCTCACCTACGTGGTCCTGCGCCTGTGGGACGAGCGGCGGCTGGTCCTGCCCGTCTCCTACTTCACCTCCAACGCCTTCGAGAACTGGACCCGGCACGGCAGCCGGGTGATCGGCACGGTGCTGCTCCGGGTGGACTGGTCGGTCCCGGTGGAGGAGCTGCGCACCGAGCTCTACCGCGCGTTGCGCGAGCACCCGCTCTGGGACCAGAAGGACTGGACGCTCCAGGTCACCGACGTCCTGCCGAACGGCCTGGTGGAGCTGCGCGCCCTGATGAGCGCCGCCGACTCCGCCAGCGCCTGGGACCTCAGATGCGACATGCGCGAGCACATGGTGACGTTCGTCCGGGAGAAGTATCCCGAGTCCCTGCCGAGGTTCCGGGTGGACACCCCCTGAGGAGGGGGCGGATCGAGAGAGCGGGCTAAGAGAGGGGACGGTCGCCCGGCGCCGGGTCGCCGACGGCGATGACGATCTGGCCCCGGCTGCGGCCCTCCCGCACGTACTGGACGGCCTCGGCGACCTCGGTCAGCGGGTACGTCCGGTCGACCACCGGGGTGACCTTGCCGGCTTCGATGAGATCCTTGAGGATCATCAGGTCCTCCCGGCTGTCCTTGTGCACGAGCACCCGCGCCTTCAGGCGCAGGAACGGGGCCGCCAGCAGCCCGCGCAGCCAGCGGTCGGTGCCCATGAACCACCGGCCGCCCGTACCGCCGACGAACACGAGGATTCCTCCGGGCTTGAGGGCCCGCCTGCAGGCGGGCAACGACGGGTTCCCGTAGACGTCGACGAACACGTCGTAGCGGACCCGGCCGTCGGTGAAGTCCTCCCGGGTGTAGTCGATGACGTGGTCGGCGCCGATCGAGCGGACCAGGTCCGTCTTGGCCGTGCTGCACACGCCGGTGACCTCCGCGCCGTAGGCCTTGGCGAGCTGCACGGCGTAGATGCCGACGCCGCCCGAGGCCCCGGAGATCAGCACCTTCTGTCCGGGCCGGATCCGCGCCCGGTCGCGCAGGGCCTGCAGCGCGGTGAACGCCGCGATGGGTCCCGCGGCGGCCTCCACGAGCGTGAGATTGGCCGGCTTGGGCGCGAGCTGGTCCTGGGGCACCGCGACGTACTCGGCGAGGGTCCCGCCGTACCAGCCGAACACCTCGTCGCCCGGTCGTAACCCCCGCACCTCCTTGCCGACCGCCTCGACCGTCCCGGCCAGTTCGAGACCCGGTACACGGTTCTTCGGCCTGCGCATCCCCGTGATGGGGCGTGCGGCGTACGGCAGGCCCCGGAAGAGGTGCCAGTCGCTTCCCGTGACGGGGACCGCGTGGACCCGTACGAGCACCTCCCCGTCTCCGGGGACGGGCCTGGCGACCTCCTGGAGCCGGAAGACGTCCTCCGGTGCTCCGTACCGGTCCTGGATGATCGCCCGCATCGTCGTCGTGCGGCTGCTGGTCGTGTGGGACATGATGTGCCTTCCCGTCCGGGTTCCCGGGCATGCCGGGCGGAGCCCGCGAGGCGGTCGCCCCGCGTGCGGTGCGGTGGTCGGTTCTCGGTGGCGCCGGTCAGTTCTCGGTGGCGGGGTACTGGAAGACGTCGTCGAGCGGGACGCCGAACACCCGCGCGATCTGGAAGGCCATCTCCAGGGAGGGCGAGTAGCGCCCGTGCTCGATGGCGATGACGGTCTGCCGGGTCACGCCGATCCGCTCGGCGAGTTCCGCCTGCGTCATCTCGCCGTGCGCGAACCGCAGCGCGCGGATCGAATTGGTGATCTTCGTGGGCTTTCCCATGGCTACAGGCCCCGGCGGTAGGCGACGAGCTTCGCGCAGGAGCTGACGAGCGCCGTCAGGACGAACGACGCGTACATCGCGTTGGCGATCCAGAAGTGGTCGGCCTCCACGACGGCCAGCGCGAACGGCACCAGCATGGCGACGGCGAAGACGCCGCCGCCGACGTACTCGCCGAACCGGTTGATGTCCTTGTCCCGGGGGTCGCTCCGGTAGTTCTCGCTGAGCCGCACGGTCTCGTCGGCGATGCGGCCGGCGATCGCCGTGGCGACGGCGACGCCGATGCGGCCGACGATCGCCGCGACGACGGCGACGCCGATGCTCCACAACATCGGCGGCACGTAGGCGACCTCGGTGAGGGGTCCGCCGCCCGCCCGCCCGAGGATGACCGCGAGGTAGGCCGCGTACGTGCCGAGGCTCACCACGAGGTAGACCCACACGCCCTTCTCTTCGTACGACACATCCGCTCCATGTATAGAAAACTTAACATGGCAAACGTAAGCCAAAGCAGACATGAGGTCAATGATTTTTTACATCGATCCGCGCACGGATCGGTACGGGGCGGCGAAGGCGCAGGTCGGGAAGGGGATGCAGTTCGGGGAGAGGGGCGTAGGACGGGAAGGGGGCCGGGGCTCAGGGAGCGTTCGAGGGGCGGAGGACCCGGGCGGCCCCGGCGATCAGCGCGGTGGCCAGGATCCAGCCGGAGGCGACCAGCGTCCAGGCCAGCCACCGGGTCCAGCCGACCGGCTCCCAGGCGCCGCGCTGCTCGAAGACGCTCACCGGGACCAGCAGGTCCAGCGTGTAGACGAAGGCGTTGAAGTGCCGGACCTCGTCCGGATCGATCTTCATCGGGGGGACGGCGGAGAAGACCGTCGTCCCCGCGGCCAGCAGCACCACCGCCCAGAGACCGGCCAGCCAGGGCCGGTAGCCGTACCCGACGGCGAGGTCCAGCAGGCGTCCCCAGAACCGGCCGGTGGACCTGAGCGTGCCGCGGCGCTCGCGCTGCTTGGCCAGCAGCACCCGGCGGGCGTCCGGCTCGTGGCCGATCCGCCGGTACCAGGTCGCCAGCTGCTCGTACGGCTGCGGCCGGTAGCCGCCCGGGTCCCGGCAGAGCCACGACAGCCGCTGGGCGACGCTCCACGATCCGCGCAGCGCCTCATAGGTCAGCCCGTTCAGGTGCACGTGGTCGGGATACGACGAGAGCCGGTCCATCAGCACGCCGATCCGCGAGTAACTGAGGTTGACCTCGCCCTCCACCTCCGACGGCCGCAGGATCAGCTCGTCCACCTGCATGTGGCTCAGGTGCAGGGACCGGTCGGACGCCTTCAGCGCCGCCTTGTCGAACGAGAGCACGCCGTTGATCCGCGCCCCGCGCAGCCGTACGGTGCCCGCCGCGGTGAACCCGGCGCTGAACTCGGCCGCGGAGGCCTCCAGGAAGTCGGCGTAGACGGCGTACACCCCGGCGGCCGGGACCCCGGCCGCGGCGGACGCGCCCGCCGAGGGTCCGGCGGCGGCGTCGCCGGCCGCGAGCTCCGCGGCGGTGATCGACGCCTCCTGCAGGTAGAGGCCGCCGTGGAACTTCGCGCCCACCATGCGCAGCCCGCCGGCGGCCCGCAGCCCCCGGAGGAACGCGCCGCCGTCCACGACCAGCCCGCCGGCCCAGACCGCCCACCGGTGCCCGTCGTCCAGGCCGCGTTCCCGGCGTTCGGCCTCGCTGTACGGCTTCCTGACGTCCTGCATGGGCGCCCCCGTCCTGTCGCCCTCCCGGGGAGGGCCCACCTGCGACCTGGAGAGCCGGAGCTGGCCGGTGACGTGGGCGTTGTCCAGCCGGAGGCCGCGCAGGGAGGATCCGTCGAACTCCAGCAGCCCGTCGACGGTGCTGCGGGCGGCCCGGACCCGGCCCAGATCGCAGCCGCGGAAGCGCACCCCCCGGGTGTTCGCGTCGCTGAGGTCGATCACCCCCGACAGGTGGCAGTTGAGGAGGTGGAGCTTGGTCTCGACGGTGGCGTCGGACAGGTCCAGATCCCCGGTGACGCGCGCCCCGGCCAGCCGCAGCCCGGGCGTCGCGCCCGGTTCCGTCTCCCGCGCGCCGAGCAGCAGCGCGGTCAGGACCTCCGCCCGGATCGTGCGCTCCGGACCCCAGGCCGCCCCGCCCGCCGGGTCGTCGGCCGCCGGGTCGCCGCTCCGCAGATCCACCCAGGCGCCCGTCGGGTAGGCGTCCCACAGGCGCCGCTCGGCCGGGCTCAGGCGCCCGAGCGGCCGGGACGGCCGCGTCCTGCGGGTGGCGGGGGATGGGGGCACGGGAATCTCCTGACCTCTCGCCTCGTGGATCACGGACCCGCCGGTCCGGGCGCGGGGCCGCCGGGACCCGGATCGGCCGGATCAGCCGGATCAGCCGGTTCGGGCGCGGGACCGCCGGGGCCCGGATCATGATCGCAGAAGCGGGCCGGGAGAATCTATCCCGTGCAGATCTCCGATGGCTTCGCTGATGGTTTCGCCCTCTCCGTCGACGACCACGTCGCCACCCTGCGGATCGACCGCCCGGACAAGCGCAACGCGATGAGCGCGCGCATGTGGCGGGCGCTGCCCGGGATCCTGGCGCCGCTGGCCGAGGACCCGGCCGTGCGGGCGCTCGTCCTCACCGGGGCGGGCGGCACCTTCTGCGCGGGGGCCGACATCTCGGAGATCGCCGGGCTGGCCGAGGACGGCGACGACACCGGGGTGACCGTCGCCGCCGAGCGGGCGCTCATCCGGTTCCCCAAGCCGGCGATCGCGATGATCGAGGGCTTCTGCGTGGGCGGCGGCTGCCAGCTCGCCCTCGCCTGCGATCTCCGCCTGGCCGCCGCCGACGCCCGCTTCGCCATCACCCCGGCGCGGCTCGGCCTCGTCTACCCGCGGTCCTCCACCCGCCGCCTGGTCGAGCACGTGGGCCCGTCGGCCGCCAAGCTGCTGCTCTACTCCGCCGACCAGATCGACGCCGGCCACGCCCTGCGCATCGGCCTGGTGGACGAGGTCCTGCCGCCCGGAGCGCTGGCCGACCGGGTGTACGGCCTGGCCCGCACGATGGCCTCGCGTTCCCAGCTCACCCTGACCGCCAGCAAGGAGATCGTGGACGGCCACGCCGACGAGGCCCGCTTCCGGCAGTGGCAGAAGGAGTCGGCCGCCGAGCTCGCCGAGGGCGTCTCCGCCTTCCTCGAACGCCGGCCGCCGCGCTTCCCCTGGACCCGGTGATCCCGTTCCGCCGGTGCCCGGTGCCCGGTCTCCGGCTACGGGCGGGCGGGTGACGGGCCGCCGGGGGCCGCGGCGGAACGCGGGGAGCCCAGGCTCCGGGACAGCGCCCGGGCCGTGGCGCGCAGCGCGGGGGACAGCACCCGGGCCTCGGCGCCGCCGGCCGGCACGACGACCGACAGCGCCGCCACGACGCGGTCGTCCCCGCCCCGCACCGGCGCGGCCACGGCGACCACCGGGCCCGGCTTCGAACGCTCGACGACCGCCAGCCCCGTCCTGCGCACCTCTGCGAGAGTCCGCCGCAGGGCCGCGGGGGAGACGGGGACGCCTTCGGGCTCGTGCACCAGCGGCCGGGCCAGGACCTCGTCCTGGAGCCGCGCCTCCGCGTGGGCCAGCAGCACCAGGCCGACGCCGGTGGAATGCAGGGGCAGCCGCCCGCCGACGCGGTAGAGCACGTTGACGGCGTCCCGGGCCGACAGCCGCTCGACGAGCAGCGCGTCCGCGCCGTCCCGCACGGCGAGCAGGACGTGCTGATGGGTCGCCTCGTAGAGGTCCTCCATGTACGGCAGCGCCACCTCGCGCAGCCCGTGTCCGCGCGGAGCGAGAGAGGCCAGCTCCCACAGCCGCAGTCCGATCACGTACCGGCCGTCGGCGTCGCGCTCCAGCGCGCCCAGCTGCAGCAGGCGCCGGGCCAGCCGCAGAGTCGTGCTCGCCGGGGTGCCGCTGGCCCGGCTGAGCTCGGCCAGGGTCATGGCGCGGCGGGTGGCGGTGAAGGCGGTGAGCAGGGCGAAGGCCCGGTCGATCACGGGCTCGCCCTGTGCCGGCCGGCGGCCCCGGGGCGCGCGGGAGGTGCCGGAAGCGTTCGTCACCCGTGCAGTGTGCCTCACGACGCGCCCGGAAAAGGACGATCGGAGCCGACGCCCGGGAATCCAGGTCCGGGAAAGGACGGTCGGAGGCGACGCGCCTGCGGACACGCTCGGAAGGGCGGGCCGGGACATCGTGAACGCGTGCCATTCAATGGAATTCCGGCTGGTGCCACCGGTGCGGCCGTCCTAGTTTTGCCGGTCGGCGGGCGTGACGCCCGTCACACGGACGCGTCACCCGGACGAGTCACGTGGACGACCGACCCGATTGCGAGGAAGGCCGATGACCGCGCAGTTCGCGCAGCCCGGCGCGGAGGGCTTCTCCCTCCCGGGCAGGCCCGTACCGTTCTTCCTGGAGTCGGGAGAGGGCGAGCGGGCGCACCTCTTCGACTCGCTGGTCACCGTCCTGCTCAGCAAGGACGAGACCGAGGGGCAGTTCGGAGTCTTCACACTGGCGGCCCCCAGGGGCGAGGCGATCCCCACGCACGCGCACGCCGACGTCCACGAGATCTTCTTCGTGCTCGGCGGCCGCGCGCGGGTGTGGATCCAGGACGCCGGCGGTGAGCGGCTGGAGCGGCTGCTGGAGCCGGGCGACTTCGGGTACGTCCCGGCCGGGCTGCCGCACACGTTCCGGGTGGAGGCCGACGACACCAGGATCCTCGGGGTCTGCACCGGTGGTTTCGAGCGGTTCTTCGCCGCCGCCGGGACGCGCACGGACTCCTTCGCGCTGCCGGACCCGCCGTACGCGCCCTCCCCGGAGCGGCTGACCGCGGCCGGGCGGGCCTTCCGCAACGAGTTCCGCTTCGACCTGCGGCTGGACCGCTGAGGTGGCCGAGCCGACCGGACGGCTCCCGGACCCGCCTCCCGCCCGGTCCCCGGACCTGTCCTCCGGTTCGTTCCCGGGTCCGCCTCCCGCCGGGTTCCCGGCCCCGGAGCGCTCCCCGGGCGGCGCCCGGCTGCTGCGCGGGGTCGAATACGCGGCGCCGAGCGGGTTCCGCCCGCTCCTGCTGGACCTCCACCTGCCCGCCGCCGAGGCGCACCGGCCCGTCCCCGTCGTGCTCTTCCTGCACGGCGGCGGGTGGCGGACCGGAAGCCGCGGCCGCTTCGGGCCCGCCTTCGACTCCTGGCGGGAGAGCCCGTTCGACCTGCTCGTCCGGGCAGGCCTCGCGGTCGCCTCGATCGACTACCGGCTCAGCGGCGAGGCCGTCTTCCCGGCCCAGCTGCACGACGGCAAGGCCGCGCTGCGCTGGCTGCGCTCGTACGGCGCCGGACTCGGGCTCGACGCCGACCGGGTCGTCCTGTGGGGCGAGTCGGCGGGCGGTCACCTCGCCGCCCTGCTCGGCCTGACCGCCGGCCGGCCTGAGCTCGAGGGCGAGGTGGGAGCCCCGGGACCGGCCGCGACGGTCGCGGGGGTCGTCGACTGGTACGGCCCCGCCGACCTGCGCACCATGCAGCGCCAGTCCCGCCCGGACGCGGTGACCGCCGCCGACGCCCCCGACTCCCGGGAGTCGCTGCTGATCGGGGCGCCGGTGCCGCAGGCGCCGGACCTGGCCGCGGCCGCCAGCCCGGTCACCTACGTCTCGGCGGACGCGCCGCCCTTCCTCCTGGCGCACGGCACGGCCGATCGGTCCGTCCCCTGCGCGCAGAGCGAGCAGCTGGCGCGGGCGCTCCGGGCCGCCGGATGCCGGGTGAGCCTGCGGCTCGTCGAGGGCGCCGACCACCTGTGGACCGGGCTGCAGGAGCAGGAGACCCTCTTCCGCGAGGCGCTGGAGTTCGTCCTCCGCCTCACCCGGCCTGCTCCCGCCGCCCCGGGCGACACTCCCGAGACTCCCCGGATCCCAGAGACCCCGTCCCCTGACACCTCCGAGTCCCCGAACCCCGTACCTCCACGCCCCTGACACCTCCGAGATCCCGTACCCCCATGCCCCTGACACCTCCGAGATCCCCGTACCTGCAAGCCCCCGACAGCCCTGAGACCCCTATGCCTCCGAGACCTTCCCCGGAATCCCCGACGAGGAGCCACCGCCCCATGAAACCGGTCACCACCGGATCCGCGCACGACCAGCCCGGGGCCGCCCGGCCCGACGCGCTGCCGGCCCAGGTGCTCGACTCCCTCCGCGGCGGGGACGAGCGGCTCCGCGAGCTGATCGCCGGCATCGTCACGCACCTGCACGCCTTCGTGCGCGAGGCCCGGCCCACGGAGGCCGAGTGGCTGCGCGCCATGGACTTCCTGGTCCGCACCGGGCACGCCTGCACCGACAGGCGCAACGAGTTCATCCTGCTCGCCGACATGCTCGGGCTGACCTCGGCCGTCGACGAGGTCAACCACGTCGGCCCGCCGACCATGACCCCCAGCTCGGTCGAGGGGCCCTTCCACTCTCCCGCGCCGCCCCGCCCGATGGGCGCGTGGATCGCCGAGGGGCCCGAACGCGAGCGGGGCGAGGCCGCCGTCGTGCACGGGCGGATCACCGACTGCGACGGACGTCCCGTCCCGGGCGCCGTGCTCGACATCTGGCAGGCCAACGACGCCGGCCTGTACGACAGCCAGGACGACGAGCAGCCGGAGGGCAACCTGCGGGCCCTGCTGACCACGGGCGACGACGGCTCCTACTGGTTCCGCACGGTCAGGCCGAGCAGCTACCCGGTGCCCACCGACGGGCCGGTCGGCGAGCTGCTGCGGGCGCTGGGCCGCCACCCCATGCGGCCCGCCCACATCCACCTGCGGGTCGAAGCGGCCGGGCACCGGCCGCTCACCACGCACCTGTTCGTCGCCGGCGACCCCTACCTCGGATCCGACGCCGCCTTCGCGGTCAAGGACGCGCTCGTCGCGCCCTTCCAGCCGTGCGCCGACCCCGGCAAGGCCGCCCGCTTCGCCGTCGGGGGCCCGTTCCTGGAGGCCGAGTTCGACATCAGGCTGGTCGCGGAGGACACCCGGCCGGTCGCGGAAGGAGACGCGCGGTGAGGCTCATCGGCATGGTGACCGGAGGCGGGGACCGCGGCAGGCGGCGGATCACCGTCGGCGTCGTGGCGGACGGCATGGCGGGCGGCGCAGTGGGCGGCGTCGTCGCACCCCTGGCGGAGGTCACCGACTTCTACGCGGACCTGCCGTACTGGCTGGACGAGGCCCGTGCGGCCGCCCGGGGGACGACGGCGGCGGGGCGGGACGCGGTGCCGCTCGCGGAGGTGGAGCTCGCACCGCCCGTGCCGCCGTCGGCCCGGGTGCTGTGCATCGGGCTCAACTACCGGGCGCACGCCGCCGAGGGCGGCTTCCAGCCGCCGGAGCATCCGACCGTGTTCGGCAGGTGGACCGCCTCGCTCTCGGTGACCGGCACGCCGGTCCCGGTGCCGGCCAATGAGCCGGGCCTGGACTGGGAGGGCGAGGTCGCCGCGGTCGTCGGCGCCCGGCTCACCGATGTGGACGAGAGCGCCGCCGAGGCCGGAATCCTCGGCTACGCCGCCTTCAACGACATCACCGCCCGCACCGCCCAGAAGCTCACCGCCCAGTGGACGCTGGGCAAGAACGCCGACTTCAGCGGGCCGATCGGCCCCATCGTCACCGCCGACGAGGTCGGTCGCCTCACCGACGGGCTGCGCCTGGTCACGCGGGTCAACGGCGAGGTCATGCAGGACGGCGACACCCGAGACATGATTTTCACCGTGCCGGAGCTGCTGGCCCGGATCAGCGCCACGATGACGCTCCACCCCGGCGACGTCATCGCCACCGGCACCCCCGAGGGCGTCGGCTACGTCCGCACGCCGGCGAAACTGCTGGTCCCCGGCGACGTGGTCGAGGTCGAGATCGAACGGCTGGGCCTGCTGCGCACCCCCGTCACCGACGCCTCCGCCAGGAGCGGCGCATGACGCATCCCGCGACCTCCCCGCCTTCTCCGGCTTCGGCGTCTTCCGTAGGTTCCGCCTCCCCGGCTTCCGCGACGCAGGTGCTGATCGCGGGCGGCGGCCCCGCCGGGCTCGCGGCGGCCGTCGAGCTCGGGCGGCGCGGAATCCGTGTCTGCGTGGTCGAACCGCGCCTCACCCTCGACGACGACCGGCCGCGCGCCAAGACCACCAGCATCCGCACCATGGAGCACCTGCGCCGCTGGGGCCTGGCCGACCGGCTGCGCGCCGCCGCGCCGCTGCCGGTCTCCTGGTCGCAGGACGTCATCTTCTGCACCGCCCTGCTCGGTACGGAGCTCACCCGCTTCCGCAACGCCTTCGGGCTGTACGCGGACCGCGACGAGCGGCTGGCCGAGCCCGGCCAGCAGGCGCCGCAGCCGGTCGTCGAGCGGGTGCTGCGCAAGGCCGTGGCCGAGCTGTCCTGCGTCACGTTCCTGACCGGGCACACGGTCACCGCGATCGGCCAGGACGGCCGCTCCGTCCGCGCCACGGTCGCCGACGGCGACGGCTCCACCTCCGTGATCGAGGCGGAGTACCTGCTGGGATGCGACGGCGCGGGCGGCGTCAGCCGCCGGGCGATCGGGGCGGTCTACACCGGGTCCTCCGGCGAACGCCCCAACCTCAGCGTCGTCTTCCGGGCGCCGGGCCTGGCCGGGAAGATCCGCCTGGACCCGGCCGTGCAGTACTGGGTGGTCAGTCCCGAGGTGTCCGGGCTGATGGGCCGGCTGGATCTGGAGGACCGGTGGTGGGCCATCGTCCAGCGGGTGGACGTCCGTACCCAGACGCCGGACCCGGAGGCGCTGGTGCGCTCCCTCGTCGGAGCAGGAGCAGGAGCAGGAGCAGGAGCAGGAGCAGGAGCCGAGACCGGAGCCGGAGCCGGAGCCGGAGGCGAGGGCGGGGCCGGGGCCGGGGGCGAGGGCGGGGGTGGGTACGAAGGGCCGGTGTGCGTCGTCAGCACCGACCCGTGGGTCGCCCGGATGCTGCTGGCGGACCGCTACCGTTCCGGCCGCGTCTTCCTGGTCGGCGACGCCGCCCACCTCAACCCCCCGTGGGGCGGACACGGCTTCAACACCTGCGTCGGCGACGCGGTGAACATCGGCTGGAAGCTCGCCGCCGTGCTCCAGGGCTGGGCAGGCCCGGCACTGCTGGACAGCTACGAGGCCGAGCGCCGTCCGGTCGCAGCCCAGACCATCGCCGACAGCGCCGCCCAGGAGAAGCTGCTCGCCCCTTCCTTCGCCGACCGCCCGCTCACCGGCGCCGGTCCCGAGGCGGAACGCCGCCGCGCGGAGACGGCCGCCGCGCTGCGGGCCAAGGACGGAGAGTTCCACAGTGAGGGGCTCGTCCTGGGGTATCACTACGCCGCCTCCCCGGCCGTCGTCGACGACGGCTCGCCCGTCCCGGCCCACACCCCGGGGACCTACCACGCCTCGGCCCGCCCGGGCTTCCGCCTGCCGCACGCCTGGCTGCGCGACGGCCGCTCCCTGTTCGACACCCTCGGGGAGGGCC
Organism: Planobispora longispora; assembly: GCF_016863135.1. Lineage (GTDB taxonomy): Bacteria > Actinomycetota > Actinomycetes > Streptosporangiales > Streptosporangiaceae > Planobispora > Planobispora longispora. The sequence goes on from NZ_BOOH01000056.1 coordinate 107,612, forward strand.
TCACCCTGCTGCGCCTGTCGGCCGCGGCGGACCCCGCCGTCCTGGAGCGCCCGGCCCGGGCGCGCGGCGTGCCGTTCACGGTGGTCGACCTGACGGGGGAGTCCCTGCCGGACCAGTACGGCGCGCCGCTGCTCCTGGTCCGCCCGGACCAGCACGTCGCCTGGCGTGGGACCGGCGACGCCGACGGCGAGCGGATACTCGACGTCGTCCTGGGCGCCCGCCGGTGACCGAGCGCCCACCGGCGCCCGCCGACAACTGAGCGCCCGCCGTCGGACGGCGCCCGCCGGCGACGTGGTCGCCTGGCTGCCGGAGGAGCGCGGGCGACGCCTTGGACCCGTGCGGCCTCACATCCGGGATCGCAGCACGTCGATCTCGCAGCCCGGTGAAGACGGGTCGAAGCCGTGCTCGATCAGCCAGCGGATAGCCAGCAGGCTCCGCAGCGACCACCACGCGCGGATCACGTCGAGGTCGACGGGGGCGCCGTAGCCGGCGACGACGTCGCCGAGGTGCTCCTCGTGTCCGAGCGTCAGGACGGCGAGGTCGTACAGGGCGTCGCCCCGGGCCGCCTCGGACCAGTCGATCACACCGGTGATCTCGTCGCCGTCCACGAACACGTGGCTGACCTGCAGGTCGCCGTGCGTGAAGACAGGCGTCCACGGCCGGAGCGCGGCATCGGCGATCCGGCGGTTGCGCGTGACCAGGTCGGCGGGGAGGACGCCGTTCGTGACGAGCCACTCGCATTCGCCGTCGAGGCGCGATGCGATCTCGTCGAGGCTCCGGCCGGGCCATGGCGGCAGCGGCGCGTCGTGCAGCATCCGTGCGGCGGCTCCCGCCGCGGCCCACGCCGCCGGCGACGTGGTCGACGGCTCGCCGAGGCGGCCGAGCGCCGTCCCCGGAAGGGCGGCGAGCGCGAGCACGGGCGGCCTGCGCCACAGGATCTCCGGCGTCGGGATCGGCGCCATCGCCATCGCCTCGACCTCGACGTCGGTGCGCGTCTGATCGGCGTCGATCTTCAGGAACACGTCGCCGACACGCAAGGTCGCGCACCCGTGATGGGCGACGACGACCTCGACGTCCTCCATGCCGGCCATTATCGGGAAGCGATGACCGACGTCACAACGGGTTTACCGCGTGTCACCGCCCGGCTGCCCGGCTGCCCGGTCTCCGGCGGTCCCTAGCGGTCGATGATCTCGTTCTTGCCGATGACCACGATGCCGCCCCGGGTCACCGCGAAGCGGCTGCGGTCGTGTTCGAGGTCGAAGCCGATCCGGGCCCCGTCGGGGATGATCACGTTCTTGTCGACGATGGCCCGGCGCACGATCGCGCCCCGCCCGACCTTCACGCACCCCATCAGCACGGAGTCCTCGACCGTGGAGTGGGAGTGCAGGACCACGCCCGGGGAGAGGACGGAGCGCTCGGCGAGTCCGCCCGAGACGATCACGCCCGGCGAGACCAGTGAGTCGATCGCCCGGCCCACCCGGTCGCCGTCGTTGTGCACGAACTTGGCCGGGGGGAGCGGGTCGTGGCCGGTGTAGATCGGCCAGCGGTCGTTGTAGAGGTTGAAGACCGGGTGCGCCGAGATGAGGTCCATGTGGGCCTCGTAGTAGGCGTCGAGGGTCCCGACGTCGCGCCAGTAGCCCCGGTCGCGCTCGGTGGAGCCCGGCACGACGTTGTCGGCGAAGTCGTAGACTTCGGCGCTGCCCGCCTTGACCATCATCGGGATGATGTTCCCGCCGAGGTCGTGCTTGCTGGTGGGGTCGAGCGCGTCCTCCCGGAGCGCGTCGATCATCGCCTGGGTGCGGAAGACGTAGTTGCCCATCGAGGCGTAGACCTGGTCGGGGGCGTCCGGCAGGCCCACGGCGTCCTTGGGCTTCTCCCGGAAGGCGACGATCCGCCGCCCGGCCGGGTCGGTCTCGATCACTCCGAACTGGTCGGCCAGCGAGAGGGGCTGGCGGATCGCCGCCACGGTCACGTCCGCGCCCGAGTCGATGTGCTGCTCGACCATCTGCCGGGGGTCCATCCGGTAGATGTGGTCGGCGCCGAACACGATCACGTGCTCGGGCATCTCGTCGTAGATCAGGTTCAGGTTCTGGAAGAGGGCGTCGGCCGACCCGGCGAACCAGCGTGGCCCGAGCCGCTGCTGGGCGGGGACCGGGGTGACGTAGTTGCCCAGCATCGCCGAGAGCCGCCAGGTGCGGGAGATGTGCCGGTCGAGACTGTGGTTCTTGTACTGCGTCAGCACGACGATCTTCAGGTAGTGCCCGTTGGCCAGATTCGACAGCACGAAGTCGATCAGCCGGTAGATCCCCCCGAACGGCACCGCCGGTTTCGCGCGGTCCGCCGTCAACGGCATGAGCCGCTTACCTTCACCACCGGCGAGCACGATCGCGAGGACTCTCATGCAAAGACCCTAACCCGCCGGACAGGCACGAAACACTAAGCTGCGCTCATGCGCGTCGATCTGCTGAGCCGTGAATATCCGCCGGAGGTCTACGGTGGGGCGGGGGTGCACGTCGAATACCTCGCCGGGGAGTTGAGACGGCTGGCCGACGCCCGCGTCCGCTGCTTCGGCACGCCCCGATCCGAGCCGGACGTGGAGGCCTACCGGGTGCCCGGCGGGCTGGAGGCGGCCAACGCCGCACTGCAGGTGCTCGGCGTCGACCTGGAGATGGCCGCCGGGTGCGAGGGCGCCGACCTGGTGCACAGCCACACGTGGTACGCCAACTTCGCCGGTCACGTCGCCAAGCTGCTGTACGGCACGCCGCACGTGGTCACCACGCACAGCCTGGAGCCGCTCCGGCCGTGGAAGGCCGAGCAGCTCGGCGGCGGCTACACGCTGTCGTCGTGGGCCGAGCGGACCGCGCTGGCGAGCGCGGACGCGATCATCGCGGTCTCCGAGGGCATGCGGCGCGACGTGCTCGCCTGCTACCCGGAGATCCCCCCGGAGCGGGTCTCGGTGATCCACAACGGCATCGACACCGTCGAGTACGCCCCCGACCACGGCACCGACGTGCTGAAGAAGCACGGCATCGACGAGCGCAGGCCGTATGTCGTGTTCGTCGGCCGGATCACCCGGCAGAAGGGCCTGGTCCACCTCCTGCACGCCGCACGGGACTTCCATCCCGACGCCCAGCTCGTGCTCTGCGCGGGCGCGCCCGACACGCCCGAGATCGCCGCCGAGGTGACCGGGCTGGTGCGGGGCCTGGACCGGGACGGCGTCGTCTGGATCTCGGAGATGCTCCCGCGCCCCGAGGTGATCCAGATCCTCACCAACGCCACCGTGTTCGTCTGCCCCTCGGTGTACGAGCCGATGGGCATCGTGAACCTGGAGGCCATGGCCTGCGAGACCGCCGTGGTGGCCACGGCCACCGGAGGCATCCCCGAGGTCGTGGCCGACGGCTCGACCGGCCTGCTGGTCCCGATCGCGCAGAGCGCCGCGGACGGCACGCCGGACGACCCCGGCCGCTTCGCCGCCGACCTGGCCGAGCGGGTCAACCGGCTGCTGGCCGATCCCGGGCTGGCCGCCCGGATGGGCCGGGCCGGACGGGCCAGGGCCGTGGAGCACTTCTCCTGGGCCCGGATCGCCGAGCGGACGATGGAGCTCTACACGTCGCTCATCAGGTGATTCTCAGGTGCTTCGGCAGGTGATTCATCGGGTGATGAAGTGCAGGATCACGCTGTGCACGTGGTGCGCCTTGCCGTCGCCCCGGAACTCCATCTCGTAGGTGTGGGTCCCGACGTTGAGGGCGATGGTGCCGGAGGAGAAGAACGAGCCCGCGAACGACTTGTTGCTCACCACGCTGACCGAGGAGATCTTGCTGTAGGGGATGCTGGTGATGGCGACTTTCTTGCCGACGAAGGACTTGTCCTGCACGATGACGCGCTTGTCGGTCAGGCCGAGGAATCCGGTGCCCGCGCCGATCGCGTCGTAGACGGCGATGATCTGCTCGCCGGGCATCAGGCCGTCCTGGATCTGCTGAAGCTGTTCCTGGCTGTCGAAGGCGATCTCTGCCATGTCGTTCACGACCTCACGGGATCGGGGGGTTCTCGGGTCATCGGTGATCAATGATCACCGATGATTCCTGCGAGGATACAGCCGCGACACCCGCGAGCCCGGCCGGAGCCAGACCGAGGTCCGGCGCGCGACCGGGCCCGGCTCAGTCCTCGGCGAGCACGCTTCCGTAGGCGCGGGCCGCCAGGTCGGCGATGAGCCCGTGCGCGCCCAGCGGATCCGCGCACTGGACCCCGACCGCCGCCGCGGTGGCGATCGCCAGATCCGGGTCGGCCTCGGGACCGATCAGGCAGGGGGACAGGGCGATCCGCTCGGCGCCGACGCCGCGCAGCCGCTGGGCCGCGCCGGCGACGGCGGGCGCCCCGTCCAGGGAGGCGACCAGGACGGGCAGGGTCAGGCGCGAGGCCAGCAGCACGGCCGTGGGCTGCGCCTCCACCGCGGCGTTCTCGCCGCCGACGGTGGCGAGGATGACCGCGTCCACCGGACTGGAGATGTTCAGCAGCCGCATCCGGTCGGCCCGGGCGAGGCCCTTGTCCGCGAGCCGGATGTGCAGCGCCTCGGCGAGCAGCGGGTGCGGCCCGAGGTGCGAGGTGACGGTCACGGTCGCCCCGCTCTCCGCGACCGCCCCGGCGATGAGCCGGTCGGCGACCGGGTGCGGCCCGGTCAGCAGCGGCACCACGATGGCGGCCACGCCGTCCTCGGGACGGGAACGGGCGGCGTCCTCCAGCTCGGACGTCAGTTCCTTCGCGTCCTCGCCGAGCCCGGCCAGGCGGACCTCGATCTGCGGGTTGTCCACGCGGATCATGGCTGCGAGCTCGGCGGCGGGACCCGATGCGTCGCCGGGGACGGCCAGCACCAGCGCGGGCGCCTCGGGCGGGAGCTGGGAGGGCACGGGCCTGCGGTGACGGCCCGAGGGCCGGGTGGCGCGTCCGCGCACGGGAAGGCTGGAACTTTCACTCACACGCGCGAACTCTAGGCCCATTTCACCCACTTCGTTGTTAAAAACGACAGCAATTCCGTCACAACACGCTGACACCTCAATGAACACGTCTCACGTTCAGGGGGCCGGGCCGGTCGGGAGCGTCCGTCCGCCCGGAGGCGCCCCGGGATCCCCGCTGCGGCGAAGACCTACGAGGCACGCTCTAGTCGTCGCGGTGGCCCTCCCACTCGTCCTCCAGCGCCGAGTGGACGATGGAGTCGCGCCAGGCGCCGCGGGCCCGCACGTGGTGCCGGATCCGGCCCTCCTCGACCATCCCCGCCACCAGCATCGCCAGCTGCGCGGCGGTGTTGGCGGGGGAGCGGGCGCCCCAGATGCGGTGCAGGCGCAGGTGCTTGAAGCCGAACGTCAGCAGCAGCCGGACCAGGTCGGTGCCGATGCCCCGGCCCCAGTGATCGGGGCGCAGGCCCAGGCCGATCTCGGCGCTGTGCGGGTGGTCGGCCTCGATGTGCAGCCGGGCGACGCCGATGACCTGCCCGCTCTCCCGCTCGGTGACCGCGAGCACGTAGAGCCGCCGGGGGTTCGCGTCGGCGGCCCCGACCGCCTCGGCGACTATCTGCTCGACCTCCTCCCGGGTGCGCGGGTCGAACGGCAGATGCTCGGTGGCGGTGGGATCTCCGTAGACGGCGTGCAGCGCGTCGACATCATCGACCGTCACTTCCCGCAGGCCGAGTCTCTTGCCGGAGATCTCAACATGGCGCATGCGCAGACGCTAACGCCTCAAAGGTCCCAGTGCTAGGAATAGTTCCGGCTGACAACTAATTCCCGGTTTCGGGGGGTTTGATGGCGTGACGTCACGCGGAGGTCCTCCGGGCGCCGGCGAGATCGATGTCGCGGGTCTCGGGGGCGAGGGCGAGCCCGGCCACGGTCAGGGCCAGCGCCGCCACCACGTACAGCGAGACGGCCAGGGTGGTGCCGAAGGCGTCCAGCAGCTGCAGGGCGATGATCGGGGCCAGGGCCCCGCCGAAGATCCCGGCGACCTGGTAGCCCATCGAGGCGCCGCTGTAGCGCAGCCGGGTGCTGAACAGCTCGGCGATGAAGGCCGCCTGCGGGCCGTACATCGCGGCATGACAGGCCAGCGCCACGACCGAGGCCAGGGCGATCACCGGGAAGGACCTCGTGTCCAGGAGCGGGAAGAAGGCGAAGACCCAGACCGCCGTCGCGGCGGCGCCCGCCAGGTAGACCGGGCGTCTGCCCACCCGGTCCGACAGCGCGCCGAACAGCGGCATGAGGAACAGCTGCACGGCCGAGCCGATCAGCACGGCGTTCAGCGCGACGCTCCGGTCCATTCCCAGCGTCGTGCCGACGTAGGACAGGCTGTAGGTGGCGAACGTGTAGAAGGCGACGTCCACGCCGATGCGCGCGAGGAACGCCGCGGCCAGCTCGCGCGGGTGGGTGCGGATCACCTCCGCCAGCGGCGTCCGCGCCTTGCGCCCGGCCTGCTCCACCTCGGCGAACAGCGGCGACTCCACGATGGTGAGCCGGATCCACAGGCCCACGACCACCAGCACGCCCGAGAGCAGGAACGGCACCCGCCAGCCCCAGCTCAGGAAGGCGTCCTCGGGCAGCGCCGCGGACATCACCCCGAGCACGGCCGCCGCGAGCAGGTTCCCCGCGGGCACGCCGACCTGCGGCCAGCTCGCGTTGAACCCGCGCCGCCGGGGGTCGCCGTGCTCGATGGACATCAGCACGGCCCCGCCCCACTCCCCGCCCAGCCCCAGGCCCTGCAGGAAACGCAGGGCGACCAGGAGCAGCGGGGCGGCCACGCCGATCGTCGCGTAGCCGGGCACCAGGCCGATGAGGAAGGTCGAGATCCCCATCACCAGCAGGGTCGCCACCAGCACGTTCTTGCGGCCGACGCGGTCGCCGAAGTGACCGGCCACGATGCCGCCCAGCGGCCTGGCGATGAACCCGACGGCGTAGGTGAGGAACGCCAGCAGCGTCCCGGTCAGGGGCTCGAAGGTCGGGAAGAAGAGCTTGTTGAAGACCAGGGCGGCGGCCGAGCCGTACAGGAAGAAGTCGTACCACTCCAGTGAGGTGCCGATCAGGCCGGCCACGATGACCCGCCTGGCTTGGGAGCCTGCCATGTGCTCGCTCCTTACGTGGACGAATATTTTCAACGTAAGGATCGTTGAACAATTGGACAAGATGCTTGTTCCATGATTTTGTCGGCCCGTGGACAGCGTCGTCTCCGAGCTCCAGCGCGACCTCGACCGCCTGGGGCGCAGCAGCACCGCCGAGCGGGTCGCCGACATCCTGCGCGACCGGATCGCCGGCGGTCTGTTCACGCCGGGGCAGCGGCTCTCGGAGGAGGTCATCGGCGCGGCGCTCAAGGTCTCCCGCAACACCCTGCGCGAGGCCTTCCGGCTGCTCGGCCACGAGAGGCTGCTGGAGCACCGGCTCAACCGCGGGGTGTTCGTGCGGGTGCTGTCGGCCGAGGACGTGGCCGATCTCTACCGGGTGCGCCGCGTGATCGAGGGCGCCGCGGTACGGCGCGGCGCGGGCGCGTCCCACGAGGCGCTCGCCGCGATGGAGGAGGCCGTCGCCGCCGCGTCCCGGGCCGCCGCGGAGGACCGCTGGCAGGACGTGGGCACCGCGAACATCCGCTTCCACCAGGCCCTGGCCGCCCTCAACGGCAGTCCCCGCCTGGACGAGACCATGCGCCAGCTCCTGGCCGAGCTGCGCCTGGTCTTCCACGTCATGGAGAACCCCCGGGCCTTCCACGAGCCGTTCGTGGCCCGCAACCGGGAGCTGGTGGAGCTGATGGCGGCCGGCCGCACGGCGGAGGCCGAGCGCGCCCTGGAGCGCTACCTCGACGACGCCGAAGAACTCCTCATGCGCGCCTACACGCCCCGCCCGTGACCGCACCGGTCATATGCCCTGGCCGCTCCGCCGGAGCCCGCCCGGGTCCACTTGATCGAACTCGCCGGGCGCGCCCGTTTCCGGTTGTCGTCGGGTGAGTCAGAATGGGCGGATGACCTCGCACATCCCGGACGTCCGTGTGATCGCCGGTCCCGACCTGGCCGCTGATCTCCGGCTGCTCACCGAGGTCGCCGACCGCGAGTTCGCCGCGCTCGGCATCCACGGAACGGTCTCGTCCGCTCCCGATCTGCCCGCGCTGAGAGCCGCCCTGGAGTCCCCCGGCCCCCTGGTCGTCCTGCCCGGCTCCCACCCCGGGGCCCGCGCCCTCATCCCCGCCCATCCCCAGGCCGTCTGGCTGGACCTCGTCAGATCGGTTCCCGCCCGGCCCGCGGCCCCCGGCCGCGATGCCCCGCCCGCCCACCTGCACGGCCGGGGGGTCTGGGGGCTGGCCTGGGCGATCCGTCACGCCGTCCACCGGCTGCGCCGGCCCGCCCGCCGGGTCGCCTACGGCCCGGACCCCGATCAGTGGGCCGAGGTACGGCTCCCGCGAGAGCCCGCGGGCCCGGGAGATCGTTCCGAGGCGGGGCGGGAGGCGGTTCCGACCGCGGTGCTCCTGCACGGCGGCTACTGGCGGTCGATCTGGGGCGCCGACCTGATGGACGCGCTCGGCATCGACCTGGCGGAGCGCGGTTTCACGGCGTGGAACGTCGAGTACCGCCGTCCCGATCTGCACGGCTGGGCCGCCACGACGGAGGACGTGGCGGCGGCGCTCGCCCTGGCCGCCGGAGAGGCGCGGGGCCCGGTCGTGGTGATCGGCCACTCGGCGGGCGGGCAGCTCGCGCTGCGCGCGGCGGCCGACGACCGCCGGGTCGCCCTGGCCGTCTCCCTCGCCGGAGTGCTCGACCTGGTGGAGGGCGACCGCAGGCACCTCAGCTCGGGCGCGGTCGCCGCCGCCCTCGGCGGGTCGGCCGCCGAGGTGCCCGCGGCCTACGCCGCATCCAGCCCGCTGGAGCGCCTCCCGCTGAAGGTGCCCCAGCTGATCGTCCAGGGCGGCGGCGACGACCTCGACCTGATCGACCTGGGCCGCCGCTACGCGCGCGCCGCCCAGGCGGCGGGTGATGAAGTGACATATCTGGAAATGTCCGGCGATCACTTCGACGTCATCGACCCCGCCTCGCCGATCTGGCGCGCGACCGCCGGGGCGATCACCGACTACCCGCTGTGAGCGGACGCCAGGGGACCGGGCTGGAGAGCACCATCATGCTCGACGGATGGCCGTACGGCGCGAGCTTGTCGATCAGCTCCTCGAACGCGGTCATCGACGACGCCGCCACCCGCAGCAGGCAGCACGTCTCCCCGGTCACCCGGTGCACCTCCAGGATCTCCGGCCAGGCCAGGGCCTGCTCGTCGCGGAGCACGCACCGGGGCCCGTAGCACGACATCCTGATCAGCGCCGCCACCCCGCGCCCGGCCAGCGCCGGGTCCACCCGCGCGTGGTAACCGGTGATCACCCCGGACTCCTCCATCCGCCGCACCCGCTCGGCCACCGCCGGGGCCGACAGATGCACCCGCCGGGAGAGCTCGCTGTAGGACAATCGCGCGTCATCCTGCAGCTCAGCCAGGATGGCCCAGTCCATCGCGTCCATCATCACGCTCCGTCATCCCGTAACCCGAATGCCGCCGACGCTTTCCGTTCCGAAGGTCAATCGCAAAATCACCTTTCTTCCATTATTTCCGGAATCACTGATTCAGACCAGGATGGGTAGGGAGAGCGACGAGGAGGACGACCCAGTGAACGGCATCCAGCAGCGCACCGAGCAGGACCGGGCCGAGCGGGCCAGGGCCAACGAGGGCCTGCCCACGCTCGGGTTCGACTCCGTCACGCCGTACGACGAATACGTCGGCACCGGCACCCTGCACCGGCTCCAGCACACCATCACCGACGCCCCCGAGGAACTGGCCTTCCTCGTCACCACCCAGGTGATGGAGCTCTATTTCGGCCTGCTCCGCTCGGAGTGGCAGCTCGCCCAGCGGCAGCTCGACGATGACGACGCCGACGCCGCGGTCCTGACGATCAAGCGCACGGTCCGCCACTTCGAGGCGCTCAACGCGGCGTGGGCCTCGCTCAGCTGGCTCACCCCGGCGCAGTTCAACCACTTCCGCGACGCGCTGGGCGAGGCGTCGGGTTTCCAGTCGGCGGCCTACCGCCACGTGGAGTTCCTGCTCGGCAACAAGTCCGAGGCGCTCATCCGCCCGCACCGCCGCAACTCCGAGGCCTACGCCGACCTCGTCGCGGCCCTGTCCCGGCCGAGCCTGTACGACTCGGTGCTGGCCTTCCTCTCCCGCAACGGCCACGCGGTCCCCGAGGAGGTGGTCGAGCGTGACTTCGCCGCCGACTACCAGCCGGACCCCCGCGTGGAGGCGGTCTGGGTCGAGGTGTACGGCGGGCCGCTCGCGCCGCTGGCCGAGGCGCTCACCGACCTGGCCGAGCAGTTCTCCGACTGGCGCTACCGGCACCTGATGGCGGTGCGCCGCTCCATGGGCGCCAAGCCCGGCTCGGGCGGATCCAGCGGCCTGACCTGGCTGGAGCGGAGCATGCGGCGCGAGATCTTCCCCGAACTCTGGACGGCACGCACGCTCATGTGAGGTGACAGAGTGGACGATCCCCCCGAGGTCGCCGCCCCCGAGGTGACCATCGTCGGCGCGGGCCTGGTCGGCTGCCTGCTGGCCTGCTTCCTGGCCCGCCGCGGTCACGCGGTGACGGTCTACGAACGGCGGCCCGACCCGCGCGAGGAGAACGCGGGCCGGAGCCGGTCGATCAACCTGGCGATCTCCGAGCGGGGCATCGACGCCCTGCGCCGGGTCGGCCTGGACGAGACCGTGCTCAAGGCGGCCCTGCCCATGCCGGGCCGGATGATGCACGCCCCCGACGGCACGCTCAGCTTCCAGCCCTACAGCGCCGACGGCCGCCGGGCGATCAACTCCATCAGCCGGTCCGCGCTGAACCGAGCGCTCCTCGACGCCGTGGGCGGCTTCCCCGGGGTACGGCTCCGCTTCCGGCACCGGCTCACGACCCTGGACCCGGACACCGGCCGGATGGAGTTCGACACCCCCGGCGGGCCGGTCACCGCGGTCGCACCTGTGATCATCGGCGCCGACGGCGCCGGCAGCGCGGTCCGGGCCCGGCTCCAGCACCGGCCCGGCTTCGACCTCCACCAGGAGTACCTGGACTACGGCTACAAGGAGCTCAGCATCCCGGCGCGGGACGGCGACTTCGCCCTCGATCCCGGCGCTCTGCACATCTGGCCGCGCGGCCGGTCCATGATGATCGCCCTGCCCAACCCGGACCGCTCCTTCACCTGCACGCTGTTCTGGCCGGAGCGGGAGCTCGCCGAGCTGGACACCCCGGCGAAGGTGGAGCGGGCCTTCACCGAGAACTATCCCGACGCCCGCGCGCTCATCCCGGACCTGGCCGCCCAGTACGCCCTCAACCCGGTCGGCCACCTGGTCACCGTGCGCTGCGAGCCCTGGACGGTCCTCGGCCGCGCCGCCGTCGTCAGCCTGATCGGCGACGCCGCCCACGCGATCGTCCCGTTCTACGGCCAGGGCGCCAACTGCGGCTTCGAGGACTGCGCCGAGCTGGACCGCTGCCTGGCGGAGACCGGTGACGACTACGCGGCGGCCCTGCTGCTGTACGAGAGCCGCCGCAAGGTCAACACCGACACCATCGCCCGCCTCGCCCTGGACAACTTCGTGGAGATGCGCGACAAGGTCGCCTCCCGCGCGTTCCTGGCCCGCAAGCGCGCCGAGCACGCCCTGGAGCGCATCCTGCCCGGCCGCTACGTCTCCCGCTACGAACTGGTCTCCTTCAGCACCGTCCCCTACGCCGAGGTCGAGCGCCGCGTCGCCCGCCAGCGCCGCTGGACGGCCGCCGCGGCCCTGGTCGTCACGGGGGTGTCCGCCTGGGCGGGGGTGATCCTCCGGAACCGGGTCAGGGCCGCGGTGACGGGGCCGGAGCCGGGATCGAAGCCGGGGCCGGCGGCGAAGTCGGGCTTGGCGGCGAAGTGGGGGCCGGGCCGAGGCCGTGCGGGGACGGGGCGACGCCCGCGCGCAGGGCGGTGGTGAGGGCGACGACCGCGGGGTGGGTTCCCGCGCCGCGCCGGAAGGCGATGCGGGTGCGGCGGCGCATGGGCAGCGAGGTGAGGCGGACGCCTCCGGGCGGGTCGGCCGCGCCGAGCTCCGGCACCAGCGCCACCCCCTGACCGATCGCGACCATCGCCAGGACCGTCCCGAAGTCGTCGATGTGGTGCCGGACCCGCGGGGCGAACCCGGCGGCCTGGCAGGCGCGGACGGTCATCGCGTGGCAGAGCGTGCCCGGAGTGGAGACGATCCAGGGCTCGTCCCGGCAGCCGACGAGCGCGACGCGCGCCGGCGCGCCGGCGTCCCCGGCCCCGGCCTCGGAGTCGGCTCCGCCTCCCGCCGCGGGGGACGCGGCGCCGCGGGAGGCGTCCGGGGCGGGGAGGGCGGCGTGGGGGGAGTCCCGGGTGGCGAGGTACATGGGCTCTTCGAGCAGGGGGAGAGAGTCCAGGGCGAGGTCGGGCTCGGTGGGGACGAAGTCGTACTCGTGGACCAGGGCCACGTCCAGGTCGCCGGCGCGCAGGCGGGGGGCGACCTCGGCGGGGTCGATCTCGTCCACCATCGGCTCCAGGGCCGGGTGCTCCCGGGCCAGCGCCGCCAGGGCCGCGGGCAGGATGGTGCGGGTCGCCGTGGGGAAGGCGCCGATCCGGACGGTCCCGCTCAGGTCCGCCCGGGCGGAGGCCAGCTCGGCCGCGGCCTGCTCCAGCCGTTCCAGTACGGCCTCCGCGTGCCCGACCAGCGCGATCCCCGCCGGGGTGAGCGCCACCCGGCGGCCGGTCCGCTCCAGCAGCGCCACCCCGGCCTCCCGCTCCAGGGCGGAGAGCTGCTGGGAGACCGCCGACGGAGTGAACATCAGCGCCTCGGCCACCGCGGCGATCGTGCCCCGATGGGAGAGTTCGCGGAGCAGGCGGAGCCTTCGCACATCGAGCATCAGATCAGCTTAACGTTTGGGAAAGAAACGCGAACTGGACCTGCATGGTCGGTGGCCGTCAGGCTCGGAGCATGAACTTCTCCGGTGTGTACGTCCCCCTGATCACCCCCTTCGCCGAGAGCGGCGCGATCGCCGCCGACGCGCTCGAAGCCCTGGCGCACGAGGTCCTCGACGGCGGGGCGGCGGGCCTGGTCGCGCTCGGCACCACCGCCGAGGTCGCCGCGCTCGCGGCGGAGGAACGGCGGGCGGTCGTCGAGATCTGCGGCCGGGTGTGCCGCGAGCGCGGGGCGACGCTGATCGTCGGGGCCGGGTCGAGCGACACGCGCGGCTCCGCCGAGGCGCTGCTCGCCCTCAAGGGCGAGGCGGACGCCGCGCTGGTGACCGTGCCGTCGTTCGTCCGTCCCTCCGAGGCCGGGGTGCTCGCCCACTTCACCGCGCTGGCCGGGCAGACCCCGGTGCCGCTGATCGTCTACAACATCCCCTACCGGACCGGCCAGTCCGTGGGCGCCGCCACCATGCGCGAGATCGGCGGGCTGCCCATGGTCGCCGGGGTCAAGCACGCGGTCGGCGGCGTCGACGCCGACACCGTCGCCCTGCTGGCCGACCCGCCCGCGGACTTCGCGATCCTCGCCGGGGACGACCCGTTCTTCCCCGCGCTGCTCGCCCTGGGCGCCCGCGGCGGCATCCTCGCCTCCGCCCACCTGGACACCGCCCGCTTCGTCGAGCTCGCCGAGGCATGGCGGGCGGGGGAAGTGGCCCATGCCCGCGCCCTCGGCCACCGCCTGTCGGTCATGTCGGCGAGCCTGTTCACCGAGCCCAACCCGACGGTCCTGAAGGGCGTGCTGCACGCCCGGGGCCGGATCCCCACCGCCTCGGTACGGCTCCCGCTCCTCCCCGCCCGCCGGGAGTCGGTCGAGGCGGTGCTGCGGCTCTCGGATCTCTCCTAGCCGTGGCGCTCACCGCCGCGGTCAGGCGAGCCGGCGGCCGGGGTCCTGGCAGCCGGGGCACCAGAAGAGGTTGCGGCCCACGAGCGCCTCGGTGCGGACCTCGGCCGCGCACACCAGGCACGGCATGCCCGAGCGGCGGTAGACGTAGACCTCGCCGCCGTGGTCGTCGACCCGGGGCGGGCGGCCCATCGCCTCGGGCGTGTGCTCGGGCCGTACCGTGTCGATCCTGCCCGCCCGCACGCCGTCGGACATGAGGACGACGAGGTCGGCCCAGATCGCCTCCCACCGCTCGCGGGTCAGCTCCCGGCCCGGCGTGGCCGGGGCGACGCCCTGCCGGAACAGCACCTCGGCCCGGTAGATGTTGCCCACCCCCGCCACCACCGACTGGTCCATCAGCAGGGCGGCGATGGAGGTGCGGCTGCGGGAGATCCGCCGCCAGGCCGGATCAGGGTCCGCGTCCGCGCGCAGCGGGTCGGGGCCGAGCCGGGCGTGCAGGGCCTTGACCTCGTCGGGCTCCAGCAGCTCGCAGGTGTTGGGGCCGCGCAGATCGGCGTAGTGCCCGCCGCCGGTCAGGCGGAGCCGTACCTCGCCGACGGGGGCGGGCGCCGGGACCGGGGCGAAGGCGTACTTGCCGTAGATGCCGAGGTGGACGTGGAGCCACCGGTCGTCGTCGAAGCCGAGCAGCAGGTGCTTGCCGTGCGCGTCGGCCTCCTGGAGCACACGCCCGTCGATCCGCAGGGCCCCGGCGGCGAACCTGCCCTGGGGGCTCTCGGCGCGGACGGTCTGGCCGCCGAACAGCCGCCCGTGCTCGGCGGCCAGGCGGTGGATGGTGTGTCCTTCGGGCATGGTGCAGGTTATCCGGTCTCTTCGATGGGGAGGGCCGTCCGGCCGTCAGGGGCGCGGGCCGGCCGCCGGGGAGGCGCCGGAGCCGGGGACGCCGGCCGTCCGGGGAGCGCCGGCGGGCTCACGGCGCAGGAGCGTGTGAGCGGCGGCGGCGAGGACGGCCCCGGCGGCGTAGGCGACCAGGTCGGCAGCCCCGAACGTGCTGCCGAGCACCAGCCGTGCCAGCGTGCTCGCCTCGGACAGCGCCGCGGGCACCGGGGTGAGCTGGGCGAGTTCCACGGCCCAGCTGAACGCCAGCGCCCCGGCCGCGGCCCGCACCGGCGCGACGCGGGGCACGACGAAGACGATCAGCGTGTGGACCAGCACGGTGTAGAGGGCGTCACCGCCGTACCCGCCGAACCAGCCGTCGGTCGTCGCGCGCAGGGTCAGCCCGGCGGCGACGGTGACGACGGCCGCCAGCGCGGCGGGGATGCGGGAGCGGAGGGCGGGAGGCACCGCTCCACGATAACGACCGCCCGCCGCGGCCCGCCCGTCACCCACGGCCCGGGCACCCCGTGGTCCGGCCGCCCTCGGAGGCTGCCCGGGCGTGGCGCCGCCGTTCCGGATTCCCGTTCGGGACGGCGACGCTTCTCCCCGAGAGTCCTCCCAGACATCCGATGAATCTTGCCCTCGGAAACGTGGGTCCGGGTAATGAGAGGACGAAGGCATTCCGAACGATGTCTGTGCGTGTTACGTAATACAGAGAGACACCTGCAGACATCACCGTGAAATCGGCGAGGGGTGATATCGCATCTTGTGTCCGCATTCGTGGGTAATCATGACGCTACTCAGGGTGATATATCATGATGTCGGGGTAAGCAGCCTGATGACCCCTCACCAGTGTGGCGGAGTGCCCTGCTCCGCCGCTCGTCCGAGGAAGTTGGTCACCTATGGGAAGTCTCACCTTGCCGGACGTCACGCTTGCCACCCAGCCGGAGGAGACCGGATCCGCCGCCCCGTCGGTCATGGATCCCGTCACGGGCCTGGAGCTTCTGGTCGGGCCCGAGCCCGACAGGACGGTCGTCACCCTCGTCGGCGACCTGACGATGGCCACGACCTGCCTGCTGGGACGCGTGCTGACCGAGCTGGTCGACCAGGGCCACCGTTTCCTCGTCCTCGACGCCAGCGCCCTCGAATCCTGCGACGGCGCGGGCTGGACGCTGCTGCTCGGAATCCGCTGGCGCCTGGCCACGGTCTCCGGCCACCTCAGGCTCATCGGCCTGCCCCCCCGCCTCCTGCGCTCATGCGTGCAACTGGAACTCGCCGGGGTGTTCGGCCTGGACACTCCCTTGTAGAGGAACCGCGCTGAGGTCCGACCTCTGCGGTGGAAAGGGGGCATCCGTGTCCCGGATGCCGGCTCCAGGACGGCGGCCGCGGCGGAAGTCGCAACCGCGGCCGCCCGGGGGAATTCTCAGCGTTCCCCGAACACGTCGGTCATGTCGACGGCCGTCGCAGCCCGGGTCGCCCACGTGGTCAGCAGTCCGGGATCGGTGCAGGAGATGATCCTCTCGCGCTGCGCCTGGTCCGGCGCCAGCTTGCGGGCCTCCAGTACGGCGATGACCAGCTTCGCCTGCTCTGCCCGCAGATGTGCTTCAGCCCGTGCTTCGGCCCGTGCTTCGGCCCGTGCTTCGGCCAGAGCCTCGCGCCTGCGCATGAGCCGTTCGAATGGGCTGTCGGTTTCCGGTGTCACGGTGGACATGATCTCCTCCAACTGCGCACGGACCGTCTTCGGCAGCTGTCCGTGCAGGTAATCGTAGTAAACGCGGCCTCGTTCGTCGGGGATATCCGCCATGGCGGTGCCCACTGTGGTCACGACGTCCAGGTCGTCGCTGTGGGCGATCGCGCTGAGCACGGCGATCTCAGGGGAGGCCAGCACGTCTTCGGCGGCGCGGGGCAGGGGTAGCTGGTCCGGGCCGACGACGACCGGGCACAGGAGCATGCATGAGTCCGGGGGCATGATGGGGCGGCTGTAACGGGCGGCGAGGGGCTGGGTGGGACAGATGGCTACCAGGATGACCGCGCACTTGTGCCGGCCCATCAGGCCGCCGACGTAGGCGGCCCAGGACCAGACCTTGCGTTCATCCCAGGCGCGCTGGACTTCGATGATGACGAAGCGTCGTTTGCCGTCGGGGCCTTGGACTGAGATGACCGAATCGGCCAGGTATTCGGCGGGGAGCCGTTCGTGCAGCTCCACCGACTCCAGGCGGGCGTCGTGGTAACCGTCGGTATTCGCCTGCAGCCCGAGTGCCAGCAGTTCCAGTGCGAAAGCGGGTCGACGCCTCGCCATTTCCAGCGGCATCTCGTGGTGGTGACCGGGGGGCACGGTTCTCCTTCCGTCTCCTTTCGGAGGGTGGTGAGAACTTTACTTTCCGTCACTGTCGATGTCTGCTGAATGACGAACATGAGTACGGATCATGCGGGCGGGGTATGCCGCGCCGAGGGGCGTTCCGCGTCCCGCCGTACCTCGACGTCGTCCCGGCCGTCGGACCGGAGGCGGCGTTCCCCACCCGCTTCCTCCGGCGGCGGCCGGCGCGCTGGGCCGGGCGCTGCTGGCCGTGGCCGGCTACCTGTCGCACGTCGAATGTCCTGGCGGTTCGATCGGGCGTCAGAGGAAACGGGCGGCGATGGTGAGGGCCGCCAGGATGACCGCCGTCGCGGTGAGGATCGCGGTGCGCAGGCTCGTCGCGTAGGTGTAGGCGAGAGCCGCCACGGCGCCGACCAGGAGGCCGCCGGCGTGGGCCGCCACGGACATGCCGGGGAGGACGAAGGTGGTGACGACGCCGAAGGCCAGAAGGATCGCGGGCAGCCACAGGTTGAGGCGCTGCTTGAGGCCGGTCAGCAGGAGGGCCGAGAAGAGACCGAAGATCGCGCCGGAGGCGCCGGCGGTCAGGGAGTCGTGGGCGGTGTAGTACACGGCCAGGCTCGCGCCGAAACCGGACAGCACGTACGTGACCAGGAGCGGGACCGAGCCGAGCGCCGGTTCGAGGCGGCGGGCGGCGAGCCAGAGCAGCACCATGTTGGCGAGCAGGTGCAGGAGGCCGTAGTGCAGGAACAGGGTGGTGAACAGGCGCCAGTACTCACCGCCGTCGACGGCCTTGCCGCTCATCTCGCCCCACTCGTGCAGCGGGCTGACGCCGTCCAGCAGGATCAGGCCGGGGTCGAAGCCGTCGGCGATGGTGATCATGACGCTGGCCGCGATCGCGACCAGCACGTTGACGGCGATCAGCGCCGTCATCACGGGACGCCGGGCGCCGGGCGGCGCCGTCTGCGGGGCGGTCGTCCCCGGGGTCAGCTGGTCGTTGCTCATGTGGGCCTCCTGTCGGGGTGGGGGGTGCGGGGTCCGGCCGGTCACATGGGGAGGCGGATTCCGGCGCCGCGTCGGGCGGCCACGGCTTCCACGGCCTGACCCAGGGCGATGTCGAGGATGGACATGCCGAACGGGTTGCTGAGGATCACGTCGCCGGGGTCCGCCCGGCCGGGGTGGGCGCCGGTGAGGACGCCGGCCAGGGTCGTGTCGACCGGCCGGGCCCGCGGGTCCGGGGGGACGCCGGGGCACGCGCCGCCGTCGGGCCCGAGCAGCTCTCCGGCCCGGTAGAGGCGGCCGAGCAGCCGCCGGCGGTCCTGGCGGACCAGGTCCCAGTCGTCGACGACGACCAGGGCCGCCTCACGCACGACGTCGGGCAGGACGTCGTCGAGTGACACGTGCGCGACGAGCGCCCCGGGGCTCAGCCACTCGTAGGGCAGGTAGCCCTCGGTGACCGTCGTCACGGTGATCACAAGGTCCCGGTCGCGCACGCACGACTCCGCGTCGTCGGCCACGGTCACCTCCAGCTCGTCCCGTACGGCCTCCGCCAGCGCCTCCGCCCGCGCCCGGTCCAGGTCGTAGAGGCAGACCTGGGAGACCGGGAGCAGCGCCAGGTGGGCCTTGGCGAGGGTGCCGCAGCCGAGGACGGCCGCGCGGCCCATCCCGGGACGGCCGAGCAGCCGCGCGGTCACGGCGGTGACGGCGGCCGTGCGCATGGCGCTCAGGTAGGCCGACTCCATGACCGTGCGGGGCCAGGCGACGTCGGGGTCGAACATCATCAGCAGGCCCTGCGACCTGGCCAGCCCGAGCGCGGGGTTGCCCAGGCTGCCGTTGATCGTCTTCAGCCCGAGGACGAGCCGGTCGCCGTCCCTCAGCCCGCCCGGCATCGCGAGCGCGCGCGCCGCCGCCCCGGAGGCGGTCCGCCAGCCCAGGTACGCCTCCTCGGGCAGGATCGTCTGGCCGGTCCCGTGCCGCATGAGCGCGTCCTCGACGACCTTCAGCAGATCGACCTCGGCACAGCACTCGATCACCGACGCCCGCGGCAGGTACCGCAGTTCGGTCTCGGGGTATTCGGTGAACAGATTCACGGCCGGGCCACCTCCGGGCGGTCGCGATGTGAAGCGGTCATGGGTAGGCGCATTTCAGGCGGAAGCGGATGCCGTCGGCCCGGAGGCGGGACTCGGCCTCGGCGACGGGGGCGCTCAGGGCGTGGGAGGCGATCCAGCGGTGGTCGTACAGGGTGTCGGCGTAGGCGAGGCCGGAGTCGGCGCACAGGCACAGCGGGCGGCGCGGCGGACGCGGGGAGGCCAGGTCGCGCAGGCAGGCGGCGACGACGCTGCCGCTGGAGCCGCCGAGCGCCACGCCGGTGTCGGCGCGGAACAGCCGGCAGGCGGCCACGGCCTCGGCGTCGGGGACGCGGTGGGCGCGGTCGTAGCTGCCGGAGGTGAGGAAGGCCGAGGGACGGCTGGCGCCGATGCCGCTGATCAGCCGGGGGCCGGTGGAGTCGCCGGTGGCGAGGGAGCCGACGGCGTCGACGGCGACGACGGCGATGCCCCGGTCGAGGGCGTGCAGGTGCCCGGCGACCCCGGCCAGGGTGCCGCCGGTGGAGACGGCGATGTAGACGGCGTCGAGATCGCGGCCGCCGTGCGCGGCTATCTCCGGGCCGGTCGTGTCACGGTGGATCCGCGGGTTGGCGGGGTTGTGGTACTGGTCGGTCCACCGGTAGCCGGGGTTGCGGCCGAGGATCCGGCGGACCTCGCGCAGGCGGGTGAGCAGGTAGCCGCCGCGGCCGTCGGGCTCGGTGACCTCGTGCAGTTCGCCCCCCGCGGCCACCAGCGTCTGCCGGGTGGCGCGCGGCGTGTTGGGGTCGATGACGGCGACGAACCGGCAGTCGAGGTGGTGGAGGAGCCGGGCCAGGCCGAGGCCGAGGTTGCCGGAGGTGGACTCGACCACGACCGTGCCGGGCCGCAGCGGCCGTTCCGCGTCGAGCGCCATCAGCAGGCCGGCGGCCGTACGGTCCTTGATGGAGCCCGTCGGGTTGCCGCTCTCGAGCTTCAGCAGCACCTCGTGCGTACGCCCGCGGACGGAGATCTCCGCGGCGACGACGGGGGTGCCGGGGATCGCCGAGCGGAGCACCTCCTGCGCGGTCGTCATGCGCGACACCTCACCCCTGCTCCTGCAGCCGGGTCGGGGTGTCGTCGCGCCCCTTTCGTCCCGGGCCCACCTGCAGGATCGGGGCGGGAAAGGAGATCGGGAAGAGCGTTGGCGAGTTGTCGCCAGCAGCCGGGGCGGGCTGGTGGCTTGGCGATTAATGCCGGGTGACCCTCGGTGGGCATGTCCACTCTGGGTCTTCCCAGCGTGTCACGTTTCGTGAGTAATTGATCACGTGAGTCCCATAGCGTTTGGTGTGCTCGGCCCTCTGGAGATCATCGTCGAGGGGCGGGCCCGGTCCCCAGGGGGAAGCACCCAGCGTGCGCTTGTGGCGATCCTGCTGCTCAACACCGGCCGCGTGGTCCCCGTGCGGGAGCTCATCGGCGCGTTGTGGGAGGACCCGCCGGAAACGGCGCTCGGACAGGTCCAGACCCGCGTCTGGCGGTTGCGCACCCTGCTGAACGGAGGAGAGGCGCAGGGGGGCGAGAACCGGCCGGTGCTGGTCACCAGGCCGGGCGGCTACCTGTTGCAGGTCGAACGGGACGCGCTCGACTTCGCCAGGTTCGAGGACGGCGTCGGCCGCGCGCGGGCGCTGATCGCCGAGGCCGGCAC
Organism: Planobispora longispora; assembly: GCF_016863135.1. GTDB lineage: Bacteria > Actinomycetota > Actinomycetes > Streptosporangiales > Streptosporangiaceae > Planobispora > Planobispora longispora. The sequence goes on from NZ_BOOH01000056.1 coordinate 128,447, forward strand.
CGAGGCGGCGCGGGCGGCCGCCGCCGACCTCCTGGAGGAATCGCTCGCGCTCTGGCGCGGCCCGGCGTTCAGCGACGTCGATGTGGCCGCCGTGCGGTCGGCCGCCGCCGCGCTGGAGGAACTGCGGCTGCTCGCCGTCGAGGAGCGGATGGAGGCGGCGCTCGCCCTGGGCCGCCACCGCGACGTCGTGCCCGAGCTGCAGGACTGGGTCGCCAGGCACCCCTTCAACGAACGGCTGCGCGGCCAGCTCATGCTCGCCCTCTACCGGTCGGAACGGCAGGCGGAGGCGCTGGAGACGTATCGGGACGGGCACCGGCTGATCGTCGCCGAGCTGGGCGTGGAACCCCAGCGCCCGCTGCAGGACCTGCACCGCGACATGCTGCTGTCGGCGTCCCGGCTGGACCGGCCGGAGGCCGGGCTCGCGCCGCCGCCACCCGGGGCGGCCCGTCCGCGGCGGCCCAGGGAACTGCCCCCCGACATCGCCGGGTTCACCGGCCGGGCCGCGGTCGTCGAGCAGATGGCCGGCCTGCTGTCGGCGCCGGGCGCGGTGCCGGCGGTGGCCGTGGTGTCGGGCCGGGCCGGCACCGGGAAGACGGCGGTGGCCGTGCATGTCGCGCACCGGATCCAGGAGCGCTTCCCGGACGGCCAGTTCTTCGTCGACCTGCGCGGCCTGGACAGGAGTCCCGTGGACGCGTCGGTCGTCCTGGCCCGGCTGCTGCACCGGCTGGGGGTGGAGGACGGCGGCGACACCGCCGACCTCTCCGAGCGCAGCGCCCTCTACCGCGCGCACATGGCCGACCGCCGGGTCCTGCTCGTGCTGGACAACGCCGGGAGCGAGGCGCAGATCCGGCCGCTGCTGCCGGGCGGGCACGGCTGCGCGGTGATCGTGACCGGCCGCCGCAGGTTCGGCGGGCTGGAGAACGCCCACTCTTTCGACCTGGACGTGCTGACCGAGGACGAGGCCGTCGAGCTGCTCGTCCGGACCGTCGGACCGGACCGGGCCGGGCCGAGGTCGGCCGCCCGCAGGATCGTGCAGCTCTGCGGGCGGCTGCCGCTCGCGATCAGGGTGGCGGGGGCGAGGCTGCGCGGTCGTCCCCACTGGCGGTTGTCGCGCCTGGTGGACCTGCTGGCCGACGAGCGCCACCGGCTGGACACCCTGCACGCGGGCGACATGGGGGTGCGGGCCAGCGTCGCGCTCAGCTACGAGGGCATCGACGAGCGCGCGGCGCGGCTGTTCCGGCTGCTCGGCGTGCTGGAGGCGCCCACGTTCGCCGGCTGGGTGGCCGGGCCGCTGCTCGGCGTGCCCGACGAGCGCGCCGAGGAGCTGATGGAGACCCTGGTGGAGGCCCGCCTGATCGACGTCGCCCATGTCGACGGCGATTCCGGCGCCGTCCGCTACCGCATCCACGACCTGCTCCGGCTGTACGCGCGGGACCGGGCCGCCGCCGAGGAGTCGGCCGGGTCGCTGGACGCGGCGCTGCGCAGGGCGTTCGGCCGGTTCCTGTTCATGGCCGAGCAGGCGCAGGCCCGGCTGCCCGGAGGGACGGCCCCCGAGTGGGGGGCGACGCCGCGGGTGCCGCTCCCCGAGGAGGAGCTGCGGCATCTGATGGCCGATCCGATGGCCTGGTTCGAGTCGGAACGGCAGACGCTGGTGGCGGTCTGCGACCAGCTGTGCGCCCGCGGCCTGGACGAGCTGGCGTGGGAGCTGTGCTGCTGCGCCGGCCGGTTCCTGGGGGGCCGCTGGCACGCCGACGTGTGGCTGGGCGTCAACCGCAAGGCGCTGGAGGTCGTGCGCCGGGCCGGGAACCGGCTGGGGGAGGCGCACCTGCTGCGCTCGCTCGGCGAGCACCACCTGGATCTCGACCGCTACCCGGAGGCCACGCAGTGCGCCGAGGGCGCCGCCGAGATCTTCACCGAGCTCGGCTCCCCGGGCTGCGCCGCGCACGCCCGTGCCACGGCGGCCCTCGCCCATGCCAGGACCGGCCGGCTCGGCACCGCCCTGCGCACGCTGCGCCGTACGCTGGCGGTCTTCACCGAGCTGGGCGACCGGGGCGGCGCCGCCCGCGCCCTGCGCACGCTGGGCCTGGTCCACGGCGATCTGGGCCGCTACGACGCCGCGCTGGACTGCTACCGGCAGAGCCTGGACCTGTTCACCGAGCTCGGCGACCGGATGGGCGAGGCGCTGGTCGTGCGGCACCTCGGCGCACTGTACCTGACCGTCGGGAACCTGGACGCCGCCGGACCGCTGCTCGCCCGGAGCCTGGACGCCTTCCGCGAGTGCGGCGACGACGTCGGGGAAGGTTTCACGCTCGTGCACCTCGGCGCGCTGTACGGCGCGCGCGGCGACAAGGACGCCGCGCACCGCGCGCTGGCCAGGGCGCTGGAGATCTTCGTGGCCGTCGGCGACCGGTACGGCCGCGCGCTCACCCTGCACCACCTCGGCACCCGCTACGCCGAGGAGGGCAAGACGGTGTGCGCCGGGGACTGCCTGGACCAGGCGGCCCGGATCTGGTCCGACATCGGGGTCTCCCTCTGGGAGGCCAGAACCAGGCAGGCCCGCGACGAGCTGTGATCGATGACCGCGATTCGTGCAGGTCAAAATATGTGAGAGCGAGGCGAGAGCGGACGTAGAGGACAATTACCGCCACCGTGCATACCGTGACATAACGTCCGATTCGGACTGGTCATCCAGTCCGGCAGGCGGAGGAGACCCCTCGTCGGCCCTGACGGACAGGCGGAGAGGAATGCGGTCATGGACGACAGCTCCCGGTGCGACGCGGCTCGACGAGTCCTCCCCGACCACCTGCAGGCAGTGCTGCTCCAGCTCCTGACGGGCGCCACCGACCAGGCGGCCAGCAACCGGCTGGGCATCTCGCCGCGGACCTACAGCCGCCGCGTCTCGGAGCTGCTCGCCTGCCTGGGCGTGGAGAGCCGCTTCCAGGCGGGCGCGGAGGCGACGCGGCGCAGCTGGGTCTGAGGCGTTCCCGCGCGCCCGCTCAGAGCCGCCCGAGGAAGTCCACCAGGACGCGGTTCACGACCGACGGCCGCTCCAGGAAGCCGTAGTGGCCGCAGGCCGGTATCTCCACATAGGTGGCGCCGGGGATGACCCCGGCGGTCTCCCTCCCCATGAAGGGCGGCATCAGCAGGTCGTCGCTGAAGGCCACCACCAGGGCGGGCCGCCGCACCCCGGCGAGCGCGTCCCGGCGGTCGCCGGCCAGCGTCGCCTCGTACTGCAGGGCGGCCCCCTCGCCCCGGATGGGGAAGGCGGTCAGCACGTCGAGCCAGTCGGCGGCCACCTGGTCGTCGGCGAGCGTGCGCGGTGAGAAGAGCTGGCACATCAGGGAGACGGCGGCGTGCTCGGGGTCGAGCGCGTCGCCCACCCGCACCCGATGCACGCTGGCGGCCGTCATCTTCACGCGGAAGAAGTCGGCGCGCGCCCGGGTGCCGAGCAGCGCGACACCGGTGACCAGCCCGGGATGGGCGAGCGCCAGCTCCTGGGCGACCATGGCGCCGAGTGAGGCTCCCGCGACCGCGACCGGACCGCATCCCAGCCCGCGGATCAGCCCGGCCGTGTCCTCGACCAGGTCCGCCAGCCGGTACGGCCCCGGCGGGCACGACGACGGCGCGGTGCCCCGGTTGTCGAATGTGATCACCCGGTACCCGGCCCCGACCAGCGCGGGGACCTGGTGCAGGGTCCACAGGCCCGACGCGGACGCGGCCGGCGACACCAGCAGGACGGGCGGCCCGCCGGGGTCCCCGTGCTCCTGGTAGGCCAGCTCGATCCCGTTACTCGTCGTCGTCGGCATCGTCCACGCTCCCAGTCCTGCTCCACAGCCCCGTGTCCAGACGGGTGAAGGCGATCACGAAGAGTGCCGTGATGGCGACGGCGGCGAGCAGGATGGGGGTGCGCAGCCCGAACTCGCGCCCGCCGGCGGCCTCGCCCGCCGTCACCAGCAGCCCGCCCGCCGCCGAGCCGAGCGGCAGCGGCCCCCACGAGATGAGCCGGTAGATGCTGTTGACGCGGCCGAGCAGCCGCTCGGGCACGATCCGCTGCCGGTAGCTGATCGTGATGATGTTCCACGCCAGCCCGAGCCCGGCGCTGACGGCCAGGGCGAGCGCGACCACGATGCCGCTGGAGGCCAGTCCGACGACCGCCAGCGCGAGCGCGCTGCCGAGCAGCGACAGCAGCAGCACCCGGCGCGGCCCCAGCCGGGCCTCCAGCCACGGCGTCCCCTGCGCGCCGATCACGCCGCCGACCGCCCCGACCATGAACAGCAGCCCGTACTGCACGGCGGACAGCCCGAGCACCTCCTGCGCGAACAGCACCTGGGTGGCGATGGCGACGGCGCCGGCCAGGTTCAGCGCGGACAGCAGCAGCCCGAGGGCGCGCAACGGCCGGTGGTTCCAGAAGAACCGCAGCCCCTCGGCCAGCTCGCGGCGCATCGACCGGGGGCCCTCCGGGCGCTCCGGCCGCTTGGCGGGCAGCGCCAGCACGAGCAGCCCGGAGATCATGAACAGTGCGGCGTCCACCGTGAACGGCACCGCCAGCGCCACCCCCACGAGCAGGCCGCCGACCCACGGGCCGACGAACACGCCCGCGGTGGTGTCGGCGATGGTCAGCCGGGCGTTGGCGCGCTGCAGCAGGTTCCGCCCGACCAGCCGGGGGAGGATCGTCTGCGCGGCGTTCTCGTTGGCGACGGTCAGGGTGCCGAGCACGAACGCGACGACGTACAGGACGGCCAGCGACATGCGGCCGGTGTAGAGGGCGGCGGCGACGGCGCCGACCAGGACGGCGCGGCCCCAGTGCGTCACGGTGAGCACGCGGCGGTGATCGGCCCGGTCGACGATCGCGCCGACCGGCAGGCTGAGCAGCAGCCACGGCAGGTCGGCCGCCACCCCGATCAGCGCGATCAGCAGCGGCTCCCTGGTCAGCGAGGTCGCCAGCCAGGGGAAGGCGACCGAACCGATCCCGGTGCCCAGGTTGGCCACCAGGAACGCGGCCCACAACATCCAGAATCCGGTGCCCAGGCGGCGACCCTCGGCGACGGGCGGGGGCGGGGGCGGGGTCACCACGTGGCGGCGCTCCTTCCGGCGAGGACACTGCGGGGACGCCTGGCGGAGCCCCTGCGACGGCACCGCCGACCAGCGCACCAAGCGCGACGCCGGACCGTCAACGCCGCTGGCGACTTGTCGCCAACCGGCTCCCGCGACCTTGCCGGGGTCGGCGCTCTCTCTCAGCCTTGAGTCTGCCGGTGCCCGGATGATCGACATCAGGAGCGCACGTGGAGAGCACGACCAGACATCATGTGGCGATCGTCGGCATGGCGGGGAGGTTCCCCGGCGCGCACGACATCGAGGAGTTCTGGCAGAACCTGGTGGCCGGGGTCGAGTCGATCACCTTCTTCACCGACGACGAACTGCGCGCGGCGGGCACGCCCGACGAGCTCCTGGCGTTCCCCACCTACGTCAGGGCGGCCCCCATCGCCCCCGGGACCGAGGACTTCGAGCCCGCGTACTTCGGCATGTCGACCCGCGAGGCCGAGATCCTCGATCCGCAGCACCGGGCGTTCCTGGAGGCGTCCGACAGCGCGCTGCAGCACGCCGGCTACGACCCCGCCCGCTACGACGCCCGGATCGGCGTCTTCGGCGGCGTCGGCATCAACCGCTACCGGGAACTGAACGTGATCCGCAACGCGGACGCGATCCGGCTGATGGGGCACTTCGCCATCGACCTGTCCAACACCAGCGACTACGTGGCCACCCAGACCGCCTACCGGCTGGGGCTCCGCGGGCCCGCGCTGACGACGCTGACGGCGTGCTCCACGTCGCTGGTCGCGGTGCACACGGCCTGCCGGGCGCTGCAGGCGGGCGAGTGCGAGATCGCGCTGGCGGGCGGCGTGGACGAACCGCTGCCGCGCATCTCGGGGTACTTCTACGAGGAGGGCGGGATCTTCTCGCCCGACGGGCACGCCCGCGTGTTCGACGCCAGGGCCAAGGGGACGATCTTCGGCAGCGGCGTCGGCATCGTCGTGCTCAAACGCCTGGACGACGCGCTCGCCGACCGGGACACGATCCACGCGGTCATCCGCGGCTCCGCCATCAACAACGACGGCTCCGCCAAGGGCGCGTTCGCCGCGCCGAGCGTGCAGGGCCAGGTCCGGGTGATCACTGACGCGCTCGCGCGGGCCGGGGTGAGCGCGGCCGACATCGGGTACGTCGAGGCGCACGGGACGGGGACCCTCGTCGGCGACCCGATCGAGGTCAACGCGCTCACCGAGGCGTTCAGGAAGCACACCCGCCGGGTCGGCGAGGTGCCGATCGCGTCGGTCAAGTCGAACGTCGGCCACCTCGGCGCCGCCGCCGGCGTCACCGGGCTGATCAAGACGGTGCTGTGCCTGTCACGACGCGCGCTGCCGGCGAGCCTCAACTTCGAGGAGCCGAACCCGGCGATCGACTTCGACTCCTCGCCGTTCTACGTCAACACCGGGCTGGCGTCGTGGAAGCCGAACGGGCACCCGCTGCTCGCCGGGGTCAGCTCGTTCGGCGTCGGCGGGACGAACGCGCACATGATCGTCGAGGAGGCTCCGGCCCGGCCCACGGCCTCGGCGGCGGGGCCGTACCGGCTGATCCCGCTGTCGGCGCGGACGCCGACGGCGCTGACGGCGCTGGGCGCGCTCGTCGGCCGGCACCTGGAGGAGCGGCCCGGCGACCTCGCCGACGCCGCTCACACGCTCAGCGTCGGCCGCACCGCGCGGGCCGCGCGCGGCTTCGTCGTCGCCGACGACCCGGCCGCCGCCGCCGAGCGGCTCGCCGCCGGCCCGCCCGCCGGGCACCCGGCGCTGACGCCGCCGCGCGGGGGCGAGCGCGAGGTCGTGTTCATGTTCCCCGGTCAGGGCGCCCAGTACGCGGGGATGGGCAGGGACCTCTACGACGCCGAGCCGGTGTTCCGCGCCGAGATCGACGCCTGCGCGGCCCTCGTCCGCGACTGGGACCTGCGCGAGAAGCTGTTCGGCGGAGAGGGCCTGAACGAGACGGCCGTCACCCAGCCCGCGGTGTTCGCCGTCGAGTACGCGCTGGCCTGCCTGCTGCGGTCGTGGGGCGTCGAGCCCGCGGCCATGGCGGGGCACAGCATCGGCGAATACGTCGCCGCGTGCCTGGCCGGGGTGTTCACCCGCGAGGAGGCGATGGCCCTGGTGGTCGCGCGCGGCGCGCTCATGCAGGGGCTGCCGCGCGGCGACATGCTGGCGGTGCCGCTCGCCGAGGACCTGCTCGCGCCGATGCTGGCGCCCGGCGTGGACCTCGCGGCCGTCAACGCGCCCGACCTGTGCGTGGTGTCCGGGCCCGCCGGGGCCGTGGCCGAGCTGCGCGAGGTGCTGTCGCTGCAGGGCGTCGAGGGCCGCCCGCTGCACACCTCGCACGCCTTCCACTCGGCGATGATGGACCCGATCCTGGAAGAGTTCGCGGCCCGGGTCGCCGGGTTCGCGCCGCGGGCCCCCGAGCTGCCGTACGTGTCGAACGTCACCGGGACGTGGGTCACCGCCGAGCAGGCGACCGACCCGCGCTACTGGAGCGAGCACCTGCGCCGCTGCGTACGGTTCGGCGACGCGGTCGGGCTGCTCACCGAGGGCCGCCGCCGCGTGCTGGTCGAGGTCGGCCCCGGGACGACGCTGACGACGCTGGCCAGGCGCCGCCTGGACGCCGAGCTGTCCGGACTGGCGGTGCCCGCCATGCGGCACCCCCAGCAGCGCCAGTCGGACGTGGCGGCCCTGCTGACCGCCGTCGGCCAGGTGTGGCAGGCGTCCGGCACGATCGACTGGGACAGGTTCTGGTCGGGCGAGCCGCGCTCGCGGATCCCGCTGCCCACCTACCCGTACGAGCGGCAGCGCTGCTGGGCCGAGCCCGACCCCGGCTCGGAGCTCCAGCCCGCCGGGCCGGAGGACACCGGGCCCTACTACGTGCCGGTGTGGCGGGAGACCGCCCTCCCCGCCGCCGCGCCGGCCGACGAGCGCCTCTGGATCGTGTTCTCACCGGGCAGCGGCGTCGCCGAGGAACTGGTCGGGCGGCGCCGTGCCGCCGGGCTCCCGGTGATCTCGGCGGTGCCGCCCGGCGTCGACGGCGACGTCACCGTCGACCCCAGGGAACTGGCCGACCACTCGGCCCTCCTGGAGGCCGTCACCGGCTCCGACCGGCTGACGATCGTGCACGGCTGGTCGGCCGCGGACTCCGCCGACGGCCCTCAGGGCTGGCTCGACCTGGGCTTCTACAGCGTGCTCAACGTGCTGCAGGCACTCACCCGCAGACGCGGCGGCCCGCCCGAGGCCGATCTCGTCCTGGTCTCCACCGACATGAACGACGTGTCCGGCCAGGACGCCGTCGAGCCCGCCAAGGCCGCCCTGCTCGGCCTGATCAAACTCGTCCCCAAGGAACTGACCGGCGTCACCTGCCGCGGCGTCGACTTCTCCGGGACGGGTGACGCGGCGGCCGACGCGCTCCGGCTGACCGCCGAGATCGCCGGCGGCCAGGAGGACCAGGTCGCCTACCGCGGCCGCAAGCGCTGGATCTGGGGCTACGACAGGATCGACCTCGACGGGCCCCCGTCCTCGGCGGGGCTGCGCGACGGCGGCGTCTACGTGATCACCGGCGGGCTCGGCGGACTCGGCCTCGTGCTCGCCCGCGACCTCGTCGAACGCGTCCGGGCCAAGGTCGTCCTCGTCGGCCGCACCGGGCTGCCCGAGCGCGCGGACTGGGACGCCTACCTGGCCGCGCACGGCGACGACGACGCGGTCGCCCGCCGCATCCGCAAGGTGCGCGACCTCGGTGACGACGTGCTGACCGTCGCCGCCGACGTCGCCGACGTCGCCGCGATGCGCGAGGTCAGGCGGCGCGCGGAGGAGGCGTTCGGCCCGGTCGACGGCGTCTTCCACGCCGCCGGCGTGTCCGGCGGCGGCATGCTGGAGACCCGCTCGCCGCACGACGCCGCCCAGGTCTTCGCCCCCAAGGTCGGCGGCCTGTACGCGATCGAGGAGGTCTTCGGCGACTCCCTCGACCTGCTCGTGCTCTACTCGTCGATCGCGGTCCTCTCCGGCGACTTCGGCCTGGGCGACTACTGCGCCGCCAACGCCGTCATGGACGCCTACGCCCAGGCCAAGGCCGCGAGCCGCACCCGGGTGCTGTCGATCAACTGGCCGATCTGGTTCAACATCGGCATGGCCCACGACACGTACGCGCCCGCCGTGCTCACCGACTTCGAGCGCGGCGACCGGTACGAGCCCGTGGACCACCCGCTGCTCGACAGCCGCCTGCACCAGCTCTACTCCGATGAGATCGTGTTCGTGAAGCGGCTGTCGGAGGAGGACTGGGAGGTCGACGAGCACCGCCTCGAAGGGCTGCCCACCGTGCCCGGCACCGGCCTGGTGGAGATCATCAGGGCGGGTTTCGAGCTCGGCGCCGGGAGCCCCGACATGGAGATCCGCGACGTCGTGTTCATGCGCCCGCTGACCTTCGAGCACAGCCGCAACATCCGGGTCGTCTACCGGCCCGACGGCGAGGGCGGCTACCACGTGACGGTCGGCGACGCCGACGACGTCACGGCCGGTGACGCCGCCGGGGGAGCGCGGACCGAGTACACCAGGGCCAGGGTCAGGCGGGTGCCGCAGGAGCCGGGGCCCACCCACGACCTCGGGACCCTGCGCGCCCTGTGCGACGTCGAGGACACCCCCGGCTACGACCCGGTCATCGGCGGGCTCACCGTCGGAGCCCACTGGGACAACATCCGCGGCCGGTGGAAGGGCGAGGACGCCGAGCTGGTGCTCGTCGAGCAGCCCGCCGCCTTCCTGGCGGAGCTGCCCTCGTACGGGCTGCACCCGTCGATGCTGGACAGCGCCAACGCCCTCGGCCAGAGCATCGCGGCCGACGCGCGGTTCCTGCCGTTCGGCTACGACCGGATCGTCGTCCGGGGCCGCTTCCCCGAGCGGGTGTTCAGCCACATCAGGCACCGCGACGACACCACCGGCGACATGACCCGCAGCGACATCACGATCATGGACGCCGAAGGCCGGGAGCTGGTCGCGATCGAGGGTTTCACCCTCCTCGCCTACGACTCCGGCGGTCAGGCCGAGGCCACGGCGGCCCTCCCCGGGGCCGGGGCGGTCGTCGGGGAGGCCCCCTCGGCGGCGGCCGACCTGGAGCTGCGGCTGCTGCGCGAGGCCGACCTCGAGTTCGGCATCCAGCCGGAGGACGGCTCGGCCGCCCTCTGGCAGATCCTCGCCAGCGGCGTGCGCCCGCAGCTCATCATGTGCCCCGACGGGCTGGGCGAGCGGCTGCGCCGGGCCGCCGGGGTCACCCGGGAGGCGCTGCGCGAGCAGATCGCCCAGGCTCCGCAGCGGGCCGCCGCGGTCACCGCGCGCAACCTCGCCACGCCGTACGTGGAACCGGCGAGTGCGGCGCAGCGCGCCCTGTGCGGGTTCTGGCAGGACTCCCTCGGCGTCGACAAGGTCGGCGTGGACGACGACTTCTTCGATCTCGGCGGCAACTCGCTGATCGCCGTGCAGCTCGTCGCCCGGATCCGGGAGCACTTCAGGACCGAGCTGGCCGTCGCGGTCCTCTTCGAGTGCCGCACCGTGCGCAACCTCGCCGCCGACATCGAGGCCACGCTCGTCGAGCGGGTCGCCGGCATGACCGACGAGGAGGCCGCCGAACTCCTCGCGACGCTGGAGTGACCTCCCCCGCATCCCCTCAGGCACCTCAGACAAGGAGCAGCGCGTGTTCGAGGACGACGACGACCGCGAGTACACGGTCGTGATCAACCACGAGGAGCAGTACTCCATCTGGCCCGTCCAGCGGACCGTCCCCGACGGCTGGTCGGAGGTCGGCCGCACCGGCCCGAAAGCCGAGTGCCTGGCCTACATCGAAGAGGTCTGGACCGACATGCGGCCCAAGAGCCTGCGCGAGCGGATGGGCGGCTGAGCGTGCCCGTCCCGCCGGAGACCGGAGTGGTGATCCACGGGCAGGACCTGCCCGTGGCCGAGATGCTCGAGCGGGCCAGGCTCGCCGAGAAGCTCGGGGTCGACGCGGTGTGGCTGGTGCAGCTGCCGAGCCTGCGCGACAGCGCCGCCGTGCTGGCCGCGCTGGCCTGCGTCACCGAGCGTGTCACCCTCGGCGCCGGCGTGCTGCCGTTCTACACGCGCCCGCCGGTCACCATGGCGCAGACCGCACTGACGGTGGACGAGCTGTCCGGCGGCCGGTTCGCGCTCGGCGTCGGCAGCGGGCACCGCGTGACCGGCGAGTGGATGCTGGGCGTGCCGACGGGCCCGCCGGTCGGGTCGATGCGCGAGTACCTGTCGGTCGTCACCTCGCTCATCCGGGACGGCGAGGTGCACCAGACGGGTGACTGGTACCGCGCGCACGCCGTCTACGCGGCGCCGAGGCGGGCCGGGCTGCCGGTCCACCTCGGCGCGTTCGGCCCCCGGCTGGCCGAGCTGGCGGGGGAGGCCGCCGACGGGCTCATGCTGTGGATGTGCACGGCGGCCTACATCCGCGAGGTCGTCATGCCCGCCCTCGACCGCGGGCTGCGGCGGTCGGGGCGCTCACCCGACGGGTTCCCGGTCGTCGCCATGGTGCCCGGCGCCGTCAGCGAGGACCTGGCCGGCGACCGGGAGCTGCTCCGCCGCTACCTGGCCGCGTACGCGCGGGTGCCCACCTACCGGCGCATGTACGAGCTGAGCGGGTTCGGCGACGAGCTCACGCGCGGCGCCGTCAGCGACGGGATGCTCGACGAGATCGCCGTCCTCGGCGACGAGGCCGCCGTCCGGGCCATGGCGGACCGATATCGGCGGGCGGGCGCCACCCAGGTCGTCATCACCCCCATGGCGTCGGCGCACAACGACCGGGCGCTGTTCACGCGCACCGTCGAAGCCCTGGTGGGCCGATGACCGGCGCCCGGCCGCCGGCGGCCGCGCTGCACGCCCCGGTCCTGGCGGCGGCCCGGCGCCGGCCGGGCGCGACGGCGCTGCGCTGCGGCTCCGAGCAGCTCGCCTACGGCGAGCTGGACCGCCGCTCCGGACTGCTCGCGGGGGCGCTGCGCGCCGCGGGGACGGCTCCGGACGACATCGTGGCGGTCCGCGTGCCGCGCGGACCGGCGCTCGCGGTGGCGCTGCTCGGGGTGCTCCGGGCGGGCGGCGCGTTCCTGGCGATCCCCTCGGACCTGCCGGCCGGGCGGGTGCGGACGCTGGTCGCGGACGCCGGGGCCCGGGTGGCGGTCGCGCCCGCGGGGGCCCTCGCCGGATGCCGGGAGCTGACCGTCCTGGACCCGGCCGCCGCCGGGATCCCCGCCGACGTGCCCGTGGATCCGCTGGGAGCCGCCTACGTCGTCTACACCTCCGGCTCCACCGGGGAACCGAAGGGCGTCGTCGTCCCGCACGGGGCCGTCGCCGGGCACATCCGGGCGATGAACGCCGCGCTGGGGCTGCGGCGCCGGGACGTCGTCCTGCAGGTCTCCGGCGAGTCGGTGGACGTCTTCGTCGAGCAGCTCTTCTGCGGGCTGTCGGCGGGGGCGACCGTGCTCATGCGGGGCACCGGGCCGTGGGGTACGGCGGAGCTGCGTGAGGCGTTCGACGCCGGCGGGGTGACGGTCGCCGACCTGCCCGCGGCGCTGTTCGCCGAGCTCGCCGCCGGACCGCCGGTCGCGAGGGCGCCGCGGGTGCTGACCGTCGGCGGGGAACGGCTGCCGGCCGACGCCGCCCGGCGCTGGCTCGCCTCGGGCGGGACCGGCCTGGTCAACGCGTACGGGCCGACCGAGGCGGTGATCACCGCCAGCGCGCACCGGGTGGTCTCCGCGGGAACGGGGCCGGTGCCGATCGGACGGGCCGTCGGACGGCGGCGGCTCGCCGTGCTCGACGGGGAACTGCGGCCGGTGCGCGGGGCCGCGACCGGAGAGCTGTACATCGGCGGAGCGGCGCTGGCCCGGGGCTACCTGGGAAGGCCGGGGCCGACGGCGGAGCGTTTCGTGCCGGACCCCGCGGGACCGCCGGGATCCCGCAGGTACCGGACCGGCGATCTGGTCAGGCGCTCCGCGCACGGTCTGGAGTTCGTCGGCAGGGCGGACGACCAGGTCAAGGTCAGCGGATACCGGGTGGAACCCGGCGAGGTGGAGGCGGTGCTGGGCGGGCACCCCGCGGTGGCGCTGTGCTGCGTCACCCGCGAGGTCACCCACGACCTCACCCACGCCGCAACCCACGACATCGCCCGTGACGTAACCAGTGAGGTCACTCGCGACGTAGCCCGCGACGTCACCAGTGACGCCGCCGGTGACACGGCCGGCGACGGCGACGGTCACGGCGGCCGGCTGGCCGCGCACCTGGTGTTCGCCGGCCCCGCGGCCGCGCCCACGGCCGGCGAGCTGCGTGAATGGGCGGCCGAGCGGCTGCCCCCGTGGATGGTGCCCGCCGTGTGGCACGCTCACGACCGCCTGCCCGTCACGGCGGCCGGGAAGGTCGACAGGTCCGCGCTGCCGTACGCGCCGATGACGGCGCCGGACCCGCGCGCGGAGGAGATCCCGGCCACGGAGACCGAACGGCGGCTCGCCGGCATCTGGCGGCGCGTCCTCGGCGCCGGGCCGGTCGGCGTCCACGACGACTTCTTCCGCCTGGGCGGCACGTCCCTCGGCGCGATCCGCGTCATCGCCGCCGTCCGGGCGGAACTCGGCCACGAGCCCGCCCTGCGCGACTTCTACGCCGGCCCCACCGTCGCGGGCCTGGCGGCGCTGCTCGACGGCGGGCGGGCCGAGCGGCCCCCGCCGATCCCGGCCGTCGACGACGCGTGCGCGCCGCTGTCGCTGATGCAGGAGCAGATCTGGTTCCTGGAACAGCTCCAACCGGGGAACATCGCCTACAACGCGCCGACCACGTTCCGCCTCGACGGGCCGCTCGACCACGGGCGGCTGGAGGCCGCCGTCACGCGGCTGGTCGAGCGGCACGAGATCCTGCGCACGACGATCGAGACCTCCGCCGACGGGACGCCCGTGCAGCGGGTGCACCCGCCCTACGCCGTGCGCATCCCGGTCGTCGAGGCGGCCGAGGCCGAGGTGGACGCGCTCGTGCTGGCCGAGGCGCGCAGGCCGTTCGACGTGTCGGAGCTGCCGCTCGTGCGGTGGACGCTGCTGCGGATCGCCCCGGCCGCGCACGAACTCGTGCTCGTCGAGCACCACCTCGTCCACGACGGCTGGTCGTTCGCGCTGCTGACCGAGGACCTGGCGGCGCTCTACCGGGGTGCGGAACCCGATCCCGCCGCCCCCGTGCGCTACCGCGACTTCGCCAGATGGCAGCGGCGCGAGGCGCTGGAGGGGCAGCGGGCGTACTGGGCGGAGAGGCTGCGCGGGGCCGACGAGGGCGTCGACCTGCCGCAGGACCGGCCCCGCCCGCCCGCGCCCGCGTTCACCGGCGGCGTCCACCGGGTGGAACTGCCCGTCCGGCTGTGCGAACGGGCCCGCGAGGGGAGCAGGGCCGCCGGGGGCACGCTGTTCGGCACGCTGCTGGCCGCCTACGTCGCGCTGCTGCACCGGGTGGGCGGGCAGCGGGACCTGTGCGTCGGGTCGGCGTTCGCCAACCGGCGGGTGCCCGGCACCGAGTCGGTGGCCGGCATGTTCGTCAACCCCGTCACCCTCCGGTTCGACCTGTCCGGGACGGTGACGTTCCGGACGCTCCTCGCTCAGGCGGCGGCGGTCGTCCGGGACGCGCAGGACAACCAGGAACTGGCCTTCACCCGCGTCGTCGAGGCCCTGTCGCCGGTCCGCGTCCCGGGCCGGAACCCGCTGTTCGGCGCCATGTTCAACATGGACGACGCGCCGCTCGGCCCGATCGACTTCGGCGACGTCCGGGCGACCTACCTGGAACGGCACAACGGCACGGCCAAACTCGACCTGTCCGTTCTCGCCGTGCCGCGCGCCGAGCGGCAGATCGGGCTTCCCGAGCGCGACCGCGACCGCCGGATCACGATGATCTGGGAGTACCGCTCCGACCTCTTCGACGCCGCCACGATCACCCGGCTCGCCGCCCAGTACGAGGCCCTGCTGGCGGCCGCCCTCGACGCCCCCGACGCGCCGGTCGCCGGCCTCCCCCTCCCCGGAGGGGCGCCTCCCCCCGCGGAGGAGGCGCCCGGCGAGCCCGAGGACGTGGTGGTGCTCATCGAGCGGCGGGCCGCCGCGACGCCGGGGCGGGAGGCCGTCCGGGTCGTCGGCGGAGGCGGGCTCTCGTACGGCGAGCTGGACCGGCGGGCCACGGCGGTCGCCCGGCTGCTGCGGGAGCGCGGGCTGGGGCCGGAGGACGTCGTCGCGCTGTGCGCCGACCGCGACCTCGACATGCCCGTCCTCGTCCTCGGGGTGCTGAAGTCGGGCGCCGCCTACCTGCCGCTCGATCCCTCCTGGCCGGTCGGACGGCTGGCCGAGGTGATCCGGGAGTCCGGCGCGCGGGCCGTCCTGGCCGGCGACCGGCGGCGTCCCCGCGCGCAGGCGGCGGCCGGAGGGGTGCCCGTGATCGTTCCCGGCGACCGGGCGCCGTCCGGCGGCCCTCCGCCCCGCGCGGCCGTGCCGGGCAACGCGGCGTACCTGATCACGACGTCGGGATCGACGGGGAGACCCAAACGGGTGGTGATCACGCGGGCCGGGCTGGCCGCCGAGTACCGGGCCTGGGAGCTCGCCTACCGGCTGGAACCGGGCGGGCACGCGCAGGTCGCCTCGTTCGCGTTCGACGTGTGCACCGGGGAGATCGTCCGCGCCCTGGCCGGCGGCGGCACGCTCGTCGTCTGCCCCGCCGACGTCGTCCTCGACCCGGCCGCCCTGCACCGCGCCCTGCGCGACCACGACGTCCGGTACGCCGAACTGCTCCCGTCCGTCGCCCGGCTGCTCGTCGACCACTGCGCGGCCACCGGCGCCTCGTTGTCGTTCCTGCGGCTCATCGCGGTCGGCGGCGAGCCGTGGACCCCGGCCGAGCACGCCGCCCTGCGCCGCGTCGCCGGCCCGGACACCCGGGTGCTCAACGTCTACGGCGTCACCGAGGCCACCGTCGGCAGCACCCTGTGGGAGGGCGAGGCGGCCGCTTCGGCCTGGCTGCCGATCGGGGCCGGCCTGCCCGGCGTGACCGCCCGCGTGCTCGACGGCGCCCTGCGCCCGGCCCCGGTCGGCACGGCGGGTGAGATCCACCTGTCGGGCCCGACGATCGCCCGCGGCTACCACGGCCGCCCCGCGCGGACCGCGGAACGCTTCCGGCCCGACCCGTCGGGGGCGCCCGGCGGCCGCCTGTACGCCACCGGCGACCGCGGCCGGCTCCGCCCCGACGGCGCGATCGAGTTCCTCGGGCGCGACGACCGCCAGGTCAAGGTGCGCGGCTTCCGCGTGGAACCCGGCGAGGTCGAGGCGGTCCTGCGAGGCGGCCCCGGGGTGCGCGACGCGGTCGTGGTCACCGCCCGCGAGGACACCGGGCGGGTCGCCGGACTGGCGGCGTTCGTGCTGGCCAGGCCGGGCGATCAGGCCGACGCCGGAGCGCTCGCCGACTGGCTGCGGCAGCGGTTGCCCGGTCACCTGGTGCCGGGCTCGGTCACCGTGCTGCCCCGCTTCCCCCGGACGGCGACCGGGAAGATCGACCGTTCCGCCCTCGGGGCGCTCGCCGCGACCGCGCCCGCGCGGCGGCCCGGCCCCTTCACCGCGCCGCGCGACGACCTCGAACGCGCGATCGCGGCCGTCCTGGGCGACGTGCTCGGCGGCGTACGCGTCGGAGCGTTCGACGACTTCTTCGCGCTCGGCGGGCACAGCCTGCTCGCCGCCCGCGCCGCCGTCAGGCTGCGCGGCACGTTGAGCCGCGAGGTGTCCGTGCGGGACCTGCTCGCCGCGCCCAGCGTCGCCGCCCTGGCGCGGCGGCTGAACGGCGCCGCCGACGCGGGCGTCCGGCCGGCCGTCACCCGGGCCGACCGGCGCGCCTACCGGGTCGCGCCGGACGCCTTCGACCCCCCGGAGAACGCCGAGGCGGGGGAGGTGGCGGGATGACGTCCGTCGTGGCGGTCCCGGCGTCCTACGCCCAGGAACGCTTCTGGTTGTCGGAGCACCTCGCGGGCGGCGGAGCGGCCCTGCACAACATGCACCTGGCCGTGGAGCTGGCCGGCCGCCTGGACACGGCGGCCTTCGCGGCGGCCGTCCAGGGCGCGGTCGACCGCCACGAGGCCCTGCGGACGACGCTGCGCCCGATCGGCGGCCGGCCTCACCAGGTGATCGCCGAGACCCTCGCGGTGCCGACCCCGGTCGCCGATCCGGGCGGTGTCCCGGCGGACGCCCTCGTCGCCGCGCGCGCAGCCGCCCACGCGCGGACGCGGTTCGACCTCGCCGCCGGTCCGCTGATGCGCAGCGAGCTGCTGCGGCTCGGACCGGAGCGGCACGTGTGGCTGCTGACGGTGCACCACGCCGTGTGCGACGGCTGGTCGCTCGGGGTGCTGCTGGAGGAGATCGGGGCCGCCTACCGCGGGGAGCCGGTGGCCGAGCCCGCCCTGCAGTACGCGGACTACGCCGTCTGGCAGCGGGCGTTCGTCGAGGGCGGCGGGGCCGACGACGACCTCGGCCACTGGACGCGGGCGCTGGCGGGCGCGCCCGCGGTGCTCGACCTGCCCGCCGACAGGGCGCGGCCCGCCGTGAGCACCCGCCGGGGCGCGCTGCTGACGCCGGACCCGCTGCCCGCCGGGCTGGCCGGGCTCGCCGGCGCCCAGCGCGTCACCCCCTTCGCGGCCGCCCTCGCCGCCGCCGGGCTGCTCCTGCACCGGCTCACCGGGGCCGAGGACGTCGTCATCGGCACCACGCACGCCGGTCGCGACCGGCCCGAGACCGACCGGCTCGTCGGCTGCCTGGTCAACACGCTCCCCCTCCGGCTGCCGGTACGCCCCCTCGACGACTTCCGCACGTTGCTCGTCCGGGCCGGGGAGGCCGTCCTGGACGCGCAGGAGCACGCCGAGGCGCCGTTCGACCGGATCGTCCAGGCGGTCAACCCCGACCGCACCTCCGGGCACAATCCGATCTTCCAGGTCATGGTGGACGCCGAGCCGGGCGTGGCCGACCGGCTGCGGCTGCCCGGCGTCGAGGTCACACCGGTGCCGGCGCCCGAGCGCGGGATCTCGCTGTTCGACCTCAGCCTCACGATCGGCCCGGGCGGGGGACTCGTCTGCGAATACAGCACCGAGCTGTTCGACGAGGCGACCGTACGGTCCTACACCCGCTGCCTCGCGGCGCTGACCGAGGCCGCCGTGGCCGCGCCCGATCTCCCGCTGCGCGACCTGCCCGCCCTGCGCCCCGCCGAGCGCGAACGCGTCCTGGCGGGGGGAAGCGCCACCGCGGCCGGGCCGGACGGCTCGGTTCCCCCGTGGATCGAGGCCGGGCCGGGCGGCTCGGTCCCCGCGTGGATCGAGGCCGCCGCCCGGCGCCGCCCGGACGCCGCGGCCGTCGGAGACCTGACCTGGCGGGAGCTGATCGACCGGGCCGCGCGGCTGGGCGGAGCACTGGGCGGCCGGGGCGTCGGCCGCGGATCGATCGTGGCGCTGTTCGCGGACAGGTCACCGGAGGCGATCGCCGCGATCTGCGGAATCCACCGGGCGGGCGCCGCCTACCTGCCGCTCGACCCCGAGCTCCCCGACGCCCGCGTCACCGAGCTGCTGGCCCGTGCCCGCCCGGCGGCCGTCGTGACCACCCCCGCGCACGCGCCCCGCCTGCGCGCTCTCGGCGCCGACGCGACCGTCCTGCCCGGCGGGGTCCGCGCAGCGGCGGGGGCGGGGGACGGGCGCCGGGATCACGCCGTGCCGGTCGAGGCCGGGGACCTCGCGTACGTGATGTTCACCTCGGGCTCCACCGGACGGCCCAAGGCGGTCGGGGTGCCGCACGGCGGGCTCGCGGCGTACGTCACGGCGCATCAGGCCATGTACGCCCTGACGCCGGACGATCGGGTGCTGCAGTCCGGGTCGCTGAGTTTCGATCTCAGCGCCGAGGAGATCTTCCCGTGCCTGGCGGCGGGGGCGACGCTCGTGCCGCGCACCGAGGAGATGCTGGACGGGCCCGCCGCGTTCCTCGACGGCGCCGCCCGGCTCGGCGTGACGGTCGCCCACCTGCCGACCTCGCTGCTGAACCCGCTGGCGGGAGCCGTGACGGACGACGGGGCGCCCGTCCCGCCGTCGTTGCGGCTGGTCGTGGTCGGCGGCGAACCCGCCGATCCGGCCCGCCTCGCCGCCTGGCGCGCCGCCGCGCCCGGGGTACGGCTCGCGCACGTCTACGGCGTCACCGAGGCGAGCATGGTGTCGTCCGCGGCCTTCCTCGACACCGTTCCCGACCGGGCGCGGGTCACGATCGGACGGCCGATCGCCGGAACCGAGATCCACGTCCTGGACGACGGGTTCGAGCCGGTCCCCGACGGGGTCCCCGGCGAGATCTTCATCGGCGGGGCGGGACTCGCCCGCGGCTACCTGGCAGAACCGGGCCGTACGGCGGCGCGGTTCGTCCCCCACCCCTTCGCGGCGGGGCGGAGGCTCTACCGCACCGGCGACCTCGCCCGGCGGCTCCCCGGCGGCCGCCTGGAATACGTCGGACGCCTGGACCGCCAGCTCAGCCTGCGCGGCTTCCGCATCGACCCCGCGGAACCCGAAGCGGTCCTGCGCGCCCACCGCGCGGTCGCCGACGCGGCCGTGACCGTGCGGGACGGGCAACTCGTCGGCTACGTCGCCCTCCGGCCGGGGGCCGGGCGCGTGCCGGTGGAGGAACTGCGCGCGCACGCGGCCCGCGCGCTGCCGGGGCACCTCGTACCCGGGGCGATCGTCCGGCTGGCGGCGCTGCCCCGCACCGGCAGCGGGAAGATCGACGTGTCCGCGCTGCCCTCCCCCCGGGCGCGGACGTCGGCGGAGAGGTCCGCCGCCGTACCGGCCGGGTCCACGCAGGCCGCGGTCGCCGAGATCTGGTGCGAGGTGCTCGGCGTCGCCCGGGTCGCCCCCGACGACGACTTCTTCCAGCTCGGCGGGCACTCACTGCTCGCCGGGCAGGTCGCGGCCCGGCTCCGCCGCCGTTTCGGGGTGGGCGCCGCGATGCGCCTGGTCTTCCGGCATCCCCGCCTCGCCGACCTGGCCGCCGCCGTCGACCGGATGTCCGATCAGGCCCCCGCCGGGACGCTCCCGGCCGCCCCCGGCGGGCCCGTCTCGGCGGCGCGGGCCGGCAGGGCCCTGGGCGACGCGGTCGGGGACGGCGACGAGCTGGCCGAACTGCTGCGCGAACTGGGGGTGGGCCATGACTGAGACGGTCAGGGTC
>NZ_BOOH01000057.1 GCF_016863135.1 Planobispora longispora
GCGGCGAAGGACGACAGCTGGTCCACCATGGTGTTCAGCGTGTTCTTCAGCTCCAGGATCTCGCCGCGGACGTCCACGGTGATCTTCCGGGAGAGGTCGCCGGTGGCCACCGCGGTCGCCACCTGCGCGATGTCGCGCACCTGGTCGGTGAGGTTGCCCGCCATGGCGTTCACCGAGTCGGTGAGGTCCTTCCAGGTGCCGGAGACGCCGGGGACGTCGGCCTGGCCGCCGAGCTGGCCCTCGGTGCCGACCTCGCGGGCCACGCGGGTCACCTCGGAGGTGAACAGGGAGAGCTGGTCCACCATGCCGTTGAACACGGTGGCGATCTCTTTCAGCAGCCCGTCGCCCTCGTCGGGCAGGCGGGTCCCGAAATCACCGTCACGCACGGCTGTGAGGCCGGCCAGGAGCTGGCGCAGGTCGAGCTCCTCCACGCCTCCGGCCTTCGTAGAAGTGCGCTTCGCCGCGTTGGCGGTCTCAGTCATGTGCACCATCGCATCTCTACAACCTGGATAGGTCACGCAATGGTATGACTCGGGGCCTGCGGAGGTGGCCTGACGGTTGGTGGACTTGTTTGTTTTCTTGAAATTTGTGCCTTCAGTTGGTCACCTACGCTCGGTATTCGTGCGCTCACGCCCCAATTGCGAGGGTTCGCGCCCGGGGTGCCCGCGCTGTGAGTCGGTGTAGCCGGGATGCTCGCGCCCGGGGTGTGAGTCGGCGTGGCCGGAGTGTCCGCGCCCGAGCCGCGAGCCCGCGTAGCCGACCGCGCGCGCCCACCGGAGCGGGCCGTGCAGCTGCAGGGCCGGATGGCTGTTGACCACCGGATCGAACGCCATCTCCTCCGCCTCGGGGAGCGGGGTGTGCACGCTCAAGAACGCCAGGGGCCGGTGGTGGAACCCTTCGATGCCCAGGGCGTACCGGAGCGGCGCGGCCTCGACGGCCGGGACGAGCCCGCCGGGGTCGGGGGAGACCGCCCGGCCGCGGTCCGCCGAGACGGCCAGGAAGCGCAGCCGCCCGGCCGCGTGCCGGTAGGAGACCAGGGTGGAGAAGACGCCGGAGGTGAACCCGGTGCTGGGGAAGGGCACGGACCTCGGCCACCCGGTCGTGGTCAGCAGCAGGTCGAGGCTGCCGCGGGGAGCGGAGTCGCAGGGCAGCCGGATCGCCAGGCCGAGCGCGTCGGGCAGCCGTCCCGGCAGGGACGCCCCCTTCGACAGACGCACCGGCACCTCGTGCTCACCCGGCTCGTCGAGGACGGGGATGCCGAGATAGATGTCGGGATGGTCGATGACCCGGAAGGTCGCGAGGAAGGACCGCCCGCGGGTGTGCAGGGCGCGCCCGCGGCGCAGCACCGCGACGCCGCGGGCCAGCGTGTACAGGATCCCGCCCCGGCGGGGCGCGGCGGCCCGCCCCGGTGCGGAGGGCGGCCGGGGCGAGGAGACCGGCTGCGGCGCGGGGACCGGGTGCGGTCCGGGGACCGGGTGAGGTGAGGAAGACGCCATGGGACCCGTCTACCCCCGGATCCGGGTCTCATGGCGTCCGGGACGGGCCGGTCAGGCACGCCCGTCGATCAGCGCCTCCACCTCCTCCTCGGGGAGCCGGTCGATCTCGGCGGCCAGGTGTTCCTCGACGGCCGCCGCGAGCAGGCGGATCGAGCGGGTGCCGAACAGGATGTTCATCGGCAGGTCGATCCCGACCTCGGAACAGATCCGGGCGACGACCTTGGTGCCGAGCAGCGAGTGGCCGCCGACGTCGAAGAAGTCGTCGTCGATCCCCAGATCGGCCCGGCCCAGGACCTCGCACCAGATCTCGTGCACCAGCTCCTCGCTCGCGGTGGACGGTCCGGCCGCCGGGGCCGTCTCGCCGCCCGTGTGCGGGGCGGGCAGGGCGGAGCGGTCGAGCTTGCCGTTGGGGAGCCGGGGGAAGTCGCCGACCGGCACGTACAGGCTGGGCAGCATCGTGGCGGGCAGCCGGTTCTGCAGGAACGCCCGCAGTTCCCCGGCGGGGATCACGGCGCCGCCCGTGTCGAGGTAGGCGACCAGCGCCCGGCCCCCGGGGGCGTCGTCCCGCACCGCCGCGACCGCCCGGCGCACGCCCGGATGGGCCGCCAGCGCCGCCTCCACCTCGCCCAGCTCGATCCGTACGCCCCGCACCTTGACCTGGTCGTCGACGCGGCCCAGGAACTCCAGCGCGCCGTCGGGCGTCCGCCGTACCAGGTCGCCGGTCCGGTAGAGCCGGGCGCCGTGCCCGAAGGGGTCGGCGACGAAGCGTTCGGCGGTGAGGCCGGGACGGCCGTGGTAGCCGCGGGCCACGCCGTCGCCGCCCAGGTACAGCTCGCCCGCCACCCCCGGTGGGACCGGCTCCAGCGCCGCGTCCAGGACGAGGGCGACGGTGTTGGCCACCGGCGGGCCGATGGACACGGTCCCGGCCTCCCCGGGCACCCGGCAGGCCGTCGACCAGATCGTCGTCTCCGTCGGCCCGTAGAGGTTCCACACCTCGCCGGCGATCTCGCGGAGCCGCCCGGCCAGGTGCGCCGGGAGCGGCTCGCCGCCGCTGAAGATCCGGGGCAGCCCGGCGGGCAGGTGGCCGGCGATCTCCGTCAGGACCGAGGGCGGCGCCTGCACCGTGGTCACCCCTGCCTCGGTGACCAGCGCGCCGAGCCCGCCCGTCCCGTACGGCGGGGCGAGCACCACGGTCCCGCCCGCCAGCAGCGGCCCGAAGATCTCCAGCGCGGCGATGTCGAAGGAGAGCGAGGTCAGCAGCAGCATCCGCTCGGCGGGGGTGAAGCCCAGGCCGGTGACCAGGTTCACCACACCCCGGTGCGGGACCATCACCCCCTTGGGCCGGCCCGTCGACCCGGAGGTGTAGATCACGTAGGCGAGGGCGTCGGGGGAGGTTTTCTCCGGGGGCAGCGGCGGGAGGTCCCCGGACAGGAGCGCGTCCAGCAGGATCGCCGGCGGATGGTCGCTCGGCAGGCGCTCCACGAGCGCCGAGCGGGTCAGCAGCAGCGCGGCGCCCGAGTCGGCGAGCATGAACCCGAGCCGCTCGGCCGGGTACTCCGGGTCCAGCGGCACATAGCAGCCCCCGGCCTTCAGCACCGCCAGCAGCGCCACGATCAGGTCGGGGTCCCGCGGCAGGCACACCGCCACCGGCGTCCGCGCGCGGACCCCGCGCTGGCGCAGCCGCCGGGCCAGGGCGTCGGCGCGCTCCTCCAGCCGGGCGTAGGTCAGCGTCACCGTCCCGGACCCGCCGCCCGCCACGACCGCGGGGGCGTCCGGCGTCCGCGCCGCCTGCTCGGCGACCAGCTCGTGCAGCGGGCGCTCCGGGTACGGCGTGGCCGGGCCGCGCCCGGCGGCCAGCGCCAGGGAGCGCTCCTCCTCCCTCATCAGGGGGAGCCGGGAGACCGGAAGATCGGGGTCGCCGAGGGCCGCCTCCAGCAGGGTCAGGAAACCGGAGACGAGGCGGCGGACGGTCTCCTCCTCGAACAGGTCGGTGCTGTACTCGACCCAGCCGCTCATGCCGCCGTCGGGGCTCTGCACCTCCAGGGTGAGGTCCGTCTTGGCCGTCCCGGTGGCCAGCTGGCGGCCGCGCGCGTCGATCGGGAGCTGGTTGAACCCGATCTGGTAGAGCGGGGTCCGGCCGGGGTCGCGCGGCGGCCGGAGCGTCTCCACCAGCGTGGCGAACGGCACCTCCTGGTGGTCGAGGGCCTCCATCACGGTGGCGCGCACCCGCTCCAGCGCCTCGCCGAACGCCGGATCGCCGGCCAGGTCGACGCGGAGCGGCAGGATGTTGACGAACATGCCGATCAGCGAGTTCAGCTCCGGCAGCTCGCGGCCGGCCACCGGGGAGCCCACGACGACGTCGGACCGGCCCGTCCAGCGGGCCAGCAGCGCCGAGAAGGCGGTGAGCAGGACCATGAACGGCGTGGTGCCCGTCCGCCTGGCGAGATCGGCGACCCGCCCGGCCGTGCCGTCCGGCACGGAGAAGCCGACGGTGGCGCCCGCGTAGCCGAACTCGGCCGGGCGGGGCCGGTCGGCGGGCAGCTCCACCGGGACGCTCCCGGCCAGCTTCTCCCGCCAGTAGTCCAGGTCGGCCTTGAGCGCCCCGCCGGTGAGCCGGTCGCGCTGCCAGATGGTGTAGTCGGCGTACTGGATCGCCAGCTCCGGCAGGCGCGGCGGGCGCCCCTCGCGCAGCGCCGTGCAGATCTCGGCCAGCTCCTCGCTGAGGATCTGCGCGGACCAGGCGTCGTAGATCGTGTGATGGGCGATGAAGAGCAGCCGCCACTCGTCGTCATCCGCCGCGCCGCCTCCACCCGGAGCACCCTCCCCGCCGGGAGCATCCGTCCCGCCCGGGCCCAGGTGCACCAGCCGGGCGCGCCAGAGCGGGGCCCGGTCGAGGGCGAAGGGGGCGGACGCCTCCTCGGCGGCGATCCGGTCGAACTCCGCCCGCGGGTCGGCCGCGCCCGAGACGTCGTCGCGGGCGAGGACCACCGGGGCGTCGGCGGCGACCACCTGGACGACCCGCCCCTCCTGGAGGGCGAACGCGGTGCGCAGCGGCTCGTGCCGGCGCACCAGCAGGCCGAGCGCGCGTTCCAGCAGCTCGGGGTCCACCGGGCGCATCCACGGCAGGGAGGAGCAGCCCGCGATGTTGTAGATCCCGAGATCGGGATGGAGGCCGGTGAGGAACCAGATCCTCTCCTGGGCGAACGAGGCGGGGAAGACGTCGCCGGTCAACGGCCCTCCTTCACGGAGTCCTTCATCGCGGAATCCTTCAGACAGTCGCGGATCTCACCGGTGATGGGGGCCAGCGCGTCGGTCTCGCCGATGGTGGCCAGCCAGCCCCACTGGTCCAGAGCGTGGTAGAGCCGGTAGAGGGCGACGCGCCCGGCCCAGTCGTCGGGCAGCTCGCCGTACCCCGCCAGCAGCTCCCGGCGGCGCACGGGATCGCCCCGGACGGCGAAGTAGTCGGTCTTGGCCAGGTCCATGAGCGGGTCGCCGCCGAGGGCGTTCTCCATGTCGATGACGCCGGTCATGTGCCACGATCCGTCGCGTTCGGCGACCATCACGTTCCGCTCGTGGAAGTCGTGGTGGCACAGGACGGGCGTACGGCAGCGGGCCAGCAGGTGCCGGCGGGCGGCGACGTACTCCACGATCTCGGCGTGCAGGTCCGGATCGCCGCCGAACTCGGCGAACTGGGCCGTCCGCAGGTCGAGCTGCCCGCCCAGGTAGGCCTCGTTGGAAGGCTCGCGCACCCCGTCGACCGGGCCGAACTCCCGCAGCTCCACCCCGTGCAGGGCGCGCAGCGCGGCCCCCATCTCGCGGTACAGGCCCGCGATCGCCGCTTCGGGCAGGGAGCCGGACACCTCCGACAGCGGGCGTCCCTCCATCTTCGTCATGACCAGGTAGGCGCGGGGCAGGTCGCGCTTGGAGTCGTCCCACTTGACCACGGCGGGCGCCGGGACGCCGCTGCCGCGCAGCAGGTCGTAGACGAGCATCTCCTTGTGGAGCCGGGCGGTGAACAGGTCGGGGTAGATCTTCACGATCAGGTCCGGGTGCGGCAGGCTCCGGTCGGCGCAGCGGACCTCGTAGACCGCGCTGATCTCCCCGCCGGTGCGCAGCACGACCCGCTCGACCTCGGCTCCCAGCAGCTCGCCTGCCTTCTCTGCGGACAGCGGCATGGTGAGCGCCTTGGCGAAGGCGGGCGCGCTCCAGGCCAGGCTGACGCGGTTGCCCGCGCGCTCGCGCAGGGCCTGGGCGCCGACCAGGTCGTCGGGCGTGGCCTCGGGGACCTCGTCGTCGAACCGGGCCAGCACGGGGATCCGCATCGAGACGAGCACGTGCACGGCGATGCCGAGGCCGAGCACGATGTACATGAAGGCGATGCCCCGGCCCTCGCCCACGCCGATCACGGCGCCCACAGTCGGGGCCAGCGCGCCCCCCGGGGCCAGCAGCGGCTCCAGCAGGCGCTCGCCCAGCGGCGCGACCACGGCCATGCCCAGCGGCAGCGTGGACCAGGAGATCATCTGGTTGACCGCCATGACCCGGCCGTGGAAGCGCTGCGGCACCTTCACGTGCACGATCGTCATGAAGACGCCGTTGACGATCGACAGGCTGAACCACAGGCCGAAGGCGCCGGCGCCCACGACCAGGGGGGAGGCGTGCAGGCCGGTGACGACCGCGAAGAAGCTCAGCAGCAGCGTGGCCAGGAGCACCCCGCGCATCCGGCGCCGGCGCGGGCCGCCCCACAGCGCGACCGCCAGGCCGCCCAGGGTGGCGCCCACGCCGCCGGCGAAGGAGATCTGCCCGGCGGTGGAGAGCGGGGCGAAGGACAGCACCAGCGGGGAGATCGACAGCAACAGCGCCGCCAGCATCACGTTCAGCGCCGCGAAGTACAGCAGGGCGGCCCGCAGGTACCGGTTGCCGAACGACATCCGGAACCCGTTGGCGATCTCCGCCGTCAGCGTCTCCCGGCGCACGTGCGCCATCGTGGCGGGGAAGCGGACGAGCGCGAGCACCGCCAGCAGCACCCCGAAGCTCGCCACGTCGACGACGAGGATGCCGTTCAGGCCGATCGAGGACAGCAGCGCCACGGCCACCAGCGGCGCGACGAACTGCGAGGTGCCCATCACCATCTGCACGACACCGGCCGCGTGGCCCAGGTACTGCTTGGGCACCAGCTGGGGGAGCGCGGTGGTGAAGGCCAGGCGCTGGAAGATCAGGGCGATCGACAGGCAGGCCGTCAGCGGGTAGAGGTGCCAGATCTCCAGGTTCCCGGTCCACAGCAGCAGGCCCAGGGCGAGCTGGACCCCGCCCGCCAGGCAGGCGCCCGTGACCATCATCCGGCGTTTGCCCGCCCGGTCCACCAGCGCGCCGATCAGCGGCGCGGCCACCACGCCCGGCATGATCGACAGTGCGGTGAACAGCGCGAAGTCCACCAGCGACCCGGTCGTCAGATAGATCCAGACGGGGATCGCGAAGTCCGTTATCGCGGTCCCGGTCATCGAGACCAGCTGGGCCAGGGCGACGACCATGAACCGACGCATGCTGGGCTCGGGCGCGGGACGGCCCCCGGCCGGGCGGCGCGGCGGGCGCTCTCGGATGCGGGTTCCCGGTGTCGTACGGCCGCCCGCGCGGACTCCCGCCGAGACGCCGTCCCCGCCCGCGCGGGTCTCCGCCGAGCCCGGGGCGGCGCCCGCGAGCTCCTCCGCCCCGGACTCCGGGGTCTCGCGGGGCAGGACGGAGGTCTCCTCGATCCACCAGCCCGCGGCGGGGCCCCGGGAGGTCCGGTCGAGGGTGTGCGCGGCACCGTACCCCATCGCGATGTGGGTGTTGGTCAGGATCTCCGCCAGGTCCTCCGCCCGGTACTTCAGGAAGTAGTGCCCGGCCTCGTCGAGGATGACCAGTGCCGTCTCCGGGCTGAGGAAGTGCCACTCCTTGTAGCGCTCGCCGTAGTAGTCCGTCGCGGGGTCCTGCTCGCCCACCACCGAGACGACCGGCGCGCGGAGCGGGGTGATCTCCTCCTGCAGCAGCCGGGTGAAGCTCTCCTCGGCGATCAGGGTGTCCTGGCGCTGGTTGCGCACCATGAACCTGATCTGCTCCTCGTCGAGGCCGGAGACGTCGTTGCCCATCGACTTCATCCGGTTCTCGTAGGCCCGGTCGCCGCGGAGCCGGTCCGTCCGCAGCAGCCGGCCCAGGGGTCCGGCGAAGCGGCCGGTGGGCCGGGCGAACGGGAAGATGGCGCCGATGTAGACGGCCTCCAGCTCCCGGCCGCGCGCCTCCAGCCGCCGGGCCACCTCCACGGCGAGCGCGCCGCCGATGCCGCAGTGGCCGTAGATCGCCAGCGGGCCGTCGATGCCCTCCAGGATCTCCGTGACGCACTGGTCGGCGATCTCGTCCAGCGGCTTGGTCTCCTCGTCCGGCAGGCCGGGGTCGTGCCCGGGGAAGGCCATGGCGTACAGCGCGCACTCCTCGGGCAGCGCGTCCGCCAGCGGCTGGAAGACCATGGCCTGGCCGCCGCCGTACGGGATGCAGACGTAGGTGATGCTCCGCCGCGGGCCCGGCCGGGTCAGCTCGTACAGCAGGGAGCGGGGCCCCTGCGGCGCGTCCGGCCGCTCCACCAGCTCCGCCAGGGCGCGCACCGTCGGGTTCTTGAACAGGTCCATGACCCCGATCGCGCGCCCTCCCCTCAGGTCCGGCAGCGCCTTGCGCAGGCGGGTGACCACCTGGATGGCCACCAGGGAGTGGCCGCCGAGCTCGAAGAAGTCGTCGTCGGCCCCGACGCTCTCCACGTCCAGCAGTTCCCGCCAGACCTCCGCGATGGCGCGCTCGGCGGGCGTGGCCGGTTCGGCGCCCCGCCCGCCGGTCTCCCCGGGCCGCGGCGGCGCCGGTAGAGCCGCCCGGTCCAGCTTGCCGTTGGGGCTCAGCGGCAGCGTCTCCAGCGCGACGATCGCGGAGGGCACCATCGCGTCGGGCAGGGCGGCCTTGAGCGCCGCCCGCAGCGCCGCCGTGTCGAACGCCGGATGATCGGAGCCCGCGCCGGGGCCCGTGCCGGAGCCCGCCGTACTCGCGTCGCCCGCATCGCCGGGGCCCGCCGCGCCCGCGCCGCCGGGCACGACGTAGGCGACCAGCCGCCTGTCGCCGGGGGCGCCGTCCTCCCGGACGGTCACCACCGCCTCGCCCACGCCCGGCTGCTCGCGCAGGACCGCCTCGATCTCGCCCAGCTCGATGCGCTGGCCCCGGATCTTGACCTGGGTGTCGATCCGGCCGAGGAAGACGATCGCCCCGTCGCGGCGGAGCCGTACCAGGTCCCCCGTCTTGTACAGGCGCGCACCCGGCGGGCCGAAGGGGTCGGGCACGAAGCGCTCGGCGGTCAGCGCGGGGCGGTCGTGGTAGCCGGTGGCCAGCTGGACCCCGCCGATGTGCAGCTCGCCCGGCACGCCGTAGGGGACCGGCCGCAGGTGCCGGTCCAGGACGTACAGGGCGGTGTTCTGCACCGGGCGCCCGATGGGCACCGTGGCGTCGCCGGGCTCGCACCGCCACAGGGTGACGTCCACGGCCGCCTCCGTCGGGCCGTACAGGTTGTACAGCTCCACCTGCGGCAGCCGGGCGAAGAACCGGTCGGCCACGTGCGGGGGCAGCTCCTCGCCGCTGCACACCACCCGCCGCAGCGAGGAGCAGCGCTCGATGTCCTCCTCGGCGAGGAAGGCCGCCAGCATCGACGGCACGAAGTGCATCGTCGTGACGCCCCGCCCGGTGATCAGGTCGCGCAGGTAGGCGGTGTCGCGGTGCCCCCCGGGCCGGGCCAGCAGGAGCCTGGCCCCGGTGACGAGCGGCCAGAAGAACTCCCACACCGACACGTCGAACCCGGCCGGGGTCTTCTGCATCACCACGTCGTCGCCCGACAGGCGGTAGGCGCGCTGCATCCAGTCGAGCCGGTTGCCGATGCCCGCGTGGGTGTTGGGCACGCCCTTCGGCCGGCCCGTCGAGCCCGAGGTGTAGATCATGTAGGCGATGTCGGAGGAGGCGGCCGCGGGCTGCGGAGGGGTGGCGGGGTAGCCGGTGAGGGGGGCGTCCAGCGACACGGCGACCGGGCCGTCCGGCGGGAGGCCGGGTGAGGCGTCGTCCGGCGAGGCGGTGTCCGGTGACGCGCCGGACGGCCCGGTCCGCGCGCCGGTCGGCGGCAGGCGGTCCCTGACGGCCTCCTGGACGAGCAGGACCGCGGCCCCGGCGTCGGAGAGCATGAAGGCCAGCCGGTCGGCCGGGTAGTCGGGGTCCAGCGGCACGTAGGCCCCGCCCGCCTTCAGCGTGCCCAGCAGTCCCGCGACCAGTTCGGGCGAGCGCTCGGCGCAGATCGCGACCCGCGAGCCGGGACCGACGCCCAGCTCCCGCAGCCGGTGGGCCAGCCGGTTGGCCCACCCGTCCAGCTCGGCGTAGGTCAGCCGGACGTCCTCGAACTCCACCGCCACGGCGTCCGGGGTGCGCGCCGCCTGCGCCTCGAACAGCGAGCCGAGGGTGGCGTCCCCGCCGTACGGCTCGCACGGCCCGGCGGCGTGCGCGAGGATCCGCTCCCGCTCGGCGGGCGGGAGGATCTCCAGCTCCGAGACCCGGGTCTCCGGCGCCGCGGCCGCCGCGCGCAGCAGGGTCTCGAAGTGCGAGACCAGGCCCGCGACGGTGTCCGGGCCGAACAGGTCGCGGTTGTAGACGAAGGTCCCGCGCAGCCCCTCCGGCTCCTCCTCCAGGAAGAGCTCCAGGTCGAAGCGGGCGGCGGGGGCGTCGAGGGTGAACGGCTCGACGGTCAGGTCCGGCCAGGCCGGCCGCTGCGCGCCGTGGTAGCTCTGGAAGGCGAGCCCGACCTGGAAGACCGGCGGCCGGGAGACGTCCCGGACGATCCCGAGCTCCCCGACCAGCCGTTCGAAGGGGAGCTCCTGGTGGGCGTAGGCGTCCGTGGTGCTCCGCCGGACCCGGTCCAGCAGCTCCCGGAAGGACGGGTCGCCGCCCAGGTCGGCCCGGATCGCCAGGACGTTGATGAACAGGCCGACGACGCCCTCCAGCTCGCGGCGCGGGCGTCCTCCCACCGGGGAGCCGACCGCGAAGTCGTCCTGGCCCGACCAGCGGCCGAGCAGGGCCTGGTAGGCCGCGAGCGTCGCCATGTGGAGGGTCGCGCCCTCCTGCCGGGCGAGCGCGCCCACCGCGTCCACCAGCTCACGGTCCAGGAGGAAGCCGTGGGAGGCGCCGGCGTAGGTCTGCTCGGCGGCGCGCCTGCCGTCGGCGGGCAGCTCCAGCGGCGGGACCCCGGCCAGCCGCTCGCGCCAGTAGTCCAGGTCCGCCTCGGCGACCGGCCGCTCACGCTGCCAGAGGGCGAAGTCGCCGTACTGGACCTCCAGGTCGGGCAGGTCGGCGCCGCCGTAGAGCGCGCGCAGCTCGTCGGTGAGGATCTCGACGGACCAGCCGTCGGCCACGATGTGGTGGACGGTCACCAGCAGCGCGTGGTCGTCCTCGGCGATCCGGACGAGGGTCGCGCGGATCGGCGGGTCCGCGGCCAGGTCGAAGGGGCGGGCCATCTCGGCGGTCAGGATCTCCGTGGCGGCGGCCTCACTCCCGGCGGCGGCGCGGCGCAGTTCGACCTCGGCCTCCTCGTCGACGACGACGTACGGGCGGCCGTCCTCGTCGGCGGGGAAACGCATCCGCAGGCTCTCGTGCCGGGCCACGGCGGCGCGCAGGGCGAGCTCCAGCCGGCCGGGGTCGAGGGGACCGCGCAGCCGGAGGGAGATCGGGATCGTGTAGGCGGCGTTCCCGGGGGCGAACTGGTCCATGAACCACAGCCGCTCCTGCCCGAACGAGAGCGGGACGGGCCGTCCCGGGGGCCGCACCGGGACGGTGGGAACCCGTCCGGAGGCGCGGCGGCGCAGGCGCTGTTCGAGGAGGGCTCGCTTGGCGTCGGAGAGCTGGACGTTGCTCGAGGACAGACCGGGCGAGGATGTCACACCTGGCTCACTTTCGGGTGGGCGGCGCGTTACATCGGATGAAGGACATTCATGCATATCCGCCCGTGCTGAGTCGAGATCGAAAGGATGTCATAAATGAATGACTTATAGATTGGGATGTCCGAAATTATGAATATTTTTCGGTCTTAATCTGTGTTGACGCTGCCTTGGACCGGTAGATATAAGGTGATTTGTCGTATGGATTAAATCCCTCTGAACCCGCTTCCCTTTCAGCCTGTCTCTCTCTGAACCGTCCGATGCAGCACGGCCCCGCAGAGGAGCGCCCGTCAGATGGCGATCGAGCCCCTCTCGATGACGCGACCATCCCCCTCGCCGCCCGTTCACCCCACGCTGTTCTGCCTTCCCTACGCGGGAGGAGCGGCCGGCGCCTACCACGGTCTCCGCGGCGTTTCGGACACCGTGGAAATAGTCCCCCTCCAGCTCCCCGGGAGGGAGAACCGGATCACCGAGCCACCGGAGTTCTCGGTGCCGGAGATCGTGGACGAGATCGCCCCGCGCACGGGGCGGCCGTACGCCCTCTACGGGCACAGCATGGGCGCGCGAATCGCCTTCGAGGTCGCCCGCGAGCTGCGCCGGAGAGGACTGCCCCCACCCTTGCGGCTCTACGCCGCGGCCGCCCACCCTCCGGACCGGCGGGTGCCGCTGGCCGCCGCGGCGGACCTGCCCGACGACGCGTTCGTGGACCAGCTCATCCGGCGCGCGGGCGCCCCGGCGGAGCTCAGGGACCTTCCGGAGCTGCGGGAACTGCTCCTGCCCGTGCTGCGGGCGGACTTCGCCTGGATCAAGAGCTACCGCTACGCGCCCGGGCCGCCGCTGGAGATCCCCGTGGTGGCGTTCGCGGGCCTCGACGACGGCGAGGTGCCGCCGGCCGACATGCTCGGCTGGGCCAGGCACACCCGCGCCGGATTCGGCCTGCGCACCCTGCGCGGCGGCCACTTCTTCCTCAAGGACGCGCCCGCGGACCTCGCCCGGCTGATCGCCGAGGACCTCTCCGGGCGGCCGGACCCGGACGCGGGATCTCCGTCCATGGAGGACGACGAGATCCACCTGCGCGTGTCCCCCGGCGGGGACCGTTCCGTGGCGGCTCCCGGCGATGCGGACGGGCCCGCGGACGACTCCCGGAGGCCGCCCGGCGACGGAGCGGAACGGCTCTCCCGGTCCGCGGACCGGGCGGACGGCCTGGTGGCCGAGGCGGTCGTCCGGGACGGCGCCGTCGGGGTGGCCGTGGCGCGGCTGGAGACGCGGGCGCCGGACGACGGCGCCGGGGAGCCGTGGGAACCCCCCTCCGGAGCCGGGCTCGGGCCGGGGGAGTGGGAGCAGATAGCGGACGCGGCCGAGGAGGACCGGCCCTGGCTGGCGCTCCGCGCCGGGACGGCCCGGCGGGCGCTGCTCCAGGCGGGCGCGCGGGACCTGGCCGGGACCGGGTTCCCGGACCTGGCCGCCCCGGGTCCGTGGCACGTGGGCGACGGCTGGTGGATCACCCACCTGTCCCTGCCCACGCCGCTGGGCGAGGCGATCGCGGCGATCGCGACGCCGCGCGACCGGATGCGGCTGAGAGCCCACCTGTGGACCGGACGATGAGGGAGCGGTGAGAAAAAGGGTGGGCGGATGACCTCGGGGCAGCTCCTGCACGACCTCGTCATGGAACAGAGCATCCGCACGCCGGACGCGCCGGCCGTCCGGCAGTGGGACCGGACGCTGACCTACCGCGAGCTGACGGACGCCGCGGGCGCGCTGGCCGCCCGCCTGCGCGAGGCGGGCGTCCGCCCGGAGACCCGGGTCGGAGTCTGCGGACGCCGCACGCCCGACCTCCTCGTATCGGTGCTGGGGGTGATGATGGCGGGCGGGGCCTACGTGCCGCTGGACCCGTCGCATCCGCCCGCCAGGCTGTTGACGATCATCGAGGACGCCGGAATCGGCACGGTCGTCGCCGACGCCGCCGGACACGAGCTGCTGGCCGGGATGCGCCCGGGGCGCCCGCTGCGGCTGCTGGGAGCGCGCACCGCCGGATCAGCCGGCACGGCCGATCCGGTCGTTCCTGGCGCGGGCGTTCCGGTTGTTCCGGACGGTCCTGGCGGCGCAGGGGGGTCGGCGGCTTCAGCCGCCTCCGGCAGTCCGGCCGGATCGCCCGGTGACCCTCCCGGGCCCCTCCCCGGGCACGCCGCCTACGTCCTGTACACCTCCGGATCCACCGGACGGCCCAAGGGCGTCGTGGTCGCCCACGCCGCCGCCGTGTCCTTCGTCCGGATGGCCGGCGAGCTGTTCGGCCTCGACTCCTCGTGCCGCAGCATCGGCTTCGCCGCGCTCGGGTTCGACGTGTCGGTGCTCGACGTCTTCGCCCCGCTGGCCAGGGGCGGCTCGGTGATGTTCGTCCCGGACGGGGACCGGGTCGATCCGGTCCGGCTCCAGCGGTTCCTGGAACGCCACGAGGTCACCTGGGGGACGATCCCGCCCGCCCTGCTCCCGCTGCTCGACCCGGACCGGCTGCCCTCGCTGCGCGACCTGCTCACCGCGGGGGAACCGGCGGGCCCCGAGCAGGTGGCCCGCTGGGCACGGCCGGGACTGCGGCGATTCCACAACTGGTACGGCCCCACCGAGACCACGGTCTGCGTGGTCGGCGGCGAGCTGACCGGCGCCTGGGACCGGCCGCTGCCGATCGGCCGAGCGCTGCCCGGCTGCACCGCGCACATCCTCGACGACCGGCTCGCCCCCTGCCCGCCGGGCACGCCCGGGGAGCTGTGCATCGGCGGTCCCCAGCTCGCCCGGGGCTACCTCGACCGGCCCGGCCCGACGGCCGAACGGTTCGTCGCCGACCCCTACGGCCCGCCCGGCTCCCGGCTCTACCGGACCGGCGACCGCGTCGTGTTGGAGCCGGACGGGCGGATCGGATTCCTCGGACGGCTGGACCGGCAGGTCAAGGTGCAGGGCCAGCGGGTGGAGATCGGAGAGATCGAGTCGGTGCTCCGCGCCCACCCGGACGTCCGCCACGCGGTGGTGGACCTGGCCGCGGGACCCGGTGGGCTGGCCGAGCTGACCGCCTACCTGGCGCCCGAGTCCGCCCCCGGCCCCGACGGGGTCCGCGACCACTGCCTGGCCAGACTCCCGGCCTACATGGTCCCCACCCGGGTGGTCCGCCTGCCGCTGCTGCCGCTGACCGTGGCGGGCAAGGTGGACCTGGACCGCCTCCGTGCCTCGGGCGGCGGGGACGACCGCCCGGCCGCGGAGCCGGGGCCCGGGACCTCGGCCGGAGAGCTGTCCGGCCGGGGGCGGGCTCCCCTGAGCGAGATCGAGAAGGCGGTCGCCGCCGTCTGGGCGAGGACGTTCGAGGTGCGCGAACCCGGTCTCGACGACGACTTCTTCGCCGCGGGCGGTCACTCCCTGCTCGCCATGCACCTGGTCGCCGGACTCCGCGCCGCGCTGCGCCGGGAGATCGCCGTCGAGGACGTGCTGGCCGGACGCACCGTCGAGGGCATCGCCCGCCGGGCGGAGCAGGCCCCGCCGGTGGCGGCCGTCCCGGCCGGGGCCGTGCCCGAGCTCTCCGCCACCCAGCGGCGGATGTGGTTCGTGGAGCGCCTGGCCCCCGGCACCCCCGTGCACAACATCGCGATGGCCCAGCGGCTGACCGGCCCGCTCGACACCACGGCCCTGCGCGCGGCGCTGGCGGCGGTCGCCGCCCGGCACGAGGTGCTCCGCTGGCGGATCGAGGAGTCCGCGGGCGTCCCGCGCGTGGCCGTCGATCCTCCGGGCGAGGTCGCGCTGCCGATCGACGACCTGGCAGCCCTCTCCCCGGACGGTGTGACGCGTCCGGACGATGGAGTCCCGGAGACGAGGGCCGGTGCGGGGTTCGACGGTGACCCCGGGGCGGGGCCGGACGGCGGAATCCCGGGGACGAGGGCCGGTGCGGGGTTCGACGGTGACTCCGGGGTGCGGACCGGGGCAGATCTGGACGGCGACGTGCCGGACGGGGTCGCGGCGTGGCTGGAGGCGGAGGCCCGCACGTCCTTCGATCTCGCGGCGGGGCCGCTGTGGCGGGCGCGGCTGCTCCGGCTCGCGCCGGACGATCACGTGCTCACCGTCACGGCCCACCACATCGTGTTCGACGGCTGGTCGCAGGACGTGCTCTGCTCCGACCTGGCGCGCGCCTACCGCGGCGAGCCTCTGGACCCGCTCGTCACCGCCTTCGGCGACTACGCCGCCTGGCTCGCCGGGCGGGAGGACGCCGCCTCCCTCGGCTGGTGGGCGGACCGTCTCGCCGGGGCGCCCGCCGTCCTGGATCTGCCGCGCGATCTCCCGCGACCCGCCGTGCAGACCTTCGAGGGCGCGTCGGCCCGGGCCGGGGCGGACGCGGAGACCGGCGCACGGATCCGCGCGCTCGCCGCCCGGCTGGGCGCGACGCCGTACGCCGTGATGCTCGCGGCGTTCGCCCAGGTCATGCGGAGGTTGACCGGCCAGGCCGAGATGGTCGTCGGGACGCCGGTCGCCGACCGCCGGGATCCCGCCTTCGAACCGCTCATCGGCTGCCTCGTCCAGGTGCTCCCGGTACGGCTGGCGGTCACGGACGACGCGGCGTTCACCGACCACGTCACCGCCTGCCGCCGTGAGCTGTCGGACGTCCTCGCCCACCTGGACGTCCGCCTGGAACGCCTCGTCGACCGGCTGGGCGCCGGGCGCGACCTGTCGCGCAACCCGCTGATCCAGGTCCTGTTCAACATGTACGACCTCACCGGACCCGCCCTGGACCTGCCCGGGATCATCGCCCGCCCGCTCCCGCCCGGGCTGCCCGGCTCCCTGTTCGACCTCACGCTCTACGTCGGCGAGCGTGGCGGGGGCTACGCGTTCCAGGCCGTGTACAACCCCCGGCTGTTCCAGCCGGAGCGGATCGAGGCACTGCTGGCCGGATACGTCCGTCTGCTCGGCGAACTGGTCGCCACCCCGGAGTCGCCGGTACGGCTCGCGCCGATGCGCCCGCCGGGCATCCGTCTGCCCGGCGACGTGCCCGTCCCGTCCGCCGGCTCCGATGCCGGCGCCGCGGCCGGGTCCCCGGCCCGTCCGGCCGCCGCGGGCGTCGAGGGCGTCGTGGAACGCGTTCTGGCGAGGGCGGCCGAGCACCCGGACCGGGTCGCGGTCACCGGAGCGGGCGGCGAGCTGACCTACGGCGAGCTGGCCGCCCTGGTGACGCGGACCGCCGCCGCCACCGCCGCCGTGGCCGCCCCCGGCCAGGCCGTCGCGGTCCTGGCCGACCGCCGGTGCGAGCTGCCCGCCCTGCTGCTCGGGGTGCTGGCCGCCGGAACCCGCTGGGCCGTGCTCGATCCGGCCCTCCCTCCCGCCCGGCTGGCCGCCCAGGCGGCGGCCGTGGACGCCCGCGCGCTGCTGTGCTGCCCCGGTACGGCCCCGCCGCCCGAACTGGCCGGACTCCCGCCGGTGCGGATCTTCCCGCCGGAAGGGACTCCGACGACGGGACCGGGCGCGGACACCGGGCGGGAGTCCGGGAAATCCGGGCCGCCCGCATCGGGTAGGGGATCCGGACCGTCACCGGGCACGGGATCCGGGCCGGCCGTCCCGGCGGGGGAGCGCGGCTACCTCGCCTTCACCTCCGGCAGCACGGGCGATCCCAAGCCCGTGCGGGCGGCGGAGGGACCGCTCGCCGACTTCCTCCACTGGTATCCCGGCGCGTACGGCCTGACCGGACAGGACCGGTTCGCCCTGCTCGCCGGGCTCGCGCACGACCCCCTGCTCCGCGACGCCTTCACCCCGCTCGTCCTGGGCGGCCTGCTCCACGTGCCGGGCCAGGAGGACATCCGCGACCCCGCCCGCCTGGCCACGTGGCTGCGTGACCGCGCCGTCACCGTCGCCCACCTCACCCCGCAGCTGGCCATGATCGTCGCCGCCGCCGGGATCCGGCTGCCGGACCTGCGGCTGGCCGTGTTCGGCGGGGACCGGCTCACCTGGGCGCAGGCCGCCCGGTTCCGGCGGGTCGCGCCCGGCGCGCGCCTGGCGAACGCCTACGGAACCACCGAGACGCCCCAGATCCAGGCGGTCTTCGAGATCACGGGCGACACCCGTGACGTCCGTGACGTCCACGATGTCCGTGACGTCCATGACAACCGCGTAGGCCACGGCACCCGCCCACTCCGCAACGACCACGGAACCCCCGGCGGCTACGGCATCCCCGGCGGCTATGACATCCCCGGTGACCAGGGCGCCTCGCCCGACCACGACGGCCACGCCGATCACGGCGACCCCGTCCCGGTCGGGCACGGGGTCGGCGGCGCGGAACTGCTCGTGCTCGGCGGGAACGGCCTGCCGGCCGCCGTGGGGGAGCTGGGCGAGGTGGTGATCCGGAGCCGCCGGCTGGCCGAGGGCTACCTCGACGAGCGGCTCACCGAGGAGCGCTTCACCGTGGAGGCGGACGGGGAGACAGGCCGGTACCGGACGGGAGACCTGGGCCGGTACGACCCCGCGGGGCGGGTGGTGCTCGCCGGAAGAGGCGACGGGCAGGTCAAGATCCGCGGCTACCGCGTCGAGCTGGGTGAGATCGAGGGCGCCCTCCTGGAATACCCGGAGGTCCGGGCCGCCGCGGCGGCCGCCGCCGACCGGCCGGGCGGGCCGGTGCTGCGCGCCTACGCCGTCCCCGCCGGGCCGGGCGTGCGGGCGGCCGACCTCCGCCGCCACCTCGGTGAGCGGCTGCCCGCCCACGCCCTGCCCGCCGACGTGATCCTGCTGCCCGCGCTGCCCCTCACCCCGAACGGGAAGGTCGACCGGGCCGCGCTGCCCGAGCCCGCGCCCCGCCCGGCCGGCACGCGCGCCGACGAGCCGGCCGGCGCCGTCGAACGCCTCGTCGCCGGCGTCTGGCGGGAGGTGCTCGGGCTGCCGAGGATCTCCGCCGGAGAGAACTTCTTCGAGATCGGCGGGCACTCGCTCGCCACCGCCGAGGTCCAGGCCCGCCTGTCCGCGCTGCTCGGCCGCGCCGTACCCATCGTGGACCTGTTCCGTTTCCCCACAGTCCGCGCTCTCGCCGCGCACCTCGACGGCGCGGAGCGCACCCAGGGCCCGGAGCGGGCCTCCCGGCGGATCGCCGCGAGGCAGGCCCGGACCCCGTCCCACAGGGCACCATCCCGCCGGCCGTATCCGGCCGGGAGACAGGAGAATGAGGAATGACCGAGGAATATGCGGTCGAGCCGATCGCGGTCGTCGGGCTCGCCTGCAGGATGCCGGGCGCCCCGGACGTCCCGTCGTTCTGGCGCAACCTCATCGACGGCGTGGAGTCGGTCAGGTTCTACACCCGTGAGGAACAGGCCGCGCTCGGCGTGCCCGACTATCTCCTCGACGATCCGAACTTCGTGCGCGCGGCGTCCATCGCCGACGACTACGGGGCGCTGGACGCCGCCTTCTTCGGCATGTCGCCGCGTGAGGCGCAGGTGCGCGACCCGCAGCAGCGGATGTTCCTGGAGCTGTCCCACAGCGCGCTGGAGGACGCCGGCTACGACCCCGCGCGTTACCCCGGGGCGATCGGCGTCTACGGGGCGATCGGCTCCGACGAGTACCAGTGGATGTTCATCCGCAGGGACCGCAAGACGCACGCCTCCGTCGGCAACCTGGCCATCTACACGGGCAACCACTCCGACTACCTGTCCACCTTCGTCTCCTACAAGCTCGACCTGCGCGGTCCCAGCCTGACCCTGCACACCGCCTGCTCCTCGTCCCTCGTGGCCATCCACGTGGCCTGCGAGGCGCTGCGGTCCGGCGAGTGCGACACGGCGCTCAGCGGCGGCGTGTCGATCGAGATGCCGCCCGAGTGGGGCTACCAGTACCACCAGGACGGCATCTACGCCCCCGACGGGCACTGCCGGGCGTTCGACGCCTCCGCGGCGGGCACCATCTGGGGCGGCGGCGGAGGCGTCGCCGTACTCAAGCGGCTCTCCGACGCCCTCGCCGACGGCGACCACATCCGGGCCATCGTGGTCGGCAACGCGATCAACAATGACGGCGCCACCAAGATGGGCTTCTCCGCGCCGAGCGTCGAGGGGCAGGCCGTCGCGGTCTCCCAGGCCCTCGACCTGGCCGGC
The DNA here is from genome assembly GCF_016863135.1 of Planobispora longispora. Classification (GTDB taxonomy): domain Bacteria; phylum Actinomycetota; class Actinomycetes; order Streptosporangiales; family Streptosporangiaceae; genus Planobispora; species Planobispora longispora. Next base: position 19,564 of record NZ_BOOH01000057.1, read on the forward strand.
GTCGACCCCCGCACCGTCACCTACGTGGAGGCGCACGGCACCGGCACCTCCCTGGGCGACCCGATCGAGGTGGCGGCCCTGTCGAGCGTGTTCTCCAGGGACACCGACGAGACCGGCTGGTGCGGGATCGGCTCGGTCAAGACCAACATCGGGCACCTCGGCCCCGCCGCGGGCATCGCCGGGTTCATCAAGACGGTCCTGTCGATCGAGCACGGCATGATCCCGCCCAACCTCAACTACGAGCGCCCCAACCCCCGGATCGGCTTCGGCGAGAACCCCTTCCACGTCGTGTCGGCCCTCACCAAGTGGGAGACCGGCGACCTCCCGCGCCGGGCGGGCGTCAGCTCCTTCGGCATCGGCGGCACCAACGCGCACGCCGTACTCGAACAGGCCCCGCCCGTGGACCCCGCCCCCCGGCCGGAGCGCCCGGTCCACCTGCTCCAGCTGTCGGCCCGCACCTCCTCCGCGCTGGAGGCCATGGCCGGCCGGCTCGCCGACCGGCTGGCGGGCGCGGCGGACCTGGACCTGGCCGACGTCGCCTTCACCCTGCGCACCGGGCGCAAGCAGATGAAGCACCGCGCCGCGGTGGCCGCCACCGACGTCGCCGACGCGGCCGCCGCGCTCGCCGACCCCCGCCGCCTGATCCGGGGCACGGCCGGCACGGCCCCGCGCGTGGCGTGGCTCTTCTCCGGCCAGGGCGCGCAGTACGCCGGGATGGGCGCCGGGCTCTACCGCACCGAGCCGGTCTTCCGGGAGGCCGTGGACGAGTGCGCCGCCCTCCTCCGCGACGAGCTCGGCCTCGACCTGCGCGACCTGCTCTTCCCCGCGGACGGCGAGCGGGAGGCCGCCGACGAGCGGCTCCGGCAGACCGCCCTCACCCAGCCCGCCCTGTTCACGATCGAATACGCGCTCACCCGCCTCTGGCGCTCCTGGGGCGTCGAACCGGACGGGATGATCGGCCACAGCATCGGCGAGTACGTCGCGGCGACCGTCGCCGGGGTCTTCGACCTGCCCGGCGCGCTGCGCCTGGTCGCCGCCCGCGGCAGGCTGATGCAGAGCATGCCTCCGGGCTCGATGCTCGCCGTCCGCCTGGACGAGGCCGAGGTCCGGGGGAGCCTGCCCGGCGGGCTGTCGGTCGCCACCGTCAACGGGCCCGGGACCTGCGTCGTGGCCGGACCGACCGGCCTGGTCGAGGAGTACGCCGAACGGCTGGCGGAGCAGGGGGTGGGACGCACGATGCTGCGCACCTCGCACGCCTTCCACTCGGCCATGATGGAGCCGATCCTCGCCGAGTTCCACCGGATCGTCGCCGCGACCCCCCGGGGCGTCCCCGCCCTGCCCTTCCTGTCCAACGTCACCGGCGCCTGGATCACCGCCGAGGAGGCCGCCGACCCCGCCTACTGGACCCGCCACCTGCGGGAGGCGGTCCGGTTCGGCGACTGCGTGGCGACCCTCCTGACGGAGGGGGAGTGGCGGCTCGTCGAGTGCGGTCCCGGCCGCCAGCTGGCCGGGCTGGCCCGCACCCAGCTGCCGCAGGGCGCGCCCGCGCCGCTGGCCAGCCTGCCCGGTCCGGCGGACCCCAAGACCGACGCCGAGGTGCTCTACGCCGCCGCGGGCGCGCTGTGGACCGCGGGGATCCCGCTCGACACCGGCGCCCCGGACATCCCCGGGCGGCGCGTCCCGCTGCCCGGCTACCCCTTCGAGCGCTCCCACCACTGGGTGCCGATCCTGCCCGACCCGCAGCTGGTCTACCCGCTGCCGCCGCGCACCGGCGCGCTCCCCGTGGACGAGTGGTTCAGTCTCCCCGCCTGGCGGCAGGAGCCCGTCCCGCCGGCCGCCGCGCACGGGCCGGACCGCTGCCTCCTCTTCGCCGGGCCGTCCGCCGCCCCGCTGGCGGCGGCGCTGCGCGCGGCCGGCACCGAGGTGCTGACCGTCGCCCCCGGCCGGGAGTACGGCCGCGCGGACGGCGGGTTCACGATCCGCCCCGGGGTCCGCGAGGACTACGAGGCGCTGATCGCCGAGACCGGCGCGCCGGGACGGATCGTCCACGCCTGGGCGCTCGACGGCGCGCCCGCCCGCGACGCGGCCGAGACCCTGACCGCCCAGGACCTCGGCTTCTTCAGCCTGCTCACCCTGGTCCAGGCGCTGTCGGCGGCCGACCGGGAGTCCGGTGTGCACCTGGACGTGCTGACCGCCGGGACGCAGGGCGTGCTCGGCCCCGACCTGACCCGTCCCGAGCACGCGACGGTGGCCGGGATCGCCAAGGTCGTCCCGCTGGAGGCGCCCTGGTTGTCGGTCCGCCACATCGACCTGGAGGCCGGACGGCCCGGAACGGGCGACCCCGGCGACCCCGGCGGGCCCGCGGCGCCGTACGCGTTCGGCCCCGTCCTGGCCGAGCTGGCCCGCGATCCCGAACTCGACGCGCCCGAGGAGGGCACGCCGCCCTCGCCGGTGGTGCTGCGCTCCGGGCGGCGCTGGGTCCGCGGCTACGAGCCGGTGCCGGTGACCGCCCGGCCCGACCGGGACGGCCCGCCCGCCGGGCTGCGCGAGGGCGGCGTCTACCTCGTCACCGGCGGCCTCGGCGGGATCGGCGTCACCCTGGCCGAGGACCTGGCGCGGCGCGTCCGGGCGCGGCTGGTCCTGCTCGGCAGATCGGGCCTGCCCCCGCGGCAGGAGTGGGACGCGCTCGGCGGCGGGACGGACCGGACCGCCCGGGCGGTCGCGGCGGTCCGCCGGATGGAGGAGGCCGGGGCCGAAGTGCTCGTGCTGGCCGCCGACGTGACCGACCCGGCGGACATGCGCCGCACCCGTGAGGAGGCGCTTGCGCGGTTCGGCCGGATCGACGGCATCGTGCACGCCGCGGGCCTGCCCGGCGGCGGCATGGCCGAGGTCAAGGAGCGGGCGGAGGCCGAACGGGTGATGGCGCCCAAGCTGGCCGGCACGATCGCGCTCCGCGAGGCGTTCGGCGACCTGGACCTGGACTTCGTGGTGCTGTGCTCCTCGGTGACCGCGGTGGCGGGCGGCTTCGGCCAGGTCGACTACTGCGCCGCCAACAACTTCCTCGACGCCTACGCGCAGACCTGGCCCGGCCGGGTCCTCTCGGTCAACTGGGGCGCCTGGCTGGAGGTCGGCATGGCCGCCGAGGTCGCCGCGCCGGTGGCCTTCCGGGCGCTGCAGCGCGGCGACCGGGTCACCCCGCTGGACCACCCCGTGCTCACCCACCGGCACGAATCCGACGACCGGCTGCCCTGGGTGTCCGGGACGGTCTCCCCGGACACCCACTGGCTGCTGGCCGAGCACCGCGTCGCCGGGGAACCGGTGCTGCCCGGCACCGGCTACCTGGAGACGGTCCGCCACGCCTTCGAGACGACCGTGCCCGCCCCGGGACCCGGCCACGCCGTCGAGCTGCGCGACGTCGCCTTCGTCGCGCCGCTGGCGGTCGCCGAGGGCGCCGCGGCCGAACTGCGGGTGCTGTTCTCGCCCGGCGGGGACGGTGTGGACTTCGAGGTGGTCAGCGTCGTCGGCGGGACGACCCGCTCGCACGCCAGGGGCGGCGCGGCGTGGGTCCCGTCGGACGCGCAGACCGCCGACCTGGCCGAGCTGCGCGGACGCTTCCCGTACGGCTCCCGCGACGGCGCGGCGGACCTGTTCGCCTCCGCGTCCGGCCTGGTCGCCTTCGGGCCCCGGTGGCGGAGCCTGCGCGCCGTGCACCTGGGGCGGGAAGAGGAGCTCGCCCGGCTGGAGGCGGCTCCCGAGACCGCGGCCGAGCTCGGCCGGTTCGGGCTCCACCCCGCCCTGCTCGACGAGGCGACCGCGTTCGTCAGCGCCTCCGGCGAGCACTCCTATCTGCCGCTCGGCTACGGCCGGATCACCGTGCACGCGCCCCTCGCGGAGCGGATCTGGAGTCACGCCCGGCACCGCGACACCGGGGGAGGCGAGATCCTCGCCGTCGACCTGGCGCTCTACGACGACGACGGCCGCGTGCTCGCCGAGATCTCCGACTTCGTGCTCCGCCGGGTCGACAGGGGTGCCGTCGCCGCGACGGTCGGCGAGGGCGCCAAGGAGACGTCCGAGCAGCCCGTCGTGGCCGAGGAGTCCGCCGCGGCCGGGGCGGCGGTGGACCTGGAGGGGACCCGGCGCGGGATCTCGCCCGACGCCGGGGCCGACGCCTTCCGCCGCCTGCTGGCCACGGGCTCCGGGGAGTTCGGGACGCAGGTGGTCGTCAACGCGACCGACCTGGCGGAGTTCGTGGCGGGCGTGCGCGAGCTGACCCAGGAGAGCGTCGCCGAGCAGCTCGACCTGGCGGCCGGCGACGCCGCCGGGAACGCGGACGGCTACGTCGCGCCCCGCAACGAGACCGAGAGCATGCTCGCCGGTCTCTGGGGCGAGGTTCTCGGCGCGGGCCGGGTCGGCGTGGAGGACGACTTCTTCGAACTCGGCGGGAACTCGCTCGTCGCGGTCCAGCTCATCGCGCTGCTGCGGAAGAAGGCCGGGGTCAGGCTGCCGATGCGCACTCTGTTCCAGGTCCCCACGGTGACGGGCATGGCGGCCCTGGTCGAGGAGATGCGCGGGAACGCCGCCGCGAAGGACGAGGCCCCGATGACGGGCATCACCCGCCAGCCCCGCACCGTCTCGACGAACTGAGCACGGGGAGCTGAGCCCGGCGGGTCCCGCCCCCGGGTTCGGCTCCGGCTCGGGCTCAGCTCGGGCTCAGCCCGGGCTCGGGCTCGGGTTCCGGCTCTTCCGGGTTCCGGGAGACGCTCTGCGCGGCGTTCCCCGGAACCCGGAAGCGGCTCGGGAGGCGGTCCCGAGGCGTGGGTCAGGAGGCGAGCTCCGCCAGCCAGCCGAGCTGTTCGAGGCGGTCGTCAAGGCTGGGGGCGTTCAACCCGGCGATGAGGGTCGTCGCCCCCGCCTTCCGGTAGGCGTCCAGCCGCTCGCGCACCCGGTCCGGGGTGCCGCAGAGCGTCAGCGCGTCCACCACGTCGTCGGGCAGCTCCTCCATCGCATCGCCCATCCCGCCGTCGAGGTAGGCGTCCTGGACGCGGGCCGCCGCGTCGGCGAACCCCAGGCGGTGCGCCAGCCGGTTGTAGAAGTTGACCTCCCTGCTGCCCATGCCGCCCAGGTACAGCGCCAGCATCGGGCGGACCATGTCCCGGGCGTAGTCGGCGTCGTCGTCCACCATCGCCATCACCATCGGGGTGACGGCCACCTCGGCGGGATCGCGCCCGGCCAGGCGGGCGCCCGCGCGCAGGTGCGTCAGGGACTCCGCCACGTGCTCGGGCGGGAAGTGGATCGGCAGCCACCCGTCGGCGATCTCCCCGGCGAGCGAGATCGCCTTGGGGCCCATCGCCGCCAGGTGGATCGGGAGCGGCTGCCGTACCGGCTCGATGGCCAGGGTCAGCGCCTTGCCGCGGCTGTCCGGCAGGGGCAGCTCCAGGGTGGGCCCGGAGTGGCGCACGGGCTCCCGGGCCAGCGCGGTACGGACGACCCGCACGTAGTCGCGCAGGTGGGCCAGGGGCCGCTCGTAGCGGCGCCCGTGCCACCCCTCCGTCACCTGCGGGCCGGAGACGCCCAGGCCCAGCCGGAACCGGCCGCCGGACAGGCGGTCGATCGTCGCCGCCGCCATGGCGGTCGCCACGGCGGTGCGGCCGGAGATCTGGATGATCCCGCTGCCCAGCTCGATGCGCCCGGTCCCGGCCGCCAGCCAGGCCAGCGTGGTCGCCGGGTCGGCGCCGTACCCCTCGGAGGCCCAGAGCGACTCGTACCCCAGCCGCTCCGCCTCCCGGGCCAGCCTCAGCTGCTCGTCCGGCCCCGCCGCGACGGGCCCCAGGGTGCCGATGCTGAATCCCAGACGCACGACGCCTCCTCGCTCGTTCCGATCGTGATCGCATCATCTCCGGAAGCAGGCGTCTCGCACAGGGCATATCCCAATAAAGGGTGTGTATATCGATAAGCGGGATTTATTGTGGAATAGACGTATTTTCCGAAATGTCGTATTTAGTGACGGGGTGGCACGTGTCACGCCGACAGCCGCCGGGCCAGTTCCTCGCCCTGCTTGCGCAGGTGCGGCGGGAGCGCCGGGTCGAGCGCGCCGAGTGCCCGTGAGACCAGCTCCGCGGCCTTGGCCTCCCGGCCGAGCAGGGCGTTGACGCGGGCGGCCCGGAGCATGACCGGCCCGCTGCCGGACTCCGCGGCGAGGGCGTCGAGCATCTCCTGCTCGGCCGCGTCGAACCGTCCCGCCAGGGCGAGCGCCAGCGCCCGCGCCGCGACCGTGCCGGGCTCCTGGTTCTCCCGCACCCGGTTCAGATCCCGCAGAGCCTCCGAGGCCATGTCCATGTCCGCGTGGATCTCTCCGCGCAGGGCGAGGGCCTCGGCCGGCGGCCGGTCCGCGAGCGCCAGGGTGCCGTTGAGGAAGGTGAGAGCGGCACGCGGCTGTCCCAGCCGCCAGAGAGCCTGTCCGAGGGCCAGCTGGGTGGGCGGGTCGTTGGGCGCCCAGCTGAGCGCCGATTTGAGCACCTCCACGGCCATGGCGTAATCACGCTGTGCCAGCCAGAGCAGCCCGTCCGCGGTCAGCGCCCGGGCCACCCCGTCGAACTGCTGAAGCATCGAGAAGGTCTCGGCGGCTTTCCTGAACAGATGCCGGGCGGTCACGATCTCGCCTCGCGCGGCCGCGGCCTTGCCCAGGATCTCCTGCGCCTCGGCCTGGACCCACACCTCGTCGAACTCCGCCGCGCGGATCGCCTCGTCCGCGAGCTTGCCCGCCGTCTCCCAGTCCTGGCGCGCCAGCGCCGCCCGCGCGTCCACCAGGTAGGTGGCGGGGCGTTCCGGCTGGCGCACCGCGGCGATCAGGCGATCGTGCTGCAGCTCGTACCAGCGGGTGCCCAGGCGGTGCTCCGCCTTGAGGAGATGGCAGTCCTCCAGCGCCCTGGCCACGGCGTTCGGCATGCCGGCCGTCTTCTGGAGCCCTTCGTTGACGATGTGACGCGTCCCGTGCTCGGTCACGAAGTTGTTGCGCAGCCAGTACTGGATCTCGGTCACCGGAACACCCTGCTCTGCTGCGACACGGGTGAGGACGTCCTTGCAGAAACCGGTGAGGAACCGGTCGACGTCCACATGCAGGTGGACGTGCTCCTCGGTGATCTCGGTGAGCTCCGGCGGCAGGGACTCCCACAGCGAGGAGCAGACGATCTGGAGCTGTACGGGTTCGACCACGTCCAGCTCGATTTCGGTGACGCGTCCCTCGTCGTCGACGATCTCCACGGTGCGCAGATCGTCGATGAGCAGCTCGGCGGCGCCGGGCGCGAAGGAGCGGGCGGTGTACTCCAGAGGCTTGGTCGCGGCGTCGAGCGCGGCGGCGCGCTTGAGCGGACGCAGGTGGAACCGCGTCCGCGAGCCGTGGCCCAGCGGGCGCTCGTACGGCAGGACCGCGGCCACGTGCTCTTCGCGCAGGGACAGGAGCAGATGCAGCCCGTCGTGGTCCTCCACCGCCTGCGCCAGCTGTTTCAGCAGGTCCTCCCGCTCCGTCTCCCGCTGGACCGGGCCGCTGAACAGTTCCTCGGCCTGGTCGATGGCGGCCAGGATGGGGACCGGGTCACCGTACTGGTCGGCTCGCTTCGGACGGCGGTACAGGAACTCGCTGACCGTCAGCCCGACCACGGAGGACAGCGGCTCCTCCGGCGACCAGGCCGACAACAGCGCCAGGATGTAGGGATTGCCGGGAACCCGCGGCGAGAGCACGGTGATCCCTCCTGGTGCCACCCGGGCCACCGGCAGCACGTCGGCGCGCTCGCTGTCGATGCGGGGCAGGATCCCCGCGTTCAGCAGGGAGGTCTTGCCCACCCCCGACGCACCGTACAGCACGGTGAGACCGGTGGCCTGCCAGACGGTGGCGATGTCGCGGGACTCCTGCGCGCGTCCGAAGAACAGCGGATGCTCGCTCTGCTCGTAAGGGCGCAGCCCGACGTACGGCTGGATCGCCCTGTCTTCCCTGCGTGTCGCGGTCGCCACGGCGCTCACCCCATTCTGCGCCGGATTTGCTCACAGAACTCCGACGCGGTGCCGAGGAAGATCGAGATGTTCCAGCCGTTGAGATAGTGGGTCAGGTATCGCCTCGCCTTGTCGGCCGCGTCGCCCGGCGAGACGCTGACCTCCGGCATCATCTGCACGCTGACGTGCCTGCGCTGGTTGCTGCGCGGGGTGCTGCGCGCCAGGCCGTGGAAGAGCACCCGGAACGTCCAGTCCTGCAGGCTGTAGCCGATGAAGAGCAGCGGGTGGAACGTCATCGCCCGGAGGACCGGAATCGGCAGCGGGTGCTTGCCGTCGTTCGCCGCCGCGTCGACCATGTTGACGAGGTAGGTGAGGTAGTCGGACTCGGTCAGCACCAGTGAGGAGGGCTGGTGCCAGGAGCCGTGCAGGTGATAGACGAGGGGCCGGTCCGCGGTGGGCTCCGGGAGACCGACCTCGTCGGTCGCGTCCCGGTGCCAGTGGGAGGCGGTGGTGCGCGGTTTCTTGCCGCCGGTCGTGTCCATCTGCCAGGGGGAGATGGCGCTGTGCGGCTGCTTGCCCATCGCGTTGAGGGCTTCGACGAGGAAGTCGTCGTAGTTCGTGGTGAGAAACGTCTGCAGGGGAAACTTCGCCAGCAGGGCATGAGGGTTGGCGGGATCGTGCGGGGACGGCCGCCGGTACGACTGGAGCTCGTCGCAGACCTTTCCCTTGAGGTACACCGGATCCCGGACGACCGACTCGGTGTACTGCATGACGCGAGCGAGGTTGTGGTCGTCGGTGAACGGATAACCGTAGCGGGCCGCGAAGATCTTGCTCAGCGTGGTGCCGGTGGGAAGTGTCAGACTGGCTCCCGCACCGAGGAAGGGCGTGCACTCACCTTTGTGGAGTTGGTCGACCAACCTCCGCCAGTCCTCCTCGTCCACCGTGCCACCCTGAGTGTCGAGAAATGGATCCCTTATAACACTCTATGTCCCACACCGGTGGCGCCGGAGTCAAGATTTACAAGGCTGAGGAGAAGCCTGCCACGGGGCCGACGTCCTGAGCGTCAAGCAATCGTGCCAATGCGACGTCAAGGCTCGACTCGGAAATGTTGTCGAGATCATCAAGAGTGTAGGCGCTTACGTCAATCAAGCCGCTCTTGTACTCGTCGGCACCGGTGCGAGACTCCTCGCTCATGTGGCTCCCCCGCACTGTGGCATAGGCGTTCTAAAAGGCGCGGAGCCTTTGAATGGCGGCGCGCGCGTTATCGTACTCGCTTTCTTTCCACCGTGCCACCTCCTCCTAACTGTGGAGTTTCGTGTCTCAACCAGGAGAAGAGGAAGGGTTTGCGTGGTTTGTGGTCACGTGGAAGCCGCACGGGAATCTGGCGTCGTGACCCATGCGCTTTCGCGGCCGGGAGTTTAAGATGATCTCGAATCGAGCGAGCGGAGGCGGTCGCATGCCGATTTCCCCATCGTCGGACTCCTCCCGGGCACTGACGGCGCAGCCTCAGGTCTGGGGCAAGGTGCCGCAGCGGAACAGGAACTTCACCGGGAGGGAGGATCTCCTGGAGAAACTGCGCGCGGGGGTCACCTCCGACGTCACGGCGGTCGTCTCCCTGCAGGGTTCCCTGATCTCCGAAGGCATCGGGGCTCTCCAGGGGTACGGAGGAGTCGGCAAGACGCAGGTCGCCATCGAGTACGCCTACCGGTTCCAGCACGAATACGACCTGGTGTGGTGGATCCCGGCGGACCAGCCGATGCTCGTGCGTGCGGCCCTGGCGAGTCTCGCGCCGCGTCTCGGGCTGCCCTCGGCCAGCTCCGCGGGCATCGAGGACGCCGCCATGAGCGTGCTGGACGCGTTGCGCAGGGGAGAGCCCTACTCCAGATGGCTGCTCATCTTCGACAACGCCGAGCAGCCCGAGAGCCTGGAAGGCATGATTCCGCACGGCCCGGGACACGTGCTGATCACTTCCCGCAACCACGCCTGGCAGGGAGAGGTCGGCACCGTTCCCGTCGACGTCTTCACCCGGCCCGAGAGCATCGCGTTCCTGCAGAGGAGGGTCGTCAAGGGCATCAGCACCGAGGACGCGGACCGGCTGGCCGAGAAGCTGGGGGACCTGCCGCTGGCGCTCGAGCAGGCCGGGGCGCTCCACGCCGAGACGGGCATGTCGGTGGACGAGTACCTGCGGCTCCTGGACGAGCACGCGGGCCAGCTGCTCGATGCCAGCAAACCCTCGGACTACCCGCTGTCGATGACGGCCGCGTGGTCGTTGTCGGTGTCCCAGCTGGCGGCGAAGCTGCCCGAAGCGGTGGATCTCCTGCGCTGCTGCGCGTTCTTCGGGCCCGAGCCCATCCCGCGAGACGTCTTCGGGACGCTCGACGAGGAGTTCATGGCCCAGTCGCGCCTCAAGGAACTGCTGGGCAACGCGCTCCAGCTGAGCAAGGCGATCAGAGAACTGGGCCGCTACGCCCTCGCCCGCATCGACTCGGGGAGCCGGACCATCCAGGTCCACCGGCTCGTCCAGGCCCTCCTGCGTGACGAGGTGGGAGAGGAGGACCGCCCGGCGTTCCGGCACGAGGTGCATCTCCTGCTGACGGCCGCGGTGGCGAAGCACCGGCCGGACGACGCCGAGAGCTGGCCCCGCTACGGGGCGCTGCTCGGTCACGTGACCCCTGCCCGGGTGAAGCGGTGCCAGGAGCCCTCCGTCCGCCGCTTCGCCCTCAACATGGTGCGCTACCTCTACTCCTCGGGCGACTACCGGTCCGCGCGCGACCTCATCCAGGAACTCCTCGGGGAGTGGGAGGTCGTCAGCGGAGCCGACGACGAGTCGGTGCTCCTGGCGCAGGGGCAGCTCGGCATCGTCCTGCGTGAACTCGGTGCCTACGCGGAGGCTTTCGAGATCAATCAGGAGACCCTGTCCCGGATGCAGACGGTCCTCGGGCCGAGACACGAGGAGACCGTCCTCCTCACCAACAGCCACGGTGCGGACTTCCGGACGCGCGGCGACTTCGCCGCGGCCCTGGAGCACGACCGGAGATCGCTGGCCCTGCACCGGGAGAAGTTCGGAGAGGACGACGCCGGGACACTGCGTGCCATGAACAACCTCGCCGTCGACTACCTGCTGGTCGGTGACTACGCGCAAGCCTTCGAGCTCCAGAACGAGGCTTTCAGCAGATACTCCCGGAGCCGGGAGTCCAATCAGCAGGCGAAGCTCATCGCCTGGAACGGCCTGGCCCGCATCGTACGGCTGAGGGGCAACTACCTCGAGGCCTGTGACGTGGGCGAGGACGCCCACGAGTTCGGCCTGCTGGAACTGGGCGCCGACCATCCCTGGACGCTGCGGACGGCCAAGGACCTCTCCATCGCCAAACGGCGGGCCGGACTGATCGACGAGGCGTTCGAGATCGCAGAGCAGACGTTCGACCGTGAGGAGCGCCTGTTCGGTCCCGACCACCCCGACACGCTGGCCACCGCTCTCTGCCTGGCCAACACGCTGCGCACCATGGGCCGGGTGGCCGAGGCGCTGGAGCTGCTGCGGGACACCGCTGATCGATATGAGCGGGTCTTCGGGGCGGACCATCCCTTCAAGCACGGCTGCGACATGAACCTCGCCCTGCTCCTGCGGGTCAACGGCGACGTCGAGGAGGCCCGCCGCCTCGACCAGAAGTCCCTGGACGGGTTCGACAGCGGACTCGGCCGCGACCACCACTACTCCCTGACCTGCGCCATCAATCTGGCCAGCGACTACGCCACGCTGGGAGACAACGACGAGGCGCGGAGGCTCGGCGAGGACACCCTGGACAAACTGCGCAGCCTCCTGGGAGAGGACCATCCGCTGACGCTGGCCTCGGCCGCGAACCTGGTGGTGGACCTGCGAGCGGGCGGCGAGGTGGATCGGGCCGAAGCTCTGGAGGACGACACCATCAACCGCTACCGGGAGGTGCTGGGTGAGGACCACCCCGACGCCCGGGCGGCGCGGGCGCGCGAGCGGCTCGACTTCGACTTCGACCCGCCCGCACTCTGAACGTCTCCGGAGGGCGTTCCGGGAGGCCGGATTCCGTCGGCCGTTCGTCGTCAGCCGTTCGTCTCGCGCCACCGGGTCAGATGGCGGTCGGCGCGCTCGCGGGCCAGCTCGCGGGCATCGGGCGGCACCGTCTCGTGCGCCCAGTGGTCGAGCCGCCTGGCCATCTCGGAGGCGAAGACCATGCCCTCGTCGGTCAGCCGGCCGCTGTCGATGAGGGTGCCGGTCACCAGCCGTGCGGCCTCACGCCACCGGGAGAATTCGGCGCCGGCCTCCACTGCGGCCTCGCCCGTCTCCAGGTGCCGCTGGCGTCTCCAGAAGTCGGTCACGCTGAGGTAGGCGTAGGCGCCCTGGAGCAGACCGGGGACCGGACGCGGATCGGGCCGCCACGGAGCGTAGTAACGGGAGCCGTCGTCGGGCTTGGCCAGCGGGACGATGTCGAGCAGGGCCGACAGCTTGGCGTGCTGTGTCTCGTGCGTCAGCGTGACCGCGAGGGTGGGAACGTCCGGCGGGGTGGACAGCGCGACGCAGCCGAACGTCTCCCGGGAGGTCGCGCTGGACTGACCCTGCGCGGGAGGCGTCAGCGGGGTGAGCACGCTGATCGCGGTGGCGACCTCCTCGGCCACCGCCTGGTGGTGCCGTACGAGCAGTTCCCAGGCCCCGTCCAGGGTCGACTGCCAGCGTTCGGCCTCCCGGGTGGTGAGCCGTTCGCCTATGTTCGGCGTCTCGGGCATGCGGTAGGGATCGAGGTCATCGATGATCAGGTGGAGCGGCGCACCGCCGCTCTCGGTGGACAGGGTCCGCAGGCCTCTCCACCCGGGTGCGTCCTGGCGCGGGTCACGGGGGACCCGGACCAGCATGCTGTCCGCCGTGACGTCCGCGCCGTCGTCGAAGCACTGCACCGTCGCCTCCGAGACGGTCGGCGCCAGGACAGCCTGACCCAGCGACGGCAACGTCACTATGCCTTCGACCGCGGGAACGTCGATCTCGCACGTCGTGCGGGACCGGATCGCCGCAGCCGCAGCCAGAGCCGCGAGCTGGGCCGGTGCCGCGTCCTCACGGCCGGTCCTGAGCGCGGTGATCGTGTGCCGGGCCCAGGCCCCCACCGAAGGGTGACGCAGGACGGTGTCCACGGCCTCGGGGTGCCGCCGCTGAATGGCGGCGAGCAGGTCGTAGGCCCGCCGCGCGGTGGTGGCCTGTGGATGACCGGCCGTCCGCGCGGTCTCCAGCACGCCGCGCACGAGGAGCACATGCTTGCTGCGCTGCGCGGTGGCGAGCTGGGCGACGGCGTGGGCGCCGCCTCCGCCCGAGGCCAGTTCCAGGAACACCTTCCTGGAGATACGGTGCTCACGCAGGTTCATCGACGTTCCTTGATCTGTGCCGACAGGTCGGCGCTGAGGGCGTGCTTGAGACGGGAGCCGGGTTCGACGCGCTTCGGCCCGCGCCGCCAGGTCCGCCTCGACGGTGTGTTTGATGTGGGTGATGAGACGGAGAAGGTCCCGGCAGTAGACCGAGGGATTCGCGAAACCGTTGCCCTCGCGGTAACGATGGGCGTACAGGCCGCCTCCGCAGACCGCCGAGACGGGACAGCGCCGGCAGGTCTCCGACAGGGCCAGAGGGCCGATCTGGCGAGCGGCGACCGAGGGCAGGAGCAGGGCGTCGTCGAAGGAGTCGCGCGTCACGTGCAGCCCGGTCTCGGGCGCTCCTTCATAGGCGGACTTCAAGAAATCGGACTGCTCGATGGCGCCGTCGGTCTCCACTACCACCATGCCGGCGGGAGAGAGTCCGACCTGCTCGGTCGCGGACGCGCCTCCCAGCAGGAGGTGGACGATCTCGCTGAACATCCGGATCCGGGTGGGTGCGCGAGGCGCGCCGTACCAGCTGTCGAAGATCGGGATCAGCCAGTCGGCGTACGGCGTCGCCTCGGCGGCCGGATCCAGGCCGGGAGGGGGCGCCGACCAGTTGCCGTGGGGGAGCAGGAAGTCGATCGCGGGCGGATCGAACCCGAGGAGCGCCTCATAGGCGCCGAGAGGGTCGTTCCTGAGGTCGGCGGTGCACAGGAGGCCGGCGAAGAGGTGGCGGTAGGGAGGCGAGGTCAGCAGGTCGAGGGCCTTCACGACGGCGGAGTGGCTGCCCTGGCCGTTCGCGCGGCGGCGACTGCGGTCGTGCATCGTCCCGTCGCCGTCGAGGCTCACCCCGACCCGGACGTCCAGCTCGCTGAAGAGCTCGAGGTAGGAGCGATCGAGCAGTGTGGCGTTGGTCTGTAAGCTCACCTTGACCCGGGTGCCCCCGCCCACCGCCGCACGGGTCAGGGTGACGATGTCACGGATCGCCTCCCGACCGGCGAGCAGTGGTTCGCCGCCATGCAGGATGATCTCGATCTCATCGAGCTCGTGGGCGCGGGCATGCTCGGCGATCCGGGCGACTGCAGCGGTCACGGTCTGCGGCGACATCCGTTTCGGGCGGGTCTGCCAGCTGGAGTCTGCCATTTCATACACGTAGCAATATGTGCAGGCCAGGTCGCAGCGGCTGTGAATCTTCAGGATGAACTGCCGGAACGGGGTCGGCTGCCACCCGCCGGCCATCAGCTCGCCGACATTGAGCGTCGACGGCCACTCGTGCACTATCAGCCTCCGTGTGGAACCGTGTTAATGGCACGCCCGAAAAGGGAGCACAGAAGAGGAAAAACGAGCAAGTCTACACTAATGGGTGTATCCAGCGGGTGTATCGCGCCGAGGGCACGACGAGGTAACGGCATCGGAGCCTAGCGGCTCAGGGAAACCGTGCGAATGAGAGTAGTGCATCAGGGGTAGGGGCATGCTCGTTGGACCCCTGAGGCGAACTATGTGGCGTCCAAAAATAGCTTTATGGACATCCCTTATCTGGATGGCCTGGTGATTTTTTCAATGGTGAAGTCTTGCTTTGTATTGGTTTATCCGGAACCCTTGTGGCCGCTGCAGTCTGTCGATGGCGGTTCTCACACACTTGTGTCGTTTAATTGCGATCTTGGTGGTGGCGCCTCTGGTGATCGCGTGAGGCGATGCGGGTAGTTCGGATCGGTTGGTGGGTCTGGTGGCGATCGGCACGCCAACCTCACTGATTTCTGTCTAGCGCTCGACGTGGCCATCGCAGCATACGGATGCCAAGGGCAGTGTGTTCACGGGCCCCCTTGAGGTCGTCTACCTGCTGATCACGTTGTGTCTCCCCGATGGCCATGAAAGGGCTGAGTGGGAAACTGTCCGGCATTCCGTCCCTGATCTCAGGATGTAGGGGGAGACACTGGTCAAAGAGGGGGTGTGGCACCGTTGCTCGATGATCCTGAACTTGAAAATCTGCCGCCCGGAAACGCGTTTCCGGCCACGCTTGATGTAGATGGCCTTCTTACCTCGGGATGGAGGCCTCTCTCTTTTTGCCAGTTCGTTCTGAAGATTCACAGTAACTGCGATCTTTCCTGTGACTACTGCTACATGTACGAAATGGTCGACCAGTCCTGGAGAACGCAGCCCCGCCGCATGTCCGAGACGACCGTGGACTGTACGGCGCGGCGTATCGCCGAACACGCCGCTGTGCATGAACTGGCTGAGGTGGAAGTGATCTTGCATGGCGGGGAGCCGCTGCTGGCCGGGCCGGACTTCATCTCCTACGCCGTACGCGTGATCAGGACCGAGGTCGCCGACGTCGGAACACGCGTCCGAGTGAGCATACAGACCAACGGGCTCCGCCTCGACGAGGCGTTCCTGCGGCTCTTCGAGCACCTGGAGATCCGGGTGGGGGTGAGTCTGGACGGTGACGAACAGGCGCAGGACCGGCATCGGAGGTTCTTCAACGGGAAGGGAAGCCACACGGCGGTCTCGGCCTCGCTCCGCCGCCTGGCCTCCGGCCCCTTCCACCACCTGTTCAGCGGGCTGCTCTGCACTATCGACATCCGCAACGACCCGCTGGCGACCTACGAGGCGCTTCTCGCTTTCGATCCCCCGGCGATCGACTTCCTACTTCCGCACGGCAACTGGGTCACGCCCCCGCCCTTCCGAGATCCGGACTCGTCCGCCACGCCGTACGCCGACTGGCTGATTCCGATCTTCGACCGGTGGTACGGATCTCCGTCGCAGGAGACGGAGATCCGGTTCTTCACAGAGATCATGCGCCTGCTGCTGGGGCAGGACTCCCGCACCGAGACGGTGGGGCTGTCACCGGTGAGGATGGCCGTCATCGAGACCGACGGCAGCATCGAGCAGTCGGACATCCTGAAGTCCAGCTACCCCGGGGCCGCCGCAACCCGGATGCACATCCTGCGCGACTCGTTCGACGCGGTCCTCCGGCATCCCGCGATCGTGGCGCGGCAGATAGGGGAGCGTGCGCTCTCACCGGTGTGCCGTGGCTGCGACATCGTCTCCGTCTGCGGCGGGGGCCTGTACGCCCATCGTTACAGCACCACCGGGGGCTTCCTGGGACCGTCGGTCTACTGCCCCGACCTCCACCGGCTCATCACGCACATCCGCGCGAGAGTACTCCGCGACATCAGCCGTCTGAAGGGGAGCCGATGAAGCTCATACCGCGCCAGGTCTCCGACAAGACGTTCACCGAGCTGGCAGCGGGCGGGGGAGGGGCCGAGGCGGTCGAAGAACTGCGAGCCTGGCAGCGGATCAAGACCATGATGCTGGTGCGCGGCGTCGTCGAGGAGTCGAGAGAGACCGATCACCCCCACGCCGAGCTGGCAGCTCGTACCTACCGCCTTCTGGTGGAACTGGAACCCCCGGCGGTCGACGACGTGCTGAGACATCCCGCCGCGGGGGCGTGGGCGTGGCGTGCCTACCGGTCGCTGCGCGGGGGAACGCCCGCGGAGGAGGACCCGGGGCGGCTGGGCACCCTGGCCGTGGCGGCCGCGATCAGGGCACAGAAGGCCTGCGAAGTGCGCATACCGGTCAGGGGGAGGACGCTCATGCTGCCATCACTGGGAGAGGTGACTCTCCCCTCCGGCCTCGACGGTGCCGCCGATGTCGCCGTCCGGCCGGACGGGGCCGGAGCCGTCCTCGGCATCGGCGGATCCGTGGTCCGGGTGGACCCGTCCGGAGATGGGACCGGCTGGCGGGCTCTGCACGGGCTCCCGGTGGTCCCGGGCTTCACCTTGGTCGTCGACGACCTCGACCCCTACCGGTGGCCGAATGGCGGTGAGGTGGAAACACGGATGACACTCCAGCAGCGCCGTACCTGGCAGTCACGTCTGAACGGCGCCTGGCGCATCCTGGCAGACAACCACTGGACCGTCGCGGAGGAGGTCACCGCGGCGATCCGCGTACTCACCCCGATCAAGCAACCGATCTTCGGCCAGAAGAGCGCGAGTGCGAGTGAGACGTTCGGGACGATCGCGCTCTCCGCACCCCGGCACAGCCTCGGCTTCGCGGCCACATTCGCGCATGAGATCCAGCACGCGAAGCTCAGGGCGCTGACCGACATGGTGGCCCTGACCCGGCCGGACGACGGGCGGCGTTATTACGCCCCGTGGAGACCCGACCCCCGTCCCGCCTACGGGCTGTTGCAGGGGGTGTACGCGTTCCTGGGCGTGGCGGATTTCTGGCGTCGCCAGATCGGTGCCGAGCGGGGGGCCGCGGCGTTCCGGGGACAGGTCGAACTGGTCCGGTGGCGTGAGGGGGCTCACCTGGTCACCGGCACGCTCCTGGAGAGCGGGAGCCTGACGGAGCGGGGCCGGGAGTTCGTCACCGGAGTGAGGTGCGCGCTGGAGTCCCTGTTCCAGGAACCGGTGGACCTCGCGGCGGCCGGGCAGGCTCACCGGGAGGCCGCCTGGCACCGGGAGGAGTGGCTCCGCCACAGCGCTCATGCTGGGGCTGTACGGGGTCAGATCGGCGGCGGATCGAAGTCGCAGTCGACGCGCCGCCCCTCGTAGACCGCGACGAGGTCGGGGGGATCCGTCGCGGATCCCCCGGGCGGGTCGAAACGGCGCCTCGTGTCGGAGTGGAGCAGGTCGGCCTCCTCATCGGCGCCCACTGCCCTCAGGTCGAGGATGAGATTGGAGGTGCAGATGAGCGTCAGATGATGGTCAGGACCGAAGACCTTGCGGAGCCTCTCCAGAGTTTCCTCACCGATTTCCCGCGCCCGGGCCGGTTCTCCCAGCGTGGCGAGATCCGTGGCGAGGTTGACGGCACAGGTCAGCGAGTAGTGGTGTCTCCGGCTCAGTTGGGCTGCCAGGCGTTCCAAGGCCGCCTCATCGATGGTCCGGGCACGGTCGGCGTCCCCTCGCAGCCGGTACAGGATCGCCAGGTTGATCCGGCAGGCATGGGTGAAGGGGTGCTCCTCGCCGAACACCTCGGGATAGCGGCGTACGGTCCCCTCCGCGATCATGAATGCCTCGTCGGTCTCCCCAGCGGTGCGCAGGGTGTTGGAGACGTTGATCGCGGCGGCCATCGTGTCGGGGTGGCCGTCCCCCAGGATCCGCTTGAGCCGGACGTGGGTCTCGCGGGCGAGTTCCAGGGCCTCGGCGAGGTTGCCCGCCCTGCGTCGCGCGATAGACAGGTCCCGGGCAGCGTGCAGGGTGGTGGGGTGGTCGGGGGACAACCGCTGAAGGCCGTACTCGTAAGCCTCGTCTCCCAGGTCACAGGCTTCTTTGTAGTCACCGGAGAGCCGTACGGACCTGGCCAGTCCGTTCAACGACAGCAGGAACGCGTTCTCACTGACGCCCTCCCGCACGTTGCTCTGCCCCCGGTACGCGTCTCGGTGCAGGTCCCGCGAGCGCGCGTAGTCACTGGTGAGGGCGTAATCAAGGGCGAAATTGTGCAGGGCGCGCAGGGTCATCGGGTTCTCCCGCCCGAAAAGCCGCTCATGAGCCGCCAGGGTTTCCTCATCCAGTTCCCGGGCGGGGAGGAACTCACCGCGGGCACGCAGGGAGCCCCCGTAGCCGGCGGCCGCCCACAGGGTCTCGGGGTGCTCGGGCCCGAGGGCGTCCCGCATTTCCCGCAAGGTCTTGCCGGTGCTCTCGTAGTCCTCGGTGTACCGGCCGAGCCCCCGCAGGATGTTGCCACGATGCACCCGCGCCACCAGGACATCCTTGTGCCTTGGCCCGTCGGCCGCCGTCCACCTGCCGATGAACTCGTCCACGAAGCCGAGGGCGGGCTGGTAACTCCCCGCCTGGTAGAGGTAGCGGACGCTGTTCAGAGCGAACTCGCGGACTCTCGGATCGGTGCACTCCGCCAGCCCGGAAGGGATGATGTGCGCCACCAGTTCGTTGAACTCACTCCACTTGCCGGTGGTCTCGGGAGAGGCCGGGGCGGCGCCCGCCAGCAGCAGATGAACCTCGTGGCGGGCCTTGGCCCGCTCCTCCTCGGGCAGATCGTCGCGGAGCAGTGCCTGGACGAGGCGGTGGACTTGGATCGTCCGGGTCTCGGGGTCGATCCGGGCCAGGGCGAAGCGCCGCAGTTCGCCCAGTGTCTTGCTCAGCATGATGGGATCGGACAGAACCGCGGCGAGCTGGGAGGCGCCGGGGCCGTCCTCCCGGAGCAGGACTTGGTTGCCTCTGCGGAACACGTCTCTGGGGATCGGCTCGGGACCGAAGAAGGCACAGCACCGCAGCACCTTGATCGCTTCGGGTAGGCGATCCTCCAGCAGCGAGACCGACACCCTCCAGGCGGCGGTCATCGACATCGGATATCCCGGCGCCCGGTTCGCACTCAACAGGTTGCGTGTCTGCCTGTCGAGCTGCTCGATGTACTCGTCGATCGCCATGCCGGTCTCGTACTGCAGCGCGCCGGCCTGTTCCAGTGCGAGCGGAAGATCTCCCAGCCTGTCGGCGAGGACGGAGGAGTCCTTCGCCGGGATATCACGGTGCAGGCGTTTCCTGAGGAACTCCAGGCTCTCCTCCCGGTCGAACACGTCGACCTGGAGGGTCTCGAAGTGGTTCTCCCAGTGGGGGTTACGCGAGGTGATCAGGACGTGGCCGGGGCCCCGGGGGATGAACTCCTCGATCTGGCCGGGCTCCTCGGCGTTGTCGAAGATCAGCAACCACTTGCGGTACGGCTCGCCGCTCTCCAACGCCCTGCGTACCGCGTCGGCCGCCTCCTCCACACCCGTAGCGGAGGCCGGGGGCAGCCCGAGGTGAGGCGCCATCGCCGCGAGTGCCGACGGGACCAGAACACGCTGGTCGGAGGGGATCCACCAGACGAGATCGTAGTGCGACCGGTAACGCCAGGCGTACTCGACGGCGAGATGGGTCTTGCCGACACCGCCCAGGCCTTGGAGCGCCTGGGGCTGCGGGACGACGGCTGTCACCGTATTGGCTTTGTGACGTAGCCTGCCGAGAAGCTCCTCACGGCCGGTGAAGTTCCGGTTACGCGGTGGGACTTTCTCCCACACCTCTGGCTGCCGGTCCCGCATCGAATGCGTCGCTTGTGAAGGCTCCGTCACTGTGACCTCCGCCGGGCGGTGCCGAAAACCCCTGCTATCACATTAGATGTTGATTCGACGGTCCGGATGATAGAAAATCGCGGAGCGCGTGGACATGAGTGGATTCCTGCAGGGGTGGTTGCTTTGCTGCCTTTTTGGATGACCGAAAGGGCCGACAGGTTGTGACTCAGGGGGCTCAAGTGAATTCTGCGGTCGAGCGACATGATCCGTCACTGAAAGACCTCGAAGGAATTGACAGTGCGCAGCTGCGCAAGGTGCTGGAAGAGCTGATTCACCAGTCGGAGGCGCACCAGATTCCGAGTGCGGGATTCTCGAGTTCTTTCTGAGGATTGATCCTCCTCTCAGAAGGGTCGCCGAATCGGAAAAGCGCGGATGCGATGCCCGCTCGGGCCTATCGCGTCGATGGGCTGGGCGAGGCATCGCCTCCAAGCGAGGCTGGCCTCGTCACCGGGTGTGTACGGCATCCAGTTCATGATCTTCTGGACCCTCGGCTGGTGAGGTGGTGCCGTGCATGCATGACATGGTGGACGCCGACTGGGAGAGGTTGCTCCACCAGTTGGAGAGCGGAGACTGCACGCCTTTTCTCGGACCCGGCGCATGCACGGGTACCCTCCCCGCTGGAAGTGCACTCAGCCGGCGGCTGGCGAAGAAATGGGGTTACCCCTACGGCGACGACCACGAGCTTCCCCGGGTGGCGCAATTCGCGTTGATAAAATACGGCGACGCCGTGTACGTCAAGAACATGATCTGCAGCGAGCTGGGTGCTTCGGGCCTGCCGGACTTCCAGGATCTCCTGGAGCCGCACGGCCTGCTCGCGAATTTTCCGCTCCCCGTCTACCTGACCACGAACTACGACGATTTCATCGTTCAATCACTGAAGGCCGTGGGAAAACGCCCGAACCCGGCGCTCTGCCCCTGGAACGCGGACGTGCCCTATGCCGGGGACCTCTTCAGCCGGGAGGACGGCTGGAATCCACAGGCGGACCGGCCTCTTGTCTATCACCTGCACGGCAGCCTTCGTGATCCGGTGTCGATCGTGGTCGCCGAGGATGACTATCTGGAGTTCCTCACCAACCTCGCACTTGACAGCGCTGGCCGCAAGCAGATGTTGCCTCCTTCCATCCTGGCGGCGCTGACCAAGCGATCCCTGTTGTTCGTCGGCTACAGCCTGAAGGATTGGACTTTCCGCGTCCTGTTCCGGGGATTGCTGAGAGCGGTACCGGGAATCAACCGGCGCAGGCACGTGAGCATCCAGCTCGAGCCCACGCCCGATCCCAGGAAAGCGAACCTTCGCGAGGTGAAGCATCACCTGGCGAGGTATTACGAGGGTTGGCAGATCTCCGTCTTCTGGGGGTCTTCCGAGCAGTTCTGCGGGGAACTGCGACGACGGATGGGGTCGGTTCAGTGAATCCGGACAATGTTTACGTGGGGACGGCTCAGCCGTATGTGGGGCTGAGGGCGTTCCGCCGGGAGGACGCCTCCCGATTCTTCGGACGGGCCAGGGAGTCCCACGAGGTCTGCGATCTGTGGCACGCCAACCGGCTGACCGTTCTCTACGGGCCGTCCGGGGTGGGGAAGACGTCGCTCATTCAGGCGGGTGTGCTGCCGCTGCTCGACCCCACCCGGGTGGACATTCTGCCGATCGGCCGGGTCTCCCACGGCTCACCGTTCCCGACTGCTGCGCTGTCCGACCACAATCCGCACGTGTTCGCCCTGCTGTCGTCCTGGTCCCCGGAGGAGATCCCCACCCGGCTGGCGGGTCTGACGCTCCGCGAGTTTCTGCGGAGAAGGCCGCGGCGTGAGGATCCGTACGGTGACCCGGTGCTCACCATGGCCGCGATCGACCAGGCGGAGGAATTGTTCGGTGGCTTCGCGCACCGCCACTCGTACCGCGAGTGGTTCATCAGCCAACTGGTCGAGGCATTGGACGGCGACCCGCACCTCAGGCTTCTCGTGTCGATCCGGGAAGATTACCTGGCCGCGATTCTCCCGCACGAGCCCAAGCTGGCGGGAATAGCTCGAGGAAGATTCCCGCTGGCTCCCCTGGAAACACCTGCGGCGGTGCTGGCGACCAAGGGGCCGATCGACGGCAGCGGGCGGGTGTTCGCCGAGGGCGCAGCGGAGAAGCTGGTGGAGGGCCTGCGCGTGATCAAGTTAGGCGGAGTGCTCGGTCAGGAGGTTTTCGCGGACACCAAGATGGTCGAACCCGTGCAGCTCCAGGTCGTCTGTTCCACCATGTGGCGATCCCTGCCCTCCGATGTGCGGATCATCACGTCCGAGCACGTCCTCCAGTTTGCGAACGCGGACCGTTCTCTCACCGACTTCGTCGAACATATGATCGCGGAGGTGGCCCGTGATTGCCTGGGCGGTGATACCGAGCGACTGAGAGAATGGTTGCGCCGGAACTTCATCACGGAGTTCGGCACGTGTGAGACCGTCTATCAAGGTGAGACGCTGACGGCGGGCGAACAGAACTACGTGATTCGCGCCCTTGTGGAACGCCACATCCTCCGCGAAGAGGTCAAAGCAGGCACTCGATGGTGTGAACTGTCCCACGAGCGGCTCATCGCGCCGATCCTCCAGAAAGAGCAAGCTGTCGAGCAGGCCGAGAACCGGATAGCCCCGAGCGAGCACCTGCGCGCCGCCGAACTCGCGCTCCGTGACGGGGAATTCGTGCTGGCGGAGAAACAAGCCGAGGAAGCGCTGGCACGATGTGGTGACAACACCTGGCTCCACGCGGAGATCCAGTCTTTCCTCGGAAATGTCGCACACCGGCGTGAGAATTTCGACAAGGCGATAACCCACTACCGTGACGCCGCGGTCCTGTTCGAGACGCTGGGAGCCACCTCGGCCGTCGGCCGGTTACTCGCCGGGATCGGCCGCCTCCGCCTGGCCCAGGGAAAACCTTCGGTGGCGGTCCGGGAACTGGTCTCCGCGATCAGCCACCTCTCTGATGACATGAATATCCAGATCGAGCTCGCCTGGGCGCTGTGGTACGACGGACACCCCGACGCGGCCCAGGATGTTCTCAACGACGTGCTGGGCAAGGAGGGGAACGCGCTGGAGGCGCTGAGGGCACGGGCTGAAATTCTGACCCATCTCGGTCAGGCCGACGCCGCGTTGCGTGACTTCGCGCGGGTCCGGCCGCTGCAACGGCCCTCAACCCGGGCGGCGTACGCTCTCGCGCTGGCTTCCCTGGGACGTTTCCCCGAAGCGAAACGGGAGATCGCGGGAGTGCTGGCCGAGGCGGGAGATCACGGTCCGGTGCTGCTCTACGCCGCCCGGATCAGAGCACTGGATGGTGACCCGGAAGGGGCCGCCAAGCTGGCTGGACAGGCGAAGACGGCGATGGCGCCGACGCTTCCCGCTCATCTGGCGGCGGAGGCGAACCGTCTGATCCGACCGTCATGATCACGCGATCTCCTGAGCGTAGTCGGCCTCGCCGCCGGCTGGCCTGCAGATGGGAGGATATGCTATTTGAACGGATCCGTTCGAGTGGCTGTGGTCTGGGCCGCTGAGCGGGGCATCCCCGAGTGATCCGCCGTAGCCGAGTACTGATCTGCCCACCGGATTATCGCCTCGTTCATCGGTGGCTGGTCCTCTCATAGACGTACCGCCGCAGCATGTTCGGGATCCGCTGGGTCACTTCTGCTCCTCTCAATGAACGAAAGCGAGATCAGAGAGGCGGAGGGTCGTCGCGCTATGTTTGTCGTTTACCCAGTCCGGGACGGCTTATGATCAGCTCTCAGACTCGTCGGGGAGTATCCGAAGGGGCGGCGCAGGTTCAGACAAGTCGGTGGTTGTCCGATCACAGCCCGTAGGTCTCCAGCAGGCGGAGCCAGACCTCGCTGACCGTCGGGAACGACGGGACCGCGTGCCAGAGCCGCTCCAGCGGCACCTCGGCGGTGACCGCGATCGTCGCCGCGTGCAGCAGCTCCGCCGCGCCCGGACCGGCGAAGGTCACCCCCAGCAGCACCTTGCGGTCCTCGTCCACCACGGCCTTGGCCCGGCCCCGGTAGCCGTCACCGAGAAGGTAGGCGCCGGTCACCGAGCCCAGGTCGTATTCGACCGCGCGCACGTTGAAGCCCTCCGACCGGGCCTGGGCCTCGGTGCGGCCGACCGCGCACACCTGCGGGTCGGTGAAGACCACCTGCGGCGCGCCGTACCCGCCGGCCACGTCGCGCAGCCCGGGGCGGTCGTCCTTCTCGCCCCGGGCCCGCGCCGCGATGACGTCCCCGCACACCCGCGCCTGGTACTTGCCCATGTGGGTGATCAGGTCGCGGCCGTTGACGTCACCCACGGCGTACAGCCAGCCGTCCTCGACGCCGGTCGCGCGCATGCTGTCGTCGACCTGCACGGGCTTGCCGACGGGCAGTCCGACCGACTCCAGCCCGACGCCGGCGGTGGCGGGGCGGCGGCCGGTGGCCACCAGCAGCTCGTCGGCCTCGACCGGCGGGCCCTCGGACAGGTGGACGGTGACCGGACCGCCACGCTCGGGGCGCTCCACCCGGACGACCTCCACCCCGGTGCGCACGGTGATGCCCGAGGCGGCGAACGACTCGGCCACCAGCTGCCCGGCGAACGGCTCCATCCGCTCCAGCAGTCCCCCGCCGCGCACCAGGACCGTGGTCTCGGCCGCGCCGAGCCCGTGCATGGCCTGGGCCATCTCGCAGGCCACCACGCCGCCGCCGATCACCGCCAGCCGTCCGGGCACGGCCTTGGCGGCGGTCACCTCGCGGCTGGTCCACGGCTCGGCCTCGGCCAGGCCGGGGACCGGCGGGACGACCGCGCGGCTCCCGGTGGCCAGGACGACGGCGTGCCGGGCCGTCAGCAGCCGCTCGGAGCCGTCCGGCAGGGACACCCGGACCCGCTTGGGACCGTCCAGCCGCCCGCGTCCCCGGACGAACTCCGCGGGCAGCCCGGTGATCCACTCGACCTGGCCGGCGTCGTCCATGTGGGAGACGGCCTCGTCGCGCCGGGCCAGCACCGCGGCGGCGTCGATCGGGCCGAGGCTCATCCCGGGCACCCGTCCGACCTCGCCGGCCAGGTCGACCGGGCGCAGCAGCGCCTTGCTGGGCACGCACGCCCAGTAGGAGCACTCGCCGCCCGCCAGGTTCTCCTCCACGACGGCGGCGCTGAGCCCACCCCGTACGGCCCGGCCCGCGACGTTCTCCCCGGCGGGTCCGGCACCGATCACGATCACGTCGAACTCGTCCGACACCACTGCCTCCCGGAGAAAGACCCGTTTGCTCATCGAAGATCCTGAAACCGCAGGATTCGATCCTGCCGCTCTGGGCACCCTGTCGCAACGCGGCGCGATGGGGAGTGGCGGGGGAGGGACGGGATAATTCGGTGTGAGCCGAAGGGCGCCGCCTCTAGGGTGCCGCTCATGGACCAGAACACTTTGGTGGAATCCCGTACCGACCGTCGCGCGCTCGCCGCCGCGGGGGTCACGGTGGTGCTGTGGGCGTCGGCCTTCGTCTCCATCCGCGCCGCCGTGCCGCACTTCTCTCCCGGCGCGCTGGCCCTGGGGCGGTTGCTGGCGGGCTCGGCCGTACTCGGCGCGATCCTGCTGGTACGGCGGGAGGGGTGGCCGCCGCGGGCGGCGTGGCCGGGGATCGCCGGGGCGGGGGTGCTCTGGTTCGGCCTCTACATGGTCGTCCTGAACTGGGGCGAGCGGGAGGTGGACGCGGGGACCGCGGCGATGGTCGTGAACGTCGGGCCGGTGCTGATCGCGCTCCTGGGCGGCTGGCTGCTGAAGGAGGGGTTCCCGCGCAACCTGATGACCGGGATGGCGGTGTCGTTCGCGGGCGCCGTCGTGGTGGGGATCTCCATGTCCGACGGCGGCCGGTCGTCGATCCTGGGCGTGCTGCTGTGCCTGGCGGCGGCCGTGTCGTACGCCGCGGGCGTCATCTGCCAGAAGCCCGCGCTCCGGCACGCCTCGGCGCTGCAGGTCACCGCCTTCAGCTGCCTCATCGGTACGGCGGCCTGCCTGCCGTTCGCCGGGCAACTGGTCCAGGAGGCGGCCGCCGCCCCGCTGCCCGCGCTGCTGAACGTCGCCTACCTGGGCGTCTTCCCCACCGCCCTGGCCTTCACCACCTGGGCCTACGCGCTCGCTCGCACGACCGCCGGGAAGATGGGCGCGACCACCTACATCGTCCCGGCCCTGGTGGTGCTGATGTCCTGGGTGGTGCTGGGCGAGGTCCCCGGCTGGCTGACCTTCGCCGGCGGCCTGCTCTGCCTGGCCGGGGTGGCCGTCTCCCGCCGGAAGTGAGCACCGCCGCTCTGACCGGGGCGGCCCGCCGTCCGGCGGGCGGATCCGCCCTCATCGCCGCCGGATCGCGGTTGTGGGTGAGGTTCGCGCTCGCGGAGGATCGGGTCACCGGACGGCGGCCCGACGACGGCGCCCCGCCGGAGCCCCCCGAAGATCGTGCAAGACCCCGGAAGGCGGACGGAATGGCGCTGCATCCCAACATCGATCCCGAGCTCGGCGCGGTCGCCGCGCACCTCGGTCCCGCGCTGGCCGACTTCGCCGCCGTCCGGCCGGAGGACGTGCCGGACATCCGCGCCCAGATGGCGGCCGTGCGCGCCGCCATCGCCCCGTCCGTGCCGGACGACCGGGTCGCGGTCGAGGACCGGACGGTTCCGGGGCCCGAGGGAGCCCCCGACGTCCGGCTGCGGATCTACCGTCCGGCCGGGCTGGAGGAAGGTGCGCCGGGCCTGTACTGGATCCACGGCGGCGGCATGATCATCGGCACCGTCGAGGACGACGACGCCAGGGCGTGCGTCTACGCCCTGGAGGTCGGATGCGTGGTCGTCTCCGTGGAGTACCGCCTGGCGCCGGAGCACCCCGATCCCGCCCCGGTCGAGGACTGCTACGCCGGGCTGGTGTGGACCGCGAAGAACGCCGCCGAGCTCGGGATCGACCCGGACCGCATCGCGGTGGGCGGGATCAGCGCCGGGGGCGGGCTGGCCGCGGGCACCGTCCTGCTGGCCCGCGACCGGGGCGGCCCCGCGGTCGCCTTCCAGCTCCTGATCTGCCCGATGCTGGACGACCGCAACACCACGCCGTCCAGCCACGAGTTCACCGACGCGGTGGTCTGGAAGCGGGCCGCCAACCTGTTCGGCTGGGGCTGCCTGCTGGGCGAGCGGATGGGCGCCGACGACGTCTCGCCGTACGCGGCCCCCGCCCGCGCGACCGACCTGTCCGGCCTCCCGCCGGCCTACGTCGACGTCGGCGAGCTGGAGGTCTTCAGGGACGAGTGCGTGGAGTACGCCCTGCGGCTGGCCCGGGCGGGCGTGTCGACCGAGTTCCACCTCTTCCCGGGCGCCTTCCACGGCTTCGACGTCATGGTGCCCGACGCCGCGATCAGCCGCCGGGCCGCCGCCGAGCGGATCGCCGTCCTGCGCCGGGCGCTGCTGCGCTGACCCCCGTCCCCGCCCCGGGCCAGGAGGCGGAGGCGGTCCCGGGCGCCGCGCGGACGGGGGACCGCAGCAGCGCCAGCCGCAGCGCCAGGTGAGCGCGGAGCCGGCCCGCGGGGTCGGCCAGGGAGAAGCCGAGGACCGCCTCGGCCCGGGCGACGCGCCCGGCCAGCGAGCTGTGGTGCAGGTGGACGGCGGCGGCCGCCCGGCGGGATCGAGCCCTCCGCGCACAGGGCCCGCACCGCCTCCAGCGCCTCCGCCCCGTACGGCAGGCGGGCGAGCTCCTCGACGGCCCGCACGTCCGGGAGTGCGGCGATCGCCTCGTCCGGGACGTGCTCGGCGAACAGCGCGAGGGCACCGAGACCGGCCCAGTCCACCACCCGGTCGGCCGGGCCCGGGCCGGTGAAGCGGAGCGCGGTCCGCGCCCGGGCCCAGGAGTCCGCCGCGTCCGCGCCGGCCACCGCGGGTCCCACCCCGGCCCGCTGTCCGGCGGGCAGGCCGGGCAGGTCCGGGGGCGCGATCACGATCGCGGTCGTGTCACCCAGCCTGGCCGCCTGGACGTGGTGGCCCGCGGCGCGCAGGAGGGCGACGAGTCCCTCCGCGCCGTCGCCCCCGGTCGCGCCGTTGCCTCCGGTCGCGCCGTCGTGCCCGGCCGCGTCCCCGCCTCCGGCCGCGCCGCGCTCCCCGTCCGGTACGGCCAGCACCCGCAGCCGGATCGCGGGCCCGAAGCCGAGCAGCCGCAGGGCCCGGCTCCGCTCGGCCTCCCCGGCGGCCGCCGACAGGGCCAGCTCGACCAGGGCGGGGTCGTCTCCCGGCCCGGACCGGGCGGCGGCCCGCTCCAGAACGACCTCCGCCGCCTGGGCGAAGCGGTCCAGCAGGATCTCCCCGAGGCCACCGGTCTGATCGAAGTGCTCCACCCAGGCCGTGCCGAGGTCCGAGCCGAGCGTCCGCCGGGGCGCCGCGGGCGGAGGGGCGGAGCGGTCCACGGCACCGGTGGGCGACACACTCAGGTGCGTCCCGGTCGCCGCGTCGGACAGGCCCGCCCGGCAGCGGGCCAGCCGCGCCGTCGCCCGCAGCAGCCCGGGGACGCTCACCCGGTCCCGCACCAGCGAGTCGAAGTAGGCGATGACGCGGACGGCCCCCTCGGCGTCGGCGTCCAGGGCCGACAGGCGCAGCAACAGTTCCTGCATCGCTCCACGATAGGAAGCCCGCGCGACGGGTGAAGCCCGCGTGGCATCCCGGCACCGGCCGATACGGGAAACTTGAGCGCATGAGCTACCGGGTGACCTTTGTATGCACGGGGAACATCTGCCGATCGCCGATGGCGGAGCACATCCTCCGGCGGCACGTCGACGAGGAGGGGCTGGACGTCGAGGTGGACAGCTCGGGAACCGGCGGGTGGCACATCGGCGACGCGGCCGACCATCGCACGGTCGCGACCCTGCGCCGCTACGGCTACACCTCCGCGCACGCCGCCCAGCAGTTCCAGGCGCTGTGGTTCGACCGTTACGACCTGATCATCGCCCTCGACCGGGGCCACTACCGGGACCTGCGCGGGATGGCGCCCGACGGGGAGGCCAGGGAGAAGGTCCGCCTGCTCCGCGAGTTCGACCCGGACGCCGAGGCCGACGATCTGGACGTGCCCGATCCGTACTACGGCGGCAAGGCCGACTTCGAGCACGTCCGCGACCTGGTCGAGGCCGCCGTCCCCGGCCTGCTGGCGGAGATCCGCAAGAACCTGGCGGCGCCGGGAACGCCTTGAGGATCCTGACGGGACGACCTCGGCCGCGGCGCCGGGAGCATCCGGTGAAGGGGCCCCGGCCGTCGCTCTGCCAGAATGCAGCGATGATCAAGCCGAGGGAAACGGGTTCTCGTCCGCTGCTGCGCCGCCCCGAGGACGGCGAGCTGATCGATGTCGCGGGAGTGGAGCACTTCTTCCGGCTGACCGGTGAGCACACCGGCGGCCGGTTCGCGTTCGAGGAGTTCACCCTGGCCCCGGGCGTCGTCGGGGCCCGGCCGCATGTCCACCGCGGGCACGATGAGTACTTCTACGTCCTGGAAGGCGAACTGACCCTGCACGACGGCGACGGGGAGGTGACCGCGGGGCCGGGGCACCTGCTGTCTGCGGTGCGCGGCACACCGCACGGGTTCCGCAACGCGAGCGCGGGTACGGTACGCGGCCTGTGCCTGTACACCCCCGCGGGATACGAGGGGTATTTCCGTGAGGTGCACGCCGCCGTGGCCGCGGGCGCGGAGGTGACCGACGAGCTGCTGGCCGAGTTCCGCGCCCGCTATCGCACCACGTCGTACTGATCTTCCTAGCGCCTGATCGGGCGGCCGGGGAACGCGCCGAGGACCGGCTCGCCGTCCCTGACCACGTGCTCGCCGCCGACCAGGACGTGGACGTAGCCGGTCGAGGGCCGGGTGCTGGCGGCGTAGGTCGCCTGGTCGCTGACCGCGTCCGGGTCGAAGACCACCAGATCCGCGTCGCAGCCCGGCCGGACACGGCCCTTGCGGCGCATCGCGGGCACCGCGTCCTGGAGCACCAGCGCGGGGGCCAGGCTGCACCGCCGTACGGCCTCCAGCAGGGTCAGCGCCCCGGTCTCCCGCACGTACCGGCGCAGGACCTTGGAGAAGGCGCCCGCCGTGCGCGGGTGGGTGACGACCCCGGGCGGCAGCGGCCAGGCCGTCTCGTCGGGGCGTCCGCCCGTCCAGGTCAACGGCATCGCGTCGGATCCGACGACCGTCTCCGGGGCCAGCAGCGCCCGGTCGACGAAGGCCATGTCGCCGGGGTCGTCCTCGTCGAAGAAGTGCACGATCGCCAGTCCGCCGGGGTCGGCGGCCCGCAGCTCGCGCAGGCGCGCGGCGTCCGCCACCCGCTCCCCGGTCGGCGCGTAGACGATCGAGCGGGGCTCCAGCCCCCGGGCGGGCAGCCGTTCGGGGGCGAGGAAGGAGGCGCCGATGCCGGTCATTCCCGCGCCGTACGGGTAGGCCTCGGTCGAGACCCGGGCGCCCTCGGCGCGGACCGCGTCCACGAGCCCGAGCACCCGGTCCAGCCGGCGCAGGGACGTGCTGTTGACGTGGCAGTAGTGCATGTGGGCGCCGGTGGCGGAGGCGGCCCGGACCAGCTCCTCGGCCCCGTCGATCGGGATGTCCGGCGTCTGCTCGACGAGGTCGCGGGCGTGGGTGTAGACCGGGACCCCGGCCTCCGCGGCCATCGCGGCCACGGCGAGATACTCCTCGGGCGCGACGCGCGGGGCGTAGCCGGCCAGCACGCCGATGCCGAGCGCGCCGTCCGCGAGCTCCCGCCGGAGGAGGTCGAACAGCGCGCCGAGCTCGCGCGCGGACGCCTCGCGCTGCCAGGCCGGGTTTCCCAGGTTGCGCAGCGCGACGGCGATGCCGCCGCCGAGGGGGAGGCCGCCGACGGCCGTCATCCTGGTCTGGCCCCAGGAGGCGGAGAAGCCGTAGTTGAGGGGACGGCCTTCGGCTGCGGCGACTGCGTACGCCTCGGCGACCGGGGCGGCCCCGGCCTCCAGTTCCAGCGCCGTGGTCACGCCGTCGAGCGCCTGCAGGCGGTGGCCCGCGACGCCGCCCGCGTGACTGTGCAGGTCGATCCAGCCCGGAGCGAGCGCGAGCCCGCTCACGTCGGCGGTGCGCCGCCCCGTCAGCGGGCCGGTGCTCACCGCGGCGATGACGCCGCCCGTGACGCCGACGTTCGCGACCGCGTCCAGGCCCGTCTCCGGGTCGAGCACCCGGGCGCCGGCGAACACCAGATCGTGCGTCTGCGGGGTTTCCTCCACGGGGTCAGCCGCCGGCGGGGTTGCGGCGGACGATCGCGGTGTTGAGGGCGGTGGCGAACAGCGTCCACGCGCCGTAGGGCAGCAGGATCGCCCCGGCGGTCCTGTCGGTGCGCCACGCCTGCCGGATCAGCGCCGCGTTCGAGGCGTTGAGCAGGAAGATCTCGCCGAGCGCCAGCCGGGGGGAGCGGGCCCCGAAGAAGGCCAGGCTCCATCCGGCGTTGAGGACGAGATTGGCCGCGAACCGGCCGGCGAACGCCGTGCGGGCGGCGCCCTCCCGGCGGTCCAGGGCGCGGGCCGCACCCACGGCGATCAGGCCGTACAGCGGGGTCCACACGAGGCCGAACACCGGGGAAGGCGGCTGCCAGGACGGCTTGCGCAGCCTCCGGTACCACAGGGAGGAGACGCTCCTGGTCGCCAGGCTCCCGGTGACGGCGGTCGCGGTCACGGCGAGCAGCGTCGTGGCGAGGGTCTTGGGGCGGGTCTTCCGGCGGGGATTCTCCGCGGTCTCCGTGCGGGCGTCCCCGTGGGGGACGGCCGGGGTCGTGGTCTCCATGGCTCGCCCCTACCCCGGAAAACGGCGGGTTCCCTTCCTCCCCGTCCCAATGGATGATCGTTCTCATAGCCGGGTCCAAGGGGAGATCGGACCGGAGGAGAGGAGTCCCGCGTGGCCGGAACGACCGCTGGAAAGGGAACCGGAGCGGCTGACCCCGCCCGTTGGCAGGCCAGGCTCGCCGAGTTGATCACCGAGTTCGAGATCCCGGGTGCGAACCTCGCCTTCCTGCACGGGGGACAGGTCCACGAGTTCGCCGCCGGGGTGCTCAGCACCGCGACAGGGGTCGAGGCCACCACGGACTCGCTGTTCCAGATCGGGTCGATCACCAAGGTGTGGACCGCGACCCAGATCATGCTCCTGGTGGAGCAGGGCAGGCTCACCCTGGACACTCTGGTGGCCGAGATCCTGCCGGAGTTCCGGGTCGCCGACGCCGAACTGACCCGGCAGGTCACGCTCCGGCACCTGCTGTCGCACACCTCCGGGATCGACGGCGACCTGTTCCTCGACACCGGCCGCGGCGACGACTGCGTGGAGAAGTACGTCGCGGCCTGCGCGGACCTCACCCGCAACCACCCGCTCGGCGTCACCCAGTCGTACGGCAACTCCGGGTTCGTCATCGCCGGCCGCGTCATCGAGCGCCTGACCGGGAAGGTGTGGGACGCCGCGCTGCGCGAGCAGATCATCGAACCGCTCGGCCTGACCCACACCTGGACCCTGCCGGAGGACGTGATCCGCTTCCGCGCCGCCACCGGCCACTTCGACGGCGAGCCCACCTCGATGTGGGGGCTGATGCGCTCCGTCGGCCCGGCCGGGCTGATCTGCTCGAGCCCCGCCGACGTCGTCGCCTTCGCCCGCGCCCACCTCGGCACGGCGCTGCTCGCCGACCCGAAGGCGATGTGGGAGCCGCAGGTGGACGTCCCCAACCCGTACACCGTGGGCAGGCAGTGGGGGATCGGATGGATCCTGGACGAGTGGGGCGGCCGCCGGATCCTCTCCCACGGCGGCAACACCATCGGCCAGGCCGCCATGCTCTGGATGGTGCCGGACGCCGAGACCGTCGTGTGCGTGCTGGCCAACGGGGGGCACACCGCGGCCTTCCAGCAGGCCCTGGCCGCCGAGCTCTTCGCCGAGCTGCTCGGCCTGGAGGTCCCGGCGCCGCTGGGCCCGCCCGGCACGTCCGTCGAGGTGGACGTCGCGCGGTACGCCGGCGTCTACGAGCGCACCGGGAACCGGCTGACGCTGACGGTCCGCGAGGGCCGGCTCCACCTGCACAGCGAGGCCACGGGGGCGCTCGCCGGGCTCCGCCCGCCGATGGAGTTCGAGCTCGTCCCGGTGGACGAGACGACGTTCGTGGGCCGTCCCGAGGACGAGCCGAGCTGGATCCCGGTGGTCTTCTACGAGCTGGCCGACGGCTCACCGTACGTCCACTTCGGCGTCCGGGCCACACCCAAGGTCGCATGATCGGCAGACCTCCGGCGCACCCCGGTCGGAGCGTGATCAGGCCGGGGTCAGCTTGACGGCGTCGCCGGGCCGGACCGCGAACCGCCGCCCGGCCGCGAGGCGCCCCGTCCGCGCGAGCCGATCGAAGCCTGCTGACGCCGGATCTCCAGCAGGCGCTGAAGCGTCCGTCTGACCTGACGTCGAACCGTCACAGCCCTGTAGCGCGCCTGTCCGCTCTGTCGGATGAGGTCGTGGCAGCGCTGCCGCATCACCCGCACGTCCGCCACGAGCCGGCGGGCATGGGCGCTCGGGCCGTCGACGGAGTCGTCGCGTGTCTCCTCGCCCGCCCACGAGCGACCGTGCTGTTTCGACTCCTGACAGAGTTGTGATGGGCGGATCACGGCTGATTCGCCGATCGACCTCGGGTACAGCGCTCCCGGCCGGTGAAGGGACGTGCGGGCGGGGATATGCTCGCGGGCATGCGAGCGGACACCGTGCCGACGACCCGGGGCCACGGCGCCTGGGAGGTGGCGGTCCCCGCCGGGGGGCGCGCGATCCCGGGCGTCACGATGGCCGGCTTCCGCGATCGCTCCGGCGGGACGTTCGAGGAGCGCGTTCCCCCGGGTCCGGCGATCGCGATCGTGATCGACTGCGCCCCGGGCAGCCTCGAACCCCTCGGGAGCGGCGCCATCGAGGGCGGCATCGTCTCCGGCATCTCCCCGGCGGCCACCCGGATGGCCGGGCGCGCCGTCGACTGCGTCGAACTGCAGGTGGATCCGCTGGCGGCGCCGGGTCTTCTCGGCGTGCCGCCGGCGGAGCTCAACGGCGCGCCGCTGGACCTGGCCGAGGTCTGGGGACGCGACGCCGGCCGGCTGCGCGCGCGGCTGATCGAGGCGCGGTCCTGGGACGACCGGTTCGCGCTGGTCCGCGAGGCGTTCACCCGGCACCGCCGTTCCTCGTTCCGCATCGACCCCGAGGTGGCCGACGCGTGGCGGCGGATCGTGGCCGGCCACGGGCGGGTGCCCATCGGCGATCTGCCCGGCCGGTACGGCTGGAGCCGCACGACGTTCTGGAACCGGTTCAAGTCGCAGATCGGCGTCACGCCGAAGCGGGCGGCGACGATCGTCAGGTTCGACCGGGCGCTCCGGCGGCTCGGCACGGCCGCCAGCGTCGCCGAGGTCGCCGCGGAGATCGGCTATTCCGACCAGTCCCACCTCCACCGCGAGGTGCTCAAGTTCACCGGCCGGACCCCGGGCGCGATCGCCTCCGACCCGCTGTGGACGGTCGACAGCATGGCCTGGACGCCCGCGCGCACCGCCTGAACATTCGTCCAAGACGGCGGCTCCGGTCTCGGACACGCTGCCCTCATGACATCGCTGACCGAAAGACCGGCGCACCGGCCGGGGCGCACCCCGCCGGGCACGGGCCACGAGATATGGGCGATCGAAACCCGCGGCCTGGTCAAGGCGTTCGGCGCCGACCGGGCGGTCGACGGCGTCGATCTCACGGTGCCCGCGGGATGCGTCTATTCCGTGCTCGGGCCCAACGGGGCGGGGAAGACGACCCTGATCCGGATGATCGCCACGCTGATCCGTCCCGACGGCGGCACCGCCCGCGTGCTGGGCCACGACGTCGTCGCCGAGGCGGCCCGGGTCAGGGCGCGTCTCGCGCTGACCGGGCAGTTCGCCTCCCTCGACGAGGACCTGACGGGGTTGGAGAACCTCACCCTGCTCGCCCGCCTGCGCGGACACCGGGGCAGGGCGGCCGGGAAGCGCGCCGCCGACCTGCTGGAGGCCTTCGACCTGACCGCGGCCGCCAGGCGGGAGGTGAAGACCTACTCCGGCGGCATGCGGCGCCGGCTCGACATCGCCGGCTCCCTCGTCGTCCGTCCCGACCTGCTGATGCTCGACGAGCCGACGACCGGCCTGGATCCGCGCAGCCGGGGCCAGGTGTGGGAGAGCGTGCGAGCGCTCGTCGGCGCCGGCACGACCGTTCTGCTGACCACCCAGTACCTCGAGGAGGCCGACCAGCTCGCCGACCGCATCGCCGTCGTCAATCACGGCCGCGTCATCGCCGAGGGCACGAGCGGCCGGCTCAAGGCCCTGGTCGGTGCGAGCGCGCTGCGCGTGCGGGTCGCCGATCGCGCCGACCGCCCGGAGGTCGCCCGGCTCCTGGCGGCGATGCTCGGCGCCGTCCCCGTCCTGGAGCCGGATCCCGTCGCGCTCTCCCTGCGGGTGGACGAGCTGGCCGCGGTCGCGGGCGCGCTCGCGGCCGTCACCGAACGCGGGCTCGGCATCGGCGAGTACGCGCTGGCCCAGCCGAGTCTCGACGAGGTGTTCCTGGCCCTGACCGGGAAACCGGCCGACGGCCCCGCGCCGGGCCGCGAGGAGGTGCCGGCGTGAGCGTCCACCAGGCCGCCGAAGGTCCGGCGTTCGAGCTCGACCCCAGACTGATCTCCGCCGTCGCCGGCGCGCCGCCGCCGGCGACGGGCGCGGGCGCGCTCCGCGCGACGCTGACCTTCGCGTGGCGCGCCCTGCTGAAGATCAGGCACGTCCCCGAGCAACTCCTCGACGCCACGCTGTTCCCGATCATGTTCACGCTGATGTTCACGTACGTGTTCGGCGGGGCCATGATCGGATCGCCGGAGGCGTATCTGCGCTACGCGCTGCCGGGGATCCTCGCCCAGACGGTCGTCTTCATGACGATGTACACAGCCGTGACCCTCAACACCGACATCGAGCGGGGCTCCTTCGACCGTTTCCGCTCGCAGCCGATCTGGCGTCCGGCGCCGCTCGCCGGCGCGCTGCTGGGCGACACGTTGCGCTACGGCCTCGCCTCCGCGCTCGTGCTCGGCATCGCGACGCTGATCGGATACCGGGCGCCGGGAGGCCCCGGGGGCGTCGCCGGGGCCGTCGCGCTGCTGCTGGTCTTCTGCTCCGCGCTGAGCTGGCTCTGGCTGATCATCGGTCTCACCGCGCGGACCCCGGCCGCCGTCATGGGGGTGTCCACCATGATCCTCTTCCCGCTGACCTTCGTGAGCCCGGCGTTCGCGCCGCCGGAGACCATGCCGGCCCTGGTGCGGGAGTTCGTGGCGGTCAACCCGGTGACGCTTCTCGTCGAGGCGGCGCGCGGTCTCCTCGACGGCGTGCCCGACGCCGGGGACGTCGCGCTCGTCCTCGCGCTCTCAGGGGGCATGACGCTCGTGTTCGCCCCGATCGCGCTCCGGCTCTACAACCGCAGGGCCTGAGCGGTCCCGGGGGGCCGCGGCGGCCGCCACGACCCGGGCCACCCGGCCGGGGGAGCGCATGTGGCCGCCGTGGCCCTCCCGGGGGAGGGTCACCCGCTCGGCCGCCGGCAGCACCCGGGCCAGCGCGTCGAGCCGTTCGCCCAGGTGCGCGGGGCTGGTCTCCCCGCCCAGCAGCACGGTGGGGATCCCGACGGCCCGGTAGGCGTCCAGGCGTTCGCCCAGCTGGTCGATGGCCTGCAGGTCGTCGATCTGGCGGGGCACGAAGGCCCGCAGCTCCGGATGGACGCAGGTGACCGCTCCGACGAGCCACGCCTGCCAGGGCGGCAGCCGCACGACGTCCCGGATGAAGATCTCCAGTGCCTTGCCCCGGCGCCCGCGCGCCAGAGCGGCCCTGGCCGCCGCGGTCGCCGCGCCGCCCAGGGACGATCCCACCACGACGGGCGGCTCGTAGAGGACCAGCCCGGTGAAGGCCCCGGGCAGGGCGAGCGCGGCCTCGAGGGCGACCACGCCGCCGGAGGAGTGTCCGACGAGCAGCACCGGCCCGCCGCCGAGGGCGGCCACGACGGTCCGCACGTCCTCGACCTCCTGGGCGATCGTGCTCGACGGCGTCAGGTCCAGCCGGTACTGACGGCGGTGGATGCGCACGACCCGCAGCCGGGGCGTGAGCCGTCCGGCGACCTTCCTCCACTGCGAGCCGTCGTCGAGCCCTCCGTGCAGCACCACGACGGCCGGCCCTTGGCCCTCGTCCGCCGCCCGGACCTGCACGCCGTCCGCGGACGTTGCGACGATCATGCTTCCTCCTTAGCAGTGCTAAATGGAATTTATCACTGCTAAGTTGGTGAGTCGATGGGTGAGAACAGGCGACCGGGGCTGACCCGGCAGATCATCGTCGACGCGGCGCTCCGCCTGCTGGACGAGGCCGGATTGGAAGGGCTGACGGTCCGACGCCTGGCCGCGGAACTGGGCGTGCAGTCACCCGCCCTGTACTGGCATTTCCGTACCAAGCAGGAGCTTTTGAACGGCATGGCGGGTGTCATCGTGCTGTCGGCAGGGATGGGCCCCCCGCGTGAAGGCGAATCCTGGCAGGACTGGCTGGACCGCCGGGCCCGCTCCTACCGGCGGGCGCTCCTGGCCCACCGCGACGGCGCCCGGCTCGTCGCCACCGCCACCGACCTGGGCCCCGAGGTGGTCAGGAGCCTCGACGCGGAGATGGCGGCGATGCTCACCCGCGGTTTCACGCCCGTGCTGGCGCTGCGCACGATCACCACGCTGAGCCACTACGTCCTCGGCTTCGTCCTGCAGGAACAGGCCGCGGCCCCGGCGGGCGGCTCCTCCCTCGGCCCGCTGATCTCGATCCTGGACGACGGCGCCGAGGCGCCGCTGGTCGCGGCGCTGGAACACGGCTCGTCCGAGCGCTGGGGCGCGAACTTCGACCATGGGATCCGGACCATCATCGCCGGCACCTCCCCGCCCGGCCCGCCCTGAGCGTCCGGTCGCACGGTGGCCCGTAGACAAATGTTCTGGTACGTATGCGTTCATGGATTTGCTGCGGACTCCCGACGAGCGCTTCGCCGATCTGCCCGACTTCCCCTACCCGCCGCGCTACGCCGACCTGCCCGGCGGCCCGCGCATGGCCTACGTCGACGAGGGCGAGGGTCCCGTCGTCCTGCTGCTGCACGGTGAGCCGTCGTGGTCGTTCCTGTACCGGCACGTCATCCGGGTGCTGGTGGACGGCGGCTGCCGCGCGGTGGCCCCCGACCTGATCGGCTTCGGCCGCTCCGACAAGCCGGCCGCGATCGCCGACCACACCTACGCCCGCCACATCGCCTGGACGGCGGCGTTCGTCGACGCTCTCGGCCTCAAGGACGTCACGCTCGTCGGCCAGGACTGGGGCGGCCTGATCGGCCTGCGCCTGGCCGTGGCCGACCCCGGCCGCTACGCGCGGATCGTGGCCGCCAACACCGGCCTGCCGACCGGAGACTTCCCGATGCCGGAGACCTGGCTGCGCTTCCGCCAGGCCGTGCGCGGCGCGGGCGCGCACTTCGACGTGCCGCGCGGCATCCAGGCGGGCTGCACGGGCACGCTGCCGCCCGAGGTGCTGGCCGCCTACGACGCGCCCTTCCCCGACGAGACCTACAAGGCGGGCCCGCGCGC
This sequence comes from Planobispora longispora, assembly GCF_016863135.1. Lineage (GTDB taxonomy): Bacteria > Actinomycetota > Actinomycetes > Streptosporangiales > Streptosporangiaceae > Planobispora > Planobispora longispora. The sequence continues at coordinate 58,599 of NZ_BOOH01000057.1, forward strand.
CATGCCGGGCCTGGTGCCCGCCGAACCGGACGACGTCGAGGCCCAGCCGAACCGCGACGCCTGGGAGGTCCTGCGCGCCTGGAACGGGCCCTTCCTGGTCGCCTTCAGCGACCGCGACCCGATCACCGGCCCCATGGCGGGGCTGTTCCGGAGCCTCGTCCCGGGCGCGCGGGGGATCGACCATCCGGTGCTGGAGGGCGCCGGGCACTTCCTGCAGGAGGACGCCGGCGAGCGCCTCGGCCGCGAGATCCTGCGCTTCGTCCGCGCCTGAGGGCCGGGGGCGGGCGCACGGCGCGGTAGGCGGCGTAGACGTAGCGGTAGGCGAACTCGTCATGGGTGTCGTGGAGCCGGTCGGGCCGCGCGCCGACCTCGTCGCCGCGCGTCAGAGGGCGATCCACTCGGTGGCGACGGTGACCTCGTCCAGGATCTCCGGGACGGGGCTCACCCCGAGGCCGGGGCCCGTGGGGACGGCCAGGTGGCCGTCGTCCAGGACGAACGGGGGCGTGATGTCGGTCGCGTAGTAGCGGCCGGAGCCGGAGGTGTCGCCGGGCAGGGTGAAGCCGGGCAGGGCGGCCAGGGCGACGTTGGCGGCCCGGCCGAGCCCGGTCTCCAGCATGCCGCCGCACCAGACGGCGACGCCGTGGGCCCGGCACAGGTCGTGGATGCGGCGGGCCTCCAGGTAGCCGCCGACCCGGCCGGGCTTGACGTTGACGATGGAGCAGGAGCCCAAGGAGATCGCGGCGGCGGCGTGCGCCGCGGACTCGATCGACTCGTCCAGGCAGATCGGGGTGCGCAGCAGCTTCGCCAGCCGGGCGTGCTGGACCAGGTCGTCGTCCGCCAGGGGCTGCTCGACGAGCAGCAGGCCGAAGGCGTCCAGCCGGGCCAGGTGGTGGGCGTCGGCGAGGCTGTAGGCGGCGTTGGCGTCGACCTGGAGCGGCAGGTCGTCGCCGAAGCGCTCGCGCACGGCCCGGACCGGGGCGACGTCCCAGCCCGGTTCGATCTTCAGCTTGATCCGGACGTAGCCCTCCTCGACGTAGCCGGCGACGGCGTCGAGGAGCCGGGGGACGGAGTCCATGATGCCGACCGAGACGCCGCAGGGCACGCGGTCCCGCGCGGCGCCGAGGAAGGAGCCGAAGGACTCGCCGCGCGCGCGGAGCCGGGCGTCCAGGACGGCGGTCTCCAGGGCGGCCTTGGCCATCCGGTGGCCCTTGAACGGCTCCATCGCCCGGCCCGCGGCGTGGGCATCGAGCTCCGCGAGCTCCGCGAGCCCCGCGGCGTACCGGGACAGGGCCGGGATGAGGAAGCGGCGCAGCGCGTCGGCGGCGCCGTCGGCGTACTCGGAGGAGTAGCGGGGCTCGGCCATGGCCACGCACTCGCCCCAGCCCTCGGCGTCCGGGGTGACGACCCGGACCAGGAGCACGTCGCGGGTCGTCTCGGTCCCGAACGAGGTGCGGAACGGCGTGACCAGCGGCATCGCGATCCGCCGCAGCTCGACCCCGGTGATCTCCATAGGCTCTCCTCGGTGCTCATCGGTTCTCAGACGCCGCTCGATCGTGTCGTTCCACGACATAACACGATTTCTGGTGAAAACCGGTGACCTGAGCACCCTCGTTCATGAGCCCGCCCAGCACGTCCCGCACGGCGTGCCGCCACGCCTTGGCCGCCCCCGGATCCCGCCGCCGCAGCGTCTCGATGTCGTCCGGCACCGCCACCAGCACCACCCGGGCGTCGGTCCGGCCGGGGACCGGATGCCCGTCCCGCTCTCCCAGCCCGGCCACCGCGTCCGGCGGGACCCCGGGCGGGAGCGGCTCGCCCCGTACGGCGGCCGTCACGCGCGGCTCCGCCAGCCGCCAGACCGCGAGGATCCGGTCCGACTCGTCCCCGGCGTTGATCGCGTCTCCCATGGCCCCGTAGAACGACGGCAGGTACTCCTCGGGCAGGGCGCCGAGCTTGACCAGGTTGAAGTGGGCGTTGCGCCGTACCAGGGGGTCGTAGGTCCAGGTGATCCGCTCCAGGCCGCGGGCGAGCGCCCACTCCCGCTGGTGGATCTTGAGCGCGAGCCCGGCCCCCCGCCCGGCCAGCGCCCCGGTGACGTGGGAGTGCAGGGCCTCGCCGACGGGGGCCGCCAGGAACCCGGCCGACGCGCCGATCAGCCGCCCGTCCTCCCCGTAGGCCCCGGCCACGTAGTTGCCCGCATGCGACAACGCCCGCATCAGCTCGACCGTGACCGGCTCGCCGCCCGGGACGGGCCGCCAGATGCCGTCGAACAACCGGGCGACCTCCTCGAACTCTCCCAGGGAGTGGAGCTCGCGCACCGTGACACCGCCCGCCGTGACACCGCGCACCGTGACACCGCCCGCAGTGACACCGCCCGCCGCGGCCCCGCTCACCGCGGTCCTGTCCCGTCCACGCCCCCGTCCACGCCCCCGTCTACGCCCCCGGAGCCGGTCCCGGAGCCGGTCCCCTTCCGGCCCCGCGGCCCGTCCCCGGCCAGCACCGCTCTGATCAGTCCGGCCAGCAGCGCCGTACGGCCCGGCAGCTCGGCCACCACCACATGCTCGTCCTCGGCGTGGGCCCCGCCGCCGACCGCGCCCAGCCCGTCGAGAGTGGGGCAGCCCACCCCGGCGGTGAAGTTCCCGTCGGACCCCCCGCCCACGCCGATCCCGGTGAGCGGATCCAGGCCGAGATCGGCGGCGACGCGCTGGGCCAGCGCGAACAGCCCGGCGGAGGAGGACGCCTCCATCGGAGGCCGGTTCGGGCCGCCGAGGACCTCCAGCCGGGTCCCGGCGAGCCGGGGGGGAAGCGCCCGGATCAGCGCGTCCACCCGCCGCTGCGCGGCGAGGGTCGGCGAGCGGACGTCCACGGCCACGCGGGCCAGGGCGGGCACGGTGTTGGCGGTGGTCCCGGCGCTCAGGACCGTCGGGGTGACGGTGGTCCCGGCGCCCGTGACCGCGGGCACGCCGGCGGTCCCGGGCGCGGTCGCGGTCGCGGGAGTCCGCGCGCCGTCCGCGCCCGCCGGCGCGGCCGTGCCGTCCCCGTTCACCAGGGCGGCGACGCCCTCGATCGCGAGGACCTGGTGGGCCAGCTCGATCGCGGCGTTCGCGCCCTTCTCGGGGTTGAGCCCGGCGTGCGCCGCCCGGCCGTGCACCACCATCTCGTAGTTCGAGGTGCCCTTGCGGGCCGTCTTGAGGGCTCCGCCGTCGGCGGCCGCCTCCAGCACGAACGCGGCCGAGCACCGGCGGGCCGCCCCCTCCACCAGGTCGCGCGAGGTCGTCGAGCCGACCTCCTCGTCCCCGGTGACCAGCAGGCACACCCCGTCCGGGGAGGGCAGCGAGGTCAGCGCGTGGAAGGCCTGGACCAGCCCGGCCTTCATGTCGAACACCCCCGGCCCCCGGGCGATCCCGCCGGTCACCGACCAGGGGCGGGTCCGCAGGGAGCCGATCGGCCAGACCGTGTCGTGGTGGCCGAGGACGAGCACACGGGGGGTCCCGAACGTCCAGCGCAGGTGGGTGACGCCGTCGATCACGATCGTCTCGGGCGGGACGCCGAGCAGGCGCGTCCCCTGTGCGGCGACGACCCCGGCGCTGCGGGCGACCGCGTCGAGGTCGGCGGAGAACGACTCGCAGACGACGAGCTCCTCCAGATCTCCCAGCATGGCGTCCAGGAGGGCGGCGCGGTCGCGGGAGAGGGGGGAACCGGCGGGGGCAGCGGACACGGACCGGCCTTTCTGTCGGCGTTACCGTGACCGTACGGCAGGCGCGCGCCCGGCGCATTCATCGGGATCTCCCGGGAGCGGCCTCCCGGTTCGCCCGTCAGGCCGAATCGGGAGGCCGGGGGCGGATTCCCCGCCGTCGTCCGATGCGCGCGGTCGTGCCCCCGGCGCGTGCCGCCCGTGCCCCTCAGTGCGCGCAGCCCGCGTACTCGTCGAGCCGCCGGAACATGGCGGCCAGCATGAGCGGGAACATCGCCACGTGCGAGACGACCATCAGCGTGCCGCCGTCGATGACGCCCAGCCACAGCAGCGGGAAGAGCGGCACGGCGGGGATGAACATCGTGGCGCACATCTCCAGGGTGCTCACCCAGCCGTGACCGCGGAAGCGCATCACGACGGCCATGCCGACGGACATGTCGAACGCCATCACCAGGTAGGCGAGATCGGGGTGCCGCTCGTGGGAGAGGCCGAGCCCGACGGCGCTCAGGAGCATGCCGAGGACGGCCATCCCGACGAACATGGCGATGATCATCTCGATGTAGTGCCAGGTGAACCGGGCCCATCGCCGCCGGGGCCGCGCGGCCCGGGGCGCCGCCTCCGGCGCGGCCGGGGCCACCGCCCCGGGAACGGCCGGGGCCGTCGTCCGAGCCGCCGGTTCGGACGCGGCCGGGGACTCCGGCCGGGGGTCGGCGGGGAGCGCGGTGGAGGACGTCGTCTGGACGGTTTCCGGGGTGCGGGTCGCAGTCATGGCGCAAACGTTGCCGTCCCGCCGCCCGGGAGCCAACGGACACCGGCGGAGAGGTCCGAAAACTTGGCATCCCTGTCTTTCCGACATGGAGTCGTCCGCTTAGAGTCGGTTCATGAGAGAACGGCGCGTCACCGTCGTCGGATACGAGGGAGCCGAGCTCCTCGACATCGCCTGTGTGACCTCGACCCTGGAGATGGCGAACGGGCTGGGCGCCGCGCCGCCGTACCGGGTGCGCCTGGCCGGTCCGGGAGGCCGTCCCATCACCTGCGGCAGCGGCCTGACGCTGCACGTCCAGGAGACGCTGGAGCGGGTCGCCGGGCCGCTCGACACGTTGATCGTGTCGGGCGGGATCGGGCACGAGGACGCGGCCGGCGACCGGCTGCTCGTCGCGCACGTCCGCCGCCTGGCGCGGGAGAGCCGCCGCGTCGCGTCGGTGTGCACGGGCGCCGGGATCCTGGCCGCCGCCGGTCTCCTCGACGGCCGGCGCGCCACCACCCACTGGCGGTGGGCGCGCGACATGGCGGTCCGGCACCCGGAGGTCGCCGTCGACCCCGCCCCGATCTTCATCCGCGACGGGAACGTCGCCACGTCGGCCGGGGTCACCAGCGCCCTGGACCTCACCCTCGCCTTCATCGAGGAGGACCACGGCACCGAGCTGGCGCGGCGGGTGTCCCGGTACCTGGTGACCTACCTGCAGCGGCCCGGCAACCAGGCGCAGATGAGCATGTTCACCGCCGCCCCGCCGCCCGAGGACGCCCTGGTCAAACGGGTGGTCGACCGCATCGCCGGCGACCTGGCCGGCGATCTGGCCACGGCCGCGCTGGCGGCCGGCGCGGGGGTGAGCGAGCGGCATCTGACCCGGCTGTTCCTCAAGCACCTCGGGCGGACGCCCGGCCGGTTCGTCCGGCGGGCCCGCACCGAGGCCGCCGCGCACCTGCTGGCCTCCACCTCCCTGCCCGTCGCGGTCGTGGCGGCCCGCTGCGGTTTCGGGACGGCCGAGACCCTGCGCCAGGCGTTCGTGGACCAGTACGGCATCCCGCCCTCGCGCTACCGCTCGACGCAGGCGACGCATCCGCCGCGGGCGGTGTGAGACGGTGCGGACGGGGCGGGCCGGACCGGCGGGAGACCCGGTCCCGGCGGCCTGAACGGCCATCACGACGATCATGAAGGCGGGCTTCACCGCGGCGGCGATGAAGAAAAATTACAGAACCTTCACGTCTCATGGAAATTATTGACGGAGCTTCCGCGCGCCCGTAGGGTCCGGTCAAAGTCCCGCCTTTCGGCATCGACGAGACCCCCCACCGGAGCGGTTCATGAAGCGTCTAGCAGCGGCAGCGGTGCTGCTCAGCCTTGCCGCCGTCACGGCATGCAGCAGCGGTAGCACCACGGGAGACAAGTCCGCCGGCGGCGGTGGCGGGCTCTTCACCACGATCGACGTCAACAGGCCGGGCATCGACCCCAACGCGCCCGCCAACCCGTACAACCCCAAGGGCAACTCGTTCCTGGGGTACAACGCGATGAAGCTCGCCTGGATCAAGAACCACATGACCGACCCGAACCAGTTCTATCCGGGCATCGCGGAGAGCTGGGAGATCGCCCCGGACAACTCCTCGATCACCGTCAAGCTCCAGCCGGACAACAAGTGGTCCGACGGCAAGCCGGTGACCGCCGAGGACGTCAGGCTCTCCATCGGCATCGCCTACACCCAGGGCAGCACCGCCTTCGCGATCACGCCCGGCGCGGCCGGCGCGGCGGCGGACGTGCAGGTGGTCGACGACAAGACGGTCAAGGTCACGCAGGACATGACCAACCCGAGCGCCAAGTTCGCCCGCGGCGTGCTCGACACCTACGTGGCGCCCGCGCACGTGTGGGGCAGCGTGCTGCCCGCCGACTTCTGGGACAAGCTGAAGGCCTCGCGCGGCACCGGCGCCGACGCCGAGAAGGCCCGCGAGGAGATCACGGCGCTGGGCCAGAAGATCATCGCCTTCGCGCCGCCGAAGGACGTCTCCGCCGGCCCGTTCGTCCTGCAGCGGGCGAACCCGGGCGAGGCGCTGCTGGTGAAGAACAAGAACTTCTACAACGCCGCCAACGTCGCCCCCGACCAGGTGAAGTTCCTCAACTACACCGGCAACGAGCAGATCTGGAACTACCTGATCAGCGGCAAGCTCGACCACGCCGGCTTCACCGCGGCTCCCCCCGACGTGATGAACAAGATCAAGCAGGCGTCCGGCGCCAACATCATCAAGGGCTACTCGCCGGTGGCCGTCGGCCTGGCGTTCAACCAGTCCAAGAAGCCCTACGACAACGTGCACGTACGCCGCGGCCTGGCCTACCTGATCGACCGCGAGCAGGTCGTCAAGGTCGCCTCGCCCGAGGGCGGCACCCCGGCGGTGACCACCTCCGGCATCCACCAGAAGCCCGCCCAGGAGTGGCTGGGCGCCGAGCTCGGCGCGCTGGAGCCGTACAAGCACGACGTGGCCAAGGCCGAGGAGGAGTTCAAGGCGGCCGGGCTGCAGAAGAAGGACGGCAAGTGGACGCTGGCCGACGGCACGCCGTGGAAGCTCACCATGCACGCCCCGTCCGGCTTCTCCGACTGGATCTCCGCGCAGGAGAACATCAAGGGCCAGCTCACCGAGAACGGCGTGGACGCCGAGGTCGTCACGGTCGCCGACTACCCGCTGTACCTGGAGGAGATCGCGGCCGGCAAGTACGACGCCGGCTTCTGGCTGATCGCGCTCGGTCCCGCGCCGTACGACATCTACCAGCGCCTGTACGGCGCCTCCAACGGCTGGACCAACGTGGCCGGCAAGATCCAGCACGCGGCCCCGGGCAAGGGCGGCAACTGGATGGGCGGCGCCGAGGAGATCGACGTCGAGGGCGTCGGCAAGGTCAACCCCGGTGAGCTGACCGGCAAGCTGAACGCGGCCGACGCCGAGGCGGCCAAGCCGATCATGCTCCAGCTCGCCAAGACCGCCAACCGGGATCTGCCGGTCATCCAGCTCTGGGACTACGTCAACACCCAGTTCACCAACACCGGCAGGTTCACCGGCTGGCCCGAGCAGGACAGCGACCTGCTGCGCCTGCCCGCCGGGGTGTGGATCCAGCTCGGCATGGTGAAGAAGACCTCGTAGCGGAAGACGTAGAAGACTCAGTGGGCATGACGGTTATCGCACGGCGTCTCGCGGGCCACCTGGCCCGCGGGATCGCCATGGTCCTCGTGGTCGCCACGATCAGTTTCTTCATCATCCGCAACATCCCCGGCGACCCCATCGCGGCGCGCTACCAGAAGCTGCTGGAGCAGGGCATGTCGCCGGAGGCGGCCGAGCGCGCCACGGCCGTCATGTACGGCTTCCTGCCCAGCGGCACGCTGGGGGAGCAGTACGCCGACTACATGACCGGCCTGTTCCGCTTCGACCTGGGCGTGTCGGTCACCAACCCCGGCACCCCGGTGACGGCGGTGCTGGGCGAGGCGGCCAAGTGGACCGTCCTGCCGGTGCTGGCCGGCACGCTGCTGAGCTTCCTGGTCGGCGTGATCATGGGCGTGTACGCCGCCGTCAAGCGCTCGGGCGTGCTGGGCGACCTCCTGGCGATCTCCGGCTCGCTGCTGCACGGCGTGCCGCAGTACGTGCTGGCGCTGCTGATGGGCGCGATCTTCACCACGCTGATCCCGATCCTGCCGCAGGGCGGCACCGCCGACATCCTGTTCGAGCCGGGGTTCAACGCCGGCTACATCGGCTCGCTGATCGAGCACGCCACGCTGCCGGTGGTGACCTACGCGCTGGCGAGCTACGGCGGCTGGATCCTGGCGATGAAGTCGAGCGTGGTCACGGTGCTCGGCGACGACTTCATCCTGGCCGCCGAGCTGCGCGGGATGAAACGCTCGATCATCTTCCGGTACGTCGCGCGCAACGCGATCCTGCCGCTGTTCACGATCCTGGCGCTCTCGCTGGGCCTGCTCTTCGGCGGCGCGATCTTCATCGAGAAGATCTTCAACTATCCGGGGCTGGGCTTCCTGCTCATCGAGAGCGTCGTCAACCGCGACTACGCCCTGATGGGCGGCGCGTTCCTGCTCATCACCGCGGCGATCGTGGTGGCCAACATCCTGGCCGACCTGTTCTACACGGTCATCGACCCGAGGGTCCGCTCGGGTGAGGAGGCGGCGACGTGAGCGAGCGGAGCGAGCGAGCCATGGACACAGCGGCGTCGCGAACGCGGCCGACGGAGGAGGCCACGTGAGCAGTGCCATCCTGGAGACCGGCGGCACGGCGGCGGCCATGCGCCGCAACTTCTGGCGCGGCGTGTGGCGGGTGATGCGGCGCAAGCCCAGCCGTCTGATCGGGGCCGTCATCGTGCTCGGCTTCGCCTTCATGGGCGTGTTCGGGCCGATGTTCCATCCGGAGCTGCTGCCGCGCGACCCTGACCGGATCTACGCGCCGATGAGCGCCGAGCACTGGTTCGGCACCGACGGGCAGGGGCGTGACGTGCTCGCGCAGGTCGTCACCGGTTCGCGGTACGTGCTGCTGAGCGCCCTGGTCACCGCCGTCATCACCGTGGTGCTCGGCACGGCGATCGGGCTGTTCTCCGGTTTCAAGCGGGGCCGCTGGGACACCGTGCTCATGCGGCTGACCGACATGAAGCTGACGATCCCCGGGCTGCCGCTGCTGCTGGTGCTGTCGACGGTGTGGTCGTTCGGCAGCGCGGTGGAGATGGGGCTGGTGCTGGGCCTGCTCGGCTGGGGCGGCGTGGCGCGGGCGGTGCGCGCGCAGACGCTGTCGCTGCGCGAGCGCGGCTTCATCGAGGCGGCCCGCGGGCTGGGCCTGCCCACCACCCACATCGTGGGCAGGGAGCTGCTGCCGAGCATGGCGCCGTACATCGCGATGAACATGCTGATCGCGGTCACCGGCGCCGTCTACGCGCAGGTGGGCCTGTTCTTCCTGGGCGTGCTGCCGTACGAGGCGGACAACTGGGGCGTCATGCTCAACCTCTCGGTGTTCGGCGGGGGAGCGCTGACCACCACGGCGGCGCTGCCGTACATGCTGGCGCCGCTGCTGGCGATCCTGCTGTTCACCCTGGGCATCGTGCTCGTGGTCGACGCCATGGACGAGATCTTCAACCCCCGCCTGCGTGAGGAGTGACGGGTGCCTGTGACCCCATCGGCCACCCCCGGACGGAAGAGCGCCCCCGGCGTCCGGATCGGCGGGCTGACCGTCGTCTACCGGACCCCGGCCGGCGAGTTGCCCGCCGTCTCCGGCGTCGATCTGGAACTGCCCCCCGGGACGATCACCGGCGTGGTCGGCGAGTCGGGCTCCGGCAAGTCCACGCTGGCGCTCTCACTGCTCAACGCGGTCCAGCCGCCCGGCAGGATCAGCGCGGGCAGCGTGGAGATCGACGGCCTCGGCGACGTCGTCGCGCTCCGCGGCGAGGAACTGCGCAGGGCCCGGGGACGGCACGTCGGCTACGTCTTCCAGGCCGCCCAGAACTCCCTCAACCCCCTCAAGACGGTCGGCAAGCAGCTGCTCGACCTCGGCCGCTCGCACGGGGTGGAGGACCTGCGCGCCCTGGTGCGCGAGGCCAGGGACCTGCTCGGCCGGATGGGCCTGGACGGCGCGCGCGTGCTGGACTCCTACCAGCACGAGCTGTCCGGCGGCATGCGCCAGCGCGCGGGCATCATGTTCGCGCTGGTCCTCAACGCCCACCTCGTCGTGCTGGACGAGCCCACCACCGCGCTGGACATGATCACCCAGGCGACGATCCTGCGGATCATCCGGGAGGTCCACGAGGAGCGCGGGCTCACCACCCTGGTCATCACCCACGACCTCGGCGTGGTGGCGGAGGTCGCCGACCGGCTGGCCGTCATGTACGGCGGGCGCCTGGTCGAGCAGGGCCCCACCCGCCAGGTGCTGAGCGATCCCCGCCATCCCTACACCCGGGGCCTCATCCAGGCCATCCCGCGGCTGGTCGGCGACATCGGCGAGGCCAGGGCGCTGCCCGGCCGCCCGCCGACGCTCGCCACCGTCCCGGCGCGGGGATGCGTGTTCCGGGAACGCTGCCCGCTGCGGATGGACGTCTGCGAGAGCGAGCATCCGCCCGCGGTCGCGCACGGCACGAGGCTCGTGTCGTGCCACGCCGTCGAGGCGGGCGCGCAGGAGCATGGCGGGGAAGCGGTCGCCGCCGGAGCGCGGGAGGAGCAGGCGTGATCACGGGACAGGGCATCACCAAGACCTTCAGGCAGCGGGGCGGCGTGCTCGGCGGCCGGGACGTGCGGGCGCTGCGCGGCGTCGACTTCTCCATCGCCAGGGGCGGGGCGGTCTCGTTCATCGGCGAGTCCGGCTGCGGGAAGACGACGCTGGGCCGGATCCTCGCCGGGCTGGAGAGCCACGACTCCGGCGAGATCACCATCGACGGCGTCTCCATGACGTCGCTGCGCCCGCGGGCGCGCCGGCCGTACTTCCGCCGGATCCAGCTCATCCACCAGGACCCCTACTCCGCGCTCAACCCGACCCGCACGGTGCACCAGACGCTGGCCGCGCCCCTGGCGCTGCGGGCCCGGCAGACCGGCCGGGCGAAGGGGTGGATCGACGAGCGGGCGGAGGAACTGCTCGGGCTGGTCGGCCTCGACCCCGGCCACGTGCTGCCGCGCTACCCGCACCAGCTCTCCGGCGGCATGCGCCAGCGCGTCGTCATCGCCCGGGCCCTGACCGTGGACCCGGAGGCGCTCGTCGCCGACGAGGCCGTCTCGATGATCGACGTCTCGCTCCGGCTGGGCATCCTGGGCCTGCTGAGGGACCTGCGCGAGAGGCTCGGCGTGAGCGTGCTGTTCATCACCCACGACGTGGCGACCGCCCGCTACATCGGCGACGACGGCGAGCTGTACGTCATCTACCGGGGCCAGGTCGTCGAGCGCGGTCCCGTGGAGACGATCATCTCCGCCCCCGTCCACCCCTACACCCAGGCGCTGCTGTCGGCCATCCCGGTGCTGCACGGCCTGGAGGTGCCGGGCGGGCAGCCGGTGACGCCGGCCGGGGCGCTGGAGGAGGACGAGCACGACGCGGGCTGCCTGTTCGCCCGGCGCTGCCCGTTCGCCACCGGGCGCTGCTCCGCCGAGGTCCCGGTCCTCGGCCGCACCGGCGACATCCCGCAGGAACACGCCTGCTTCCACCCCGAACGCCGCAGCGTCGTCGCCATGCCGGCAGGCCGGGCGTGAACCCGGTGGGCGGGTCCTGGGAGATCCGGGAGGCGTCCGCCGCCGAGCTGGCGACGCTCGGCGAGGTCGCCGGGGCGGCGCTCACCCTCGACCCCGGGGACGGCCCGGCGCTGGTCTCCCGGCTCGCGACGCCGCCCCCGCGGCGCCGCTGGACCGCGCTGACGACCCCGGGTCTCGACGGCGTCGTCTTCGCCTCGATGTCGGGACGCGACGCCGCAGTCGGACACATCGACCTGCTGGCCGTCCATCCCGGCGCCCGGGGCCGGGGGTGCGGCCGGGCGCTGGTCGGCGCGGCCGAGGAGTGGCTGCGGGCCGAGGGCGCGACGGAGGCCCGCCTCGCCGGGAACCCGCCCTGCTACGCCTGGCCGGGCGTCGACGTGCGCTACACCCCGGCCGTCTGCCTGGCCGAGGGCCTCGGCTACGAGCGCTACCACGCCGCCTGGAACATGACGGTCGATCTGGACGCCGCGGACCTGTCCACGGAGGCCGACCTGGCACGCCTGGCCGGGCAGGGGGTCACCGTGCAGGCCGCCGGCCCGCCGGTGGAACGCGCCACCGTGGCCGCGTTCGTGCGCGACCACTGGAAGGACACCTGGGCCTGGGAGGCCGAGCAGGCGACCGGCTGCCACTACGCCGCGCGCGGCGGGGAGATCCTCGCCTTCGCGGCGTGGGGCGCCCGGCCCGCCTGGTTCGGCCCGATGGGAACGGCCCCGGCCGCCCGCGGCCTCGGCGCCGGGCGGGTCCTGCTCCGCCGCTGCCTGGCCGAGATGCGGGCGGCGGGGCTGGCGAGCGCGCAGATCTCGTGGGTGGGCCCGTTGCGCTTCTACTCGCGGGCGGTCGGGGCGCGCACCGAGCGGGTCTTCTGGCTCTACCGCCGCGGCCTGCGGTGACCGCCGGAGATCCGGACGGTGAGCGCCGGAGTCCCGGGACGCCGGTGACGGGGCGGTGAACCGGCCGCCGGCACGGGGCGGCCGGCCGGGTGCGGGCCGCGCGGCCCCGGGGTGGGTGAGTGACATGTCCCGTCTTAGAAGATAATTTACACAAGAGAAGGTCTTGATGAAAATTAGCGACATGGGGCGTCATGACTGATTCACTCGCCGGCCTGTCCACCGAACAGAGTGATCCGCGTTACCGGGAGATCGACAGGCTCTCGACCGAGCAGGTGGCCCGGCTGATGAACACCGCCGACGCGACGGTGCCCGCGGCGGTGGCCGAGGCGATCCCGGCGATCTCCACCGCGATCGACGCGATCGTCGGCCGGATGAAGCGGGGCGGACGCCTGATCTACGTGGGCGCGGGCACCTCGGGCCGGCTGGCCGTGCTGGACGCCTCCGAGTGCCCGCCGACCTTCGGCACCGACCCGGAACTGGTGCAGGGGGTCATCGCGGGCGGCGAGCCCGCGCTGACCCGCTCGGTCGAGGGCGCCGAGGACGACGCCCCGGCCGGGGCCGCCGCCATGGAGGAGCGGGAGGTCGGCGCCCTCGACTCGGTGGTGGGCGTCTCCGCCAGCGGCCGGGCGCCGTTCGTCGTGGGAGCCCTCCGGGAGGCGGCGCGCAGGGGCGCGCTGACCGTCGCGCTGACGTGCAACGCGGGCGCCCCCATCGCGGCGGCGGCGCGGCACCCGATCGAGGTCGTCGTCGGGGCCGAGGTGGTGACCGGTTCGACCCGCCTCAAGGCCGGGACCGCGCAGAAGCTGGTCCTCAACATGATCTCCACGATCGCGATGGTCGGCCTGGGGCGCACCTACGGCAACAACATGATCGAGGTGTCGGCGGCCAACGCCAAGCTCGCCGACCGGGCCACGAGGATGGTCAGCGACATCACCGGGGCCGGGCTCTCCGCCGCCCGCTCCGCGCTGGAGGAGGCGGGCTGGAATGTGAAGGTCGCGGTGCTCATGGTCGAGCAGGGCCTGGACAGCGAGGGCGCCCGCACCCTGCTGACGGCGCACGGGGACAACCTCGAGGCCGCCCTGGCCGCCGAGGGAGTGCGCGGTGGCTGATCCGCCCGGGTCGAGGACGCCCCGGGAGCGCGGCAGATCCGGTGCGCCCGGCGTTCCAGGCCCGGCCGCTGCTCCGGTGTCCCAGGGGCCCGGCGTCCCGGGCCCACCGGCCGCTCTCGGCGGGGCCGGCGACCCCGCGGCCTGTTCCGCGCTGGAGCGCGTCCTGGCCGCCGCCGTGCCCGGGGTGTGCTCGGCCGCGGTGGCGGCGGTCGCGGCGGGCGGGGAGGTGGCCGCCGTCGCCGCCGTGGGCGAGGCCGTACGGTACGCCGGGGTGTCGGAGGAGCTCGTGCCCGAGCGGCCGCCCGCACGTCACGACTCGCTCTTCGACCTCGCCTCGGTCACCAAGCTGTTCACGACGGCCGTCGTGCTGTCCCTGGCCGAGGACGGGCTCGTCGGCCTCGACGATCCCGTCGCCGCCCTGCTGCCCGCCTGCTACGGCGGGCATCCGGAGATCACCCTCCGGCACCTGCTCACCCACACGGCGGGCCTGCCGCCCGGCCGCAGGGCCGACCTGGAGATCCCCGGGGAGGGGGCCGGGGTCCACGCCTCCCGAATGGAGTGCGTCCTGTCCACCGCGCCGCTGCACGCGGCCGGAGAGCGCTACCTCTACTCCGACGTCGGAATGATCACCGTGGGCCGGGTGGCCGAGCTCGCCGGGGGAGCGCCGCTGGACGAGCTGGTCCGCTCCCGCGTCACCGGGCCGCTGGGCCTGGCCGACACCGTCTACCGGCCCGGCGGGCCGCTGCTGTCCCGGACCGTCGCCACCGAGCACAAGACCGAGCGTCCCCGCTCCGGGTGCGTGCGCGGCGAGGTCCACGACGAGACCGCGTACGGCCTGGGCGGCGTCGCCGGGCACGCCGGGATCTTCTCCACGGCCGGGGACCTGCTCCGCTTCGCCGAGACGCTGCGCGGCGGGGGAGGACCCGTCCTGCGCCCGGACACCGTCGCGGAGATGACCCGCGACCAGGGGATCGAGGGCGACGGCTTCCGCCACGGCCTCGGCGTGCGGATCGGCGACCCCGCCATCGTCGGCCCGCTGCCCGACGCCTACGGCCACTCCGGCTTCACCGGCACCTCCCTCGTCGTCGATCCCGCCCGCGAGCTGACCGTCGTCCTGCTGACCAACAACGTCCACCCCCTGCGCGGCCGTCCCGGCATCCGCGCCCTGCGGCACGCCGTCGCCGCCGAGGCCCTGCGCCTGACCTGAACGCGTCCGTCCGGGGCGCGGCCGGTCCGGGCACGTCCGTCCGGGGCGTGTCTGTTCCGGGTGCGGCCGGTCCGGGCGCGGCCAGGCCCGGAGCCCCTCCTTCCGCCCTCCTTCCGCCCTCCTTCCGCCTTCCTTCCCGCCCCGGCTCCCGGTCGTCCCGGCGGTGGAGCCGGGTCATCCCCGGGTCGCACCCCGGTGCTCCGGTGTCCCAGTTTCACGGCCCCGCATCGCCGGCCGAAGGGCCGATCCGCCCGGCGGGCCCCGATGGAAACCTGATCACCGGGAGGGACGGAGCCCCGCGTGCGGCGGATCCCCGTTCCCTCCGCTGCCAGCCGACATCACATGGGGATCAGACATATGGGGAAGACGAAAGCCGGCCGCCGGGAGCGGCCGGGACGGAAGGGATGGCTGCGCAGGACGGCCCGGATCGCCGGTGGGGCGGTGGCCGTACTGCTCGTCCTGGCGGGGGCCGGATGCGGGGCCGAGGCCATCGCGGAGAAGGGGGACGGCACCCGGCACCCGATGCCCGGCAGGCTCGTCGACGTCGGCGGTCACCGGCTCCACCTGCACTGCGAGGGTCCCCGGTCGGGCGGCCCGACCGTGCTGCTCGACGCCGGGTGGGGCGAGTCCTCCACCACCTGGGCGGGCGTGCGCTCCGCCCTCGCCGCCCGCTCGGTCCGGGCCTGCGCCTACGACCGCGCCGGATACGCCTGGAGCGAGCCCGGCCCCGGCCCCAGGGACGCGGGCCGGGCGGCCGACGAGCTGCACACCCTGCTGGAGCGCGGCGGCGAGACCGGCCCGTTCGTCTTGACCGCCCACTCCTACGGGGGTCACGTCGTCCGCCTGCTCGCCGACCGCCACCCCGAGCGGGTCGCGGGAATGGTCCTGGTGGACGTCAGCGACGCGTCCGGCAAATCCGACGCAGCCATCGAGGCGGGCGTCCCGCTGATGATCGGCCAGACGCGCCTGTACGGCCTCGCCGCCCGGCTCGGCCTCGTCCGCTGGGCCGGGGGCTGGCTGCTGCCGGAGACCACCACGGCGCCGGGCCGCGAGCACGCGCCGGTGGTGTACGGGCCCGGCTCCCTGGAGGCGGCGACCCGGGAGGCGGAGTCGTTCCTCGCCGGCACCCGGCAGGTCCACGCCACCGAGCGTCCCGGCGCGTGGGGCGACATGCCCGTCGTGGTGATCGCCGCCCGGGCCGGGGGCCCGCCCGGGACCTACGAGTCCCTGGCGAAGCTGTCCACCCGGGGCCGGTACGTGCTCGCCGACACCGACGAGCACTACGTCCACCTCGCCCGGCAGGACCTGGTGGTCGGCGCCGTCATGGACGTCGTCGCCGCGGCCCGCCCCTGATCCGCCGGGAGGCGGCCGGGCGGGCCGGTCAGGATGCCGTCGAGCGGCCGGGCGGGCCGGTCAGGATGCCGTCGAGCAGCCGGGTGAGGCCCCACAGGTACTGCTCGGTGCTGTTGTAGCCCGCCACGACGTCGGCCGTGGCGGCGGTGCGGGGGAAACGGTCGGCCGGGATGCCGGCGAGACGGCCGCGCCTGGCGGCGGTGCGGGCGGCGTCGTCGGGCCGGGGGACGCCGGGGGGCAGTTCGGCGGCGTCGAGGGCGACGGTGCCCAGGATGTAGGTGATGATCAGGTAGGACGCCCGGGACGCGGTGTCCTGGGGCAGCCCGGCGCGCACCAGGAGGTCGAGCAGGGCCTCGCCGCCCGCCAGGGCGTTGGGCCCGTCGAAGCCGGAGCCGAGCAGCAGCGGCACCGCCCCGGGGTGGGCCAGCAGGGTCTCGCGCAGGGCGAGGGCGAACCGGGTCACCGCGCCGCGCCAGTCATCGTCGGCGGGGGTGAGGGTGCCGGGGCCGACCTGCCCGAGGAGGTCGTCGACGAGGGCGCGGACGAGAACGGGCTTGGACGCGAAATACGTGTAGAGGGCGTTGGGCGCGACGCCGAGCTCGGCGGCGACGCTGCGGACCGACAGCGCCTCGGCTCCGCCGCCGTCGAGCAGGCGCATCGCCGCGTCGAGGATCTCCCGCTCGCTCAGGGCCCGTCTCGGGCCAGGCCGTGCCCGGCGGCCGGTCTCTCCCATGTCTTGGCTCCCCTTCTCCCTTGACGTATCTCCTCACATTGTACAAACTCTGTACAGCGTACAATTCTGGACACCGTACAGGAGGAATCGTGGTCACCGTCTCGCAAGAAGGCACAGGCCGCCGGTCGCGGGGGACCGGCGCGTTGCTGGTCACCGCCGTCGCGATGGTGAACGGCGCGTTCGTCGGGCTGAGCGTCGTGTTCGACTACCCGCAGATCCTGCAGCGGCCCGCCGCCGAGGCGCTGCGGCGCTTCACCGACTCGGGCGGCGCCGTGCCGGCGCTGTTCGCGCTCCTCGCGGCCGGGGCGGCCCTGCTCGCCCCGGCCGCGGCCGGGACCGCGCGGCTGGTCGGACCGGGCCGGATCGCCCGCGCCGTGACGGCGACCGGCGTCCTGGCCGCCCTCGTGCAGGTCGCCGGACTGCTGCGCTGGCCGCTGCTGGTCCCGGCGCTGGCGCGCACGGTCACCGACCCGCACGCCGCGCCGGACGACGTCGCGGACGCGGTCGAGACGTTCCAGCTCCTGCACACCGTGCTCGGCCAGTGGGTGGGCGAGGCCGCCGGTTACGTGTTCACCTCGGCCTTCACCGTGCTGTTGCTGCTGGGGCTGCGCCGGCGCGCCCGGCTGCCGCGGGTCCGCACCGCGATCGCCGTGATCTCGGTCCCGCTGATCCTGGCCGGCCTGCTCGCCCCCTTCGGCGTGCCCGGCGCGGACCTGGCGAACTTCGCCGGCTACATCCTGTGGAGCGTCTGGGCCGCCGCCCTCGGCGTCACCCTGCTGCTCGGCCGGCCGGCGGCCGACTCCCCGGATCTTCATGAGCCGCTGATCCGCGGGGCTTGACCTGGAGCGCGCTCCACATCCCAGACTCCTTTCCGAGGCCCGGAGATGACGGGCGCGAACGGGAGGAAACCATGAAGTACCGCACCATCGGCACCGCTCCGGAGACTCGCCGCGAGGTGAGCGTGCTCGCCCTCGGCGCGATGCTCTTCGGCTCGGCGACCGACGAGAAGACCTCCTTCGCCATCCTCGACCGCTACGTCGAGGCCGGTGGGACGTTCATCGACACCTCCGACAACTACGCCTTCTGGGTCGACGGCGGCCAGGGCGGGCAGAGCGAGGAACTGCTCGGCCGGTGGCGGCGGAGCCGCGGCATCGGTGACGAGATCGTCATCGCCACCAAGCTGGGAGCGCGGCCGCTCGCGCCCGGAACCAGCTACGTCGACAACCCGGAAGGACTGTCGGCGAAGGTCATCCGGGAGGCCGCCGAGCGCAGCCGGGAACGGCTCGGAGTGGACAGGATCGACCTGCTGTACGCGCACATCGAGGACTGGACGGTCCCGCCGCGCGAGACCGTCGAGGGCTTCGCCGAGCTGGTGACCGAGGGGACGGCCGGGCTGCTCGGGGTGAGCAACCACGCGATCTGGCGGGTGGAGCGGGCCCGCGCGCTGGCCGAGGCGGCCGGGCTGCCCGGCTACGAGGTCCTGCAGTACCAGCACAGCTATCTCCGGCCGCGCTCCGACATGCCCGAGCCGCTCTTCCCGGACGGCGGCCTCGGCCACGCCGGAGCCGAGCTCCGCGGCTACCTGCGGGCCGAGCCCGGCCTGGTCCTGGTGGCCTACTCGCCGCTGCTCCACGGCGTCTACACCCGCCAGGACAAGCAGCTCCCGCCGGACTACGACCACCCCGGCACGCCCGCCCGGCTGGCGGTGCTGCGCGAGATCGCGGAGGAGACCGGGGCGACCGCGAACCAGGTGGTGCTGGCCTGGCAGATCGGCGGCGAACTGCCGGTGATCCCGCTGGTCGGGATGTCCTCGGTGGCGCAGCTGGAGGAGAACCTGGCCGCGGTGGACCTGGAGCTGACGGAGGACCAGCGCGCCCGGCTGGACGCGGCGCACTGACCGCGCGCGGATCGGCCCCGGCTGGATAACGGTGCACTGACCGCAGGCGGATCGGCCCCGGCTGGACGCGGCTCACCGACCGCGGAGGGATCGGCGGCCGACCGGCCGTGGAACGCCGGATGAACCTCCGTAGTTGGGCCTTGTCAGTCCTCTTTACCGGAAGTAACTTCCGGTCGTGGCGAAGACGATCATGCGACGTGACTTCCTCAAGGCCGCGGCGGCCGGCACCGGTCTCGCGGCGGTCGGCCTCCCCGCCGCCACCGCGGCGGCGGCCGAGACCCCGCTGTTCCGGCACGGCGTCGCCTCCGGCGACCCGCTGCCGGACGCCGTCATCATCTGGACGCGGGTCACCCCCTCACCGGAGGCCGTACCCGGAAGCGGCGCGGGAGCCCCGGCCGAGGTGACCTGGCAGGTCGCCGCGGACCCGGAGTTCCAGCGCATCGTGGCCTCCGGCACGCTGACCACCGGTCCGGAGCGGGACCACACGGTGAAGGCGGACGTGCGAGGACTGGAGGCGGCGACCGCGTACCACTACCGCTTCCTGTACGCCGGCGTCGCCTCACCGGCCGGGCTGACCCGCACGGCGCCCCGTCCGGAGGACGACGTCGACGGGCTCCGCCTCGGCGTGGTCTCCTGCTCCAACTGGGAGGCCGGCCACTTCTCCGCCTACCGTCACCTGGCGGCCCGCGGCGACCTGTTCGGCGTCGTCCATCTGGGCGACTACATCTACGAGTACGGCAGGGGGCAGTTCGCCGCGCGCGGCGCCGTGGTGCGACCGCACGAGCCCGCGCACGAGATCCTCTCCCTGGCGGACTACCGGACGCGGCACGGCCAGTACAAGACCGACCCCGACCTGCAGGCCCTGCACGCGGCCTGCCCCTGGATGATCGTCTGGGACGACCACGAGGTGGCCAACGACTCCTGGTCCGGCGGGGCGGAGAACCACGACCCCGCGACCGAGGGTCCCTGGGCGCCCCGGCTGGCCGCGTCCCGGCAGGCGTACTTCGAGTGGATGCCGGTGCGGACCGGACCGTCGGGGGAGATCTACCGCAACCTGCGCTTCGGCACCCTGGCCGACCTGACCATGCTCGACCTGCGCTCCTACCGTTCCCAGCAGACCTCCGGCGTCGAGGTGGACGACCCGGGCCGGACGATGACCGGCCAGGCCCAGATGGACTGGCTCAGGAACACCCTGTCCGGCGGCGGCGCCCGGTGGCGGCTGATCGGCAACTCGGTGATGATCAGCCCGCTCGCGCTCGGTTCCCTGCCCGCCCACCTCCTCGGCCCGCTGCGCAGGCTGCTCGGCGTCCCCGAAGGGGGGTACGCGCTCAACAGCGACCAGTGGGACGGCTACACCGCCGAGCGCAAGCGCCTGCTTGCGGCCCTGCCGGACAACACGGTCTTCCTGACCGGGGACATCCACACCAGCTGGGCCAACGACGTCCCGCAGACCGCCGCGACCTACCCGGTGTCGCCCTCGCTCGCCGTCGAGTTCGTCGTGCCCTCGGTCACCAGCGACAACATCGACGACTTCCTGCGCGTCGAGCCGCGCACGCTCTCGCTCACCGCCGAAGGGCTGGTCCGCGCGGCCAACCGGCACGTGCGCGGGGTGGAGCTCGACTCGCACGGCTACGGCGTGCTCGACGTCCAGCCCGGCCGGGTCCAGATGGACTGGTTCACGATCTCCAACCGGAGCCGGGCGGACGCGACCTCCTCGTGGCTCGCCTCGTTCGCCAGCTCCCACGGCAGCCGCAGGCTCAGGCGGGTCTACCGGCCCGTCTCCTAGCGCCGCGTGCGGGGAGGAAGCCGTCTCCCGGGCCGGGTGCCCGGGAGAGCGGCGGCGCCGGGCCGTACACCGCTAGGCTGGGCTCATGATCCGTCTCCCGGGCTCCGGCCGCCGATAGCATGCCGATCCCCGAGTTCCTCGCGTCGCTGCGCGCCCGGGTCGGGCACGACCTCATGGTCCTTCCGTCCGTGACCGCCTGCGTGTTCGACGACGACGGCCGTCTGCTCATGGCGTGCCATGAGAGCGGCGTGTGGGCCCCGCCGGGAGGCTTGATCGAGCCCGACGAACGTCCCGCCG
This sequence comes from Planobispora longispora, assembly GCF_016863135.1. Lineage (GTDB taxonomy): Bacteria > Actinomycetota > Actinomycetes > Streptosporangiales > Streptosporangiaceae > Planobispora > Planobispora longispora. The sequence goes on from NZ_BOOH01000057.1 coordinate 79,535, forward strand.
ACGCCCTGGTCCGCGAACTCCACGAGGAGACCGGCCTCACGGTGGAGCCGCTCGGCATCATCGGGGTCTACGGGGGGCCGGAGTTCCGGGTCCACTATCGGAACGGCGACCAGACCTCCTACGTGATCACGGTGTACGGCTGCGCGCTCGTGGGCGGCGAGATCGTCCCGGACGGGGAGGAGATCAGCGAGGCGCGCTTCATGCACGAGGCCGAGCTGGCCGACCTGAGACTGCCCCACTGGGCGCCCGTCGTGCTGCCCGAGGTCTTCGCCTGGCGAGACGCCTGGCGGGACGCGCGGCGGAGCTGACCGTCCCGGGCCCGCCGCCGTACGGGCCCGCGGCCGTTCCCCGGGTCTCCGGGCCCGGAATCCCTCCGGGGTGAGTGGGGCGGGACCGCTCAGGAGGACCGGCCCCTGCGGGGAGAGTCGGCCAGGAACTCGTCCAGGGCGTCGCGGGTGGCGCGCAGGGCGGCGTCCGAGGTCTCGAAGGTGCGCTGGGCGACTCCGACGAAGACGCAGTCGACGATCAGCAGCTGGCTGATCCGGCTGGCCAGCGCGCCGGGGCGGAAGGCGGTCTCCCGGCCCGCGGAGACGAGGACGTGGTCGGCCAGCTCGGCCAGGGACGAGCGCGGATTGTTGGTGATCGCCACGGTCGTGGCCCCGGCCTTGCGCGCGACGCGCACCGGTCCCAGCACGTCGGAGGTCTCGCCGGTGCAGCTCACGCCGACCACCACGTCGCCCTCCCTGACCAGGGCGGCGCTGGTGACCGCCAGGTGCGCGTCGGTGAAGGCGTGGCCGGACAGGCCGATGCGCATGAGCTTCTGCGCCATGTCGATCGCCACCAGGCCCGACGCGCCGACCCCGTAGACGTCCACCCGCCGGGCGGCGGACACGGCGCTCACGACGGCGTCCAGCGTGTCGGGGGAGAGCTGCGCGGCGGTGTCGGCCAGCGCCTCCGACTCGGCCCGGGTCACCTTCGCGATCACGTCGGTGAGCGGGTCGTCGGGCGCGAGATCGCCGGGGACCAGCCGTTCGGGAGCCTGGCTGGCCACCGCCGCGGCCAGCGCGAAGCGCAGCTGGGAGTACCCGGCGAAGCCGAGGGCCCGGGCGGTGCGCACGATGGTGGCCTCGCTGGTCCCGGAGACCGCGCTGAACTCGGTGATGGTGCTGCGGGCGACCATCCCCGGGTCGTCGAGGATGCGGTGGGCGATGGCCTGGGCGGCGGGGGTGAGTGAGGGCAGGACCGCCCGGATCGTCGCCACGAGGTTCGCCGGGCTGGGGCTTTCGTTCTCGGTCATGCGCAACCCTCGTGACGGAGATCTCCGGTGGCGGAAGCGTGGCGTCCGGTCAAGCGCGACCTTCGCGGCGTGCGCGGCCCGGCGGTGGCGCCGCGGCGCCCGCTCATGCGGGGCGCTCGCCGCGGGGAGGCCCGGCGGGGCCGCCGTGCTGGTTCATTGATTCCACCCTTCCGTGTAGGGATCAGCTTATTTGTCACCGGTCAGCCAGTGGGCGACCACACGGGCGGAAGCCCGGGAGACACCGTGCGTGGTGACATATACCGCGCCGACCGGCTCATCGGGAATCCCGGTCTCCACCACGACGGCGTCGGGCCGGAGCCGTACGGCCCGGGCCAGCAGCTCCCGGACCCACGGGTGCCGCCCGGCGTCGTGGACGACCAGCACGACGGGCCGGTCGTCCGGCACGGCGGGCAGCTCGGGGACCCGGGCGGTGACGGTGCACCCGGTCGTGCCGGGCGCGGTCTCGCGCAGCGCGCCGAGCAGGCCGGTGGGGGTGGCCGGATCGGCGGCCGGGTTGAGGCGTGGGGTGATGTCGACGACGAACGGCGGAGTCCGGAGCGGGGGAGGGGAGTGCTCACCGATTCCGGCGCCCGCCTCCGGAACCAGGCCGTTCCCCGCCGGGGCCGCGCCGTTCACTTCGGGGGGTGCGTCGTCCCCGGCCGGGGCCGCGCCGTTCACTTCGGGGGATGCGTCGTCCACCGCCGGAATCGCGCCGTTCACTGCGGAGGACACGTCCCCGGCCGCGCCGTCCCCGGCCGCGCCGTCCCCGGCCGGGGACGTGTCCTCCGCTTCCGCGGTCGCGGCGGTCCCGGGGACGATGATCCGCACGGCCGCGCGGGCGGCCTCCAACCCGACGGCCGCCCCGTCCTCTCCGCCCTCGGGGCCGGGGCCCGGGGCGTTCCGGAGATCCGCCCGCCCGGCGTGCCAGGAGGCCAGGGCCAGGACACGGGCGGCGGCCTCGGCCAGGCGCTCCTCGGGCAGCCGTCCCGCGTGCACGGCCTCGACGATCGCCTCGCGCAGCGCGTGGACGCTCTCACCGCCGGGGGAGGAGACCCCGGCGCAGACCGCGTCGGCGCCCGCGGCCAGCGCGCGGACCGCGATCTCGCCGGGCGGGTGGAGGGCCGCCACGGCGCGCATCTCGATGGCGTCGGTGACGAGCATGCCGTCGAAGCCCAGCTCCTCGCGGAGCAGGCCGGTCAGGATGCGGCGGCTCAGTGTGGCGGGGGCGTCCGGGTCGAGCGCGGGGACCAGCAGGTGGCCGCACATCACGGCCCGGACCCCGGCCGCCACCGCCGCGCGGAACGGCGGCAGGTCGCGCTCGCGCAGCACGTCGAGACGGGCGTGCACGGTCGGCAGCGCGAAGTGGGAGTCGGTGACGGTGTCGCCGTGTCCGGGGAAGTGCTTGGCGCAGGCGGCCACCCCCGCGCCCTGCAGCCCCCGGACCCAGGCGGCGGTGTGGCGGGCGGTGAGTTCCGGGCCGGGACCGAAGGAGCGCACGCCGATCACCGGGTTGGCCGGGTTCGCGTTGACGTCCGCGACGGGGGCGTAGTCCAGCGTGACGTCGGCGGCGGCCAGGAGGCGGCCGATCGCCCGGGCGACCCGCTCGGTCAGTCCGGCGTCGTCGGCCACGCCCAGCGCCCGGTTGCCCGGGAACGAGCTGCCGGTCCCGGCCTCCAGCCGGGTGACCGCCCCGCCCTCCTCGTCGACGGCGACCACCACGGCCGGGTTCTCCGCGCGCAGCTCCGCGACGAGCCGGGCCGTCTGGGCGGGATCGACCAGGTTCCTGGCGAACAGCACGGTCCCGCCGAGGCCCTCGCCCAGGGCCCGGCGGAGCCAGCCGGGCGGGGTGACGCCGTCGAAGCCGGGCTGGAGCACGGTCATGGCCAGCCGGGCCAGATCGGGACTGCTGTGCGGCATCGGGGTCACCTTCCTGGCGCGTCGCCTTCCCGGCCGGTCGCCTCCCTGGCGGGCCGCCTGTTCCGGCGGGTCACCTTTCCGGCGGGGCGCCCTGCCGCCTCCGGTGCCGTGCGACGCCGCGGGCCGGGCGTCTGGCAGCAGGTTACACATCGATGACGCTTTCTTTCACCATCATTGATGCGAATGTAATTTTCTGCCACCGTCATCATCGGCGCTCTCATCTTCGCCCCCCAGGAGTCCGCATGAGCTCACCCACCCGGCGTACGATCCTGCGCGGCCTGGCGCTGGCGGCCACGGCGTCGGCCGTGCCGCTGCCCGCCTTCGCCTCGCCGTCCTCCCCCGACCCCACCGGACACGTCCCGCCGCTGCGCCAGATGCGCGGCATGTGGATCGCCTCGGTGCTCAACATCAACTGGCCGTCCAAGCCCGGTCTCACCGCCGACGAGCAGAAGGCCGAGTATCTCGCCTGGCTCGACCTCGCGCAGGGGCGCAGGCTCAACTCGGTCTTCGTGCAGATCCGGCCGACCGCCGACGCCTTCTGGCCCTCGCCGTACGAGCCCTGGTCGCAGTATCTGACCGGCACGCAGGGGCAGGACCCCGGCTACGACCCGCTGGCCTTCATGGTGGCGGAGACCCACCGGCGGGGCCTGACCTTCCACGCCTGGTTCAACCCCTACCGCGTGTCGATGCAGGGCGACCCGGCCAAGCTCCACCCCGACCACCCCGGCCGCAGGCATCCCGACTGGATCGTCGCCTACGGCGGCAGGCTCTACTACAACCCCGGCATGCCCGAGGTCCGCGCGTTCGTGCAGGACGCCATGATGGACGCGGTCACCCGCTACGACATCGACGGCCTGCACTTCGACGACTACTTCTACCCGGTCAACACCACGGCCTTCGACGACAGCGCCGCCTTCGCCAGGTACGGCCAGGGCTTCCCCGACCTGGCGGCCTGGCGGCGCGACAACGTGGACCTGCTGGTCCAGGAGATGCAGCAGCGGGTACGGCGGGCCAAACCGGAGGTCTCCTGGGGCATCAGCCCGTCCGGCATCTGGCGCAACCGGTCCACCGACCCGCTGGGCTCGGACACCGCCGGCGGCCAGTCCTACGACAACCTGCACGCCGACACGCGGGGCTGGGTCAAGAAGGGCTGGCTGGACTACATCGCCCCGCAGCTCTACTGGTACATCGGCCAGTCCAACGCCGACTACGCCAAGCTGGTCCCCTGGTGGTCCGACGTGGCGGCGGGCACCGGCGTGCAGCTCTGGATCGGCCAGGCGGCCTACAAGGCGGGGGCGGCCGGTCAGCCCGAGCAGTGGTTCCAGCCGGACGAGCTCTCCCGGCACCTGACGCTCAACCGGGAGCACCCGGAGGTCGGCGGCGACATCTGGTACAACTCCGGCGACCTGCGGGCCGACCGGATCGGCTCGATCAGCACCGCCGTGGCCGACCACTACACCCGGCCCGCGCTCCCGCCGCTCCTGCCCCGCCTGGCGGACGGCCCGGTCCCGCGCCGCCCGGTCCTCGCCTCGGCGCGGACGGTCGGCGGGGGAGTGGAGCTGACCGTCATCGCCACCGGCCGGCGCCTCCCGTTCCAGTTCGCGATCTTCCGCCTGGACCGCAGGGCCCGTCCCGGTGACTTCGCCGACGCCCGCCACCTGGCCGCCGTCGTCCCCGCCGGCCGCCACGTCCGCTGGGTCGACCCCGAGGGCGCCGAGGGCGCGTACTACTACGTGACGGCCGTCGACCGCGTCAGCCGCCAGAGCCCCCCGAGCGGAGGCCGCCGCGTGACCGGCTGACCCGCCCCTCTCGCCCCTCCCGCCCCGTCGCCCAGTCCGGCGCCCAGGTTCCTGCGGCGCCGTGGCCGGTCGCGGTGGCGGCGAGGTGGTCGCGGAGGGTGACCAGCGCGGGGTGGGGATTGTCGCGGCGCCACAGCAGCGAGTGCGGGTAGACGGGCGTGGGGTCGGTCACCGGGATGCGGCGCAGGCCGTGGCCGGCGGGCCAGACCAGGCGGGTCTGCCCGCCCATGAAGGTCGCCAGCGCCGGGGTGTCGGCGACGGTGTCCAGGAGCGCGTCGGAGCCGAAGTTGGGGCCGGTCGCCTCGATGGTGAGGCCGAACCCGGCGGCCAGATCGTCGTAGTAGGCGGCCCACTCGGTGCCGGGGGCGAGGCCGGGCATCCAGATGCGGTGCCCGGCGAGCTGGGCGACGGTCACCGACCGGGCGGAGGCCAGCGCGTGGGCGGGGCCGGTGAGGAGCTGCAGCGGCTCGTCGAGCACCCGGACGGAGGCGATGTCCTCGGGCAGGGGCCGGCCGGGTGCGGCGACGGCGCGGAAGGACGCATCGATCGCGCCGGATCGGATGGCGGCGAGGGCCGCCTCGATGTCGAACAGCATCACCACGTCGAGCTCGATCTCCGGGTGCGCGCGGTGGAAGTCGCGCATCAGGCCCGAGGGCGCGACGCGCGAGCTGATCACGTCGACGCGCAGCGGGCGGCTGCCGGGCAGCACGGAGGCGACCGCGCGCCCGGCGGCGCGCAGCAGCTCGCGGGCGTGGGGCAGGAACGCCTGCCCGTCGATGGTGAGCTCGGCGCCGCGCGGCGTGCGGGTGAACAGCCGCACGCCGAGGGTGCGCTCCAGCGCGGCGATGCGCTTGGAGACGGCCTGCTGGGTGATCGCCAGTTCGGCGGCGGCCTCCTGGAACTGCCCCGCGTCGGCGGCGGCGACGAAGGTCCGGACGGTGTCGAGGTCCATACGAGCACCCTACGGGTACAACCGATGGTTGTGAGCCAGGGGCCTTGCGGTTGTTTGATCTCCTGGTACGACGCGCGCTTTGATGCCTGCGCTCGCGGATCGGTTGTGCGGGCGAGTGGCGAGGAGCGTCGGGTATGCGAAGCAGGCACCGATCGGGGCGGCGGTTCGGGTGGCTCTGGGCGGCGTACGGGACCAGCGGGCGCGGTCGCGGCGGTGCCGCTCGGCCCGTGGACGGAGTTCCGCCGCAAGCGGCCGGTGCTGATCGGGGCGGACCTGGTGCGGTTCGCGGCGCTGCTGACGATCCCCGCCGCGTTCGCGCACAGCGGGGGGCCGCGCGCGGCTGGCCCAACCGCTCGTCACCCGGTTCGGGCGGCACCGGGTCCTGGTCGTGGCCGGGACGCTGCGCGCGGCCTGGCCCGTCGGCCTGGCCTTCCTGGGACCGGATGCCGGTGTGCTCCTGCTGGCGACCCCGCTGCTGCTTCCCCGGCAGACCTAGACCGGCAGCCGCGAGACTGCCCCACGGCCGAAGCCGCGGGCACGCCGGGTCCGGTGGGCGCCATGTCGACATGACGTCCACCGGGCACAGGACGGTTCCTGCGATCGGCGCCCGCTCAGTTCCAGTGACCGGCGCCGACGATGTCGGCGGAACGCGGGCTCCGCTGTCCGGCGGCCTGACCCGGCCGGTTGATGGGCGGCGTGAATTCTCTACCCCGTGTGCTCGGCTGCGGCTTGCGGGAGTGCGAGCATCACGAGTGCCGTGATCAGGTAGAGCGCGGCTGAGACGATCAGGACGATGCCGAGCGCGTGACCGTAGTCGGGCGGCGCCGGTGCTCCGCCGACGGCCGAACCGGTGACGGAGGTGAAGAAGACCGTGCCGAGTACGGCGATGCCGGCGGCGCCGCCGATCTGGTTGACGGTGGACAGCACTCCGCCCGCGGCGCCCGCGTTGCGCCCGGGCACGCCGGCGAGGACGACGCTGACGAGGATGGGCGCGGCGAGCCCGAGGCCGAGACCGCCGATGAAGAGCGTCAGGGCGAGGGGCCAGTATCCGGGATCGTCGCCGTCCTTGACGACGGACCACAGGACGAGCTGAGAGGCCGCGATGGTCAGCGAGCCGGCGACCAGGAGCTTCCTGCCCGCCTTGGTGGCGAGGGCGACGCCGAGCCCGGAGGTGATGATCGAGCCGAGCGCGTACGGGAGGATCACCAGGCCGGTCTCCCACGCGGTCCGGCCGGTCCCGTTCTGGAGGTAGACCGAGAGGGTGAGGAAGTACGGCCCGAGGCCGCCGAAGAACAGCGCCGAAGCGCTCAGGCCGACGGTGAAGGCGCGGATCCTCAGCAGAGCGGGGTCGAAGACGGGTTCGGCTCCGCGCCCGGTGAGGCGGCGCTCGTAGGCGAGGAAGATCGCGAGCACGACGATCCCGGCCGCCAGGAGGGCGTAGCTGCCCCAGGTCCACCCCCAGACCTCGGTCTGGATGAGCGGCAGCAGCAGGAGAAGGATGCCCGTGGCCGCGAGGAGCGCGCCCGGCAGGTCCAGCCGCGCGGTCAAGGCGGAGCGGGACTCCGGCAGCGCCTTCGCGCCGATGACGAGCGCCAGGATCGAGACGGGCACGTTGACCCAGAAGATCGTGCGCCAGCCCAGGCCGAACAGGTCGGCGTCGACGAGCACCCCGCCCAGCAGCGGGCCGGCGACCGAGGCGAGGCCCTGGACCGCTCCGTAGGCGCCGAACGCCTTGGCACGTTCGCCCGGGGCGAAGGATGCCCGGATGATCCCGAACACCTGCGGGACCATGATCCCGGCGGTCAGTCCCTGCCCGGCTCGCATGCCGATGAGCGTTCCGGGATCGGCGGCCAGCGCGCACAGCGCCGAGGTGGCCATGAACCCGGCCAGCCCGACCAGGAACAGCCGCTTGCGGCCGTACTGATCGCCGAGCCGTCCACCGGTGATCAGGCCCGCGCCCAGGGCGAGGGCGTAGGCGGCGATCGTCCACTGGATCTGGGCGTCGCCCGCTCCCAGGTCCCGGGCGATCGCCGGGGCCGCGACGGTGACGATCGTCGCGTCGAGAAGGTCCATGAAGGAACCGAAGAGCACCACCAGCAGCGCCGTGGTCGCGCCGGCGATGGGTGCGGGAGAAGCCTCAGTGCTGAGGGTGCCCTCTCGGGGGCTCGGTGAAGCGGTCATGCCGGTCACCATGCCGGGCATAGTTGCCATCGAGTGGCCGCTGCCGGTGCGAGGATCGGAGAATCATGGCTGCCACCTCCGCGCGGACACTCAAGCTGCTGTCCATCTTCGGGATCGGCGCGACCCTGACCGCCGGGGAACTCGCCACCCGGCTCGGCACGTCGGTGAGAACCGTACGTCGCGATATCGACACACTCCGGGACCTCGGGTACGAGATCGAGGCCGTCCGCGGGGCGGGCGGCGGTTATCGGCTCGGCCGCGCCACCCGCCTGCCGCCGGTCGTGTTCGACGAAGACCAGGCCGTCGCCACGGCCGTCGCGCTCCAGACCGTGCCGGCGGTCCTGTCCGGCATCCGCGAGAACGCGGCCCGTGCCCTCACCACGCTGCGGCAGGCGATGCCCGCGCGCAGTCGTCGGCACGCCGAAGCGTTCACCGTCTCCTCGGCCCGCAACTACTGGGAGTTCCCCGCGCCGCCGATCGACGCCGAGACCGTCCGCGCCATCGGCGGCGCGATCAACCGGCGGCACCTCGTCCGCGTGGACTACACCGGGGACGGCGAACCCGTCACCCTCACGCTGGAGCCGCACGACCTCGTGGTCTGGGCCGCACGCTGGTACCTGGTCGCCTTCGACCCGGACGCGGACCGATGGCGCGCGATGCGCATGGATCGCATCCGACCCCACCTGCCGACCCACACCCCCTTCGGCCGGCGGGACATCCCGCACGGCGATCCCGCCGCCTTCGTCATGACCGAACACGACCGCGGAGACGCCGCCGCCGAATGGCCGTGTCGCGGCTCCGCCGTCCTCGCCCTGCCCGCCTCCACCGTCGCCCCGTTCGCCCCCGGCGGATCAACAGTCGAGTACGACACCGAAAGCACATGCCGCCTCACCCTCGGCGCATGGTCATGGGCAGGGCTGGCAGGACTGCTGCTCACCTTCGACGCCGACATCACCGACATCGAACCGGCCGAACTCCGGCAGGCCCTGCACTCCCTGCGCACCCGGATCGGCAGGGGACTCGGACCCGACTGACCTCACCGTCGACCCGCACATGTCACCGGCCGGCCTGATCACCGGCCAGGGTCCGGGCGAGGTCGGGCCAGAAGAACGCCAGCGTGGCCGCCCCGCTGAGCAGCGCGTCGATGTCGGCCCGCTCGTCGCTGTCGTGCCAGCGGTCCTGAGGCAGGCCGGTGCCAAAAAAGATCACCGGTGCCTCCAGGGTCCCGGACAGCAGGCTGGCCGGGCCTGCGCCGCCGTTGCGCATCTGCCCGGCCACCGGGGCGCCGAAGCCGCGCTCCATCGCCCGGCCCAGCGCCTCCAGCGCCGGATGGCCCGATGGAGTGCGGTACGGCTCCTGGGCCGCCTCCAGCGAGATGTTCAGCTCGTAGGAGACCTTGTCGCTGATCCGCTCGGCGACCCAGGTCTTCAACTGCTCGGCCACCTCGGCCGCCTTCTGCTCCGGTACCAGCCGCAGGTTCACATCCACCGAGGCCACCGAGGGGATCGCGCCCCGGGAGGGTCCGTCGGGGTCGCCGCCGATGAAGGCGAGGATTTCGGCCGCCGGCCGGATCCAGGCCCGCTCCAGCACGCTGTAGCCGTCCTCGCCGCCGATGGCGCGGGTCTCGGTGCGCTCCAGCCAGTCGGCGTCGCTGTAGGGCAGGGCGTTGATCGCGTCTCGCTCCGGCTGGGACGGCTCCGCCACTCGGTCGTAGAAGCCGGGCAGCGTCACCCGGCCGCGTTCGTCGTACAGCTGCGCCAGCAGCTTGCACAGCTCGGCACACGGGTTGGGCGCGACCCCGGAGACGGCCCCGCTATGGACGTCCCGGTAGGGTCCGAACACCTGCAGCTTGGCGCTGAGCATGCCACGCAGCCCCGTGCAGATCGCCGGCGCCCGCACCGACCACGTCAACGTGTCGGACAGCACGATCAGGTCGGCCTCCAGCTCGCCGCGGTGGTCGTCCAGCATCGCGGCCAGGTGCGGGGAGCCGATCTCCTCCTCGCCCTCGACGAGCAGCTTGAGGTTGACCGGCGGCGCGTCGCGGCCGCCGGCGGCCAGGTAGGCGCGCAGTCCCCACAGGTGGGCCAGCACCTGGCCCTTGGCGTCGGAGGCGCCGCGGCCGTACATCTTGCCGTCGCGCACCTGCGGTTCGAACGGCAGCGATTCGCCCCAGACGTCGGCGCGTACGGCGCGTACGTCGTGGTGGCTGTAGACCAGCGCGGTCGGCGCACCCGGCGCGGCGCACCAGGCGGCATACACCGCGGGGGCGCCGCCTTCGGTCTGCCACAGCTCGACGACGGGGAACCCGATCTCGCGCAGCCGGCCGGTCAGCCAGTTGGCCGAGCGGAGCATGTCCATGCCGTGCCCGGGATCGGAGGAGATCGAGGCGATGCGCACCCAGTCACCGAGCTCGCGCAGGAACTCCTGGCGATACTCGCCCAGGAACCCTCGTACCGCCTCATCGGCGCCATCTGCCGTCATAGCGGTGAGGCTAGGCGCGCGGGTACCGGCCCCGCCTCCGGCGACATGCCGTTTTACCAAATCCGCGCAACGGGATCCGGGATGGGGACCAGCGCACTTCTCAGGGCGCGTTCGATCTTCTCGCGCGGATACGGCGTCGTCCGGCCGGAGCCGAACAGGTCCCAGTAGAAGTCGTTCACGGCCGCCGCCACGGGCGCGTACCGGCGGATCACCGCGGCTGCGGCCGGCGGGGCGCCGACGGGGTCCGCGCCCTCCGCGCACGCGCGGATGTACTCGTTGCGTCGCGCCGGTCCGCCGTTCTGCGGGGCCGCCACCCCGCAGACATTGGTGACCAGCCAGTTGACCAGCCGCATCAGCGCGTACGCGATGTCGTGGGTCCGGTTGTGCTCCAGGAATTCGGTCTCCTGCGCGGACAGGTCGAACCGCGTGGAGGTCGCCAGCCCGAGGTCGGCGAGGTACAGGCGTTCACCGTCGGTGAGGATGTTGCCGAAGTGGCCGTCGAAGTGCATCAGTCCCTGGCCGTTCATGAAGGCCACGTCGGTCAGCAGGCACGACTCGACCATGGCGCACGCCGCTATCGCGGCGTCCTGGCCGGCGGCGAGCCGGGCGGCGAGCCAGTCGTCGAGGTTGTGGGGGATGAACTCCTGGAACAGCACGATGCCGGCCGAGGCCCGCGCGACGGCGCGGAGGCGGTCCCGCACCGCCGGCGACCCCTCCCAGTACCGCACGACCGCCTCGACGTCGGCGTGCTCCTCGCTGGGCGGCGGCGCTCCCGGCAGCACCCGCCAGTGGTACAGCAGCGGAAAGGCCGCGCTGCGCCCGGCCAGGACCCAGTTGGTCGTCATGACGCCGGCCGCGAGCTCACGCCACGCGCCGAAGCCCGGCCCGCCGAACTCGACGATCCCGTACTGGCAGAACGCCGGCACCCCGAACAGGTTCGCCGTGGACATCGCGTTGCCCGCGTCGCGCTCCAGGTCGGTCAGCGGGATCCGCTTGGCGAAGACCGGCACGCCGTCGACGTCCAGCAGCACCGAGGTGCCACCGATCCCCGCGCCCAGGACCTGCGCCCGCTCCAGCGACTCGGCGAGTCGCCGGTCACTGCGCAGCGCCAGCGCGCTCGCGACCTCGCTGTATCTGCTGACACGCTCACCGTGAGACATGTCCAGCCGTGTGTCCCGCAGTTCCAAGGACGGGCACCCTTCGTGATCGACTTCGCGTGGGTCAGACGCTACACCGGCCGGTGACCGGCCTTTCCGGGTCATCCCGCCGGGTACGGGGCGCGAAGACCCGGGCGCTCCGTCCCCGGTCCGCTCCGTCGCCGTCCCGGGCGCCGGGGAACGGTCAGGCGATCAGCTCGCGGTGGGCCGGCAGGGCGTCGGAGGCGACCATGTGGAGGGCGAGGGCGGCGGCCCCGGCGGCGCTGTCGCGGGCAGTCAGGACGGTTCCGCCGAGTCCGCCGAGTCCGGCGCGCACTTGTGCGGCCAGGAGCGTCGGCTCCGTCAGCAGAGAACCCGCCAGCACCAGCGGCCCCGGGCCCGGGCCGAGCGAGAGCGTGGTGGAGACGAGCCGGTCGGCCGCCTCCCGCAGGATCTCCAGGGCCGCCGCGTCCCCCTCCGCGGCCGCCGTCTCCACCGCCGGGGCCAGCCGTCCCAGCCAGGCGGGCCCCGTCCGGGCGATGCCCCCGTGGACCGCCCGGACGGCCCGCTGCGTGGTCATGGCCACGGCCCGGCGATCGGTCGCGGCCCGGTGACCGGCCGGGGTCTCGTGGTCGGCTGGAGTCTCATCGGCCGGAGCCTCGTGATCGGATTCCTCCCAGGCGGTGACGTGCCCGCTGAGCGCGTCGAGGAGCACCGTCGGCCCGGCGCGGCCGTCGAGGAAGGCCAGCACGGCCTGTACGGCGCGCCGCCCGATCCACACCCCCGAGCCCGCGTCCCCGAGGAGCCACCCGTGCCCGTCGGCCCGGCGGGCGAGGCGGCGGCCGGTGATCCGGGCGGCCACGGCCCCGGTGCCCGCGATCAGGACCGTCCCCGACGGCTCCTCGGTGGCCCCGGCGAAGGCGGCGAGCGGGTCGGGGACGATCTCGATCCGCCCGGCCAGCCCGCAGGCCCGCCACGCCTCGGCGGCCAGGCGCCCGGCCCGTTCGCGCGCCGACTCCGAGCCGGCCAGGGCGAACACCCCGGCCGCCACCGCGCCGGGGGAGAGCCCTTCCGTCGCGGCCAGGAGCGCCGTGCGCAGGCTCTCTCCGGGGTCGGCGGCCGTCAGGATGTTGGCGCCCGCGCCGTACCCCCGCCCCGCGATCTCACCGGACTCCGTCGCCACCACGCACCGGGTGCTCGTCCCGCCTCCGTCGACGCCGATGACCAGTGTCGTCACACCCGCTCCGTTCTCCGTCCCGGTCCGGGAGGGCTCCGAGAGAACCCGCCAGGGGAGCGGGAAATCCGCCGGGCCCCATTCTCGGGGACAGGCGCCGACCCGGGGCGCACCCTGGTAGATATCCTCCGGCTGACTATATCCTCGTGAAGGATTTCTACAAGGAGCGGGCATGCGGGTGCTGGGCCTGATCTCGGGGACCTCCCACGACGGCATCGACAGCGCGGTCGTGGACTGGTCGCTCTCCGGCGGCGTGCTCACCGGCGTCGTCGAGCACACCGGCGAGACTCCGTACGATCCGGAGCTCCGCGCGCGCCTCGTCGCCGCGCTGCCGCCCCACCGGATCGGCGTGGACGAGGTCTGCCGCCTGGACACGCTGATCGGCCGGGCGTTCGCCGACGCGGCGGCGCGGTGCCCGGCGGCCGATCTGGTCTGCTCGCACGGGCAGACCCTCTTCCACTGGGTGGAGGACGGCCGCGCGCGCGGCACCCTCCAGCTCGGCCAGCCCGCCTGGATCGCCGAGCGGCTCGGCGTGCCGGTGGTCTCCGACCTGCGCGCGCGGGACGTGAGCGCGGGCGGGCAGGGCGCGCCGCTGGTCTCCGCCTTCGACCTGCTCCTGCTGGCCGGGCTCCCGGGCCGGACCGGCGCGCTCAACCTCGGCGGGATCGCCAACCTGACCGTGCCCGCCGGCCTGACCGTGCCCGCCGTCCGGAGTTCGCCCGACGCGCCGGACGGGGAGCACGGCCCCGCGATCGTCCACGGCATGTCCGCGGCGGCCTACGACACCGGCCCGGCCTCCGCGCTGATGGACGCCGCGGTGCTGGCCGCCACCGGCGGGCCGTACGACGAGGACGGCCGCCTCGCCGCGGCGGGGAAGGTCTGCGAGCCGCTGCTGGCGGAGCTGCTCGCCGAGCCGTACTACCGCCGCCTCCCGCCCAAGAGCACCGGCAAGGAGCTGTTCCACCTCGGCTACCTGGACCGGTTCGCCGCGCCGTACGGCCTCGGCCTGGAGGACCTGCTGGCGACGCTGGCCGCGCTGACCGCCGAGACCGCGGCCGCCGAGATCCGGAGGCACCGGCTGGAGACGGTCGTCGTGTCGGGAGGCGGGACTCGCAATCCGGTCCTCATGGACATGCTGCGCGAACGGGCCGGGGAGGCGCGCGTCGTCCCGAGCGACGGGCTCGGGGCCCCGGCCGACGCCAAGGAGGCGATCGCCTTCTCGTTCCTCGGGTGGATGACCGCGCACGGGCTGCCGGCGACGGTGCCCGGCTGCACGGGCGCCTCGGGACCGCGCGTGCTGGGCGCCGTCACGCCAGGCCGCGGGCCGCTGCGCCTGCCGGAGCCCGCCCGCGAGGCCCCGGCCCGGCTCCGCCTCACCCGGGTGCGGCGTCACCCCGCGGAGACCCCGGCGGGGTGACGCCGCGTCCGGCCGGACGTCCCCGGCCGGGCGATGTCCTGCGCCGGGTGCGCGTCCGGCCGGGCGACCTCCTCAGCCGAGCGACGCCGACACCAGTTCCCTGGCGGCCCGCTGCACCTCGGCCAGGTGCTCCGGGCCCCTGAACGACTCGGCGTAGATCTTGTAGACGTCCTCGGTGCCGGAGGGGCGGGCGGCGAACCAGGCGCTGTCGGTGCAGACCTTGAGCCCGCCGATGGCCGCGCCGTTGCCGGGCGCGGAGGTGAGCACCTGCGTGATCGGCTCCCCGGCCAGCGCGCCGGCGGTGACCTGCTCGGCCGAGAGCCGGGCGAGCACCGCCTTCTCCTCCCGGGTCGCCGGGGCGTCGACCCGCGCGTAGGCCGGGTCGCCGAACCGGGACACCAGGTCCGCGTAGTGCTCGCTCGGGGAGCGTCCCGTGGTCGCGATGATCTCCGCGGCGAGCAGGGCCAGGATCAGGCCGTCCTTGTCGGTGGTCCACGCCGAGCCGTCGCGGCGCAGGAACGACGCCCCCGCGCTCTCCTCGCCGCCGAAGCCGAGCGAGCCCTCCAGCAGCCCCGGCACGAACCACTTGAACCCGACGGGCACCTCCACCAGCGGCCGGCCCAGGTCGGCGGCGACCCGGTCGATCATGCCGCTGCTCACCAGGGTCTTGCCGATCCCGGCCCCGGCGGGCCAGCCGGGCCGGTGGGAGTAGAGATAGGAGATCGCCACGGCCAGGTAGTGGTTGGGGTTCATCAGGCCGCCGTCGGGGGTGACGACGCCGTGCCGGTCGGCGTCGGCGTCGTTGCCGGTGGAGACGGCGAAGGCGTCGCGGTTCGCGATCAGGGAGGCCATGGCGTACGGGGAGGAGCAGTCCATACGGATCTTGCCGTCCCAGTCGAGCGTCATGAACCGCCACGTCGGGTCGGTCAGCGGGTTGACCACCGTCAGGTCGATCCGGTGCCGTTCGGCGATCTCCGCCCAGTAGGCCACGCTCGCCCCGCCCAGCGGGTCGGCGCCCACGCGCACCCCCGCCGCCCGGATCGCGTCGAGGTCCAGCACCGAGGGCAGATCGTCCACGTAGCCGGCCAGGAAATCGTGGCGGACGGTGGTCTCCGCGGTCAGCGCCCTGGCCAGCGGGATCCGCCGCACCTCCTTCAGCCCGCCCGCGATCAGCGCGTTGGCCCGGTCCTGGATCCAGGAGGTGGCGTCGGTGTCGGCCGGCCCGCCGTGGGGCGGGTTGTACTTGAAACCGCCGTCGCCGGGCGGGTTGTGCGAGGGCGTCACGACCACGCCGTCGGCCAGGCCGCTCGTGCGGCCCCGGTTGTGGCTCAGGATGGCGTGCGAGACCGCCGGGGTCGGGGTGTAGCCGTCCCGGGAGTCGATCATTACGGTCACCCCGTTGGCCGCGAACACCTCCAGCGCCGACACCCGGGCCGGCTCCGACAGCGCGTGCGTGTCGGCCCCCAGGAACAGCGGCCCGTCCACGCCCCGCGCCGCGCGGTACTCCACGATCGCCTGGCTGGTGGCGACGATGTGGTCCTCGTTGAAGGCGGCGTTCAGCGACGAGCCGCGGTGCCCGGAGGTGCCGAACGCCACCCGCTGGCCGGGGTCGGACGGGTCCGGATGCAGGGCGTAGTAGGCGGTCACCAGCCGGGCCACGTCCACCAGGTCGGACGGCCGGGCGGGCTGCCCGGCGCGCTCGTGCGTCATCGGAGATCTCCTCACATCATCCCGGGAAGGCGTCCCGGGAAAGTCCCGGGAAACGCTACATACCCGGATCTGCCGGATTCCGCCGGGCATGCCGGGACGCGCCGCGATCCGCTGCGATCCGTCGCGGTGCGCCGCCGAATGCGGAAGGAAGCTTTCCGCGCCGCGTGACATTCTTGGGTGATGGCGGACACCTCGGCGCGCCTGCTGCGCCTGCTCTCCCTTCTCCAGACGCCGCGGGACTGGTCCGGTCCCCAGCTGGCCGAGCGGCTCGGCGTGACCACCCGGACCATCCGCAACGACGTGGAACGGCTGCGCGGCCTCGGCTACCCGGTCCACGCGACCCCGGGCGCCGCGGGCGGCTACCGGCTGGGCGCGGGCGCGTCCCTGCCGCCGCTGCTGCTCGACGACGAGGAGGCCGTGGCGGTGGCGGTCGGGCTCCGCACCGCCGCCGGAGGGTCGGTCGCGGGCATCGAGGAGACGTCGCTGCGCGCCCTGGCGAAACTGGAGCGGGTGCTGCCCTCGCGGCTGCGCCACCGGGTCGGCGCCCTGACCAGCTACACGGTCCCGCTCTCCGGCGCGGGTCCCACCGTCGAGGCGGATCTGCTGGCGGCCGTGGCGGCGGCGTCCCGGGACCGAGAGCGGCTCCGGTTCGACTACGTCAGCCACGACGGCGCGAGCGGCCCGCGCGAGGCCGAGCCCCACCGCCTCGTGCACGCGCGCGGCCGCTGGTATCTCGTGGCCTGGGACGTCGCCCGGAACGACTGGCGCACCTTCCGGGCCGACCGGATCCGCCTGCGCACGCCCAACGGCCCCCGCTTCGCGCCGCGCGAGCCCCCCGAGGGAGGCTTCGCCGGCCACGTGGCGAAGGGGCTGGAGGCGGCCCTGTGGAAGTACTCCGCCCGGGTGACGGTCCATGCCCCCGCCGAGGTGATCGCGGTACGGCTGCCGCCCACGGTCACGGTGGAGCCCGTCGACGCCGGCACCTGCGTCGTCGTCGCCGGATCCGACACCCTGCACACGCTCGCCCTCTACCTCGGCATGCTGGAGTCCGACTTCGAGGTCGCCGAGCCTCCCGAGCTCGTCGGGATCATCCGTGACCTGGCCGCCCGCTACGCCCGCGCGGTGCCGCGAACGCTGTGATCGCGGTGCGTAACGGATTAATCACAGATTAATGTCTTGAGTCCTCAACCCGGGGCCCCGGCCACCGATGGGGGGAGCAGTTCATCCCCATGAAGGACACAGACATGATCACGCTACTCCGCCGGGTCAGGCTCCGCACCCGCCTGCTCGCCGCTTTCGGAATTCTGTTCGCCATGCTCGCCACGATGGCCGCCGTGGGTGCCTACCAGGCCGACGCGCAGCGGCAGGTCACCGAGCGCATGGGGCAGCTGCAGGTCCTCACCCGCGAGGTCATGGAGCTGAAGTTCCGCGACGCGGACGTCAGCGGCTGGCAGGTCGCCTACGCGTGGGACGTCCCGCTCATCGGCGGCAAGGCCGCGACCGAGGAGAGCTCGGTCAACCGCAAGGGCTTCCTGGACTCGGCCGCCGCTCTGGAGAAGGACCTGGCGCGGGTCCACACGGCGTACATGTCGGCGGGCGAGAAGGCTCTGTTCGACGAGATCACCGAGCAGTTCCGTGTCTTCCTCGACTACGACACCAAGGTCGTGGAGCTGTTCCGCAAGGACACCGAGGCCGGGATGAAGGAGGGCAACGCGCTCATCCTGGGAGAGGGCTACAACGCCTACTACAAGATCCTGGAGGCGACCACCAAGCTCATCGACTCGGTGAAGACCCGCACGGACGCGGCCCAGCAGGAGGCCGAGAACACCGCGTCGGACTCCCGCACCACGATGCTGACGGGTGTGGCCCTGGCCCTGGTCGTCGCCGTGGCGCTGGCCCTGCTCATCACCGCGAGCGTGGTGCGCCCGGCGCAGGAGGTCGTCGAGGGGCTGCGCACCGTGGCCCGGCGTGACCTGTCGCAGTCCCTGCCGGAGCAGGGCCGCGACGAGCTGGCCCAGATGGCGCGGGCGCTGAACCGGGCGACCGCCGCGATCCGCGAGGCGCTGAACGGCGTCGGGGAGCGCGCCGGCACCCTGACCGCCTCCGGCCACCAGCTGGCCTCGCTGTCGGAGCGGCTGGACACCCAGGCGACCGGCACCAGCGGGAAGGCCGGCGACGTGTCCCGCTCGGCCAGGGAGGTCTCGGTCAACGTCACCACCCTCGCCGCGGCCGCGGAGGAGATGAACGCCGCGATCGACGAGATCGCCCGCAGCACCAGCGCGGCGGCGGGCGTGGCGGGCGACGCCGTCAACAGCGCCCGGGCCACCTCCGAGACGGTCGGGCACCTCAGCGAGGCGAGCGAGGAGATCGGGCAGATCGTCAAGACGATCACCTCGATCGCCGAGCAGACGAACCTGCTGGCGCTGAACGCCACCATCGAGGCGGCCCGCGCGGGCGACGCCGGCAAGGGCTTCGCGGTCGTGGCCGGCGAGGTCAAGGACCTGGCTCAGGAGACGGCGAGGGCGTCGGGGGACATCATCTCCAAGATCGCCGCGATCCAGGAGGAGACCTCGCGGGCGACCGCCGCCATCGCGGAGATCTCCGAGATCGTGGAGAAGGTCTCGGAGATCCAGGCGACGATCGCCGCCGCGGTCGAGGAGCAGTCGGCCACCAGCAAGGAGATCAACCGCAGCGTCACCGAGCTGGCCGGCGGCTCCGAGCGGATCGCCGCCACCATCACCGATGTGGCCGAGACGGCCGCGGCCACGACCGGCGAGGCCAACGCCACCCGCCGGGCCTCGGCGGAGCTGGCCGTGATGTCCGACGCCCTGCAGGAGATCGTTTCCTCGTTCCGCTACTGAGCGTCCCGCCGGGCCTGCGGGCCCGTGTCCTCCTCCGCGCCCGTCGTCCCGGCCTCGGCCAGGCGGGCGCGGAGCCGTTCCCGGATCTCGTCGGGAGAGTAGGCGCGGCGGCGGCGCTCCGCCCGCGCGATGACCACCCCGGACGCCGCAACCCCCGCGACTCCCGCCAGGCCGAGTATCTTCCACCAGCGCATATCCCTAGAGTAGGGGAATGCCCGCTACGAGCATCGGCCTGGATGAGGCGCTGAACCTGACGCGGACCGGCGACGTGTGGCTGTTCCGCGGGCGTTCGGTGCCGGACCGGGCGATCCAGACCATGACCAACAGCCCGGTCAACCACGTCGGCATGTCCGTCGTGATCGAGGACATGCCCCCGCTGATGTGGCACGCCGAGCTGGGCCGTTCGCTCCCCGACATGTGGGCGGGGACGCACCAGCGCGGCGTCCAGCTGCACGACCTGCGCGAGGCCGTGTGCGTCTGGGCCACCAAGTACGGCCAGCGCGGCTGGTTGCGCCAGCTCGAACCGCAGGTCACCGCCGAGATGGAGGACGCCGTCCTGCGGACGGTCGCCCGCCTGGACGGCACGCCGTTCCCCTCCACGGCCCGGCTCGCCGGACGGTGGCTGCGCGGCCGGGTGCCGAAGATCATGAAGCGGGGCGGCGAGGAGAGCGCGCTGGAGAGCGCCTACTGCGCCGAGGTCGTGGCCGTCACCTACGAGGAGATGGGGCTGCTGCCCGGCGGGCGCCGCCCGAACTGGTACGACCCGGGCCGCTTCTGGAGCGGGGACGACCTCGAACTGCAGGGCGGCTTCCGGCTCGGCGGGGAGATCACCGTCAAGATCGGGTGAACGCCGGGCCCTCCCGCGGCCGGCGGGGCTTGCGGCCGACCCCGCCGACCACCCACGTGGAGTCGGGCGAGTGGTGGAGGTCGTCGCCGGGGCGCCACAGGGGGAGGTAGACGACTCCGGGCTCGACGAGGTCGAGCCCGTCGAAGAAACGCTCGACCTCGGCCTTCGTCCGCAGGTTGCCGCGCCTCCCGCCGGTGATGGTGCCCTGCGCCTGGTAGACGGCGGCGAGCTTCGCCGTCTTCTTCGGGCACAGGTCCGACACCGCGTGCGAGAGCGCCACGTAGCTGCCCGGTGCGATCGCCTTGCGCAGGTGGGTGACGACGTGCGTCGCCACGTCGTCGTCGGGGAGGCTGTGCAGGACGGCGAAGAGCAGGATCGCCACGGGCTCGTCGAGGTCGATCATCGAGGTGAGGCCGGGGTGGGTGAGCATCCTCGCGGGGTCCCGGGCGTCGGCCTCGATGACCACCGTCCGTTCGTTGTCCTGGAGCAGCGCCTGGCCGTGGACCACGACCATCGGGTCGTTGTCGATATAGACGACCCGGGCGTCGGGCGCGATGGAATGGGCGATTTCGTGGACGTTGCCCTGGGTCGGCAGCCCGCAGCCGATGTCGATGAACTGCCGGATTCCGGCCTCGGCGAGGAAGCGCACCGCCCGGCCGAGAAAACGCCGGCCCTCCCGCGCCAGCGCGGGCAGTTCCGGGGCGATGGCCAGCGCGTGTTCGGCGGCCGCCCGGTCGGCGGCGAAATTGTCCTTCCCGCCGAGGAAATAGTCGGCGATCCGGCCCTCGTTCGGGGTCGTGGTGTCAAGCTTCGCACGCTCTGGCTCCAGCGTCGCCATCGCGTTCTCCGTTCACCGAGTTCAGGTCTCAGCGGAGAATATCCGTTTTTTCATCGTTTATGACGCGAGTTTGGGAGGGTTGCGGTAAGCGGTCTTTCCGCGGGGACGGATGGTGACGCCCCGGAAACCGCACGGTGACGTCCCGGGAGCCGGACGCCGCCCGGGATCAGGGACAGGGCTCCAGGCGCCGCCCGCGCGCCGGGGAGATCGTGAACGCCGCCCACACGGCCTTGCCCCGCGTCTGGAGCGGAGACCAGCCCCACATGTGGCTGATTCCCTGGACGACCTGCAGCCCCCGGCCGTTCTCCGCCTCGTGGTCGGGCTCCCGGAGCCGGGGACCCCGGGGGCTGGGGTCGGTGACCGCGCACACCACGGAGTTCTCCGTACGGCACAGCACCACCCTGACCTGCTCGGCGGAGGGAACGGAGATCGGATCGCCCACGCCGTGGCGCACGGCGTTGGTCACCAGCTCCGAGACGACGACGGCGGTGTCACCGATCAGGTGTTCCAGCGCCCAGGACCGCAGCGAGGCGGAGGTGAACTCCCGGGCGGCCCTGGCGGCGTACTGGTCGTGCCGGACGCCGCGCGCCGCCATCCGCACGTGGCCCGGACGGCCGTCCTCGTCGGACCGGGCCGGGGATCCGTCCGGGGGGAGCAGGTCGTCGAGCATCGACAACCATCGCTGCCAATCGTCGATCTCGGCCGGGACGGAAGCGAGCTCGTGCCTCTGGAAACCAGTCATCAGCGACCTTGGGGGGAGACGGCGATCGCATAACAGGGTGTTCGGTTAATCATCTTGCACGTGTCACTGTGCAGGCGCAAGTACAGATGCACGTGCATCTGCACAACGCCTATGCTGATCGCAAAGTTTCCTGCCTGCTTCGGGAGGGCGAGGATGGATCGGCCTGACAACGGGGTGCCGGCGGCTCTGCTGGGAGCGGTCGCCTGGCGTAAAAGCCGTTTCAGCAACCCCAGTGGCAACTGCGTCGAGCTGGCACGGCTCCCCGGCGACGGGATCGCCGTGCGGAACTCACGCGATCCCCAGGGACCCGCGCTGATCTACACGCGCGCTGAGGTCGAGGCGTTCATTCACGGCGTGAAGAACGGAGAATTCGACGATCTGACGGACTGAGATGGTTGAAGAATAAAGTTCTATATGGTCGATTCCGAGTGATCGGAGTACCGTATGGGGTCGCGACGCCACGATACGTGGGCAGAGGTTCGCATTCCGCGCACGAAGGACTGCTCAATGATCGCACCCCCGGCCCGGCACGACCCGACCACCCCCGTCTCGATGACCCAGCTCCAAGGCAGTTCGACGGTGCTGAGGATCGTGATCGGCACGCAGCTCCGCCGGCTGCGCGAGGAGCGGCACATCACCCTCGACGAGGCGGGCCGCGCGATCCGCGCCTCCCACTCGAAGGTCAGCCGGATGGAGCACGGCCGGGTGAGCTTCCGGGCCAGGGACGTGGCCGACCTCCTGACGCTGTACGGCGTCGAGGGCGAGGAGGAGCGCGCGGCGCTGCTCTCGCTCGTCGAGCGCGCCAACCAGCCCGGCTGGTGGCACAACTACAGCGACATCCTGCCGACCTGGTTCGAGACCTACGTCGGCCTGGAGCAGTCCGCCTCCATGATCCGCAACTACGAGGTCCAGTTCGTCCCGGGCCTGCTCCAGACCGAGGACTACGCGCGGGCCGTGATCCTGCTCGGCTTCCCGGACGCCTCCGAGGAGGAGCTCCGGCGGCGGGTGCGGCTGCGCATGGCGCGCCAGCGGCTGCTGTACACCACCAGCCCGCCCCGCCTGTGGGTGGTGCTGGACGAGGCGGTGCTGCGCCGCCCGCTCGGCGGGCCCGAGGTGATGCGCGGCCAGATCGACCACCTCCTGCAGGTGCTCGACCTGCCCAACGTGACCATCCAGATCGCGCCGTTCAGCATGGGCGGCCACTCCGCGGCCGGCGGGCCCTTCAGCATCCTGCGCTTCTCCCAGCCCGACCTGCCCGACGTCGTCTACATGGAGCAGCTCACCAGCGCCGTCTACCTGGAGAAGCGCAGCGAGGTGGACCGCTACGTCGAGGTGATGGAGCGCCTGTGCATCGACGCCGAGCCGGGTGCGAAGACCCGGGAACTCCTCACCCGGTTCCGCGAAGAGCTCTAGACCGGGGAGGCCGCGTCGTCGGGACGGCACGGGGACTGCGGGGACATCGCCCGCCGGGCCTGCTCCGGAGTGAGCGAGGGCTCGGGCAGCGGGCTGGGCTCGGGGGTCCGCAGGCCGTCCAGGAGGAGGGCGAGATGGCGGCGCCAGAGGCGGGGCGCGATCGTCGCGGTGGCCTCGACGGTGCGGGCGTGACCCCAGATCACGAAGACCATGTCCTCCAGCGTCACGTCGGGACGTAGCTCGCCGCTCTCCTGCGCCCGCGCGACGATCCGCCGCATGAGCGCGTAGCCCTCGGCCAGATCCGCATCGTCCGCGGCGGCGTAGGGGCCGCGCCCGGAGGCCAGGGCGTTGTAGCCGAGGTCGGCGGCCTGCATCGCGCACACTCCCTCCAGGAAGTGGACCAGGCCGTCCCACGCGCCCGGCATGGCCAGCGCCTGCTCGGCGAGCGCGCGCGTGGCGGCCACGCGGTCGGCGAACACCGCGCCGATCAGGTCGGCCCTGGCCGGGAAGCGGTTGTAGAGCGTGCCGATGCTCACCCCCGCGCGGCGGGCGATCTCCTCCAGCGGCACGTCGAGCCCTCGCTCGGCGAAGAGCTCCCGGGCGGCCGCGACGAGCAGGTCCCGGTTGCGCTGCGCGTCCTTCCGCAACGGTTTCGCCATGCTCGCACCCTACCTACTTGAGGCTATCCTCAACTTCTCAATAAAGTGAGGTGACCCTCAAGTTATGGAGGATCGATGAGAACGATCGTCATCACGGGCGGCACCGACGGCATCGGCAGAGGGCTCGCCCTGCGCCGCCTGGCGGAAGGCGAGCGGGTCGTCGTCCTGGGCAGCGACCCCGCCAAGGGCGCGCGTCTCCTGCAGGAGGCCGTACGGCTCGGCGCGGGCGAGCGGGCCGGGTTCGTCCAGGCCGACCTCGGCTCGGTCGCCCGGTCGCGGGCCGTCGCCGCCGAGCTCGCCGCCGCGCACCCGGCCGTCGACGCCCTCGTCCTGGGCGCCTACCGCTACAACCCCGCCCGGGTCCGGACCGCCGAGGGCTTCGAGCAGACCTTCGCCCTGTACGTCCTCAGCCGCCACCTGCTCGCGGAAGGGCTGCGGGGATCGCTGGAACGCGCCGCCGGGACCCCGGTGATCCTCAGCCTGTGCGGGGTGGGCGGGATCAAGGCCGGGACGATCCGCTGGGACGATCTGCAGCGCGAGCGGGAGCCGTACCGGGCCGGGAGGGTGACGATGCAGGGCGCGCGGGCGAACGACCTGCTGGGCGTGTCGTTCGCGGAGCGGCACG
This sequence comes from Planobispora longispora, assembly GCF_016863135.1. Lineage (GTDB taxonomy): Bacteria > Actinomycetota > Actinomycetes > Streptosporangiales > Streptosporangiaceae > Planobispora > Planobispora longispora. The sequence continues at coordinate 103,644 of NZ_BOOH01000057.1, forward strand.
CGGGCGGGCGGACCCGCTACGTGCTCTACAACCCCGGGTTCGTCGCGACCGGGATGACGCAGTCGCTCCGGCGGCCCATGCGCGGCCTGACGAAGGCGGCGGCCGCCCTGTTCGCCCAGCCCGTGGACCGGGCCGTGGGCCCGATCGCCGCCCTCCTGGACCGCCCGCCCGCCGGCCCGCTCAGCGCGTTCTTCCGGGGCCGGCCGGTCGGCCTCGACCGCCCCGAGTTCGACCGGGCGAACGCGGCCCGGCTGCACGCGGCTCTGCTCTCCCTGCTGGGGGAGCCGGCCCTGGAGTGATCCCGGTACGGCGGGCGGCCGCAGGGCGGACGCGCCGGAGATGGCACCCGGCGGTGAGAACTTCCTGCCGTGTACGGGAACCCGGTGTACGAAGCGGATAATCCGGGCAGTGCTCTCCGGTGCGTCAGTTGATCGGCGAGATCTTCACCATCCTGATCGTGTTCGGGCTCATCGGTGTGGCGGTGCTGGCCATCGCGGCGATCGCGCTCATCGTCCTCGTGGTGCTGGCCATCGTCACCGGACGGGAGAAGGGCGGGGCGCAGACCCCCCGGGAGGTAGACGATGCGGCAGCTCAGCGCGGTGGACACGCAGTTCCTGAACCTTGAGACCTCGACGAACGTCGCGAACATCGCCGGGCTGGCGATCCTGGAGGGCGGACTGACCCGGGGAGACCTGCTCTCCCTGATGGCCGGCCGGCTCCACGTGGCCGAGCCCTTCCGGCAGCGGCTCGTCCCGGTCCCGCTGGGCCTGGACCATCCGTACTGGACCGAGGACGCCAGGGTCGACCTCGACTACCACGTGCGCGAGCTCGCGCTGCCCGCACCCGGCAGCGACGAGCAGCTGGGGGAGCAGGTGGCCCGGCTGCACGCCCGGCGCCTGGACCGGCGGCGCCCGCTGTGGGAGATGTACCTGATCCACGGCCTGGCCGGCGACAGGACGGCCCTCTACATCAAGGTCCACCACGCCGCGGTCGACGGCGTCACCGGCGCCGGCGTGCTCGCCTCGCTGCTGGACACCTCGCCCGAGCCCGTTCAGGCCCCGCCCGCGCAGCCGGCCGCCGGGCCGCCCGAGCGCGTCGGAACGGCCGAGATGATCGCCCGGGGCATGGCCAAGGCCGTCGCCAACCCGGCGAACACGCTCAAGTTCCTGGTCGACGCGGTCCCCCACCTCGACGAGATCCCCGTCGTCTCCCAGGTGCCCGGCGCGGGGCTGGTCTCCCGCGCGACCCGGGGCCTGGCCCGCCGCGTGACCGGCGGCAGCCAGGTGCCCGCGCTGCCCAGGATGACCGTGCCGCGCACCCCGTTCAGCGGGCGGATCAGCGCCCACCGCAGGTTCGCCTTCGCCGCGCTCTCGCTGGACGACGTCAAGCAGATCAAGAACACCTTCGGCGTCACGGTGAACGACGTCGTGATGACCGTGTGCGCGGGGGCGCTGCGGCAGTGGCTGCTCAAGCACGACGCCCTGCCGGACCGGCCGCTCGTCGCGGGGGTGCCGTTCTCCCTGCGCGCGCCGGGGGACGAGAGCGCGGGCAACCAGGTCACCATCATGATCACCACGCTGGCCACGCAGATCGCCGACCCGGTGGAGCGGCTGCACGCCGTACGGGACGCGATGAAGCGGATCAAGGACCGCTCGTCGCTCGCCCCGGCCCGCTGGCTGCAGCAGGTCAGCGACATGATGCCCTCGGCCCTGACCGGGCTGGCGGCGCGGGCCGCCTTCAACCTGTTCGCCGGGACCGCCGGGCCGATCAACCTGATCATCTCCAACGTCCCCGGCCCGCAGATCCCCCTCTACGTCTGCAGTGCGCGGCTGCTCTCCTACTACCCCGTCTCGGTGATCACCGATGGCAGCGGCGGCCTCAACGTCACGGTCTTCTCCTATGACGGCTCGCTGGACGTCGGCGTGATCGCCTGCCGGGAGATGGTGCCCGACGTCTGGACGATCGCCGACTATCTCCGCGACGCCCTATCGGAGCTCAAGCTCGTCGCTGAGCAGCAGTGACTCTCCGGGGGCGTTCTCGTCGAAGCGGAGCTCCTTCTCCAGGCAGACGATGGAGCCGTTCTCCTCCCGCTTGTCGAAACGGACCTTGTCCGCCAGCGCCTCCATGATCTGCAGACCCCGGCCGGACTCCGCGCTCGGGGCGGCCCGGTGGATCCCGGTGAAGTCGAATCCCTGTCCCTCGTCCACCACCTTGATCACACAGCGGTCGTGGCAGAGTTCGGTGCGCACCATGTAGTCGTCACTGGAGGCGGCGTGTTTGATCACATTGGAGCACGCCTCCGAGAGCAGGAGCTGGATGTCTTCGCGGATCTGCCGCTGCACGCCCAGGGCGTCCAGCGACGAGTCCAGCATCTGCCTGATGACCGGAACGCTGGCGGCGTCGCGCGGCAGGCGCAACGCGATCGTGGCTTCCACAGTCTCCTCCTTCACGGCTGGCCCATAGCCCTTCCCGTGACGAGGTCACCCATGCGGATATGTAACGATTTAAGGACGGATTTTGCTACTGGCGGGTTGAGGGGCGGACTTTGCGTCTGCGGAGACCCGCGGCGGTGAGCCGGGTGACCAGCTCGCGGGCGGACACCGCCTCGGCGCCCAGCGCGATCGCCCGCTCGTAGACGGTCTCGGGCACGTCGTAGTGGTCGCGGTCGAAGGCCCGGGGCGGCACGCCCAGCGCGGCGGCGAAGGCGTGCAGCTCCTCGACGGAGACGTCGCTGACCAGGTGGGACCAGAGCAGGCCGCGCGGGCCCGGCCAGTTGGGCGGATCGATGAGCACGCTCACCGCCGCAGGAGCTCCAGCGCGACCTCCAGGCCGGCGGCCTGCCGCTCCTCGTCGGGCATGTCGTCGTCCTTGAGCAGGAACCAGGCCGCGTGCAGGGCGAACAGCGCCATGGAGTTGCGCACCCGGACGGCCGCCGGGTCGCCGGGGGAGGCGAGGAAGGCGAGGAGGTCGAACATCTTCGCGCGGGTCTTCTCCATCACCGGGTGGTGCTTCAGCGAGGTCTGGTTGCGCTCGAAGAACTGCATGATCTCCCGGTGCCGTCTCCGGTGCAGCTCGTCGGCGTAGCGGCGGATCAGCTCGCGGCGCGTCTCGTCGGTGCTCGGCTGGGTCTCCGCCCAGGCCGCCAGCTCCTCGACGCTGCGCAGCCGGTCCTCGGCCAGGCTGGTGACGATGTCGTCCTTGGTCTTGAAGTGGTAGTAGAGAGCGGCCTTGGTCACGCCGAGGGCCTCGGCGATCTCGCGGAGCGAGGTCGCCTCGTAGCCCTGCTCGGTGAAGAGCTTCAGGGCGATGTCCTGGATGCGGGTGCGGGTGTCGGCCTGATCCCTCATGGCGTTCGTACGGTTCTCTCCGCTCGGAAATCTACTTGACGGCCGGCAAGTAAGTTGCCTACTTTCTTAGCATATCGGACACTTGCCGGTCGGCAAGTAAGTAAGATCATTTTGCTGGATCCTCCCTGGGGGCAACGGAAGTGAAGCAGACCGCACCGGCGCCGGAACGGCGCCGCGAGGTCATGGTCGTGCTGCCGGGCTTGATGCTCGCGATGGTGCTGGCCATGCTCGACAACATGATCGTCGGGACCGCGATGCCCCGCATCGTCGACGAGTTCCAGGCCATCACCCACCTCTCCTGGGTGGTCACGGCGTACGTCCTCGGCACGACCATCTCCACCCCCATCTGGGGGAAGATCGGCGACCTGTACGGCCGGAAGAACATCTTCCTGATCTCCATCGTCATCTTCATGATCGGATCGGCCCTGTGCGGCATGGCCGGGTCCGAGCTGCTCGGCGGTCCCGACGGAGGCATGGCCCAGCTCATCGCCTTCCGCGCGCTCCAGGGCCTGGGCGCGGGCGGCCTGATGGTCAACGCCATGGCCATCATCGGCGACCTGGTCCCGCCCCGCGAGCGAGGACAGTACCAGGGCATGATGGCCGGGGTGATGTCACTGGCGATGATCGCCGGTCCGCTCGTCGGCGGGTTCATCACCGACCACCTCGACTGGCGCTGGGCCTTCTACGTGAACCTGCCCGTCGGATTCGTCGCCCTGGCCCTGCTCGCGGCCAAGCTCAAGCTGCCCAAGCTCCGCACCGAGCACCGCATCGACTGGCTCGGCGCGACCCTGCTCTCCATCGGCATCACCGCGCTGGTCCTCATCACCAGCTGGGGCGGGAGCGAGTACGACTGGGACTCGCCGCAGATCCTCGGCCTGGCCGGGCTCGCCGTGGTCTCCCTGGCGGCCTTCGTCCCGGTCGAGCGCCGCGCCGCCGAGCCGATCCTGCCGCTCGCCCTGTTCGCCAACCGCAACTTCACGCTGATCTCGCTGATCGGCTTCCTGCTCGGCTTCGCCATGTTCGGCGCGATCAACTTCCTGCCGCTGTTCCAGCAGATCGTCCAGGGCGCCTCGGCCACCAACTCCGGCCTGCTCATGCTGCCGATGATGGGCGCCGCCATGGTGATCTCCCTCTTCGTCGGCCGCTCCATCACCACCACCGGGAAGTACAAGATCTACCCGGTCGTCGGCGGTGTCGTGATGGCGCTCGGCATGTGGCTGCTGTCGCTGATGGACGTCGCCACCCCCTCCTGGCAGACCGGCGTCTTCATCGCGGTGCTCGGCGCGGGCATGGGCTTCCTGATGCAGACCACCATGCTGATCGCGCAGAACAGCGTGGAGCAGAAGGACCTGGGCGTCGCCAGCAGCACCTCCACCTTCTTCCGCTCCATCGGCGGCTCGTTCGGCGTCTCGCTGTTCGGCGCGGTTTTCAACAACCGGTTCACCGACGGCCTGACCGCCAAGTTCGGCGCGGAGGGGGAGAAGCTCGCCTCCGGCGGCGGCCAGTTCGACCCGGCCGCCCTGGAGCAGATGCCCGCCCCCGTGCGGAGCGGCTTCCTGGAGGCACTGGCGGTCTCCATCGCCGACGTGTTCTGGTGGGCGATCCTGTTCGCGGTCGTGGTGCCGCTGCTGGCCGCGTTCGTCAAGGAGATCCCGCTGCGCGGCGGGCCCGAGCAGGACGGGGAGGCCGCGCCCGCGGTCCCGGCCGCCGCGGACTGAGCCTCCGCCGCCCCGCGCCGGAGCTCCCCGGCCGCGGCCGAGCATGCGGCCGCCAAGTCGCGACCCAGCCGCCGCCAAGCCGGCTGGGTCAGACTCGACCCATGGACAGCACCGCAACCGCCGCCGGGTACGTCACCCGGCGCCCCGCAGCCGACGACGCCCACGCCATCCACGAGCTGATCTCGCTCTGCGACACGCAGGTGATCGGCAAGGCGGACATGACCCTGGACGACGTCGTGGACGAGCTCAACGAGCCCGGCTTCGACAAGGAAAAGGACGGCTGGCTCGTGCACGACGGAGCCGGCCGCCTGGTCGCCTGGGCCTGGGCCCGCGGCAAGGGCGACAGCGACAACGTGGACGTCGAGGTGGTGATCCACCCCGACGCCCAGGCCCTCACCGGCCGGCTCTGGGACACCGTGACCGAGCGGGCCAGGCAGATCACCGCCGCGCAGGGCCACGACCGCGCCGTCCTGGACATCGGCCTCTACCGCGAGGACAGCGGCAAGCGCGCCGTCGCCGCCGCCCGCGGTTTCGCCCCCGCGACCAGCTTCATCCGGCTCCTGGTCGACCACGAGGGGCCGGTCGCCGAACCCGCCGCCCCGACCGGGATCACCCTCCGCGCCGGCGACGCCGACGAGGTGCGCCGTCACGGCCACGCCGTCCAGCAGGCGGGGTTCGCCGAGCACTTCGGGTTCGTCCCCAAGGGCTTCGACGAGTGGTTCGCCGACCTGGACGCCTCCAGCAACACCGACTGGTCCCAGCTGCTCGTCGCCTACGCCGACGGCGAGCCCGCGGCGATGCTGCTCGGCACGGACATGTTCGCCGGGGACGAGAACTGCGGCTACGTCCGCCAGCTCGCCGTCCTGCCCGCCTTCCGCGGCCGCGGCCTGGGCCGGTTCATGCTCCGCACGGCGTTCGCCGCCGACGCCCGGCGCGGCAGGGTCGGCACCTACCTGCACGTCGACGCCAACAACAGCACCCCCGCCCTGGACCTGTACCTGTCGGTGGGCATGCGGCAGGTGCTGGCCATCGACGTCTGGCGCCGTACGGTCTGAGACCTCCGTACGGCCGAGGCCGCTGTACGGCTGGGACCTCCGTACGGTCTGAGACCCCGGATCGGGCGCAGCCCGATGCGGGGGCCGTACCCGCGGCCGGCGTCCCGGCCGCGGGCACGGCTCAGCGCGCGGGCCGCACCCGCAGCAGGGGCAGCGCGCACGCCCCCGCCGCCACCGCCGTGACCCCCAGAGCCACCGCGGCGGCCGTGATCGACCCCTGCGCCAGGTACAGCGTGCCGAACGTCGCCACGCCCACCACCTGGCCGAGCTGCATCACCATCACGAGCAGCCCGCTGGCGTCGGAGGCGTCGGCGGGGGCGACATGCGTGAGGGCCACCCCGAGCACCGGGCTGAACGTCCCGGCCAGGGCCGCCCCCGTCACCGCCAGCATGACCGCCAGCAGCGGCTGCCCGTGCCCGCCCCCGCCGAACGCGGCCGCCAGGCCGAGATAACCCAGTCCGGCGACGCCGAACGAAGCGACGATCAACCGGCGCTGCAGCCGCTCGGGGATCCGCCGCCAGTTGAGGCTGGCCGCGGCGAAGGCCACCGCCATGGGCAGGAACGTCAGGCCCGCCTCGACCGGGCTGGCGCCCAGCGGGCCCTGCAGGTGCAGCGCGATCGTGAACAGGAAACCCCCGTAGGTCGCCATGACCCCGAGCACCGCCAGCACCGACGGGACCACCCCCGGCGCGCCGAGCACCCGCGCCGGCACCAGCGGCGCGACGGCCCGCCGCTCCACCGCCACGAACACCCCGGCCAGGGCCGCGCTCCCGGCCATCGCCGCCCAGCCCCACAGCGGCCAGTCCTGCTCGTGCCCCAGCACCAGCGGCACCACCAGCAGGCTCACCGCCGCCGAGAGCGTGACCAGACCCGGCAGGTCCAGCGCCCGCGGGGCGCCGCGTCCGGAGGCGGGCGGCAGCCGCCGCCCGGCGACGAGCAGGCCCAGCCCGATCGGCACGTTCACCAGGAACACCGGCCGCCAGGCAGTGCCCAGCAGGTCGGCCGAGACCAGCAGGCCGCCCAGCACCTGGCCGGCGATCGCCGCCCCGGAGATCACCGCGGCGTACAGGCTGAGCGCCCGGACCCGGGCCGCCCCCGCGAAGTTCGTCTGGATCATGCTCAGCACCTGCGGGACCATCAGCGCCGCCCCCGCGCCCTGCAGCAGCCGGAAGGCGATCAGCTGGCCCGCCGAGACGGCCAGCCCGCAGGCCAGGGACGCGGCGGTGAACAGCGCCAGGCCGGACAGGAACAGCCGCCGCCCGCCGTACCGGCCGCCCAGACGGGCCCCGGTGACCAGCAGCATGGCGTAGGCGACGGTGTACCCGGAAATGATCATCTGGAGCGCGGAACCCGACGCGCCGAGATCGGAACGGATGACGGGGGCGGCGACATTGACGATCGAGACGTCCAGGATCGCCATGAACTGCCCGCTCAGGAGGATCGTCAGCAGCCAGGGAGAGCGAAGGGCCGGAGTCCTCGCGGGGCCCGTGGAGACAGCGGTCATGGGACGACTCTGCGGCCGGGCGGATACGGGTAGTGAGAGCCTGCCGATCCTGGTACCGGCAGCACCTGGCAAGCGGGTCGCATGTCGGTCAGCATGGGGAGGTGACCGTGACCCAGCCCGACGCCCGCCCCGCCGGCCGTACCGGAAGCCGCCGGGGCGCCCGCGACGCGACGGCGGACGCCGGGATCGCCGCGGGGACGGGGACGCCGGCGGACGCCAGGCCTGCCGCGAGGGCGGGGACGCCGGCGGGAAGCCGATCGGGCGCCCGCCGGACGGAACTCGCCGCCTTCCTGCGCAGCCGCCGGGAACGCGTCACCCCGGCGGACGTCGGCCTCCCGCCCGGCCTGCGCCGGCGCACTCCGGGCCTGCGCCGCGAGGAGGTCGCCCAGCTCGCCGGGGTCGGCATCACCTGGTACACCTGGCTGGAGCAGGGACGGCCGATCAACGTCAGCGTGCAGGTGCTCGACGCGATCTCCCGCACCCTCGGGCTGGACCCGGCCGAGCACGAGCACCTCTACCGGCTCGCCGACGTGCCCGAGGTGACCGAGACCGGGGGCCGCCGCACCCTGGAACCCGAGACGCAGCTCATCCTCGACCAGCTCGACCCGATCCCCGCCGCGGTCTACAACGCCCGCTACGACCTCCTGGCCTGGAACGACACCTACGAGTGGATGTTCCCCAACCTGACGGGACAGCCGCCCGCCGCCCGCAACGCGCTCTGGCAGCTGTTCACCGGCCGCGACTGCTGCAACCCGGTGGTCAACCTGGAGGAGGAGCTCCCGCAGATGGTGGCGACCCTGCGCGCCGGGTTCGGCCGCCATCTCGGCGAACCCGTCTGGACCGACTTCGTCCGGCGCCTTTCGGCGGCGAGCCCCGAGTTCGCCCGGATGTGGGACACCCATGACGTGGCCAGGCCCGGCAGCCGTATGAAGATCTTCCAGCACAGCGTCGCGGGGCTGATCCGCACCGTCTCGACGAGCATGACCCTGGCCTCGCCGCCGGAGACCCGCATGGTGGTCTACACGCCCGCCGACGACGAGAGCCGCGAGCGCATCGCCTGGCTCCGCGCGAACCTGGAGGTTCCCACCCCCGACCACGTCCACTGACCGGTACGGGTCCGGCGGCCGGGACGTCGCCCGGAACGCAGGATGTCGCCCGGCGTCCAGGGCGTCACCCGGGCTCGGGGCGTTCCAGGGCAGCACCCCAGAGCCAGGGCAGCACCCCTGAGCCCAGGGCGTCACCCGGGGCTCAGGGCGTCACCCGGGGCTCAGGGCGTCACCCGGGGCTCAGGGCGTCACCCGGGGCTCAGGGCGTCACCCGGTGCTTGGCCAGGTGGGCCATCACGGCTTGGTTGGCCTCCCAGCCGTCCGGGAACTTCACCGGCACGCCCAGCCGGACCGGCTCGGCCGACGGGTGGGCGTCCAGCAGCTCCGGGATGCCCGCCCGCGCCACCACGACGCACGCGTGCCGGTGCCGCGAGGTGAGCACGCACAACCGACCCGACTCCAGGTGGAACGCGGTGGCGTCACGCCGCCCCGAGAGCGGGTGCAGCACGATCGTCACGTCGTACTCCCGGCCCTGCAGCCGGTTGGCGGTGTCCACCGTGATCTCGTCGGGCACCCCGGCCGCGCGGATCGCCGCCACCTGGTCGCGGTGGGCCGCGCCGATCGCGATCCGGTCCGCCGTGACCGGGTGGCTGCCCCGCTCCGAGTGCGCCACCGGAGCCCGCTGCAGCAGCCGTACCGCCAGCAGCGCCACCGCCTGCACCGCCTCGGCGTCGGTGCGGATCGTGTGCCGGTTCGGCAGCTCGTACAGCGCCCAGCCCGAGGCCGCCGCCGTCTCCAGCGCCCGGTCGTAGGAGGTCCGCATGCCGTTCACCGTCAGCTCCAGCGTCCGGTCGGCGTGCGTCGTCCCCGACCGGAACCCGGTGAACGGGTAGAACGCCTCCGACACCACCGGCGCCGCCGACGCGGGCAGCCGCCACGAGACCGGGAGCCGGTGCACCGGCAGGTCCGGATTGTGGCGCAGCAGCACCGAGACCGCGCTCTGCACCGGATCCCACGACAGGCCCGCCCACCGGTCGCCGTCCACGATCGAGAACGGGTCCAGCTGCCCCGGATCGCCCACGAACAGCGCGCGCTCGAACGACGACGCGATCCGCAGCAGCTTGTCCGAGCGCATCTGGTACGCCTCGTCGACGATCGCCCAGGGCCACGTCCGATCGCCGACCCACGCCCACTTGTCGGCCGTGGCCACCACCACCGCGGGATCGCCCAGATCGGGCAGCTTGCTCGCCACCGAGACGTTGGCGTGCCCGTGGATCCGGGCCGGCGCGGTGTACCCGCTCGCCGACAGCCGGCCGATCGTCAGGTCCGGATGCTCGGCCGCCAGCCGCTCCACCAGGTCGTCGACCTGCTCGTTGGTCTGCGCCACGATCATCAGCGGCTCGCCGGTCTCCGCGATGTGCCCGGCGGCTCTGACGACCAGCGTCGACTTGCCCGCCCCGGGCGGGGAGTCCACCACCACGCCGCGGTGGCGCGGCAGGTCCGCCAGCACGTCCGCCACGACGTCCGCCGCCTCCTGCTGCGGGGTCGGGGTCCGTACGATCTCAAGCGCCATGACCGCTCCTCCCGCCGGGGACCCCGGCTCCCGCGACGCCGGGCGCCGCCGCGATCCGTGTGACGCCGGACTTCGTGATGCCGGGCGCCGCTCTCGGGGGCGTCACTCCCACTCCTCCTGCGCGTCGTCGTCGCTGGGCGCGTACTCCTCCGGCGGGCCGCCGTGGGTCCACGGCGTCTGCTCGGGGTCGGGCAGCGCCGCCGAGGTCTGGAAGTCGTCGGTCAGGGAGGTGTAGCAGACCCGCTCACCCGGCTGGGGGACCGCTCCCGGAGCGGGCGTCTTGCCCCGCCCCATCCCCTTGACGATCTTCAGGGTGATCTCGCCGCCGGCCAGCCCCACCACCTCGGCGCCGTGGCCCCGCCGGTCCGGGCTGCCCAGCACGGCGCCGGGCGCCAGCCGTACCGGATCCTGCGTCCGGACAGTGATCAGCGGCCGGAGCTTGCGCGAGCGGCCCTCGCCCTCGAAATGCTCCGGCTCGGCACCCGTGACCACCCCGGCGAACGCCTCGCCGGTCAGCCGGTACTCCGCCATGACGAGCGGGTCGTCATAGGCCCGCTGCACGTCGTAACCGGCCCGCGCCCGCTCCAGCCCGGCCAGCCGCGCCGCCGCGCCCACCGCGCCGTCCCTGCGCGCCTGCGGCGGCCCGCCCTCGGCGATCCGCTCCACGAACCGGGTGAACGACCCCCGGTCCGCATCCCACCGGTCGCGCACACGCGAACCCTCCGGCAGCGCCCGCAGCAGCTCCACCGCCCGCCACGTCAGCCGCCAGGTCGGCTCCAGCTGGCTCCGGAGCGCCTGCGCGACCCGCTCCACCGCCCGCGCCGTCGGAGCGTCCTCGTAGGCCCGGATCGCCGGCCCCAGCACCTCGTTGTCGAACCCCGGGTCGGTCGCCGGCCCGGCCGGCGGCCACAGCAGCGGATCCTCCGCCTCCTCGGCCGCCCGCGGCCCGCTCATCCCCGGCGGCGGATCGATCCAGCCCACCAGCGCCGCCAGGTTCGCGTCCTCCAGGCCGCTCTGCCCCGTCGCCCAGTGCGCGCCCAGGACGTCCGTCGCCGCCAGCAGCAGCGACGACCCCGGCTGCGAGGCCCGGTCGGTGAAATACGTCAGCCACCGGCCCAGCAGCGGCACCGACGGATGCACCGGGTACGGCCCGTCCACCCGGCGGAACCGCGTGGAGCGCCCCAGCAGCCCGGTGAACGCCACCGCCGGCCGGTTGGGCACGACGATCTGCGGCGCGTCCAGGCACCGCTCGTACGGCTCGCCGACCTTCTTCTCCACCGTCTCGGTGGCCTTCTGGAAGCTCTCGATGTACGGCAGCAGCACCTCGGCCAGCTCTCCGGCGAAGGCGAAACGCAGATCACGGTTGCGCGGCTGCGGCACCACCAGCAGCCGCGGATGATCCGGATCGGTGCCCACCATCGCCCCCAGCGGCGCCGCGGCCTCACCGGCGAGCTTCAACGGGATGAACACCATCGGCCGCTCCGAGACGTGGCAGTGCCGGACCGTGGTGATCCGCTGCGCCACCCCGTCCCGCATCGCCCGCAACCGCGCCAGCGCCAGCAACGTACTCACGCGGCCTCCTCCGCCGGCCGCGCGTCCACGGCTCGCCCGCTCACGTGAGGCACTCCTCCCGCAGGCGGTTCGCCAGGCGGAGCACCCGGGCGATCTCCTCCTGGCCCTCGCCGGGGACGACCGTCCCCTCGGCCAGGCCCAGCGCCTCGCTCGCCGCCGCCACGCCGCCGAGCTGGTCGCGCACCTGGCGGCCGAGCAGGTCCGTCGATCCGCAGGAGCGCGCCTCGTCCCGGCAGAACATGCACATGTCACACGTCGACAGGCAGTCCGGGGCGTACCGGGCCGGTATCCGGCCCAGCGCCTCGGCCAGCTCACGCGCCGACCGGGTCGGCACGCCCTCGTCGTCCGGATCCAGGGAGAAGGTCAGCTCCGGCGGGAGCCCCTCCAGCAGCCGGTCCACGCGGGCCATCCGGGCCAGCTGCCGCTTGAGCACCGCCAGCTGCTTGCGCACGTCCACCAGCGACGCGGTGGGCCGGTTGGCGAAGTTCTCCGGGCAGATGAGCACCACGTCGTGGGAGACCCGTTCCGGGTCGTGCCCGAGGTCGGCCATGAGCGCGCGCAACGCCATCACGTACACCGCCGCCTGCCGGGCCGCCGCCGCCACCTTCTCCGGCTCCGCCTGGCCGTCGATCACCGCGAACGACTTGATCTCCACGATGTGGAAGCGCCCGCCCAGCTGGAAGGCCAGCACGTCCGGCTCCAGGTAGGCGGTGTGCCCGGCGATCTCCAGGCTGAGCATGGGATGGTCGTAGAAGACCGCGGCGTCCAGCTCCCGCGCGGCCCGGTCGATCAGCGCCCGGGTGTGCGAGGCCCGCAGGTGCGAGCCCACGTTCTCCACGTCCTGGTAGCCCACCTGGTCGACGGGGAGGCCGAGCAGCTCGCGCATCAGCCGCAGCAGCTCCGCGCAGCCGTTCTCCTTCACCAGGGCCTCGAACACGTTCCCCCGGGTGATCGCGAACTGCGACTGGCCGAAGGGCGCGGGGAAGCCCAGGTGCCGCGCCGTGCCGTCCTTGTCGACCCCGGCCGCGTCCAGCAGCGCCCGCCGGGCGCACCCGGGGTTGGCGGCCAGGGCCGCGATGGCCCGCGCGTCGTGCGCGCGCGGCGGCACCGGCCCGCGCAACCTGTCCAGCCGGTTCACGTCAACAGGCCCCTCTCAGGGTGCTCAGCGCGGACGCGCCGAACAGGCGCTCCACGTCGGTCAGTTGCCCGCTCGCCCGCGCCGCGACCTCGGCCCGCTGCGCGGCGTCGGCGGCGAGGTGCACCTCCAGCTCCGCCCGGGCCGCGCGGACCACGGTCATCGGGTCGGCCGGGGCGAAGCCCTCGGCGGCGCCCGGGATGTTCTGGGCCATCCGCGACAGCAGCCGGGCCGCGCCCGGCGGCGAATCCGCCAGCCGCTCCAGGTGCTCGGCGATGCGCACGGCGGCGGTGAGGTAGTCGACGCGCGGGCTCAGCGGCCCCACCACCCGCGCCTCCAGCGGCCAGGTGCTGTCGGCGAGCAGCCCCCGGGCGGGGGAGAGGCGGTCGGTCAGCGCGGCGCACAGGTAGTACGGCCTGGCGTAGGGATCACTGCGGAAGGAACGTTCCTCGTCCCGGCGGAGGCTGGTGAGCTGCGGCCCCCGCAGCGCCCCGGAGAAGAACGCCGCGTTCACCGCCACGACCAGCCGGGCCGCCGCGGGCACGCCCAGCAGCAGGAGCGCCTGGTGCACCTGCTCCCGGATCGGCATCAGCGACGTCCCGGCCTCCTGCAGCTCCCGCAGGCCGGGCACGATCGCCGCGGGATCCTCGGCCATGATCGCCTCGTCCCAGGCCAGCTCGGCCCGGCGCAGATCCCCCCGGAGCGCACGGGCCCGCGCGCCGTCGCGCGCCTTCACCGCCCGCCGCACCTCGGCGCGGAGCTCGGCGATGCGCCGCTCCAGCGCGTCCAGTGATTCACTCACGGCCCGGATCGTAACAGGAGTTCCACGTGTCTCCCTTGAGTTCCAGCGATTTCCAGCATTAAAGTGGCGGCTATGCAGAGGTAACTCAGGGGCAAGGGGGCATCGCTATGCGTAACCTTTCGTGCGGCCGGTCCGTTCACCTGCTGGACGTCGAGAACCTCGTCGGCACCCCCCCGCCCGGCGACCTCCGAGGTCGTCACCCTGATGAGCCACTATCGCCGCCGCGTCCCCGCGGGTTTCACCGACCAGTACGTCGCGGCCGTCAACCACGGCGCCCTCCTGGCCGTCGGCCTGGCCCTGGCCGGGATCCAGCTCCTGGTCCGCTCCGGCCGCGACGGCGCCGACGAGGCGCTGTGCGAGGTGATCCGCCTGGACCACCTCGACGACCGCTTCGAACGTGTGATCATCGGCTCCGGCGACGGCATCTTCACCGACCTGGCCGACTGGCTCCGCAGCCGCGGCGTCGAGGTCGTGGTGGTCTCCCGCCCGAACGCCCTGAGCTACCGCCTGCGCCGTACGGCCGCCCACGTCATCCCCCTCGACCTGGCCGCCTGACCCCCACGCCCCCGGCGGGGCGACCACGTGCGAGCCGTCCTCGGAGCTCCGAGGACGGCTCGACCGCCAGGGCGGGTTCGGCTGCGGAATCCGCCGCCCCCGGCGCTTCACGGGCGTTCCCCGGGGACGGCGGAGGCGGGTCAGAGGACGGCGCAGCCGATGGTCACCGGGACCTTGGCCGACCAGCGGCCGGAGATCGCGTCCTGGGCCTGGGCGTAGCCGTTGGCGGGCCTGCCGGCTCGCGAGCAGTCGAACAGGCCGGTCTTCCTGCCCCAGCTGCCGCCCGCGTGGCCGGTGTGGGCCTTGGCCTCGACGCGCCCGCTCCAGGCCAGGCGGCCGGTGTTGTAGCGGACGTAGAGCTTGACCGGGCCGAAGTTGTAGTGGTTGCCGTTGAGCTGCAGGCGCGGGATGTCGTCGATGGAGGTGGAGGTCCCGACGTCGCCGCCGTTGTTCTGCCGCGCGGCCGTGTACTTGGAGACCCAGAGCTTGGCCGTGACCTTGCGGGCGGCCGCCGCGGCGTTGTCGGTGCGCACCTGGCCGCGGACGCCCGGGGTGACGCAGACGTCGTCCCCGGGGAACGCCTCGCGCCACACGAATCCGTTGACGCAGGTGTGCGGGCCGAAGGGGCCGGAGGTCCAGCGGGTGTGCTTGACGCCGTTGTCCTTGGCGGCCTGGTCCCGGACGTCCGGCTTGACGCAGACCCGATCCGCCGGCCGCGCCTCACGCCAGACGAAACCCTGCCGGCAGGTGTCGGGCCCGTAGTCGTCACCGGTGGCGGCGCTGACGGTGGCGGCGCCTGCGGCGGCGGGCGCGGCGAGGAGGCCGCCGGTGGCCGCCAGTACGGCCAGCCCGAAAGCGATGCGCTTCATGGTGTGCTCCTGACGGTCGTTCCCCGGTTTCGCCCGTCGCCCCCCGGGGTCTCCATCCGGTTATGCCGCAGCCCGCTTGACCGGGGCTTGCCCGCCGGTTACCGCAGGCCGGGAAAGTTACGCGCAAGTTGGAAAGCGCCGCCGGATGGTGGGAGGTCCCGTCCGGCGGCGTCCGCTACTCCTTCAGCGAGCCTTCCCAGAAGACGGAATCGCCGATGAACATGCCCACCTGCACCTGGAGCTTGCCCAGGTCGCTCTCCGCGACCTCGAAAAGGTAGGTTCCGGTGGCCTTGGCGCCGGGGGCGAGGTCGCCCGTCAATTCCTTGAAACCGCCGGCGTAGCTCGACCGGGCCTGGGCGTTCGATTCTCCCGCGCGCATGTTGACGGAGGACAGCAGGACGCTCTGCGTGTCCTCGGCGGTGTTCTCCGCGACCACGGTGACCTTGACGAGCCGGTGACCCTCCGCTGCTTTCTCGAACTCGTTCTCCGGAGTGAAGGACTCGATTTCGGTGACGGTCAATTTGAGGCCGTTGTTGAACGAGGCGGCCTCGCCGAGCTGAAGTGTTTTCCCGGACTGGGCGCTCTCGCCGCTTCGCAGGGCCTTGTCGAGGCCCTCCACCGCTTCACTGGCGGCGGTGAAGAAGACCACCGCGCCCCAGGTGGCCAGTGCCACGGCGAGCGCGCCGGCCACCGTGCCGATGACGGTCATCACCTGGTTGGAGGCCTCCCGGCGTCTGACCCTGCCGATTCCGACCAGGCCGAGGATCAGGCCGACGAGCCCGAGCGGGCCGGCCAGCCAGAAGAGCAGCGGGATCAGGCCGGTGAGCATGCCGAGCAGGCCGAGGATCAGCGCCGCGATCCCCAGTCCGTTGCGCGGAGCGGGCGGCGGCTGCTGCACGTAGACGGGGCCCTGCGGCGGGAAGTACGCCTCCTGCCGCGTGTACACCTGCCCCTGGACCGGCTGCCGGTGCTGCGGGTGCGGCTGTCCGGTCATCGGCTGCCCCTGCGGGTGGTGCTGCGGGTGCTGGCCGTGGCCGTACGGGGAAACGGGGCCGTTCTGCTGTGGCGGATAGGACATGATGCGCCTCCGCATGAAGAATGCGAGATGTGGTCGGCGGCCATCGCTCGTCGCCCCGTCCTCACGGAAACCACGTGATGAAACCAGTGGGAATCTTAGCCGCCGCCGTACGGAATCCTCATCGGCGACGCGGAAAACAAATGCGATGTCCAAGTCGTTGCCTGGAACGATGCAAACCCTTTTTCGTTCTGTTATGAAATCCCTCTTGCGGGGATTCGCGGCGGAACCCCGCAAGGAGTCCTCGGCGGGAAAGTCCTATTCCGGAAAGGGGCTCGCCGGGAAGCCCCCCGCGGAAGAAGGCGGGAGAGATTCGGCGGCGGCTCAGCCCGGCGGAAGATCCGCCGCACGGTGTTTCACGAGCCACCCGGCGACGGCCTCGGCGTAGGCGTCCGGGACCGCCGCGGGCAGCACGTGCCCGGTCCCCTCGAACACGCGGAGGTCCCACCCCGGCCGCCGGGCCAGCAGGGAGTCGATCACGGGACGGGGGATCACCCGGTCCTGGTCTCCCCAGGCCAGGAGGGTGGGAGCGGTGATCCGGCCGATCGCCGTCTCGACGGGGCCGCGGTTCACGAACATCGACGAGCACGCGGAGGCGAAGGCCGTCACGGCGCCGCTCAGCTGCCGCGGACGTGATCGGACCTCGTCGAGCTGGTCGGTCAGGAGCGTGATCATCTCCGGCGACAGGCGCGAGACGTCACCCCCGGTGGTGTCCAGCCCCCGGGCGATCCGCGCCTCGGGGTTCGCGAGGGCGTCCCGCTTCATGGCGAGCGCTTTCGGGCCGATCACCCGCAGGAGGCCGCGGGCGATCGGCGGGCCGGCGAACAGCGCGAGCCGTCCGAACGTCCGCCACCATTTCCGTTCCTCCGCGGTCATGGGGCCGGGAAGGGTCGGGGCGGTCAGGACGAGGCGCTCGACGCGGCGGGGCGCGAGGTCGGCGAAGAGCAGCGCCACCAGGCCGCCCATCGACCAGCCGTGCAGCACGACGCGGTCCAGGCCGAGCTCGGAGGTGAGGGCGCGCAGGAACCGGGCGTTCACCTCGGCGCGTGCGGCGTCGCGGTGCGGGGACCCGGTGTGGCCGAGCACGGTGCCCGGCAGATCGGGGGCGATCACCGTGCCGTACGCGCTGAGCGGCCCGATGGCGTCCAGCCACATGGTCCCGGTGCCGGCCATCGGGTGGATCAGGAGATGGACCGGTGCGCCGGGTGCGCCGGGAACACCGGGTGACCCGGGGTCGGGAACGCCGGCTGCGCCGGGGTCGGGAACGCCGGGTGCGGCGGGCTTTCTGAGCAGGTGCACGGGCGTGCCCCGCAGATTGAGCATCTCGCTGCGGATTCCGGCCCAGCGGGGTGATCGTTCACCCCAGTCGGCGTATCGCATGGCCACTCCAGGGCTCTTCCGCTCCGCTGCCTCGACGGTAGTTCCGGCCGCGGTCGTGCGCCAGGCGGACATTGCCCTTATAACCGGATAAGCGAGTGTTTGCCGGGTATACGCACGTGATCACAGCAGCGTCGCACGTCAGGGTGGAGCAAAGGTGATCATCGATTCGCTGGGGGCCTGGGCCGTCGTCGTGGGGATCGTCGTGGCCCTGCTGGCCCTCGACTTCGTGGTCGCCTCCCGGCGCCCGCACGCCGTGGGCCTGCGGGAGGCGGCGATGTGGTCGGTGTTCTACATCGCGCTGGCGATCGTCTTCGGGCTCGCGCTCTGGCCGCTGGCGGGCGCGGACATCGCGACCGAGTACTTCGCCGGATGGCTGGTGGAGAAGAGCCTGTCGGTGGACAACCTCTTCGTCTTCGTCATCATCATGAGCCAGTTCGCGGTGCCCGACGAGTACCAGCAGAAGGCGCTGCTGTTCGGCATCGCGGCCGCGCTCGTGATGCGGGCGATCCTCATCACCGTGGGGGCCACGGCCATCACGGTGTTCTCGCCGACGTTCCTCGTCTTCGGCCTGCTCCTGATCTGGACCGCGGTGCAGCTGGCCCGCCACCGGAACGACGACCCCGACATCGGCGACAACCCGCTGATCAAGTGGGTCGGCCGGATCTTCCCGGTCAGCGACGACTTCCACGGCGGACGGCTGGTCGCCGTGGAGGACGGCAGGCGCGTGATCACACCCCTGTTCCTCGTCTTCGTCGCCATCGGCAGCACCGACCTGCTCTTCGCCCTCGACTCGATCCCGGCGATCTTCGGGATCACCCAGCATCCGCTGCTCGTCTTCTCCGCCAACGCCTTCGCCCTGCTCGGCCTGCGGGCCCTGTACTTCCTCATCGAGGGCCTGCTCGAACGGCTGGTCTACCTGTCGATCGGGCTCTCGGCGATCCTCGGGTTCATCGGAGTCAAGCTCGTCCTGGTCTTCCTGCACGAGGACGTCTCCTCCTCGATCCCGGAGATCCCCACCCCCGTGTCGCTCGGTGTGATCCTCCTCGTGTTGCTCGTCACCGTCGTCGCGAGCCTCCGCCGGGTGCGGCGGCACCCGGAGGAGCGGGCGCACCCCGGCTCGCTGCGCCGGCTTCCCCGGAAGAACCGGAAGAAGGCGCAGGCCGGTACGGAGCATCCCGAACCCGGCCAGGGGAGCCGTACGGCAGGAGACGGCTGAGGCGTTCGCGCTGTCGCGACGCCGGTGAGGCAACCTGGCGGCGCCGTATTGCGTCTACCCTATGTGTCGTATCGAAAGCTCTACGTGACGGCTCGGGGCCTGGCTCTCGCCGTCCTCGTCCTCGCCGCGGGGAGCTGCTCCAACGCCCCGCCGCCCGCCCCGACCCCGGCCGGGACGTCGGCCACGCCCGCCGCGCAGCCGTCCCACACCCCGACGCCGGTCCCGGCCACCGGGCCGGGATCGGCCTGCGAGGACGCGGACCTGCGCACCTTCCTCGGCGAGGTCGCACGGCACTCCGGCGCGAACGGCCTGAGCGCCGACGCGCCGGTCTCCCGCTGGCTCGCCTTCCTGCTCGACGCCGCCCCCGGCGCGGTCGAGCCGACGCTGCAGCACATCCAGCAGAGCGTCGCCGCGGCGGAGGGGTACGTGAGCGCCCGGAAAGGCAGCGCGAAGGCCTCCGTCCACGCCCGCAGGCTCGTGGCCGCGGCGGCCGGGCTGGCGAAGGCGTGCGGCCTGGAGGACGCCTACGACATCCCCGCGCCGGGGGAGGGGGAGGCGTCCCCGGCGCCGAGCTGACGCCGGGCGGACGCCCGCTTCCGCCGTCTTGACCTCAAGCATGCTTGATATCCGAATATCGCCACCATGACGGAGACGAGAAGTTCAGCCCGGCGGGTCGTGGTGATCGGCACGGGAGCCGTCGGCGGTGCGGTGGCACGCCGGCTGCTCGCCGGTGGACGCGAGGTGGTGGTGTGGAACCGTACGGCGGGCCGTTCAGCCGGGTTGGTGGACGCGGGCGCGCTGCCGGCGGGATCCGTCCGGGAAGCGGTGTCGTCCGGCGACCTGATCCTCCTCACCCTCACGGACTACGCGGCGGTGCGGCAGTGCCTCGCCGAGCTGGACATGGACTTGTCCGGGCGGACGATCGTCGGGATGTACACGGGAACCGCCGATGAGGCGCGGCGGGCCGCCCGGCGGGCCGCCGTCCTGGGGGCGTCCTACCTCGATGCGGGCATCCAGGCCTCGCCCGAGACGATCGGCACCGGTGCGGCGATCATCCTGTACAGCGGCTCCCGGCCCGCATTCGAGGAACACGGCGCGACGCTCGGCCTGCTGAGCGAGCCGCGCTTCGTCGGGGAGGCCCCGGAGGCGGCCGCGGTCTGGGATCTCACCTTGTTCGGGGTCTGGTACGACGCCCAGCTCGGCCTGTTGCGCGCCCTCGACACCGTACGGGAGGCCGGCATCGACGTCGCCGAGTTCTCCCGTGCGGCGGCCGCCCAGCTCGGCCACGTGGTCACCGGGGTTCCCGGCACGGTCTCCGAGCTGTCGCGGAGCATCTACCCGGCGGGCCCCGCCGACCTCACCGAGCACCTCACCGTCGTCCGCCACCTCATCGGGCTCCGTGCCGGCCGACGTCTCGGCGACGGCGGACTGCCGGCGGTGGCGGCCAGGATCGAAGCGCTCATCGGGGACGGCCGCGGCGACGAGGGACTGGGCGCGACGATCGGGTAGCGCCTCCTGCCGGCCCGTCGCCGTTCAGAACGTGCCGAGCACGCGGACGGGGGCGCCGTCGAGGAAGGCGTCGATGTCCTCGACGGCCTCACGGAAGTACGTGCGGTAGTTCTCCTCGGTGACGTACCCGAGGTGCGGGGTGGCCAGGACGCCGGGGAGGGTCCGCAGGGGATGGTCCGCCGGCAGGGGCTCGGTCTCGAAGACGTCGAGCCCGGCCCCGGCGATCCGCCGCTCCCGGAGCGCCTCGACCAGCGCGTCCTGGTCGACGATCGCGGCCCGCGCGGTGTTGACCAGGTAGGCGGTGGGCTTCATCGACGCCAGTTCGGCCGGGCCGACCAGCCCCCGGGTGCGCTCGCCCAGCACGACGTGGATCGAGAGGAAGTCGCTCGCCGCGCACAGCTCCCGCAGCGAGCCCGCGAGCCGTACGCCGGCGGCCTCGGCGCGCTCGGCGGTCAGGTTCTGGCTCCAGGCGAGCACGTCCATGCCGAAGGCCTGCCCGACCCGGGCCACCTGCGTGCCGATCCTGCCGAGACCGAGCAGGCCCAGCACGCCGCCGTTCAGGTCGACCCCGACGGTGCTCTGCCAGGGCCCGCCCGTGCGCACCGCGGTGGCCTCCGGCACGATCCGCCGGGCCAGGCCGAGGATGAGCGCCCAGGTCAGCTCGGCGGGCGGGGTGAGGGAACTGCCGGTGCCGCAGACGGTCACGCCGTGTTCGGCGGCGGCCGCGAGATCGATGGAGGCGTTGCGGCCGCCGGAGGTGATCAGCAGCTGCAGCTTCGGCAGGCGCTCGAACAGCGACCGGGGGAACGGCGTGCGCTCCCGCATGATCACCACGATCTCGTAGTCGCCGATCGCCTCGACCAGGGCGTCCTGGTCCGGGAAACGCTCGGGGAAGCTCCTGGCCCCGACCCGTGACCAGTCGGCCATGGTCAGGGCGACGTTCTGGTAGTCGTCGAGTACGGCACAGCGCAACACGGGCCACGACCCTACCGGATGACGATCGCCGGGTGTCTGGGGTCGTCCGCCCGGACGACGATGTCGGCGGTCTCCGAGGGCTCGGCCTCGTGCTCGTATCGCTCGTAGGCGGGCAGGGTCCAGTGCAGCTCCGGCGGGGTGCGGCGGGCCAGCGCGGCCGGGGAGAGCCGCAGGTGCACGGTCAGGTCGAAGGGGAGCCACCGGCCCAGCAGCAGCGCCCCGTCCAGCAGGAGCACCCCGCCCGCCGGCACCGTGACGTACGGTGCGCGGGTCGCCCGGTCCTTCTCGGTGTCCCACAGGGAGGGCAGGACCTTGCCCGGGCCGCCGGGGTCCAGCCGCGCCAGAACCTCGCGGGTCAGCCCTCCCGCGTCGAGCCAGTCGTCGTAGAAGGCGTCCGGGTCGGTCTTGCCGTGCTCGAACCGGAGCGACGCCGGGCGCAGGAAGTCCCGGGCGGACACGCGCAGGATCGCGCGGCCGCGCACCCGGAGCGGCTCGGCCAGCGCGTCGGCGAGCTCGTCCGGCCGCGCGGCGGGCGCGCCGTCGAAGGCGACCCGCGTCCAGGCGTCCCGGGGTCTCCCGGCGATCCGGTCGGCGATCTCCTCGGCCAGCGACGGCAGGGATATGGGGCGTATGCGCACTCTGCCATCCTGCCGAACGCAGGGCCGTGAACTCGCAATGACCCATCGGGTGAAAGAGGGGGAACATGCGGCCGGCTCCGGAAGCCCGGGGCGGATGATCGGAGCCGGATTGATCGTGCCCACAGACCGCGCCGGACCGACAGGTGGCTCGGCTCGCAGCTGGTGGCCCGCGCGGGCCGCGCCCTCACCTCGGCCGAACTGGCCTCGGAGATCGTCGACCGGCCCGGGGAACGGCCCTGACCCCGGTCCCGCGGCCGTCCCGCCGGGGACTCAGGTCTCGATCTCGGTCCGGTCGCCCGACCAGAGCGTGTGGAAGACGCCCTCGCGGTCGGCCCTGCGGTAGGTGTGGGCCCCGAAGAAGTCCCGCTGCCCCTGGATCAGCGCCGCCGGGAGCCGCTCGGCCCGCAGCGCGTCGTAGTAGGCCAGCGCGGTGGAGAACCCCGGCGCGGGGACGCCCAGCTCGGCGGCCCGCGCCACCACGCGCCGCCACGCCCCCTGCGCCACGGTCAGGGCCTCGGCGAAGTACGGCGCCAGCAGCAGCGACGCGGGCGCCGAGCTCCGCTGCCCCGCCGTGTACGCCTCGCGGATGCGGTCGAGGAAGACGGCCCTGATGATGCAGCCGCCCCGCCAGACGGTCGCCAGCGCGCCCGGGTCGACGTCCCAGCCGTACTCGGCGCTCCCGGCCCGGATCTGGTCGAATCCCTGCGCGTAGGCGACGATCTTCGAGGCGTACAGCGCCCGCCGTACGTCCTCGGCGAACCCCTCGCCCACGGCGCCCGCCGTCGGGGCGGACGGGCCGGGCAGGGCGCGCGCGGCCCGGCGCAGCTCCGCGTCGCCGGAGACGGCGCGGGCGAAGACCGCCTCGGCGATGCCGCTCACCGGCACCCCCAGATCCAGCGCGATCTGCACGGTCCAGCGGCCGGTGCCCTTCTGCTCGGCCCGGTCGGCCACGATGTCCACGAAGGGACGGCCGGTCGCCGCGTCGACCTGGCGGAGCACCTCGGAGGTGATCTCGATCAGGTAGGACGACAGCTCGCCCCGGTTCCACTCGGCGAAGACCTCGGCCAGCTCGGCGGGGGACAGTCCGAGGCCCTGCCGCAGCAGGTCGTAGGCCTCGGCGATGAGCTGCATGTCGGCGTACTCGATGCCGTTGTGCACCATCTTCACGAAGTGCCCGGCGCCGTCGGGGCCGATGTGCGTGCAGCACGGCACCCCGTCGACCTTCGCGGCGATGTCCTCCAGCAGCGGTCCGAGCGCCGCGTACGACTCCGCCGACCCGCCCGGCATGATGCTCGGCCCGAGCAGCGCCCCCTCCTCGCCGCCGGACACCCCGGCCCCGACGAAGTGGATCCCGCGCTCGCGCAGTGCCGCCTCACGGCGGCGGGTGTCGAGGAAGTGCGCGTTCCCGCCGTCCACGAGCATGTCGCCCGGCTCCAGCAGCGGGGCGAACTCCTCGATCACCGCGTCGGTCGCCGCGCCCGCCTTGACCATGATCAAGATGCGCCGGGGGCGCTCCAGCGCCGCGACGAGATGCTCCGGCGTCTCACAGGGGACGAACGCGCCCTCGTGTCCGTACTCCTCGATCAGGGTTTTCGTCCGGTGCTGCGACCTGTTGTGCACGGCCACCGTGTGCCCGTGCCGGGCCAGGTTCCTGGCGAGGTTGGCCCCCATCACGGCAAGGCCGGTCACACCGATTCGCGCCTGGGTCATCGTGGACCACTCCTTTCACATCCACGATGCCAGGCTTTATCCGGCCATAGGTCAGTAAGGGCGGAAAACCGTGCCGTTGGCCTCCGGGCCGAGGATCCCGCCGAGGCAGCGGTAGGTGCGGTCGCCCTGGTCGAACCGCTCCTTCGACGGAGGCAGCACCGTCGAACGCCACTTCCCGGCCGCGACCTTGGGCGCGTCGCCGGATCGGGAGGCGAGCATGACCCGCGTCGAGCACACCTGCTTGACGACTGGGTGCTTCTCCAGGATCTGCTGCCGGTAGGTGGTGACGTCCTGCGGCAACGTGGCGATCGCGTAGGTCTCCCAGTAGTGGGCCTCCTCGCAGCCGACCGTCGTGGCGCTCGCGTCACCGGACACGACGAGCAGCCCGCTCCAGCACTCGGCCTTCGCCACGCACGCGGCCCCCGCACCGGGGACCTTCGCGGCGGGGCACGACGCGGTGACCGTGTCGACTCCCGCGATCTTCGCGACCTGCGCGGAAGGGCCCTCCCCGTCTTCGGGCGCGTCCGCGCCGCCCGTCTCGCCGGGCTTCAGGGCGGCCGGTCCCTCGACGGCGGGCCCGGTCTGCGAGCCGGCGCCGGGACCGCGGTTCTCGAAGTACATGAGTCCGACCCCGGCCAGCAGCAGGATCACGAACGCCACCGCCACCGCGACGAACACCTTGCCGTTCGACCCGCCGGAGGACGCGACCGTCGCGGGCGACTGGGTGCTCGAAAGACCTCGCACGCCGGGTGAGGTCAGGTGCGCGCGCACCGGTTGCTTGCCCGCCGCGGGCGGGACGGGGTAGGCGGGCGGCGCGCCGTACGGCGAGGGCCCGGCCGGGAAGGACGCCGGAGGGCCGGACGGTGACACACGACCGGACGGGGCGGGACGGTGCGGCATTCCGGGACCGGACGGCGTTGTGGGACCTGACGGTGACATGTGACCGGGCGGGAAGGGGCCGGACGGCGTTCCGGAACCGGACGCCGTCCCGGGACCGGACGGGTGCGCCACCGGACGCGGGGGCAGCGGCCGGGACGCCGGGGCGTGGCGGGCCAGGCGCAGGTCCGTGAGGGCGTCGCGCAGGGCCGCCACCGAGGGCGTGCGCCGGGCCGGATCGCCGGCCATGGCCTGGCGGAGCACCTCGGTCAGCTCCGGCGGCACGCCCGGGATCTCCGGGATGGGCCGGCGGTGCAGAGCCATGATGACCGCGATGTTGACCACGCCGCTCTCCGGGAAGCGCGGGGGCCGGCCCGAGAGCAGCGCGTAGAGCGTGGCGGCCAGGGAGTAGACGTCCCCGGCGGCGCTGGGCTCGGCCAGCTCGAACGCCTCCGGCGGGGCGTAGGCGGGGGTGAGCGACTCGCGGGTCACCGACACCTCGCCGCCCGCCGACGGCATGGTGGCCAGCCCGAAGTCCGACAGCACCACGTTGCCGTAGCGGTTGACCAGGATGTTGGCGGGCTTGATGTCGCGGTGCAGCACTCCGGCGGCGTGCGCGGCCGCCAGCGCGTCGGCGATGCGGATGCCGATGTCGGCCACCTCGGCCGGGTCCAGCCGCCCCTCGGCGCGCATCCGGTCCAGCAGCGACCCGCCCGGGCAGAGCTCCAGCACCATGTACGGCCTGCCGTCGGGCAGCACCCCCGCGTCGTAGACGTGGGCGACGTGGGGATGGCCGGAGAGCGCTCCGGCGGAGGTGACCTCGCGCATGAACCTGCGCCGGTCGCGCTCCGAGACGAGCACCCGATTGTCGATCTTGAGCGCGACCTCGCGGTCCACGGCGAGCTGCCGGGCCCGGTAGACGATCCCGAACCCACCCTGCCCGAGGATGCCGGACACCTCGTATCCCGGCACCGCCACGGCGCCCGCTTCGGCCACCTGCCACCTCCTGGAGAGATCGGCAAGATTACCGGAACATCGTTTTCATCCCGCTTGAACGACCGCCACGGACACCCGGAACATCGATGAGATCGTGAAGCGCCCGGATGCCTATGCTGTTCTCTTCCGATCTCTTCTGAGAGGGGAGGAGAAGAGAGTCGTGAGTGGACGGGATCCAGACCGCCGCAGGACGCTCCTGGACGCCGCGGACCGGGTGATCCGGCGCGAGGGCCCGGAGGCGTCGATGGCGGCGATCGCCGCCGAGGCCGGCATCACCAAGCCCATCCTCTACCGGCACTTCGGCGACAAGAGCGGGCTCTACCAGGCCCTGGCCAACCGGCACGTCCGCACCGTCGTCGACCTGCTGCGGCAGCAGTTCGAGCAGACCGGCACCGACCTGCGCGGCCGGGCCCGCTCGACGATCACCGCCTATCTCGACATGATCGCGGCCAACCTGAGTCTCTACCGGTTCCTGTTCCACCGGGCGGGGGCGGAGGACAGCCGGACCCACTCCCAGATGACCGCGATCGTCCGCAGCCTGGGCGAGGAACTCGGCGAGGTGATCGCGGCCGCCTCGGAGGGCCTCGGCCCGGTCCGCGCCCAGGTGCTCGGGCACGCTTTCGTCGGGATGGTCCAGGCCACCGGCGACTGGTGGCTGGAGCATCCCGAGGTGGACCGCACGGAGGTCGTGGAGAGCCTGGTCGGCGTCATCGTGGCGGCGATGTCCTCCGCGACCGCGTCGCTCCGCTGACCGGCCGGACCGACCCGCCGGCGCGACCGCGTCGCTCCGCTGACCGGCCGGACCGACCCGCCGGCCGGTCCGGCGTTCCCCGGGCCCTCGTCCGTTGTCGGCCCTTCCCGCCGCTCTTCGGGCGTCTTCCCCGCGTCACTCCCCGAAGCGGGACAGCTTCCCGTGGGCGCGGGCGTAGCGCAGCGCCCACGCGAACAGGCCCAGCGTCGCGGCCAGGTAGACGACGTCCAGCGCCGCTGCCAGGGCCAGGCTGTCCCACGGTACGGCGCCGCCGTCCAGGACGGTCCGCATGCCGGTGAAGACGTGGGTGGCCGGGAGGAACCAGGCGACGGTCTGGAGCGGGGCGGGCAGGACCTCGACCGGGTAGAAGATCCCGGCCAGCGGCTGCACGATGAAGACCAGGGACCAGGCGATCACCTGGGCGTTCTCCCCGAAGCGGAGCACCGCCGAGATTCCGACCAGGCCGAGGGACCAGCCCATCACCAGCAGCAGGGCCATGAACGGGATCAGGCCCGCGCCGAGGGCGGTGACGCCGAACCCGTAGAAGGCCAGCGCGAGGCCCGCCATGACCGCGATGGCGAAGACCACCTTGCCGAAGGAGAACACGATGAGGCCGACCACGTACTCGACCGTGGAGAGCGGACTCACCTGAACGTTCAGGAGGTTCCTGCTCCAGATGTCCTCCAGGAACGCGATCGAGATCTCGTTGCTGGCCTTCTGCAGCACCTGCCAGAGCAGGACGGCGCCGAGCAGGAAGGCGGCGACGAACGGCACCCGCTGCGACTGCAGGAACAGCGTCACGAACCCCCAGACGAGCAGTTCGACCGTGGGCCAGAAGACGATCTCGAACATCCGGATCGGGCTCCGGCGCAGCGCGGCGAAGTCACGGCGGACCACGCCGCCGACGCGGGTCGCGCGGGCGGCGAGGCTCAGCGGGGGATGGGTGATGGTCATGCTCGGGACACCTTCACGATCGGGCCGTCTTCAGGATCGGGCCACCTTGAGGAAGACCTCTTCCAGGGTCTCCGCGCCGTAGACGCCGGCGAGCTCGGCGGCGCTGCCGCTCGCGACGATCCGCCCGGCGGACATGAAGTGGATGCGGTCGCACATGCGCTCCACCTCCTGCATGTTGTGCGAAGTGATCAGCATCGCCCGGCCGTTCTCCCGGGCCAGCCGGACCAGGAGGTTGCGGATGCGGTCACCGGCGTCCGGGTCGAGGTTCGCCGTCGGCTCGTCGAGGATGAGCAGGCTCGGCTCGTTGATGAGGGACTTGGCGAGCTGGACGCGGGTGCGCTGGCCCGAGGAGAGCTCCATCACCCGGCGCCGCTGCAGCGGGCCGAGATCCAGGAGGTCGACGAGCTCCGCGACCCGGGTCTTCGGGTCTCGCACGCCGTACAGGCGGGCGAAGACGTCCAGAACCTCGCGGACGTGCAGCACGCCGGGCAGGTCGACGTAGCTCGCCGCGAAGTTGACGCGGCTGAGAACCTCGACGCGGTGACGGCCCAGTTCGCTACCGAACATGCGGATGCTTCCGGAGTCGGGGGTGATCAACCCCAGGAGCATGTGCAGGGTGGTGGACTTGCCGGCCCCGTTGGGCCCGAGCAGCCCGATGATCTCTCCGGGACCCACGTCGAGGCTGATTCCGTCGACGGCGGTCACGGGACCGAACCGTTTCGTCAGCGCGGTGGCCTGAAGGATGGTCACCAACCAAGCGTGCGCTGCGCCGACCACGGTCGGCAAAGGGTTTTCGCCCGGGAGGCAGGGTCGATTTGACGAGGTCGGCGAGGGTTCGTAACCTTTCTGGGCCCGGGAGGACCGGTGGCGACACCGAGCGCCCGGGAGCCCCCTCTGATCGCTCCGCTCGATTCGACATGAATTGAATGTGTGGCTAAATTGG
>NZ_BOOH01000058.1 GCF_016863135.1 Planobispora longispora
TGACCTCCTCGGCGAAGGCGGACAGCTGGTCGACCATGGTGTTCACGGTGTTCTTCAGCTCGAACATCTCGCCGACCGCGTCGACGGTGACCTTGCGGCTCAGGTCGCCCTTCGCGACCGCGGTGGTGACCAGCGCGATGTCGCGGACCTGAGCCGAGACGCGGCTCGACATGGTGTTCACGGCCTCGGTGAGGTCGCGCCAGCTGCCGGACATGCCCCGTGTGTTCGCCCGGCCGCCGAGCCGTCCCTCGGTGCCGACCTCGCGGGCCACCCGGGTCACCTCGGAGGTGAACAGGGAGAGCTGGTCCACCATGCCGTTGACGGCCTTGCCCAGGCGGCGGACCTCGCCGCGGGAGCTCCGGTCGAGGTCGATGCGGCGGGAGAGGTCGCCCTTGGCCACGGCGTCGATCACGTCCGCCGCCCCGCTGACCGGTCCGACCAGCGCGTCGATCAGGGAGTTGACCGAATCGACGCTCTCGGCCCAGGAGCCCACGCCGGGGCCGGGGGTGAGGCGCTCGCCGAAGCGGCCCTCCCTGACGACCTCGCGGCGGACCCGGTGGAGCTCGTTGGCCAGATGCTCGCGACGGTCGGCGACCTCGTTGAGGAGCAGGCGGATCTCACTCAGGATGCCAGGAGGCGCGTGGGGAACCCGACGCCGGAAATCGCCGTCCCTCCAGGTGATCAAGGTCTGGAGGAGAGGCTGCAGATCGGACTCGGTGTAACGACGTTCCTCGATATCGGCGGGCATCGCGTCGGCCGTGGTCATTAGACCTCCTTGACTCCCGAGGGGGGCATCCGCGGGCTATACCAGTCTGTCACGGTGCGCGACCCACAGACCCTGCCATTGGTTTACCCCACGTCAGTAGGAAGTGTGGTAATCACGGAACAGTGACCAGTGTTCCCCGCGCCGTCCTGGCGGCGACCTTCGCGCCAGGAGACACCGCCGTCCCCGCCGCCAGGCGGTTCACCAGGGAGGTGATGACCGCCTGGGCCGCCGCGTCCGTGCGCGCCGACGCCGAGAGACTGGCCGGCGAACTCGCCGCGCAGGTGGTCGACGGGGCCTTCGAGGTCGTCTGGAACCACATGGGCGACGGCGTGCAGGTGGAGGTGCGGCAGAAGGGCGCCGCGGAGACGGGCCCCGTCGGCCCCGACACGCCGGTGGAGGAATGGGGCGTCAGCTTCTCGGGCCAGCACCGCACGCACTGGGCCCGCCTGCCGCTGCCCGGCGCCGCCGGGCAGGTGACCACCGAGTGGACCGAGGAGGAGCCGGGCCGGGGACCGATCGGCTGGCTCCGGTTCCTGGCCGACGCCAGCGACCTGCTCGCCGGGACGCTCAACCCGGACATGGTGCCCGCGATCATCGCGCAGATCGCGGTGCCCCGGCTGGCGGGCTGGTGCGCGGTCTACACCTGGACGGACGGCGGCGGGCCGCAGCGCCTGCCGTACCTGTGGCACACCGACGAGTCCCGCATCGACGGGCTGCGCGAGGAGCTCGCCACGATCCGCATCCCGGAGACGGGCGGCTCGATGCAGCTGGGCGACTCCCACGTGCTCGTCGTCCCGCTGCTGGCGCGCGGGCGCGGGCTCGGCGCGATGTGCCTGGGCCGCTCCGACCGCTTCGCCGAGGACGTGATCCAGTACGCCGGGGACATCGGCCGCCGGGCCGCGCTCGCCCTGGACAACGCCCTGCTCTACGCCCAGCAGGCGGAGGCCAACCGGGCGCTGCAGCGCAGCCTGCTCCCGCCCGACGAGCCCGGTGAGATCCCGGGGCTCGACTCCGCCGTGGTCTACGAGCCGGCGGGCGAGAACAACGAGGTCGGCGGCGACTTCTACGACCTGTTCGCGGCCGGGGACGGCAGCTGGCGGTTCGCGGTCGGAGACGTCTGCGGGACCGGCCCGGTCGCCGCGGCGGTCACCGGCCTGGCCCGCCACACGCTGCGCCTGCTCGCCCGGGAGGGGTACGGCGTGGCCGCGGTGCTGGGCCGCCTCAACCAGGCGATCCTGGAGGAGGGCGAACGGGCCCGGTTCCTCACCCTGCTCCACGGGGAGATCACACCCGTGCCCACGGGCCTGGAGCTGCGGCTGGTCTCGGCCGGGCACCCGGAGGCGCTGCGGCTGAAGCCCAACGGCCTGGTGGAGCCGGTGGTGACCTCCCAGTCGCTGCTGGGCGTCTTCCCCGAGGCGGCCTTCGAGGCGGATCTGGTCCACCTCGACCACGGCGACGTGCTCCTGGCGGTGACCGACGGGGTGACCGAGCGGCGCCGGGGCGGCAGGCTCCTCGACGACGACGGGGGGCTGGCGAAGCTGCTGGCCGAGTGCGTGGGCCTGTCGGCGGGGGCGGTCGCCGCGCGGATCCGCCGCGCCGTACAGGACTTCGCCCCCGAGCCGAGCGCGGACGACATGGCGATCGTGGTCCTGCGCGCCCGCTGACGCCGTCCGGGGAAGGCGGGCGGAGCGCACCGGCCGTCCGGGGAGGGCCGGTGCGGCACCGGCCGTCCCGGGAAGGCGGGAGCGGCTCCGGGCGTCCGCGGAAGGTCAGTCGAGCGGCTTCAGGTGCTTGCGGACGAAGTCCAGCTGGGCCGCCATCTGGGAGATGCGCTCGGAGACGACCAGCGAGCCGTGGCCCGCGTCGTAGCGGTAGATCTCGTACGTGTGCCCCCGCTCGGCGAGCCGGGACACGTAGACCTCGACCTGCCGCATCGGGCAGCGCGGGTCGTTCTCCCCGGCCATGATCAGCACCGGCGCCTCGACCCGGTCCACGTAGGAGATCGGCGAGCAGGCCGCGTAGCGCTCCGGATGATCGGCGGGCGAGCCGCCGAGCAGGGCGCGGTGGTAGGCGCGCAGCGACTCCGGCTCGTCCTCGTAGGTCGCCACGTGGTCGGCGATGGGGACCGTCGCCAGCCCCGCGGCCCACACCTCGGGCTGCGTGCCCAGGCCCAGCAGCGTGAGGTAGCCGCCCCAGGAGGCGCCGGCCAGGACCAGCCGGTCCGGGTCGGCCAGACCGCGCGCGACCATCGCCTCGCGGACGGCGGTCACGTCGGCCAGCTCGATGTGGCCGACCTCGCCGGCCAGGGCGTCCCGCCAGGCGGAGCCGTACCCGGTCGAGCCCCGGTAGTTGACCCGCACGACCGCGAAGCCGTAGTCCACCCAGGCGGCCACCTGCGGCACGAAGGAGTCGTCGTCCTGCGAGGCCGGTCCGCCGTGCAGGAGGAAGATCGTCGGGTACGGCCCGGCGCCGCGCTCGGGCCGCGAGACCAGGGCGTGGATGCGTCCGCCCGGCCCGTCGACGTCCACGTCCTCGACCGGGACGGAGGGCGGCGCGGACGGCCCGGCGTGGTTCACCACGACCTGGCCGCTGGTCGACCGGACGACCGGCGGATGGGCGCCGCTGGACCAGGAGTACTCCACGGAGCCGTCGGGGCGGGGCGCGGCGGCCTCGATCACGCCGTGCTTGGTCTCGATCGGGGTGAGCACGCCTCCGGCCAGGTCGTAGCGGTGGAGGTAGGTGCGTCCCCGGTGGGCGCGGACGATGAGCAGGGAGCGGCCGTCGTCGTACCAGTCCGCGGTGATCTCGCCGGGGTCGGGCAGCCAGATCTCCCGCTGGTCGCCGGTGACCGGGTCCCAGACCAGGGGCTCGCGGCGGCCCCGGCGCTCGTGCAGGGCGAGCAGCCTCCGGTCTCCCGGGGCGGGGGAGAAGCGCAGGCCGGCGATGCCCTTGCCGGGGCCGTCGTGCAGCTCGCCGACCGTCTCGCCGCACTGCCGCACCACCTTCAGGGAGGGGTGCCGGGCGTCGCCGTGCTCGCTGTGGTTGACGGCGATCAGCGAGCCGTCGGGGGAGACGGCGGCCACGGAGGCGGCCTCCATGTGCTCGTAGAGCACTTTCGCGGGCGCGCCGGGCCGTACGAGGTGGACGGTGAAGCCCTTGCCGGGCCGGGTCGTGCCGATCACCGCGTCGCCCGTCTCGGCCAGGGCGATCCCGACGGGGTGGCCGGGTTCGAGGTCGACGGGCTCGTCCGGGCCGCCGGTGAAGGGCTGGCGCATCCAGGTGCCCCACTCGTCGCCGTCGGTGTCGGCGAACCACCAGACCCACTGGCCGGTGGGGTCGATCGTGCCGTGCGAGGTGCCCTTGGGACGCGCGGTCACCTGGCGGGCGACGCCTTCCGAACGGTCCCAGGCGTACACCTCCCAGGCTCCGGAGGCGTTGCTGCGGTACACCGCACGAGCGGGGGCCTTCCGCGCCCAGACGGGCAGCGTCACGCGTGGCGCCCGGAACCTGGCCTGCCAGCGTTCCTCCGCCTTCATTCAGCGCGTCCCTCCGTCAAGGCCATCAGGGCGTTGGATGCGCACATGTGGGCGCTTCCTGCCAGATCGCCGTCCAGTATGTCGCTTCCCTCACCTGTTCGCTGTGGAATAACGGAATTTCGGCCTAAATACCACTTCAGTAACATGCGTCCCGAAGTTGCGTGTCAAGTCACCCTCTTGCTCGTTGGTTCGGTTTAAAGGTAGACATGCGAAAAGAAGCCAGCACTTCGCCTATTTCAGGGAGTTCGGCGATTCTTCGTCGCAGGGCCTCGGGATCGACATGCCAGGCGCTCGGCCCCATGCCCACCACGGCCTCGACCGCGGCGTGATCCAGGCTCATCGGGAACTCGAGCGCGCTCCACCCGGCTTCGGTGAAGTGACCGCTCAGGCTCTCGGCCACCCGGCGCTCCTTCGACTCGTCCACCGACAGCAGGCTCAGCCGTTCCACCAGTGGCTCCAGGTGCCGCGACGTCGGCGTCACGACGATGAGCGTGCCGTCGCGCCGCAGCACGCGCGCGAACTCTGCCCCGTTGCGCGGGGCGAAAACATTCAGCAGGACATCGGCCGAGCCGCCGCGCACCGGCAGCGGCCGCCACACGTCGGCCACCACCGCCCCCAGCCGGACGTGCGCCCGCGCGGCCCGCCGGATCGCGTGCTTGGAGACGTCCAGGGCGATCCCGGCGGCGTACGGCAGGCCGTCGAGCACCCGGGCCAGGTAGTGGCCGGTCCCGGCCCCGGCGTCCAGGATCACCTCCCCCGCCCGGATACCGGCCCCGTTCTCCGCCCTGGCCTCGGTCTCGCGCCCGCTTTCCGTCCGGGTCCCGCTTCCGTCTTCCGGTCGCAGGGCCGTACGGCAGGCGTCGGCCACCGCGTCCGCGAGCGGGCCGAAGTGCCCCGCCCCGAGGAAGGCGTCCCGGGCGGCCACCATGGCCGTGCTGTCGGCCGTCCCCGGCACCTGCGAGCCGGTCAGGAGGCTGACGTAACCCTGCTTGGCGATGTCGAACGCGTGCCCCCGGGGACAGCGGAGCGCCCGCTCGCCGAGGGCCAGGCCGTCTCCGCAGACCGGGCAGATGAGGTGTTCGACGACGTCAGCCAGCATGCTCCCATCATCCCGCCTCGCGGCGGCGTGACCGGACTGTCGCCCGGCGCCCCTACGATGCTCGCCGTACAACGAGTCGATCATGGTCTGTCCCGGAGAGAAGGAGCCCGCCATGCCCGGAGATTCCCCGGAGAGTCCCGCGGGGAAGGCGGCGCGGGACCGGTCCCGGGAGCGGTTCCGGCCCCGGAGGGCGGCGTGGTTCCACTGGGCCGCGGCCTTCGTCCTGGCGCTGGCCCCGCTCCTCTACTGGTGGTTCATCGGCCCGGACTCCTACAGCTACGGCTACGTCCTCTTCGGCGACCCGGAGAGGTGCGTGGGGAACGAGTTCATGGAGGACCACGGTTACGAGATCCTCGAAGTCGTCTCCGCCATCCCCCTCTTCTGGTTCGGGAGCCTGCCGTTCGTGCTGGTCTCCTTCGCGGCGTGGTTGATCGGGAACCTGCGAGGCCGGCCACGGATCGGTCGGATCGTCACGTGGACCGCCGTCGCCGTGGTCGGGCTGGTCACCTTCCCTCCACTCCTGCCGACCCTGGTGGACGCCGTGCTGGACGCCGCACGGAGCACCAACTGCCTGGAGATGTGGGGCGGTCCCGCCATCCTGTCCAGCACCTTCGGACAAGCTCTGGCCGTCTTCGCCTGCCTGATGCTCATGCTGTGCGCCGTACGGCGGCCGCGTGCCCGCCGCTCCGCCGTGGCCCGGGTGGCGCTGAGCCTCCTCATGGTGCCGTCGCTGCTCTTCCTTCCCGTCTCGGACACCGTCCCGGGCCTGATCTCCGGTTTTGAGATCTGCCACGACGCCGACGGCTCCCCGATCGAGGACCTGAAGGGAGAGGCGAGGTTCCTCTGCGAGATCAGGGGTGGTCCCATGGGGGAGTACGGCGGGCTCTCCGAGTTCGCGGACATGCCGGACGAGCAGGTGCTCGCCTACGGCCGTCACCTCTGCGCCGCGGTGGCGCGGGCCGGTCGGGACGCGTACGACTCCTCGGCGTACGAGGAGGCAGGACTGGAGTACAGCGTGAACCTGGCCCAGTCGCTGGAGGCGATCTGCCCGGAGGCGGTCGCGATCAGGGAGGTCAGGGAGGGGAAGGAGCGGCTGGCCGAGGAGCGGGAACGGGCGGCGCTGGAGGACATCTGCGCGGCCTATCCTCGGCACCGTCCGCTGATCAGGCCGGTGCGGCGGGCGACGGGCACCGTGGAGACCGACTACAACGCGCTCGTCGCCCTTGAGGAGGACGAGTTCGAACTGATCGAGTCCCCTCCGCTGTGGGTGGAGAGCCTTGTCGGAGCCGAACCGGGAGTCCTGCAGGTGACGGTCGCCGAGGAGTTCGCGACCGTGTGCGTCACGGCCGAGGTCTACGACCGCAGGCCTCCGCTGGAACGGCGAGGCTGGGACGAGGTGAAGGAGATCTCCTACCGGAGCACCCGCGGGCGCCTGACGTTCGTCGACTTCTACGGGGGCAGGCGGCTGATCGACCTCACCGTCGCGGGCAGGGGCGACTACCGGGTCCGCGTCCACTCGCGCGGCGGCGAGGATCTGCGGGAGGGCGGGCTGGAGCAGTTCCTTGTCATGATTTATCCATCTAAGAGGCGATAAGCGGGACGCAAGTCGCTTTCAAGTGGCTACCGGTACAAATGGTTTCCATGAGGAAGAGAACTGTCATCGGTGGTGGGTTGCTGGCGCTCGTGCTCGCCGGAGGGCTGACCGGGACGGCGCAGGCCGCCGCCGGAGACCGCGTGCACCACTGGGGCCCGGTCCAGTCCAAGAGCGGCCACGGGGGCTACGCCAAGGCCGACGTCTGGCTGAGCGACTTCAAGTCCGAGCGGTTCGTCGTCTCCGGCAAGCTGTACGACCGCGACCGCCACTCCGGCCACTGCGCCTACATCCGGGCGCGGTTCCACTACAAGAGCGGCGGCACCGGCTGGTCGCAGGTCCGCTACACCTGCTCCTCCAAGAACTTCAAGCTGTCGTCGGACGGCGAGGTCAGCCGGGTGGACGTCAGGGTCTGCCTGGTCAGCTACAAGACCAACGGGATCTTCAGCTGCTACACCGACCCCATCAAGGCCTCCACCGTCGCCAACTGGCCCCGGTGACCCGCCACCGCCTTCACCGGGCGGTGAGCGGCAGACGGGTCGATGACGGAGAGTAATGGTGCGTTTACCATAAGGTAAACGTCGGTGTACTGTGCTCTCCGTGACTGCACAATGTACGTACGCTGAGCCTGTGACCAAGGATGAGCGCATCAATTTGCGGGTGGACGCCAAGACGAAGCGGTTGCTTGAGGCCGCGAGCGAAGAGGCGGGCATGTCCGTGTCGGCGTTCATCCTTGACACCGCGACCCTCGCGGCCCGTCACACGCTGGCCGACCGTACGGTCTTCCGGCTGAACGCGGAGCAGTGGGCGGCCTTCGACACCATGGTGAACGAGCCGGCTCGGGATGTCCCCGGGCTCCGTGAGCTGCTCAACACGCCGACCATCCTCGATGAGCTCGAATGAAGCTCGCGGCCGTCGAGCGCCTCGACCGGGATCATCGGCTGGAGGAGTTCGACTGCGGTTCGCAGGCGCAGAATGACTGGTTGCGGCGCCAGGCGTTGCAGTCCCAGTTTGCGGAAACGGCGCGGGTCTATGCGGTCCGCGACGTGGACGCCGATGAGGTGATGGGCTACTACGCGCTGACGGCGGGGCAGGTCAGGCCGGATGAGGTCCCGGTGAGGTGGCTGAAGGGTGTCGGGCTGTACGCCCAGCCCGTGGTGCTCCTGGCCCGGCTGGGTGTCGATCTCCGTGCTCAGGGCAGAGGCCTCGGGCGGGCGCTGGTCACGGATGCGATGCGCCGAGTGATGTCGGTAGCGGATCGGATCGGCGTTCGTGCTCTGCTGATCCACTGTGAGGACGAGTCGGCCCGGGACTTCTGCCTGCGTCTGGCCCGGTTCGAGAATAGCCCGGCCGATCCCCTCCAGCTGATTCTCAGGATCAAGGATCTTCGGCGGGCCGTTGCGGCAAGTGTTGAGCCGGGTCAGGGCCCCGTCGGGACGTGATCGGATCGTCGTCCCACGTCCCTGGAGTTGCCCGCCGTGACGCGACGATCTCGATGGCTCTGGGCCGCCGCCGTGCTCTGGTCGGCGGCTCCTGCCGTCTTCCTGCGGATCCCGGATCTGCTGGTCTGGATCCAGGAACTGCTGGCACCGCCGGAGGAGTACGGCGATCCGGGTGACATCTACGGGATGGCCCAGCTCTTTTCCGGCGGCCGCAGGATGAAGATCACCGTGTGGTTGGACGAGTACATCCACGGCGCCCCGGCCTTCGCCCTCGGCGCCGCGCCGCACGTCCTGCTCGGCCTCGGGGCGTGCCTGCTGGCCGCCCGGCGGGGCAGGCCGGAGACGGGCCGGATGGTCGTCAGGCTTCTCGCCGTCGTCCTCGTCCCGGTGTACGGCGTCCGCCCCCTGCTCTTCCTGGCGGACGCCATAGAGGGGTCCACGGGTATGTGGGGGTCACGTGGATCATCGCTCTTGGTCGGAGACCTCTGCCAGCTCGTCGCGGTGCTCCTGATGATGCTCGCGCTCCGATCTGTCGGGGCGGGCAAGGAGACGGTCGTTCACCGGATGGACTGAGGGCGCCGGATCAGGTGGTCTGGCGGACCTGCTGGAGGAAGGCGGCGTTGGAGGGGGTCTCGCGGAGGCGTTCGGTGAGGAGTTCCAGGGCCTGCTGCCTGTCCAGGCCGCCGAGGGTGCGGCGGAGCCGCCAGGTGAGCAGCCGCTCGTCGGGGTCGAGGAGGATCTCCTCGCGGCGGGTGCCGGAGGCGTCCAGGTCCACGGCGGGGTAGAGACGCTTGTCGGCGAGGTCGCGGCGCAGGCGCAGCTCCATGTTGCCGGTGCCCTTGAACTCCTCGAAGAGGTTGTCGTCCATCCGGGATCCGGTCTCGACGAGGGCGGTGGCGAGGATGGTCAGCGAGCCGCCGTCGCGGAGGTTGCGGGCGGCTCCGAAGAACCGGCGCGGAGGCAGGAGCGCGGCGGCGTCCAGGCCTCCGGCGAGCGTACGGCCGCCGCCCGGGGCGAGATTGTTGTAGGCGCGGGCCAGGCGGGTCAGCGAGTCGAGCAGGACGACCACGTCCCGGCCGGACTCCGCCAGGCGCTTGGCGCGCTCGATCGCCAGCTCGGCGACCGCCGTGTGGTCGCGGTCGGCGCGGTCGAAGGTGGAGGCGGCGACCTCCCCGCTGATCGACTCGCGCATCTCGGTGACCTCCTCGGGCCGCTCGCCGACGAGCACGACCATGAGGTGGGCCTCCGGGTGGTTGCGGGAGACCGCGGCGGCCAGGTCCCGCAGGACGAGGGTCTTGCCCGCCTTGGGCGGGGCGACGATCAGGCCGCGCTGGCCCTTGCCGACCGGGGCGAACAGATCGACGACCCGGCCGGTCACCGACTCGGTCTCCAGGCGGAGCCGTTCGCTGGGGTGGACCGGCGTCATGTCCGCGAAGTGCGGGCGGGGGCCGCCGGGCGCGGCGCCGTTGACGGCGCGCACCTCGACCAGCCTGTCGTAGGGCCTGCGCGCGGCGGCGACGACGTGGTCGCCGGGGCGCAGGCCGTACTGCCTGACCTGGGCGAGCGGGACCTTCACATCGGCGCGGCCGGGGAGATATCCGTCGGTTCTGAGGTGCGCGACCTTGTCGCGCACGTCGAGGAGGCCCGAGACGATCTCGATGGGGACGGGATCGGGGGCCGGTCCGGGGGCGGGGACGCCGGCGACGACGGGGGCGGGGGACGGGGGCGAGGCATCGCTCCTGCGGCGACGCGGGGGCTTCTTGACGATGGTTTCCACGGTCATATGGGCGACCTTTCATGGGAACGGACACGGACGGCGTCCTGGGAATCCCGCGAGGGATACGCGGGGGAGAACGGGTGCCGCGCGGGATGCGCGGCAGCAGAAGCGCGTGCGGCGCAGGGCACGATGACGCATGCCGCGCGAGGCACGGAATGAGAGAGAAGGGCGGATCGGTCGCACGCGGCTCAGCCTGCGGTGCGTCACACCCGATATCACAGTAACATGCCCGATCACCGTCACAAGGAGATCGCATGTCCTATGAGCCCATAACGGTCGCCGGTGTCGAGGTGTTCCCGCTGCGCGACGCCGTGGGACCGATGGGGGGCACCATCCGGCGGCCGCTGCCGGAGATGTTCCCGGGCGGCTGCCACCACGACGGCGAGTGGATCCTGCATTTCCGCTGCTACCTGCTGCGTGACGCGGCGGGCCGGACCGTGCTGGTGGACACCGGGATCGGCGCGACGGACTCTCCGGCGGCGAGATGGGCCCCCGTTCCCGGGTCGCTGGCGGCCGAGCTGGCGCGGGTGGGGAGCGCGCCGGAGGACGTGGAGGCGGTGGTCATCACCCACTTGCACAGCGACCACGCGGGCGGGGCCGTGACGGGCGGCGTGCCCGCCTTCCCCAACGCCGAGTACGTCCTGCAGCGGACCGAGATCGACGCGGCCTCCGAGGCGATCCTCGGTCACATCGTCCGCCCGCTGGGCGAGCGGGTCCGGGTGGTCGACGGGGACGCGGGCCTGTTCTCCGGCATCCGGGTGATCCACGCCCCCGGTCACACCCCGGGTCACCAGATCGTCCGGGTGGGCGAGCTGGCGCTCACCGGCGACCTGCTGCTGCACCCCTCCCAGCTGGCCGATCCGGGGGTGCCCTACCTCTACGACGACGATTCGGAGCTGGCGGCCAGGACCCGCGCCGAGGTGCTGGAGCGGGTCAGGGCGGAGGGCGGCCTGATCGGCACCGCCCACCTGGACGAGCCGTTCATCAGGCTCGGCTGACCCCGCCGCCTCCTCGGCCCGGTCGGCGCGCCGGTCAGTCCAGCCGGACGGCCTCCTTGAGGAAGACGACGCCGTCGATCATGCCGAGCTGGGCCGGGTCCAGTGGGAAATAGGCGAAATCGTGGGAGACGCGCGGCGCTGACTCCGTGACGGCCTCGGCCAGGCGGCGGGTGTCGATGAGCGCGTGGTCCCACGGGAGTGCGGAGAGGACGCCCTCGACGGTGTCCGGGGGCGGGGTGTCGTCGCCGACCGTGCCGAAGGCGGAGAACAGGAAGGCGTACCGGTCGCCCAGGTGCGCTCCGGTG
Organism: Planobispora longispora; assembly: GCF_016863135.1. Lineage (GTDB taxonomy): Bacteria > Actinomycetota > Actinomycetes > Streptosporangiales > Streptosporangiaceae > Planobispora > Planobispora longispora. The sequence continues at coordinate 11,515 of NZ_BOOH01000058.1, forward strand.
ATCGCCCCCGCGCTCCACCACTCCACCGGCAGGTCGCCGAGCCGCATGGAGCTCCTGACCCGCTGCAGGTGGAGGTTGTGGCAGAAGACCAGGGCCGGCCCCCGCTCGGCGACGGCGCGCAGGTTGGCGGCCATCATCGCGTCCCGCAGGCCCGTCAGCCGCGCCATCCGCGCCGGGGACGCGTCGGCCAGCCAGTGGTGGTAGCGGAGCAGGCCGACGGCGGTGCGCCCGTACAGCGCCGCCCGCTCCCGGTCCTCCGCGCTCAGCCGCGGCAGCTGGGTGTCGAGCAGCGCCACCAGGTCGTCGGCGAGCAGCCGCAGCCGCCGGGCGTCGGCGGACTGGCCGATCGACTGGGACGGGTCCATGACCGTGGCCTCGTTCGTCCACCGGTCGTCCGGGCCGAGCAGCTCGTCGAGGGTCTCCATGGTGCAGGGGAGCGGGTCGTCGAGGAGGGCGTGGAGAGCGGTGAGCGCCTGGCGCGGGCTCTCCGCCCAATACTCCAGCGGGCCGTCGAAGCCGAAGAACCGGAGCTTCTCGTCGTGCTCCTCGTTGTAGGCGCGCATCCAGCGCACGAGCTCGCGGTTGGCCGGGATCGTGCCGAAGCGGTGGCTGAAGCCGCGCTCCATGACGTCGTCGAGCGTGCCCGCGCCCGTCGCGATGTAGTCGTCCACCACGAGGCCCCGGAGGCAGTCGCTCTCGATGGCGAACGACCGGTAGCCCTCGTGCTCGACCAGGTGCCGGAAGATCTCGTTGCGCAGCTCGCCCAGCTCCGCCACGAAGTGCCGGGCCTCGCCCAGGCCGAGCAGCAGGGGCTCGGCGGGAAGCGACCGGAGGAACGCAGAGACGCCCGCGCCGTCGAGCGGCCGGGCCGTGTCCTTGATGTCCATGCCTTCAACGGTATCGTTGAACAAACGGTGTAAACTTGTCCTGGAAGAAGCCCGCTTTCAGTGCGAGAAACCTTCAATCGGTGGTGCATCCATGAGGCCGGTGGACCTGGCGCGCGAGCACGGCCTGTCCACCCAGGCGATCAGGAATTACGAGGAGGCCGGAATCCTGCCCGCCGCCGGACGCACCGCCCACGGCTATCGCACCTACACGCCGCTGCACGCGCGAGCCCTGCGCGCGTTCCTCGCCCTCGTGCCCGGGCACGGTCACCAGACGGCCGCGTCGATCATGCAGGCGGTCAACCGGGACGCCGTCGAGGACGCGCTGCGGATCATCGATGAGAGCCACGGCCAGCTCCTCGACGACCGCCGCACCCTCCAGGCCGTCGAGGTCGCGCTCCGCGATCTGGCGCCCGTGCCGCAGGAGCGCCGCGGCACATCCGGCGGCGGCGCGTCCGGTGACGGCACGTCCGGCGGTGACACGTTCATCGGACCCCTGGCCAGGAGGCTCGGCATCCGTCCCGCCACCTTGCGCAAGTGGGAGAGCGCCGGGCTGGTCCGGCCGCGCCGCGATCCGCAGACGGGCTACCGGGTCTACAGCGCGGCCGATGTGCGGGACGCCCGGCTGGTGCATCAGCTCAGGCGGGGCGGCTACCTGCTGGAGCAGATCGCCCCGCTGATCGCCCAGGTCCGCTCCGCCGGGGGCGTCGCCCCACTGGAGTCGGCTCTGCGCGACTGGCACGCCCGGCTGTCGGCCCGGGGCCGCGCCATGCTCGCGGGCGCCGCCGACCTGGACGCCTACCTCCGCGCCCGGTGACGGCCGCGCTGACGGTGAGCCGATGACGGCCGCGCTGACGCGGGCCGGTTCCGCTGACGGCTGACGGCTGGCGGTTGGCGGCCGTACACGATCCGCCTGGTCGTACGGACGGTCCCGTCATGGAAATTTCATGGTCCATTGACAGTGGGAAAACGCTTTCCTTATGGTTTGCCTGCGCGCCGAACAAGCGTGCGTTCGCTCGTGTGAACAGCTCGTGTGAACAGTGAGTGCTCGCTGGGGGGAATCCAGACGCGGGTCCCAGGACCCGCTGGACCAGCAAGGAGCTCGGCTTGAAGAGCAGATTCGACAGAAGGGCGGCAGCGGCGGCCACCATCGCCGTCATCGGCGCGCTCGCCGCCTCCGGGTGGACGGCCGCCTCGGCCGCCGCGGCCCCGGCACCCGGCGCGTACACCCTCGTCAACGCGGGCAGCGGCCTGTGCCTGGAGGTTCCGGGCGCCGGCGCCTCCGACGGGGTGCAGCTCGCGCAGTCCGCCTGCGACGGGGACTCCTCCCAGACCTGGAACCTGACCGCCGTCGGCGGCGGCTTCCAGCTCAAGGCGGCCCACAGCGGCAGGTGCGCGGGCGTCAGGGACGCCAGCACCTCCGCGGGCAAGGCCGTGCAGCAGGAGGCCTGCTCGGGGGCCTCGTCCCAGACGTGGCAGCCGACCGCCGCCGGGGCGGACTACCGGGTCGTCAACGCCAACGGCGGCAAGTGCCTCAACATCAAGGACAACTCGACCGCCTCCGGCGCCCTGGTCCAGCAGAACTCCTGCGACTCGGCCACGAGCAAGCAGTGGAGGTTCGTCCCGGCGGGCTCCGCGACGCCGACGGCCACACCGACGGTCACCCCCACGGCGACGCCGACCGTGACACCTACGGCCACGCCCACGGTCACCCCCACGGTGACGCCGACCGGCTCCCCGGGCAACGCCGACGGCCTGGTCGGCTTCGCCACCCTGACCGGGTACGGCCGCACCGGAACGAGCGGCGGCGCCGGCGGCGAGACGGTGACCGTCAGCACCTACGCGCAGCTGGCGGCGGCCGTCGCCGACGACACGCCCCGCGTCGTCCGCGTGTCGGGCACGATCACCGGCACCGGCACCGGCGCCAAGATGCTGGACGTCGGCTCGAACAAGACCGTCATCGGCGTCGGGACGAACGCGACGATCAGCGGGTTCGGGTTCGACGTCAACGGCTGGGGCCCGGACGAGGTCGCCTGGGGCGGCGATCTCTGCAGCCCCGCCAACAGGGACAAGTTCACGCACACGCGGAATGTGATCATCCGGAACCTGACGTTCCGGAACTCCGCCGACGACTCGGTCAACGTGCAGTGCTACTCGCACCACGTGTGGGTCGACCACAACACCTTCCACACGTCCGCCGACGGCTCGGTGGACGTCAAGCGCGGGTCCGACCTGGTGACGGTCTCCTATAACCGGTTCATCGCCACGGACAAGTCGATGCTGCTGGGCCACAGCGACGGCAACGGCGCGCAGGACGAGGGCTACCTGCGCGTCACCTACCACCACAACTGGTTCGACGGGTCGAACACCCGCCACCCGAGGGTGCGCTTCGGCTACGCCCACGTGTTCGCCAACTACGTGGACGTCGAGGACTACTTCATCGGACTGGGCGTGGGCGGCCAGGTCTACGCCGAGAGCAACTACGTCAAGGGCGCGAAGACCATCACCGAGGACTTCGGCGACACCAAGCTGACCTGGACCGGCAGCAACTTCTACGACCCGGCCACGATCACCCGGGCGCAGGACAGCGGCAAGGTCCAGAGTGACTGGCTGCGCGCCGACGGAGGCGTCGCGGCGCCGCCGTACTCCTACTCGGCCGGCCCCGCCTCCCCGGCCCCGCCGGCCGCGGGCGCGGGCGTCACCGGAGCGGACCGGATCCCGTAGCGTTCCCCGTTCCCCGTTCCCCGTTCCCGGCACGGCTGCTCCCCCGCGCATCCTGACCGTTCGCGGGAGAGCGCCCGCCACGGGCCTCTCTCCCTCACCCTGACCGTGAGGGAGAGAGGCCCTGCTCATGAGCGCCCCGGGCCGCTTCCGCCGTGCGGGCCGAGGACGACGCCCGTCAGGGCGGTCACCGGCGTGGGGGGCGCGAGGTCACCGGCGTCGATGATGCCAGTCGCCGCGCCCTCCCTGAAACTTTCATCGCGGGGGAGATCGGCGGGCAGCGTCGTGATCACGGCGGTGAGCAGGGAAAACGCTGGCCGTCACGGGGATTTTCGGCGGGCGGGCGGTGACCGTAATCCCGGCTTTTTCGCGGCCTATACCTCACAAACTGGTAAAAATCGCTCCGGACCTCGCGGTGCGCGGGCGGAAGCGGCCCCGACCTCACCGGTCCGTGAAGTACAGAGCGCCCGAAGAGCCGTCCGCGGTCTCCCGCGACGGCTCACCTCGAACGCGAAAGGCCACTGTTGTGAAATCCCCTCTGCGCCCGCGCCGAGCCCGCGGTCTCCTGGCGATCGGCGCCACCACCGGGCTCGTCCTCGGGGCGCTGACGGCCATGCCGGCCGCCGGCGCCGCGACCGCCGCCGGCTGCGCGGTCACCTACACCACCAACAGCTGGCAGGGCGGATTCACCGCCAACATCAGCATCAAGAACCTCGGTGACCCCATCAAGGGCTGGACGCTCGGTTTCGCCTTCCCGAACTCCGGCCAGAAGGTCGGGTACGGATGGTCGGCGACCTACAGCCAGACCGGCGCCGCCGTCACCGCCAAGAATCTCGATTACAACGGGTCGCTGGCCACCGGGGCGTCGACGAACATCGGATTCAACGGCAGCTGGAACGGGAGCAACCCGGCGCCGACGTCGTTCACCCTCAACGGCGTCACGTGCACCGGCTCGGCCACCCCCAAGCCGACCGTGACGCCCACGGTCACCCCCAAGCCGACGGCGACCCCCACCGCGACTCCGAAGCCGACGGCGACCCCCACCGCGACTCCGAAGCCGACGGCGACCCCCACGGTCACCCCCAAGCCGACGGCGACCCCCACCGCGGCTCCGGGCACCGGCACCCCGCTCGCGATCAACGGTCCGCTGCACGTGTGCGGTGTCGACCTGTGCAACCAGTACAACCGCCCGATCCAGCTCCGCGGCATGAGCACCCACGGCATCCAGTGGTTCTCCAGGTGCTACAACGACAGCTCGCTGAACGCCCTCGCGAGCGACTGGAAGGCCGACCTGTTCCGGGTCTCGATGTACGTGCAGGAGCAGGGGTACGAGACCAACCCGGCCGCCTTCACCGACCTGGTGAACAAGTACGTCGACATGGCCGAGGCCCGCGGGCTGTACTCGATCATCGACTTCCACACGCTGACGCCGGGTGACCCCAACTACAACCTGGCCCGCGCCAAGACCTTCTTCGCCTCGGTCGCCGCGCGCAACGCCGGCAAGAAGGGCGTCATCTACGAGATCGCCAACGAGCCCAACGGGGTGAGCTGGGCGTCGATCAAGAGCTACGCCGAGCAGGTCATCCCGGTGATCCGGGCGGCGGACCCGGACGCCGTGATCATCGTCGGCACCCGCGGGTGGTCCTCGCTGGGCGTCTCGGACGGCTCCAACGAGTCCGAGATCGTCAACAACCCGGTCAACGCCAAGAACATCATGTACGCCTTCCACTTCTACGCCGCCTCGCACAAGGACAACTACCGGTCCACGCTGAGCCAGGCGGCCGCGAAGCTCCCGGTGTTCGTCAGCGAGTTCGGCACGGTGAGCGCCAGCGGGGACGGCGCGGTCGACGTCGCCAGCACCACCGCGTGGCTCGACCTGATGGACAGGCTGAAGATCAGCTACGCCAACTGGACGTACTCGGACGCGGGCGAGGGCAGCGCCGCCTTCAAGGCCGGCACCTGCTCGGGCGGCGTCTACACCGGCACCGGCGTGCTCACCCAGTCGGGCGCTCTCATCCGCGACCGCATCCGCACCGCGGACAACTTCCCCACCAGCTGATCCGGCCGCTTCCCCTCCCGGCCGATCCAGCCGACGGGCTCCTCCCGTAGCCCGTCCCCGGGTCCTCTCCGACCCGGCTTCCCCAAAAAGAAGAGGCCCGCCCCGCGATCCGGGGCGGGCCTCTTCGCCGTCTCGGCCGGAACCCGCCCGGGCCGCCGGGATTCAGGAGTTCTGGGCGGCGGGTTGCAGGCGGCGGACGACCGTCCGGTAGCGCAGGACCTGGACCGCCCCGAGCAGCCAGACCGGATACTGTACGGCGAACGCCCAGCGGAAGGACTCCAGGCCGGTCCCGCCGTTCAGGTCGAGGACGACGCCGATCAGGGCGATCACCGACATGGAGGCCACGAAGCCGCCGCCGTTGACGATGCCGGTCGCCGCGCCGATCCGGGCGGCGGGGTTGAAGGTCCTCGCGTAGTCGAAGCCGATCATCGAGCCGGGGCCGTTGGCCGCCAGGATGACCACGAGCACCGCGAGCAGCCAGAGCGGGGCCCGTCCCGGCCAGGCGAGCACGGCGGTCCACGCTGCGGCGGTGGTGCCGATCACGATGAGCACCAGCCGGGAGCGGTGGAACGGGAAGCGCCCGGCGAGGTAGCCGAGCAGCGGCCCGCAGACCATGCCGCACAGGGTCAGCGCGGACAGCAGCACACCCGCCGTGGACGGGGACAGCCCCTGCCCCTGGACCAGGAACGGATACCCCCACAGCAGGAGGAAGGCGGCGGCCGAGCACTGGGTTGCCGCGTGGGTCCACATGCCCAGGCGCGTGCCGGGCTCGGCCCAGGCGGCCTTCAGCCCGGGAGGGGCGTCGGCCGCGTGTTCCGGCCGGGAGTCGCGCAGGACCGTCAGGAGCAGGACCACGGCCACCGCGCCGAGGACGGCGGCGCCCAGGAAGGTGGGCGTCCAGCCGTACGAGCGCAGGGAGTGGATCAGCGGGACCGCCGAGGCGATCGCGCCGAGCTGTCCGATGATGCCGGTGAGCTGGACCAGCACCGGATTGCGGTGCGCGGGGAAGTGGAGGTTCACCAGCCGGATCACGCTGATGAACGTCATGGCGTCGCCGCACCCGATCAGCGCCCGGCCGGCGACTCCGCCCGCCAGCCCGCCCGCGAAGGCGAAGACCAGTTCGCCGCAGGCCATCACCGCGGCCCCGGTGACCAGCATGCGCTTGGAGCCGAACCGGTCGACCAGCACGCCGACGGGCACCTGCATGCCCGCGTAGACCAGGAGCTGGAGCATGGCCAGCAGGGAGAGTCCGGCCGCTCCCACGCCGAGCCGGGCGGCGGCCTCGATGCTCGCGACGCCGAGGGACTGGCGGTGGAAGACGGCGATGACGTAGGCCAGGACACCGGTGGTCCAGAAGATCATGGCTTTGGACCGTGGTGTCATGGGCTGAATATTACGTTTGCGAACTTCGTGCTCCTGTCGCGGGGTCGCTCGTGCCCCGGCGTGGAACCGGCTCGTGCTCGGACGTAGGACCGGCTCGTGCTCCGGCGCAGGACCGTTCGCGTTCCGGTCAAAGAACCGTTCGCGCTTCGATCGGGGGTCGAAAGTGTCGGCGCCGGAAGGTAGCTTTGAATCAGGCGTGGTTCCCGCGCCCGACCTCCTTCACCGGCGCTCACGCCACCGGCTCGCGGAGGTAAAGGGGGCCCTGGAGTTCTCGGGACGCCGGTTGCACATGCCCTTGATCCGGCCGGGCGGCGGGAGCGTGAGTCCCGGCGCGACGCCGTGTCCAGGAGCATGAGATGACCAGCAACAAGTCCTTCAAGAGCCGCGTCCGCGCCCGCATGGCCAAGACCGGCGAGAGCTACTCCGCCGCCCGCCGCCACCTCGTGCCCGAGGTCCCCGGCGACGAGCCCGCCGGACGGCTCGCGGACCCCTCCGCCCCCGAAGAGCAGACGGCCGCCGCCCTTGCCGGGGAGCCGGCCGCCGCCTCCGCCGGGGAGCCGGTCTCCGCCCCCGCCGCGGATCAGCCGGACGCCGTCCGTGACGCGACGGTCTCCGATGACGCGATGGTCGCGCGGACCGGCCGCTCCCACGACGAGTGGTTCGCGCTCCTCGACGCCTGGGGCGCCGCCGCCCGCCCGCACGGGGAGATCGCCCGCTGGCTGGTCGAGGAGCACGGCGTCCCGGGCTGGTGGGCACAGAGCGTCACCGTCGCCTACGAGCGGGCACGCGGTCTGCGCGCTCCCGGCCAGTCGCGCGCCGGCGACTTCTCGATCAGCGCGAGCAAGACCATCGACGTCCCGGCCGAACGGATCATCGAGGCGTTCACCGACGACGACCTGCGCGCCCGGTGGCTGCCGGACGCCCCCTTCGAGGTCCGTACCTCACGCCCCGGCAAGTCCGTCACCGCCAACTGGGAGGGCCGGGCCGCCATCACGGTCGGCGTGGTCGCCAAGGGCGAGGAGAAGACCCAGCTCGGCCTCCAGCACGGCAAGCTCTCCGACGCCGCGTCGGCCGCCGAGATGAAGACGTACTGGCGCGAGCGTGTCACCGCCCTGAAGAAGCTCCTGGAGGGCTGATCCCCGGAGACGGGGCGGCGGACCGCCACGACGAGGATGAGGATCCCCTCTCAGAGAGGTCCTCGTCCTCGTACGGCGCTCCGTGCAGTCCCTCGTGCGGTCGGAGATCCGGAGTCTGCCGGGCCGGCTCGCCCGGAGTCTCCCGGCGCTCGCTCCGCTTCCGGGGGTAGCGGATCAGGAGGCTGGCGTGGACGTCGTGCTCGCCGAGGGCGGCGTAGGTGTGCGGGACGTCGGAGCGCCAGGTGACGTACTCGCCGGGCCCGGCCGTCAGCGGGGCGTCGGCCGGGCCCGCGCGCAGGGTCCCGGCGAAGACGGTGAGGTGCTCGGTGACGCCCTCCGGGTGGGCGGGGGAGGTCTGGGCGGAGCCTGCGGGGAAGAACAGGCGGTAGAGCTCGTAGGCGGCGCCCTCCTCCTCGAAGGCGTGGAGCAGCACGCCCTGTACGGCGGTGCCGTGCACGACGGGACCGGTGTCGACCACGGCGGCCAGGCCCACGCCGAGCTGGGCGGTCACCGTCCAGAGGGTCTCCAGCGTCGGGTTGCGGGTGCCGTTCTCCAGACCGGAGAGCGTGGCCTTGCCGACGCCCGCCCGCCGGGCGAGCTCCGAGAGGGAGATGCCGCGCTCCTCCCTCAACCTGCGGATTCGCCGACCGATGTCTGAGGTGTCGGCGTCCGAGGTCGGACGAGGATTTTGTGGTCCGGGCTTCATAGGGCTATCGTGCAACACGACGGCCGTTCCGTTTACGGAACGATCGGTACGAGGGGGCGAATCGCCCCGACCCGCCGGAGGAGGACGACGATGAACCGCCTGCTGCAGCCGGCGCTGGCCGGGGTGGTGACCGCGCTGGTCGGGTTCGCCAGCTCCTTCACCGTCGTGCTGGCCGGGCTCCGGGCGGTGGGCGCCGACCAGGTCCAGGCCGCCTCCGGCCTGCTCGCGCTCTGCGTGGCCGTGGGCGGGACGGCGATCTGGCTGAGCGTGCGGCTGCGCACGCCGATCGCCGTCGCCTGGTCCACCCCCGGTGCGGCGCTGCTGGTCTCCACCGGGGCCGTCGAGGGGGGCTTCCCCGCCGCGGTCGGCGCGTTCGCCGTCTGCGGCCTGCTCATCGTCGTGGCCGGGCTCTTCCCCGTCCTGGGTCGCTGGATCGCGGCCATCCCGGCGCCGATCGCCGGGGCGATGCTCGCCGGAGTCCTGCTCGACCTGTGCGTCGCGCCGGTCAGGGCGCTGGTCGAGGTGCCGGAACTGGCCGTCCCGGTCGTGCTGGTCTGGGCGGCGCTCAGCCGGGTGGCCCGCACGTGGGCGGTGCCGGGCGCGCTGCTGGTCGCGGTCGCGGCGATCGCGCTCACCGGGCCGGGGCTGGACGCGGTGGACGTGCGGCCGGTGGTCGAGCTGACCGCGCCGTCCTGGAGCACCCCGGCGATGATCAGCATCGCGGTCCCGCTCTTCCTGGTCACGATGGCCGCGCAGAACGTGCCGGGCATGGCGGTCCTGGCCGGGTACGGCTACCGCCCGCCGCTGCGCGGCCTGCTCGTCGGCACGGGCCTGGCCAGTGCCGCCGCGGCCCCCCTGGGCGGGCACGCGGTGAACCTGGCCGCGATCACCGCCGCCCTGGCCGCCGGGCCGGACGCCGACCCCGATCCGGGGCGGAGGTGGATCGCCTCCACCACCGCGGGGATCTCGATGATCCTCCTGGGGGTCGGGGCCGGGCTCGCGACGGCCCTGGTCCTGCTCTCCCCTCCGGTGCTCATCGAGGCCGTCGCCGGACTCGCCCTCCTGGGCGCGCTCGCCTCGGCGGTCACCGCGGCCGTCGCCGACCCCGAGGGCCGGGAGGCCGCGGTGGTCACCTTCGCGGTCACCGCGTCGGGGGTGACCGTGCTCGGCGTGGGCGCGGCCTTCTGGGGGCTCGTCGCGGGCGGGCTGATGACGCTCCTGCACCGGGGGAGGAGGGCGCCGCAGGCCGTACCGGCCTCCGGTTCCGATTCGGCCCCTGACCCGGGTCCGGCCTCCGTCCCTGACCCGGCCTCCGTCCCCGGCCCGGCTCCCATCCCCGGTCCGGTTCCCGGCCGGAATTCCGGCTCCGGCCGTGATCCGGACCCCGGCCCCGATCCGAATCCCGAGCGGGACCGGGCGCGGGCCTGAACTCGGCCCCGGAGCGGGGCCATGGACCGGAGACCGGGGACCGGGCGGTGTCTGCCTCGCTTCCGCCGCAAACTGCCTATTCTGGGATGTGATCGACCCGGCCGGCCGCCCCCGCCACCCGCATCGATCCCGAGACCACGAGACGCCGGGAGGCAGACGTGTCGGAACCGTATCCCCTGCGGCCGGACGAACCATCCCGGATCGGGGGGTACCGCCTGCTCGGGCGGGTGGGGACGGGCGGGCAGGGGGTGGTGTACCTCGGCGAGTCCCCGGCGGGCGCGCGGGTCGCCGTCAAGGTCCTGCACAGTCACGTCGCCGGTGATCCGAGGAACCACAAGCGCTTCCTCCGCGAGGTGGAGGCGGCCCGCCGGGTGCCCCAGTTCTGCACGGCGCCCATCCTGGACGCCGGTACGGAGGAAGACCGGCCGTACGTGGTGAGCGAGTTCATCGAGGGGGAGTCGCTGGAGCAGCGGGTCGGCTCGCGCGGACCGCTCGGCGCACGCGACCTGGAACGGCTCGCGATCGGCACGGCCACCGCCCTGGCGGCGATCCACGGCGCCGGAATCGTCCACCGCGACTTCAAGCCCGCCAACGTGCTGCTCGGCCCGGACGGGCCCCGGGTGGTCGACTTCGGCATCGCGCGCAGCATGACCATGACCACCACCTCCGCCAGCGTGGTCGGCACCCCGCCGTACATGTCGCCCGAGCAGCTCTCCGGGGAGGAGGTGGGCCCGCCCTCCGACCTGTTCAGCTGGGCCGGGACCATCCTGTTCGCCGGGACGGGCAGGACCCCGTTCGGCCGCGACATCGCCATCGCGGCCCTGGTGTACCGGATCCTCCACCAGGAGAGCGACCTCACCGGCCTCCCGGACGGCCTGCGGGAGATCGTCGGCCGGTGCCTGGCCAAGGCGCCGGGGAACCGGCCCGCGGCCGAGCAGGTGCTGCTGGGCCTCATCACCGGCCACGGGACGGGCCGTTCCGACCTGCCGGTCTCCACCGGTGACCTGCTGGTCACGGCCATGGGCCGGATGGGGAGTCCCGCCGCGCCCCCCGCTCCTCGCGGGCCCTCCGCACCGGATCCGCTCCCGCGCCCGGTGCCCCCGGGGTCCCCGGCTCCGGATCCGGCCTCCTTCCCGGCGCCCTTCCCGGCGCCCTTCCCGGCGGGGCCGCATCCCACCGGTTCGTCGCCGGTGCCGCCGTACTCCACCGGTCCGTCGCCGGTGGGAGCGCATTCCACCGGTCCGTCCGGGTGGGGACCACCCCCCGCCGGTCCTTCTCCGATGGCGTCGTACTCCACCGACCCGTCCTCCATGGGGGCGCGTTCCACGGGCCCGTCCGGGTGGGGACCACCCCCCGGGAGCCCGCCCCAGGAGCGGCCCCCCGGCGGGCTCACCCGGCGGAACCTCCTGATCGGCGGGGGAGCGGCGCTGGCCACCGGCGCGGTGGCGGGAGCCGCGATCCTGCTCCCCCGCTACCTGCGGGAGGGCGACGGCACGATCGGGTCCCGGCCCGGAGGCGGCACGGGGGCGGCGAGCACCCCCGCGCCCCCGGCCACCCCGGGGACCTCGCCCACCGGCGGGTCGTCGGCTTCTCCCTCGCCCTCCCCGTCCGCCACCCCGAGCCCGTCCGGGCTGATTCAGCCGGGCGGCCAGCCTCTGGTGCTCCGCAACGGCCAGTCGGTGCAGGGCCTCGCGATCTCCGCCGACGGCCGCATGGTGGCCGCCGGATGCTGGGACGGCCGGATCCGGCTGTGGGAGGTGCCCTCGGGCGATTCGCTCGGGGAGCTCCGCGACCGCGAGTTCTACGTCGAGGGTGTGGCGCTGAGCCCGGACGGCCGCACGCTGATCAGCGTCGGCGGGGTGCGTGACACCGAGACGCACGTATGGGACGTCGCCTCCAGGCGCAGGAAGCGTGTGCCGAAGTCCGTGATCGGCTCCGTCTTCGCGGGGTTCAGCCCCGACGGCGCGCGGTTCGTCACCGGCAGCGGGTACGAATGGGTCCGGGTCTGGAAGACCTCCGGTTACTCGCAGGTCGGCGCGTCCATGCGGCACAAGGAGCTGGTCAAGAACGCGGCCTTCAGCCCGGACGGACGCCTGCTGGCCTCCGCGGGATGGGACAACACGGTACGGCTCTGGCGTGTCTCCGACGGCAGCGCGGTGGGCGGCCCGCTGACCGGGCACAAGGACCTGGTCAACGCGGTGGTGTTCCTCGACGGCGGGAAGACGCTGGCGAGCGCGGGATACGACAAGGTCGTGCGGGTCTGGGACGTGGCCTCCCGCAAACCCGCGGGGGAGACGTTCAAGGGGGCCGGGACGACGGTCAACACCATGGCCGCCAGCCCCGACGGGACCCTCCTCGCCGCCGGGACCAACGAGAACGGCGTCTTGTTGTGGGACGTCGCCACCCGGCGCCGGTTCCGCCAGCCACTGTCCGACGGCCAGATCCATGCCGTGGCCTTCAGCCGCGACGGGGCCGTCCTGGCCGTGGCCGCCGGCAACGACGTGTTCGTGTACGACGTCGGCAGCCTGCGCACCGCCTGACGGCACAAGAGCGTCCCGAGCCCCTGATACGCGGACGACTACCGGCGCCGAGGGACGGACGAGGCTCCGGGAGGCGATGCCGCCGCCTCCCGGAGCCTCGTCCGTTCTCGCGCCGGCGGGTCAGCCGGCAGTGATTCGTGCCGGTGGGTCAGCCGACGGCGACCGGCACCCGCTCGCCGGGGACGGCGTCCGGCTCGTCCGGGCCCTCGTCGTCATCGTCGCCGGCGCCGTGCTCCAGGACCGGCAGCCAGCCGAGCCAGCGGGGCAGGTACCAGTTGGCCTCGCCGAGCAGCTTCATCGTCGCGGGCAGCAGGACCGCCCGGACGATCGTGGCGTCGATCAGGATGGCCGCCGCCAGGCCGATGCCCATCTCCTTGAAGGAGAGCATCGACATCGTGCCGAAGATCGCGAACACGCCGACCATGATGAACGCCGCGCTGCTCACCACCCCGGCGGTCGTCCTGATGCCGTGGGTCACCGCCTGCTCGGTGGGCATGCCCCGGTCGTAGGCCTCGCGGATCCGGCTCAGGATGAACACGTGGTAGTCCATCGAGAGCCCGAAGAGGATCACGAACAGGAACAGCGGCAGCCAGCTCACGATCGAGCCGGTCGACTCGAAGTTCAGCAGGTTCTCGCCCCAGCCGTACTGGAAGACCATGACCAGCACGCCGTACGCCGCGGCCACCGAGAGCAGGTTCAGCACGATCGCCGTCACCGCCACCACCAGCGATCGGAACGACGCCAGCAGCAGCACGAAGGCCAGCAGCAGGACGAAGGTGAAGACCAGCGGCACGGACCTGCCGAGCTGGGCGTTGAAGTCCATCACCCCGGCCACGCTGCCGTAGACGTAGGTCTCGGCGACCAGCCCGACGGTCGGCGGGACCACCCGCTCCCGCAGGGTGCGCACGGCGTGCTCGGAGACCTCGTCGGAGGGGCCCGCGCCCTTCAGGCCGAGGCGGATGATCCCCACGGTCCTGTCCGGGTTCGCGCTGACGCCGAAGAAGGCGGGATCGACCTCGCCGGTGCCGATCGCCAGCTCCCGAAGGCGCCGGACCTCCTTGAGGACGTACGGCGCGGTCACGTCGTCGGCCTTCAGCACGATGGTGGCCGGGGCCTTGTTGCCGGGGAAGGCGTTCTTGATCCGGCGGGAGGTCTCCACGACCGGGTGGTCGCCCTGCACGTCGGAGGTGCCGGGCTCGCCGGTGCGCAGGTCGAAGGCGGGGATCGCCAGGCCGATCAGCAGGCCCGCGGCCAGCAGGACCGAGACGACCGGGCGGCGCAGCACCGCGGTGAGGACGGCGTTCCACGCGCGCCCGCCGCCTTCGCGCCCGCCGAGGATCCGTCGCCAGGTGCGCCCGGTGAGCCTGCGGACGGTGCCGTGCACGACCCGGGCGTCGATCTTGTCGCCGATCAGGGACAGGATCGCGGGCAGCACGGTCATCGAGCCGATCATCGCGACCAGCACCACCAGGATGGTGCCCTGGGCGAAGCCCATGAAGATGCCGTTGCCGGTCAGGAACATGCCCGCCATGGCGACGATCACGGTGACGCCGGAGATCAGCACCGCCCGGCCGGAGGTCGCCGCCGCGATCTCCAGGGCCCGCTCCCTGCCGCGGCCGCTGGCCCGCTCCTCGCGCTCACGGCGGATGTAGAACAGGGAGTAGTCGACGCCGACGGCCAGGCCGATCAGCAGCATGAGGTTGGTGGTGGCCGAGTCGACGTGCAGCAGGTGGCTGGTCAGCGCGAGCAGGCCGATCGAGCCGAGATAGGCGGTGAACGCCACCACCAGCGGGACCACGGCGGCCAGCAGCGCGCCGAAGGCGGCCAGCAGGATGCCGAACGTCAACGGGATGGACAACAACTCGGCCCGGATCAGGTCGTCGTCGAGCACCTCGCCGACCATCAGGCCGCTGCTCGCCCTGCCCGCCTGGCCGACCCACAGGGAGGGATGCGCCCGCTGGACGCCGGCCACGGCGTCGATCACGGGCTGGACCCGCTCCTTGGCGGTCTTCCCCTCGCCCTTCATGTCGAAGGTCACCAGGGCCGAACGCCTGTCCCGGCTGATCGGGGAGGGCTCCTGCGCGTCGTACGGCGTGCGCACCTTCTCCACCAGGCCGGTCGCGAGCACCGCCTCCTTGACGTCCTCCGTGACCGCCCGGAAATCGGCGGGAGCGGTGGGGCCCCCGGCCTGGACCAGCACCGTCTCCCCGGCGACGTCGGGGAACCCGGCCGCGTCCAGGACCATCGCGGCCTTGCGCGACTGCCCGTTGTCGTCCTCCCAGGGCTCCATCCCCCTGGTACCGACCGCGTTGCCCGCCAGGGTCGCCACCACGACGAACCCCACCCAGATCAGCAGCGCGGACCAGCGATGGCGCGCGCTCCAGCCGCCCACCGCGGCGGCGATATTCCTCCGGCGTGCCATTCCCTGCTCCCTGCTCATTTTTTACTCATGAAGGTAGAAGGCGAAAGGGCGGAGGACATCGTCCCCGGTGACCGGTCGCGGCTCCCTCCGTGAGGGTAGGGAAGGTCATCCTTGAGACGTAGGGGTTTTCCGGGGGGTGGACCGGACCCGGCGGTGGTGGACGGTCAGCGCCACGGCGGCGACCACGCACAGCACGGCCACCGCGACCATCACGGAGGTGTACCCGGCGGCCTGCTCCAGCCCCGCCCCGCCCAGCGGGCCGAGCGCGGTCATCAGCGCGATCGGCAGGGTGGCGGCGCCCGCGATCGCGCCGTAGCCGGCGGTGCCGAAGTGCTCGGCGAACAGCACCGGGCGGGCGATCGTGCCCACGCCGTACCCGATGCCGAAGAGCAGGACGCAGGCGATCGCGCCGGCCGCCGTACCGCCGAGGAAGGGGAGCAGGGCCGCGCCCGCGGCCTGCACGGTGAACATGACGGCCGCGACCGTCGCGGCCGGCCAGCGCCGCTGCAGGCCGGTGGTGGCCAGGCGGCCGGTCACGGAGAGCACGCCGACCAGGCCGGTCACCAGGGAGGCGAAGGGACCGGGATGACCGAGTGAGGTCAGGTAGGAGACCAGGTGCATGGCGAGGGTGTAGACCCCGCCGCTCTGCGCGACGAACGCCCCGGTCAGCAGCCAGAACGAGGGGTCGCGCAGGGCGTCGCCGACCACCCCGGCCTTCGGCGGGTGCGCGTTGTCCGGGCCGCGCCTGACGACGATCAGATGCAGCGGCACGGTGACCACCCCGAGGACGACGGCCAGCACGACCAGGGCCTGGCGCCAGCCGTACCAGGCGTCGAGCAGCCCGGACAGCGGCGAGAAGATCGTCGTGGCGAACCCGGCCACCAGGGTCACCGCGAGCAGCGCCGTGGCCCGGCTCCTGCCGTCGAACCAGCTCACCACCACGGCGAACGCCGGCTCATAGAGGGTCAGCGCCATCGCCACCCCCATGCACGCGAACACGGCGTACAGGGCGGGCAGGCTCTCCACCCGCGACCAGGCCAGGACGGTGAGGGTGGCGACCACCGATCCGGCCGTCATCAGCCAGCGTCCGCCGTACCGGTCGAGCAGCCTGCCGACGAGCGGCGCGGCGGCGGCGTTGACCACGATGGCCAGCGCGAGCGCGGCGGTGATCTGCGCGGAGCCCGCACGCAGGTCGCGGGCCATCGGGCCGAGGAAGACGGCGAAGGAGTAGAACAGCACGCCGTAGCCGACCGTCGAGGTGACGGCGAGGGCCGCGACGATCCCCCAGGGGTGAGATCCGGTACGGCGGAGCACGGCTATCGGCCGTTCGAATGGATCATGTCTCTGGAGTGTATAGAAGATGATTTTTAGGACTATTAGAGGGTCTGGCGAGTTTTAGGGAGATCATTACTCTCGCGGGAGAAAAACCTCCGCCGGTACGGATGAGATCCGTACCGGCGGAGGGCGAGGGGGTTTCGTCCGAGGACGGTTACCGGGTGTCGGCCGTGCGCTGGTGCCGTCCGGCCACCAGGCGGTCGTTGGACTGCCGGGGGACGTCGATCCGCGGGTGCGGGCCGGTGTCCTCATCCCGGTCGTCGACGCCGTCGCGATCGCGGTCCACCGCCGGAGCGGGGGCCGTGGGGGCGGCGTCGAGCTTGCGCTCCAGTTCGCGCTTCTCCTCCTCCAGGCGGGCGACGCGGTCACGCGCCTCCAGCCGTGAGTCGCGGACCTGCCTGCGGCGGACGAGGGAACGGCGCATGCCCGACATCAGCATCGCCAGGCCGAGCAGGAAGACCGCGCCGGTGGCGACACCGGCGAAGAAGAACTCCAGCTGGGTGAACTGGAAGGTGCGGTCGAAGACCGTGAACGATGCGGTGGCGGTGGATGCGGCGGTCTCGTCCCAGGAGACCGCGATCACGGCCGCGCCCGCGAGCACGATCAGGAGAAGCCCCAGCACAATCATCGTTACTCACCTCGGGTGTGTATGTCGTGAAACCTCCGCTGCCCCGAGGGAACCGGAATATTCATACGCGCCGGGAAACGATCGGCATGCGAACCGTTTCGAGACGGGATGGCGGGCATTTAGTCTGTCGTGATGGACCGCACCCGTCTTTACCGCAACGGCGTCCTGGTCAAGGAGAGTTTCCCGATCGACGACGTGTCGGAGTGCGTCGGCGAACCCGGGACGGTCGTGTGGTTCGACATCTGCGCGCCCACCGAGCAGGACCTGACGAAGATCGGTGAGGAACTCGGCCTGCACGAGCTGGCCGTCGAGGACGCCCTGCACGATCGCCAGCGCCCCAAGCTGGACAGCTACGACAGCCACCTGTTCATCACCGCCTACGCCGCCGAGCTCGTGGAACAGAAGATCGACCTCATCGAGCTCTCGATCTTCGTGACGAAGAACGCGCTGGTCACGGTGAGGGAGAACGCGGACTTCGACATCGACGCGGTGGTCCGGCGCTGGGACGCGAGCCCGGAGATGGCCAGGTACGGCGTGCCGTACCTGCTGCACGGCCTGCTCGACCACATCGTGGACGGCTACTTCGAGGTGCTGCAGCCGCTGGACGACCAGATCGAGGCCCTGGAGGACGAGCTCTTCAACGGCCTCCCGGACGACCTGCGTCCCCGCCACCGCCAGACCTTCGAGCTGCGCAAGAACCTGGTCCGGTTCCGGCGGCTGGCGATGCCGATGCGCGAGGTCGTCGGGAGCCTGCTCCGCCGGGGCGGAGAGGTGCTCGACCCGGCGATGATCCCGTACTACCAGGACGTCCACGACCACACCCTGCGCGCCGCCGAGTGGACCGACTCGCTGCGGGAACTGCTGGGCAACATCCGCGAGGCCCACGAGAACCAGCAGGGGTTCAAGCTCAACCAGATCATGAAGAAGGTCACCAGCTGGGCGGCGATCATCGCGCTCCCCACGCTGATCACCGGCTTCTACGGGCAGAACGTGCCCTACCCCGGCTCCGGCGAGCCGATCGGCTTCTGGTCCTCGACGGTGTTGATCGTCGCCGGGAGCCTCATGCTGTACCACATGTTCAAGAAGCGTGACTGGCTATAGCGCCTGCCCGGGGTCGGCCCGGTGGCCGATCACGGGAGGCCGGACCGGTGTCAACCAAGCGAAAGCCGGGAATCAGTCATGTCGAGGTCCGCGGACCTCTGTCCGGGTCTGTGGACCGCCTGTGGAGGCATAGGTGAGCGCACGCGGGGTGGGCGCTGCCCTGCTCGGAGCTCTGGTGCTGTTCTCCCTGGTGACCCGGGAGAGCACCGGCGCGGCGGTCCGGGGGGAGACCGGCAGGACCTCGGCGAGGGCGGCCCCCCTCGACAACCCCTCGGGGGTGCGGCCCGGACTGGCCCCCGTCACCTCCGCCGGGGACAGGGCCGAGGCGGTCAGACTGATCCGCAGGCTGAGGGTCGCCGCGATGGGGCCGAAGTCCGGCTACTCGCGGGCCCGGTTCGGCAGGAACTGGGCGGACACCGCCGGGGGCGTGCCGTACGCCCGCAACGGCTGCCGCACCCGCGACGACCTGCTCGCCAGGGACGGCGAGAGGGTGAGATACCGCAAAGGGTCGGACTGCGTCGTGGTCGCGATGGAGCTGCGGGACCCCTACACCGGGAAGACCATCCGCTGGAGCAAGAAGCGCGCCGACGAGGTGCAGGTCGACCACGTCATCCCGCTCTCCTACGAGTGGCGGATGGGCGCCCGGCACTGGACGGCGGCCAAGCGGGCGCGGATCGCCAACGACCCGCTCAACCTGATGCCGGTGGAGGGCGACGTCAACGAGGCCAAGGGCGGCCTGGGCCCGGCCCGGTGGCTCCCGCCGCGCAGGAAGATCCGCTGTGCCTACGCCGTACGGTTCGCGCAGGTCGCCCTGAAGTACAACCTTCCGGTGACCCGCGCCGACAAGGCCGTCATGACCGCTCAGTGTCGCTGACGTCCGCGCCCGGCCCCGCCGCCGTGCGCCCGGACCGGTGTCCGTCAGCCCGGGCGGGTCTTCTATCCTTCCAAGTCAACCCATGATCCGGCAGGCGAAGGAACTCCCGTGACCTCTTCGGACCCGTCCATCTCCCCGACCCTCGGCGCCGCCGAGCTGACCGCCCTGCGTGACCGCGCGCGAAGCGACTACGCCGAACTGGTCGAGCGCGGCCTCTCCCTCGACCTCACGCGCGGCAAGCCCTCGCCGGACCAGCTCGACCTCGCCGCCGGGATGCTGACGCTGCCCGCCGGGGGCCACCGCGCGGCCGACGGGACCGACACCCGCAACTACGGCGGCCTGCACGGGCTCACCGAGCTCCGCGAGATCTTCAGCGGCCTGCTCCAGGTCCCCACGGCGCAGCTGATCGCGGGCGGGAACTCCAGCCTCACGCTGATGCACGACTCCGTCGTCCACGCGATGCTCAGCCCCCTGCCGGGCGCCGGGCGCCGCTGGGCCGACGAGGAGCGGATCGCCTTCCTGTGCCCGGTCCCCGGCTACGACCGGCACTTCGCCCTGTGCGAGCGGTTCGGGATCGAGCTCATCCCGGTGCCGATGACCGCCGAGGGGCCCGACATGGACGTCGTGGAGCGCCTGGTCGCCGAGGACGCCCAGATCAAGGGCATCTGGTGCGTTCCGAAGTACAGCAACCCGGACGGCGTCTGCTACAGCGACGAGACCGTGCGCCGCCTGGCGGGCATGCGGACCGCCGCCCCGGACTTCCGGGTCTTCTGGGACAACGCGTACGCCGTCCACCACCTGACCGACACCCCGGTGGAGATCGCCGATCTGCTGGCGCTGTGCGCCGAGAGCGGCAACCCCGACCGGCCCTTCATCTACGGCTCCACCTCGAAGATCACCTTCGCCGGCGCCGGGGTCTCCTTCTTCGGCTCGTCCCCGGCCAACGTGTCCTGGCTCCTCGGCCACCTGGCCAAGAGCACGATCGGCCCCGACAAGATCAACCACCTCCGCCACGTGGAGTTCCTCCGCGACGAGGCCGGGGTCCTGGAGCACATGCGCCGCCACCGGGAGCTGCTCCGGCCGAAGTTCGACGCGGTGGAGACGATCCTCGCCAAGGAGCTGGGCGGCACCGGCCTGGCCTCCTGGTCCACCCCGCAGGGCGGCTACTTCGTCAGCCTCGACGTGCTGGAGGGGTGCGCCCGCGAGGTGGTGCGCCGGGCGGCCGAGGCCGGCATCGCGCTGACCCCCGCAGGGGCCACCCACCCCTACGGCGACGACCCCCGGGACAGCACCATCCGCATCGCGCCGAGCTACCCCGGCCTGGAGGAGCTCGAGGCGGCCATCACCGGCCTCACCGTCTGCGTGCGCCTGGTCGCCACCGAGAAGCTGCTGGAGGGCGCCGCGTAAGGGCGTCCCGGGAGGACGGTGGAGATCTCGGAAAAACCCGCGTCTCCATGTCACACGACGGGAGGCTGTCTCGTCCTTGTGACGTGAACGCCCATAGCGTGAGTGACGAGGAGCTGGCAGCGGAGTTCGCCGCGATCCGGCCCCGGCTGGTGGGGGTGGCCTACGGGCTGCTCGGCACCGTGGACGAGGCCGACGACGTGGTGCAGGACGCGTGGCTGCGTCTGATCCGGGCCGACCGGTCCCAGATCGACGACGTCACCGGGTGGCTGGTGGTCACGGTCTCCAGGCTGGCCCTGGACGTGCTCCGCTCGGCGCGCGTGCGCCGGGAGAAGTACGTGGGACCGTGGCTGCCCGAGCCCGTCGTGACGGACGGGGACCCGGCCGACCGGGTGACGCTGGCGGAGTCCATGAGCATGGCCATGCTGGTCGTGCTGGAGTCGCTCAGCCCGGCCGAGCGCACCGCGTTCGTCCTGCACGACGTGTTCGGCCTCCCGTTCGCCGAGGTGGGCCGGGCGGTGGGACGCACCGCCGCGGCCTGCCGCCAGCTCGCCGCCCGGGCCAGGAGGCACGTCTCGGCGCGCGCCCCCCGGTTCGACGTGGACACGGCCGAGCACCGCAGGGTCGTGGCCGCCTTCGCGGAGGCGTCGGAGGGGCGGAACCTGGAGGCCCTGCTGGAGCTGCTCGACCCCGACGTGGTGCTGCGCGGCGACGGCGGCGGCGTGGTGAGCTCCGCCCGGCGGCCGATCCTCGGCGCGGACAGGGTGGCCCGGTTCCTGCTCGGAGTGGCCGAGCGGTTCGGCGCGGCCGACGACCTGCGACGGTCGACGGTCAACGGCCGGCCGGGGCTGCTGCGCTTCCAGAGGGGCGAGCTGGTGGGCGTGATGGGGCTCACCGTGGCCGGTGGACGGATCACAGAGATCGGCATCGTGATGAACCCCGAGAAGCTGAGGAGAATCAGGTGAAGCAGCGGATCGACGTCGCGGCACTGGCCCCGAAGGCGTACGAGGCCATGCTGGGCCTGGAGCGGTTCCTGCGCGCGAGCGGGTTGCCGCACAGCACCGTGGAACTGGTGAAGCTGCGCGCCAGCCAGATCAACGGCTGCGGTTACTGCGTGGACATGCACTCCCACGACCTGAAGAAGTCCGGGGAGAGCGATGAGCGGATCTTCTCGGTCGCGGCCTGGCGGGAGGCGCCGTATTTCACCGACGCGGAGCGGGCCGCGCTCGCCCTGACCGAGGAGGCCACCCGCCTGGCCGACCGGGGCGGGGCCGTGCCCGACCCGGTGTGGGAGGAGGCGGCCCGGCACTACGACGAGGAGACGCTGGCGGCGCTGGTGGTGGCGATCGCCACGATCAACGCGTGGAACCGGATCGGCGTGACCACCCGCATGGTCGCGGGCTCGCACCGCCAGGCCTGACCCTTCCCGCGAGTCCTACCGGGGCTCTCGCAGGTGTTCGGCGATCCGGCCGCGGCCGCCGACGGCATCGGCCGTGACCTTCTTGTCCCGCTCCCCGACGTCGATGTCCTCACCCTCGTCGGGGTGCGGGATCGACCGCAGGATCTCGTCGAGGTTGTCGTAGGTGCCGAGCGGCAGGGCGGACAACACCCGCATGACCGCCGCCTCCGCGCCGGCGTTGGTCGCCTGCTGGATCACTTCCTGCTTGTCGGCCGGGTAGTCCAGGCTCATCAGTGCCTGCCGGACGAGACCGGGATCAGTGGCCCGCGTCATGTCACGCTCCTTCCTGTCCGCCCTGGGACGGCCGTTCGGACTTGGGGCCCTCGGCACGGGGACCGGCCTTCCTCGGGCGCTTGTCCGGATCGGACTGCATGCTCTTGTTGACGCGTTCCTTGAGCTCCTGTTCGCTCAGCCCTTGTTTCTCCAGCCGTTGGCGGAGCCTGGCGCGTTCCTTGTCATAAGAGTGACTACCGGGACGAGGCATGAAACCTCACTCCTTTCCCCCGTCCCTCCGTGCGCTACCCGCACCACCGGCGGCCACACCCTCACCGGGGTCAACAGAGCGCCAGCCTTACCCGGTCCGACCTGCGATCACGGCCGGGATCGCGGCGCCCGGCGCCGCCGCCGGGCGGTTCTAGGGGGAGATCTCCGGGCGGTGCCAGGGCAGGACGACCGGCTCGTCCGGCGGACCGGCGGCAAGCAACCGGCGGAGCAGGCCGGCGAGGCCGGGCGGGATGACGCGCTCGTCGAGGGCGTCGAGTTCGGCGGCCGTCCACCAGCGGAAGGTGTCGAGCAGGGACCGTTCGAGCGCCTCCATGCCGGAGACGTCCACGGTCAGCGCGGGCACCCGGAGCAGGAAGTAGGAGTCCTCGGCGCGGAACAGCGTGTCGTCGGCGGCGCGCCAGTAGCCGGAGCTGCGGGCCACGACGGGGCCGAAGGCGTCGGGGGAGACGTCGTGCCCGGTCTCCTCCCGCAGCTCGCGGGCGGCCGCCACGGGCAGGGACTCGCCCGGGTGGACGCCGCCGCCCGGGGTGAACCAGGCGTATTCGGGGTTCTTCGTCGGGCCCATGCCCCGGTACAGCATGACCCGTTCGGAGTCGTCGACGAGGAGGATCCTGGCGGTGGGACGGAAGATCGATTCAGGCACGACGGCGAGCATATGCGCGGGCGCGACGGTGCGGCGATCGCTTATCGGCGGCGGCCCGCCGCGATCGGCCGGCGCATAGGGTTCGGGCAGGAAACCCGCCTTCTGGTTTGGAGCCGCCGATGAGCGAGGGCGTGCGATCGCGCCGATCCCCGCAGACCTGGCGTGAGGTGCGCCGTCACCTCAACGGTCACCGGCACGACCTCGCGCGGGCCGCCGACCGGCTCTACCCGGACCTGCCCAGGGTCGGGTCGACGCACCTGCTCACCAGACCGGACTGGACGCCGGCCGAGCCCCTCGATCTCCGCCGGATCGCCCTGCGCTGGACCGGCCGATCTCCCGCGCCGGCGGTCACCGGCCGCGAGGAGGAGGCCGCATCCGCGCTCCCGCCGGGCGCCGGGTCCTACGCCGAGGCGATGGGGGCGCTCGACCGGCCGGGGATGTTCGAGAACCGCACGTGCTACCGGCTGCTCGACGTGGCGTGGCCGGAGCTGGGCTTCACCCGCGGTCACTACTTCGACGGGGTCGACGTCGGCGAGGCCGCCGCCCACGAGTTCGCGGCGGCCCGGCTGCTCGGTGAGGTCACCGGGGAGAGGCGGGGAGAGACCGCCGGAGAGGGCCGGGGGGCGGCGCTCGGGGAGTCTCCCGGGAAGGCGGAGCTCCCCTTCCGGAGTCTCGTCGCCGATCCCACCGACCTCCGCCTCCGTACGGTGCTCCCCGCGGTCTCCATGCTGACGCTGCGGCGCGACAGCCGTACCGGCGCGATGACCTTCGTGCTCCACTGGCGCGACCCCGCACGGGTCGCGCACGGCGGAGGGCTCTACCAGGTCATGCCGGTGGGGGTGTTCCAGCCCGCCGAGGAGACGCCCCACGCGGAGGCCGCCGACTTCGACCTGTGGAAGTGCGCGGTGCGCGAGTACGCCGAGGAGTTCCTCGGGCGGCCGGAGGCGTACGGCGACGCCTTCGACTACGAGACCTGGCCCCTCTACCGGGAGTTGACGGACGCCCGGGAGAGCGGCCGGCTGCGCTCCTTCGTCCTGGGGATGGGGGTGGACCCCCTCACCTTCGCCACGGACATCCTCGCGGTGACCGTGATCGAGGCGGACGCCTTCGACGCGGTCTTCGGCGACATCACCGCCACGAACGAGGAGGGGCGGGTCGTCGGCGCCCGGGGCATCCCGTTCGACGACGACTCCGTGAGCCGGTACGTCCACCACGAGCCCATGCAGGCGGCCGGCGCGGCGGTCCTCGAACTGGCCTGGAAGCACCGCCACGCCCTGTCGCCGGAATGATCGCAGAAGGAGACCGGCGGCTCGGCGTTCACGCCCGGCTCGTTCTCCTCCTCCACGCTCGACCCGGCGTGCGCTTCCCGCCTGTCGGCCGTTTCGACGCCCACGCGCCGGGGCCGTCCGTCCGGCAGGATGATCGAATGAATCGCAGCGAGGTGGAGACGTACTTCGACGGGCGGGCCGCCGGGTACGCGGACCTGGACTGGCACGTCACCCACGCCGAGCGGCTGGTGGAGCTGGCCGGGCTCGCCCCGGGCGGCCGGGTGCTGGACGTGGCGACGGGCACCGGGCTGGTGGCGCTGGCCGCGGCCCGGGCGGTCGGCCCGGCGGGCCGGGTGGTCGGCGCGGACGTCTCGGCCGGGATGTTGCGGGAGGCCGAGCGGCTCCTGGGCGAGGACGGACCGGACAACGTGACCTACACCAGGGCCGACGCGACCCGGCTGGACGGCTTCGAGCCCGGGTCGTTCGACGCCGTCCTGTGCTGCGCGGGGATCTTCTACATGCGGGCGGCTCCGGCGCTGGCGGCCTGGCACCGGGTGCTGGAGCCGGGCGGCCTGCTGGGCTTCTCGGCCATACGGGCCGGCTCTCCTCCCGCCGCCCGGCTGTTCCGCGAGTGCGCCGCGGAGTCCGGGCTGGCCCTCACCGACCCGATGGCCGAGATGGGCGGGGAGGAGCAGAGCCGCCGGGCGCTCGGGGCGGCGGGGTTCGTCCTCGACCGCGTGGTGTCCGACACGATCCGCCGTCCGGCCAAGAGCGCGGCGGAGTTCTGGCGCATGCACGCGGCGAGCCCGCACTATCCGGAGGTCGCCTCGCTCGACGCGGACGAGCGCGCCGCGTTCGAGGCGAGGTACATCCGCCGGGCCGAGGACCGCCTCACCGGGCCGGACGCCTTCGATCTGTCGGTCATCTACGTCTTCGCCCGCAAATCCTGATCCGGCCGCCGACATCCCCGGGTACCGTTTCCCCATGGGCCGCCGGGGCTGGTTCGTCACGCTGAGCGTCGTGCTCGCCCTGGCCGCGGGACTCCTCACGCCTCGGCTCCTCGCCGGGCCCGACAGCTTCCAGCCCCGCCGGATCGGCCCGCTCCCGGAGGCCGGGCTCGCCCCGCGCAGCCACCACTCGGCCGTCTGGACCGGGACCCAGATGATCATCTGGGGTGGCGACGACGGCCGTCGCACCTTCGGCGACGGCGCCGCCTACGACCCGGCCCGCAAAACCTGGACGCGCCTGCCCGCCGCCCCGCTTCAGCCGCGCAGCCACCACTCGGCCGTCTGGACCGGCCAGGAGATGATCATCTGGGGCGGTACGGCCACGCCTACCCGAATCCGCACCGCCCCCCGCTTCGACGGCGCCGCCTACAACCCCGCCACCGGCGTCTGGCGCGCCATCTCCCGGCCGCCGCACCGGCCCTCCTGGCTCGACGCCCGGGCGGCGGCCGTCCCCGGATATGTCGCGATCGCCTCCGGCGCCGCGGTCCTCCTCTACGACCTGGCCGCCGACCGGTGGCGCGCCGTCCCCACGAACGGGAACGTCTACGACGTGATCGCGGCGGACGAGAACATCGTCGCCACCAGTCTGGTAGGCGATCACTACGTCGAAGCCGCGATCATCTATCGCGACGAGGAGGGCGAGGTCGTCGACGGGATCCTGGACGAGGTCCGGACGCGCGGCCGGCTCGTCGGCCTGGGCGCGACCTTCGACGGCGCCGTCGTATGGACCCTGACGGAGGACCGGGACGGCAGCGCCTTCTCCAGGATCAACGTGGATTACCACCACCATCCCCAACTGGCCGAGGAGAGTCACGTGTGGAAGACCGTCCCGCCCGTCGACGGCATGTCCGGCCCGATCCGCCCCGCTGCGCCCGGACAGAACAGTGATCACTCGCTGTTCTGGACACCCGACGGACCGCTCGCGCTGACCTCGTCCGGCATCCACCGCTACGTGCTCGCGACCGAGACGGTGGAGGTGGGCCGGAACGACGTCGACCCCCGCTGCGGTACGGCGCCCGCCGTCTGGACGGGGACGTCCCTTCTCATCTGGGGCGGCACCCCCTGCGGCGGTCCCGCCCTCGGCTGGCAGGTCACCCCCTAGGAATCGGCCGGCGGGTCACCGAGGTGCCGCGGGTTCCGAGTCCGGCGGAGGGCTCACCTCACTGCGGGGTCAGCTCGAGGCGGTCCTTGCCGGTGGGGCGACCGAGGTCGGCGGTGGGGACGCGGTGGGTCTCCCGGGCGGTGGCGACGGCGACGGCGCTGATCGCGCACAGGATGGCGGTGAAGATCGCGACGCCGACCCAGCCCTGCAGGCCCAGCCAGCCCTGCGGGGTGACGATCCCGGCGGCGGTGGCCACCGCGAAGCCGGCGATGGCGAAGCCGATCTGGGTGCCGATCGCCATGCCGGACAGCCGGACCCGGGTGCTGAACATCTCGCCGTACAGCGACGGCCAGATGCCGTTGGAGGCGCTGTAGACGACGCCGAGGGTGAGGATCCCGACCAGGAAGATCAGGAGGTAGTTCTCGGAGTTGATGGCCGCCAGGTAGAAGAAGATCATGATCGGGCTGCCGACGGCGCCGATGAGGAAGACGGGTTTGCGGCCGATGCGGTCCGACAGGGTCGCCCAGAGCGGCAGCGCCAGGAGGGCGACGGCGTTGGCGGCGGTGCTGACCCAGAGCATGGTGGCCTTGTCCAGGCCGACGGCGTCGCCGGTGGCGTAGTTGAGCGCCCAGACGGTGAAGATGGTGCTGACCGTGGCGATCAGGGCGGCGCACACCACCCGGAGCACGCTGCGCCAGTGGTCGCGGAAGAGGTCGGCCAGCGGGAGCTTCGGTACGGTGCCCTGGGCGACCTCCTGCTCGAAGGCGGGGGTCTCGTCGAGCTTGCGCCGGATGACCCAGCCCGCCACGGCGACGGCGACGCTGAGCCAGAACGGCACCCGCCAGCCCCAGCTCAGCAGCTGCTCCTCGGGGAGGGCGGCGACGGGGATGAAGACCAGGGTGGCCAGGATCTGGCCGAACTGCGTGCCGTTGAGGGTGAAGCTGGTGTAGTAGCCGCGGCGGTTCTCCGGGGCGTGCTCCAGGGTCATGGAGTTGGCGCTGGCCTGCTCGCCGGCGGCCGACAGGCCCTGCATGACGCGCAGGATCACCAGCAGCACCGGGGCGAGGCCGCCGACCTGCTCGCGGGTGGGCAGGCAGCCGATGAGGAAGGTGGACACTCCCATCAGGATCAACGTGAACACCATGATCTTCTTGCGGCCGAACCGGTCGCCGACGTGGCCGAGGAAGAAGGCGCCGACCGGCCGGGCCGCGTAGGCGACCCCGAAGGTGGCCAGGGACTGGAGGGTCGCGGTGGCCGGGTCGGAGGCGTCGAAGAAGACCTTGGAGAAGATCAGGGCGGCGGCGCTTCCGTAGATGAAGAAGTCGTAGTACTCCAGCGCGCTGCCGATCCAGGCGGCGACGGCCGCCTTGCGCGGTGTGCCCCGGTGGGGGGCCTGTGGAGAGTCGGACACGATCGCTCCTTAGGTCTGTGGCCGCGTCGATGACCGGCAACCCCCCGGCCGGATTCATGTTACGAACTAGATAGTTAATTAACGTGGCTGCAATGGTGCGGTGGCCTGGGACGCCTGTCAAGAGCTCTTCACGCGCCGGACGGCATGGCCTATAACTAACTCACTGGTTCGTACATTAGGAGGGTGATGTCCCCCGCCCCGGTCCCCGACGGACCCCGTCCCGAGCCCCGTCCGGCTCACCCGCTGGAGGAGAACCGATGAAACCGGCGACGTCATACCTGATCGGGCTGATCGGTTCCGGCATAGCGACGTCACTCAGCCCGGCGCTGCACGAGAACGAGGCCGTCCACCACGGGCTGCCCTACGTGTACCGGCTGCTCGACACCGACGTGCTGGGCGAGGACATGGGCGAACTGGTCCGTACGGCACGCCGCATGGGCTACGACGGGCTGAACGTCACCCACCCGTGCAAGCAGACCGTCATCCCCCACCTGGACGAGCTCTCGGCCGACGCGGCCACGCTCGGCGCGGTCAACACCGTGGTCTTCGACGGCGACCGGGCCGTCGGCCACAACACCGACTGGACCGGCTTCGCGGAATCCTTCGCGCGCGGCCTGCCGGACGCGCCGACGCGCCGGGTCGTCCAGCTCGGCGCGGGAGGCGCGGGCGCGGCCGTGGCCCACGCGCTCCTCACCCTGGGGGCCGACCGGCTCACCGTGGTCGACGCCGACCCGGAGCGCGCGGCCCGGCTCGCGACCGGGCTGGGAGACCGGTTCGGGACCGGACGGGCCCGCCGCGCGGCCCGGGACGATCTGCCCCGGTTGCTCGCGGACGCCGACGGCCTGGTCCACGCCACACCCGTCGGGATGGAGCACCACCCGGGCCTGCCGTTCCCGGCCGGGCTGCTCCACCACCGCCTCTGGGTGGCCGACATCGTCTACCGGCCGCTGGAGACCGAGCTGCTCAGGCAGGCCCGCGCGCTCGGCTGCCGGACGCTGGACGGCGGCGGCATGGCCGTCTTCCAGGCCGCGCACGCCTTCCGCCTGTTCACCGGCCGCACGCCGGACGCGGAGCGGATGCTCGATCACCTGGTCGACCTGGTCGCCGCCTGAGCCGCTTGAGCTGCTTGAGCCCGTGAGCCGCTTGAGCCCGTGAGCCGCCCGGATTCCCAGCTCCCCAGAAGGAGGGTCCATGCGCAAGTCCATCGCCACCGTGTCGGTGAGCGGCACGCTGACCGAGAAGCTGGAGGCGATCGCCGCCGCCGGGTTCGACGGTGTGGAGATCTTCGAGAACGACCTGCTGACCTGTCCCCTGCCGCCGGAGGAGATACGGCTGCGCGCCGCGGACCTCGGCCTGTCCGTCGAGATGTACCAGCCGTTCCGCGACTTCGAGGCCATGCCGGAGCTGGACCTGCGCCGGGCGGAGCGCAAGTTCCAGATCATGGAGCGGCTCGGCGCCGGCCTGCTGCTGGTCTGCTCCAACGTCTCACCGCGGGCCGTCGACGACGACGATCTCGCCGCGGAGCAGCTGCGGCTGCTGGCCGAGCGGGCGGCCGGGCACGGCATCCGCATCGCCTACGAGGCGCTGGCCTGGGGCCGGCACGTGAACGAGTACCTGCACTCCTGGCGGATCGTGCGGATGGCCGACCACCCGGACCTCGGGGTCTGCCTGGACAGCTTCCACATCCTCTCGCGCGGCTCCGACCCGATCGGCATCGAGGCGATCCCGGGCGAGAAGATCTTCTTCCTCCAGCTGGCCGACGCGCCGCTGCTGGCCATGGACGTGCTGCAGTGGAGCCGCCACTACCGCTGCTTCCCGGGCCAGGGGAGCTTCGACGTGGCCGGGCTCCTCTCCCACGTGCGGAACGCCGGGTACGCCGGGCCGCTGTCGCTGGAGGTGTTCAACGACCACTTCCGGCAGGCCGACGCGTACCGGACCGCCATGGACGCGATGCGGTCGCTGGTCGCCCTGGAGGGCTCGGCCCACCCCGCCGAGGCGACCACCGGCTTCGCCTTCGCCGAGCTGGCCACCGAGAAGGACCCGGCCGGGCTGCGCGACCTGCTCGCCGCCCTGGGGTTCACCCGCTCCGGGACCCACGGCAGCAAACCCGTGGAGCTGTGGGAGCAGGGCCGGGCCCGGCTGCTCCTGAACCGCACGGGCGAGGAATCCGCACCGGCCGCTCCACCCGCACCGGCCGCTCCACCCGCACCGGCCGCTCCACCCGCACCGGCCGCGCCGGCCGCTTCGACCGCGCCGGCTACCCGGGTCGCGCCGACTGCTCCGGTCGCTCGGGTCGCGCCGGTCACTTCGACCGCTCTGACCGCGATCGGGCTGGAGAGCCCCAACCCCGCCGACGCCGTCAAGCGCGCCGAGTCGTTGCTCGCGCCGGTGCTGCCGCGTGAACGCGCGCCGCGGGAGGCGCCGCTGGACGCGATCGCCGCCCCCGACGGCACGCAGATCTTCTTCTGCCGTACGGCGCAGCCGTACAACTGGCGCGAGGACTTCTCCCCGGGCGAGCCGGCGGCGGGAGAGATCACCCACCTCGACCACATCGCGCTCGCCCAGCCCTGGCACTACTTCGACGAGGCCGAGCTGTTCTACCGCAGCGTCCTGGGCCTCACCCCGCAGGAGAGCCTCGAATTCGCCGACCCGTACGGCCTGCTGCGCAGCAAGGCGATGACCGGACCCGGCGGCGACCCGCGGATGGTGCTCAACGTCGCCCAGGTGGGCGCCGGGCAGATCCCCTCCCAGCACATCGCCCTGGCCTGCGACGACATCCTGGCGGTCGCCCGCAGGCTCCGCGCCGCGCGCCCGGACCTGCTGCTGCCGATCCCCGGCAACTACTACGACGACCTGGAGGCCCGCCACGGCGTCGATCCGGCCCTCCGCGAGCTCCGCGAGCTCCGCGAGCTGGGCGTGCTGTACGACAGGGACGAGGACGGCGAGTTCCTGCACCTCTACACGATCACCGTGGGGCGCGTCTTCTTCGAGATCGTCCAGCGGGTGGGCGGCTACCACGGCTACGGCGCCGTCAACGCCCCCGTCCGGCTCGCCGTCCAGCATGCACATGCTCACTAAGATGGACGAATGACCTCTCAGCCCGCCGCCGCGGAACGGCAGCGTGACGCCGACCGCACCCGGGCGGAGATCCTCGAGGTCGCCCAGCGGGAGTTCGCGCGGCGCGGGTACGCCGGGGCGCGCGTGGACGAGATCGCCGAGCTCATGCGCACCACCAAGCGCATGATCTACTACTACTTCGGCAGCAAGGAACAGCTCTACATCGCGGTCCTGGAGAAGGCCTACACCGAGGTCCGGAAGGCCGAGCGGCTGGTCGACGTGGAGCACCTGGCCCCGGTCGAGGCCATCCGCACGCTGGCCGAGCTCACCTTCGACCACCACGACGCGCACCGTGAGTTCATCAAGCTCGTCGCGATCGAGAACATCCACCGGGCCGAGCACATCCGCAAGTCCGAGGTGCTGGCCAACCTCGGCACGCCGGTGCTGGACCTCATCGGGCGCATCCTGGACGCCGGTACGGCGAGCGGCGACTTCGTCACGGAGGCCGACGCGATCGACGTGCACATGATGATCAGCTCGTTCTGCTTCTTCCGCGTGGCCAACCAGCACACCTTCGGCGCCCTGTTCGGCCGCGACATGACCGCGCCGGAGCACCGCGCCCGGCTGCGCCGGACGGTGGGCGAGATGGTGGTGGCCTACCTGCGCGGAGCGGGTTCTCCGGACCGGGACGCGCGGTAAGCCCGTAAACCAAGACATTCAGGGGCTTGTCGCGCCCATCGCATATACGTAGCCTTATACGTATACGTGATAAGGATGGCGATGCCCAATAAAACGATCTACGTCTCCGACGAGGACCTGCCGCTGTTCAACCGGGCGCAGGAGCTCGCCGGGGGCAAGTTGTCGGCGGCGATCAGCATGGCGCTGCGGCGCTACGTCGAGATGGAGGAGGGCCGTCAGGAGGGCTACGACGAGATCGTCGTGAAGGTCGGCCAGGGCGCCGCGGTCCGCAAGCAGCGCTTCCAGGGGGTGCTGCTCGGCGAGTGGGGACGCACGGTGGGCAGCCGGGTCGAGATGTTCCGGGTGTACCGCTCCCGCAAAGGCAAGTACGTCCTGCATGTGGACCGCTCGCCCGACTGGCCGGACAGCGTGACCGCGGGGCCGGGCAACTGGCTGGAGAACCTCTTCTCCCGCGACGCGCTGCGGACCTATCTCGGCCTGGCCGACTCCAGCTGGGGTTTCGTCCAGGGTGAGGCCGCGCTCGAGGTCGTGGAGACCTTCGAGGAGCTGCGCGGCAGGATCCCGGACGAGCTCTACGACCTGATCGCCCACCTCGCCGAGCGTCCCGCCGTGGAAGACCTCGACATCTAACTCCATCAGCTGAACACGCCCGGACGGTCGGCAGGCGACCGCCCGCCATCCCGTCATGCCCGAAAACATCCCATCACCCTCTGAAACCAACCGGGAGAAGGCTGCATGTCCCCCGCCATCACAGCCGAGGGGCTGGTCAAGAAGTACGGCGACGTGGTCGCCCTCGACGGGGTGGATCTCTCCGTCCCCGAGGGCACCGTGCTCGGCCTGCTCGGCCCCAACGGCGCAGGGAAGACCACGACCGTACGGATCCTGACCACCCTCCTGAAGCCGGACGCCGGCCGGGCCACGGTCGCCGGGTTCGACGTCGTCGCCGACGCGCCCCGGCTCCGCGCCCGCATCGGCGCCTCCGGCCAGTACGCCGCCGTCGACGACCATCTCACCGGCGCCGAGAACCTGGAGATGGTCGGCCGCCTCTACCACCTCGGCACCGGACGCAGCAGGCAGCGCGCCCGTGAACTGCTGGAGCGCTTCGACCTGACCGAGGCGGCCGACCGTCCCGTGCGGGGCTACTCCGGCGGCATGCGCCGCCGCCTCGACCTGGCCGGGGCGCTGGTCGCCGAGCCGCCGGTGCTCTTCCTCGACGAGCCCACCACCGGCCTCGACCCGCGAGCCCGCGCAGGCATGTGGGAGGTCGTCTCCGAGCTCGTCGCCGGCGGCACCACCGTGCTGCTCACCACCCAGTACCTGGAGGAGGCCGACCGCCTCGCCGACGCCGTCGCCGTCATCGACCACGGCCGCGTGATCGCGCTCGGCACCGCCGACGAGCTCAAGGACCGGATCGGCGGCGACTGCATCGAGCTGGCCGTGAACGGCGCCGCGGACCTGGACGCCGCACGACGCGCGCTGGCTCCCCTGGCGACGGGGGAGATGAAGGCCGACGGCGCCGCGCTGCGGCTGACGATCCCGGTCGGCGACGGCACGGCCGCGCTCGTCACGGCCCTGGGCCGCCTGGCCGCCGAGCGCGTCGCCGTACGCGACGCGGGACTGCGCCGGCCGACGCTGGACGAGGTGTTCCTGACCCTCACCGGACACCGGGCCGACGAGCTCGTCACCACCGAGGAGGACGGCCGGTGAACGCCCTGCGGATGACCCTCGCCGACGGAATGACGATCACCAGGCGCAACGTGCTCAAGATCAAGCGGGCGCCGGACCTGCTGGGCGGCGTGATCACGCTCCCGGTCGTGGTCGTGCTGCTGTTCGCCTACGTCTTCGGCAGCATGATCGAGCTGCCGGGCATGTCGTACGGGGAGTACCTGATCCCGGGGATCTTCGTCCAGGTGATCGTGATGAGCGGGCAGATCACCGGCTACACCCTCACCCAGGACCTGCAGAAGGGCATCTTCGACCGGTTCCGCACGCTGCCCATGGCCCCCTCGGCGGTGCTGGTCGGCCAGACCGCCGGCGACATCCTCATGAACGTGACCAGCATCGTCGCGATGAGCCTGGTCGGGCTGGTCGTCGGCTGGCGCGTCCACACGGCGCCGCAGGAGGCCGTGCTGGGCTTCCTCCTGCTGCTGCTGTTCGCCTACGCGTTCTCGTGGGTGACCGCGACGGTCGCGCTGGCTCTGCGCAGGCCCGAGGTCTTCAACAACCTCGCCACCACCCTGTCCATGCCGCTGATCTTCCTGTCCAACGCCTTCGTCGACACCACCCGCCTGCCGGCGCCGCTGCGGGCCGTCGCCGAATGGAACCCGGTCTCCGTGGTCGTCCAGGCCGCCCGCGAGCTCTTCGGCAACACCTCGGCGGCCATGCCCGCACCCGGAACCTGGCCCCTCCGGCACGCGGTCCCGGCGGCGCTGCTCTGGTCGGCACTACTCCTGATCGTCTTCGTGCCCCTGGCCATCCGCCTGTACAAGAGAGCCGTCAGCCGGTGACGGCGTGCGTCGGACCCCGGGCGCGTCCTCAGCCGGAGACCTGAGCCTGTCCGGCCCGTAGACCTCCTGGAACCACGCGGTGTGGATCACTTGGCCGACGACCTCCCTCCAGTGCGTGCGGATGACGGCGCGTACGGCGTCGTCGTGGTACAGGCGCTGGCACGCCTGGCAGTGATGGGCGTAGAGATCCTGCCAGGTGATGGCGGGGTCGTGGGAGGCCGCCCAGGCCAGCACCCGGAGCGGGCCCTCGTAGTGGATCCACAGTTTCAGGAAGTCCTGCTCGGACTCCTCGATCGCGTGCCGCAGCGGCGACGCCTCGCGGGCATGGCCGACGTTCAGCTCGGTGATGGTGCGCAGGCCGATCCCGCAGCACGCGCCGATCCGGCCGTCGGCCTGCACGGTGTACGTCTGCAGGACGCTGGTGCATCCGCCGTGTGTCGAGAGGTTTCCCTCGTTGGCGGTCACCCCCGCGTCGTAGTCGTGGAACCGGTACGGGCTCAGGGGCATCCACGGGCTGGTCTTCACCGACAGGGCCGCACGCTGCCGATCGGTGAGCCCGTCCAGCACCTCGTGCCGGAGCAGCCGGTCGCGGGTGACGGTGCTGCCCCGTTTCAGCTCGACCATGACGTGCACGGGGAGCTCCCGTTCGCAGGCGGCGACGACCGCGTACGCGACGCGTTCGATCGGGACGAAGCGCGTGTGCTCGTCTCCGGTGCTGTAATTGATCTCCGACAGCCCGGCGTCCATCAGGGCCGCGATCTTCCTCCGCGCGGCCTCGGGGGTTCTCGCCCAATGGGCGTTGGTGACCAGCCGCACCGGGAAGCCGAGCCGCCGCGCGTGGGAGATCCCGGCGAGCAGGTCCGGCCAGCGCAGCGTGGCTTCGCCGCCCGTGAACACGACGTTGACGAAGCCCAGCTCCTTCGCCTCGTCGATGGCCGCGATGATCTGCGCGCGTTCCAGGCTGGTGCGCTCCTGGGGGCTTGAGAACGTTCCACAGTCCGAGCAGGCGGCCGGGCACGTGAACGTCGGCATGATGGAGAGGGTGCGTTTGCCGCGATATATCCGGTTCTTCGCGGCCGTGGCGCTCATCCGGGGTCCTGTTCGGACGTTTCGAGCAGCCTGGACCTGCGGAGGAGGTGGGCCTGGCGGACCAGCCCGTCGATCGTGCCCCTGACCCACTCGGGCGAGACCACCGGCCGGTCCGCGGAGTCGGGGTCGCCGGGCCTGAGGACCTCCTGGGGCAGGGTCTCGAAGTTCTGGGTCGACAGGTGCGTGTGCAGGACCTGGGCGTCCTGCACCTGGTCCTGCGTCTGATGATGCTCCACTTTGTGGTCGGTGGTCACCGCGATCCCCGGCAGGAAGAACTCGCTGTGGTGGATGAACGGCGCCGACGCGAGCGCGGCCTGGAGCGTGTCGCCGTGGCGGACCGCCTCGCGGATCACATCCAGAGCCGGACTGCTGCCGCCCAGTTCGAGGATCGCGTCGCCGAAGTCCCGGGTGAATTCCTCCCGGGTCATCTCGGTGTCCCGCTTCTCCTCCGCGTACTCCATGAGCCAGTTCAGCAGGTCGGCGTTGGTCAAGACGGCGAAGATCATCCTGTTCGTCTCGCTGAGCGTCTGCGGGGGAAGGTCCGCGGTGCCGGCGTACTCGGCGATGACCCCGGAAGGGTCGGCGATGAACCGTTCCTGGAGCCGCGGGTCGTGACGCATCACTTCGAAAAGCGCCGGCACGTCGCGGGCCACTTGATCGACAGGCAGGATGAGGGGCTCACGCCTTTCGCTGCCACCGGTCTGTTTACTCATACATCCGCCCGGAACCGTAGGTGAACGAATTCGACGCGTGTGCCGCCCCGCCGGCCTCCCGCTAAGCGTCCGCCGTCCGGAACCGGTCGTCAACAAGCCCGGCGGACGCCTGCGCGCGGAGGCGGGCGCCCGGTGCCGACCAGCCCCGGCGGCGGGTGCGGCGGGCTACCGGCGCCGCCATCCTCCGAATGGAGGATGGCCGCCGTCGTCCGTCCGCGGATGACATCCGCCCTGTCGCGTGATTCGGCGACCGGGCCCCTCCTCGCACACTCGGTGGGAATCCATCGAACCGAGGAGGAAAGATGGTCACCACCCTGGGACTGCGGCCGGTCCGGCAAAGTGAACGGCAGCTCGCCCCCGACCTGGCCAGAGGGATCATGCTGGCGCTGATCGCCGTGGCCAACTCCGCGATCTATCTGTACGGACGCCCGTACGGCATCCGGCAGCACGTCATCGAGCACGACCTGCTGAACCGGGTGACGGCGACGCTGAGCATGACGCTCGTGGACGGACGGGCCTACCCGATGTTCGCCGCGCTGTTCGGATACGGCATGGTGCAGATCTGGAACCGGCGGCGGGACGACGCCGAGGGACGGCGGGTCCTGAGGCGGCGCAGCCGGTGGCTGCTCGCGTTCGGGGCGGTCCACGCCGTGCTGCTGTTCTCCGGGGACGTGCTCGGGGTCTACGGACTGCTCGGGCTCGCGATAGTCCGGCTGATGCGCGTGCGCGACCGGACCCTGCTGATCCTGGCCGGAGTCTGGCTCGTCCCCGTCGCCCTGCTGTCCGCGCTGGCCTACAACACGCCCCAGGGCACGGAGCAGCGGACGATCTTCTGGTCGCTGGCGATCGAGGACCCGCTGACGGCGATGGCGCTGCGACCGATCGAGTGGGTGATGACCCCGGTCGGGATGACGGGCGTGGTCACCGCCGGTCTCGTGGGCGTCTGGGCGGGGCGGCGGGAGCTGCTGGCCGTACCGGACAGGTTGGTGCGGCGGGCCGCGGTGTGGGGGCCGCTCGCCGGAACGCTCGGCGGGCTGCCCGTGGGCCTGACCGCGACCGGGTTCCTCACCGT
Source organism: Planobispora longispora (assembly GCF_016863135.1). Lineage (GTDB taxonomy): Bacteria > Actinomycetota > Actinomycetes > Streptosporangiales > Streptosporangiaceae > Planobispora > Planobispora longispora. The sequence continues at coordinate 48,667 of NZ_BOOH01000058.1, forward strand.
GGACGACCCCGTGACGGTGATGGCGTTCAACGCCGTCCACACGGTGTCGGGCATCGCCGCGGGTCTGGGGTACGCGGCTCTGATCTCCCTGATCGCGCGGCGGATCGGGGCGCGGCGCGGCCGGCTGGTGACCGCGCTGTCGGCCTGCGGGCAGCGCTCGATGACGAGTTACCTTCTCCAGTCGGTGGTCTTCGTGACGCTCCTGCCCCCTTATACGATCGGGCTCGGCGGGTCGCTGGGCTCCGCCGCCACGGTCGCGCTGGCCCTCGGCACGTGGGCTGCGACGGTGGCCGCAGCCGAGTTCATGCGCAGGACCGGAGCGCGCGGGCCCGCCGAGACGCTGCTGCGGCGCCTGACCTATCCGCGCGGCTGAGAGTGAGGGCGGCATGCTGCGGGTCCACGACTGGGACAGGGTGTGGCGCACCCTGCCGCTGATCTTCCTGGGAGTCGCGACCCTGGTCGCGGTGTCCGACTCGCCGGCGCCGCCGCGGGACCGGGCCGTCACGGTCGCGCTGGCCGCCGCCGCGGCGGCGTGGCACTGGTGGATGGTGCTGGCGCATCCCCACTGGCCGGAACGGGCGCCGGCGCCGATGGCGATCTACTTCGCCGTGTTCGCCGTGCTGGCGTGGGTGCTGTTCTCGCGTCATCCGGTGTACGGGCTCCTGGTGCTCGCCTGCTTCCCCGCGGCCTTCGCGACGCTTCCCGGCTGGTACGCCTATCTGGGAGTGGCCGCCACGGCGCTCATCGGAGTAGGCGGTCCGTCCGCCCTCCTGGGCGTCGAGAATTCCTGGTCGGTCACGTCGGCGCTCATCGGAGGGGCGCTGGCGGCGTTCATCGGCTGGAGCATCAGGGCGCTGGAGGCCGAGGTCGAGCGCCGGCACGCCGCCAACCGGGCGTTGGAGAGCGCCAACCAGGCACTGGAGAACTCCAACCGGGCGCTGGAGAGCGCGAACCTCCGCCTCGCCCGGCTCGGTGAGGAGAACGCCGAACTGCAGGGCAGACTGCTGGCCGCGGCCCGCCAGACCGGCGTCGCCGGGGAGCGCGGCAGGCTGGCGAGGGAGATCCACGACACCGTCGCCCAGGGCCTGGCGGGCATCGTCACCCAGCTCGAGGCCGCCGAGGAGGCCGCGAACGACGCCGAGGCGGTACGGCGCCGCCTGGCCGTCGCGCGGAGCCTGGCCAGGGAGAGCCTGACCGAGGTCCGCCGCTCCCTGGACGACCTGCGCCCCGGGCCGCTGGCGGAGACGAGACTGCCCGAGGCGCTGTCGGAGCTGGTGTCCGGCTGGAGCGCCGCGAACGAGCTGCCCGCCACGCTCACCGTCACCGGCACCGCCCGGCTGCTGCACCCCGAGGTCGAGGTGGTCGTGTACCGGGCCGTCCAGGAGGCGCTGGCCAACGTGGCCAGGCACGCCGAGGCCGGCAAGACCGGTGTCACCCTGTCGTACATGGAGGATGTGGTGGTGACCGATATCCGGGACGACGGGGTGGGGTTCACCCCCTCCGAAACGGGCCGCTCCGAAACAGGCGACTCCGGAGCGGGCAGCGGGGGCTTCGGGCTCACCGCCATGCGGCAGCGGGTCGTCAGGCTCGCCGGGAACGTCGAGGTGGAGTCCGCGCCCGGTCAGGGAACCGCGATCAGCGTGACGATCCCCGCGATCCCCGCCGCGGCCGAGCGGGAGACGCCGTGAGCGTACGCCTGGTGATCGTGGATGACCATCCCGTCGTGCGGGACGGCCTGCGCGGCATGTTCGTCGAACAGGCCGACCTGGAGGTCGTGGGCGAGGCGGAGGACGGGGCGCGAGGGCTCGCCGTGGCCGTACGGGAACGTCCCGACGTCGTGCTGACCGACCTGCGCATGCCCGGCGGGGGAGCGGAGTTCATCCAGCTGCTGGCGGAGCGGGTGCCGTCGGCCCGCGTGCTGGTCCTGACCACCTACGACGGCGACGACGACGTGCTGCCCGCGCTGACCGCGGGCGCGATCGGCTACCTGCTCAAGGACTCCCCGCGCGAGGAGGTCTTCCGCGCCGTGCGCGCGGCGGCGGCGGGAGAGACGGTGTTGTCCCCGGCCGTGGCCGCCCGCGTGCTCAACCGGGTCCGCACGCCCGCCCCCGCCGAGCTGAGCGAGCGCGAACGGACCGTCCTCGGCCTGGTCGCGCGGGGCTGCACCAACAAGGAGGCGGCCGCGACGCTGTTCATCAGCGAGACGACGGTCAAGACCCACCTGGCGCACATCTACACGAAACTGGGCGTCTCCGACCGAGCCTCAGCCGTGGCGACCGCCTACACCCGCGGCCTGCTGCCGTGACGCCATCGGACGGCGATCGTGACGGTGAAATGGGTGATAAACGACCGAGGGCCTGATCGCTGTCTCCAGCGATCAGGCCCTTGATCTGCATCTATCGGGTCGGGGTGAGAGGATTTGAACCTCCGGCCTCTTCGTCCCGAACGAAGCGCGCTGCCAAACTGCGCTACACCCCGGTGCACGCCGTCTTGCTCGTGCTTGGGAAAGTCTAGCGGACTTCGTGGGTGCTTGTGTCACCCTGGCCGTCAGCTCCGGCGGCGGGGCACCAGGGTCAGCAGCGACGCCTCGGGGAAGCAGGCGAAGCGGACCGGGGAGTAAGGGCTGGTGCCGAGGCCCGCGGAGACGTGGAGGTAGGCCGAGTCGTGGCGGCTCAGGCCCTTGACCCGGGCCCGGTCGATGCCGCAGTTGGTGACCAGGGCGCCGTAGAACGGGATGCAGAGCTGGCCGCCGTGGGTGTGGCCGGCCAGCAGGAGCTGGTAGCCGTCGGCGGCGAACAGGGTCATGTTGCGGGGTTCCGGGGAGTGCATCACGCCGAGGCGGAGGTCGGCGTCGGCGGGGGCGGGACCGGCGATCAGGTCGTAGCGGTCGCGGTCGATGTGGGAGTCGTGGATGCCGCCCACGGCCACGTCGAGGTCGCCGACCTTGATGCGGGCGGTGGTGTTGTTCATGTCCAGCCAGCCCGCGGCGGCCATGCCGGCGCCGAGCTCCCGCCAGGGGAGGCTGGGGACGTGCTGGCGGGTGTCGCCCTTGGAGGTCCGCCACAGGTAGCGGGCGGGGTTCTTGGGCCGGGGGGCGTACAGGTCGTTGGAGCCGTACACGAACAGGCCCGGGCGGGACAGCAGGGGCTCCAGGGCGTGCAGGAGCGGCCCGACCGCGTCCGGGTGGGCGATGGAGTCGCCGGTGTTGACCACCAGGTCGGGCTTGAGATCGCCCAGGGAGCGGACCCAGTCGATGAGCATCCGCCTGCCGGGGGTGAGGTGCAGGTCGGAGAGGTGGAGGACGCGCACCGGACGCTGCCCGGGCTCCAGCACGGGCACGTCGAAGCGCCGCAGGCGGAACGCGTTGCGCTCGATGACCGAGGCGTAAGCGAGGCCGGCCAGGCCGGCGCCGAGCAGGGACAGGGGTACCGCGGCTGCTTTCCTCACCTTCCCATCATGCCTGAGGGATGCCCCGCTCCCGCCCCGCCACGGGAAACCCGGGATACAACCGGGCTGGTGAGGCGGCAAGATGGAGCGCATGAGCGCATTGAAGGACAAGCTGAAGGCCGATCTCACGGCCTCGATGAAGAGCAAGGACGAGGTCCGCACCCGGACGATCCGCATGGCCCTGGCGGCCGTGAACGTCGAGGAGGTCTCGGGGAAGACGGCCCGCGAGCTGAGCGACGACGAGGTCGTCAAGGTGCTGGCCAAGGAGGCCAAGAAGCGCCGGGAGGCGGCCGAGGCGTTCGGCAACGCCGGCCGCGCCGAGCAGGCGCAGGCGGAGCTGGACGAGCAGGCCGTGCTGGAGGCGTACCTCCCGGCCCAGCTCTCCGACGAGGAGCTCGGCGCGCTCGTGGACGAGGCCGTCGCCGAGAGCGGAGCCTCCGGGCCGCAGGCGATGGGGCAGGTCATGAAGGTCCTCAACCCCAAGGTCGCCGGGCGCGCCGAGGGCGGCCGGGTGGCGCAGGCGGTACGGGCTCGCCTGACGGCCTGAGCGCGCCGCTGAGGGCCCGGCCCCTGACAGCCGGGCGGGGGGGAACCCTGACCAGCCGGGCGGACAAGCGAGAGCCCTCCCTGACCATCCGCAGGGAGGGCTCTCGGCGTTCTCGGCTCGGGGTTCTCACGTCCCCGGGGGCCGCGGGGCTCTCATGTCCCCGGGGAACCTCGGGGAGTCCCGGGGGCCTAGGGAACGATGGGCACGCCGCCGTTGTTGTCCTCGCCCCAGCCCGGCGGGGACTCGAAGCCGAAGCCGTCGTCGTCTCCGCCGCCGCCGTCTCCGCCGTCTCCGCCGCCGTCGCCGCCGTCGTCTCCGGGGTCACCGCCGTTGTCGCCGTCCCCGCCCCGCTCCTTCTTGGGCGGCGGCGCGCACCGGCCGGCCGAGCAGCCGCCGAAGCGCTCCTGGTTCACCGGGGTGAACTCGGTCGCCGGGATGCCCTTCAGCGCGCCGAGCATGGAGTCCTTCCAGATCCGGCCGGAGATCGACGCGCCGTACACGTAGCCGTAGTAGCGCCCGCCGATGGTCACGCCGGTCAGGTCGTATTTAAAAGCGCCGCGCGGGTCGCCGAGACTGACCGCGGAGGCCAGGTCGGGGGTGAAGCCGGCGAACCAGGCCGCGGTGTAGTCGTCGGTGGTGCCGGTCTTGCCCGCCGCGGGACGGCCGATGCCGCCGACCTCGGTCATCGTGCCCTTGGTGAACACCCCGGACATGATGTGCGCGGCCGCGTCGGCGACCTCCTCGTCCAGGACCTCCTTGCACTTGGGCTTGTAGGAGGTGGTCTTGCCGTACCGGTCGACGATCTCCGTGATGGCCATCGGCTTGCAGTAGGTCCCGCGGGCGCCGATGGTCGCGTAGGCGGCGGCGACCGTCACCGGGTCCATCTCGTTGATGCCGAGGGTGAAGGTCTCGAACTCCTTCAGCGGCTTGCCGTCGGCCCGCTTGATGCCCAGGCTCTTGGCCATCTTGATGGTCTCGCAGAGCCCGACCTCTTCTTCGAGCTTCATGAAGAAGGTGTTCACCGAGCCGAGCGTGCCGGTGGTCAGGGTCTTGAAGCCGCCGCCGCCCTCGCTGGAGTTGTGCACCGGATGGGAGGGCTCGCCGACCCTTTCCCCCTTGCAGTTGCGGAAGGCGCCCTCGCTCGGGGCGTGGTAGACGGATCCGGTGCCGAAGCCGTCGCCCAGCTTCATCCCCTGGTCGAGCGCGGTGAGCAGGGTGAACGGCTTGAAGGTGGAGCCGGCCTGGAACCCCGCGCCGCCGCCGTGCTCCACGTCGGCCGCGAGGTTGTAGCTCATCTCGTTCTTCTTCTTGTTCTGCCCGAACTTCCGGCTGGCGGCCATCGCCTTGATGGCGCCGGTGCCGGGGACGATCATCGCCTGCGAGGCGACCGGCTTGTCGCTCGTCTTCACGTAGGTGGCGATGGCCTTCTCGGAGGCCTTCTGCGCCTGCGGGTCGAGCGTCGTCTTGATCGTCAGGCCACCCCGCTGCAGGAACTTCTTCCGGGCCTCGGGGGTCTTGCCGAAGTCCTCGTTGTTGAGGATCTCGTACTGGGCGTAGAGGCAGAAGTAGGGGTAGGGGCTCTCGTCGCAGCCGCCGGGGACCGGGGTGTTCTTGAACCCGAGCTTCTTGGCCTTGGCCTCCGCGGCCTCCTGCGCCGTGATCTTTCCGTACTTGAGCATCTGGTCCAGCACGAGGTTGCGCCGCGCCAGGAGGCGCTCGCGCCCGGCCTTGCCGGTGCTCGGGTCGGTCACGCTGGGGTTCTGCACGGCTCCCGCCAGCGTGGCGGCCTCCCACAGGTTCAGCTCGGAGGCCGGCTTGTTGAAGAACCGCTTGGCCGCGGCCTGGATGCCGTGCGCGCCCGCGCCGAAGTAGGAGATGTTGAGGTAGCGCTCAAGGATCTCGGACTTGGTGTACTTCTCCTCGAGGGCCAGCGCGTAGCGCAGCTCCTTGAGCTTGCGGGAGAAGGTGGGAGCCTGGGCGGCGGCCTGCTCCTCCTTGGTGTCGGCGCTGCTGACGAGCACCAGCTTGACGTACTGCTGGGTGATCGAGGAGCCGCCCTGGACGACGCCGCCGCCGGCGAGGTTCTTGGCGGCCGCGCGGATGGTGCCCTCCACGTCGAGCGCGCCGTGCTCGTAGAACCGGTTGTCCTCGATCGCGACGATCGCCGTCTTCATGAGGTCGGAGATCTTGTCGAGCGTCACCGACTCGCGGTTCTCGAAGTAGAACTGCGCGATCTTCTTGCCGTTCTTGTCGAGCAGCGTCGTCTTCTCGGGAAGGGGGGGCTCCTTGAGCTCCTCCGGCTGCAGATGCAGCTCCTCGGTCGCGGACTTCACGCTGAGTCCGGCGCCGCCCACCGCCGGGAGTGCGATGGCAGCGACCAGCACCCCCGCGGCTGCGCCCGCGGCGATGAGCCGTAGGGCGTTCCCCACTGCCGACTTCTGATCTTTGCCTTGAGCTTGCACGTGTCCAAGAGTACGTCGGGCGGATGGTTCAAACGGTAACGGAACACCGATTCCGTTGGGTCAACCCTTGCCCAAGGAAGGGGTAACTAGTCATTCCCGGCCACATAGCCCTCCGGAACCATGTAAGAAATTGGTCCCGCCGGGGTCTGTCGGCCCGAACGTCTGATTGCGTACGGTCTCTTCTGCAGCAACTGAATACGGAGGCCCGACGACCGCGCCCGTCGGCCCCCCCAAGTCACGACTGACCACCTAAGGGGAGTGGGGTCGAATGTGGATCACGGATTGGACCTCCAGTGCGGCTTGTAAGGGTGCGGATCCCGACGCGCTGTTCGTTCAGGGCGCTGCCCAGAACCGAGCGAAGCTGATCTGTCGAGGGTGCCCGGTCCGGACCGAGTGCCTCGCCGATGCGCTGGACAATCGCATCGAGTTCGGGGTGTGGGGCGGGATGACCGAGCGCGAACGCCGCGCACTGCTGCGACGGCGGCCGGACGTCGACTCCTGGCGGGAGCTCCTCGAGCTCGCCAAGGAAGAGTACGAACGGACCAACGAGCTGATCGCCGGGTGATCCCCGGCTGAGCCCCCGCCGGCCGGGGGCCGCTCACCGGGCCGCGCAGATCATCGCGATCACTGCGCGGCCAGAAGCGTGCCCACCTCTCGGAGCCCGTCGAGGTCGTGCACGTCCCCCGGCATGGCGGGAACGCGCGCCACCGGCACCGTGGGGTGCGCGGAGGTGAAGTGATCCTGCTCTCGCTGCTCGCGCGCGGCCAGCTGCATCCGGTCGGCGTGCAGCCGCAGGACCGCCGAGGTCAGCTCGTGCTCGCCGCGCGACTCCAGGTCCTCGGCCGCCGCGGTGCTCCGGGCGGCCGACAGCACCGCCGCGGGCGAGCGGTGGACCCGGTTGATCACCACTCCGGCGAGCGGCATGCGCTCCTCGGCCAGCCGTTCCACGAAGTACGACGCCTCGCGCATCGCGTCCCGTTCGGGCGCGGCGACGACCACGAACGCGGTCCCGGGGGCCTGCAGCAGCTTGTAGGTCTGCTCCGCGCGCGTCCGGAAGCCTCCGAAGACGGCGTCCAGCGCGGACACGAACGTCTGCAGGTCCTTGAGGACCTGCGCGCCCAGCAGCTTGGTCAGGGCCCCGGCGACGAGTCCGAAGCCCGCGTTGAGCAGCTTGAAGGCGCTGCGCCCGCCCGCCTTGGCGGGGGCGGTCAGCATCCGGATGAAGCGGCCGTCCAGGAAGCGGCCGAGCCGTTCCGGCGCGTCCAGGAAGTCCAGCGCGGAGCGGGACGGCGGGGTGTCCACGATGATCAGGTCCCACTCGCCCGACCGGCGGAGCTGGCCGAGCTTCTCCATCGCCATGTACTCCTGCGTGCCGGAGAAGCTGGACGACAACGACTGGTAGAAGGGGTTCGTCAGGATCTGCCGGGCGCGCTCGGGATCGGCGTGCGCTTCGATGATCTCGTCGAAGGTCCGCTTCATGTCGAGCATCATGGCGTACAGCTTGCCCGTGCCGGCGCCCTCGACCCCCTTGATGAGCCGGGGCGTGTTGTCGAGCTCGGACAGGCCCATCGACTGGGCCAGCCGCCGCGCGGGGTCCACGGTCAGGACGACGGCGCAGCGCCCGCGCTCGGCGGCGCGCAGGCCCAGGGCGGCCGCGGTGGTGGTCTTGCCGACGCCGCCCGAGCCGCAGCAGACGATGATCCGGGTACCCGGGTCGTCAATGATCGCGTCGAGGTCGAGAACCGGGACGTTCTTCACCATGCTCCCTGAGTCTGCGGTCCCTGCGGGTGGATCACGCCGCGCCCTGCTCGCGCATGGTCTCGGCCAGTTCGTACAGCCCGGCCAGGTCGACCCCGTCCGACAGCAGCGGCAGCTCGTAGCGGGGGCGGTCGGCGGCGTCGAGCGATGTGCGCTCCTGCCGCTCCAGCTCGGCACGGCGGGCGTGTTCGGTGACCTCCTGGGCCAGGGCCTCGGCCACGGCGGTGCCGGAGCCGCCCTCGGCCAGCCCGGCCGCCTTGAGGCCCAGCGCCAGCTCCGCCGGGTCGAACCGGCCCGCCGCGGCGGCGTCGAGGGCCGCCTCGGGCAGCAGCGAGCCCCTGACCATGTTGATGAAGACCCCGCCCGCCGGCAGGCCGGCCCGCCGGAGCTCGGTGATCCCGTCGAGGGTCTCCTGGACCGGCATCTCCTCCAGGAGCGTGACGAAGTGCACCGCGGTCTCCGGAGAGGCGACGACCCCGCTCACCAGGTCGGCGTGGTTCTTGATGGGGCCGACCCGGGCCAGTCCGGCCACCTCGTTGGTGACGTTCAGGAACCGTACGACCCGGCCGGTCGGCGGGGCGTCCAGCACCACCGCGTCGTAGATCCTCCGGCCGTTCTTGCCCTTGCGGCGGACGGCCTCGGTGGTCTTGCCCGTGACGAGGACGTCGCGGAAGCCCGGGGCGATGGTGGTGGCGAAGTCGACGATGCCCAGCTTGCTCAGGGCGCGGCCGGTCCGGCGCATGCCGTAGAACATCTCGAGGTATTCGAGCATGGCCTCCTCGGGATCGAGGGCCAGCGCGTAGACGTCCCCGCCGCCGGGCGCGACGGCGATCTTCCGTTCCTCGTACGGCAGCGGCGGCAGATCGAAGACCTGGGCGATCCCCTGACGCCCCTCGACCTCGATCAGCAGGACCTTGCGACCTTCCGCGGCGAGCGCGAGGGCGAGTGCGGCGGCCACCGTGGTCTTGCCGGTGCCGCCCTTGCCGGTGACGACGTGGAGCCGTACACCATCCCAGTCGGTATCGCGCGAACTCACGTTTCGAAGGCTACCCAACGGTTAATTGACGATTCGCGGTGGCCGCCGTTTGGGATGAGACTCACATTCCGGCGGAGTGAACGCCGCACCTCGCGGCCGGCGGGACGCGACTCGCACGCGCGCCCCTCACACCGCCACGGAACGGGCGGGGTCCGCTCGCTACGCTGTCTCGCATGACGAAATGGGAGTACTCGACGGTGCCGCTGCTGGTCCACGCGACCAAGCAGATTCTCGACAACTGGGGCCAGGACGGCTGGGAGCTCGTGCAGGTCGTGCCGGGGCCGAACCCCGAGCAGCTGGTGGCCTACCTGAAGCGTCCCAAGGAGTAGGCGAGATGTCTCCCGAGGAGAAGCTGGCCGAGCTCGGTCTGACCCTGCCGGAGGTCGTGACCCCGCTGGCGTCCTACGTCCCGGCCCTGCGCACGGGCGACTACGTCTACACGTCGGGTCAGATCCCGATGGTGGACGGCAAGCTCGCGGCGACCGGCAAGGTCGGCGCCGAGGTGAGCGCCGAGGACGCCCGTGACCTCGCCAGGACGTGCGCGCTCAACGCCCTCGCGGCGGTCGCGTCGGCGGCCGGCGGCCTGTCGAACGTGGTCAGGATCGTCAAGGTCGTCGGCTTCGTGGCCAGCGCGCCCGACTTCACCGGGCATCCGCAGGTCGTCAACGGCGCGAGCGAGCTGCTCGGCGAGGTGTTCGGCGAGGCCGGCAGGCACGCCCGCAGCGCGGTGGGGGTCGCGGTGCTCCCGCTGGACGCGCCGGTCGAGATCGAGCTGATCGCGGAAGTCCGCTGAGGGTGGTCCGGGGCGCGGGCCGTGCCGCGGTGACCGTCCGGGGGCGCTGATCCTCCGGACGCGAGCCGTAGGCGGTGATTGTCCCGGGGGTGAGCTGTGCCACATGATGAACCCTGGAAACCGAGTGACGTTCGGATGTTCGGCGGAAAGGTTCGGATATGGGTGGGATCCCGCTCCCCGGAGAGCTCGGCCTGCGCGCCCGGGACATCCTGGCCGGGCGGGTGGAGCCCGTCCCGGCCCGGGACGCCGCGACCGTGGTCGTCCTGCGTGAGGGCGTCGAGGTCTACCTCCTGCGGAGGAAGGCGAGCATGGCCTTCGCGGCGGGGGCCTACGTCTTCCCCGGCGGTTCGGTGGACCCGCGCGACACCGACCACGCGGTCGCCTGGGCCGGGCCCCCGCCCGCCGAGTGGGGTGAGATCTTCGGCGCCGACGAGAAGACCGGGCGGGGCCTGGTCTGCGCGGCCGTACGGGAGACCTTCGAGGAGTCGGGGGTGCTGCTCGCCGGGCCGTCCCCCGAGTCGGTCGTGGCCGACACCACCGGTGACGACTGGGAGGCCGACCGGCTCGCGCTGATCGACCGGAGCCTGTCCTTCGCCGACTTCCTCGGCAGGCGCGGCCTGGTCCTCCGCTCCGACCTGCTGCGCCCCTGGACGCACTGGATCACTCCCGAGGTCGAGCACAAGCGGTTCGACACGCGCTTCTTCGTCGCGGCGCTCCCGCCCGGCCAGCGCACCCGTGACGTCGGGGGCGAGGCCGACCAGGTGGCCTGGGTACGGCCCGCCGACGCGATCGAGCAGGCCCGGTCCGGTCAGATCTTCCTGATGCCGCCCACCTACCGGACCCTGAGCGAGCTGTCCGCCTACGCCAAGGTGGACGACGTGCTCGGCGCCGCGCGGGAGATCGTCACCTTCATGCCGAGGATCGCGGAGGTGGACGGCGAGATGCACATCGTCCTGGACGACGACTACCGGTACGGCGCGGCGTGAGCGGACTCCGCATCCCCCTGGAGGGGCCGGACGGCGCGGGCACGGCGCACGCGCTCAACCTGCTGGCCCCGAACCCGTCCCCGATGACCCTGGACGGCACCAACACCTGGGTGATCGGCCGGGGAGAGGAGGTGCTGGTCGTCGACCCCGGCCCGGACGACCCCCGGCATCTCGCCCGGGTCGCCGAGCACCTGCGCGACCGCAGGGTCGTCACGATCCTGCTCACCCACGGCCACCACGACCACAGCGGCGGCGCACGGGCGTTCGCCGAGCTGGCCGGGGCCCCGGTGCGGGCGCTGGACCCCCGGCACCGGCTGGGCGGGGAGGGGCTGGGCGACGGCGACGTGGTCGTCGTGGGCGGGCTCGAACTCCACGTGGTGGGCACGCCCGGCCACTCGTTCGACTCGCTCTGCTTCTGGCTGCCGGAGGACCGGGCGATGCTCACCGGGGACACCGTGCTCGGGCGGGGCACCACCGTCATCGCCCCGGACGGCGACCTGGGCGACTATCTGCGCTCCCTGGACCGGCTGCGCGCCGCGGCCGAGCGGGTCGGGGCCGAGGCGCTGCTGCCCGGTCACGGCCCGGTGCTGCCGGACCCGATCGGCGCGCTGGACGGGTATCTCGCGCACCGCAGGCGGCGCCTGGACCAGATCCGGCGGGCGCGCGAGCAGGGCGCCGTCACGCCGAGGGAGATCGTCGAGATCGTCTACGCGGGCGTGGACCGCTCGCTCTGGCCCGCGGCGGAGATGTCGGTCCGGGCCCAGCTGAGCTATCTCGACGGGGTGTGAGGGGGCCGCGGCCCGGAGGGAGGGCTCAGCGGGAGCGGTTGTGCAGGCGCTCGATGTCCATGATGACCACGGCCTTGGCCTCGATGCGCAGCCAGCCGCGCTGGGCGAAGTCGGCCAGGGCCTTGTTCACCGTCTCGCGTGAGGCGCCGACCAGCTGGGCCAGCTCCTCCTGGGTGAGGTCGTGGTGGACGCGGACGCCGTCGTCGATCTTCTGGCCGAAGCGGTCGGCCAGGTCGAGCAGGGCCTTGGCGACCCGGCCGGGGACGTCGGTGAAGACCAGGTCGGCCAGGACGTCGTTGGTGCGGCGCAGCCGCTGGGCCAGGGCGCGCAGCAGGTGGAGGGCGACCTCGGGGCGGCCGGTCAGCCAGGGGCGCAGGTCGTCGTGGCCGAGCCCGGCCAGCTGGACCTCGGTCAGCGCGATGGCGGAGGCCGTACGGGGGCGGGGGTCGAACAGCGACAGCTCGCCGAACATCTCACCGGGACCGAGCACGCTGAGCAGGTTCTCCCGGCCGTCGGGGGCGGTGCGGGAAAGCTTGATCTTGCCCTCGAGGACGACGTAGAGCCGGTCGCCCGTCTCGTTCTCGCTGAAGAGGGTCTGCCCCTTCGACAGCCGGACCTCCGAGACGCTCGTGCGCAGGGCGGCGGCGCTCTCGCGGTCGAGCGCCGCGAAGAGAGGGGCCTTGCCCAGCACGTCTTCGGTGTTCACGGTGCCTCCTTGGTTCACGGCTCGCGCATCGCCGGCCTGCTCGCTGCGCTCGTGGTGCTCCGCGGGCGCCGGATTTCCTCCGTCCCCGGCATCCGCAAGAGCCATTGTGACCCATCCCACCGGCAGACATCGAAGTGGCCCGTGAGAGAGGTCGGCGCGGGGCGGGACGCATAGGCTGTCGGGATGCCCCGTGAAGACAGCCCGGCTGGCGAGTCGAGGCTCGCGCTGGTCCGCCGCGCCCGGCGAATGGACCGGATTCTGGCGGCGACCTACCCCGACGCCCACTGTGAGCTCGACTTCCGCACTCCCCTCGAGTTGCTCGTCGCGACCATTTTGTCCGCCCAGTGCACCGACAAACGGGTCAACATGGTCACCCCCTCGCTTTTTGCGAAATATCAGACAGCGGAGGATTATGCCGGGGCAGACCGCGCCGAGCTCGAAGAGATCATCCGGTCCACCGGCTTCTTCCGCGCCAAGGCCGGCAGCATCATCGGGATGGCGCAGGCCCTGTGCGCGCGCTACGGCGGCGAGGTGCCCGGGAAGCTGAAGGACCTGGTCACGCTGCCCGGCGTCGGACGCAAGACCGCCAACGTCGTGCTGGGCAACGCGTACGGCGTCCCCGGGATCACCGTGGACACCCACTTCCAGCGGCTCGTCAACCGTTTCGGCTGGACCCGCGAGACCGACCCGGTCAAGATCGAGTACGTCGTCGCCGAGCTCATCCCGAGGCGCGACTGGACGATGACGTCCCACCGGCTGATCTGGCACGGCCGCCGCATCTGCCACGCGCGCAAGCCGGCGTGCGGCGCCTGCCCGCTGGCCGCCCTCTGCCCGGCGTACGGCGCCGGCCCCACGGACGCCGCGGAGGCCGCGAAACTGGTGCGCCCCGGCCCGTTCTCGTGACGGCCCGTTCCGGGAAGCACCGGCGGGGATGTCGTGTTGGAGAAGATCGGAGGTGGGACCGTGGAGGTGCCTGGATGGTTGGAGAGGCTGGCCGAGCGGGTCGTGACGGCCCCGGTGCCCCCGGTGATGCGCCCGCCCCGCTCCGGCGGGCGCCCGGCCGCGGTGCTCCTGCTGTTCGGTGAGGGGCCGCTCGGCCCGGACGTGCTGCTGATCCAGCGCAGCTCCCGGGGGCGGCGGCACGCGGGCCAGCCCGCCTTCCCCGGCGGAGGGGTCGATCCCGCCGACGGCGGCCCGGTCGCCGCCGCGCTGCGCGAGGCCGAGGAGGAGACGGGGCTCGACCCGGCGGGCGTTCACGTGATCTGCACCATGCCCGAGCTGTACGTCAGCCGCAGCGACAACCGGGTGACGCCGGTCATCGGCTGGTGGCACACGCCCTCGGCCGTCCACGCGGCCTCGCCCGACGAGGTGGAGGCGGTGGAGCGGGTCCCCATCGCCGAGCTGGTCGACCCGGCCAACCGGCTCCGGCTCCGCCACCCCGGCGGCTACTCGGGACCGGCCTTCCGGGTCCGGGGCCTGCTGGTCTGGGGGTTCACCGCCGGGGTCCTCGACGGAGTGCTCGCCGACGCGGGCTTCGAGCGTCCCTGGGACCGCTCGCGGGTCGAGGACCTCCCGCCCGACGTCGTGAACCTCGCCTCACGAGGGTAGGGAGCGGTCCGGCGTCGCCCTGCCCTCCGAGCCGCTCACCAGGGCCGTGCCCAGGCAGGCCCAGTCGGCCACGTCGTCGTCGGAGTCCCTGGCCAGGCGGCGCAGCGCGGCCATCCCCGCCGGGTCGGGCGGGTCGCCCACGATGTTGGGCAGCGCGTAGGCGGCGCCGTACCGGACGGCCGCGTCGGGATGTTCGGCGAGCACGATCACCGAGGGCAGCGCGCGGGGGTCGCGCAGGTGCCCGAAGGCGATCAGCACCGAGTAGAGCACCATCGGGTCCTCCTCGGCGGCGGCCATGTAGCGCAGCAGCGGCATGCTCCGGTCGGCGAAGCCGAGCCCGCCGAGGATGTCCACCCCGAGCATGCGCTCGGCGGCCGTCTCACCCCCGCACAGCCGCCGCGCCGCGGTGAAGGCCTCCAGACCTCCGTGTTCGTGCAGGCTGGCGATCACCTGCCAGCGGGTCGTTCCGTCATGATCCGGGTCGCGTAGCGCCTTCTCGATCAGCGAGGCGACGGACCCCGGCCCCCCGGTCGTTGCCATACGGTCACGATAACCGGGCGGAGCCCTGAGAACGGGTGCACGCGCGGCGCGGCGGATGGATACCTTTGAGGGGTGAGCGGTGATCTCCTCGACCTGATCCTGATCGGTTTGATGATTGCTTTCGCGGTGTCGGGATACCGTCAGGGATTCATCATCGGCGCCATGAGCTTCATCGGCTTCGTCGGCGGTGTGCTCCTGGGCGTCTTCATCGCGCCCCCGATCGCCGGTGCCGTGATCGACGGCGAGACCGAGCGGGCACTGCTCGCCATCGTGATCGTCTTCCTCACCGCCATCGTCGGGCAGTTCGCGTCCTCGACGATCGGCGCGGTGATCCGCAGCCACGTCACCTGGGAGCCGGCGAAGGTCGTCGACGCGGTCGGCGGCACGTTCGCCAGCGCGCTGGCGGTGCTGATCGTCGCGTGGTTCATCGGCTCGCTGGTCGCCTTCTCCCCGTTCACGTTCGTCAACGAGCACGTCAACAGGTCGGTCCTGCTGGGCGCCGTCGACCATGTGATCCCGCAGGCGGCCAAGGGCATCCAGCAGCCGTTCAAGCAGTTCATCGACACCTCGGGCTTCCCGCAGGTGTTCGAGGGCATCGGGGGCGCCCGTCTCGTCGACGTCCCGCCGCCCGACAAGAGCGTCGCCAAGTCCCCGCAGCTCGACCGGGCCCGCCGGGGCATCGTCAAGGTCCAGGGCGTCGCGACGGGCTGCCGCAGGCACATCGAGGGCACCGGCTTCGTCTACGCCCAGAACAAGATCATGACCAACGCCCACGTGGTCGCCGGGGTCAACCAGGATCTCCAGGTCATCGACTACCGCAACAACGTCCGCCCGGCGAAGGTCGTGCTCTACAACCCCGACCGCGACATCGCGATCCTGCACGTCCCCGGGCTGGGCCTGCCGATCCTCCGGTTCGACGGCACCGCCGAGAAGAACGACGACGCGGTCGTCGCGGGCTTCCCGCACGGGGAGGGCTTCACCCTCAACGAGGCCCGCATCCGGGTGCGACAGCGGGCCGAGGGCCCCGACATCTACGAGAGCAAGACCGTCATCCGCGACATCTACTCGATCCGCGGGCTGGTCCGCCCGGGCAACTCCGGCGGGCCGCTGCTCACCCCCGACGGCAGGGTCTTCGGCGTGGTCTTCGCCGCCGCCCCCGACCAGCGGGAGACCGGCTACGTGCTCACCGCCGCCGAGGTCGCGCCGGACGCCGAGGACGGCGCCCGGCTGTTCAACCGGGTCGACACCCAGGAGTGCGACCACTGACGTCCGCCCGCCCGTCAGGGGCGGAGAAGGTCCCTGATCCTGGCGATCGCCGCCGGCGCGTCCTCGACGTCCAGCTCGCGGGCGGCCAGGGCGAGGGCCTCGTACGGCACGCCGTACGCGCCGATCCTCTCCGCGCCCCGCGCGAGCAGCGCCGCGGCGCCGCGCCGGTTGCCCCGCTGCAGGTGGGTGAGGCCGACGCAGATCTGCGCCAGCCCCTGCCACAGGTCCCGTTCCCGCGCCGGACCGGTCTTCCAGCGGGCCTCCAGCACCTCGTGGGCGTGGAAGGGTCGTTCCTCGCCGAGCAGGCGGCGGGCCTCCGCCAGGGCCTCCTCCGCGTCCGGCGCATAATCGTCGGGGATGCGTTCCACGCCCTCGGCCCCGTGCGGGAGGGGACGCCCGAACGCGTCGCGGGGACGCTGGTTGCGGGCCCTGCCGTCGGGGTCGCGGTCCCGGGTGATCAACGGTCCGGTTCCGCGTCGGTGAGCCAGCTGACCAGCTCGGTGTCGAAGCTCTCGGGGCGCTCCTCGTGCGGGAAGTGCCCGGCGCCCTCGATCAGCCGCCAGCGGTAGGGAGCGGCCACGTAGCGGCCGGACCCCTGGGCGGTCCGCGGCAGGACGCGCCCGTCGAGCGCGCCGTGCAACTGCAGCGTGGGCGTCTCGATCTCGGCGCGCATGACCCTGGCGTACCGCAGCCCGTCCGGGCGGAGCTGGGAGCGGGTGAACCAGCGGTGGTACTCCAGCGCGCAGTGGGAGACGTTGGGGATGGCGAACGCCTCCCGGTAGGTCCGGGACACCTCCGCGTCCGGCCACCCCGGCCCCGACCACTTCTCCAGCAGCCGGCCCACCATGGCGGAGTCGTCGGCGGTCAGGCGGCGTTCGGGCAGGATCGGCAGCTGGAACTCCAGCGTGTGGCCGCTGGCCCGCAGCTGGCCGAACGGGTCGGACAGCAGGGCGGCGCGGAGCCGGAGGGGGTGCGGGGCCGAGACCGGGACCAGGCGCCGGACGACCTTGGGGTCCAGTACGGCCATCGTCCAGGCCACCAGACCGCCCCAGTCGTGGCCGACGACGGTGGCGCCGGTCTCGCCCAGCGCGCGGACCAGGCCGACCGCGTCGGCGGCCAGGGCGGGCAGGTCGTAGCCGCGCGGCGGCTTGTCGCTCGCGCCGTACCCGCGCAGGTCCACGGCGACGGCGCGGTAACCCGCCGCGGGCAGGGAGACGAGCTGGTGGCGCCAGGTCCACCAGAACTGGGGGAACCCGTGCAGCAGCAGCACGAGCGGGCCCTCACCCGCCTCCACGATGTGGAAGCGGGTGCCGCGGGCGTGCACGGAGCGGTGGGTCCACGGGCCCTCGACCCGGACCACGGACTCGTCGGGGCGGCTCACCGGTCCGATCTCACTGACTCTCGGTGCGAACCGAGCTGCCCGGCGGTGTTCGGCGCGGGGACGGCGGGGGTCTCGGCCTCACCGCTCTTGAGGTTCTTGAGCGAGCGGAGCGTCCGCTTCATCCCGGTCAGGCCCTTGAACCGGCGGACGCCGATGATGACCATGGCCACGGCCAGGACCACGTAGAAGAGGGTGACGGCCAGGAAGGCCCAGACCTCCGCCCAGTCGAAGATGGCCACCAGGGCGTAGGCGATGGTGAAGGAGGCGAGGATCAGGCACAGGTGCGCGACGAACGCGGCGGCGGCGAACAGCCCGACTCCCATGCCGACCCGCTTGGCGTCGAACCTGAACTCGGCCTTGGCCAGTTCGAGCTCGGCCCGGATGAGGGCGGAGACGTGGCTGCTGGCCTCGGCGACCAGTGCGCCCAGCGACTCCTGCTGCGGCTCCGCGGCCGGGTTCGTGGCCGGATTCTGCGTCATGAACGGTCTCCTATCGAGCGCGGGTGTCAACATCATCCTGCGCGTTGAGGTGTTTGCGCACGCGCACCCTGAGCAGGATCGCCGCCAGGACGGAGGCGGTGAGGCTGGCCGCGAGCACACCGGTGGTCACCGCGGACGCCCTCTCCGGATCATCGCCGAAGGCGAGGCCGCCGATGAGCAGTGACACGGTGAATCCGATCCCGGCCAGTATCGACACCGCGGCCATGTCCCGCCAGTGCAGATCCTCCGACAGCTTCGCCAGGCCGAGCCGCACGGCCAGCCAGGCCCCGCCGAAGACGCCGAGGAACTTGCCGACGACCAGGCCGGCGATCACGCCGAGGACGACCCGGTCGCCGGCCATCCCGCCCAGGGAACCGGCGTCGAGCACCACCCCGGCCGACAGGAAGGCGAACGCCGGGACGGCGAGGCCCGCGGAGACGGGCCGCAGGCGGTGGTCGGCCAGTTCGGCGGGGGAATTCTCCTCGCCGGGGGCGCTGTGCACGCGGGTCACGAGGCCGAGGGCTACCCCGGCGACGGTCGGGTGAACACCGCTGATCTCCACGAGGTACCAGGCGATGAGGGCCAGCGGCACGTAGATCCACGCTCCCCGGACGCGCCGGGCCTGGAGCAGGCCGTACAGGCCGATGACCGCCGCGCCGGCGGCGAGGGCCAGGACGTCGACGTGCTCGGTGAAGAACACGGCGATGATGGTGATCGCGCCGAGGTCGTCGACCACCGCGCTGGTCAGGAGGAAGGCCCGCAGCGCCGTCGGCATCGCGCTCGCCGTCACGGCCAGGACGGCCAGGGCGAAGGCGATGTCGGTCGCCGTGGGGATGGCCCAGCCCCGGGAGGCCTGCGGCGCCCCCCAGCTCACCGCGAGGTAGACGAGGGCGGGGACGATCATTCCGGCGACGGCGGCGAGGACGGGGAGGGCAGCCTTGCGGAGGTTGGCCAGTTCGCCGTGGATGAACTCTTCCTTGACCTCGATGCCGGCGATGAAGAAGAAGATCGCAAGCAGGCCGTTCTGTGCCCATTTGTAGAGTTCGAGGTCGAGGTGGAGGAACTCCGGGCCCGCGACGGCGGTGCGCAGCGCCTCATAGGAGTCGCCGGCGACGTTGGCCCATATGAGCGCGGCGACCGTGGCCAGCAGCATGACGACGCCGCCGACGGTCTCGGCTCGGAGGGCTTCGCCGAGCTGGCGGGCGTATCGGACGGTGATCGGGAAGGGCCACTTCTCTGCGGCGCGGCGCATGGAGCCTCCAGGAGTACAGAGAGGGCCAGTTCCCCCACTGGCCGACCAGACTTCCCGGCACACCTCCGCGTCAGTTTACCCAAACCGCCCAAAGTGACCTTAGCTGGCTATGTCTCTCCTCCTCCTCCTCCTCGCACTCCCTCCGGACCGCCGCGTTCCCCCTCCTCGTCGTCCCGGGTCCGATCCTCACGGCGCCGGCACGGCGGTGGCCCGGCGCCGCCGCACGGCGCCGGGCCACCGGACCTTCGAGTCAGACGAGGATCAGTCCTCGCTCTTGGCGCTGGGCAGCTTCTCGGAGATGAGGTTCATCACCGTGCTGTCGGCGAGCGTGGTGACGTCGCCGATGCTGCGGTTCTCCGCCACGTCGCGGAGGAGACGCCGCATGATCTTGCCGGAGCGCGTCTTCGGCAGCTCGGGCACCACCAGGATCTGGCGGGGCTTGGCGATCGGGCCGAGCGTCTTGGCCACGTGGGCGCGCAGCTCGGTGGCGATGTCCTCGCTCTCCTCGGCGCTGCCGCGCAGGATGACGAAGGACACGATGGCCTGGCCGGTCACCGGGTCGGTCGCGCCGACCACGGCGGCCTCGGCGACCTTCGGGTGGGAGACGAGGGCCGACTCGACCTCGGTGGTCGAGATGTTGTGGCCGGAGACGAGCATGACGTCGTCGACGCGGCCCAGCAGCCAGATGTCGCCGTCCTCGTCCCTCTTGGAGCCGTCGCCCGCGAAGTACATCCCCTCGAACCGGGACCAGTAGGTGTCGATGTAGCGCTGGTCGTCGCCCCAGATCGTACGGAGCATCGACGGCCACGGGTCGCGGATCGCCAGGAAGCCGCCGCCCCCGTTCGGGACGCTCTCACCCTGGTCGTCGACCACGTCGGCGGTGATGCCGGGCAGCGGGCGCATGGCCGCGCCGGGCTTGCCGCTGGTCACGCCGGGGAGCGGGCTGATCATGATGGCGCCGGTCTCGGTCTGCCACCAGGTGTCCACGACCGGGGTGCGGTTGCCGCCGATGTGCTCGCGGTACCAGACGTAGGCCTCGGGGTTGATCGGCTCGCCGACGCTGCCCAGGATCCGCAGGGACGACATGTCGTACTTGGCGGGGATGTCGTCTCCCCACTTCATGAACGTGCGGATCGCGGTCGGCGCGGTGTAGAGGATCGTGACCTTGTACTTCTGCACGATCTCCCAGAACCGGCCGCGGTGCGGGGTGTCGGGGGTGCCCTCGTAGATGACGCTCGTGGCGCCGTTGGCGAGCGGGCCGTACACGATGTAGGAGTGACCGGTCACCCAGCCGATGTCGGCGGTGCACCAGTAGATGTCGGTCTCCGGCTTGAGGTCGAAGACCGCGTGGTGGGTGTAGGCCGCCTGGGTCAGGTAGCCGCCGGTGGTGTGCAGGATGCCCTTCGGCTTACCGGTGGTGCCGCTGGTATAGAGGATGTAGAGCGGGTGCTCGGCGTCGTGCGGGACCGGGGCGTGCTCCGCGCTCTGGCGCTCCACCAGGTCGTGCCACCAGACGTCCTTGTCGGTCCACCCGACGTCCTGGCCGGTCCGGCGGACCACGAGCACGTGCTCGATGCCCGGGCACTCCTTGACCGCCTCGTCCACGGTCGGCTTGAGCGCGCTCGGCGCGCCGCGGCGGTAGCCGCCGTCGGCGGTGACCACGACCTTGGCGTCGGCGTCCTGGATCCGGCCGCTGAGCGCGCTGGCGGAGAACCCGCCGAAGACCACCGAGTGGATCGCGCCGATGCGGGCGCAGGCGAGCATGGTGACCGGCAGCTCGGGGATCATCGGCATGTAGATCGCGACCCGGTCGCCCTTGCCGACGCCCAGCTCGGTCAGCGCGTTCGCCGCCTTGGAGACCTCTCTCTGGAGGTCGGCGTAGGTGATCGTACGGCTGTCGCCCTCGGGCTCGCCCTCCCAGTGGTAGGCGACCTTGTCGCCGTTCCCGGCCTCGACGTGGCGGTCGACGCAGTTGTAGGCGATGTTCAGCTCTCCGCCGAGGAACCACTTGGCGAAGGGCGGGTTCCACTCCAGGACGGTGTGCCAGCGCCTGGACCAGCTCAGCCGGTCGGCCTGCTTCTCCCAGAAGGCCAGGCGGTCGGCCTCGGCCTCGGCGTAGGCCTGCTCGGTCACGTTCGCGGCGGCGGCGAGCTCGGCGGGAGGAGCGAACCGCCGGGTCTCGTGCAGCAGGTTCGACAGCGTCTCCTGGGTCTCACGCGGTTCGGAACCAGGGGTCTCCGGGGCCACTACGCACTCCTTCTCGTACTGCTCGTCGGCTTCGGCTGTGTCCCACTTCACCAGTCCACAGGTGTCCGCCACAAGAGGTCTAGACAGGTCTGTACCAATTGGTGACAAGCGAGGCGTAACTTCGCACCGCCCCTGACGCTGCGTAGCGGCATCGGGAGAAACGTTGCGATTCCGACACCGTAGAAAGGTAGAGGGCGTTATTCCAGACACGCCGGTACGGCGGTGCGCCGGATGGCCCGATGCGCTCGGTGAACGGTCCCGGGGCGGTTCTCCCGGAAGTGGTCGTGGCGGCGTCTGCGACTTGTTAACCGGCGGGTAAGGTCGGGGCCGTGAGCGACCCATTGGCTGTCATCGCCGAGATGCCCGGAGTGCCTGAAGCGGTCACCGAAGCCCGCAAGGCCGTGGACCGCCTCTACGGACACCGCGTGCTGCGGCGCAAGAGCCCCCAGGTGTCGGCGCAGTCGGCGCTGCACGGCGCCCGCGCGTCCGCCGCGCTCGACGGCGTGGACGTCCCGCTGGAGGTCATCCCGGAGGTCACCGACCCCGTGGTGCAGGGCGCGCTGCGCGTCTCGGCCGAGCTGGGGCGGCTCGGTCCCACCTGGCGTACGGCGCCGCGTCAGGTGCTGGCCAGGTTGCACACGCTGGCCGCCGTCGGCCTGGCAGGAGATCTCGGCCGCCCGCGGGATTCCGCCGACGCACCCGACCCCCTCGGCCTGGGCGCCGCGCCGGGGCCGGAGGAGGCGGTGGCCCGGATGGACGGCCTGGTCGGCCTGGTGACCGGCGGTTCCAAGGCGCCCGCGCTGGTCCTGGCCGCCATCGTGCACGCCGAGCTGGCGGCGGTGCGGCCGTTCGGTTCGGCGGACGGGGTCGTCGCGAGGGCGGCGGAGCGGTTGACGCTGACGGAGTTCGGCCTGGACCCGAAGTCCCTGTCGGCGGTGGAGCTGGGGCATCTGGAACTGGGGCCGGCCTACGGGGAGAGCCTGCGCGCCTATCTGACCGGGACCGCCGACGGGGTGGCGACGTGGGTGCGCCACTGCGCCGAGGCGGTCGTGCTGGGGATCCGGGAGGCCACGGCGATCTGCGAGGCCATGCAGCGGGGCTGAGTCATGCGGCGGGGCTGAGTCATGCGGCGGGGCTGAGTCATGCGGCGGGGCTGAGTCATGCAGCGGGGCTGAGTCATGCGGTGCGGGCGAGCGGTCATGCGGTGCGGGCGAGCGGTCATGCGGTGCGGGCGAGCGGCCATGTGACGCGGCTGGGAGCCGTGCGACGCGGCTGACCGTTGGGCCGCGGCCGTACGGAGTCGCCGTACGGAGTCACGGAGAGGCCGGCTGTCGGCGGCTGGAATTACGGACGACCTGAAGGCAAAGCAGACGGCGCCCCTGAGGTGGGGCGCCGTCGCCAGCACGCCACATCGGGTTACCAAGCGTGCACCTGTAATCGTCGGAGCGGGTCAAGCCCGTCTCGACGCGCCTCCCGCGGCTGGTCGCGCGTGGGTGCCCGATGGACGTGCCCGGACACATCGTCCGTGCAACCTTTGTACGACGAATCCGGGCTGATGGGAACCCCTGGAACCAAGACCTTTACGGATCGGGGGACATTCATCAATGAACCACCCCGAACCCTCCATGGCCGCCGGGGGCGGCCCAACCCGCTGATCAGCTGGTGATCCCAGGGGGTTCGATCAGGCGGAATCGATCACTATAAGTGATCGGTACGGGGCTGTTCCGGAGGTCCCGAATCGGGGGTCAGTGATCAGATTGTCACATGAAAAACGGTAGAAAACGGAGATTCCTCCTCGACGGGCCGCAAGTGGATGAGGCAGCATACGGATGTATCTCCATGAGGCGGGGGCGTCGCGCATGGCCGGTTTTTCCGGTCTCTTGCCACACCCTGTTCGATTGTTGAAAGCTTTTCTCTGAAACGGGCCCGGCTCTACCCCCCCGGAGCCGGACCGTTCGGCGGCCCCCGCTATCCCCCCCAGCGGGGGTCGCCCCTTTTCCCGGCCAGTTTCCGGCCGCCCGCGCTTCCTCGGACGACTGCCTCTCGGGACGCCCCTGTTCAGGCGCCGCCTTCCGGATCGCCGGATGCCTTCCCGAACGGACTTCCCTGCGCGGGCTTCCCAGGCAGGCTTCCTGTGCGAGTTCCTCAGGCGGGCGCCTTGTACGGGTTCCTCAGGCGGAATCGGGCGTTTTCCCGGACAGGACCGGGAGTCTTCCCCAGACGGAGCCGGGAGGCGCCGTTGTCCACAGAACGCGGCTCGGGGCCTCGGTCGAGGCGGTCCCCCCGGGAGGTTGGGGCTCCCCACGTCTCAGGGAGGCACCCTTGGACCGTCCCCTGGCCATCACCGATGACCACGACCTTCTCGACGATCTGCTCCGCGTCGCCGCCGCCGCCGGCGCGGAGCTCAATGTGGCCCACCTGCCCGCGCACGCCCGGCCGTACTGGTCCCACGCCCCGATGATCGTCGTCGGCAGCGACATGGCCGACGCTCTGGCGGCCACCGGGCCGCCGCCCCGTTCGCGCGTCATGCTCGTCACCCGCACCCCCGACGATCCCGACACCTGGCGCAAGTGCGTGGCGGTCGGAGCGCAGGCCGTGCTGGAACTGCCCGCCGCCGAGCGGCGGCTGGTCGACGAGTTCGCCGATGTCGTGGAACCCGCCGCC
Source organism: Planobispora longispora (assembly GCF_016863135.1). Classification (GTDB taxonomy): domain Bacteria; phylum Actinomycetota; class Actinomycetes; order Streptosporangiales; family Streptosporangiaceae; genus Planobispora; species Planobispora longispora. Next base: position 72,627 of record NZ_BOOH01000058.1, read on the forward strand.
GGGGACGGGCTCGTCGTCTGCGTCGTGGGCGGGCGGGGCGGGGCCGGCGCGAGCGTGCTCGCCGCCTCGCTCGCGCTGACCGCCTCCCGGAGGGAACTGCGCACCCTGCTCGTCGACGCCGATCCACTCGGCGGCGGCATCGACCTCCTGCTCGGTCAGGAGGAGGCAGAGGGAGCCCGCTGGGCGGATCTGGTCGCGCGGGCGGGCAGGGTCAGCTTCACCGCGCTCCAGGCGGCGCTCCCCAGCTTCTCCGGGCTGACCCTGCTCTCCTTCCACCGGGGAGAGGCCGGGGCCATCCCGGCCGAGGCGATGCGCTCGGTGCTCGACGCCGGGCAGCGCGGCTTCGACCTGGTGGTCGCCGACCTGCCCCGCCGCCCCGATCCCGCCGCGGTGGAGGCCCTCGGCCGTGCCACGACCACCCTCGTGGTCGTCAGCGCCGACGTGCGCGGGGTCCTGGCCGCGGCCCAGGTGCTCACCGGGCTGAGAGAGCACACCGGTGACATCCGGGCGGCCGTCCGCGACGGTGTCCTGGCCGACGACGTGGTGAGCGCCTCCCTCGGGGTGCCCTGTGCCGGGAGCCTGCCCGACCAGCCGCGGCTCGCCTCCGTGCTGAACCGCGGAGACGTCCCCCCGCTGGGCTCCCGGACTCCTCTCGGCAGGTTCTGCGGAGCATTCCTGAGCTCCCTGACCGGAGCGGAACGATGAGCGCGACCGGCCCCGCCGGTGCGGCCCCTCCCGACCTCGTGGGGGCGGTCCGGGTGCGGCTCGCGCGGACCGGCGCCGAGCCCAGCGCCGCGAACGTCGCCGTCGCGCTCCGGGCGGAGCGGGCGGTCCTGGGAGACGCGGAGATCTTGGCGGTGGCCCGCGCCCTGTGCGCCGACCTCATCGGCGCGGGGCCGCTGGAGCCGTTGCTGGCGGAAGCGGAGATCACCGACGTCCTGGTGAACGGAGCCCGCGAGGTCTGGGTCGACGACGGCCGCGGCCTGCGCCGAACCCAGATCACCTTTCCCGACGAAGACGCGGTCAGGAGGCTCGCCCAACGGCTCGCCTCGGCCGCGGGCAGACGCCTCGACGACGCCTGCCCCTACGTCGACGCCCGGCTCGCCGGAGGCGTCCGGCTCCACGCCGTGCTGCCCCCGATCGCCCCCGAAGGCACATGCCTGTCCCTGAGACTCCCGCCGCGCCGCGCGTTCACCCTCTCCGACCTGGTCACGGCGGGGGCGCTCAGAGCCGACGCCGTCCCGCTCCTGACCGCGGTGGTCGAGTCGAGACTCGCCTTCCTCGTGTCGGGCGGCACCGGAACGGGCAAGACGACCCTCCTGTCCGCCATGCTCTCCCTGGCCGATCCGGGTGATCGTCTCCTCCTGGTGGAAGACTCCGCCGAGCTCCGGCCCCTGCACCCGCACGTCGTGCGGCTGGAGTCCCGCCCGGCCAACCTCGAGGGCGCGGGCGGCGTGGGCCTGCGCGACCTCGTCCGCCAGGCGCTGCGGATGCGCCCGGACCGCCTCGTCGTCGGAGAGGTCCGCGGGGCCGAGGTCGTCGACCTCCTGGCCGCGCTCAACACCGGTCACGAAGGCGGGTGCGGCACCCTGCACGCCAACACCGCGACCGATGTCCCGCCACGACTGGAGGCCCTCGGCTGCGCCGCGGGCCTCAGCCGGGAGGCGGTCCACAGCCAGCTCGCCGCGGCGCTGGACATCGTGATCCACCTCACCCGCGGCCACTCCGGCGGCCGGCGCCGGGTGGCGGAGATCTGCGTGATGTCCCGCCAGGCCTCCGGCCTGGTCGAAGCCGAGCCCGCCCTCACCTTCTCCCCGGACGGCAGGGCGACGCCGGGCCCGGGCCTTCCCGCCCTCCTCGCGCGCCTTCCCGCCGTCTCCGCCGAGTTGAAGAACTCCTCCGGCCAGGCCGTCCGCGTCTCCGAGCAGATTTCTCGCGTCTCCGAGCGGAAGGTCTCCACCGGCCCGCACGGCTCCACCCCCGGTGAGACCTTCGTCGGCCACCGAATCCCCGTTCCCGATGGGGCTCCCGTTCCCGGCCGGGCCTGTGTTGATCGCGTAGCCGCCGCTTCCGGCGAGGCGCCCTCCGAGGACCGGGGCCCCGTCCCGGCTCAGGTCCCTGTTCCCGGACGGGTCACCTCCGGTGCGCGGGTCCCCGGCGCCCTCATGTGGCGATGACGGCGGCGGCCATGGCTCTCGCCGTGCTGGCGGCGTGGTTGTGGGCGGGGCCCGGCGCCGGGGCCGTCCGGCTGGAGCGGCTCAGCCGGCCGGGGCGGCGGGCGGCGGAGGAGATGAACCGTCTCAGACAGTCGCTCGCCGGCTTCTCCCGGCCGTCACGCCGGGCGGAGGCCTGGAGGGTGGCGTCGATCGAACTCTGCCAGGGGCTCTCCGCCGAACTGGCCGCCGGGCGCACCGCCGGGGAAGCGCTGACCCGGGCCGTGTCGGCCGTGGCGTTCCCCGACCCGCAAGCGCTCCGTCCCGCGGTCGCCGCGGCGCGGGACGGGGGTGACGTTCCAGCGGCCCTGCTGGCCGCCGCCCCGGAACGGGGCGGCGAAGGCCTCCACCGGCTGGCTGCGTGCTGGCGGGCGGGCGTGACCGTCGGGGGCGGGCTCTCCGTCCTCATCGATCGTGTGGCGGTCTCCCTCAGGGAGGCCGAGCTCCACCGCAAAGACGTCGCCGCCCAGCTCGCCGGGGCACGCGCGACCGCCCGGCTGCTCGCCGGGCTTCCCGCACTGGGCCTGCTGATGGGGGCGGGGCTTGGCATGCGCCCGCTCGACTTCCTGTTCGGCGGTCCGGTGGGAATGGCGTGCCTGGCCGCGGGCGTCGCGCTCGACGGGTGCGGTCTGTGGTGGACTCGCCGCCTGATCATCCGAGCGGAGCGGGCATGATCACCTTTCTCCCCGCCCTCCTGGGCGGCCTCTCCCGATGTGAGCGGACGCGACCGCCCTCCCCTGTTTCGCGGATGACGGTCTTCTTCACGGCTCTCGCAGGTACGGACTCGCAGGTACGGAGCGGACGGGGTCGTCCTTTCCCCTCTCCCCGGCGGTGGCCTTTTCCAGGGCGCCTGCCGATACGACCTTCGTCGGTACGGCGGTTCCCGGCCGGAAGGGGACGGTGGACCTGCGTTCCTGCGGCGCCGAGACCCGGTGCCAGAGCCCGATGTCTCCACGTCTCCGCGCTGTAAGGGGTTCAGATGACGGATGTTCCGCTGGGCGTCGTGCCGGCCGCCGTGCTCGCCGGGCTGGCCGTCTGGTTGTGGGAGTCGCCCGACGACCCTGTTCGCAGGCTCCGTCAGGCGTGTTCCCGCCCTGCCGATCTCCCGGAGGCGCGCGTGCCGGCGCCGGGCGAACCCGGGCGGGAAGAAGCCGGGAGACGACGGCCGGGCAGGGGAGACGCGGCGATCGGGGTCGCCGTGGGGCTGGCGACCTTTCTCCTGCTGGGAGGTACGGCCGGAGCCGTCCTGGGAGTGGTCGGCTCCGTGGCCGTGCCGCTGATCCTCCGCAGGCGTGAGCCGCCGGGATCACGCGCGGAGCGCGACCGGATCACCGCCGACCTGCCGCTGGCGGCCGACCTCATGGTGGCCTGCCTGCGCGCGGGGCAGTCGGTCACCGGAGCGCTCGACGTCACCGTCCAGGCGATCGGCGGACCGCTCGGAGACCGGCTCGCGTGGGTGAACGGGCAACTGAGGCTGGGAGCCGCTCCGGAGAGCGCGTGGTCCACCCTCGCGGCCGAACCCGCGCTCGCCTCGCTGGCCCGCACCATGAACCGGGCGGCCCTCAGCGGTGCTCCTGTGGCGGACGTGCTGACGCGGGTGGCGGACGATTCCCGTCAGACGGTCCGCGCGATGTCGGCGGCGGCGGCCCGGCGGGTGGGAGTTCAGGCCGTGGCGCCGCTGGGCCTGTGCTTCCTGCCCGCTTTCGTTCTCCTCGGCATCGTTCCCGTCGTGGCGGGTCTCGCCGGCGAGGTCATGCTCCCGTGAGTTATCCACAGGGCTGGAGTGCGTGCGGAAAGTTATCCACAGGGTGATGTTCGTGTCCACAGGCCCATGCGCTCGTCGGAGAGTCTGGTTCGACCGGCGCCGGGCACAGGGCCCGGCGGCGATCTCCAGGAGGAAACGATGGCTGGATCAGGAGTCGACGGCATCTTGCGTGGCCTGTGGAGGCTTGGTCCCGGCGGCCGGGCCGGCGGCGGGCTCGGGACCCGCAGGGCCCTGCGCCGCCTGCGGAGCCGTTGCCGTGACCGCTGGGCCCTGCTGACCACGGGCACGGCCCGGGAGCGCGGCATGTCCACCGCCGAATACGCCGTCGGCACGATCGCCGCCTGCGCGTTCGCCGCCCTTCTCTTCAAGGTCGTGACCAGCCCGGAAGTCCAAGAGATGATCACCAGTCTCATCAATCGGGCTCTCAAGGTCGCCGGGTGATCTGATGCGTCCGCACGTCTCACGGCTTGTGTGCAAGGTGATGGATCGTTTCCCCGGTCCGGGGCCTGTGTCGCGCCCTTCCCGGGGCTCGGTGACCGCGGAGACCGCGGTGGCGCTTCCGGCTCTCATCGTGGTCCTGGCAGCCGGGCTGTGGGCGGTGGCGGTTGTCGAGGCGCAGCTGGAATGCGCGGACGCGGCACGATCGGGCGCGCGGGCCGCGTCGAGGGGGGAGCCGCTGGAGTGGGTGCGCGACGGCGTCCGCGCAACCGCTCCGGTGGGGGCCCGGGTGACGGTCACCCGCGACGCCGAGCGCGCCCGGGTGGAGATCTCCGCCGGCGTCAGGCCCCACTGGGGTCTTTCGCTGCCCGAGGTGGCCGTTCACGCCGTCGCCGTCTCCGCGGTCGAGCCCGGGGTCGGGCAGTGAGGCGGCCGGCCGGATGCGCGATGAGGCGGTTCCGGCTCCCGGAGGAACTGCGGTCACGAGAGCGGGGATCGGCGACGATCTGGATGATCGGGGTCGCGGCGGTGGTCTTCACGGCCGCGGTGGCGGTGACGATCGCCGGGAGCGCCAGGGCGGCACGTCACCGGGTGCAGGCCGCGGCCGATTTCGGAGCACTCGCCGCCGCCCGGCTGGCCTTGGCCGATCCCGCGCGGGGGTGTGCCGAGGCGGCTTTGCTCGCGGCGGAGAACGACGCACGACTCACCCGGTGCGACATCGGCGCGGACGGCGTCGCCGTCGTCCGGACGACCGTGCGACTCTCTCTGCCCGTCGTGGGCGACCGGGAGATCATGGCTCACGCGCGGGCGGGTCCCGTCCACATCGCGGGGCCGCCGACGACAGGGGAGCCGTCGGTCTGGCCGGGGGTTCTCATTCGGCCGGAGGCGGGAGATGCTGATCATGAAGGTGGCAAAGTTCCAATCGAATCACGACTTTTTGGACTCCGTGTCCAAGAGGCAGACATCTCTCATAAGGTTCCGCTTACCTTCCGTCCATGCCGCCCCCTTCCTCAGGTGGGGCGGCGGGTCGCGGGCAGCCGCGCCGGAGTGCCGCTCATGGCGGTCCGGTCATGCTCGCGGCCGAGGTCGGAGGTCTGGATCGGCGGGAGCCGGTCCGGGGGACTGGCAGGCTCGGCCGCTGCCCGATGGTCGTACGGGGTGCCCGGGTCGCTCGGCTCTCGACGAAGGGAAGCGTCGTGACGACGGTTCGCAGACTGGTCGCCCTGGCGGCGATCACGTCCATCGTGTCCATGTCCGTCGTGCTCGGCGCGGCAAGCCCGGCGCAGGCTCGGGCGCGACTGGACATGCCGTCCCGCGTCACCTCCGGTCAGCCGGTGACGATCTCCGGCAAGGTCGACTTCGCGTTCGACGCCTTCCTCTACGTCAACGGCCAGCAGGTCGCGAAGGGAGACCAGAATGTCTCCTACACCTGGAATCCGATGGTTCGTCCGAACGGGAGCTACAAGATCAAGCTGGTCCAGCGCGGCAAGCTGCTGGGCAGCAAATGGGATGAGACCTCCGAGACTCTGATCCAGGCCGTCCCTCCCGCGACCCCCCGCGGGGTCAGCGCCCGGTTGCAGGGGAACCGGGCCGTGGTGACCTGGGCGAAGGGCTCCGAGCCCGATCTGCGGGGCTACCAGATCTCCACGAGCAAGAACGGCAGGGTCGGCACGGTGCGGGCTGACAGCGCGTGTCGCGGCGGTTCGTGCAGGGCGACCCTGGCCGTGCCCGCCAAGGCGGGCGGGCAGCGGGTCGGGTTCACGGTGCGGGCCCTGCGCGGCGACGGCGGCGGCGGCACTCTGGCCTCGGGCCAGTCAGCGGCCGCGACGGTGAAGGTCCCCGCGCCCAAAGCACCGAAGACCTCGGATTCCGGCCAGGGGAGCGATACGCGGCAGGACGAGCAACGCGATCAGAAGAACGACAGCCGCCAGAGCGGCGTGCGGAACCTGCCGCAGCTGCCTCCGAAGAAGCCGACGGCGGCCCCGGTGCAATCGACGAAGCCCGCGGCCGTGCCGACGAAGGTTCCCAAGCTCCCCGAGGAGGTCCGGGGAACGGGCGCCGACGACTCCAAGAACGGTTCCAAGCGCGGTTCCAAGGACGGCGCCGAGACCGGTTCCGGGGACGGCAGCTCACCGATCCTCGGCTCCGAGCCGGCCGCGGCCGGGACGGATGTCATGCCGGCCACGGATACGAACATCACGGCCGGGTCGGCCGGCCCACCGGCCGGCGGGACGACCCGGTACGGCCTTTTGATCGCGGGCGGCCTGATCCTGCTGCTTCTCGGGGCGCACGGCGGCGCGTGGTTCCGCCGCAGACTTCTGGCCGAAGGCGCTGCGGGCGCGGCCACCGCCGATACCGGTGACGGGATCAGGCACACTCCGCACGGCGACAGCGAGTCCCAGCCCGGTACGGTCACGATCTCCCGCCGTCCAGCGGTCATCCTCGCGGTGACCAAGACCCGCTATCCCGAACCGTCCCGGCCGATGCCGCCGATGCCCTCGCCCGCTCCGGCGTCTCCGGCCCCGGCGCACCCCGGTGACGGCGACGGTCCCATCCTCGCCGGCAACGGTGGGGGAGGACCGGTTCCCACGCACGATGCAGATCGGCCGACGGCCGCCGGAAGCGGTGGGCGGCTGGTTCCTGCGCCCTCCGCGAGTCCGGCCGCCCCCACCGCAAACGGCAGCAACCCGGCTCCCGCGCAGCCCGTGGAGCAGGGGGCGCCTGCCGCGCCCGGCGGGGCGCGGCAGGTCATCTCGCGTCTCACGGGGCGGTCGGCCGAGGAGCCCGTCCGGCCGGTGGCCGGGCGGGCGGATCCCGGCACGCGACCGGTTCCCGCCACCCGTCCCGCGTCCACCCGGTTGGCCCTTCCCGCCGCGGCCCCGATCCCGGAGGTGAGCGTGGTCACCCCGGTCGTGGTCCGTGCCGGCGACCACCAGTGGGACGACTACCTTCCGCCCGCGCCGCGTTCCATGGAAGACAGCGGATTCTGGGAGCGGCCGCAGCCCGGCGCGGAGGACTTCTGGGCGGCCGACAAGGACGGCCCGACCCCTTAAGGCCCTGAGGACGTCCGAACGCGCGGTGGGGAGAAGCCCAGGGGCCGGCAGGGGAAGTCCAAGCACTCGGGGGTGAAGCCTCGGGCGTCACTGGAAAGACCGCCGGGCGTGCTTCAGAGGAACGGACACCCGCCAGGGAGATCGCCGAGCGTGTCCCGGGGTAGTTGGGTATCCCGAAGATCGTCAGGCTTCCTCCGGGGCCGGGGCCGGGGGCGTTTTCCCGGGAGATCGTCGGGTGTTCTCCAAGGTGGGCGGGTGTCTTCCTACGAGATCATCGGGCGTGTCCCGGGACCGGGGCATCTAGGAGATCGTCAGGTGTCCCCCAGGGAGAGCAGGGCGGCCAGCATGCGGAGGGCGCCGGTTTTGTCCAGGGGCTCGTTGCCGTTTCCGCACTTCGGGGACTGGATGCAGGAGGGGCAGCCGCGGTCGCACTCGCAGGAGGCGATGGCCTCCCGGGTCGCGGTGAGCCACTCGGCGGCGCGCGCGTAGCCGCGTTCGGCGAAGCCCGCGCCCCCCTCGTGACCGTCGTAGACGAAGACGGTGAGCAGGCCGGTGTCGGCGTGGAGTTCGGTGGAGACGCCGCCGATGTCCCAGCGGTCGCAGGTGGCGAACAGCGGGAGCAGGCCGATGGAGGCGTGCTCGGCCGCGTGGGCGGCGCCGCCGAGGTCCAGTCCCTCCTCGGCCAGGGCGGTGACCGCCGAGGCGGGCAGCGTCCACCAGACCGCGCGGGTGCGCAGGGTGCGCGGGGGCAGGTCGAGTTCCTCGTCGCCCAGCATCTCACCGCTCTGCAGGCGGCGCTTGATGTAGGAGACCACCTGGCGGGTGACCTCCACCGATCCGAAGTGGAGCTCTCCCGGGCCGAGCGGTCGCGAGCGCAGCGACTCCAGGACGGAGATCTCGGTGACGTCCCTGGCGAAGGTCGTGTAGTCGGGCGTGCCCGCCTCGACGAGCGCGACCCCCGCCTCCAGGTCGAGCTCCCCGACCAGGAAGGCCTCGCCCTGGTGGATGTAGACGGCCCCGGTGTGCACGGTCGTGTGGGCCGACGGCTCGTCCACGGTGCCCAGCAGCCGTCCGGTGGACGCCTCGACGACCTGGACGGGCGGGCCGCCGGCGCCGCGGATGTCGGCGAGGTCGGTGGCCCACTCCCTCCTGGTCCAGAACCACCCGGTGGGACGCTGCCGGAGCAGGCCCTGCGCGACCAGGCCGGTGAGCGCGTCCTTCGTCGCGGGACCGAAGATCTCCAGATCGTCCTCGGTGAGCGGGACCTCGGCGGCCGCCGCGCACAGGTGCGGACCCAGGACGTACGGATTGTCCGGGTCGAGAACGATCGCCTCGACCGGGCGGCCGAACAGGGCCTCCGGGTGGTGGACCAGGTAGGTGTCGAGCGGATCGTCCCGGGCGATCAGCACCGCCAGGGCGTCCTGCCCGGACCGGCCGGCCCGCCCGGCCTGCTGCCAGAGCGACGCCCGGGTTCCGGGCCATCCCGCGATGAGGACGGCGTCCAGCCCCGACACGTCGACGCCGAGCTCCAGAGCGCTGGTCGTGGCCAGCCCGAGGCACTCTCCGGATCGCAGGGCCTTCTCCAGCTTCCGGCGGTCCTCGGCGAGATATCCGGCCCGGTAGGCCGAGACCTTCTCCGGCAAGTCGGCCGGGAGCCCCGCGTCGGCGGCGAGATCGGAGAGCCGGGCGCGGGTGGTGAGCGACACGGACTCGGCGGCGCGGCGGGATCGCACGAAGGCGAGGGTGCGGACGTCGGCGAGCACGAGGTCGGCGAGGAGGTCGGCGGTCTCGGCGGTGGCCGGGCGGCGCACGGGTGCCCCTCTCTCGCCCCGTAGCTCGGTCAGGGGCGGCTCCCAGAGGGCGAAGGTGGTCGCACCCCGGGGGGAGGCGTCCGTGGTCACCTCGGCCATCTGGAGGCCCGTCAGGCGGGTGGCGAAGGCGCGGGGCTCGCTCGCGGTCGCCGAGGAGAGGAAGAAGACCGGGCGGGAGCCGTACCGCGCGCAGATCCGGCGCAGGCGGCGCAGGATCTGCGCCACGTGGGAGCCGAAGACGCCCCGGTAGCCGTGGCACTCGTCGATCACGACCATGCTCAGCCGCCGCCAGAAGGCCGACCAGCGGGGATGGCGCGGCAGCAGGCTGCGGTGCAGCATGTCCGGATTCGTCAGGATGTAGTTGGCGTGACGCCGGACCCAGTCGCGTTCGTCGTAGGACGTGTCGCCGTCGAAGGTCGCCGCGCGGAGTCCGGGGAGATCGAGCCCGTTCAGGACGCGGAGCTGGTCGGCGGCCAGGGCTTTGGTGGGGGTCAGGTAGAGGACCGTGCCGCCGTCGAGGACCGAGGTGATCGCGGGGACCTGGTAGGCCAGAGACTTCCCCGAGGCGGTGCCCGTGGCGATGATGACGTTCCGGCCGCCGTGGGCCAGCTCGGCGGCCTCGGCCTGATGGGGCCAAAGACCCGAAATACCCTGGTTCGCCCAGCGCGTAACCAGCGGCTCGGCGACCCAATCCGGCCATCGGGCTTGACCGGCTTGACGTGCTGGAACATGCTCCACATGAGTGACGCGTTCCCGACGTGCGGGAACGCCGAGCAGGCGGGACAGGAGAGGGCCTGGTCGGAACTGTGAGGAAGAGGACGGACTCACTGGTTTTCGGTCTCGTATCTCTGGGCAGAGTCGCCGGGAATCGTGATTTCGTATAGATACTGAGCGTACGCATGGTTGAATGCCGCGCGTCGGGGCTTGTCGTCACGGGACCTCCAGGTCTCAGAAGTCACGCCCGAATCGGTACTTTCGCAGGAAGGCGCTGGAGGATCTGTGGATCTGAAGTTGGACCACCATTCCGAGGACCGTCTCACCATCGTCGAGGTCGAAGGTGAGATCGACGTCTACACCGCGCCAAGGTTGCGTGAGCTCCTGATCGACCTCGTCAACAAGGGGAACTTCCACCTCCTCGTCAACATGGAGAAGGTCGACTTCCTCGACTCCACGGGCCTGGGCGTCCTGGTCGGCGGGCTCAAGCGGGTCCGGGCGCACGACGGGTCCCTGGAGCTCGTGTGCACCCAGGAGCGCATCCTCAAGATCTTCCGGATCACGGGGCTGACCAAGGTGTTCGGCATCTACGCCTCGGTCGAAGAGGCCAAGGAAGCGCACGGTCGAGACAAGTAGTCATGGCTACCGTCGAGCTGACGTTCAGCGCCCTCCCCGCCCACGTGCGTACGGCGCGCCTGCTCGCCACGGCGATCGCACGGCGCACGGGCGTGGAGGAGTCACTGCTGGACGAGGTACGGCTCGCCGTCGGTGAGGCCTGCTCCCGGGCGGTCGAGGCGCACCGCCTCCACTGCCCGGAGGAGCCGATCCGCATCGAGCTGTGCGATGATTCCGGGCGGTTCGAGGTGATCGTCACGGACGTGGCTCCGAGCGACGAGCTGGAGCACACGCCGGAGCGCGCCCCGTTCCGTCTCGACGACCCGCTCGGGCAGCTTCCCGACACGCTGGTGTCCGGGTTCGGCATCGCGGTCATCGCGGGCCTGGCCGACGACGTCGAGGTCTACCCGAGCCAGAAGGGCATGCGCATCCGCATGAGCTGGCCCGCGGCGGCCGGCGGCCTCTCGCCCGTCTGATCCCCGTCTGACGCGGCTCGTCCCAGAGCTTCCGGCAGCCGGGCATGTCCATGAGGGCATGCCCGGCTGTCTGCGTGCGGGCCCGGGGTTTACGGACGGGACATTTCGCAAAATAGCGGCACTCTGAAATGTCGGCGAAAAAAGAGCTGTTAGCCCGGCCTGCCGGTTCAAATGGTGTTTTAGGCAGGCCATTGACAAGCGGGTTAGCGGACACGTCATTAATTGGCCACCTGGAGAGACTTCATATCCGCGTCGTCGCTGCGTAGACTCCCGGCACCGGCCAAGGTTTGTCCTTCGGACCGGGCCGTAAACGTGCCCGGCGCCGCAAGGAAGTCTGCGGACGCAACCGGAAGCGGCACTGCCAACCACCCCGGACGTGCGCCGCCGGCCCGCCGATTCGTCAACCGCAGCGCACTCCGGGCAGGACGCGATCCCGTCTTGCCGAGGAGAGTCGGATGACTGTGCTCCACCTAGCCGCTGTGGACGACACAGCGGTAGCCCTCAGCGGATCCCACCTCACGATTGTGATCGTGGTGGCCGCCGTGGCCCTGCTCGCGCTCGCCGTCGCCGGCGGCCTCGTGCGCGAGGTGCTCAACGCCGATCAAGGCACCGAGCGCATGCAGAACATCGCCCGAGCCGTACAGGAAGGGGCGGCCGCGTATTTGACGCGGCAGTTCCGGACGCTCGCCCTATTTGTCGTTGTAATCCCGTTCGTGCTTTACCTGCTCCCGGCGGTTTCGACCGAAGTGAAGATCGGCCGGTCGATCTTCTTCGTGGTCGGCGCGCTGTTCTCCGCGCTGACCGGTTTCATGGGCATGTGGCTGGCGGTCCGCGGAAACGTCCGCGTCGCCGCCGCGGCCCGTTCGGCCGGCGAGAAGGTCGCCATGCGCATCGCCTTCCGCACCGGCGGCGTGGCGGGCATGTTCACCGTGGGCCTGGGCCTGCTCGGCGCCGCCGTCGTGGTCTTCGTCTACAAGGGCAACGCCCCCGCCGTGCTGGAGGGCTTCGGCTTCGGTGCGGCGCTGCTGGCGATGTTCATGCGGGTCGGCGGCGGCATCTTCACCAAGGCCGCCGACGTCGGCGCCGACCTGGTCGGCAAGGTCGAGCAGGGCATCCCCGAGGACGACCCGCGCAACGCCGCCACCATCGCCGACAACGTCGGCGACAACGTCGGCGACTGCGCCGGCATGGCCGCCGACCTGTTCGAGTCCTACGCGGTCATGCTCGTCGCCAGCCTGATCCTGGGCAAGGTGGCCTTCGGCACCGAGGGCCTGGTCTTCCCGCTGATCGTCCCGATGATCGGCGTGCTCACCGCGATCATCGGCATCTTCGTCACCTCCCCGCGCAGCGGCGACCGCAACGGCATGGCCGCCATCAACCGCGGGTTCTTCATCTCCGCGGCGATCTCGGCGATCCTGGTCGCCGGGGCCGCCTTCCTCTACCTGCCCGCCAGCTTCGCCGAGCTGTCCGGGGTGAGTCCCCAGATCGCCGCCGTCACCTCCGACCCCCGGCTCATCGCCATCGGGGCGGTGTTGATCGGCCTCATCCTGGCCAGCGCGATCCAGATCCTCACCGGCTACTTCACCGAGACCAACCGGCGCCCGGTGAAGGAGATCGGCGAGAGCTCCCTGACCGGTCCCGCCACGGTCATCCTGGCCGGCATCAGCGTCGGCCTGGAGTCTGCGGTCTACTCGGCGCTGATCATCGGCGGCGCCGTCTACGGTGCGTTCCTGCTCGGCTTCGGCAACGTCACCATCGCGCTGTTCGCGGTGGCCCTGGCGGGAACCGGCCTGCTGACCACGGTGGGCGTGATCGTGTCCATGGACACCTTCGGCCCGGTCTCCGACAACGCCCAGGGCATCGCCGAGATGTCCGGCGACGTCGAGGGCGCGGGCGCGGCGGCGCTCACCTCCCTGGACGCCGTCGGCAACACCACCAAGGCCATCACCAAGGGAATCGCGATCGCCACGGCGGTGCTCGCCGCGACGGCGCTGTTCGGAGCCTTCCGGACGGCGGTGGAGGGCGAGCTGACCGGGGCGGGTGCGGCGGTCAAGGAGGCACTCGGCTCGTTCAGCACCTTCAGCCTCGGGGTGGACTCGCCGAACGTCCTCGTCGGCCTGATGATCGGCGCCGCGGTCGTGTTCATGTTCTCCGGACTGGCGATCATGGCGGTCGGCCGGGCGGCCATGCGGGTCGTCATGGAGGTCCGCGAGCAGTTCCGCACCAGGCCCGGCATCATGGACGGCACCGAGCTGCCGGAGTACGGCCGGGTGGTGGACATCTGCACCCGCGACTCGCTGCGCGAGCTGGCCACTCCCGGGCTCCTGGCGGTCATGACGCCGATCGCGGTGGGCTTCGCCCTCGGGTACGCCCCGCTCGGCGCCTTCCTCGCCGGCGCGATCGCCTGCGGCACCCTGATGGCGGTGTTCCTGGCCAACTCCGGCGGCGCCTGGGACAACGCCAAGAAGCTGGTCGAGGACGGCCACCACGGCGGCAAGGGCTCCGACGCCCACTCCGCCACGATCATCGGCGACACCGTCGGCGACCCGTTCAAGGACACCGCGGGCCCGGCGATCAATCCGCTCATCAAGGTGATGAACCTGGTGGCGCTGCTGATCGCCCCGGCGGTGGTGGCCTACGCCGACAACGTGGGCCTGCGGGTCGGCGTCGCGGCGTTCGCGGTGATCGTGGTGGTCGCCGCGGTGGTCGTGTCCAAGCGGCGCTCGGCGGGGACCTCCCCGAGCGAGAGCAACAACCACGACCGGGAGCCGGAACCGGAGCCCGAGCCGATCGCGGGCTGAGTCCCGTCCGGGCCCGGTCCGGGTCCTCCGGCCCCGGGTCATCCAGGTCCGGCCCGGACCCTGCGGATTCGGACCCTCCGGTCCGAGTCGCGGTCCTCCGGACTCGGATCCTCCGGGTCCGGTCCGGGCTCACCGGGCCCCGTGCGGGAAGGGGTGCACACGATGTGTGCACCCCTTTCGCGTATGCGGAACACCCCAGTGGAAAACTGCTGGGCATGACCGTTCCCCTGAGGGGAACGTCTTCCCGCCCCCTCCACCGAGGCGGGCGGCCAGGCCCTGACCGTTCCGATCACACCGACCCTGACGAGAAGGCGGCTCCCCGCCGGGGTGAACCCGCGGGTGGACCGCTAGGAGAACGATGGAAGAGCAGCCCTCCGGAGGCAAGACGCTCGTCATGATCCTGCTGGCGATGGCCGTGGTGTTCGCGGTGATCGTCGCGCTGGCCATGTGGGCGGCGAGGTGACGATGCGCACGCTGATCGTGCTGCGGCACGCCAAGGCGGTCCACACCCCCGGGCTCGCCGACCCGGAACGTCCCCTCACCGAGTGCGGCGAGCGGGACGCCCGACGGGTCGGGGAGACCTTCGCCGCCCTGGGCCTCCGGCCCGACCTGGTTGTCTGCTCGCCGGCCGTACGGACCCGGCAGACCGCGGAGCTGGCCCTGCCCGGCGAGCCGATCGAGTTCGAGCGCGACATCTACGAGGCCTACGCCGACGAACTGCTCTCGCTGATCCGCGGGACCGACCCGCAGGTGCGCACGCTGCTCCTGGTCGGGCACAATCCCGGGGTCCACGAACTGATCATGGGTCTCACCACGCGCCTCGGCGACCCCGGTTTCCCGCCCGGCGCGTTCGCGGTCATCGAGAGCGACGAGGAGTGGGCCGAGCTGGACACGGGACGCGTGGTCACCCGGTGGAGCCCGAAGGACCACTGACCCGCCGGCGCGCCGACCCGTACCCCGGCGCGCGAGCCGGGTACGGGTCAGGTCCCCACGGGTCAAGTCTCCCCAGGGCAGATCTCCCCAGGGCAGCTCGCGGCGCGTCGGCTTCTCGCGAGGAGCTCCCGGGGACCGGCCTTTCCCGGGTCAGCTCTCCACGACGGTGACGCCGTCCTCGGCGTCGGCGGCCTCGACCTCGTCGCGCGGGATGCCGAGCAGGTACAGGATCGAGTCGAGGTAGGGCACGTTGACCGCGGTGTCGGCGGCCTGGCGGACCACCGGCTTGGCGTTGAACGCGATGCCCAGGCCGGCCGCGGCGATCATGTCCAGGTCGTTGGCGCCGTCGCCGATGGCCACGGTCTGGCTGATCGGGATGCCCGCCTCGCGGGCGAAGCGCTCCAGCGCGCGCGCCTTGCCGGGGCGGTCCACGATCTCGCCGGTGACCCGGCCGGTGAGCACGCCGTCCACGACCTCCAGGGTGTTGGCCGCGGAGTAGTCGATGCCGAGGTCTTCCACGAGGGCGTCGGTGAGCTGGGTGAACCCGCCGCTGACGATCGCGAACCGGTAGTCGAGCCGCTTGAGCGTCCGCACCAGTGTCCGCGCGCCGGGGGTGAGCACGACCTCCTTGCGGACCTTCTCGAAGACCTCCTCGGAGAGGCCCTCCAGCAGCGCCACCCGGCGGCGGAGCGACTCGGCGAAGTCGAGCTCGCCGCGCATCGCCTCCTCGGTGACCCTGGCGACCTCCTCCAGGCAGCCCGCGTGCGCGGCCAGCAGCTCGATCACCTCGGCCTGGATGAGCGTGGAGTCCACGTCCATCACGATCAGCCGCTTGGCCCTGCGGTACAGGCCGGCCCGCTGCACGGCCACGTCGACCTGCTGCGCGTGCGCCTCGGAGGCGAGCTCGGCGCGGAGGGCGTCCGGGTCGGCGCCGGAGACGGCCAGCTCGATGCAGGTCACCGGGTAGCTGGACAGACGCTCGATCCGGTCGATGTTGGCCCCGGCGGCGGCGATCCGGCCGGCGATGCCCGCCATCGCGGCGGGCTGCAGCGGCGCGCCGAGCACGGTGACGTGCAGGCGTCCGCGCCGCCGCTTCTCCTTGGCGGAGGAGCTGGTGGACAGCTCCACCTCCAGCCCGAGGTCCTCGGCGGTCCGTTCGACGGCGGTCCACAGGGCGCCGAGGGTGCCGCCGGTCCCGGTCGGAACGTCCCCGGCGTAGGCGACGAGGACGCCGAGGGTCAGCCGGCCGCGGATGACGACCTGCTCGACGTCGGCGACGACGACGGGGAAGCCGGCCAGGACGGCGAAGAGCCGCGAGGTGACGCCCGGCCGGTCGGGGCCGGTCAACGTGATCAGAAGCGTGCGCTGGTTCATCGGTTCCTACGCTACTTGGCCGCCGAAACGGCCGTGAACGTGGTTCATCATCCGGACGCCTGACGTTCGCGGTCCTCCCCGTCCCCGCGTTACCCGGGGGTGTCTTCATAGCCTCATGACGACGATCCCCGCAGAGCGGCGTGTCGCTCGCTACACCGTCGGGCTGGCCCGTACCGCCGCCGAGATGCGGCGGGCCCAGCGGTTGCGTCACCAGATCTTCGCCGAGGAGATGGGCGCCCGGCTGGACACCCCCGTCACCGGCCTGGACGTCGATCCGCTCGACGCCTACTGCGACCATCTGCTGGTACGGCAGGAGGACACGGGGGAGGTCGTGGGGACCTACCGGCTGCTGGCCCCCGGCCGGTCCGACCGGCTCTACGCCGACTCCGAGTTCCATCTGGGCGCGCTGGCCGGCATCCGGCGCGGCCTGGTCGAGGCGGGCCGCGCCTGCGTGCACCCCGATCACCGGGACGGGGCGGTGGTCGGGCTGATGTGGGCGGGCATCGCCCGCTACATGGTCACGGAGGGGTACGGCTGGCTGGCCGGGTGCTGCTCGGTGCCGACGTCCGAGGCTGCCGAGATCATGGGGCAGGTCCCGCTCGCGCCACCGGAGTATCGGGTGACCCCGCTCCTTCCCTGGCCGGTTCCGGGACACGCGCGGGCGGACCGCGACGCGGGGGACGGCGGGAAGGGGAACGGCGGGAAGGAGAAGGGCGGGAAAGGGAAGGGCGGGAAAGGGAAGGGCGGGGAGGGAGACGGCGGGGACGCGCGGGCCGGCACGTCTCCGTCCGGGGCCGGGCGATCGGGGTGGGCGGGGCTGCCGCCCCTGCTCCGGGGTTACCTCCGGCTGGGCGCCTGGGTCTGCGGCCCGCCCGCCCACGACCCGGAGTTCGGTGTCGCCGACTTCTTCGTCCTGCTCCCGATGTCCGCCGTGAACCCCCGCTACCTGCGCCACTTCCTCGGGGCGGCGACATGAACCCGTGGCTCCCGATAGCGCCCTGCATGCCCGTCACCTGCATTCTCCCGCCCACGGCCACCGTGTCCCGGCCGCGCCGGGCGCTGCGCCTGCTGACCGCCGCGTCGCTGGTGCTCGCCGGGGCGGTGCTCGGGCTCGTGGGCCGCGCGCTCGGCACGGAGGGGCGGATCCGGCTGGCGAACACCTGGTCCCGCCTGCTGCTGCGGGCGCTCGGCGTGCGCATTCAGGTGCGGCAGGGCTTCACCTTCGTGGCTCCCCGCCCCCGGGAGGGCGGCTTCTCGCCGGGACCGGCGGTGAACGTCGTGACGGGACCTCCCGCCGCCGCGGAGTCCTTCCCCGGTACGGCACCGCTGATCGTGGCCAACCACGTGTCCTGGCTGGATCCGGTGGTCCTGTCCGCCGCGCTGCCGTGCCGGCTGCTGGCCAAGCGCGAGATCCGGTCCTGGCCGGTGATCGGCGGGCTGGCGACCGGGGCGGGCGCGCTGTTCATCGACAGGGACCGGCTCTCGGCGCTGCCCGAGGCCGTCACCGATGTGGCGGGGGCGCTGGCGCGGGGGCACGCGGTGACGGCCTTCCCGGAGGGGACCACCTGGTGCGGCCGGGAGATGGGATCCTTCCGGCCCGCGGTGTTCCAGGCGGCGCTGGACGCCGGGGCGCCGGTCCGGCCGGTGGCGATCCGCTACCTGGACGCCTACGGAGCTCCCGCCACCGGGCCCGCCTTCGTCGGCGACGACACCCTGACGATCTCCATCCGCCGGGTGGCGTCGCTCCGGCGGCTGACCGTGGAGGTGACGTTGCTGCCGCCGGTGACGGCACGCGACCGCCGGACGCTCGCCTGGCTGGCGGAGTCCTCGGTCGCGTCGGTGGTCGTCACCCCGGCGGAGTACGCCGGGCACGGCGTCCGGAGCGCCGCCTGAGCTCGGCGGGCTCCGGACCGCGGGACACCACCGTCACCTGAGCTCGGCGGGTTCCGGACCGCCGGACACCGCCGTGGACGATCGTTCAGGACGTCTCCGGACGGCCGGAGTGCTCCTCCGCCAGGGCGGACAGCCGGCCGATCTGCTCCGCCGACAGCTCGACGGCCGCGGCGGCGAGGTTCTCCTCCAGGTGGGCGGCCGACGCCGTGCCCGGGATCGGGACGATCGTGGGCGAGCGGTGCAGCAACCAGGCGAGGGCGACCTGGGCCGGGGTCGCGCCCGCCTCCCGGGCGACGTCCGCCACGGCGCCGTCCGGGGCGGCGTGGGCGCCCATCGCGATCGGGAAGAACGGCAGGAATGCGATGCCGTGCGCGGCGGTGTAGTCGACCACGTCGTCGTGGTGACGGGTGGCGAGGTTGTACATGTTCTCCACGCTCGCGATCGGAGTGATCGCCTGCGCCGCCCGCAGTTGTCCCAGTGTCACCTCCGACAGGCCGATGTGCCGGACCTTCCCCTCCTCCTGGAGCCGCCTCAGGGCGCCGAGCTGCTCCTCCAGCGGCACCTGCGGGTCCAGGCGGTGCAGCTGGAGCAGGTCGACGCGCTCCACCCGGAGCCGTCGCAGGCTCAGCTCGGCCTGCTGGCGCAGATACTCCGGCCGTCCCAGCGGCACCCACTCGGCGGGAGAGGGCCGGACGACCCCGATCTTCGTGGTGATCACCAGGTGGTCCGGGTACGGGTGCAGGGCTTCGGCGATCAGCTCCTCGTTGGCGCCCAGGGCGTAGGAGTCGGCGGTGTCGATCAGGTCGACGCCCAGCTCGACGGCGCGGCGCAGGAGCGCGACCGCGCCCTGCCGGTCCGCCGGGGGCCACCAGACGGGCGCCTGGTCCGGAGTGGCCGGGGCGGGGCCGGGGCCGCCGGTCAGCCGCATGGCGCCGTACCCGATGCGGCGCACCGGCAGGTCGCCGCCGATGGTGAGAAAGGCGTGGGGACGGGCCGAGGGGCGGGCGGTGTGTTCGATCATTCCGTACGTCATGGAGCCACGGTAAAATTTGACATCCATGTGAGATTCAACCCTCTGTGAGGAAGGTCACATGAAGATCGGGGAGCTGGCCCGGGAGAGCGGGGCGAACCCGCGCCTGCTGCGTTACTACGAGGAGCAGGGGCTGCTGCGGTCCGAGCGCAGCGGCGGCGGGCACCGCCGCTATCCGGAGAACGCCGTCGCCGTCGTCAGGAACATCCGGACCCTCCTGGCGGCCGGTCTGCCCACCGCGGTCATCCGCGAGGTCCTGCCGTGCATCGAGGGGCCCGGTCCCGACATCCATCCCTGCGTGCTCTCCTACCTGCAGGAACAGCTCGGCGACCTCGACACCCGGATCTCGGCGCTCCAGGGCGCCCGCACCTCCCTCGCCTCCCTCATCGAGGCCACCCAGCGGACCCACGCCGCCTGACCGACGGGCTCTAGGCGGAGTTGAGATAGGCGATGACGGCGGCCACCCGGCGGTGGGTGTCGGGGCTGTTCTCCAGGGCCAGCTTCATGAAGATCGAGTTCACGTGCTTCTCGATCGCGGACACCGACAGGTGCAGGGCGCGGGCGATGCCGCCGTTGGACAGACCGTGGGCCATCTCGCGCAGGACGTCCAGCTCCCGGGGGGTCAGCTCGGCGGGCGGCGGGCTGTCGCGCACGCCGCGCTTGGCCAGCAGGCCCTCCACCACCTTCGGGTCGATCACCGACCCGCCCGCCGACACGGACCGGATCGCGCCGAGCAGCTCGTCGAGGTCGCCGACCCGGTCCTTGAGCAGGTAGGCCCGGCCCTCCGTGCCGTCCTTGAACAGGTCCAGCGCGAACATCGCGTCGGAGAACTGGGAGAGCACCACGATCCCGATGGCGTCGTCGGGGCCGTGGGAGGCGGCGCGGATCCGGTGCGCGGCGTCGATGCCCTCCATGCCCGGCCGGACGATCTCGGCGGAGCCGGGCATCCGGATGTCGGTCACCACCACGTCGGGCCGGAGCCGCCGGGCGGCGTCGAGCAACTCGTCGGCGGTGCCCACGGCGGCCACCACGCTGATCTCACCGGATGACTCCAGGAGCTGGCGGGTGCCCTCGCGCACCAGGTAATGGTCTTCAGCCAGGACGATCCTGAGCTCGGCCGGGGTGGTCATGGACTGATCCTGCCCGGTGCCGGGCGCCGGCGCATATGCGGTTGTCCGCACAGTACGGCCGCGCATGCGCCGCGACCAGGCCGCCCGGCCCCCTCCGGGTGGCGTGACCCCTGTGCGCGTACGGCCGCGCGGACGGCGAAGAGCCCTCGTCCCGGGGCGGGACGGGGGCTCTCGGCGGACGCGGCCGGCGGGCTGGCGGGAGCGCCGGCCGTACGGGCTAGCGAACGATCTTGGTCTTGATCTTCTTCACGAAGTACCAGGACTTGACGCCGATGCGCTCGAACTCGTCCCGGCTCAGGTTCTCCGCGCCGTTCGGCAGGTCGACGCTGTCGACGCCCCAGTAGCCGGTCGCGGTGCCCTTGGCCTTCTTGCTCAGCTTGACGACGACCTTGATGGCGGTGCGGTCGTCGACCTCGAGGGCCTCGGGCACGATGCACCAGTAGCCGTCCTCGTACCAGTCGCACTCCGTGCCCTCGGGGCCGTAGACCGCGCTGATCGTCGAGTTCTTCGGGGGGACGCCGCCGATCCAGTAGGAGTCCGCCAGGTGCGGGCCCAGGTTGGTGGCCGTGATCGTGTAAGAGATCTTGCCGCCGGCGCGCACCTTCTTCGGGGCCGACACCTGAACCTTGAAGGAGGAGTACGGCTCGTCGGCCGCCGTCACGGCGGCGCCGGCCTGCACGGGAGCGGCCGAGGCCGCCGGAGCGAACAGCAGGCTGCCCGCGAGCGGAACGGCGAGGGCAAGTGCGGTGATCTTGGAGATCGGGTGGCGCATTCAACGTCTCCCAGCTGATTGTTTTCCGGGACGACGAAACCGCCCCCGGTCAAGACGGGAGCGTTGTATCACGGTTCACTGTGAAAAGTAAATTTAAATGTTTCTATTGTGATTTATGGAGAAGCGCCCGGAGTGGCAGCCGTGGCGGGCGGGGTGCCGGCCCCGCGCCGGCCGGCGCGCGCGTGTGCCCCCTCCGGGCGTCTCGGCCTGTGCCGCTATCGGACGATCCGGGTCTTCACCTTCACGTACTTCAGGTCCACGCCCGTCTCGACGCCGTGGATGTTCAGGGTGTCGAGGCCGCCCGCGGGCACGTCGATCGAGGCGCTGGCGAACTCGGCGGTCGCGGTGCCCGAGGCGCCGCTCCTGAGCCACACCTTGACCTTGACGGTGGCGGACTTGCCCGGGTTGAGGGTGTCGAGCAGGCAGCCGACCTCGCGCCCGTCGACGTCGCAGTAGGAACCGGAGGGGCCGGTGATCTGGACCTTGCGGGCCTGCTTGGGGACGTAGCCCCCGACGTAGACGATGTCGGAGTACCAGTCGCCGACGTTCTTGGCCTTGAGCGTGTAGGTGATCGTCTTGCCCGCGTAGGCCCGGCGGGGGTAGGAGGCGGTCAGCTTGATCGGCGACAGCGGGGCGGACTGCTGGGCCGCGGTGCGGGCCGGGGCGGTGTGGGTCTGGGCGCTCGCGGCGTGCGGGACGAGCAGCATGCCTCCCGCCAAGGCGGTGGCGGCGAAGGCGGTCAGGTGCCGGCGCATGGTTACTCCAGTCGGGACTCGGTTCTTGTGATCAGAATGCGGGAACCGACTTGGAGATCCCTTGTGATCGGCTGGCTCGCCTTGCAGCCGACTGGCCGGAACCTTGATCGACCGAGTCCGGGCCGCGCTCCCGGAACCTCGCCCCCGGAGGGCTCGGCGATCTTCCGGGCGTCAGGCTACCTCAGGATCAGATGGAGATCGCCGAACTCGTGCCAGAGGTACCTCTCCCTCAGCGCCTCCTCGTAGGACCGGGCGAGCAGCTCCTCCCCGGTGATCGCCGACAGCATCAGCAGATGGCTGGAGCGCGGCTCGTGGAACCCGGTGATCAGGCCGTCCACCGCCCGCACCCCGGACGCCGGCGTGACGACGTGGGACGTCCAGCCGCGCGCGGCACGGACCGGCCCCCCGCCGGAGGCGGCCGTCTCCAGCGCCCGGACCACGGTCGTGCCCACCGCGATCACCCGCCCGCCCGTCTCGCGGGCGAGATCGACCTGCCGCGCCGTGCTCTCGGGCACCTCGAACCGCTCCGGATAGGGCGGTTCGTCCTTCTCCGGCGACGCCACGCCCGTGTGCAGCGTGAGGGGCGCGACCCCGATCCCGCGCGACACCAGCTCGGTGACCAGCCCGGCGGTGAACGGCCGGCCGGCGCTGGGCATCTCCGCGCTCCCCGGGACGTGGCCGAACACGGTCTGGTAGTCGGCCAGCGGCCAGTCGCGTTCCACGTAGGAGTACCGGATGGGCACGCCGTACCGGCTCAGGTAGGCGGGGACCGGCCGGTCCAGCCGGGCCCGCCACAGGCGCGGCGTCGTGCGCTCCAGCAGCCGCAGGGTGGCCCCGCCGGGCAGCGGGAGCCACTCGCCGCCGCTGCCGCCGGGGTAGGGCTCGGTGGCCGACGCCGTACGGCGGCGCAGCTCGACCAGCCAGGTGCCGTCCTCGTGCTCGGTCGAGAAGTGCACGGCGAGCCGGTCCAGGCGGATCGCGGCGGGGAGCGTGGCGGAGTTGTTGACCACGAGCAGATCGCCCGGACGGAGCAGATGGGGCAGATCGGTGAACGCGTGATGGCCGATCTCCGCGGCCTCGTCGCCCCCCTCCCCACCGGCCCCGCCCCCACCGGCCCCGCCGTTCCGGCGGCCGCTGCCGGCCGCGCCCCGCGAGACCAGGAGGCGGACCGCGTCGCGGGGCAGGCCCCGCGCCTCCGGCGGTTCGTGCGCCTCCAGTTCCGGAGGCAGGACGAAGTCCCTCTCCAGGACGTCTGTCACGGTCTTGCCCATGGCTCCCCCTCCGCTGCCGCGGTGTCCGTGCGCCGTCCGTGTCCGCCGGCGCTCATGCGTGACTCACCCGCCCGCTGGCCGGGCGCTCCCGGATCAGCCGGAGCAGCGTGGGCACGACCGTCTCGGGGCCGGGAGCCGCCGCGGCCTCCCCGGCGCCGACCGCGTCGGCGAGCATGACCGTGTTCATCTCGCCCGGGTCCACCCACCAGACCGCGACCCCGGGCTCCTCGACGGCCAGCACGTGGGAGATCTGGTCCAGCGCGGCCTTGGTCGCGCCGTAGCCGCCCCAGCCCTCGTAGGCCTCCACCGCCGCGTCGGAGGAGATGTTCACGACCGCGCCGCCCCGCTCCCGCAGGCTCGGGATGACCGCCTGGATCAGTGCCAGCGGGGCCAGCACGTTGGTGCCGAACAGGTCCGCCAGGACGTCCAGCGGGTAGGAGGCCAGCGGCGGCAGCGGCGTCGCACCCAGCCCGGAGGCGTTGTTGACCAGCAGGTCCAGCCCGCCGTGGTCCCGTACGGCCCGCGCCAGCCGCTCCCGGTGCGCCGGGTCCGCCACGTCCCCGGCGAGGGCGAGGGCGCCGACCTCGTCCGCCACGGGCTTGAGCGGGTCCGCGCCGCGCGCTGTGAGGATGAGCCGCCAGCCGTCCGCGGCCAGGCTGCGGGCCAGGGCCAGGCCCAGTCCGCGGGAGGCGCCGGTGATGAGTGCTGTCTTCGTCATGGTTGTGACGCTAGGAAACCGGCGCCCGCCGTACATCGGCCGCGGGACCGGTCGTGTCCGGGCCGATGGGCCTAGGACGGCCGCCCCTGGGCCTAGGACCGATGACGCGGTCCGGTGACCGGCCTGGTTGCCTAGAGTTTTGTTGTGAGTTCCGAAAGCCCGGCACATCCCGAAAGCCCGGCACGTCCCGAAAGCCCGGCACGCTCCCCGAGCTCCGCGGGGGCGGAGATCGAGGGCCTGGACGCCGTCCTGCAGGCCGTGAGTTCCGCCGTGCTCGCGGTGACCAGGCACCTGTCGGTGCGCGAGGTGCTCCAGGTGATCGTCCGCTCCGCGCAGTGTCTCCTGGACGCGCGGTACGCGGCCCTGGGAGTGCCCGACGAGGACGGGGCGTTCGCCGAGTTCGTCGCCGAGGGCATCTCCGACGAGGAGTGGGAGGCCATCGGCCCGACGCCCCGCCAGCACGGGATGCTGGGGGCGATGCTGCGCGAGGGCGCGCCGGTCCGGCTGCCCGACATCCGCCGCGACCCCCGGTTCGAGTACTGGCCGCGGGCCCATCCGGTGCTGAAGGACTTCCTCGGGGTGCCGATCCGCGACGGCGACCAGGTGCTCGGCATCATCTTCCTGTCCAACAAGCGGATCCCCGGCGGGTTCACCGAGGACGACCAGCGGCTGCTGACCATGTTCGCCGCGCACGCGGCGATCGCCCTCACCAACGCCCGCCTCTACGAGAACGGCCGGGAGCTCGCGCTGGTGGAAGAACGCACCCGGATGGCGCGGGAGCTGCACGACGCGGTGACCCAGAAGCTGTTCTCCCTGCGCCTGACCGCCCAGGCGGCGGCCTCACTGGTCACCCGCGACCCGGAACGGGCGCTGGGGGAGCTGGAGCGGGTCGAGCGGCTCGCCGGTGAGGCCCTCGCCGAGCTCCGGGCGGTGATCGTGGAACTGCGCCCGGCGGAACTCGACCGCCACGGCCTGCCCGAGACGCTCCGCAAGCATGTCCGCCTGCTGGACCGGCTCCACCCGGCGTCGTTCACGTTCGAGGAGCGGCCGGTCTGCGTGCCCGATCCGGCGACCGAGGTGGCGGTGCTGCGGGTGGCGCAGGAGGCCCTGCACAACGCCTCCCGGCACGCGGCGGCGGAGACGGTGGCGGTACGGCTCGGCTGCGAGGACGGCCTGGTCGTCCTGGAGGTGCGGGACGACGGGACCGGCTTCGACGTGGCCGCGGCCGCCGGGCGCGGGCTGGGCATCGCGTCGATGGGCGACCGGGCTCAGGCGCTGGGCGGGAGCCTGCGGGTGACGTCGGAGCCGGGCCGCGGCACGCTGGTGCGGATGGAGGTGCCGGTGTGATCCGGGTGCTGATCGCCGACGACCATCCGGTCGTCAGACAGGGGCTGCGCACCTTCCTGGACCTGCAGGACGACCTCGACGTGGTGGGAGAGGCGGGTGACGGGGCCGAGGCGGTGGACCTGGTGGAGTCGCTCTCCCCGGACGTGCTCCTGCTCGATCTGAAGATGCCGGTCCTCGACGGTCTCGGCACGCTGGTACGGCTCGCCGAGCGGGGCCTGACGCCGCGCGTGCTGGTGCTGACCTCGGTCAGCGACCGCGGTGACGTGGCCCCGGCGATGCGGGCCGGGGCGGCGGGGTTCCTCTACAAGGACGTCGAGCCCACGGCGCTCGTCCAGGCCGTCCGCGCGGTCCACGGCGGGCAGGTGCTGCTGGCCCCCGAGGCCGCCGAGGCCATGCTGGCCGGCGCGGGCCGGGACCGTCCCGAGCGGGCCGATCCCGCGCCGTCCCGGGCCGAGCCGGTCGCGCCGCTGACCGACCGCGAACGCGAGGTGCTCGTCCTGATCGCCTCCGGCCGTTCCAACCGGGAGATCGCCCGGGATCTGGCGGTGGCGGAGAAGACGGTGAAGACGCACGTCTCCAACGTCCTGATGAAACTGGGCGTGCAGGACAGGACCCAGGCCGCGCTGTACGCCGTACGGCACGGCCTGGCCTGAGAGCGCCGGGCGGCCCCGCGCCCGCCGGCCTGGCGGGCGCGGGGTCCACGGCGAGGGCCGGGATCCCCGGGGCTCAGGTGTCCTTCTTCTCCTCGCGCCGGTCCGGCGGCGGCGGGGGCTGGGGCGGCGGCGGGGGCGTGTAGGTGCGGTCGCCGCCACTGCTGCGGCGCGGGGGCGCCGGGTGAACGATCTTGGTCTTCACCGTCTTGGTGATGTACCAGTGAGGGAAGTTCATGCGCTTCCACTCGTCGCGGCTGAGGTCGTCACCGCCGGTGGGGACGTTCCAGGTGTCCACGCCCAGCCTGGCGACGGCGGTGCCCTTGGTCTTCTTCTTGAGCTTGACCCAGATCCTCAGCGACTCCGACTCGCCCTTTTCGAGGATCCACGGCGTCCAGCACCAGAAGCCGTCGTCGTAGAAGTCGCACTCGGTCCCCTTGGGACCCTTGTAGTAGACGGTGTCGTTGATCCCCCGGGGCAGGAGGGTCCCGCCGATGTAGTAGTAGTCGGCGGCCTCGGGTCCGGTGTTGCTGACCTTGACCTCGTACATGAACTCCTGGCCGTTGCGGACCCGCTTCGGAGCCTTGATCGAAATCTTGAAGTTGGACCAGGGCTTGTCGAGCGCGGCCCGCGCCGGGGCCGAGGAGGACGCCGCGGGGGTGGCGGGGCCGGCGGTGGCGGCCGACGCGGTGGGCGCGACCGCCATGGGTGTGAGGAGGCCGAGGCCTAGGAGCATGCCGAATGTTCGGCGCATGGGCGTCTCCGCGCGGATGAGGGGCTGAGAAATCATCACTCGCCATGACAACTATCACTTTGGTGAACTATCTCAAAGCTAGGATGATCTACCTGAGTTTGCCTGATTGTCGCGTATTAGGTGTTCCGGAAGACGCCGCCGGCTCCAGGCCAGTGACGGGAGGTTCACGTGCCGGACACGCAGCCGCTGCGTCGCGGCGATCCGGAGACGCTGGGCTCCTACCGGCTCGTCGGGCGACTGGGCGAGGGAGCGCAGGGCGTCGTCTACGCGGGACGGGCTCCCGACGGGGGCATGGTCGCGATCAAGTTGCTCCACTCCCGCCTGGGGACCACCGGACTCGACGGGGACCGCTTCCTCCGCGAGGTCGCCGCCACCCGCCGGGTGGCGCAGTTCTGCACCGCCCAGGTCCTGGGCGTCCACCTGGACGGCGACAGCCCCTACATCGTGAGCGAGCTCATCGAGGGCGTCTCGCTGCAGCGGGTCGTGCAGACCGAGGGGCCGCGCGCCGGCAACGCGCTCTACCGGCTCGCGGTCGGCACGGTGACCGCGCTGGCCGCGATCCACCGGGCCGGGATCGTGCACCGCGACTTCAAACCGAGCAACGTGCTCCTCGGCCCGGACGGTCCCCGCGTCATCGACTTCGGCATCGCCCGCGCGCTGGACTCGGCGATGACCGTGACGAGCGGCGTGGTGGGCACCCCCGCGTACATGTCGCCGGAGCAGATCGGCGGGCAGCGCGCCGAGCCCTCCTCCGACCTGTTCAGCTGGGGCCTGACCATGGTGTTCGCCGCGACCGGGCGGCCCGCCTTCGGCCAGGACAACATCCCCGCCGTCATCTACCGGGTGATGCACGAGGACCCCGACCTGTCGGAGCTCCCGGACAACCTGCGGCCCGTCGTGGCCTCCTGCCTCAGCAAGCGGGCCGAGGAGCGGCCCAGCGCGTCCGAGGCGCTGTTCGCGCTCCTGGACAGCCGGGCCGAGGCGGCGGCGGCCGGGAGCGGGGAGGCCGATCTCGACCGCTCGCTGGACGCCGGCTCCAAGGCCGCGGCCGGGGCGTCGCCCGCTCCACCGTCTGGTCCGGCTCCCGGCTCAGATCCCGGCCGAGCGCCCGGCCTGTCGCCCGTTCCGGCGTCCGGCCCGGAGCCCGGGGCGCGTTCCGCTCCCGGTCCGGACTTCGCCCCGCCGTCCGGTGACCGGCCCGCTCCGCCGCCCGTCGAGGAGACCCGCTGGGTACGGCCCTCCGGGGTGGACCCGGTGAGCGCCTTCAACGCCGCGAGCGGTCCGGCCCTCCCGCCGCCCGGCGGCGCCCCGCCCGGGGCGGCCGGAAGGCCGCGGCGGAGGAAGGCGTTCCTGGTGGCCGGGGCGCTGACGGGGGCGCTGGCTCTGGCCGCCGCGGTCCTGGTGATCGTGCCGGGCGCGATGAACCGCTCCCCGGACGATCCGTCCCGGGAGCACGCCCGGGCCGACCGCACCTCGTGGCCGCCGGCTCCGTCCTCCCCGGTGACCACCTCGGCTCCCACCTCGGCCCCCACGTCGGCTCCCACCGGGGTCTCCGCCTCCGGCACGCCGGCCCCGGCCTCCGAGCAGCCGGTCACGCCGTCCCAGCCCTCCACCGTGACGGTCTTCGACGGTCAGGACGGCAAGGCGCTCAAGGGCCACGGCAAGGCCGTGCAGTCGCTCGCCTCGACCAGGATCGGGGACCGGCAGGTCGTGGTCTCCGGGAGCCAGGACGGGACCCTGCGGATCTGGGACCCGGCCGGGCACAAGAGCCTGCACCGGCTGCGCGGGCACAGCGGCGAGATCTACGCGGTCGCCACGATCACGATCAAGGGCACGCCGTACGCGGTGACCGGCGGGTACGACCACAGCGTCCGCCTCTGGAACCTGAAGACCCGCAAGTCCAGGAGCCTGGGCCACCACCCCATCGGGGTCTTCGCCGTCGCGGCCGGGAACGTCGACGGCTCGCCGCTGGCCGTCACCGGCGACGGCGACGGGATGCTGTACTTCTGGAACCTCAAGAGCCGGCGGCAGATCAAGGCCGTCCGGGCGCACCGCGACGACGTCAACTGGCTGGCCTTCGGCCGGTTCGGCGACCGCGACGTGGTCGTGTCGGCCAGCGCCGACGAGTCGCTGAAGGTCTGGGACCTGACCCGCAGGAAGCAGTACGGCAAGACCTACAAGGGCCACGACAAGGCGGTCTTCTCGGTCGCCGCGGGCACCCTGGACGGTCGCCCGGTGGTCGCCTCCGGCGGTAAGGACAAGCGGATCAGGCTCTGGGACCCGAAGACGGCCAAGTCCGTCGGCAAGCCGCTCAAGGGGCACACGGGCAACGTCTACTCCCTGGCGTTCGGCACGGTGGGGGAGCGCACGCTGCTGGTCTCGGGCGGCACGGACGGGAGCGTCCGGCTCTGGGACCCGGTCGTCGGCGAGCAGCTCGGCAAGGCCGTCAAGGCGCACAAGGGCGGTGTCTACGCGGTCGGCTTCACGACCGTCGACGGCCGCCCGGTCGTCGTCTCGGCGGGCAAGGACCGGTCCGTCAGGATCTGGAAGCTGGCGTCCGGCTAGACGAGCTCGGTGATGGCGTGGTGGGCGGCCACGCGCGCGCGCCGTACCGCGCGGTCGAGCTCGCGCAGGGCCTGGCCCCGGACGGCGACCTGGGCCGAGGTGAGGCCGCGGTCGTCGGCCAGGCGGAGCACGGCGGACAGGCGGGCGGCCAGGGCGGCGACCCGGTGGGCGCGGGCGGGGTAGCCGGGGGCGAGACCGTCGTGGTCGAGGCGCGTCCGCCGGTGGCCCTGGGCCGGTCCCTCCACACCGAGCAGGGCGTCGGTGGCCGCCTGCATCGCCCGGGTCAGGGCGTGCTCGGCCTCGGCCAGGGACGGCACGTCGGGGGTGGCGGCGGAGGCCTCGAACGTGCTCCAGCGCACCCCCTCGTAGGACGACCCGCGGCGGTCCCGTTCCGGGACCAGGCCGACGCGCCTGGCGGGGAGGACGGCGATCGTCGCCTGCCCGGCCTCGATGGCCGCGCTGTTGAAGGCGGGCGGGCCGCTGAGGCCGAGGGGGTCGCCCGCGACGGGGAGGGCCAGGCGCAGCGAGGACATGCCCTCGATCCGCAGGTCGGCGAGGAAGGCGCGGAGCGGGACGTCGCCGTCGCCGGTGTCGACGAGCTGCGGGCCCGCCTGCCGTTCCACCCGGTCGGCGGCCTCGTCGAGACCGGCCTGTCCGGTGAGCCAGGCGTTGCCCCAGCAGACCAGCGTGGCCGCGATAGGTGAATCAGGGTGCACCGGTCCACGATATGTCCTCATCCTGCAATAGGTTTTGATCGAGCGATTCTCAAGGAGGGCGTGGGGAATGGGCGGTCAGGTGCTTCGGCTACAGGACGTCACCGTCCGCAGAGACGGGGCGGCCCTGCTCCGGGACATCGACTGGACCGTTCACGAGGACGAACGGTGGGTCGTCATCGGTCCCAACGGTGCGGGGAAGACGACGTTGCTGCAGGTCGTGGGGACCATGTTGTTCCCCACGGAGGGTGTGGTGGAGGTCCTGGGCGAGCGGATCGGCCAGACCGACGTGTTCGACCTGCGGCCCCGGATCGGGCTCGCGAGCGCCGCGCTGGCGGAGCGGGTGCCGCCGGAGGAGAAGGTCATCGACCTCGTGCTCACCGCCTCCTACGCGATCCTCGGCCGCTGGACGGAGGAGTACGACTCCCACGACGTCACCCGGGCCGTCGAGCTGATCGACCAGTTCGGCTGCGCCCATCTGATCCGGCGCCGGTTCAACACGTTGTCGGAGGGCGAGCGCAAGCGGGTGCAGATCGCCAGGGCGCTCATGCCGGACCCCGAGCTGCTCCTGCTGGACGAGCCCGCGGCCGGGCTGGACCTGGGCGGCCGGGAAGACCTGGTGCGCCGCCTGGCGACCTTCGCCAACGATCCGAAGGCCCCCACGATGGTGCTGGTCACCCACCACGTGGAGGAGGTGCCGGTGGGGTTCACCCACGCCCTGCTGCTCCGGCACGGCTCCGTGGTCGCCCAGGGCCCGATCGAGCACGTGATGACCGCCGACAACCTCGCGCGGACGTTCGGCATCCCGCTCAGCCTGGAGCGCGGTTCCGACGGGCGCTGGTACGCCCGCGCGCATCAGTTCTGAGTTCGTTATGGCGGGCCCAACGTAAATAAAAGTAAAACGAAATATCATTCCGGGACAAGGAACCATTTGACTCGACCACCCGGAGTGGCCATATGGGACCGTCGCTCATCGCCGCGCTGATCGTGGTGGCCATCGCGGGGTTCGCGCTGGTCCGCACGGTTCGCATCGTGCCGCAGGCCACCGCCGGGATCGTGGAGCGGCTCGGGCGTTATCACCGCACGCTCCTGCCCGGACTGAACCTGGTCGTGCCCTTCATCGACCGGATCAAGGGCACGATCG
Source organism: Planobispora longispora (assembly GCF_016863135.1). Taxonomy (GTDB): domain Bacteria; phylum Actinomycetota; class Actinomycetes; order Streptosporangiales; family Streptosporangiaceae; genus Planobispora; species Planobispora longispora. Next base: position 103,562 of record NZ_BOOH01000058.1, read on the forward strand.
ACCTGCGGGAGCAGGTGGTCTCGTTCCCGCCGCAGCCGGTCATCACCTCCGACAACCTCGTGGTCTCCATCGACACGGTGATCTACTTCCAGGTCGTCGACCCCAGGGCCGCCACCTACGAGATCGCCAACTTCCTGATCGGCGTCGAGCAGCTCACCGTGACCACGCTGCGCAACGTGGTCGGCGGCATGGACCTGGAGCGCACGCTGACCTCCCGGGAAGAGATCAACACCGAGCTGCGCGGGGTCCTCGACGACGCCACCGGCAAATGGGGCATCCGAGTCAACCGGGTCGAGCTCAAGGCGATCGACCCGCCCGCCTCCATTCAGGACTCCATGGAGAAGCAGATGCGCGCCGACCGCGACAAGCGGGCGGCCGTGCTCGCCGCCGAGGGGCAGAAGCAGGCGGCCATCCTCACCGCCGAGGGCCAGAAGCAGGCGGTGGTCCTCAAGGCGCGCGGCGAGGCCGAGGCCGCGGTGCTGCGGGCCCAGGCCGAGGCGGAGGCGAAGGCGATGCGCGCCAAGGGCGAGGCCGACGCCATCGCGATGGTGTTCCGGGCCATCCACGAGGGCAAGCCCGACCAGGAGCTCCTCGCCTACCAGTACCTGAGGACGCTCCCCGAGATCGCCAAGGGCGACTCCAACAAGGTGTGGATCGTGCCCTCCGAGATGGGCAAGGCCCTGGAAGGGCTGGGCGGTCTCTTCACGAACATCACCGGCGCGGGCGAGCCCGGCGCCAACGGCGCCGGACCGGCCGAGGGCCCGCCGGGCGCCCCCGGCGAGCTGGACGCCGCCGGGCAGGGCGGCGGGCGCGGCGGGGCCGGACGGGACAGCGTCGGACGGGACATGAGCGGAAAGGACACCCCCGCCGCCGGCTAGTCCGGGCACCCTCCTAAGGTGCGGTGAAGTGCCGTGCACCGCTTCCGGGCGCGAGCCGTACGAGCGAGGAGGGCGCAATGACGCCGTGGGAGGCGGTCGCGGTGTTCGCGGCCGGAATCGGGGCCGGGGGCATCAACGCCGTCGTCGGCTCGGGGTCGCTGATCACGTTCCCCACGATGGTGGCGGTGGGACTGCCGCCGATCGTGGCCAACGTCTCCAACAACATCGGGCTGGTGCCCGGCTCCCTGACCGGGGCGCTGGGCTACCGCGCCGAGCTGAAGGGGCAGCGCGACCGGCTGATCCGGCTGGGCCTCGGGTCGCTTCTCGGCTCCCTCATCGGCGGCGTGCTCCTGCTCTCCCTGCCCGAGCGCACCTTCACCGTGGTCGTGTCGGTCCTGATCGGCCTGGCGTGCGTGCTGGTCGTCCTCCAGCCGAGACTCAGCGCGTGGGTGAGCGCCTGGCGCGAGCACGAGCACCCGCACGGCGGCCCCTGGCTCTGGCTCGGCGTCTTCGCGGGCGGGATCTACGGCGGTTACTTCGGCGCGGCCCAGGGCGTGCTGCTCATCGGGCTGCTCGGCATCTTCCTCGACGACGACCTGCAGCGGGTGAACGCCGCCAAGAACGTGCTCGCGCTGGTGGTCAACGCCACCGCGGCGGTGCTGTTCATCCTCGCCGACGCGCTGGATCTGTTCGCCGGGGCCGTGGTGGACTGGACGGCGGTGCTGCTGGTGGCGGCGGGGGCGACGATCGGCGGTTTCCTGGGCGCGAAGGTGGGCCGGAAGCTGCCCGCTCCGGTGCTGCGCGGGTTCATCGTGTGTGTCGGAATCGCCGCGATTATCAAACTGGTGTACGGATAAAACCTACACCTTATGGGTATAAAACCGGCATGAAAGGCGACAAGGTAGAGATCGTCATCGATGCGGGAGACACCTCGCGCACCTATGAGATCGCAGCGACCAAGGCGGGCCGCCGGGTGGAGGTCGCCAACCAGCGCGGCGGCGTGATCGAGGTGAGCGAGGTCACCCGGAGCGGCACGCCGGTGCGTACCGCCCGGTTCATGTCCAACCGGGTTCTCGCCCTGGTGGAGCACCCGGCCGACGGCGATTCCGACGGCTCCGACGACTGACGGCACGGCCGCCGGGCGGCCGTGCCGTCAGTTCCGGGCCGGTCGGCTCCGGGCCGTCAGGCCTGGGCCGGGCGGACCTGGATGATGCCGTCGCGGCGGATGCGGGTCTCGAAGGACGGCTGCGGCGCGGTCGCGGGACCGTGGGCGACGGACCCGTCCGACAGGCGGAAGGTGCTCCCGTGCCACGGGCACACCACGCAGGTCTCCCCGTCCTCGGAGACCAGCCGTCCCTGGTGCAGCGGTCCCGCCAGGTGCGCGCAGCGATCGGCGAGCACCGACACCGTCTCGCCGACCCGCAGCACGAACAGGTCGATGTAGCCCAGCCGGCGGGCCACCGGGCGGCCGTCCGGCAGGTCCTTCAGGGCGCACAGGTCATGCCAGCCGAGCGGCACCAGATGGGTGACCGACTCGGCGTGGTTGGCGCCGGCGGCCTGCCGGTAGGCCAGGTGGCCGCCCAGGTAGCCGCCCATGCTCGCCGCGCCCAGGCCCGCGAACGCCAGCATCCGCCCGGACCGTTCGCGGCCGGTCAGCCGCATCGCCAGCGACCCGGCGTAGAGGCCGACCGCGGTCAGATTGGCGATCGCGTGCACGAAGCCGACCCGCTGCTGCTCCCGGTGGAGGGAGGACCAGTCGGTGATCCCGGCCGCCGCCGTGGGCAGCACGCTGGCGAGCCCGGTGGTCAGCAGCGCCCGCGTCGCGCGGGGATCGGCCTTGACCACGTCGAGCACCGCGGTGGCCAGCAGGCAGCCCAGGCTGAAGGTGGCCAGCGGCGGATGGAGGGGTTTGCCCAGGGGCACCCCGTGCAGCACGTCGCGCAGCCGTCCCGGGCCGATCCGCTGGCGCACCGCCTTGGCCAGCCCGCGGATCGGCTGATCGGCTCTCGACGACCTCTCGATCCGGCCGGGAAGGTCGATCGGGGGCACCAATTGTCTGAGGCTCCGGCGCCCCGTTTTCACTGTTTCCTCCACCATCGCCCCCTCTCACGCTATAGGGACCTACCCGGGAACCGCGTTATGCACGCTCCAGATGTCCCCGGCTGATGGAGAGTTCGACGATCTCGGTGGCGTAGGCGCCGAGCGTCGGTGACCCCTCTTCGATGATCTTCACTTTCTCCAGCACCTGATCCGCCGTCACCTTGTAGAGCGACCAGGTGCCGCCCTCGTTGTGATGGTTGGCCAGGATCGGCGCGATCCGGTCGAGGGCCTTGGCGAAGCGGGCCTCGGGGGTCGCGCGCTCCTCGAACTCGTCCCAGAGCGCGCGCAGCCGCTCCGCCTGGTCCTCGGGGAGCAGCCCGAAGATGCGGTCGGCGGCCTTGCGCTCGATGCCGAGCTGGGCCTCGACGGCCGAGGCGTCGTAGATGAACGTGTCGCCCGCGTCGATCTCGACGATGTCGTGGACGAGCAGCATCGCGACGACCCGGTCCAGGTCGATCCCCGGCGGAGCGTGCTCGGCCAGCACCATCGCCAGCATGGCCACGTACCACGAGTGCTCGGCGTCGTTCTCCCGGCGGGACCCGTCCAACAGGGTGTTGCGGCGGACGATTCGTCTGAGCTTGTCGATTTCCATCGCGAAGGAGAGCTGAGCGTGCAGACGGTCCTGTTCTGGAGGGGTGGTCACCTGCGCAAGCCTAGTCCGAGCCGCGACATGTTTCCCGATCGGCCATGCCCTCACGCGGGGGCGAGCGTGACCGGAACCCCGTTGAACACCGCGTTCCCCGAGGGAAGGTCGATCCTGGATTCGTCCGTCAGCGCGTTCACGCTGACCCCGGCGTGCTCGGCCGCGACCCGCTGGGTGGTCCCGGCGTGCCCCCAGCCGTGCGGGAGGCTGACCACCCCGGGCATGATCGAGTCGGTGGGCTCCAGCGGCACGGTCAGCTCCCCGGCGGCGCTGCGCACCACGGCGTGGCCGTCGAGCCCGAGCCGGGCCACGTCCCGCGGATTGATCTGCAGCGTGCACCGGTTGCTCCCGCCGACCAGCGGCCCCACGTTGTGCAGCCAGCTGTTGTTGGAGCGCAGGTGCCGCCGTCCGATCAGCACGATTTCCGGGGGCGGCGCGGCCAGCCGCTCGCGCAGCCGTACGACGTCCTCGACCAGCTGCGGCGGGGCCAGCTCCACCCGTCCCGAGGCGGTGCGCACCATCTCCGGCAGGCGGGGCTGCAGCGGGCCGAGGTCGATGCCGTGCGGGTGCTCCCGGAGCGCGGCCAGCGACAGTCCGTACGGGCCCAGCTTGAGCATGGCGTCCAGCCGCCGCTCCGCCCCGGTGTCCCCGTCCAGCCCCGCGCGGAGCTCGGCGGCGTCCTGGCCCTCGACGGGCGAGCCGGGCGTCTGGACGGCCCGGCGCAGCATCTGGTCGAGGATCACCTCGTCCAGCAGGGCCGGGTCGGCGTCCGCGCCCTGCCCGGAGGCGATCATCGCCAGCCGGGCGAGGATCTCCGACTCCGAGGGGCGCCCCGGCTCCGGGGGCAGCACCGGCGGGGAGAACCTGGCGTAGTTGCGCACGGCCACGAACAGCAGGGACAGGTCGTAGTGCGGCGAGCGCAGCACCGGCGGCGGCGGGAGGATGACGTTCGCGTGCCGGGTCGTCTCGTTGAGGTAGGGGTCGACGGAGACCATGAACTCCAGGCCGGCGAAGGCCCGGTCCAGGCGGGTGCCGTTCGGCGCCGACAGCACCGGGTTGCCCGCCACCGTGACCAGCGCCCTGACCTGGCCCTCTCCCGGCGTCTCGATCTCGTCGGCGAGGGTGGCCACCGGCAGCTCGCCGTTGGCCTCCGGCAGCTCGCGCACGCGGCTGTGCCAGCGCCCGGTGGCGTACGGCTTGCTCCTGCGGCCGATCTCGACGGCGGTCTTGGCGAACATGACGCCGCCGGGGCGGTCGAGGTTGCCGGTCAGGACGTTGATCACGTCCACCAGCCACTGGGAGACGGTGCCGAACTCGGCGGTGCAGGTGCCGATGCGGGCGTAGACGGCGGCGGTGGGGGCGGCGGCCAGCTCGCGCGCCAGCCGCGTGATGACGTCGGCGGGCACCCCGCACGCCTCGGCCACCGCCTTGGGGGAGAACTCCTCGGCCAGCTCGCGGACGCGGTCCAGGCCCTCGACCTCGACGCCGACCGCGGTGAGGCCCTCGGCGAAGAGGGTGTGGACGATGCCGAACAGCAGGTAGGCGTCGGCGCCGGGCCGGACGAACACGTGCTCGTCGGCGAGGGAGGCGGTGCGCGTGCGGCGGGGGTCGACGACCACGAACCTGCCGCCGCGCCGGCGCAGCGCCTTCAGCCGGCCGGGGAAGTCGGGGGCGGTGCAGAGCGAGCCGTTGGATTCCAGCGGGTTGGCGCCGAGCATCAGCAGGTAGTCCGTGCGGTCCAGGTCGGGGACCGGGATGGCGAGCGGGTCGCCGAACATCAGGCCGCAGGAGACGTGCTTGGGCATCTGGTCGGCGGTGCTGGCGGAGAAGACGTTCCGGGTGCCGAGGGCCTTGATCAGCGGCGGGTTGTACAGGGCTCCGGCCACGGTGTGCGCGTTCGGGTTGCCGAGGTAGATCGCCAGTGACTGGCGGCCGTGGGCTCCGATCACGCCGGACAGGCCGCGTTCGACGGCGCGGAAGGCCTCCTCCCAGGTGACCTCGCGCCACCGGCCGTCGTCGTCGCGGACCATCGGGGCGTCCAGCCGGTCGGGATCCTCGTCGAGGGCTCCGAGGCTGGCGCCCTTGGGGCAGATGAAGCCCTTGGAGAAGGGGTCGTCGGGGTCGCCCTTGACCGAGACGACGTGCTCGGCGTCGTCGAGCGTGAGCCGCAGGCCGCACACGGCCTCGCAGAGGGGACAGGTCCGGTGCGCGGTTCTCATGGACACTCCTGAGTTCGGTCAACGAACTCATCATTACCCGGCACCGGAGGCGAAAGGAAGCCCCGGAGACGGTCTCCGGGGCTTCCTCCGAGCGGTTACGCGGTCCGTGGGAGGCCGTGCCCTCGCGGTTCCTCCCCGGTCTCGCGCGACCGCTTCCGGGGGGTGGTCCAGCCGGTCTCGCCGTAGAGCCGTTCGAACTCGGGGGAGAGTCCCACGGGGGTGCTCGCGCCCCTGCGGACGATCTCCACGATGATCATGTTCGCCCGGCGGGGGTGCCGGGAGACGGTGACCCGCTGGGCGAGGCACGCCGCGGCGATCTCCTCGGCGTGCGCCCGGAAATCGGAGGCGCAGATCCCGGCCCTGGTCATGATCACAACCCGTTCGCCGGCGGCGGTGGGGGTGATGCGCATGATCAGCGGAATTCTGCCCGTCCGGGTGTGCAGTGAGGGGATCTCCATGCACACCCGCTGGATCCGGTGCCGGGAGACCACGCAGTACAGGTGCGCGCGTATCCGGCCGCGCCCCGAGGAAGTGACGGCGGGGGCCATGACGGTGCTGGTGAGCGCGAGGAACGGCCACCAGTCGCCCTCCCGCAGAGCGGCGATCACCAGGACCGCGACGGCGCCGGTCGCGGCGGCGAGGGCGGTCTCCGTCCGCCAGCGCCAGATCCGCACGAGAAACGACGGCCGCCGGAGCGGGCCGGAGCCGTCCGGCGGCCGATGACGGGCTGCGTTGCGGAAATCACGCGGCGGCATTTCCACTCACGCTCTCCGCGCAGGCCTCCGAATAGATGCGCTCGGCCTTCTGCAGGTCGAATAGGGGATTGTGGTAGGACCGGGCCCCGAAACCGTTCTCCTTCACGGTCCAGCCGAGCCGATAGGCCCATTCATCCTGGTCCATGCAGAGTTCCCGGTCGGCTCGATCGATCTGGTGGAGGATCCAGATTTTGACCCGGGAGACCCCATTGATACCGTGAAAGTGCATGGGAGGCTCCTTTCGTGGCGTCGATGCGGAGCTCTTGTGGCAACCGGGCTGGTGGCCGCCGGCCCGGTGCGTTATTCGCCCGTTCAGGGCTCTGTGCGATCGTGCGTGAGATCGGATGTGTGCGACTGTGAGCCGTCGCGCGCTGCTGCCGCTCTTCCCCCGTCGGCCTCCCGAAGTCGGCGGCGAGTCTGAGGCGTCGGCACAGTCCCGGTCGTCGCAGTCCCGCCTGGTGGAACCCCTAAGCAGATACTCCTCCCGGATGTCAAATGCTGCAATACCTTCTGCGGAACTATCGGAGAAGTTGGAGTGCAATCCTGCGTGCAACTTGCACGACAGGTGTACCGACCGTCCTGTGAGGCGGGTGACTGGAGCTGCTCCGGAGGCGCGGCGAATCTCTGGGGTGAGTGGTGCCGCGATACGTGAAAAATCTTCGTATGGGCCCGTAGCCTGCGCGAAAGCTCTCTAGACAACCCTCTTCGCGGTGAAGCTCAGAGTGAGGGAGCCCGGAGAATTGCCGGGAAAATGGCCGCAGCATTCCGTGCAACTTGCAGTGTACGATGAGGCGCGGGATCCTCTGAAGAGGCTCTTGAGCAGCCCTGCGGCGATACAGCTTCATATCGGTGAGGGGGGAGGACGTTGCTCGAGCGTGGCAGTCCGACCGTTCGCCGGCTCAGGCTCGGTCAGGAGTTGCGTCGGCTGCGTGAGCGCCGCGCCCTTAGCGGTGAAGACGTCGCGACGAGATTGAAATGGTCGGCGTCCAAGGTCAGCCGGATCGAGAACGCCAAAACCATGCCTCGCAGGAGCGATGTCGAGGCTCTCGCCGGATTGTACGAGGTGGACGAGGTCCGGCAGCAGGAGTTACTTGATCTTCACCAGGATGCGACCCGGAGAGGGTGGTGGGAGGACTATTCTGACTCTCTGTCCCCGGAAGTCATCACCTTGCTGGGGTTGGAGGCGGAGGCGACATCGGCACTGAACTGGGAACCCCAGATCGTGCCAGGTCTGCTCCAGACCGAGGACTACGCCCGCGAGGTCATCCGTGCCACGCAGGCCGTTATGCGGATTCCGCCAGGTGAGCTCCGTGATCTGGTCAAGACGCGTATGGCTCGTCAGGATCATCTTCTCAGAAGCGCGGATCCGCTCAGACTCTGGGTGGTTCTGGACGAGTCGGTGCTGCTGCGTCGCTTCGGCGGCGCGAGCGTGATGCGCGAACAGCTTGAACGTCTGATCGAATGGTCCAGACTGCCGAACATCCGGGTGCAGGTGCTGTCGTTGAGCGGGTCGAATCCGGTCAACAGCGGTTCTTTCCTGCACCTCACGTTTCCAGATTTCCATGACATGGTCTATCTGGAGGCGCTTCACGATTCGCGTTTCGTGGAGAACGAGAAGCTTGTCTACGACTACGAGATCGCATTCAGTCAGCTTCAGTCTGAAGCGTTCGGCGTCGACGCGTCAAGGGAGCTCATCGGAAACGTCATCGAAGAACGTTGGAGATAGCCGTCTTCTCACACTGCGGGGCAGTTGCCTGCTCTAAAGGGGACCGAAGATGCTTCCCGTCGCAAGGAGAGAACAAGAAATGAACGATGTCGACCTGTCGGGCGCCATCTGGAGAAAGAGCAGCCGGAGCAATTTGGGGAACTGTGTGGAGGTCGCCCGGCTTTCCGGCGGGTTGATCGGCGTCCGGGACAGCAAGGCTCCCGAGGACGCCGCCCTGGTCTTCACCCCCGCCGAGTGGGATGCGTTCGTCGCCGGGGTGAAGGACGGCGAGTTCGACCTCCAGGACGACCGGCTCTCATTCGCGGCGGACCGCTGAGTCGCACGGATGTGCTGAGCGGCCTGGCTCGCCGGGGACGGGCGAGCCGCCTCGGTTCCGTCGTTTCGACGCGGCCACGATGAGCCAGGCTGTTCCTGCTTCCTGCTTTCTGCTTTCTGCTTTCTGCTCCGGCTCCGGCTCCGGTGAGCGGAGCGGTCGCCCTCCCGGAAGGGCGAAGCCGCGCCGGGAGCGCATGGGAAATCGCCGTTTTCGCCTGTGCGGATCCGTCAGCGGCAGCCGGGACAGACGCCCCAGTAGGTGACGTCCGCCTCGTCGACCAGATATCCGGCGTCGGAGACGGGGTCGAGGCAGGGGGCGTGCCCGACGGCGCAGTCGACGTCCGTGACCCGGCCGCACCGGCGGCAGACGAGATGGTGATGGTTGTCACCGATCCGGGTCTCGTAGCGGGCGGGACTGCCCGCCGGTTCGATCCGGCGGAGAAGCCCTCTGCCGTGCAACGCGTTCAGCGCCTCGTAGACGGCCTGCAGGGAGACCTGGCCGACCCGTCGCAGCACGCCCCGGTGGATGGCGTCCGCGTCGAGGTGGTCGCCCTCCCGCACGGTCTGCATGATCGCCAGCCGGGCGGCGGTGACACGCAGCCCGGCGTGACGGAGCCGGTCGCCGTCCTCCATGGCCGCCGGATCATGTCGCGAACGTGAGTCCTTCACCTTCCGGACTCCCTCCGATAGGGGCGAGAGGATTTCCCGCGAAGCGAGTCGTCCCCTCCACCGTGCTTGAGATGGCATGCTCAGTAGTGATGAACACGTATACCCGCCGTCTCGGGGTGGCCTGCGCCGCCGCCTCCGTTCTGCTCGCCGCGGCCTGCACGGCGGCCGAGTCCTCCACCCCGGGGGCGGCGCCGGACGTCGCGGAGAAGCCGACCACCTCGGCCGAGCCCACCCCCACCCCCGAGCGCAAGCCGTACACCATCTCCTTCGGCGGCGACGTGCACTTCGAGGGGGTCCTGCGGACCAGGCTCAACGCCAACCCGCGCACCGCGATGGGGCCGATCGCCTCGGTGCTCCGCAAGGCCGACCTCGCCATGGTGAACCTGGAGACCGCCATCACCACCGGCGGCACCCCCGCCCCCGGCAAGCAGTACACCTTCCGGGCCCCCGCCAGCGCGCTCACCGCGCTGAAGGCGGCCGGGGTGGACGTGGCGTCCATGGCCAACAACCACGGCATGGACTACATGGAGAGCGGGCTGGCCGACTCGCTGGCCGCGGTCAAGCGCGCGAAGTTCCCGATGGTGGGCGTCGGCAAGAACGAGGCCGAGGCGTACAAGCCGTGGCGGACGACCGTCAACGGCAACCGGGTGGCGATCATCGGCGCGACCCAGGTGCTCGACGCCGAGTTCATCTCCGCCTGGACGGCCTCCGGCGACAAGGGCGGCCTGGCGTCCGCCAAGAACGAGGCGCGGCTCATCCAGGAGGTGCGCAAGGCGCGGCGCAACTCCGACACCGTCATCGTGCACCTGCACTGGGGCACCGAGCTGCAGAAGTGCCCGAACGAGGCGCAGCGGGGCCTGGCTCCCAAGCTGGTCGCCGCCGGGGCCGATGTGATCGTGGGCGGGCACGCGCACATCCTGCTCGGCGGCGGCTACCTGAAGAACGCCTACGTCAACTACGGCCTGGGCAACTTCGTCTTCTACAACTGGGGCCCGGACACCGGCAGGACCGGCGTGCTCACGCTGACGATCAACGGTCGCCAGGTGCTCAAGGACCAGTGGACCCCGGCCACCATCCAGGGCGGCGTGCCGGTTCCGCTCACCGGGACCGCCCGGCAGCAGGCCGTCACGGGCTGGAAGGCGCTGCGCGGGTGCACGGGATTGGCCGCGAAGCCGCGCGGGTGATCGGCTGACGGGAGCAGACGGGGTCAATCGGTGATTGCCCCCGATCGCCCTGATAGCCGGGCAAATCATCTGATTGGCTCAGAGGGCCTGACCTGGAGGGAACGGGCGGGCAAGATGGTGGGGTGTCCACCCTGCCTGTCGAGGAGTCCGGTGAGGCTCCACTGCGGCGTCAGCCCACCCAGCGGCGGAGCGCACGGCGCGTCGAGCGGATGCTCGACGCCTGCGCCGACCTGCTGGACGAGATCGGTTACGAGGCGCTGACCACCACGCGGATCGCCGAGCGCGCGGGTGTCGCGATCGGCTCGGTCTACCAGTTCTTCCCGGACAAACGAGCCATCGCGCAGGCCGTGACCCGGCGTCACGTGGAGCGCTTCATCTCCCGGATCGGCGCGCGTTTCCTCGCGGAGGACTACGGCGGCTGGTGGGAGGCGGTCGACGCGATCATCGACGAGTACGTCGAGATGCACAGGACCGTCCCCGGCTTCCGGTCCCTGCACTTCGGCGACGTGGTCGACCTCAACCTGCTCGACGCGGTCTCCGAGAACAACACGGTGATCGCCGGACGGCTGCGCGGCCTGCTCCTGCAGGAGTACGGCCTGGCCGACAGCGAAGAGCTCGACCTGGCCATCATGGTCGCGGTCGAGGCCGGGGACGCCGTGCTGAAACTGGCCTTCCGGCACGACCCGGACGGCGCCCCGCAGGTCGTGGGGGAGGCCAAGCGCCTGATCCGGGGCTACCTGAACCGGCAGTTCGCCAGAGCCTGACCTGCCGGGGTCTCCCCGGACGGGGGCCCGTGCGGGCGTGAACCCCGAACCCCCCGGACGGGGACCCGTGTGGGTGTGAACCCGGCACTCTCCTGGCCGGCGGCTCGCCATGGCATTCCGGGCTCCCGGCGCGCCTTCCGGGTCAGCCCAGGGGGTTCTCGGGGGACCGGTCCGCGGGGTTCTCCGCCAGCGGCCTGGGGACCGGCCCGCCGGACCGCTCGGCCGTCTCCGGCCCCTCCAGCCAGTACCGCCTCTCCCGGACGACCGTGCCCCGCACGGTCTCCCCGATCGGCGAGATGACCTCACCGTCCCCTCCGTGCGTCTTACGCCTGCGCTCGCGGTCCGCCGCCCTGTCCGGTCTCTCCCGGCCCGCGTCCGGCCCGCGGGCCGAGACGGGCGGTTCCTGCGCCCCGTCCGGTTCCCGCTGGGAGCGGGGGACGAGGTCGCACGGCGCCGGGACGGGCGCGGTGATCCACTGCGTCTGCCCGGCGCGCTCCGAATCCCGCAGCCGGTCCTCCAGGGCGGAGAGTCTGCGATAGGTCTCCTCGACGGCGTCCACTCTCGCGGAGAGGTATCCGGCGCCCCCGGGAACGACCACGGCCAGCAGGGCCGCACACGCCAGGGTGAAGGTCCTCTGCTTGGACATTCCCACCGCCGCTCCTCCCCGTGACATCGCTCCACCGGCTTTCACCGGCGGATGCGACCCGCATATGCCCGCTTTCCTCGGAGAACACGCTCAGCGTAGTCAAGTGTGTACATGTGATTGCTTAACCGATACCTGTTATTGGGCGGACGCAGTAGAGCCACGCTCGGTACTCTCGCGGTGTGGCGCATGTGACACGTGAGCACCTCGATCGACTTCTCGAGCGAGCCCTCCTGGCCGACGATCACGAAGACCTCGCCCGGCGGCTGGAAGCGCTGGTCGAGGCATACGTGTCGGGCGATATGCCGCGGGCGGCGATCCTCGTGCTCGCCGCGGAGGCGTGGCGGCAGGCCGGGCAGCCCGCTCGTGCTCTCGATTGCTTCCAGAGGGCGCTGGAGGACGGGACGGAGGTGGGCGTCGATCCCCGGACGGGGATCGCCGACACGCTCTTCGAGTTGGAACAGCCGGGTGAGGCCCATGAGGTGATCAAAGCGATCAAGGCCGACGGCGACGTCTCCCCGGTGACCGCCCTCGCGGTGGCCGAGACGCTCGCCGCCTACGGCGAACCCCACGAGGCCCACGTCTGGGCCACCGAGGGCGCCCGGGCGGCGGCCCCGGGCAGCGGCGAACACGCCGCGCTGCTGCGGGTCCGCTATCTGATCCGGGTGGACCTCGGCCTGCCGGAGGACGAGCTGGACGCACTGCTCGACGTGTCGCACTGACGGGCGCAGACGCGGGCGGCGGGCGCGCCCGGCAGGCCGGGCAGGTCCGGGATGGGCGAGAGCAGCTCCACCCACCTCAGGCCGGGGCGCCCGGGAGCGCCGAAGGGCAGGGCGGGGAAGCCGAGGCCCGCCGCGACACCGCCCGCGTCGGCGACGCTGATGACGGCGGAGGCGCGCGAGAGCCCGGGCAGGCCGGCGGTCCGCGCGAGCCGTTCCATGGCCGGCATCGCGACGCTCTCGACGGGGACGCGCCGCCCGTCGGCGGCGCCGGCGGCCGGGGCGGCCGTCATCCAGCTCACCCCGGCCACCAGCGCCGCGGTCGCGAGCACCCCCCGGACGTTCCGCGATGCGTTCACCGCTACCCCCGTACTTCCAGCGGTCAGACGACTGCTGAAGGTAACAGCGGGACGTCCCCCGGGAGCGGCTTTGACCGGATCCCGGTCAACTCCTTGCCGGAGTTATGGACAGGGCGTCCCTCGCGTCGTCGAGATCCACCACGATCTCGTCGCCGTCCTTGATCTCGCCGGAGAGCACCTTCCTGGCCAGCTGGTCGCCGATCGCCGACTGCACCAGCCTGCGGAGCGGGCGGGCGCCGTACAGGGCGTCGTATCCGGTCAGCGCCAGCCACTCGCGCGCCGCGGGGCACACGGTGAGGGTGAGCCGCCGGTCGGCCAGCCGCCTGGCCAGGTGCGCCACCTGGAGGTCCACGATCCTGGACAGCTCCTCGGTGCCGAGCGCGTCGAACAGGATCACGTCGTCGAGCCGGTTCAGGAACTCCGGCTTGAACCGGCCCCGCACCGCCTCCATCACCGCGTCGCGCTGGGCGTCCTTCTCCAGCTTCGGGTCCACGAGGAACTGGGAGCCGAGGTTGGAGGTGAGGATCAGGAGCGTGTTGCGGAAGTCGACGGTACGGCCCTGCCCGTCGGTGAGCCGCCCGTCGTCCAGGACCTGGAGCAGGATGTCGAAGACCTCGGGGTGGGCCTTCTCCACCTCGTCGAGCAGCACCACGGTGTACGGCCTGCGCCGCACGGCCTCGGTGAGCTGGCCGCCCTCCTCGTAGCCGACGTAGCCGGGCGGGGCGCCGACCAGGCGGGCCACGCTGTGCTTCTCGGAGTACTCGCTCATGTCGATGCGGACCATCGCCCGCTCGTCGTCGAACAGGAAGTCCGCCAGGGCCTTGGCCAGCTCGGTCTTGCCGACGCCGGTGGGGCCGAGGAACAGGAAGCTGCCGGTCGGCCGGTCGGGGTCGGAGATGCCCGCGCGGGCCCGCCGGATCGCGTCGGAGACGGCCTGGACGGCCTCGTGCTGGCCGATCAGGCGCCTGCCGAGCTCCTCCTCCATGCGCAGCAGCTTGGCGGTCTCACCCTCCAGCAGGCGGCCCGCCGGGATGCCGGTCCAGGCCGAGATCACCTCGGCGATGTCGTCGGAGCCGACCTCCTCCTTGACCATGGCCTCCTCCGGCTCGGCGGCGGCGCTGGCCGCGGCCAGCTCGGCCTCGAGCCTGGGCACGTCGCCGTACATCAGCCGGGAGGCGGACTCGAAGTCGCCGTCACGCTGGGCGCGCTCGGCGGCGACGCGGGCCTCGTCGAGCTGCTTCTTCAGATCGCCGACCCGGTTGAGCCCGGCCTTCTCCCGCTCCCAGCGGCCGATCAGGGCGTTGAGCTCCTCCTGGCGGTCGGCGAGCTCCTGGTGGAGCCGCTCCAGGCGCTGGCGGCTGCTCTCGTCGGTCTCCTTGGCGAGGGCGAGCTCCTCCATCTTCATCCGGTCGACGCTCCGCTGGAGCTGGTCGATCTCCACGGGGCGGGAGTCGATCTCCATGCGGAGCCGGGACGCGGCCTCGTCGACCAGGTCGATCGCCTTGTCCGGCAGGAACCGGGAGGTGATGTAGCGGTCGGAGAGCGCGGCGGCGGCGACCAGCGCGCCGTCGGAGATCTGCACCTGGTGGTGCGCCTCGTAGCGGCCCTTGAGGCCGCGCAGGATCGCGATGGTGTCCTCGACGCTGGGCTCGCCCACGTAGACCTGCTGGAAGCGGCGCTCCAGCGCGGGGTCCTTCTCGATGCGCTCGCGGTACTCGTCGAGGGTGGTGGCGCCGATCATCCGCAGCTCGCCCCGGGCCAGCATGGGCTTGAGCATGTTGCCCGCGTCCATCGCGCCCTCGGCCGCGCCCGCGCCGACCATGGTGTGCAGCTCGTCGATGAAGGTGACGACCTGCCCCTCGCTCTCCTTGATCTCGGTGAGCACGGCCTTGAGCCGCTCCTCGAACTCGCCGCGGAACTTCGCGCCGGCGACCATCGCGCTCAGGTCGAGGGAGACCAGGCGCTTGTCCCTCAGGCTGGAGGGCACGTCGCCGGCGATGATCCGCTGGGCCAGGCCCTCCACGACGGCGGTCTTGCCCACGCCGGGCTCGCCGATGAGCACCGGGTTGTTCTTGGTGCGGCGGCTGAGCACCTGGATGACCCGGCGGATCTCCGAGTCGCGGCCGATCACCGGGTCGAGCTTGCCGGAACGGGCCCGCTCGGTCAGGTCGACGCCGTACTTCTCCAGCGCCTTGTAGGTGTCCTCGGGGGTCGCGCTGGTCACCCGCGCGTTGCCCCGGATCTTCTCGAAGGCCTCCAGCAGCGCCTCGGGCCCGGCGCCGTGCGACTTCAGCAGCTGGGAGATCGGGCCGCCGTCGGCGGCGAGCCCGACCATCAGGTGCTCGGTCGAGACGTACTCGTCCTGCAGTTGCCGGGCGCGCTGGGCCGCGGTGTTCATCGCGGTGAGCAGCTGCCGGGAGCTCGACGGGGCGCTCACCGTGGCGCCCTGCGCCTTGGGGAGGGCGGCGAGCTGCTGCTCGGCCTCGGTGCGCACCTGCTTCCAGTCGGCGCCGGCGGCCTGCAGGAGGGGCACGGCGGTGCCGCCGCTCTGAGCGAGCAACGAGGTGAGCAGGTGAGCCGGGGCGACCTCGGGATTGCCCTCGGCGGCCGCGCGCCGGATGGCGGAGGAGATCGCTTCCTGGCTCTTCTGGGTGAGCTTGTAGTCCATCTATATTTGCCTCACTTCGTTCGGCGGCTCGGGGCTGGTAACCGGTGCCTTCCCTCGTCGTGCTCCGTCGCTGCGCTCCCTCGCCCTCCTCAGTCCAGTGCACCGGCGCCCCCTCGCGGCCCTCGTCACGTGCTCGGGACGACCGCGGGATCAGGCCGGTGGCAGCTGGTAGCGGACCAGGGCGCGGATCGTCGCCAGCTCGGCGCGGAGCCGGTGGACCTCCTCGCGCAGCCGCAGCGTCTCGTTCTCCAGCGCCAGGATCCGCTTGATGCCCGCGAGGTTGATGCCCTCCTCCTGGGAGAGCCGCTGGACCTCGCGGAGCATCACGATGTCGCGTGTGGAGTAGAGCCGCCCCCGTCCCGCCGTGCGCCCGGGGCTGACCAGGCCGAGCCGGTCGTACTGGCGCAGGGTCTGCGGGTGCAGCCCGGAGAGCTGGGCGGCCACCGAGATCACGTAGACGGGGGTGTCGTCCGACAGATCGAAGTAGTTGGCGTCCATGGCTACTCGCTTCTGGCCTGCTGTATCAACTCGGCTCGCGGGTCGCCGCCCGCGGTGGCGTCCCGGAAGTCCTCCAGGGCGCCGCGGGCCTTGTCGTCGAGCCGCTGCGGCACCAGGACCTCGACCGTGGCGAGCAGGTCGCCCTTGGTGCCGTCCTTGCGGGGCACGCCGCGGCCCCGCACCCGGAAGGTGCGGCCGTTCGGGGTGCCCTCGGGGATGCGCAGGGTGACCGGCAGTCCCTTGAGGATCGGCACCTTGATCTCGGCGCCGAGCGCCGCCTCGGCGAAGGTGACCGGCACGGTGATCGTCAGGTTCTCGCCGGAGCGGCCGAAGACCGCGTGCGGCTTGACGTGGATCTGGACGTACAGGTCACCCGCGGGACCGCCGTTCTCGCCGGGCGCGCCCTTGCCCTTGAGCCGGATGCGCTGGCCGTCGCCGACCCCGGCCGGGATGCGCGCCTGGATCGTGCGGGTGCTCTTGCCCCGCCCGCTCCCCTCGCACACCGGGCAGGGGTCGTCCACGAGCAGGCCGCGGCCCTTGCAGTCGCGGCACGGCTCGGAGAAGGCGAAGTTCCCCAGGTTGCGGCTGGCCGCGCCGGTGCCCTCGCAGGTCGGGCAGACCCGCGGGGTGGTCCCGGCCTTGGCCCCGGTGCCGGCGCACACCGTGCAGGCCGAGGAACTGGTGAGCCGGAGCGAGACCGTGGCGCCCTCGACCGCCTCGGTGAAGGAGAGCGTGACCTCGGACTCGACGTCCTGGCCGCGCCGCGCCCTGGTGGTCCCGGCGGTACGGCCGGCGCCGGCGCCGCCGCCCCGGTTGAACAGGCCGCCGAAGATGTCGCCGATGCGATCCCCGGCGCCCTGCTGCCCGGTGCCGCCGAACAGGTCGCCCAGGTCGAAGGAGAACCCGCCCGGGCGGGCGCC
Source organism: Planobispora longispora (assembly GCF_016863135.1). Taxonomy (GTDB): domain Bacteria; phylum Actinomycetota; class Actinomycetes; order Streptosporangiales; family Streptosporangiaceae; genus Planobispora; species Planobispora longispora. The sequence goes on from NZ_BOOH01000058.1 coordinate 120,622, forward strand.
CCCCGGGGCTCCCGCGTAACCGCCGAGGCCCGATCCGAACAGCGTCCGCGCCTCGTCGTACTCCTTGCGGCGCTTGCCGTCGGACAGGACGTCGTAGGCCTCGGAGACCTCCTTGAACTTGGCCTCGGTCTCCGTGCTGCCCTGGTTGGCGTCCGGGTGGTACTGCCTGGCCAGCTTCCGGTACGCCTTCTTGATCTCATCGGCGGTGGCGGACTTGGGCACACCAAGGACGGCGTAGTAGTCCTTCTCCAGATAGTCCTTGGTGCTCATCTATCTTCCTTTGCCAGGTAGTGGATCAGTTGTCGGCCGGGGTGGACTCGTCTGGCTCGGCGACCGCGACCCTGGCGGGGCGCAGCACTCGCTCGCCGATCCGGTAACCAGACTGCAGGATCTCCACGCAGGTCGGCTCGGTGACGTCGGGCGAGTAGCTGTGCACCAGGGCCTCGTGCACCATCGGGTCGAAGGGCTCGCCCTTGGTGCCGAAGGAGGTCAGACCCAGCTTCGCGAGCGCCGCCTCGAACGACTCTCCCACCTTCGCGAAGCCGCCGGTGAGCTCCCCGTGGTCGCGTGCCCGGCCGATGTCGTCGAGGACCGGCAGCAGCTCGGACACCGCGCCGGCCACCGCCATCTCCTTGACCGCTGCCCGGTCCCGCTCGACCCGCTTGCGGTAGTTGGAGTATTCCGCCTGGAGGCGTTGCAGGTCCGCCGTGCGCTCGGCGAGCTGGGCGGCCAGCTCGACCGAGGCCAGGTCGGCGCCCGCCGCGCCCGCGGAGCTCGCGGAGTCCGCGGCCGCGGCGGCGGGGGAGCCGGGCTGCTCGGCCGTGTCGGCCTGCCCGGGCTCCCCGTTGCCCGTCTCCCGCGCCTTCCCCGTCTCCGGGTCGATCTTGCGGTTGTCGCGGATCACCGGCTCTTCCCCGGAGCCGTTCTCACGCGTGTTCACGCTCGTGCTCCCCTCGGCTTTCCGCGCCGTCACTTGCCTTCTTCGCGCTTCGGCTCGTCGTCCACGATCTCGGCCTCGACCACGTCGTCGTCGGTCTTCTGGCCGTCGCCCTCGGTGGCCCCGGCGCCGGGAGCGCCCGCCCCCGCCTCGGCGCCCTGCTGGGACTGGGCGTAGATGGCCGAGCCCATCTTCTGGCTGACCGTGGCGAGCTTCTCCGCGGCGGCGCGGATCGCGGCCGTGTCGGTGCCCTCCAGCGTCTTCTTCAGCTCGGCGACGGAGTCGTTGACCTCGGTCTTGATGTCGTCCGGGATCTTGTCGCCGCTCTCGGCGACGAACTTCTCGGTCTGGTAGACGAGCGAGTCGGCGTTGTTTCGGGTCTCGGCCTCCTCGCGGCGCCGCTTGTCCTCCTCGGCGTAGGACTCGGCCTCGCGCATCATGCGCTCGATGTCGTCCTTCGGCAGGGCGGAGCCGCCGGTGATGGTCATCGTCTGCTCCTTGCCGGTGCCGAGGTCCTTGGCGGAGACGTTGACGATGCCGTTGGCGTCGATGTCGAAGGTGACCTCGATCTGCGGGATGCCGCGCGGAGCCGGGGCGATGCCGGTCAGCTCGAAGGTGGCCAGCTTCTTGTTGTAGGCCGCGATCTCGCGCTCACCCTGGTAGACCTGGATCTGCACCGACGGCTGGTTGTCCTCGGCCGTGGTGAAGACCTCCGACCGCTTGGTCGGGATCGTGGTGTTGCGCTCGATGATCTTGGTGAAGATGCCGCCCTTGGTCTCGATGCCCAGCGAGAGCGGGGTCACGTCGAGCAGCAGGACGTCCTTGACCTCGCCCTTGAGCACGCCGGCCTGCAGGGCGGCGCCGATGGCGACGACCTCGTCCGGGTTCACGCCCTTGTTGGGCTCCTTGCCGCCGGTCAGCTCCTTGACGAGCTCGGTGACGGCGGGCATGCGGGTCGAGCCGCCGACGAGCACGACGTGCGCGATGTCGGAGACCTTGATGCCGGCGTCCTTGATGACCTGGTTGAACGGGCCCTTGCAGCGCTCGAGCAGGTCGGCGGTGAGCCGCTGGAACTCGGCGCGGGTGAGCTTCTCGTCCAGGTGCAGCGGGCCCTCGGCGGAGGCCGTGATGTAGGGCAGGTTGATGTTGGTCTCGGACTGGCTGGACAGCTCGATCTTGGCCTTCTCCGCCGCCTCGCGCAGACGCTGCAGGGCCATCTTGTCCTTGGACAGGTCCACGCCGTGGGCGTTCTGGAAGCGCTTGGCCAGCTCGTCGACGACGCGCTGGTCCCAGTCGTCGCCGCCGAGGTGGTTGTCACCGCTGGTGGCCTTCACCTCGACGAAGCCGTGGCCGTCCTCCTGGCCGACGTCGAGCAGGGACACGTCGAAGGTGCCGCCGCCGAGGTCGAAGACCAGGATGGTCTGGTCCTGGTCCTTGTCGAGGCCGTAGGCGAGCGCGGCGGCCGTCGGCTCGTTGATGATGCGCAGGACGTTGAGGCCCGCGATCGTGCCGGCTTCCTTGGTGGCCTGGCGCTGGGCGTCGTTGAAGTAGGCCGGAACCGTGATCACGGCGTCGGCGATCTTCTCGCCCAGGTAGGCCTCGGCGTCCTGCTTGAGCTTCTGCAGGACGAAGGCGCTGATCTGCTGGGGGGAGAACTTCTTGCCGTCGATCTCCTGGGACCAGTTGGTGCCCATCTCGCGCTTGACCGAGCGGATGGTCCGGTCGACGTTGGTCACGGCCTGCCGCTTGGCGACCTCGCCGACGAGGACCTCGCCGTTCTTCGCGAAGGCGACCACGGACGGCGTGGTCCGCGACCCCTGCGCGTTGGCGATGACAGTGGGCTCGCCGCCCTCGAGGATCGAGACGACGGAGTTGGTCGTCCCCAGGTCGATACCTACCGCACGTGCCATGAGTACGTCCTTGTGGTCAAAGTTGAGTCTGCCTGACTCATAGTCGGGTGTCTGGACCTTCTTGTCAAACGACTTGAGTCTATCTGGCTCAACTTAAAAGAGCGGCGCTGTGTTCCCCGAATCCCGTTGTATTCCGGGGAACTCGTGTGTTCCCCGGATCCCGCGTGTTCCCCGGATCCCGGAGAACATGAAGCGTCCCGCGAGAGGTCTCGCGGGACGCTTCGGCCGGGGACGGTCGGGCCGTCAGGAGATCGGGGTGTTCATGGCGGTGGCGATCTCGGCGGGGGTCAGGGCGCGGTTGTGGATGCGGACCTCGTCGATGAGGCCGGAGAAGTACTCGCCCCAGACGTTGTTGCCGCCGATGCGCAGGGAGCCGCCGTCGGCGCGGATGGCCCCGGTGACGGCCCGCTGGCCGACCTGGGTGCCGTTGACGTACAGGCGCAGCATGCCGCCGTCGTAGGTGGCGGCCAGATGGCTCCAGGTGCCCTGCGGCAACGCGGAGGTGCCGTCGGCGTTCCAGTCGCCGCTGGTGGACAGATAGGCGGTGGGGACTCCGGCGCTGTCACGGGTGTACAGCGCGTAGGCCAGGCCGCTGGCGTGCTCCTTCAGCATGGCGGTGCCCCAGTCGCTTCCCCCCGCGGCGGGCTTGACCCACGCCTGCATGGTCATGGCGCCGGACAGGCGCAGGGAGGGGGAGTCGGCGACGGTGACCCAGCTGGAGTTGCCGTTGAAGGTCAGGGCCTTGCCGTACTTGCCGGACGTCGACCAGGTGGTGTCGGTGGCCGTGCCGTTGTTGCCCCGGCCGGAGGAGTCGGCCACGGCGCTGCCGGTGCCCTCGTTCATGCCGTAGGCGGCGACCAGGCCCGAATCGGTCGTCGTCGGGGTGTAGGTCGCGGTGTAGGCGGTGGCGTTCGCCGGGGCGATGATGTTGTGGCCGGCGGTGCCGCCGTCCGACCACGAGGCGAAGCCGTACGCCGTGCCGTTGCGGGTCTGCGGGGACGGCGCGGACACGGAGTTGGCGGAGCCCACGATCACCGTGCGGGTGAAGGGAGTGGTCGCCTGCTCGCTGTTGAAGCCCAGCTGCAGCCCGGAGGGCGAACTCTGGAAGGTGAGCTGGACCGTCTTCGGCTGGAGGGTCACGCTCTCGGTGTCGGTCAGGCCCTGGGCGTCCGTGACGGTCAGCCGCAGCTCCAGATGGGACGGGTACTCGTGGTCGGGAGCCGTGAAGCTCCCCGACGTCCCCGTGAACGAGGTGATCTGGTGCTCGTGGCAGGTGCTGGGGCAGTGGTGCATGATCAGCGCCCAGTTCATCCTGGAGCCGGGGATCGTGCCGTCCTGCGGGTCGGTGCCGGCGCCGGAGAAGGAGATCGTCTCGCCGACGGCCCATTTCACGGTGGAGCCGGGGCTGTTGATCGTGGCGGTCGGCGGCGTGTTGCTGACGTTGATCGTGACGGTGGCGTCGTCCTGCCCGCCCCGGCCGTCGCTCACGCGGAGCCGGACGGTGGGGGAGCCCGGCTGGTTGTAGGTCCACGAGGGGGTGGCGGAGGTGGAGTCGTCCAGCGCGCCGTCTCCGTCCAGGTCCCACGCGTAGGTCAGCGGGTCGCCGTCGTCGTCGCTGGACCCCGTGCCGGAGAACTGGACGGTCATCGGCGCGTTGCCGGACGTCGCGCTCGCCCCGATCACCGCGTTCGGCGGGGTGTTGGCGTAGATGTAGCGGACCAGCGCCCCGTTGCTGATGTCGAGCATGAACAGGTCGCCGCCGGGGCCGGTCTCCAGCTCGACCGGGCCGACCGACGAGTCGACGTTCGCGACGGTCGCCGGGTCGGGCAGGCCGTTCGAGCCCCGGGTCATCACCCAGACGCAGGAGCGGCTGTAGTCGGAGAAGAACATCGCCCCGTCGTAGGAGTCGGGATAGGAACCGCCCGGGTAGAAGGCGATCCCGCTCGGGGAGCTGCCGCCGGAGGGGCAGGGGTCGCCGGGGCCGGCGACCTTGTTCGCGTGCAGGTAGGAGAAGTACGGCTGCACGCGCGCGCCCGTCCCCGCTGCGTAGAGGTTCTCGCAGAGGGTCAGGTTGAGGTTGTCGTATCCGGCCTGCCGGTTCGGGCCCTCGTAGCAGGGCCAGCCGAAGTTGGCCACGGGGCCGGTCGGGCTGGTGATCCGGTCGATCTCCTCGTAGGTGTTCCACCCGGTGTCGGCCACCCAGAGCTCGTTGGTGCCGGGCCGGAGGGTGATGCGGAACGGGTTGCGCAGGCCGTAGGCGACGATCCTGGCCCGGTTCGCGTCGGGGTTGCCGGCGTTCGGGTTGCCCGGGGCGGCCGCGCCGGTGTTCGGGTCGATCCGGATGACGGTGCCGTCGAGGCCCGTGGGGTCGGCCGAGGTGCGCATGTCCTGCGAGCGGAGTGCGCCGCCCTCCGCGGAGGGCGGGGTGAGAGCGGTGCCGACCGGCGACGGCGGGTCGCCGCACGGGTTGTCCGGGGTCACGTCGGAGGCGGGCGTGCCGTCCTGGCCGTAGTCGGCGTAGCTGAAGCTCGCGCCGTCGCCGGCGGAGGCGTACAGCATCCCGTCGGAACCGAACTGCAGGTCACCGGTGGAGTGGCTGGGGAACTGCTGGCACCAGTCGGTGATCAGCGGCGTCTCGGTGACCGTGCCCCCCGAGGAGGAGAGGGAGGAGAGCCTGCCGGTGATGAGGCAGCCGTCGTTGGTGGCGCCCGGCGGGGTGGGACACGTGTCCTCGACCCCGTCGGGGTTGGACGGCCACTTGGGCGCCGTCCCGCCGGGCAGCGCGTTGTAGGAGTACAGCACGAAGATCCGGGGGTCGGAGGGGAAGTTCGGGTGCAACGCCATGCCGAGCAGGCCCCGGTCCCAGAAGTTGTGCACCTGCGTGCGCAGGTCGGCGTAGACGGTCGGGGTGGTGTCGGTGAGCGAGTCGAAGACCTTGATGATCCCGCTCTTCTCGGCGATGAACACCCGGCCGTCGGAGGCGAACTCGACGTTGGTGGGCTGGTGGAGCCCGGTGATGACGGACTGCTTGTGGAACCCCGCGGGAAGAGCCTGAGCGGCGGTCGGCGCGAGGATCGACAGACCGGCGGCGATCAGGAGGACGGACAGGACGGCACGCGGAAGCCTCGACATGGAACCCCTCGGACGACAGTGCCCACCCGAGGCGCCCCGATCGCCCGGGAATGATCGATATATCTTGCAATAAATCGATCAAATATCACAGGAACAACAGGAATCGGCTACGGCCACATCAAGATCACCGTACGCCGGCGCCTGTCGTCCCGCCGTCCCGGGCCCGCCCGGCTCCGGAGGGCAGCTCGTCCGCCGGGGGTTCCGCCGGGGGTTCCGGCGGGGGTTCCGCCGGAGTCCGCCGCGCGCCTCGGTCAGCGCTTGGCGCCGTCGACGACCTTCCGGCCGCCCAGGGGCTTCTTGAGCTTGACGGTCGTCACCTTCTGGATGGCGATCTCGATGCAGACGGCGTTCTCGACCTTGCTGCTCGGTCCCTCCCAGAGGGTGACGGTCACCTTCTTGGCCGTCTGCTTCACGGTCACCCGGTCGAGGACGTGGCAGGGCTCCACCCCGGACCACCAGATCACCCGCAGGCTCCGGCCGTCCTTGGCGGGCTTGGCCTTCAGCCAGCGGACCTTCCGGGGGGTGTCGGCGTCGCCCGTCGGCTTGGTCGGCTTCGGGCCGGTGGTGAACTCGTCCCGGGGCGGTGCGGTGTGGCTCACCGGCTGGGACGGCGTGGTCGCCGTCCCGGTGCCGCCGGATCCGGCCGCGGTCGCGGGGCCGGCCGGGGTTCCGGCGCCGGTCCCGCAGCTCATCGTCAGAAGCAGGGCTCCGGTCAGGAGCGGGGGCGCGATCTTACGCATACCCCTATGACGGATCGCCCCCGCGAGCGGTTCAGTGGTCGTTGACACGGATATGGGAGACGCCTAAATTCAACATATGGTGAGTTCTGCGGTCGCCGTACGGGATCTCCGGGTGAGGCGCGGGCGGCGCGAGGTGTTGCACGGAATCTCCTTCGACGTTCCGCGGGGGACGGTCCTGGGGCTGATCGGGCCCAGCGGGTGCGGGAAGACCACGCTGATGCGCTCGATCGTCGGGGTGCAGGTGGTCGGGAGCGGGGACGTCACGGTCCTCGGCGAGCCGGCCGGCAGTCCCGGGCTGCGCGCGAGGGTGGGCTACTCCACGCAGAGCCCGGCCGTCTACGACGATCTGACGGTGGCCGAGAACCTGGCCTACTTCGCCTCGGTGCTCGGCGCGCCGAAGAACGACGTCGGCAGGGTCCTCGGCGAGGTGGGGCTGGAGGCGGAGGCCCGGCAGATCGCCAGGACGCTCTCGGGAGGCCAGCGCAGCCGGGCCAGCCTCGCGGTCGCCCTGCTCGGCGGTCCCGAGCTGCTCGTGCTGGACGAGCCCACGGTCGGCCTCGACCCGGTCCTCCGCAACGAGCTGTGGGACCTGTTCCGCGGGCTCGCGGCGGGACGGGGCGTGACGCTCGTCGTCTCCAGCCACGTCATGGACGAGGCCTCGCGGTGCGACCGCCTGCTCCTGATGCGCGAGGGCGAGATCCTCGCCGACGACTCGCCCGGGGCGCTGCGCGGCCGTACCGGGACGGAGGACCTGGAGGGCGCGTTCCTGCGGCTCATCGCGGAGCGCGAGAAGACGGGAACGGCGCGACGGACATGACCCCTTCCATAACCGCGGCCACGGCGAGGCGCATCCTCACCCAGCTCAGGCACGACCGGCGCACCGTCGCGATGATGGCCCTGGTGCCGACGCTGGTGATGATCCTGCTGTACTACGTGATCGGCGACCAGCGGGCGTTCAACGCCTGGACGCCCGTCCTGCTGTGCGTCTTCCCCTTCCTGGTGATGTTCCTGGTCACCTCGATCGCCACGCTGCGCGAGCGGACGTCGGGCACCCTGGAGCGGCTCATGGCCTCGCCGCTGGGCAAGCTGGACCTGCTGCTGGGGTACGGCCTGGCGTTCGGCCTGATGGCCGCGGTCCAGGTGACGCTGGTGCTGGCGGTCTCGCTGACCTGGCTCGGCTTCGAGCTCGGCGCGCCGGTCTGGCCCCTGGTCGTCGTGGCGCTCGGCAACGCCCTGCTGGGCACCGCCCTCGGCCTGCTGTGCAGCGCCTTCGCCCGGACCGAGTTCCAGGCGGTGCAGTTCATGCCGGTCGTGATGCTCCCGCAGCTCCTGCTCGGCGGGATCTTCGTGCCGCGCGACCAGATGGCCGCGGTGCTGGAGTGGATCTCCAACGCGCTCCCGATGTCCTACGCGATCGAGGCCATGAAGCTGGCGGCGGCGGCCGGGGCCGAGGGCGACTTCTGGCGTGACGTGGCCGTGGTGGCGGGCTCGGCGGTCCTGGCCCTGCTCCTCGGCGCCGCGACCCTGCGCAGGAGGACCCCGTAGGCTGGTCATCCCCACGTCATTCCTAGGCAAGGTGCGTTTGTATGATCGCGATTCTCGGGACCGGCAAGATGGGCGAGGCGCTGCTGTCCGGGCTGCTGCGGGCCGGATTCAAGCCGGGTGACGTGATCGCGACCGCGCGCCGCGCCGAGCGGGCCGAGGCGCTGCGCGAGCGGTACGGCGTGCGGGTGATGTCCAACGCCGAGGCCGCCAAGAGCGCCGAGACGATCATCCTCACGGTCAAGCCGCAGGACATGGCCTCGTTGCTGAAGGAGATCGCCGACCACGTCCCGGAGGACCGGCTGGTGATCTCCGGGGCGGCCGGCATCACGACCTCCTTCGTGGAGTCGCACCTCGCCGGGGACGTCCCGGTGGTGCGGGTGATGTCCAACACGCCGGTGCTGGTGGACGAGGCGATGAGCGTGATCTCCGCGGGCTCCCACGCCTCGGAGGAGCACCTGAAGCGCACCGAGAGCCTGCTGAAGCCGGTCGGCAAGGTGCTGCGCATCCCCGAGTCCCAGCAGGACGCCGCCACCGCGCTGTCCGGCAGCGGTCCGGCCTACTTCTTCTACCTCGTCGAGGCCATGGTGGACGCCGGCATCCTGCTGGGCATGCCGCGCGCGGCCGCCCTCGACATGGTCACCCAGTCGATCGTCGGCGCCGCCATCATGCTCCGCGACTCCGGGGAGCACCCGGTCATCCTCCGCGAGGCCGTGACCTCGCCGGGCGGCACCACCATCGCGGCCATCGCCGAGCTGGAGCGCCACAGCGTGCGCGCGGCCTTCCTGGCGGCCATCGAGGCCGCCCGCGACCGGGGCCGCGAGCTCGCCGCGGGCTGAGCCCGCGGAGCGCCGGTCCCGCCGGCGGGGGAGCGACAGATCGACTGGTTCGGCCGGCCGTAGACTCGCCACCGATGAGGGAGATCATGAACAGGCCGAGGCGGCCCGACCCCGGGGCCGCGGCGTCGGAAGAGCGACCGTTCTTCCTGGTCACCGCGGTGCCGTACACCTTGCTGGCCGCCCTGGTCGTCTTCAGGACAGTGATCGCGGAGCCCTCGGCGGATGACGCGCTGCTCATCGATCTGGGCCTGTGCGGGCTGGCCGCGGCGTGGATGCTCGCCATGTTCACCCTGCGTCCCGGCTGGTGGGACCGGCCACGGATCATGGGGGTGTTCTTCACCGGGCTGCTGGTGATCGCGGCGATCCTGGTGGCGCGTGATCCCGCGTTCGGGTTGTTCACCCCGATCCCCTACATCTACGCCTTCACCCTCCTGCGCTGGCCGTGGCGGCTGCTGGGCGTGGCCGCCGTGGCGGTCGTGGCCGGCGCCGCCCAGTCCTCCGATCTGCCCAGGGAGACCGCTTCCGACCTGATGCTGCCCCTGGCCGTCATCGCCGCCAACGTCGTCCTCATGGGCGGCACCGCCTGGGTGCTCCGGCGCGCCGAGCAGGAGAGGGAGCGGCGCGAGCAGACCCTCGCGGAGCTGAGCCGGACCAACCGGCTG
>NZ_BOOH01000059.1 GCF_016863135.1 Planobispora longispora
TTTTTTTGAAAAGGGGTCGCCCCGTTGGGGCGGCCCCTTTTTTTGTTTTCTCGGTGTGTTTCTTCGGAGTCTTTTCTGGAGGCTTTTCCGGGACGGGTTCCCGGCGCCCGTCAGGCTCTGCTCCTACCGATCAGAGGGCTTCGCGCTGCGGAAGGAGCGCCGGTAGCTGTCAGGCGCGACTCCGACGATCCGTTTGAACTGGCGCCGGAGCGTCGTGGCGGTGCCCATGCCGGTGGCGAGGGCGACCGCCTCGATGCTCTCGTCCGTGGTCTCCAGCAGCTCCTGGGCGTGGCGTACGCGCTGGGTCAGGAGCCAGCGGAGCGGTGTCTGCCCGGTCACCGCCCGGAACTGCCTTCCGAGGTGGCGGGGGCTCATGTTCGCCTTCCGCGCCATGTCCGTCACCGTCAGCGGCTGGTCCAGCCGTTGCCGGACCCACGTGAGCAGGTCGGCGAGCAGGTGGTCGCCGGTGACCTGGATCGGCGTGGCCACGAACTGGGCCTGGCCGCCGAGCCGGTGCGGCGGCGTGACGAGGCGGCGGGCGACCGCGTTGGCGACGGCGGCGCCGTGGTCGAGGTGGATCAGGTGTATGCAGAGGTCGACGGCGGCGGCCTTCCCCGCGGCGGTGAGCACGCTGCCGTTGTCCGTGTACAGCACGTCCGGGTCCACGACGGCCAGCGGATGGCGGGCGGACAGCTCCGCGGTGTGAGCCCAGTGGGTGGTGGCTCGCCGCCCGTCCAGGAGGCCGGCGGCGCCGAGCGTGAACGCCCCGGTGCAGAGGGAGGCGATCCGGGCGCCCGACTCGTGGGCCGCCCGTACGGCTCCGATCAGTTCCGGCGGCGGCGGGACGTCGATGTCCGCGCACGCGGGCACGATCACGGTGTCGGCGTTGACCAGGCGCTCCAGCCCGTGCTCGGGCTCGACCGTGAACGGGCCGACCCGCGCCGGTCCGGGACCGCAGAGCAGCACGTCGTACCAGCCCGCCGTGGCTTCGCGCGGGGGCGTGCCGAAGATCTCGCAGGCCACCGCCAGTTCGAAGTGCAGCAGGTGGCCGGCGGTCGCCAGTGCGACGGTATGCATGTCCGAAAGTGTACGCATGATGTCGTTCCAGACTCTCACCATGAGGCTTCCCGATCGGAGAGAGTGAACTCGTCAGAACAGCGAGATCGGAGAGACCATGGGTGCAGCGGAAACGGTGGCGGTCTACGGGGCGACCGGGCACACGGGGCGGTTCGTCGTCGCCGAACTGCTCCGCCGGGGCTTCGTCCCCGTCCTCGTCGGCCGTGACGCGGCTCGCCTGGAGATGCTGGCCAAGGAGCCGGGAGGTGCGGCGGCGCGGCCGGCCACGGTGGACGACCCGGCCTCCCTGGATCGGGCCCTCGCCGGAGCGGCGGCCGTCGTCAACTGCGCCGGGCCGTTCGCGGTGACGGGAGGCCCCGTGGTGGAGGCGGCCTTGCGTGCGGGGATTCCGTACGTCGACGTCGCGGCGGAGATCGAGGCGAACGCCGCGATGTTCGCCGACTACGCCGAAGCGGCCCGGGAGGCGGGCGTCCCCGTGGTTCCGGCGATGGCCTTCTACGGTGGGCTGGGCGATCTGCTGGTGACCGCCGCCATGGGGGAGTGGGCCGCCGCGGACGTCGTGCACGTCGCGTACGGGTTGAGCAGCTGGCATCCCACGGAGGGCACCCGGGCGGCCGGTGAGGTGTCCCACCGGCGCCGTTCGGGCCGCCGGGTGCGGTTCGCCGGCGGCGCGCTGGAGTACCACGACGACAAGGTGTCGGAGCAGGACTGGCTCTTCCCCGAACCACTGGGCCGGCGAACGGTGATCGCGGAGTTCACCATGGCGGACGTCGTCACCGTCCCCAGTCACGTGGCCGTGCCCGAGGTCCGCACCTACATGACCGTCGAGGCCGCGAGGGACCTGTCGGGGAAGGACACGCCCGCGCCGGAGGCGGTCGACGCCCTGGGGCGTTCGGACCAGACATTCGTCGTCGACGTCGTGGTCTGCGCGGACGGCGTCGAGCGCCGTGCCACGGCCCGCGGCCGGGACATCTACGCGATCACCGCGCCACTGGCGGTGGAGGCCGTCCAGCGGATCCTGGCGGGGCGCACGCTGACGACGGGTGTGGCCTCGGCCGGCGCCGTGTTCGACGCGGCGGACTTCCTCCGGGCGCTGGCCCCGCACCTGTCGGTCGAGCTCCCGCGCTGAACGGCCCCGGCCGGGGCTCACCGGAGCAGCCGCAGCAGGTCCCACTCGGTCTCGCAGACGCGGCGGCCGATCGCGGCGAGCTCGACCGACCGGGAGCCGCCGTTCAGGTGCCGCATGGCCTGCATGATGCAGATGACCCCCCATTTGAGCACGCCGAAGGTCTCCCACCAGCGCAGCGCGTCCGGGTCCACCCGGTGCCCGGAGGCCTTCTCGTAGGACTCGACGAGTTCTCCGTACCCCCCGAACCCGCCGACCGGCAGGGGCGAGCCGAACCGCCACGCCTTCACGCACAACCACCCGAGGTCCTCCAGGGGGTCCCCCGCGTGGGCCAGCTCCCAGTCGAGCACCGCCTCGACGCCGCCGGGCCCGATGACGAGGTTCCCGTTGCGGAAGTCGCCGTGCACGACGGCGGTCCGGTGGCTCGCGGGCCGGGAGGCGGCCAGGCGGCGCAAGGCCAGTTCGAAGACCGGATGCGGCTGCCCGGTCAGGTCCAGCAGGTCGCGCCAGGCCGCCAGCGGATCATCCGGTACGGCCTGCGGCCCGCCCGGCCCCGGAGCCTGGGGCAGGCAGGAGAGCGGCATCCGGTGGATCGCGGCCAGGATCTCCCCGCACTGGGCCGCCAGCCGGGGGCGCGCGGCGGCGAACGCCTCGTCGCGGAGGATCTTCCTGGGAATCGTCTCCCCGGCCACCCTGGTCATCAGGATGTGCGCGTCCCCGGCCGCCAGGATCCGGGGCACCGGCACGCCGCCCGCGGCGGCGGCCCGCATCAGCGCGGCCTCTCCGGCCAGCCCGATCCCGGCCCCCGGCGAGGAGCCGGGAGGGTCGAGGCGCAGGATCAGCTCGTGGGCGGCGCCGGAGGGATCCACCGCGTCGAGGGCCCACGTCTCCCGGGACGCCCCGCCCGGCAGGCGGGCGCCCGCCGTGACCGTCGTCCCCGGGCCGAGCGCCCGGGCGAGGATCTCGTCTCTGTCCGTCTCGTCGCTGCCCATGGGGCCTCTCTGCCGTGCGGCGTCCGCCCGCCGTCCCTCGTCACCGGTTCCCGTCGGGCCCGCCCTACCGGAGGCCGAACTCCCAGTTGCCGCCGGCGGCGTACCGGCCGAGGATCCGGCGGCCCACCGTGTCGATGTGCACCTCGTCCGGACCGTCGTAGATGCGCCCGGCGCGGGCGTGCCGGTACATCCGGTCCAGGGGGGTGTCGGGCGTCAGGCCCGCGGCGCCGTACACCTGGATGGCCCGGTCGATCACGTTGTGCAGCATCCGCGCGCCGACGACCTTGATGGCGCCGATCTCCACCCGCGCCTGCTCGCCCCGGTCGATCGCCTGGGCCGCGTGCAGGGTCAGCAGCCGGGCCGACTGGATCTCGGCGTAGGAGTCGAACACGTGCTGGCGCATCAGCTGCTTGTCCGCCAGCGGGCGGCCGAACGCGGTGCGCTCGTGCAGGCGCCGGCACATCAGGTCGAAGGCGCGCTGGGCCTGCCCGAGCCAGCGCATGCAGTGGAAGATCCGGCCCGGGCCCAGCCGCCGCTGGGCGATGACGAACCCCTGGCCGCGCGGGCCGAGCAGGTTGCCGGCGGGGACGCGGACGTCCTGGTAGAGGACCTCGCAGTGGCCGCCGTCGAGGCCGAGCACCGGCGTGTCCCGGACGATCGTGTAGCCGGGCGTGTCGGTCGGCACCAGGATCATGGAGAAGGCCAGGTGCGGCGGGGCGTCCGGCTCGGTGCGGCACATGACGGTCGTGTACGCGGCCCGGTTCGCGCCGGTGGTGAACCACTTGTGGCCGTTGATCACCCATTCGCCGCCGTCCAGCACCGCAGAGGTCTGCAGCTGGGTGGGGTCGCTGCTGGAGACGCCGGGTTCGGTCATCGCGAAGCTCGGCCAGATCTCCGCCCGGACCAGGGGCTCGAGGAACCGCTCGCGCTGCTCGGGCCCGGCGAACCGGTGGAGCATCAGCGAGTCCTGCAGCGTGAACGTGCCCAGCGCCAGCTGGCCGAACTCGCTGCGCCCCTGGACCTCGTTGACGTAGACGTAGTCGAGGAACGGCAGGCCCCCGCCGCCCAGCTCCGCGGGGTGGCCCAGAGCCCACAGACCCTCCTTCTTGGCCTCCTCCTGAAGCCCGCGCAGGGCCGCCTGGGCCTCGGCTCCGCCCCGGTGCAGGACATCTTCGGCGGGCTCGACCCGCTCGGTCATGAACGCGTGGACGGCGTCGCGGAGCGGACGCACGCTGTCGGGAACGGCGAAGGTCATGCAAGGATCTCATCCGAGATTCGTTGCCGAGTCAACGGGTAAGGAGTCACTTATGCCGCAGAGCGCGCCGCCGCCCACGCCACCCGGCCCGTCGCCGTCGTCCGCGCCTTCTGACCCATTGCCGGCCGGCCCGCATGACGTCCCGTCGGCGGCGCGGCTCGTCGCCGCGGTCCGCGACTTCCTGGAGAGCGATGTGCTTCCCGCCGTCGAGGGCAGGGTCCGCTTCCACACCCGGGTCGCCGTCAACGTGCTCGGCATGGTCGAGCGGGAGCTCGACCTCGGGCCGGAGCAGGCGGCCGCGCACGCGGCCCGCCTCGGCGGGCTCGGCTTCGCCTCCGACGCCGAGCTCGCCGCCGCCGTCCGCGGGGGCCTGGACCATCCCGCGCTCGTCGCCGCCCTGACCGAGGCCGTCCGGGACAAGCTCGCGGTGGCGAACCCGGCCTACCTCGACCGCGAGTGAGCCGCGGCGGGCGGACGGCGGCGCCGGAAGTCTCCCGCCCGCCGGTGCGACCCCGCCTGCCGGTGCGACCCCGCGTCACGCGGTACGGCCCCGCGTCACGCGGTACGGCCCCGCGTCACGCGGTACGGCCCGCGTCCTCCGCCGCGGAGCGGGAGACGCGGGCCGTACCCGGTGCCGGTGCGGAGGGTCAGTGGGTCTTGGGTGATCCCGGGGTGAGATCGAGGTCCTTGATCCGGGGGTCGCCCTCGTCGGCGAGGTAGTGGTCGGGGTGGGTGGCGTCGTCGCCGTCGGCCATCTTCATCGCCCGGGCGATCACCGTGCCGAGCGCGGCGACGGCCAGGTTCACGGCCAGGGCCAGGATGCCCGCGTAGATGGTCATCTTGGTGTCCAGGCCCAGCTTCTCCAGCGGGAACGCCGATCCGGCGAAGTGCAGCTTGCCGGTGACCGGGTTGCCGATGTTGTAGAGCAGGACCATGCCCGCGGTCATGCCCGCGATCCAGCCGGCGATCAGGCCGCCGCGGTGGAACCAGCGGGTGTACAGGCCCAGCGCCACCGCCGGGAGCGTCTGCAGGATGATGACGCCGCCGATGAGCTGCAGGTCGATGGAGAAGCCGGTGTCCAGGAACAGGATGCAGGCCACCGCGCCGACCTTGACCAGCAGGGAAGTGATCTTGGAGACGCGGGCCTCGTCGGCGTCGTTCGCGTTCCGGTTGATGTACTCCTTGTAGATGTTGCGGGTGAACAGGTTCGCCGCGGCGATCGACATGATCGCGGCGGGGACCAGCGCGCCGATGCCGACCGCGGCGTAGGCCACGCCGGTGAACCAGTCGGGGAACATCTGGTCGAACAGCCGCGGCACGATCGTGTTGTTGTCCTTGCCGATCGGCGTGGTCCCGGCTGCGATGGCCATGTAGCCCAGCAGCGCGATCAGGCCGAGCAGCAGGCTGTAGGCCGGGAGCGCGGACATGTTCCGCTTGATCACGTCCCGGTTCCGGGAGGCCAGCACGCCGGTGATGCTGTGCGGGTAGAGGAACAGCGCCAGCGCCGAGCCGAAGGCCAGCGTGATGTACTGCAGCTGGTTGTTGGCGTTGAGCAGGATGCCGTCGCCCGGCGCGGGGGACGCGGCGAACTTCTCCTGGGCCTTGTCGAAGATGACGTCCCAGCCGCCCAGCTTCGCCGGGATGATGATGATCGCGGCCAGGATCACGATGTAGATCAGCGTGTCCTTGACGAAGGCGATCAGCGCCGGGGCGCGCAGGCCCGACTGGTAGGTGTAGGCGGCCAGGATCGCGAACGCGATGATGATCGGCAGGTGGCCGGCCATGCCGGTGCCGGTCACGCCCATCGACTTCAGCACCGCCTCGATGCCGACCAGCTGCAGCGCGATGTACGGCATGGTCGCCACGATGCCGGTGATCGCCACCAGCAGCGCCAGCGTGGGCGAGCCGAAGCGGGCGCGGACGAAGTCGGCCGGGGTGACGAAGCCGTGGATGTGCGAGACCGACCAGAGCCGGATGAGCACCAGGAACACCATCGGGTAGATCACGATGGTGTACGGCACCGCGAAGAAGCCCATCGCGCCCGCGCTCCAGAGCAGGGCGGGCACGGCGACGAAGGTGTAGGCGGTGTAGAGGTCGCCGCCGACCAGGAACCAGGTGATCCACGAGCCGAAGTTGCGCCCGCCCAGGCCCCACTCGTCCAGGCTGGCCAGGTCGGTCGGGCGCCGCCAGCGCGCGGCGACGAATCCCATGCCGCTGACCAGCAGGAACAGGGCGGTGAAGATGATGATCTCGGTGAGGTGCTGTTCCATGGCGTCAGCGCCTCCGCTTGGTCATCTGGTAGACGATCGTGGTGCAGGTGACGCCGACCGCGATGAAGACCAGCTGGAGCCAGTAGAACATCGGGAAACCGAACAGCCGGGGCTCGTCGGAGTTGAACAGGAAGGGCAGCAGGGGCAGGACGATCGGAACGAGGAGCAGCCAGTTCCACGGGCTGCGGTCGCTCCGGTCCCCATTCGGTATGGTCAACGCGGTCTCCCGGGTATGGAAGGGGCCGACCGGGCGGGTCGGCCCGTGCGGATTGACCGGCAGAGTAATCAGGGGTCGATTGCGTTGTGGTCACCGATCGCCGAGCGGGCCGGTTGATGCGGCGAACGGTCGCCCGGCCGCCCGCCGGGGCTCCCGGGACTTCCCGGTCGGGCGGCGTCCGGGCGAAGGACGGGCTCGCCGGCGGCCGCTGCCCGCTACGGCCGGGGGATCCGGGCGAAGGACGACAGCCTGAACCAGGCGGGCACGGCCCGGCGCAGCTGCTGAGGGCCGTGCACCCGCACCGCGTGCGAGCGCAGGGCCTCGGGCCAGCCGAGGTCGCCGCGCCAGACCTGGATCATCCGGCGCAGTCCCGCGGTGATCGTCACCGTCGGCGGGTAGCCGGGGTCGTCGTCGCAGACGTCGGCGTCGCCGGAGGCGATGACCAGCCACCAGTCGCGGGTCTGGGGGTCGACGTCCGGGAAGCTGAACTGCACCACCGTGCGGCCCGGCGGCAGGGCGTCGTGATCGACGTTGCGGTGCATGTCCCACAGCAGCAGCTGCGGGTCGAGGTCCTCCTCGCCGATCTCGGGGATCCAGCGGATGCCCCAGGCGCCCAGCGCCTCGACGATCGGCTGCAGTTCGCGGCCGGCGGGGGTGAGCGTGTAGAGCACCCGGCCGCCGTCGGGGCGTCGTTCCAGGATGCCCGCCCGCACCAGCCGGTTCAGCCGCTTCGACAGCAGGGACGGGGACATCTTCGGCACCCCCCGGCGCAGCTCGTTGAAGTGGCGGCTCCCGGTGACCAGCTCACGGACGACGAGCAGCGTCCAGCGCTCGTCGAGCAGCTCCATCGCCTTGGCGACGGGGCAGAACTGTCCGTAGGAAGATCCCATGCCGTCAGGCTAGCCGCGCTCCGGCGCTCCGGGCAGATACACATCTTGTACTAGGAGAGGGTGACCTGGCGTTTCTACCGTGGCTTCATGACCATCACAGTGAACGCGGTTCCCACCGACGACGACATCATCGCACTGGCCGCCGAGGTCGGCCTGCGCTGCGCGCCGAGCGAGGCGCGGCACGACCGCGAGGCGACGTTCGTGACCGAGGCCTACGCGGAGATGCGCGAATCCGGATATCTGAAGCTGGCGGTCCCCGCCGAGTTCGGCGGCCTGGGCGCCGGCCTGCGCCAGGTCGTGCTGGCCGAGGGCGAGCTGGCCCGCCGGGCGGGGTCGGCCGCGCTCGCCGCGGCGATGCACCTCTACCTCACCCTCGTGCAGTGCTGGCGGCACCGCCGGGGCGCGCCCGACGCCGAGGGGGCGCTGCGCCGCGTCGCCGCGGACGGGCTGATCATGGCCACCAGCGGCGGATCGGACTGGGTGTGCCCGACCACGACGGCCGTCGAGGCCGACGGGGGCTTCCGGTTCACCGGACGCAAGAGATTCTGCTCGCAGGCTCCGGTCGCCACGGTCCTGTCGACCTCCGCCGTGCTCGGCGAGCCCGGCCCGGACGCCGAGGTGCTGCACGCGACGGTGCCGCTGTCCAGCCCGGGCGTGTCGCTGGTCGAGACCTGGGACACCCTCGGCATGCGCGGCACCGCCAGCCACGACGTCGTGTTCGACGACGTGTTCGTCCCGGCGGAGAAGGTCGTCGGCCGGCGGCCGTACGGCAGGCTCACCGGGCCGCTGCTGGTCGCGGCGATCCACTTCGCGCCCGTGGTGGGCGCGGTCTACCTGGGCATCGCGCGGGGCGCCTGCGACGAGGCGCTGCGGGCCCTGGCCGCGCGCGGGCAGGATCCGGACCCCGCGGCGGTCCGGCAGATCGGGGAGATGACCGCCCGGCTGCGG
The DNA here is from genome assembly GCF_016863135.1 of Planobispora longispora. Lineage (GTDB taxonomy): Bacteria > Actinomycetota > Actinomycetes > Streptosporangiales > Streptosporangiaceae > Planobispora > Planobispora longispora. The sequence continues at coordinate 8,776 of NZ_BOOH01000059.1, forward strand.
GTGGCCCGGTGGGCGCTGCTGGCCGCCGTCGAGGAGACGGGCGAGGACCCTCCGGCGGACGAGCGGACCCTGGTCACGCTGATGGTGGCCAAGCGGCACGCCGTACGCGAGGCGAAGGCGGTCGTCGATCTCGCCCTCGACACCGTGGGCGGGCCCGCCTTCTTCCGCGCCTCCCCGCTGGAGCGGGCCTACCGTGACGTCCGGGGCGGACCGTTCCACCCGCTCACCCCGGAGGCGACGCTGGCGCTGGCCGGGACCGACGCCCTGGCCGCGTGGCGGCTGCGGTCGGGGTGACGTCCCCGGGCGGCCGGTCCTCAGCCGCCTCCGGAGACGCGGCCGGTCCTCAGCCGCTCCCGGAGATGTCGTCGACGATGTCGCGGCTGCCGTACCCCTCGGGAGCGGCCACTTCGACGACCGGTTCGGGCCGGTCGTCGAACTCCAGGCGGAGCGCTCTCGACATGGTGGCGTGCATCTCGTACAGGCAGGTGATGTAGGTGAGCTCCAGGATCTCCTCGTCGGTCAGGTGGACCCTCAGCACCGCGAAGATCTCGTCGTGCACCCGGCCGCCGTCCAGCACCAGCCCGTCGGTGTAGGCGAGCACGGCCCGCTCCAGCTCGTTGAAGCACGCGCTGACCTGCCAGTGCGCGACCGCCTGGACCTTCTCGTCGGGGACCCCGATCGCCCGCAGCTGCTTGCAGTGCTGGGAGAAGACGAACTGGCTGCCCCGCGCCCATCCGGCCCGCGCCTGGCCCAGCTCGCGCAGGACCGGGTCGAGCCCGGCCTCGCGGTAGAGCTGGAAGCCCTTCACGCAGTGCTTGAGGATCACCGGGTGCAGCGCGAAGACCGTCCACCAGTCGCCGGGGGAGCCCGTCGCGGTGCCGGGCTCGGCGACCGGGTCGCGGTCCGGGCCGAAGAGGCGGTCGTAGAAGAACAGGGTCAGCGGGTCGGTGACCTGGTCGCGGGGGACCTGGCGCAGTCGCGGCATCACACGGTCCGCTCGGCGGCGGTCTTCGGCTCGTGCCGTACGTCCTCGGGACGGTCGAGCGCCCGCGTCCACGCCGCGAACTCCACCAGGATCCCGTCGGGGTCCTTGAAGTAGATCGACCGGACGAACACGCCCTCCTGCATCTTCGGCGCCACGCCGAACTCGCTGTCGTCGTGGTTGAGGATCACCCCGACGTCCACGCCCTTGGCGATGAGCTTGTCCCGGTACTCCTCGATCTTCTCGGGCGCGACGTCGAAGGCGATGTGGTTCATCGACCCGACCGCCGACAGCAGCTCGCCCCGGTCGGGCAGGTTCTTGGGCGCCGAGACGCCGGGGACCGGCTCGGGGGCGTCGGGGAACCAGAAGAACGCCAGCGCGTTGCCGCCGCCGCAGTCGAAGAAGAAGTGCTGGCCCCAGCCCATCGGCAGCTCGATCGTCTTGATCAGCGGCATGCCCAGGACGCCGGAGTAGAAGTCGACGGTCTGCTTCATGTCGGAGCACACCAGCGCGAGGTGGTTGACCCCTCGCAGCTCGAATTCGGTGTTGTCGGCCACGGTCTCCCCATTCATCGAAGTAATGAATTACTTATCACACGGGGCGGACGGGCCCCATGGGCCGCGAGGTCAGAAAACGGGGCGGCTCAGGGCGCGGGCAGGGTGAACCGGATTCCATCGAAAACATGACACTGGATGTCCTCTTTTCCCGGAAGCATCGTGGTCATGGAAACGACGCTGAAGGGAAAGGTCGCCCTGGTCGCCGGGGCGACACGGGGAACGGGACGGGCCATCGCCGTGGAACTGGGCGCGGCCGGCGCCACGGTCTACTGCACCGGCCGCAGCACGCGCGAGGGGCGCTCGGAGATGGACCGGCCGGAGACCATCGAGGAGACCGCCGAGCGGGTGACGGAGGCCGGCGGAGAGGGCATCGCCGTCCGGGTGGACCACCTGGACCCCGAACAGGTCAGGACGCTGGTGGAGCGGATCGACCACGAGCACGGCCGGCTCGACGTCCTGGTCAACGACATCTGGGGCGGCGACCATCTCACCGCCTGGAACACCCCGGTCTGGAAGCACCCCCTGGACGACGGCCTGCGCATGCTCCGGCTGGGGATCGACACCCACCTCATCACCAGCCACCACGCCCTGCCCCTGCTGACCAGGGAGCCGGGCGGCCTGCTCGTCGAGATCACCGACGGGACCCTGGAGTACAACGCCGGCAACTACCGGCTGTGCGCCTTCTTCGACCTGGTCAAGGTCGCGGTGAACCGGCTGGGGTTCTCCATGGCCCACGAACTGCGCCCGCACGGCTGCACCGCGGTCTCCCTGACGCCCGGATGGCTCCGCTCGGAGTCGATGCTGGAGGGCTTCGGCGTCACGGAGGAGAACTGGCGCGACGCCATCGCCAAGCAGCCGGACTTCGTGATCTCGGAGTCGCCGGCCTTCACCGGCCGCGCGGTGGCCGCGCTGGCCGCCGATCCGGAACGGGACCGCTGGTCGGGGCAGTCGCTCTCCAGCGGGCAGCTCGCCAAGGAGTACGGCTTCACCGACGTCGACGGCAGCCGGCCGGACGCCTGGGGCTACATCGCGGCCAAGGAGGGCGCGGCCGGTCCCGTCGACGCCGACGACTACCGCTGACACCGGGGCCCGGCCGGGTCACCGGCCCGGCCGGGCGAGCGGAGGTCAGCCGTACAGGGCGTTCATGCGGGCGGCGGCCTCGGCCATGAGGGCGCGCAGCTCGGGCGGGTCCAGGACCTCCGCGTCCGGGCCGAAGCGCAGCACCTGGCCGTGGGCGACCTGCCAGGACTCGACGGGCAGCCGGACGGTGACCCAGCCCTGCCCGTCGGGCGCCCCCGCGGAGGCGAGCGCGTCGTCGAGGGCCGCCGGGTCGGCGACGAAGCGCAGCATGCGCTGCCCGTACGGGCTGAGCCGCAGGGTGACGCGCTCCCTCAGCAGCGAGCGGATGAACTCCGCGGCCCGCTCGGCCCAGAAGGCCGCCAGGTCGAAGTCCCGGTCGCGCTCGAAGCGCCGGTCGAGATGGGGGACGACGTCGCCGAAGCGGTCCACCCGGTAGATCGCCGTGCGGGTGGCGAGGTACCAGACCCCGCCCTTGAGCACCAGCCCGTACGGCTCCAGCGTGCGCTCGGCCTCGCGGTAGCGGGCGGTCACCGGGTGGTCGCCCCACACCGCCCTGGCCAGCGGGGTCAGGGCCGCCGGCGGGGGGTTCTCGCTGGCGAACCAGCCGGGGGCGTCGAGGTGGAAGCGCTGCGCGGCCGTGGCGGGGGCGTCGCGCAGGCTGGGGGAGAGCGCCGCGGCGGCCTTCAGCCTGGCGGTGGCCGCGACCTCGCCCAGGCCCATCTCGCGCAGCGCGCCGGGCACCCCGGACAGGAACAGCGCCTCCGCCTCGGCCCGGTCCAGGCCGGTCAGGCGCGTGCGGTAGCCGTCCAGCAGCCGGTAGCCGCCGCCGCGCCCCCGGTCGGCGTAGACCGGGACGCCCGCCTCCGACAGGGCGAGCACGTCCCGGTGCACGGTCCGCTCGGAGACCTCCAGCTCCCGCGCCAGCTCGGCGGCGGTCATGCCGCCGCGTGACTGCAGCAGCAGGATCAACGACATCAACCTGGCCGCGCGCACCCGTCGACCCTAGCGCCCGGGCCCGTCCGGAGCGGGGTCAGGGCGAGACCAGGGGCAGGATGACCGCCGAGGGCCGCGACGGGTCGTGGAAGACCTCCTGCCGGGCGGCGACCATCGCGCTGCCCGTGCCGAGCGGGTCGCCGGTGCCGAGATTGCGGGCGATGCGGGGATAGGCCCCGCCGGCCACGTGGACCCGGATGCGGTGGCCGCGGCGGAAGCGGTGGCCGATCGGCCACAGGTCCACCTCGACCCGGCGCACCCCGTCGGCGCCGGCCACGGGCGCCCCCGGGGTGAGCCGCCGCACCCCCTCGCACACGTTGTAGGACGCCCCGTCCGGGTGCACGTCGCAGACCCGCACGACCACGTCGGCGTGCTCGGTGCTGGAGCGCAGGTAGATCTCCGCGCGGACCGGCCCGATCATCTCGGTGTCCCGGCGCAGCTCGGGACCGGTGTAGACGAGCACGTCGCGCCTGGCCTCCAGCCGCCTGTTGTCGCGCGGCTCGGAGTTGCCCAGCAGCACCGGCCCGCCCAGCGACGGGGTCGGGTGCGCGGGGTCGTAGCGGTAGCGGTCCGGCTCCGACTCCACCGGGTTCTCCGGGGCGAGCCCGGAATCCGGTCGCAGGTGCCAGCGCTGCTCCCGCATGCCGGGCACCGGCCAGTCCGGGTAGTCGCGCCACTCCCCGGCGCCGGTGACGTAGATCCGGACCGGCTGCTCCCGCAGGCCCGACGGGTCGCCCATCAGGTGGGCCCGGAACCACGCGAGCGCGTCGGCGCCGGCCGCCCGCATCTGCCGCATGTCCGCGTGGTACCACGGCCCGATCGTCAGGTGCGGACGCCGCCCCGCGGCCCGCATCGCCACGTAGTCCTTGACCTGCCACGGCAGGAAGATGTCGTACCAGCCGCCGACCATGGTGACCTCGGCGCCGACCTCGCCCACCGAGGCGGAGAAGTCGCGCCGGCCCCAGTAGGCGGCGGGTTCGGCGTGGTGGGCCAGCAGGTCCTGGAAGAACGGCATGCCCCGGCCCGCCGACAGGACGTCCAGCTCCGTCAGGGGCCGCCCGGACAGCGCGGCCCGCCGGGTCCGGCGCGGGGCCAGCAGCGCTCCGGCGCCGCCGAGCGGGCTGCCCATCGAGGCGGTCAGCGTGGTCCAGATCAGAGAGGACTCCAGCGCGAACGCCCCGCCGACGTAGGCGGCGTCGCGGAACTGGGACGCGGTCACCGAGGTGGCCATGGCCTTCAGGTCCGGCCCGGCGAACGGGGCGACCGCCCACTGGGTGTAGCCGAGGTAGGAGGGGCCCTGCATGGCCAGGCTCCCGCCGTACCAGGGCTGCTTGCGCAGCCAGGTGAGCGTGGCCATGCCGTCCTCGTGCTCGTCGCCGAGCGGGTCGAGCACGCCGCCCGAGCCGAAGCCGCCCCGGCAGCTCTGCATCACGACCTGGAAGCCCCGGCGGGCGAACGCGCGGCCGTACATGTAGCCGAACACCCCGCGCCTGCCGTACGGCGAGCGGACCAGGATGGTGGGCGGGCGCACGGCGCCGGCCGGGACGTAGCGGTCGGCCAGGAGGGTGACCCCGTCCGGCATCGGGACCGGCAGGTCCCGCTGGACCGTCACCCGGTGGGCGGTCCGCGGCCACGCGATCGCCATGTCTCCTCCTCGCGCGCTTCCTACTTACTGGTAACAGAATCATGCTCGCTTTGGCCAGCGCCCGCGGTGTGATGAGTGTCATTTTTCGCTTTTAGTTAGGCCATTACCGTCAAGCGCCGCCCGGCGTCCCGGGTTCCGGCCGCGCGCGGTCCGCGGGCTTATTACGGTCGCGTAGGGGGCGGTCGGCGCGGCAGACTGTCGCGACATGTCAGTGATCACCTCGTATGTCGCTCTTGGGGACAGCTTCACCGAGGGCTTGAACGACCACATCTCCGGCGACCGCTACCGGGGCTGGGCCGACCGGCTGGCGGAGCGGCTGGCCGCCGACGCGCCGGAGCTGCGCTACGCCAACCTCGCGGTCCGGGGCCGCCTCATCCGGCAGATCCTGGACGAGCAGGTTCCGCAGGCCGAGGAACTCGCGCCCGACCTGATCTCGTTGTGCGCCGGAGGCAACGACATCCTGCGCCCGGGCGGCGACCCCGACGCGATCGCCGGGCTGCTGGACACCGCCGTGGGCCGGCTGCGCGGCACCGGCGCCCGGGTCATGGTCTTCACCGGCTTCGACCTCCGGCAGGTCCCGGTGATGCGCCTGGTCCACCAGAAGATCGCGATCTACAACCTGCACATCCACGACATCGCGCGCCGCCACGGGTGCACGCTCGTGGACCTGTGGGCGATGGGCGTGCTGCGCGACCGCCGGGCGTGGAGCGACGACCGGCTCCACCTGTCGGCCGACGGCCACCGCAGGATCGCGCTGCGCGCCGCCGAGGCCCTCGGGCTGGCGGCGGAGGAGGACTGGCGGGAGCCGTACCCGCCGCTGGTCCCGGCGGTGTGGACCGAGGCGCGCAAGGAGGACCTGCGCTGGGCGCGGACCTTCCTGGGGCCCTGGATCAACCGGCGCCTGCACGGCCGTTCCTCCGGCGACGGCCTCAACGCCAAGCGGCCCGACCTGACCCCCCTGGGCTGAGGCTCCGGCGGCGAGGACCCGGCCGCGGCGGGGCCGCCCGCGTGGCGACCCCTCACCCGCGGACGAGGCCCAGCGGGTAGTCCTCGAGGGCGATGGAGTCGGCGACCTTGGTGGTCATCCGGTTGATGATCCCCTTGCCCGACAGGTGGGAGAGCATCCGGAAGCTCAGGTCGCGCATCCGGATCTGGGAGCGCTTCCGCGGCACCAGGAACCTGTCGGCTCCCTCGGCCTGCTTCTGGCAGGCGGCGGCGTAGGGCCGCATCCGCCGCTCGTAGCGGGCGAAGGCGGTCCGGTGATCGCCGCGGGCCGCGGCCAGCTCGCCGGCCAGGACGTAGGCGCCGACGACGGCCAGGCCGGTGCCCATGCCGCCGGGGCCGGGACCGTGGGCGGCGTCGCCGAGCAGCACGACCCGGCCGGCGGAGTAGCGCTCCAGGCGGAGCTGGGCGGCGGAGTCGAAGAAGAAGTCGGGGGCCCGCTCCATAGCCTCCAGCAGCTCGGGGACGTGCCAGCCCTCTCCGGCGAAGACGCCGGAGAGCAGGCGGCGCTGCGCGGCGGGGTCGCGGTGGTCGACGTCGAGGACCGGGGAGGCGAAGTCGAGGGTGCCCACGGTCCGGTCGCCGTAGTCGTAGACGCCCGCGCACTTGCCGGGGACGCTGAACATCAGCCCGCGGCCGCGCAGGCCGGGGCGGGCCGGGACGGAGAAGCTCGCGCCGTACAGCCCCAGGTGGCGCAGCTCGCCCGCGCCGTCCGGGCCGAACGCCAGCCCGCGCACGGCGGAGCGGATGCCGTCGGCGCCGACGACCAGGTCGAAGCCGCGGGAGGCGCCGCGCTCGAAGGTCACCCGTACCCTCTCGGAGGTCTGGGCCAGGGAGGTGATCGAGTCGTCGAAGACGTACTCGACGTCGTCCCGGGTCGCCTCGTAGAGGATGCGGCTCAGGTCGCCGCGGAAGATCTCGAGCTCGCCGCTCATGAACGCGGCGGACATGTGCGCCCGGGGTCTCCCGGCGGCGTCGACGAAGGTGACCCCGTCGATGCGGGTCCGCCGGCGGCGGATCTCCTCCAGCAGTCCCATCCGCTCCAGCACGCCCAGGTGGGCGCGGCCCCGGAAGTCGACGGCCTGGCCGCCCGGACGGAGGGCGGGGGCCCGCTCGACCACGGTGACGCGGCAGCCGGTACGGCACAGCCAGCGGGCCAGGGCGGGACCGGCGATGCCGCCGCCGGAGATGAGCGCGTCCATCGCGACTCCCTCGATACGACTGTACGGTGTACTGATGTACAGAGTACGCACTGAAGACCCGCAGATGAATAGGGATATTTGAATTGGTTGACTAGTGCACTGCTATAGTGCACTAGTGTGACCCCGCCCTACCTGCGCATCGTGGCCGACATCCGGCGCCGGATCGACTCCGGGGAGCTGCGGCCCGGCGACCGCGTGCCCTCCACCCGGCAGATCACCCAGCGGTGGGGGGTGGCGATGGCCACCGCCAGCAAGGTCCTGGCCGAGCTGCGCCGCCGGGAACTGGTGCGGGCCGTGCCCGGCGTCGGCACCGTGGTGGCCGCCCCGGCGGTCCCTTCCGTTCCCGTTCCCGCTCCCACCGCCCGCCGGGACCGGTCCGGCGGGCCCGTGACGGCGCGGAACGGCGGGGACGAGGACGAACGGGAGGGTGTCGTCCGCGCCGCCGTGCGGATCGCCGACGCCGAGGGGATCGCGGCGCTGTCGATGCGCCGCCTCGCCACCGAACTCGGTGTCGCCACCATGTCGCTCTACCGGCACGTGCGTGACAAGGACGAGCTGGTCCTGCTCATGACCGACCTGGCCTACGGCGAGGACGAACTGCCCGACCCGCCGCCCCCGGGCTGGCGCGCCCAGCTGGAGTTCCTCGCCCGCCTGCAGTGGGAGCTCTACCGCCGCCACCCCTGGCTGGCGCAGGTCGCCTCCTTCACCCGCCCGATGTTGGTGCCCAACGCGATGGCCCACACCGAGTGGGCGATGCGCGCGGTCTCCGGGCTCGGCCTCGACGCGAACACGACGCTGCACATCGGCACCGTCCTGACCGCCTACGTCCGGGGCATCGCCGTCAATCTGGAACCCGAGGCCGAGGCCCGGCAGGACACGGGCGTCGACGAGGACGAGTGGATCAGGACACAGGAACCGTCCTTCGCGGAGGTGTTCGCCTCCGGCCGGTTCCCCGTGCTGGCCCACGCCTTCACCCAGCCCGGCCTCGACTTCGACCTGGACACGCTCTTCTCGTTCGGGCTGCGCGGCCTCCTCGACGGCCTGGCCGTACTGATCGGGCGGACCTGACCGCGCGCCGCTCCCGGCCGGTTCACGTTGCCTGATCACGTCGGGCACCGGTACGCTGACGCACATGCGATCCTCCGATACCCTTCAGTGGTGGCGCCGCTTCTAGGCGGCGCGGGTTTCGCATACGCGATCAGACGGACGGCCGCCCCGGGAGGCGGCCTTTTCTGCGTCCGCCCCCCTGGGCGTCAGGGAATCGACAAGGGGCGAGACAGCAGTGGAGACGAGCGGATATACCACCGCCGGTGGCATCGGGGTCGAGGTCGCCACGGCCGATGTGCCGGAGACCATCCTCGACGACGTCGTCAGCGCGCTGGGCGAGCGGCGCGGCGGGGTCCTCTCCTCCGGGATGGAATATCCCGGCCGCTACAGCCGATGGCATCTCGCCTACGTCGACCCCTGCCTGGAGATCGTGGCCCGGGGGCGCCGGATCTCCGCCCGCGCGCTGAACGCCCGGGGCCGGGTCGTGCTGCCCGCCGTCGCCTCCTGCCTGCTCGCCGCCGGCGAGCCCACCGGGGAGCCGACGGCCGACCACGTCGAGGTGCACGTCGCCGAGTCCGGCGAGATCCTCCCCGAGGAGATGCGCAGCCGCCGCCCCACGGTCTTCACCGCGATCCGCGAGGTGATCGCCGCGTTCAAGGGCGTCGACGACCACCTGGGCCTGTACGGCTCCTTCGGCTACGACCTGGCCTTCCAGTTCGAGCCGATCCGGCAGGTGCTGACCCGGCCCGGCGACCAGCGCGACCTGGTGCTGCACCTGCCCGACCGGATCATGGTGATCGACCGCAAGCGGGAGACCAGCAAGGAGTACCGCTACGAGTTCACCGTGGGCGGCGCCTCCACGCACGGCCTGCCCCGCGAGGGCGAGAGCGTCCCGCTGCCCGCGGCCCCCGCCGAGATCCCGGCCGACCCGGTCAGGGGCGCCTACGCCAAGGTCGTGGCCGCGGCCAAGGAGAAGTTCGTCCGCGGCGACCTGTTCGAGGTCGTCCCCGGCCAGGTCTTCCACGCCGCCTGCACCGACCCGGCCGCCTTCTACCGGGGCCTGCGCAAGGCCAATCCGGCGCCCTACGAGTTCCTGTTCAACCTCGGCGAGGGCGAGCACCTGGTCGGCGCCTCCCCGGAGATGTACGTCCGGGTCAGCGGCGACCGGGTCGAGACCTGCCCGATCTCGGGCACCATCGCCCGCGGCGGCAACCCCGTCGAGGACGCCGATGCGATCCGCACCCTCCTGTCCAGCGTCAAGGAGGAGTCGGAGCTGACCATGTGCACCGACGTGGACCGCAACGACAAGTCCCGCATCTGCGTGCCCGGCAGCGTCCAGGTCATCGGCCGCCGACAGATCGAGATGTACTCCCGGCTGATCCACACCGTGGACCACATCGAGGGCCGCCTGCGGCCGGAGTTCGACGCGCTGGACGCCTTCCTCACCCACATGTGGGCCGTCACGGTCACCGGGGCGCCCAAGAGCTGGGCGATGCAGTTCATCGAGGACCACGAGGCCACCACCCGCCGCTGGTACGGCGGCGCGGTCGGCTACATCGGCTTCGACGGCTCGATGAACACCGGCCTGACCCTGCGCACCGCGCAGATCAGGAACGGCGTCGCCACCGTGCGGGCCGGAGCCACGCTGCTGTTCGACTCCGACCCCGACGCCGAGGAGCGCGAGACCGAGCTCAAGGCCAGCGCCCTGCTCGGCGCGCTGGCCGCGGTGGGGAGGAACGAGGCCGCGGCCGAGGAGGCGGCGGAGCCCGCGTCCCCGGGAGAGCTGCCGGGCGAGGGCATGAAGGTCCTCCTCGTCGACCACGAGGACTCCTTCGTCAACACCCTGGCCGACTACTTCCGCCAGCAGGGCGCCGAGGTCGTCACCCTCCGGCACGGCTTCCCGATCGGGATGCTCGACGAGATCGCGCCGTCGCTCGTGGTGCTCTCGCCCGGTCCCGGCTGGCCGTCGGACTTCGGCCTGCCCGCCCTGGTCGGCGAGCTCTACGCCCGGCGCCTGCCGGTCTTCGGCGTCTGCCTGGGCCTGCAGGGCATGGTCGAGCAGGCGGGCGGCGCGCTGGAGCTGCTGTCCTACCCCGAGCACGGCAAGCGCGGGCAGGTCAAGCGGATGGGCGACAGCGCGCTGCTGGAGGGGCTCCCCGACGAGTTCACCGCCGCCCGCTACCACTCGCTCCACGCCAAGCAGCCCGGGGTCGTCGGCTTCGCCTCCACCGCCCTCACCCCGGACGGCGCGGTCATGGCGATCGAGGACGTGGAACGGCGCCGCTTCGCCGTGCAGTTCCACCCCGAGTCCATCCTCACCGCCGAGGGCGGCGCCGGAGCGAAGATCATCGCCAACGTCCTGCGGCTCTCCCGGGGCGAAACGACAGTGTGATCACGTTCCGTAGCCGTAGAGTGCTCCTGCCGTGAGATCGCGGGCGGGCCGGTTCGCCGGCCCGCCCGCGGTCGTGTGAGACGTGTGAGAGGAGCCCCGATGCGACCGGACGACACTCTGTCCGCCGGCCTCCCGGAGCAGCTGCCCGATCCCGTCCGGGAGGCCCTGCTGGCGCCGCTGGTGGACCACCACTGCCACGGCGTGCGCCGTGACGACCTGGTGCGGGCCCAGTTCGAGCCGCTGATCAGCGAGTCGGGCGCTCCCGCCCCGCCCGGGACCACCCATTTCGACACCCCTCTCGGCATGGCGATCCGCCGCTGGTGCGCCCCGGTCCTCGACCTGGCCCCGCACGCGCCCGCCGCGGTCTACCTGGCCCGCCGCTCCGAGCTGGGGCCGGCGGAGGTCAACCGGCGGCTGCTGGGCGCGGCCGGGGTCGCGGCCTTCCTGGTGGACGCGGGGGCGGACGCCGGGCGCGGCGGGGCCGAGCTGCTCTCGGCCGCCGAGCTGGGCAGGCTGGGCGGGACGGCGGCCGACGAGATCGCCCGGATCGAGCAGATCGAGGAGGACGTGGCCGGGGCCGCCTCCTCCGGGGTCTCCTACATCGCGGACCTGGAGACCGAGCTCGCCGCCCGGGCCGCCCGGGCCGCCGGCCTCGCCTCGGTCGTCGCCCACCGGTGCGGCCTGGACCTCGACCCGGCCCGGCCGAGCCGGGGCTCGGTGATCGCGGCGGCCAACCGGCGGCTGGCCGATCCCAAGGAACTCCTCACCGACCCGGTGCTCCTGCGCCACCTGCTCTGGACGGCCGTGGACGCGGCCCGGGAGCGGAGCCTGCCGCTGCGGTTCCACACCGGCCAGGGCGGGCCCGTCGGCGACCCGCACCGCGCCGACCCGGCGCTGCTGGCGGGCTTCGTCCGGGCGCTCCAGCCGATCGGCGTGCCGGTCGTGCTGCTGGGCTGCTACCCGTTCCACCGCCAGGCGGCCCGCCTCGCCGCCGTCTTCCCGCACGTCTACGTGGACGCCGGTCCCGCGCTCCCGGTCACCGCGGCCGGGTCGGCCGCCGTCATGGCGGAGCTGCTGGAGCTCGTCCCCTTCCACAAGCAGCTGTTCGGCTCCGGCGCCCGCGGGGTCGCCGAGACCTGTCACCTGGGCGCGCTCTACCACCGGCGCGCCCTGGCCGGGGTCCTCGCGGAGCGGCTGGCCGCCGGAGAGTGGAACGCCTCCGACGCGGCGCGGGTGGCCCACATGATCGGGTCCGGCAACGCCCGGCGCCTCTACCGGCTGTGATCGGATCTCCTCCTCCAGGAGGAGGCGTGAGCTGCGGGGCGTTCGGATAATCCAAGTGATGACTGCCATCGAGATCCGAAATCTGGCCAAGGCGTTCGGTCCGGTGAGAGCCGTCGACGATGTCTCCTTCTCCGTCGCGGCCGGCACGATCACCGGCTACCTCGGGCCGAACGGGGCGGGCAAGACCACCACGCTGCGCTGCCTGCTCGGGCTCGTCACCGCCGACGGCGGCACCGCCCTCGTCGACGGCCGGCCGTACACCGCCCTGGAGCGGCCGCTCACCGAGGTCGGCGCGGTGCTCGAAGCCACCAGCTTCCATCCCGGCCGCACCGCCCGCGACCACCTGCGGGTGATCTGCACCGCCGCCGGGCTGCCCGCGAGCCGCGCGGACGAGGCGCTGGAACAGGTCGGGCTGGCCGACGCGGCCCGCAAGCGCGTCGGCGGCTTCTCCCTCGGCATGCGCCAGCGCCTGGCCCTGGGCACCGCGACGCTCGGCCACCCGCGCGTGCTCATCCTCGACGAGCCGGCAAACGGCCTCGACCCCGCCGGGATCGAGTGGCTCCGCGGATTCCTGCGCAACCTCGCGCACGAGCGGGGCGTGGCCGTGCTGGTCTCCAGCCACGTGCTCGCCGAGGTCCAGCAGACCGTCGACAACGTGGTCATCATCGCCCGCGGCCGGCTCGTCCACCAGGGCTCCCTGGCCGAGCTGACCGGCAACGGCGAGCGTCCGGTCCGGGTCCACGCCGCCGAGGCCGACCGCCTCGTGCCGGCGCTGGAGGCCAAGGGCGCCCGGGTGGAGCGGCCCGGCGACGGGGTGCTGCGGGTGTACGGCGTCGACGCCGAGGCCGTCGGCCAGACCGTGCTGGACGAGCGGGTGCTGGTCACCGAGCTGGTGCGGGAGCGCTCGGACCTGCAGGAGATCTTCATGGAACTGACCAGAGAGGCGTGAGCGGTGGCACTGGTCCGTTCCGAGCTGCAGAAGCTGTTCACCACCCGGCTGTGGTGGATCATGCTCCTCGTCATGCTCCTGTTCACCGGGATCACCCTGGCCGTGACGATCGGGTTCGCCGGGGTGGAGGGCGGCCAGGGCGCCCCGGCCCTGCCGGGCAGGGAGACCCTGGAGTTCCAGCAGGCGGCCTGGACCGCCGGCGCCGGATCGTCGATCTTCGTGATGGTCCTCGGCATCATCATGATGACCGGCGAGTACCGCTACCAGACGATCACCACCACCTTCCTCACCACGCCCCGGCGCGGCCGGGTCGTGACAGCGAAGCTGATCGCCGGGCTGCTGGTGGGCGTGCTGTTCGGCCTCGCCTCCCTGCTGCTCACCGCCGCGGCGGTGATCCCGGCCGTGCTGATCGCCGGGGGTGAGGTCGCCCTGCTCGACGGCGGGATCCCCCGGATCATGCTCGGCGTGGTGGCCACCTCGGCGCTGTACGCGCTGTTCGGGATCGGCCTGGGCGCGCTGGTCCGCAACCAGATCGCGGCCATCGTCGGCGCGATCGTCTGGGTCTTCGTCATCGAGGCGCTGCTCACGGCGATCCCCGCGCTGCAGGGAGTGGGCAAGTTCACTCCGTCCGGGGCGGCGCAGAGCCTGATCGCCGTCCAGATCGACACCGGGTTCGGCCAGGCCGACCTGCTGCCCGCCTGGGCGGGCGCCTCGGTGCTCGTGGCCTACGCCCTGGTCTTCGCCGTCGTCGCCTCGCTCACCACGGTCCGGCGCGACATCACCTGAACGGGCCGTACGGCGACGTCGCCGAGGTAAGGCACCTGCCGACAGATATGTCCCGGCACAGCGGAAGTGACTCTTTGCTTAGCCTTTATCACTGATGGTTGCCGGTGATCGGCGCTAGGCTTTGCTGCGGCCCCGATCCCGACACCGGAAGGTTTCCCGCCGTGGACGAAAGTCAGCCGCGTTTTCTCGACGACGTGACCGTGGAACTGGTCAAGCACAGCGCCTCGGACACCGACGTGCTCTGGGCGGCCCGGGTGTCCACCGCGGGGGAGCAGTCCCTGGACGAGATCGGCAAGGACCCCGAGCGGTCCAAGGGGCTGATCAACTACCTGATGCGCGACCGGCACGGCAGCCCGTTCGAGCACAACTCGATGACCTTCTTCGTCAGCGCCCCGATCTTCGTCTTCCGCGAGTTCCACCGGCACCGGGTGGGGTGGTGTCTGGCGGGTGACTCGGAGATCACTCTCGTGAGCGAGAGAGGTCACGTCCGCAGGCGGACGATCGCCGAGTTGTATCGGCTCTGGCACCACGGTGTAGAGGACACGATTCCCCGGTCCGGCGGAGGCGTGACGTGGCACGCGAAGGCGGGGAAGTGGAATGCTCAGGTTAAGTGTGCGGGTCGGATGCACTACCTGGGATCGCATGAGACAAGAGAGTCGGCCGAGAGGGCGGTGGCCGCGTTCAGGGCGGCGAATCCCTCCAAGAGGTTGAGAAAACTCGACTCAGTCCGCCGCAACCATGTGCGTTGCTATGACGAGACGACTCTGCTGGCGTCACGGGCGAAAATCGTGGACGTCATGGAGTCCGGTGCCAAACGGCTGATCCGCCTGACCACAGCCGGCGGTAAGTCCCTGAGGTGCTCCGTCGACCATGCGGTGCTCACTCCGGATGGCTGGCGCAAGGCCGGTGAACTGAGAGCCGGGGACGCTCTCATGGTCGCCGGAACCGCCCCGCGCCCGTCTGAGGCTCTGGTTCCTCCGTCGCTGCGACGCGGCATCGGCGTCTGGACTTCCATGCAACGGGGGCGGCTCATCAAGGAGACCGACACCTGCTATCTGTGCTCCGGTAGTTTCCAGCGGGAAGACCTTACTCTTGATCATGTCATTCCGGTGGCTGCCGATCTGCTGAAAGCGCTCGATGAGCGCAACCTGGCACCCGCGTGCCGGCCGTGTCACCGAAAGAGGACGGATTCCGAGCAGGCCCTGGCGAAACGGGGCGGAAAAGTCTCGGTCGCGAAGCCCGATCCGATCGTCTCGGTCGAAGAGGACGGCGAGGAGATGACCTACGACCTGTCGGTCGAAGGTCCGTGGCACAACTTCCTCGCCAACGGGATCGTGGTCCACAACTCGTACAACGAGGAAAGTGGGAGATACCGCGAGCTTCAGCCTAATTTCTACATTCCGGGCGAGGAGCGGAAGCTCGTCCAGGAGGGGCGGCCGGGCAAGTACGTCTTCGTCGAGGGCACCGAGGAGCAGCACAAGACGGTGACCGAGGCGATGGAGGCGGCCTACCGGCAGTCGTACGCCGCCTACCAGGAGATGCTGGAGGCCGGGATCGCCCGCGAGGTGGCCAGGGCCGTACTGCCGGTCGGGCTGTTCTCGTCGATGTACGCCACCTGCAACGCCCGCTCGCTGATGCACTTCCTGTCCCTGCGGACCAAGAACGAGCAGGCGAAGGTGCCGTCGTTCCCGCAGCGGGAGATCGAGATGGTGGCCGAGAAGATGGAGGCCGCCTGGGCGGGGCTGATGCCGCTCACCCACGCGGCGTTCGTGGCCAACGGCCGCGTCGCCCCCTGACGGTCACCCGGTCATCCGGCGCGCGGCCGTGGAATCCGCGGCCTCGGGCCCTGCGGCCCCGGACTCCACGGCCGCCGGACGCCTTCCCCGTGCGGGAGCCCCGGGGACCGGATGATCTCCGGTCCCCGGGGGTGGGAGGCGCGCCCGATCCCCGGCCGGGGCGGTGGGGTCAGAGCAGCGCCGCGCGGACGCTCAGCACGTCGGGCAGGTGCCGGGCGATCAGGGACCAGGTCTCGCCGTCGTCGCGGGAGCCGTACACCTCGCCGTCGCGGGTGCCGAAGAAGACGCCCGCGGAAGAGGCGGTCATCGCGTCGCGCAGCACGCTGGCGTGGACCGGGTCCTCCGGCAGGCCCTTGCTCAGCGGCTGCCAGGACCCGCCCGCGTCGTCGCTGCGGAAGACCCGGCAGCGGTGCTCGACGGGGGTGCGGTCCATGTCGGCCTGGAGCGGGAAGACGTAGACCGTGTCGGGCCGGTCGGGGTGGACGACGATGGGGAAGCCGAAGTCGGAGGGGAGCGAGTCGCCGATGGAGGTCCAGGAGCCGCCGAAGTCGTCGCTGCGGTAGACGCCGAAGTGGTGCTGGAGGAAGAGGCGCTCAGGCCGGGACGGGTGCACGGCGACCTTGTGCACGCACTGGCCGAACTCCGGGTACTGCGACCCCTCGGGCAGGAACAGCGCGCGGATCCCCTGGTTGGCGGCCTCCCAGGAGGCGCCCGCGTCGGTGCTGCGGTAGAAGCCGCCGGTGGAGACGGCCACGCCGATGCTCTTCGGGTCGGTCGGGTGGGGCAGCACGGTGTGCATGCAGAGCCCGCCGCCGCCGGGCTGCCACTGGGCGCGGTGCGGGTGGTTCCACAACCCCTCGACGAGGGAGTAGGTGACGCCGCCGTCCTCGGAGCGGAACAGCGCGCCCGGCTCGGTGCCGGCCCAGACCACGTCCGGCTCGCTCGGGGAGGGCGTCAGCTGCCAGACCCGGGTCAGTGCCGCGCCGGTCTCCTCGGGGAAGGCGATGGGAGGCGCCTCGGCCTCCTGCCAGGTCGCGCCGAGGTCGTCCGACCACATCACGGACGGGCCGAAGTGGCCGTATTCGATTCCGGCCAGGAGGCGGGGGACGGGCCCGCGGGTGTCGATGGCCACCGAGGGGACCCCGATGGTGGAGAAATGGACCGGCTCGACCTCGAACGGGCCGCCTCCGGTGGAGCGGGCAAGGAACAGGCCTTTGCGGGTGCCGACTGCCAGGAGTGCGTCGCGCATGCTCTTCTCCCTTCAATCCGGCTTCCCATGCTTCCACGCCGGCGTGCGGTTCGCACGCATTACCTGATACGCGGCGTGTGTTCGAACGATTCTTCGGGAGGGGGTCGGGGGAGGGGGCCCCGAGAGGTGTCAGAACTCGCCCAATGCGATGTCCCTGCGGATGTTGGCCAGCGGGACCCCGCTCCACAGGAGCCGGCGGACCGTCTCGTTGACCATGGGGGGCGGGCCGCAGACGTAGACGTCGTGCTCGGCCCACGAGTGGAAGCGCTCCATGACCTCGGGGACCCGGCCGCGCATCCCGTCGTACCCCGGGTCGTCGGAGACGACGGGCAGGACCCGCAGCCAGGGGAAGCTCGACTCCATCCGGATCAGGTCCGGAAGGTCGTAGAGCTCGTGCGTGTGGCGGACCCCGAACAGCAGGTGGACGTTGGGCCGCCGGCCCGAGGAGATCACGTGCTCGATGATCGCCTTGAGCGGGGCCAGCCCGGTGCCGCCCGCCACGCACAACATGTCGCGGCCGGTGTCGGCGGGGGTCATCATGCCGACCGGGGGGCCGAGCATGACGGTGTCGCCGATCCGGGTGTGGTCGACCAGCGCGGTCGAGACCCAGCCGCCCGGGACGGACCGGACGTGCAGGCGGATGGTGTTGTCCTCGCGGGGCGCGTTGGCGATGGAGAACGTCCGCCAGACGCGGGGCCAGCGCGCGGTCTGCACGTTGACGTACTGCCCCGGCAGGAACGGCATCCGCTGGCTGGGACGCAAGGTGATCACCGCGATGTCCCTGGTGCGGCGTTCGTGGTCGATCACCTCGGCCAGCCACCAGGCGGGGGAGACCCCCGCGTCGGCCTCGGCCGACTCGATCATGGCGTTGGCGGCGGCGGTGTAGGCGGCGACCCACGCCGACTCGATCTCAGAGCTCCAGACCTCGGCGGCGAAGCGTCTGACCGTCGCCAGCAGCGCGTTCCCGACGGCGGTGTAGTGTTCGGCGATCACTCCGTACTTGCGGTGGTCGCGGCCGAGCTGCCCGAGGAACGCCTCCAGGCTGTCCGGGCTGTCGAGGCTCCAGACGATCCTGGTGAGCGCGCTGAACAGGCGGTCGCGCTGGACGTCCATGGCCGGCGGGAACATCCCCCGCAGATGGGGGCTCTCCGCGAACAGACGGCCGTAGAAGTATGCCGCGGCCTTGTCCGCGACGGGCTCGATGACGGCGAAGCTCTCCTTGACGAGATGCGGATTCAAAGACATGTACCAGAACCCACCTAATTGGCTGGATTGATGCCCAGCCTCGCAGATCCACCTCCCTGACAGCTCCGGGTGATAAGCATCCGGTAGCCCCGGCTCACCGGAACGCTCGAATTTGAGTCTTCCATCACTATCTGAGCGTCACAACCGATTCCCTCCAATATGGTGCGAGATCAAACTCTCTGTAGTCGGGCAGTTATTTTTGGTAATCAAGGCTCTAGCGGCGGGTGCTTGATAAGTGAATAGAAATCACATTCGGGCTAATGGTTGGATTTACTTAGTTTTGAAAACCATTGTCAGCATTGTCGGTCGCCGTCCGCCCGTCGCCCGCTCCCGCTCCGATCGCCGCCCGGCCGGGAATCCCGGCCGGGAATCGGCGTCCGGGGGCGCAACCTCGTCCCGCTGCCGATCGGGGTCGGTTCCCGACGAGATGACACTGATACTTGGGTTACGTGACATGGGGGAAATGGCGTACGCCATGATGGGATTGCTATTGGAGGGAGGGGTGCCGCCGGCACCGGTGGCACGACCTTGCGCACGGCCCCTGGAGATCGCATGTCCCGACCCCTGATCGGTATCACCTCCTACCTCGAAGCCGCCCGATGGGGCACCTGGGTCCGGGAGGCCGTTCTGTCCCCTCCGGCGTACGCCCGCGCGGTCGAGAAGGCGGGCGGCGCCCCGGTCCTGCTGCCGCCGCTCGGCCTGTCCGCGACCGGCGACTACGCGCGCGGCCTGTCCGGCCTCATCCTGGCCGGCGGCGTCGAGCTCGATCCCGGCCTGTACGGCGCGGCCCCCGAGGAGCGGGCCGAGGAGCCCCAGCACCACCGCGACCGCTTCGAGCTGGCCCTGGCCCGCGCGGCCGTGGAGGCCGACCTGCCGCTGCTGGCCGTCGCCCGGGGCATGCACGTCCTCAACGTCTCCCAGGGCGGCTCGCTGATCCCCTGGCTGCCCGACGTGGTCGACCACGACCGGCACGCGGAGGGCGGCCGCGTCCACACCGTCCAGATCAGCGTCTCCAGCAAGCTGGGCAAGGCGCTCGGCGACCAGGCCGAGGTGACCGCGCCGCACCGGCAGGCCGTCAAGCGGCTCGGCACCGGCCTGCTCGCCGTGGCCTGGGCCGACGACCAGATCGTGGAGGGCATCGAGCTCCAGGGCCACCGGTTCTGCGTGGGCGTCCAGTGGCATCCCGAGCGCGGTGCGGACAACCGGCTCGTCGAGGCGCTGGTCGAGGCGGCCCGCTGACCGCGGCGACCGGGCGGAGGTGTCCGCCGGGCGTCGGCGGCGGGACGTCCGGCGGGCGTCGGCGCGGGGGCGCCCGCCGTCCCGGGCGCTCGTGACGGGTATGGTGCGATCATGGCTCTGCACCCCCAGGCCGAGGCCTACCTGAAGCTCTTCCCCACCGATCTCGGCACCCCGCTGTCCGAGCTCACCCCCCGGATGATCGCCGAGATGCGGACCCTGGACGGGTTCGCCGAGCAGCGCGGCCCGGCCGTGCCGCTGCCGGTCGTGCGGGACGACACCGCCGGCGGCGTGCCGGTCCGGATCTACCGGCCCGAGGAGGACGGCCGTCCCCTGCCCGCGATCGTCTACTTCCACGGCGGCGGGTGGGTCTTCGGCAGCGTCGCCCGCAACGACGCCCTCGCCCGCGACCTGGCCGCGCGCAACGGGGCGGTGGTGGTCTCGGTGGACTACCGGCTCGCCCCCGAGCACCCCTTTCCGGCCGCGGCCGACGACGCGTGGAGCGCGGTGCGGGACGTCTTCGCCCGGCCCGAGGCGTACGGCGCCGACCCGCGGCGGATCGCGGTCTGCGGCGACAGCGCCGGCGGGAACGTCGCGGCCGTCGCCGCCTGGCTGGCCAGGGACGCCGGGCTCCGCCTGGCCCACCAGCTGCTGGTCTACCCGGTGCTCGACGTGGCGATGGACACCCCGAGCTACCGCGCCTACGCCACCGGGTTCGGCCTCGGCGCCGACGAGATGGCCTGGTTCGCCGCGCAGTACGGCGGGGATCCCGCCGATCCCCGGCTGGCCCCGCTCCGCCTGGCCGACAAGGCGGGCCTCGCCCCCGCGACGGTGATCACCGCCGAGTGCGACCCGCTGTGCGACGAGGGCGAGAGCTACGCCGCCCAGCTCGCCGCGGCCGGGGTCCCGGTGGAACTGCGGCGCTACGCCGGGGCCATCCACGGCTTCTTCGGCCTGCCCGGCTTCTTCGACCAGGCGGTCGAGGCGCGCGAGTACGCCGCCGCGCGGCTGAAGGAGGCGTTCAAGTGAAGGGTGTCCGGGCGGACGGCGTTCATCGGACGAAGGGCGGGCTCAGGTGAAGGGCTACGAGAAGCTGAAGGTCGACTGGGCGGCCGACGGGGTGCTCCGGATCGTGATCAGCGAGCCGCGCAGGCTGAACGCGGTGGACATGACCGGCCACCGCGAACTGGCCGAGATCTGGCGCGAAGCGGACCGCGACGACGCCGTGCGCGCCGTCGTCATCCGGGGGGAGGGGGAGGCGTTCTCCGCGGGCGGCGACCTGTCGATGATCGAGGAGATGATGCGCGACCACGCCACGCGCATGCGCGTCTTCACCGAGGCCCGCGACATCGTCTACAACGTGCTCAACTGCTCCAAGCCGATCGTCTCGGCGATCCAGGGCCCGGCGGTCGGCGCCGGGCTCGCGGTCGCGCTGCTGGCCGACATCTCGGTCGCCGGGCGGAACGCGAAGATCATCGACGGGCACACCCGGCTCGGCGTCGCGGCGGGCGACCACGCGGCGATCGTCTGGCCGCTCCTGTGCGGCCTGGCCAAGGCCAAGTACCACCTGCTGCTGTGCGAGCCGGTCACCGGCGCGCAGGCCGAGGCGATGGGCCTGGTCAGTCTCTGCGTCGACGACGACCAGGTGCACGAGAGGGCCCTGGAGATCGCCTCCCGCCTGGCGGCGGGGTCGGCCGAGGCGATCCGCCTGACCAAATACTCCCTGAACAACTGGCTCCGGATGGCCGGGCCGTCCTTCGACGCCTCCCTGGCGATGGAGTTCCTCGGCTTCACCGGCCCGGACGTGACCGAGGGCGTGCGGGC
The DNA here is from genome assembly GCF_016863135.1 of Planobispora longispora. Lineage (GTDB taxonomy): Bacteria > Actinomycetota > Actinomycetes > Streptosporangiales > Streptosporangiaceae > Planobispora > Planobispora longispora. The sequence continues at coordinate 30,045 of NZ_BOOH01000059.1, forward strand.
CGTACGGGAGAAGCGTCCCCCGCGCTTCACCTGACGGCGGCCGGGCCGCGCCTCAGGGGTCGGGCAGGCGGTCGATCACCGAGTTCTGCACCCTCTGGAAGATCACGGAGGTGCGGAACCCGGAGATCTCGCGGCGCTGGCTGAGCTCGTCGAGCAGGAAGCCGTGCAGGTGGTCCAGGTCCTGCACGGCGACGTGGAGCAGGAAGTCGTCGCCGCCGGCCAGCACGAAGACGCTCAGCACCTGGGGCAGGCGGCTGACGGAGTCCTTGAACGTCTCGATCACGGTCCGGCTCAGCGGGCGGACCTGGACCGAGACCATGGCCTGGACGCTCCGGTTGAGCGCGGCGTGGTCGATGTCGGCGTGATAGCCGCGGATCACGCCCCGCCGGGTGAGCGCGCGGACCCGCTCCAGGCAGGTCGATGGGGCGACGCCCAGGGTGCGGGCGAGCTCGCGGTTCGACTGCCGCGCATCCGTCTGGAGAAGCCGGATGATTTCCGCATCAAGTTCATCCACGGCGGCCATTCTGCCCTGATTCTAATCATTCGTTCGGCTGACCGCCCAATGAAGCGATCAGCTGGCTACCTTCTGCCCGTGTCACCGATCGATGTGAGAGCGGGTAGCCGATGCCGAGGGCAGTGAGCGGTCAGGGAACCGGGTGGTCCGGGACGGCCTCCCCCGGGGAGTGCCGGGGGGGAGCCGAGGGCGGGGCCGCCACGGGATCGGGGGCCGCGGAGTCCGGGGCCGGGAGCGGGGGAGCGGGCACCGGAGGATCCCCCGCGCCGGGCGCCCGGCTCGGGACGGGGCAGGGGACGGCGCTGCTGCTGGGAGGGGTGCTCGGACCCGGCGTCCTCGCCCTGCCGCACCTGGCCGCGGCCGCCGCCGGACCGGCCTCGATCGTGGCGTGGGCCGCGCTGCTGGCGCTCAGCGTGCCGGTCGGGCTGACCTTCGCCGCGATGGGCGGGCGCTTCCCCGACGGCGGCGGGGCGGCGACGTTCGCCGCGCGGGCCTTCGGCCCCCGGACGGCGGCGGTGACCGGCTGGTGGTTCTACTTCGCCATCCCGGTCGGGGTGCCGGCCGGAGCCATGATCGGAGCCGGGTACGTCGCCTCCGCCCTGGGGCTGGGCGGCACCGGGGCGGTGGCGCTCACCTGCGGGCTGCTGGCCGCGGCGTTCGCCGCCAACCACGCCGGGCTGCGCTTCTCCGGAGGGGCGCAACTGCTCCTGGCCGCCCTGCTCGCCGCGCTCCTGGTCGCCGCCGTCGCGGCGGCCCTGCCCGCCGTACGGCCCGGCAACTTCACGCCGTTCGCCCCGCACGGCTGGGAAGGCGTCGCCCGGGCCGCCGGGGTGCTGTTCTTCGCCTTCGTCGGCTGGGAGGCGGCCAGCCACCTGTCGGCCGAGTTCGCCGACCCCCGCCGTCACCTGGTCCGCGCCACGGTCCTCACCCTGGCGGTCGTCGGCGTGCTCTACCTGGGGCTGGCCGTGGCCACCGTCGGCGTGCTCGGTCCCCGGGCGGCCACCTCGCCGGTCCCGCTGGCGCTGCTCCTCCAGGAGGGCGCGGGGAGCCTGGCCGGGCCGGTCACCGCCGGGGCGGCGGTGCTGCTGAGCTTCGGCGCGATCAACACCTACATCGCCGGGGGCGCCCGGCTCGGCGCCGCGCTGGCGCGCGACGGGGCCCTGCCCGCCCCCCTGGCCCGGGGCGCGGCCCCCGGCCAGGTGCCGCACCGCAGCCTCGCCCTGCTGGCCGTGCTCTCCGGCGCCCTGACCGTTGCGGCGGTGACCTCCGGGATCGGGCTGGACCCGCTCATGCGGGCCACCTCGGCCTGCCTGGCGGCGGTCACCGCGGTGGGCGTCGCCGCGGCGGCCCGGCTGCTGTCCGGGACCGGACGCCGGATCGCCGTCGTGGCCACGGCCTTCACCGCGGTGCTGCTCGCCGCCTGCGGGCCGTACCTGCTGGTGCCCGCCGGGCTGGCGGCGGGCGGCATGCTGATCTCCCGCGGGGGACGGAGGTGACCGGCGGGAACGTCAGAAGAGTTTGCGCAGGGCCGCCAGGCCGGGCTCGAAGATGCCGCGAGTGAAGATCTTGGTCATCCTCGCCTCGTCGTCGGTCTCGAAGGCGGCCGACCACTCGACGAAGGACTGCCCGCTGTCGGTGACCGGCGCGACCCGGTAGGTGGCCCGGTAGTTGCGGACCGGCAGCGGGCACTCGAGGATCTCGTAGGTCGCCGTCCGGGAGGAGTCGTCGAGGACGAGCAGCCGTTCCCGGAACAGGCCGCCGGCGCCCTCGACGCGGCGGATCGCGCCGGGCTCGGCGGTCCCGCCCCCCTCGATCTCGCAGCTGGTGAGGCCGGGCAGCCACTCCGCGAGGTTGCCGAAGTCCCGCAGGTAGTCCCAGACCTCGTCGGCCGGTGCGTTGATCACGGTGCTGGCGTAGGCGGACATGGACGCTCCTTCGCATTCGCTTCCGGACCAGCCCATGGTCCGCCCGCCGGGTCCGCGACGCAATCGGCTCAGAAGCTCCGGGGCAGCCCGAGCACCTGGGTGGCGAGATAGTTGAGCAGCAGTTCCTCGGTGACCGGGGCGACCTTGCCGATGCGGGCGTCGGCCAGCAGGCGGGCGACCGGATACTCCAGCGAGTAGGCCATGCCGCCGTGGGTCTGGAAGGCGTGGTCGGCCGCCTCCCAGGCCGCCTGGGAGGCGGTCAGCTTGGCGATGTTGGCCTCGGTGCCGCACGGCCGCTGGTTGTCGAAGAGCCAGGCGGCCTTGTAGAGCATCAGCCTGGCCAGCTCGATCTTGGCCTTGACCTGGGCGAGGGGGAAGGCGATGGCCTGGTTGGCGCCGATCGGGCGGCCGAAGACCTCGCGCTCCTTGGCGTACTGCACGGCCACCTTCAGCGCCACCTCGGCGCCGCCGAGGGCGGAGGCGGCCAGCAGGATGCGCTCGGGGTTGAGGATGTCCCACAGCACCGCGGCGCCCCCGTCGACCTCGCCGACGACGTTGGCGGCCGGCACGCGCAGGTCGTCGATGAAGACCATGTTCGACGGGGTGGTGTTGGCGCCCATCTTGGGGATCGGCTGGAAGGAGAGCCGGCCGGCGGCCACCGCCTCGGGCACGTTCACCAGGAAGACGGTCATGCCGTGGGTGCGGGGCTTGGCCTCGGCGGCCGGGACGGTGCGGGTGACCAGGAGCATCCAGGTGGCGCGCTGCACGCCGGTGATCCAGATCTTCTGGCCCTTGACGACGTACTCGTCGCCGTCGCGCCGGGCGGAGGTGGAGATGCCCAGCGCGTTGGAGCCGGCGTCCGGCTCGGTCAGGGCGAAGCAGGTCTCGACCTCGCCGGTGGCGAGCTTGGGCAGCAGCTCCGCGCGCTGGCGGTCGCTCCCGTGCCGGGCCAGGGTCATCGCGCCGAAACCGGGGGTGAGGACGTAGGTGAACGCCGATCCTCCGGCGGAGCCGGAGGCGGAGAGGGTCTCGGTGGCCACGGCCAGTTCGAGCAGCCCCTGCCCGCCGCCGCCGTACTCCTCGGGGACGGCCAGGCCCAGCCAGCCCCCCTTGGCCAGCTCCGCCCACACCTCTTCCGGCCAGCGCTTGTCGGTCTCGCAACGCTGCCAGTAGTCCAGGTCGTAGCGTGAACAGATATCAGCTATGCCGCGCTGGACGGCGAGGGCGCTCTCCGGAAGCGTGAAGTCCACCGTGATCAACTCCATTCTCGTTGCGTGCGCAATAATAGAATGAAGTTCGGTCGCGGGGCGAGGGTTCGGGCGGGGTTTCCGCCGGGCTCCGCCCGTCCCTCCCGGGGATCCCGCCCGGCGGGCCTACGGGCGGGGCCGGCGCGCGTGGTAGACGAAGGCCGGGGGAAGGTTGCCCCACACCGTGCGGCCCGTGACGACCTCCTCGAAGGTGTCGCGCATGCGCTGCCGGAAGCGCCGCGCCGGGGGGAACGGCTTGGCGAAGCTGTAGGCGAAGGTGGTGAACGCGGCGTTCGGGCCCAGGACCGCGGTCACCGCGTCCAGCAGGGAGGTCTGCGTCTCGCCGGAGAAAGCGGCCCAGGGGAGCCCGCTCACGATCACGTCGGCCCGGTCGAGGCCGCGCTCCCAGAGCAGCTGCGGCAGTTTCACCGCGTCGGCGACCGTGACGTCCACCCGCGGGTGGCGGGCGGACAGGAAGTCCGCCAGCTTCGGGTTGATCTCGACCGCGAGATGGCGCCCCCGCCCGCGCAGGCGCCGCTGGATCTCGGCGGTGAACGCTCCCGTGCCGGGACCGAGCTCCACGATCACGGGCTCGCCCCGCTGGGGGATCGGAGCGGTCACCATCTCGGCGAGCTTGCGCGAGCTCGGCGCCACCGCCCCGATGGTCCCGGGGGCGCGCATCCATTGCCCCAGGAAGAGCGTGGTGTCGTTGGTCATGGAGTGAAGGTTAAGGTCTCTTTTCCTGGTTATGACCCAGCCGTATGGCCGATCTTCCGGCCACTAGGAGGAGGCCGACCCCTCCCGGGGAAGGAGGGAGGCCCACGCGAGCCGGGATACCTTTCGCCTATGAAGTCCCGCGATCCGGCGTCGGGCGCGCCGCCCGTGCCGCCTTCCGGTCAATTACGGTCCCCCCTGCCGCCCTCCGGCCGGGAGCGCCCGGAGGCACCGGCACGGTCCGACGACCGGAGCTCGGCGGGGACCGCGGACCGGGGGACGAGATCGCGTCCGGTGCCCGGGGGTTTCCTGGCGTTCGCCGGGATCGGCCTCGGCCTGGTCATCTCGGGGAAGACCGGCGGGTCCGCGCCCTGGCCGCTCGTGCTGGGCCTGTCGCTGCTCGCCGGGATCCCGATGGGGTTCGTCCGGCACGCGCCCCTGGCGGTCTGCCTCTACCAGTCGGGCCTGCTGCTCCTGTGCGACCGGTTCGGCAGCTTCGCCGCCGACACGGTGCAGACCCTGCTCCCGGTCGCCGTGGGAATCCTCGCCTACCGCGGCCCCTGGAGGTGGATCGTTCCCGGAGCGGTGCTGGCGGGGGCCGCCACCGCCGTCAACCTCGCCGACCCGGGGACCGCGTTCACGACCGGCTTCTGGTACTTCCCGGTCGGGATGGTCGCCGTCCCCGTCATCGTCGGCCGCTACCTGCGCAACCCCATCGAGCCCGTGGGCGACGTCGGGCGCTGGCCCGCCCTCGACCTGCTCCTGGCCGGCGGCGGGGTGGCCTTCATGGTCCTGGACACCTGGACGAAGTGGAACGACGGCCCGTGGCCCGTCTGGGCGGTGGGCTGGTTCGTGATCGGCTGCGGGCTCACCGCCGGGCTGGTCCGCAGGCTGCCGGGCACGGCGTTCGCCCTGCAGGGCGTGCTGGTGCTCCTGGCCGGTCAGGACGCGGGCTTCGCCGCGAACTCGCTCCAGGGGCTCTTCCTGGTGACCCTCGGCGTGTTCGCCACGCGCGCCTCGTGGTCCTGGACCGCCGTCGCCTACCTCCTGGCCGTCGGGGTGACCGCGCTGAACATCGTCGGCGACAAGCTGTCGGAGGTGACCCCGACCCGGGTCGCCGCGCTGCTGGCCATGGTGGCCGCGCCGATCATCATCGGCCGCTACGTCGGCGTCCGCAAGGACGCGGCCGACCTGCAACTGGCCATGGCCGAGGAGGCCAGGCAGCTGTCCGCCGAGCGCGCCCGGGCCGACCTGCTGGCCGAGCGCGAGCGGATCGCCCGCGACGTCCACGACATCGTCGCCCACCACGTCGGCGCCATGGTGCTGCGGGCCGGCGCCGCCCAGTACGCCGCGCCGTCGGGACCGGTCGCCGAGGCGCTCTCCGACATCCGCACGACCGGGCACCAGGTCCTGGAGGACCTGCGCGGCCTGCTCTACGTGCTCCGCGACCCGGAACTGGCCCACCTGCCCGTCGCCGCCCCCGAGGCGGTGGTCCGCGACGCGGTGGAACGGATGAACGCCGCCGGTCTCGACGTCGAGCTCCGCGCCGCCCCCGAGGCCGAGCTCGTCCCCCTGGTGACCCGCGCCTCGGCCGCCAGGATCGTCCAGGAGGGCCTGACCAACGTGCTCAAGCACTCAGGGCCGGGCACCCCCGCGGTGGTGGAGCTGAGGGTGACCGGGGACGCGCTCGAGGTGGACGTGTCCAGCGGCCCGCCGCCCGGCGACGCGTCCGGTTCGGGCACCCCGTCCCCGGCCGGGCCCCGCGACGCGCTGCCCTCCTCGGGACAGGGCATCGCGGGCATGCGCGAGCGCGCCCGGGCGCTGGGCGGGGACCTGTCCGCCGGTCCCGACGGGGCCGGCGGCTGGCGGCTGGCCGCGACGCTCCCGCTGGAGCGCGCCGGCCAGTCGTGCGGCATGACGCTGCAGCGCAGGATCCTGCCCCGGCGGCGGGAGGAAGAGAAGGGGGACAAGGGGGACATGAGAGGAGACGTCGTGAGGACGTGCGACCAGCCGGGGACCGAGCGGCCGGTGGAGGGGCTCCGGTGATCCGGGTCGTCATCGCCGACGACCAGGCCCTGGTCCGCGCGGGCGTGCGGATGCTGCTGGAGGCCGCCGGGGAGATGGAGGTGTGCGGCGAGGCGGTCGACGGGTCGCAGGCCCTGCAGCTGGCGGAACGGCTCCGTCCCGACGTGCTGCTGATGGACCTGCGCATGCCCGTGATGGACGGGCTGGAGGCGTCCCGGCGGATCCTCGGCGCCTGGCCCGCCGCGCGGATCGTGATCCTCACCACCTTCGCCGAGGACGAGAACGTCTACGCCGCCCTGCGCGCCGGGGCGATCGGCTTCCTGGTCAAGGACGACGAACCGGAGCGGATGGTCGACGCCGTGCGCCGGGCCGCGTCCGGGGAGCCGCTGCTCGCCCCCTCGGTGCTGCGCCGCGTGGTGGAGCGGGCCCTGGCGGCGGAGGAGCAGGAGACCCCGCGCGTCCCGGCCCGGCTCACCGAGCGGGAGCTGGAGGTGCTGGCCCTGGTCGGGACGGGGCTGTCCAACGCCGAGATCGCCGACGCCCTGCACGTCGGCGTGACCACCGTCAAGACCCACGTCTCCACCGCCATGGACAAGCTGGGACTGCGAAACCGAATCCAGGCGGCGGTGGTCGCCCACCGGATCGGGCTGGTCGACGCGGGGTTCCGGCCGGTGCGGAATCCCCCGAGGGGCGGACCGGCGGGTCAGCCCGCAGGCTGACGACGCGGCGGGCCGCCGGCGGACACGATGTGTGCTCCCAACGCTCACCGCAAGGAAGGACACGTCCCATGCAGGAGGTCGTCACCGCAGGTTCCGCAGGTTCCGCCGGACAGGGCCGCCCCGTCTCCACCGGGCTCCTGTACGGCCTGCGCATCCTGGTCGTCGCCCAGGCGGCCGGGCTGATCGTCGCGGCCTCGTTCGCCGGCCAGGCCGTCAACGGCGATCAGTCCCTGTCCGACACCCACGTGTGGGCGGGCATGGTGGTGCACCTGATCGCCCTGCTGCAGATCGTGGCCGCCGTGCTCGTCTGGCGGCCGGGCCGCGGCGCGGGCTGGCCCGCGCTCGCCAGCCTGGGCCTGTTCCTGATCGGCATGGGCCAGCACTTCAGCTGGGAGATGCTGGGCACCCACGTGCCCAGCGGCCTGACCCTGTTCGGGCTCACCGTGGCCGTGCTCATCTGGGCCTGGTCGCCCCGCGCCGCCGTGCGCCGCTCCTGAGAGTCCCGGAGGCCGGGGCCCGCGGAAGGGACCCCGGCGCCCGGCGGCCGGGTCAGTCGGCCAGGGGCAGGTAGATGCGGTTGCCGCCGGCGGCGAACTCCTCCGCCTTGGACCGCAGGCCCGCCTCGATCCCGGCCTCGATCCCGCCCTCGAACTCGGCGTCGGGCAGGCCCATGGCGGCGCCGTACGTGCCGGCGATGTCCCTGCTGATCTTCATCGAGCAGAACTTCGGACCGCACATGGAGCAGAAGTGCGCGGTCTTGGCCGGGGCGGCGGGCAGCGTCTCGTCGTGGAAGGACCGGGCGGTGTCCGGGTCGAGGGAGAGGTCGAACTGGTCCTCCCAGCGGAACTCGAACCGGGCGTCGGACAGCGCGTCGTCCCGGGCCTGCGCGCCCGGGTGCCCCTTGGCGAGGTCGGCCGCGTGCGCCGCGATCTTGTAGGTGATCACGCCGGCCTTCACGTCGTCCCGGTTCGGCAGCCCCAGGTGCTCCTTGGGGGTGACGTAACAGAGCATGGCGGTGCCGTACCAGCCGATCATCGCCGCGCCGATGGCCGAGGTGATGTGGTCGTAGCCGGGGGCGATGTCGGTCGTCAGCGGGCCGAGGGTGTAGAACGGCGCGTCGTCGCAGAGCTCGCGCTGCAGGTCCACGTTCTCCTTGATCTTGTGCATGGGGACGTGGCCGGGGCCCTCGATCATGACCTGGACGTCGTGCGCGTGCGCGATCTTCGTCAGCTCGCCCAGCGTCCGCAGCTCGGCGAACTGGGCCTCGTCGTTGGCGTCGGCGATCGACCCCGGGCGCAGGCCGTCGCCGAGGGAGAAGGCCACGTCGTAGGCGGCCATGATCTCGCAGATGTCGGCGAAGTGCTCGTAGAGGAAGCTCTCGCGGTGGTGGGCCAGGCACCAGGCCGCCATGATCGATCCACCCCGTGAGACGATGCCCGTCCTGCGCCGCGCGGTCAGCGGCACATGCGCCAGGCGCACCCCGGCGTGCACGGTGAAGTAGTCCACGCCCTGCTCGCACTGCTCGATCAGGGTGTCGCGGTAGACCTCCCAGGACAACTCCTCGGGCCGCCCGTTCACCTTCTCCAGCGCCTGATAGATCGGGACGGTCCCGATCGGCACCGGGGAGTTGCGGATGATCCATTCGCGGGTGGTGTGGATGTTGCGCCCGGTGGACAGGTCCATGACGGTGTCGGCGCCCCACCGGATCGCCCACGTCATCTTGTCCACCTCCTCCTCGATGGTGGAGGTCACGGCCGAGTTGCCGATGTTGGCGTTGATCTTCACGAGGAAGTTGCGGCCGATGATCATCGGCTCGCTCTCCGGGTGGTTGACGTTGGCCGGGATGATCGCCCGTCCGGCGGCCACCTCGTCGCGGACGAACTCCGGCGTCACGCCCTCGCGGAGCGCGACGAACTCCATCTCGGCGGTGACCAGGCCGCGCCGCGCGTAGGCGAGCTGGGTCACCGGCGCCCCGGCCGCGCGCAGCGGCCTGTGGTCGCCGCCGGTGAAGACCGCGTCGAGGGAGCGCAGGTCGCGCGCCCACGACTCCTGGTCCCGGTAGCCGTCGTCGGCGGGCCGGGCCGGGCGGCCGCCGTACCGCGCGACGTCGCCGCGGTCGAGGATCCAGTCCTCGCGCAGGCGCGGCAGGCCGCGGGTGATGTCGACGGTCACGGCCGGATCGGTGTAGGGCCCCGAGGTGTCGTAGAGCGTGACCGACTCCCCGTTGCTCAGCCGCACTTCGCGCATGGGGACGCGCAGGTCACCCTGGTAGATCTTGGAGCTGGACGGACGCGCGTCAGACATCGCGCAAACTCCCTTCGCCGGCATTATCCGGAGCAGGTTCTGGCGGTCGGCGGCTGTCACAGCCGTCCTCTCAGCCCGGTTCTCCGGGCTCCCGCGTTGGTCGGCGGAAACCATAGCGCGTCCCCCACCCGATCACCACCCCCCGAGCCGCGACGCGTTGGCGTCGCCATCAACGCAGTAGTGTCACTATCAGGTACGGGAGGGAGACAAACGGGTGAATGTGGAAGTGCCGGGGGCCGAGGATCGGATCTGGACGGTTCCCAACGCGCTGAGCCTGGCCAGGCTTCTCGGCGTGCCGGCCTTCCTCTGGCTCGTGCTGGGCCCGAAGGCCGACGGCTGGGCGGTCGCGCTGCTGATGCTCGCCGGGTTCTCCGACTGGCTCGACGGCAAGCTCGCCAGGGCGTGGAACCAGACCAGCAAGCTCGGCAGGCTGCTCGACCCGCTGGCCGACCGGCTCTACATCCTGGCCACCCTGCTCGGTCTGGCCCTGCGCGACATCATCCCCTGGTGGCTGGCACTGATCATCCCGCTCCGGGACGTGATGCTCCTCGGCATCCCGCCGATCCTGCGCCGCCTCGGGTACGGCCCGGCGCTCCCGGTGCACTTCATGGGCAAGGCCGCCACGGCCAACCTGCTCTACTCCTTCCCCCTTCTCTTCCTGGCCCACCACGACGCGTGGTACGGCGACCCGGCCCGGATCGTCGGCTGGTCGCTGGCGATCTGGGGCGTCGGGCTGTACTGGTGGTCCGGGGTGCTGTATTGGGTACAGGTGCGGCAACTCCTTAAAGGAGCCAAAACGCCGTAAGAGGTGATTTGTGAAGGCCGTCGTGATGGCGGGCGGTGAGGGGACGCGGCTCCGGCCGATGACCGCGAACCAGCCCAAGCCCCTGCTCCCAGTGGTCAACCGGCCGATCATGGAGCATGTGCTGCGCCTGCTGAAACGGCACGGGTTCACCGAGACCGTGGTGACCGTGCAGTTCCTGGCCGCCCTGGTCCGCAACTACTTCGGCGACGGCGACGAGCTCGGCATGAACCTGTACTACGCCACGGAGGAGAGGCCGCTCGGCACCGCCGGGAGCGTCAAGAACGCCGCCGACCGTCTCCGCGACGAGCCCTTCCTGGTCATCTCCGGCGACGCGCTCACCGACATCGACCTGACCGACATGATCGACTTCCATCGGGAGAACGGCGCCCTGGTCACCATCGGGCTCAAACGCGTGCCCAACCCGCTGGAGTTCGGCATCGTCATCGTGGACGAGCAGGGCCGGGTGGAGCGGTTCCTGGAGAAGCCCACCTGGGGCCAGGTCTTCTCCGACACGGTCAACACCGGCGTCTACGTGATGGAGCCCGAAGTCCTCGACGAGGTCACCGCCGCCGGGCCGGTCGACTGGTCGGCGGACGTGTTCCCGAAGCTGCTGGAGCGGGGCGCCGCGCTCTTCGGCTACGTGGCCGACGGCTACTGGGAGGACGTCGGCACCCACGAGAGCTACCTGAGGGTCCAGGCCGACGTGCTGTCCGGCCGGGTCAAGGTGGACATCGGGGCCTTCGAGCTCTCACCCGGCGTCTGGGTGGCCGAGGGCGCCGTGGTGGACCCCGACGCGATCCTCAAGGGCCCCCTCTACGTCGGCGACTACGCCAAGGTCGAGGCGGGGGCCGAGCTGCGGGAGTACACCGTGCTCGGCAGCAACGTGGTGGTCCGCGAGGGCGCCTTCCTGCACCGCGCCGTCGTCCACGACAACGTCTACGTCGGGCCGAGCACCAACCTGCGCGGCTGCGTGATCGGCAAGAACACCGACCTGATGACGGGCGCCCGGGTCGAGGAGAACGCCGTCGTCGGGGACGAGTGCATCATCGAGGCCGAGGCGTACGTCTCCTCCGGAGTCAAGATCTACCCGTTCAAGACCGTCGAGGCCGGGGCGCTGGTCAACACCAGCGTCATCTGGGAGTCCCGGGGGCAGCGCAACCTGTTCGGCCCGCGCGGCGTCTCCGGGCTGGTCAACGTGGAGATCACTCCCGAGCTGTGCGTACGGCTGGCCAGCGCCTACGCCACCACCCTGAAGAAGGGCACCTCGGTCGTCACCTCCCGTGACTCCTCCCGGGCCGCCCGGGCCCTGAAACGGGCCGTGATCAGCGCCCTGAACGCCAGCGCCATCGACGTGCTCGACCTGGAGGCCGTCCCGCTGCCGGTCTCCCGCTTCCACACCGCCAAGGACAGGGCCGTCGGCGGGATCGCCCTGCGCACCACCTCCGGCGACCCGCAGAGCGTGGACATCGTCTTCATGGACGAGAGCGGCGCCGACCTGTCCCAGTCCGCCCAGCGGAGGCTGGAGCGGGTCTTCTCCCGCCAGGAGTTCCGCCGCGCCTTCCCCGGTGAGATCGCCGAGCTCAGCTTCCCCCCGCGGGTGATCGAGGACTACACGAACGAGCTGCTGCGCTGCGTGAACATGAGCGGGGTGCGCGACGCCGACATGAAGGTCGTGGTCGACTGCGCGGGCGGCACTTCGGCGCTGGTGCTGCCGAGCCTCCTCGGCCGGGTCGGGGTGGACGTGCTGACCGTCAACAACCGCCTGGACGAGGCCTCGCCCACCGAGACCTTCGCCGAGCGCCGCCGCGACCTGCAGCGCCTGTCGGAGCTCGTCAGCTCCTCCAGGGCGGCGTTCGGGGTGCGGTTCGACCCGGTGGGGGAGCGGGTCGCGCTGGTCAACGAGGCGGGCCAGCTGATCAGCGAGGAACGCGCCCTGCTGGTCGTGCTGGACCTCGTCGCGGCCGAGCGCCGGGGCGGCCGGGTGGCGCTGCCGGTGACCACCACCCGCGTGGCCGAGCAGGTCTGCCGGTTCCACGGCGTCCAGGTCGAGTGGACCTCCACCGCGATCGACGCGCTCACCTCCGCCTCGCGGGGGCAGGACATGGTCTTCGCCGGGGACGGGCGCGGCGGGTTCATCGTGCCGGAGTTCGGGCCCGCGGTGGACGGGCTGGCGGTGTTCCTGCGCCTGCTGGGGCTGGTCGCCAGGACCAGGCTCTCGCTCAGCCAGATCGACGCCAGGATCCCGGCGGCCAGGCTGCTGCGCCGTACGGTGCCGACGCCCTGGGCGGCCAAGGGGGCGGTGATGCGGTCGGTCATCGAGGCCGCCGAGGGCTACCGGATCGACACCACGGACGGCGTGCGGGTCGTCGCCGACGACGGAAGCTGGGCGCTGGTGCTGCCCGACCCCGCCGAGGCCGTCACCCATCTGTGGGCGGAGGCCTCCGACGCGGACTCCGCCCAGGCCCTCCTCGAACGCTGGGCCCAGGTCGTGGAGGACGCCGCCGGCACCTGAGTCCCCGGGCTCATGGCGACGGGTGAGGACGTGACGACGGCCGC